>NZ_KZ983990.1 GCF_003569785.1 Leucobacter sp. wl10 | reverse complement strand
GACCCCACACACCGTTCATCGGACAGACCCTCGCCCGTCTCCGCATCGCAGATGCTCTCTCGCAGGTGCCCGTCAGAGCGGGAAGGAGGGGATGCTCTCCCTGAGGGGTCCGAGCAGTTTGCCGGGTCGGTCGGTCGCCGTCTCGGCAAGCAGCCTGCCGAACACCGGGGAGAGTTTGAAGCCGAGGCCCGAGAACCCGACGCCGACGACTACGCGATCGTGCGTACGCTGGATGATCGGGCGCGAGGAATCGGTGTACCCCTCGAAGAAGTGAGCGATGCGCGACGGGGTCGGGTTGAAGGCGGTCAGATACTCGCCGAGGATCCTGGGAAACTCGCCGAGTTCGTCCGGGTCGATCAGCGTGTGCGCGGGTTCGGGCGCGCTGGCGAGGTTCTGCTGGCGCAGACCTCCGTATCCGACCTTGAGCGAGGCGCCGTCGAAGGTCGGGGCAGCGTAGTACTGCTGCTGCCCTTCTCTCGAGATTGCTGGCAGTCCGCGCATCGTGCGGGCCGCTTTCGGCAAGAACCAGGCTGAGGTGGGCCTGTGCACGTGAACCAGCCGGCGAAGCTCCGGGAGCAGCTGATGTACCCAAGGCCCCGTTGTAACCACAGCGAGATCGAAGCGGTGCGTCTGGTCGCCGAGGTGGAGGCGCACCTCGTGAGGGGTCGTCTCGAGTGCGGTCACCCGGCTCCATGGATGCAACTGCGCTCCGAACGCTTCTGCCGCGCGAGCCGCCTCGAAGATGGCGGCGTCGGTGCGGATCATGCCTCCGGTGGGGTCGAAGGCGCCGATATCCCCCTCGCGATAGCTCTGGAAGCCGAACTCGTCCTGCAGCTGGGCACGAGTCAGGATGCGGGCGGGAGTGCCTCCGGCCGCAGCCGCTCGGATGATGTGGCTCCGCGAGGCCGCGGCTTCGTCGCCCACTGCGAGATATCCTGCGCGCTTGACGATCGTGCGGCCGCTATCGCCCTCGAGTCTCTCCCAGACCGAGAGAGCGTAGTCGATCAGTTCGGTGTAGTTCTCGTAATCGGTGCCGACCCTCGGGAAGAGACGGTTCTCGCCGCCGGATGCCCCGAAGCCGTGGCCCGGACTGTAGAGGTCGTAGCCGACCGCCTGTACGCCCTCCTGCTGCGAGAGATGCAGCAGCGCCTGACTGCCGATCGCTCCCAGGCCGATGATCGCGATTCTCATGTGAGAAGCCTCTCTGCGCGTGTCCGCCGAGCCGACTGGCGATGGCGGAACAGACTATTCCCTAGTGTAGAACGGCGTGCTGTAATTTGGAACTATACGCTCGAGAATCGCCGCACCCTCGGCCGATATGGGTGAAGAGGTAATCGCCGTGCCACCATGCGGTCCTTAATTGGGAACGCGCTCCCGCATTGACACGGCCGAGTATCTCGCATGAATCCGCCGTTCTTAAGCAACTCTATTCTCCCGGGAAAACATAGTTAAGTCCGCTATATGGAACTGTTACCTTTACTGTGGAACGACGTGTTAGATTAGGGCTGATCGTTTCGGAAACACGGTTCCGCGCGGTCCTCGTAAAACGGATGACGGATCCCTGACGCAATGCCGAGTCGGAGTGTGATGAATGAAGGCCTACGTCCTGAAAAGAGCTGCGCAAGCGTTCGTGGTGCTCTGGCTCGCTTATACGCTGGCCTTCTTCCTGCTCAACATCCTTCCGGGCGATGCGGCCCTCGCCCGTATGGGTGACACGGGCCTTGCCCCTGAGCAGATCGAGCAGATCCGGATCTCACTGGGGCTCGACAAGCCTCTCGCTGTGAGGTACGGCGAGCAGATCGTCTCCCTCCTCCAGGGGGATTTCGGCAGTTCATACCGGGATCGCCAGCCGGTGCTCAAGGTGGTGATGGCCGCGCTCCCGAAGACCTTCGCGATCGCGGTTCCTGCGATCCTGCTCGGCCTTATCGGCGGCGTCGCCCTGGCGATCGTGGCGAACTGGGTGAAGAAGCCGTGGCTGCGCAACTTCTTCAATGCGCTCCCCTCGGTCGGCGTCTCGATCCCGACCTTCTGGATCGGCATCCTCTTCATCATGCTGTTCGCCTTCAAACTGGGCTGGTCGCCCGCCTTCGGCAGTAGCGACTGGCGAACGCTCATCCTGCCCGTCATCGTGCTCGCCATCGAGCCGGCGGCGGTGATCGGTCAAGTGCTCTCGGCATCGCTGGGCCAGGTGATGAGGGGACCCTATGCCTTCGCGGCCCTGTGCCGGGGCAACAGCCGCCTGCGGGTGGTCTTGGTGCACGGTCTGAAGAACGCCTTCATCCCGACCCTCACGATCACCGGCGTGCTCGCCGGGGGCCTACTCACCGGTGCAGTCGTCACGGAGACGGTGTTCAACCGCGCGGGCCTCGGCCGCGTGATCCTCGAGAGCGTGAAGAACGCCGATCTGCCGGTGGTCCAGGGCGTCGTGGTCGTCGCTGCGGTCATCTTCGTCATCGTGAATCTGCTCATCGATCTGAGCTACCCATTGCTCGATCCCCGTATCCGACAGGAGGGAAGGCGTGGCTGAATCGACTCAGGCCGTCCTGATCCGGCAAGACCCCAGGGGTGTCGGCCGCTTCCGGCGAGCCGTCTCGAGCTGGGACATCTGGTTGGCAGGTCTCGTGATCCTGCTCTTCACCGCCTACGCGATCGTTCCGCAGTGGTTCACCGGCTTCGATCCGATCGTCGGAGACACTTCTCGTTCCCTGATGCCTCCGGGACCCGGACAGTGGTTCGGAACCGATGAGCTCGGTCGAGATCTGTACGCGCGCGTGGTCTACGGTTCGCAGGTCTCGCTGCTCGCGGCGGCCTTCTCGGTCAGCGTGAGTCTCGTGGCCGGAGCGTTGCTCGGTCTGTTCGCCGGTACCTTCGGCGGTATCGTCGACACGGTCATCAGCCGGCTGTTCGACGCGGTCATGGCGCTGCCCGGCATTCTGATCACGCTCTCAGTGCTCGCAGGCCTCGGCAACAGCACGGTCGTCGTGGCCCTCGGCGTCGCCCTCGGCTTCATCACCGCCTTCGGGCGCATGATGCGCGCCGAGGTGTTCCGGATCCGCGACCTCACCTTCGTGGAGGCGGCCTACTCCTCGGGAGCGCGCTTGCCCTGGGTCATCTTCCGCCACATCATGCCGAACACGCTGCGACCGCTGATCGCCCTTGCCACGCTGCAGTTCGGCACCGCGCTGCTCTCGATCGGCTCGCTCGGCTACCTGGGTTTCGGCCAGACTCCGCCCGAACCCGAGTGGGGCGCGCTTATCGCCCAGGGGCAGGGATACATCAACAGCGCCTGGTGGGTGGCGGTGCTGCCCGGTCTCCCGTTCATTCTGATCGTGATGGCTGTGAACCGCGTTTCGAAGTCGATCGGAGAACGATGAGCAAGAATCTGCTGAGCATCGCAGGTCTGGACGTCGACTACAGGGTGCGGGAACGGCTGCTGCCCGCGCTGCGCGACTTCGAGATGGATGTCCGCGAGGGCGAGATCGTCGCGATCGTCGGCGAGTCCGGCTCGGGCAAGTCGACGGCGATGAGCACCATGGTCGGCCTGCTGCCCGAGAACGCGCTGCAGCGGGGCAGCATCCTTCTGCAGGGGGAGGAGGTGATCGGGGCCGACGACAAGGTGATGCGCAGGATCCGCGGCCGCAGGGTCGGCTACGTGCCCCAGGATCCGATGACGTCACTCAACCCGACGAAGCGGGTCGCCGCGCAGGTCGCCGAATCGCTGCTGCTGCACAAGCTCTGCACGCGGAGCGAGGCCAAGGCCAAGGTGCATGAGCTGCTGCGGGCCGCGGGTCTCATCGATGTGGAGCGCGTCGCGCTCTCCTTCCCCCACGAACTCTCGGGTGGGATGCGCCAGCGCGTGCTCATCGCAGCGGCATTCGCGGGTGATCCCGACCTGATCATCGCAGACGAACCCACGAGCGCGCTCGACGTCACCGTCTCTCAGCAGATCATGAATCACTTCGAGGGCCTTGTACGGGAGCGGGGCAAGGCCCTCGTGCTCATCACGCACGATCTCGCGCTCGCCACGAACCGCGCCGACCGCACGATCGTGATGCAGCAGGGGCGCATCGTGGAGACGGGCAGATCGTCTGAAGTGCTCGCGAACTCCGAGAACCCTTACACGAAGCTGCTCGCCTCAAAGAACCCGCAGTTCCTCATCGAGGCGATCGCGGAGCAGGAGGACGACGCGCTGGCGGAGGCCGAGGAAGCCGAGCATACGGCGCCGATCGTGCTGAGGGCCGATCGTCTCTTCAAGAATTACCGCGATCGATTCGACAAGAGCAGGCAGGTCGAGGCGGTCAAGGATGTCTCGATTGAGATCCGGGCCGGGCGCACCCTGGCGCTCATCGGCGAGTCCGGATCGGGCAAGACCACAACGGCCCGTCTCTGTCTGCGCCTCGAAGACGTGAGCTCGGGCACCATCGAGTTCCTCGGCGAGGACATCACTCATGCACGGGGACGCCGGCTGCGCGAGGTCCGTCGCGACATCTCGGTCGTGTACCAGAGCCCATTCAGCTCGCTCGATCCGCTCATGTCCATTCAAGACATCATTACGGAACCCCTGACCGTGCACGGCATCGGCAATCGGCTCAGCCGGCAGAAGCGGGCGAGTGAGTTGCTCGACGCGGTCGGACTGCCCGATTCGTTCCTGAAGCGCCGCGTGACCGAGCTCAGCGGCGGCCAGCGTCAGCGCGTCGGCATCGCCCGTGCGCTCGCCTCCTCGCCGAAGCTCGTGGTCTGCGACGAGCCGGTCTCGGCCCTCGACGTCGTCGTACAGGATCAGGTGATGGAACTGCTCGGCGAACTGCAGCGGGAGTTCGGCATGGCCTACCTATTCATCTCGCATGATCTGGCGCTGGTGAGCAACTTCGCCGATGAGGTCGCCATCATCAACCGAGGCGAGATCGTCGAGGCGGGCCCCTCGGCCGCGGTGTTCGCGGCTCCGCGGGATCCGTACACGCGGCGTCTGCTCGACGCGGCGATCAACTTGTAATCTTCCCATCCACACGAGAGGACACACCCGAAATGAAACTCAAGAACAGGCTGATCGCGGGTGGCGCAGTTGCCATCGCCGCGATGCTGGTGCTGGTGGGCTGCTCCGGAGGGTCGAGCGGCGCCGGCGCCGGCGGCACAGGCCGGGACACCATACGCGTCGCCATCGACGCCGACGGCGGCTGTCTCGATCCCGGCACGCTCGACATGCGCGTCACACTGCAGTGGTCGCGCCAGATGGCCGACTCTCTGGTCTACATGGGTCCGGATGGCGTGCCCCGCCCATGGCTCGCCACGGAGTTCGAGGTCAATAAGGACGCCACCGAGTACACATTCAAACTGCGCGACGATGTGACCTTCACCGACGGTTCGAAGCTCGACGCAGAGACCGTCAAGGCGAACTTCGACCGCCTCTTCGAGCTGGGCGCCGATGCCTGGGCGGCTCAAGCCCACCTCGCGGGCTACGAGACGACCGAGGTCGTCGACAAGAGCACCGTCAAGGTGCGCTTCAGCGAGCCCAACGTGGCGTTCTTGTACGGGGTCTCGACGCCGCAGCTCGCGATCTACTCGAAGGAGTCGGTGGCGCTCAAGCCCGCCGAGCGATGCGTCGTCGGAGGCCTGCAGGGTAGCGGACCCTACGTCGTCACGGAGTACGTGCCGATGGAGCGCCTGACCCTCAAGCGCAACGACGACTACGCCTGGGGCGCCGAGGGCTGGGACAACCAGGGCCCCGGCAAGATCAAGACGCTGCAGTTCAACATCATGGACAACGATTCGACCCGCTCGGGCGCCGCGCTCTCGGGCGAGATCGACGTCGTCCACACGGTCACCGAGGCCGACGCCGGCCTGCTCAAGAATGCAGGCTTCCAGAACTCCCCGAAGCCGCTGCCCGCCATCTCGGCGAGCTGGAAGATCAACCTCGGCAGCCCCATCATGAGCGACCAGGCCGTACGCAAGGCGCTGATGATCGGCTTCGACCGCAAGGAGATGCTCGCTACCAAGCCGAACATCTTCAGCCCCGCCACGGGCGTCGAGAACTCCTCGCATCCCTTCCGCATCGACCTCTCCGACCAGCTGGCGTACGATCTCGACGCCGCGTCGAAGATCCTTGACGACGCGGGCTGGAAGATGGGTGCGAACGGCGTGCGCGAGAAGGACGGCAAGCCGCTCGACATCGAGGTCATCGTCTACACCCCGGGCGCCGACACCAACATGGAAAACGTGCAGCAGCAGCTCAAGAAGCTCGGCGTGAACCTGTCGATCTACAAGACCGACTCGAACGGCCTGCGCGAACGCTGGCAAGGTCTCGACTACGACATGTTGATCGACTGGAACACGAGCGCCGATGCGGGCAACCTGGAGAGCTTCTTCGCCTACACCAACGCTCCGGCTGAGATCGACGAGGCCAACACGGCCCAGCTGGGCATGGCCAATCGCGATGAGCGCATCAAGTTCGTGCAGGACTTCCAGAAGCAGATCATCGAGAACGCCTGGATGATCCCGCTCTGGGAGGAGAACACCACGCCGTTCTGGTCGTCGGACGTCACGAAGATGACGTTCGACGTCGCTGGGGTCGCCCTCTACTCCAACGTCGAGATCCAGTAAACCCGACCGCGATCGCCCCGGGGACGGCTTGCGGCCCGGGGCGATCGTCTTCCCTGTTCGAGACGCGGGCCCTTCGGGGGACGGGGGTGGTGCTATGACGGTGCAGACGGTGCTCGGAGAGACCGAGGCGGACCAGTTGGGCGTGACGCTCATGCACGAGCATGTGTGGATCGACCGCTACTCCGTGACCGGGGATTACAATCTCCGCCTGACTGACGTGCCCCTCGTGGTGCGCGAGCTCGCGTCGCTCCGGGAGGCCGGCGGAACGACGCTCTGCGACGTCACGCCGCCCGGTATCGGGCGCGATCCGCTGGTGCTGCAGAGGATCGCGCGCGAAACCGGGCTCAATATCGTCATGGGCGCGGGCTGGTACCTGCAGGAGTTCCATCCCAGAGAGGTCGCCGAGTGGAGTGTCTCGCGGCTGGCCGATGCGCTCGTGCTCGAGATCGAGCAGGGCGTCGGGGAGAGCGGGGTGAAGCCCGGGATCATCGGCGAAATCGCGAGCAGTCTCATGATGAGCCCCGCCGAGGAGCGCGCGCTGCGGGCCGCGGCCCGCGCCCAGCGGAGCACCGGGCTGCCCTTGAGCACCCACGCTTTCGGCTCCCGCGTCTCGCTGCACCAGCTCGAGGTGCTCGGCGAGGAAGACGCAGATCTCTCGAAGTGCATCATCGGACATCTCGACAGCGTGCACGATCCCGAGTTGCACGAGCAGATCGCCCGCAGCGGCGCGTGGGTGCAGTTCGATCTGCTGCGCTGCCAGAACGACTGGGAGACCGGCCTGCGCGCCGATCTGATCGCCGAGGTCTTCCGTCGGGGCTTCGAGGATCGCCTGCTGCTCTCGCAGGACGTCTGCATGAAGTCGCACATGCGGGCCTACGGCGGAACCGGATACGCGGCGATATTCGAACGGCTTGCACCCGAGCTGCGCTTGCGGGGCATCGGAGCCGACGAGCTCCGTCTGCTGCTGGTCGAGAATCCGCGGAGAGTGTTCGCAGATTGATTCCTAAGCCATGCTGAAATGTGGAACGTTAGGCTCGAAAATCGAGCGACAGGCCCCAGATCATCAAGCAACAGCACGAACTTTTTTGACAGAAGCGGCTTGTAAAGTGGTACAACGTATCATATTCTGATACTTTTGGAGTGCATCAGGGAGACGGACGGTGGTTTCAAGATGAGCAGACGCATCGCAGTGATCGGCCTCGGGGCCATCGGGGCACAGGCGTTATGGCAGCTCTCGCGCCACGAGGGCGTCGAGGTCGACGGCTACGAGATGCACTCGGTGGGCCACGGCCTCGGCGCGTCGGGCGGCGACGGCCGCGTGTTCCGCACCATCCAGTACGAGGACCCCGCCTACGTACCCCTCATCCAGCGCGCCGAGGAGATCTGGCAGAGGCTCGAGGCGGAGACCCGCCAGCAGCTGCGCGTCATCACCGGCGCGCTCGCCGTCGGCACCGCGGGATGCGGGCAGGTCGTCCGCTCGATCGAGGGTATCGAGCGCTACGGACTGCGGGTCGATCAGCTCACCCCCTCGCAGCTGCGCGAGCGCTACCCTCAGATGGTGTTCCACGACGACGACGTCGGCCTCTACGATCACGACGGCGGCCTGATCAGGCCCGAGCTCACGATCCTGAGCACAGTCACCGCTGCCGCAGCTCGAGGCGCCTCCGTGTTCGAGGGCACGAGGGTGCTCGGTGTCGACGAGATCGGCGACACCGTCGCCGTGCGCACCGACCGGGGCGCACGCGAGTACGACGAGGTCGTCGTGTCGACAGGTGCTTGGGCTCCGCAGCTCGCGACGGCGGTCGGCAGCGGCGTCGTGCAGCCCCGCAAGGTGACATCGGCCTGGTTCTTCCCGCGAGAGTTCGGAGCGCTCGAGGGCCTGCCCCCGTTCGTGCGCTTCGAGCCCGAGCAGTTCTACGGGGTCCCCTCTCAAGACGGCATCTCGATCAAGCTGGGTCTTTCGGGCGTCCACCACCTCGATGTGCCGACGCCCGACGAGGCCGACTACGTCGTGCGAGAGGAGAACTTCGCGGGCTTCAGGCGCCGGCTCGCCGAGTACTTCCCCTCGCTGCAACCCCAGCCGTTCCGGCTCGAGACCTACTTCGAGGGGTACACGCCCGATGCGCGCCCCGTGGTGCAGAAGGCCTCCGCCGGCTCGCACGTCACCTATGCCGTCGGCTTCTCGGGGCACGGATTCAAGCTCGCTCCCGCCTATGGGCAGATCGTGGCCGATCTCGCGCTCGACGCGCCTGACGACCCCGACACCGCCTTTCTGCGGCGCGAACGCGAGACCGCCTGAGCGGCGGCGAGACCCCGGCCCGATCGGCCAAGGACGGTGCGGCGGATGATGCCGCACCGGCAACGAGTGCACAACAACACAGACAGTGAGGAACAGTCGATGACCGAAACAGAGACCTGGAAGCAGCAGCCGGTGAAGGTGCCGGCCGCCACCGACGAGCCGCAGACCGAGAACTTCGGCCTCGGCGGCACCGTGGTCGCCCCCGGCAGCGTCGCCGACGGCCGCATCGTGCTCGGCACCGATGTGCACGGCCTCGAGGCGGGCTTCGACTTCCGAGTCTTCCACGGCCGCTTCAAAGGCCCCCGCATCGTGGTGCAGGGCGGTGTGCACGGCGACGAGTACGACGGTCAGCAGGCCGTACGGAGCCTCTTCGCCCACCTCGATCCCGAGCAGATGCACGGCACGGTCATCGCGATCCCGTGCCTGAGCGAGACCGCATTCGTCGCGGATGCGCGCGAGAGCGGCGTCGACGGCTGCAACTTCAACCGCATCTTCCCCGGCTCCCCGACCGGCACCTTCTCGAACAGGCTCGCAGATCTCTACATCCGCGAGATCATCCCCGCCGCCGACGCGATGGTCGATATCCACACCGGCGGTGCTTACGGCCAGATCGCCCCCCTCGCCGTCGTGCAGGGCGGCTTCGAGGAGCTCGCGCAGCCGCTCGGTATCGCGGCCGGCAACGAGATCCTCTGGAAGGGAGGAGCCTGGGGCGGCACCTCCCGCATCGCCTTCCTCGAGGCGGGCAAGCCCGCGGTGACACTCGAGTACGGGGGTGGGACCTACCGCCGCGAAATGGTCCAGCACCACCTGGGCAGCCTGCTCAACATTCTGCGCTACACGGGCGTGCTCGAGGGGGAGGCCGAGCTGCGCGGCAGCTACCGCCGAGTCGACGCCACCTTCGCACCTTCGGCCGCCGGCGGCTTCTACGTGGCCCACGCCGAGCCCGGCGACGAGGTGACGGGGGGCGCGCTGCTCGCCGAGGTCGTCGACCACCTCGGCAACGTGCGCGGTGAGGTCACCGCGCCGAACGACGGTATCGTCGTCTGGATCCGCCGCCGCTGCGCGACGAACATCGGCGATGAGTCGATTATCTTCGGCACGGTGCTCGCCGAGGTCGTCGTCGAGTAGTGTTCCGCGGTGCTCCTGCCGATGCGCGGGGCGGGCCGGAGCTCGCTCCGCGCTCAGCGCTCTGCTCGGCCGGCCCCGGGGCCGGAGCGCCGGACGAAGAGCCAGACCGCAAGCGCGAGCACGGCGGGCAGCACTCCCGCGGCGATCATCACGGGACGCACTCCGAAGCCCGCGATGAGCGCTCCGATGACGAGGTTGCCGAGTGCCATGCCTCCGTTCATCATTATGCCGTAGAACGACATGACTCGGCCCAGCATGAGCGGATGCGTGCGCAGCTGCACGAAGGAGTTCGCGGCGGTCGTGGTGAACAGGCTCGTGGCGCCGCGGATGAACAGCGTCGCGCTGAAGAGGGCGAGCGCGTAGACCAGGCCCATGATCGCCTGGCTCACGCCGAGCGCCACGGTGAAGAGCAGGATCATCGCGAGCGTCGGCGCCGGTCGCTTCGCGCTCAGCACCGCGCCGGCGAGGGCGCCGACCGCCATGATCGAGGTGAGCATGCCGTAGCCGGCGGCGCCGATGCGGAATTCCTGCTCCGCGTACGCGGTGAGGAACACCGGGGTCGCGTAGACGCAGATCGAGATGATGAGGATGAGGAGCAGCACGATCGTGAGGGTCGGCTTGCGCGCCACGTAGCGCAGCCCCTCCGAGACCGTCGTGCGGTCCCCGGGCGGGCGGTGGCGGATCGTGAGCCGGGACCGGTCGACCCGCAGCAGCAGGAGCATCGAGATCGCCACGACGAGCAGGTTGACCGCCCAGGACCAGGCGGTGCCCAGCTGCGCGAGCAGCAGGCCCCCGAGTGCCGGCCCGATCACCTGGCCGGCCTGGAAGGCGGAGGAGGTGAGCGAGATGGCCGCGGGGATCGCGCGCGCGCTCACCATCTCGCCGATGATGCCCTGCGAGGCCGGCAGATGGAAGGCCTGGACGACGCCGATGAGCGCCCCGAAGAGGTAGATGGCGACGAGGTCGAGCGACTGCGCGAAGGCGATCACGAGGACCGCAACCGCGAGGGCGAGGTAGCCCAGCTGGCAGGCCAGCAGCGTGCGTCGCTTGCTCCATCGATCGGCGACCACCCCTCCCGGCAGGCCGAGCAGCAGCATGGGCAGATACTGCGTCGCCACGGCGAGGCCCACATGGGTCAGGTCGCCCGAGACCTCGAGCACCGACCAGGCCAGCATGATCCGCTGCATCGACAGCGAGGTGACGAGCACCCCGTAGGCGCTCACGAAGCGGCGGAAGTTCGGCACTCTCAGCACGCCGAAGGCCTCGCCCCAGCTCGGACGCCCCGAAGGCGCAGGGATCGACCCGGTAGTGGGCGGCACGGATTCGTGGGACATGGTCACTTCCTGTCGGGACACCGCCATCGTATTGAGCCGGTCGATTCAATAGTCGGTATTGGGATTTCCAATAGCTCCGGGGGTGGACATGGTTGACCCGAAGGTACTGCGCTCGTTCCTCGCCGTCTGCGAGTTGCGCAGCTTCTCGCAGGCCGCAAGGCTGCGAGACATGAGCCAGCCGACCATCACCCAGCATGTGCAGCGGCTCGAGGCGATGGCCGGTGCCCCGCTCTTCGTGCGCGGGGGACGCAAGATCACGCTCACGAGCACGGGGGAGTCTCTGCGCTCGCTCGCGGCTCGGTTCGAGGAGGCGCACCAGGACATCCTGCGCTTCCTCGGCGCCGAGCGCCGGCTGGGGCGCATCCGCTTCGGCGCGGCCGAGGACTTCGCCTCGACCCAACTCCCCATGATGCTGCGGGCCTTCACGAGCGCGCACCCCGATGTGGTGTTCTCGCTCTCGGTGCAGGAGTACCTCCCCCTGATCGATGCGCTGAGGCGCGAGGAGCTCGATCTCGCCCTCGTGAAGCAATTCGATGCGCACCTCATGCCCGCCTTCCATCGCACCGTCGTGGCGCCGGATCGCCTGGTCTGGGTCGCCGACCGGGGCGTCGAACCCGGGCCCGATGACCCCGTGCCGCTGGTCACCTACCGTGCGCCGAGCATGACGAGGGATCGCGTGTTCGGCGCGCTCGCCGAGGCGGATCGGGGGTGGCGCGCGGCCTGCGAGTGCCAAGGGTCGAACGGCATCATCGCGGCGATCCGCGCTGGGCTGGGTATCGGAGCGCTGCCGCTCTCGCTCGTGCCGCGCGACCTGACGGTCTGCTCACCGGCGGCCGACCTGCCCGAGCTCGGCGGCGTCAACTTCGTGCTGCTGCGCCGGCCCGAGCTGCACGAGGACGACGCCAAGGCCGTGCAGGCGCTGGCCGACGCGATCGCGCGATCCGTTCTGCGAAGCACCTACTGAGTTGAAGCCTGCAAATGATCCAAGACAATCCACGAAAGGAAACCAGGATGGCCAACCATCAGGAGTTCGTGCACCTCACGCGGCCGCTGCTCGACGGCAGCGGGGTGGCCTGCGAGATCAGGGCGGGCATGCCTCGACTCGATGCGAACGACCTCGGCGTAACGCGGGGGTTCGGTGCGTTCGAGGTCGTACACGGCAAGGGCCGCTCGCTGCTCGCGCTCGAAGCGCACCTGGCAAGGTTCGAGCGCTCCCTCTCGCAGCTCGGCCTGCCCGCCCTCGCCCTCGATGCATGGCGCCTCGCGACCGCGCGGGTCGTCGATGAGAGCGGCGCGGTCGACGAGGAGTTCGCGCTGCGCTACGTCGTGACCGCCGGCGCCGAGGGCGTGCCCGCCTCGGGCTGGATCAGGCGCTACGCGTCCCCCGCCGAGCTGACCGAGCGGCGCCTGTATCCGCGCAGCGCGATGGTCCTCAACCGCGGTACCGCGCTCGGCGAGTCCACCGAGCTGCCTTGGCTGCTGCACGGGGTCAAGAGCCTCTCGTACGCGGGCAATCTGCTCGGCGAGCGCATCGCGACCGAGGCCGGCTGCGACGACGCGATCTACGCTACGCGAGACGGCTACCTGCTCGAGGGCACGACCGCCGCGCTTCTCTGGCAGCGAGACGGCGTACTCTACACCACCGACTATGCGCACGGCGTGCTACCGGGCACGACCCAGCAGGCCGTGTTCGAGGCCGCGCCGACCCTCGGTCTCGGTACCGAGTTCGGTGCGCTGACCCTCTCCGAGCTCGGCTCGATCGAGGGGGCCTGGCTCATGTCGGCCATGCGCCTCGCGACCGCCATCGGATCGATCGACGGGCGGGCGATCTCGGTCGACATGGAGCTCACCGCTCGCCTCAACGAGTCCCTCTTCGCCTCCATGCGTGAGACGTCGTGAAACTCGCGATTTCGCGTGTCACGAGGGCGTCGCGGCTCGCCTATGCTGTTGGGAACGGGTTTCGAACGGGAGTACGCCTTGCGCCCTCTGACGCACGATGGAGCATTCGCGCACGACGATGTCGCGCGGGTCGATCGAGCGATCGCGTCTTCACACCGCAGAGACTCGGCTCAGATCTCTCCACCGTTCGCGAAGAAAGCCTAAAGCCATGACTGAGAACCGTAACCAGTCGACGTCGCAGATGTCGAGTGCGCTGCGCACCTTCACAATCCTCGAGGAGGTCGCGCGACAGCAGCCCGTCTCGCTGAGCGAACTCGTGCAGATCTTCAGCTACTCGAAGTCCACCGTGCAGCGTACTCTCACGACGCTTGAAGCCGCGGGCTGGATCATGCGCAGCAACGGCGACTCGACCCGCTGGGAGATCTCCCCCCGCTCGCTCATCGTTCGCCCGCGTTCGCTCGACGGCGGCGAGTTGCTGGCGCGCGCGCAGGAGCCGATGACCTGGCTCAGGGATCAGGTCAACGAGACGATTCACCTCTCGGTCGTCGACACGCTCGAATCGATGGTGCTGATCTTCAGGGTCGACTGCGATCAGGTCGTGCGCACCTTCTCGCCGATCGGTGACATCTCGCCCATCCACGCGACCTCGACGGGCAAGGCGCTACTCGCCTACCTGCCGCAGGAACAGCTCGAGACGGTGCTGGCGAGGCAGCACGAGCAGTACACGAATTTCACCGTGACCGAGCGCGACCAGCTGCTGCAGCAGCTCACGGAGGTGCGCCGGCTCGGCTACGCGATCAACGATCGCGAGTACCGCTCCGCGGTGTCGGCGATCGGAGCGCCGATCTTCGACGCACAGGGCACGCCGATCGCGAGCATCTGCATCTCGATGCCGAGCTCACGCTTCACGCGGGACATCGGCCGAGAGTTCGGCAAGCTCGTGCGCGAGGCCGCCGACCGCATCAGCGTCAGCGTGTAGCCCCGCGTCGGCGACGATGTCGTCGACGCGCTGCTGGCGGCGAGCGATGCGCCAGCGCCTCGAGCCGTCGGATTCGGTCCCGACCGTGTAGACGGCCGGCCGCGGCAGGGCGTTGTAGGAGTAGTGGGTCGAGAAGTAGTAGCCGCCCGTGTCGGGGATCGCCACGGCGTCGCCGGCCTCGACCGGCGGCAGCAAGCGGTTCTGCGCGATCAGATCGCCCGCGAAGCAGGCCGGTCCCGCGATGTCGTGCGGCGCTGGATCGCCGGATTTCGGTTCGCCGAGGGCGTCGAAGACCTCGACTCGCAGCGGCCAGGACTCGGGCGCGAAGACCGTGCGGGTCGCGACCTGCACGCCCACGTGGGTGATCGCTATTCTGCGCCCGCCCGTCTGCTTGGCGTACTCGACGAGCCCGATGAGCGTGCCGCTCTTGGCGGTGAGCGCGCGGCCGAACTCGGTAGTGAGTGCGTAGCGGCCCGAGAAGACGCCGGGGGCGGCGCGCTCGATCGCCTCGCGATGCTCGGCGAACGAGGGCGTGATCCTGTCGTCCGCGAAGTTCACGGGCAGCCCGCCTCCGATGTCGAGGTGAGTGACGCGGCGCTCTCCGGCACGGGCATTGATCTCCTCGGCCAGCTCCCAGACGAGGCGCACGCCTTGCGCTGCGTGCTCGAGCGAGATCCCCTGCGAGCCGGAGTGCACGTGCAGCTGGTTGAGCCAGGGGCGGTGGAGATAGGCGCCGACGACGCGCTCCCGGTCATCGGCGAGCCCCACCCCGAACTTCGAGTGCCGCGTCGCCGTGCTCATGGCGCCGATCTCGCCGGCGCCGGTCTGCGGGTTGATGCGCAGCCCGAGCACAGCCGAGCGGCTCGCGCCCTCGCGCACGAGCGCATCGATGCGCTCGAGCTCGTCGAAGTTGTCGGCGTTGACCGCTACGCCGAGCTCGAGGGCGCGACGCAGATCGCTGCGAGTCTTGGCCGGCGAGTCGAAGACGATGTGCTCGGGAGCGAAGCCCGCTCGCAGGGCGAGGGAGAGCTCGCCGGCCGTCGCCACCTCGCAGCCGAGGCCGAGTTCGGCGAACTCGCGCAGCACCGGCAGCAACGTCACGGACTTCGCGGCGACGGCGTGCAGCGTCGGAGCCGGCGAGCGGTACGTCCGCTGCAGCTCCGACGCGCACTCGCGCAGGGTGTCGAGGTCGATCACGCCGCACAGCGGCGCGTCGTCGTTGAGCAGCCCGCTGCGCATCAGCCGCCGCACGGCATCGTGCCTGCGCTCGCGGATATCGGACACCATCGGGGTCAGCCCCGGTCGGTCTCGGCCATGAGGTCAGCGAGACCGTGCGTGTCCGCCACCTCGTGATACGGGGCGAAGCGCGGGTTGCCGGGCAGTCTCGAGCGGTTGATCCACACACGGCGCACGCCCATGCCGGCCGTCGGGATGATGTCGTACTCCCACCCCTGCGCCGCGTGGGTGAGGAGCTCGCGAGGGCGGTCGACGATGCGGAACATGTACTCGAATGCCTGCTTTCGGGGCTTGTAGGCGCGGGCGTCCTCGGCGGTGAACACATGATCGAAGTCGATGCCGAGCGTCTTCACGTGGTGAGGGATCAGGTCGTTGTCGCTGTTGGTGAGCAGCGCGAGCTGGTAGCCCATCTCCTGCAGACGAGTGAGCCCCGCATGCACGTCGCCGAAAGGCTCGAAGCGCCGCACCGCCTCGATGAGCTCGTCGCCGAAGCGCTCGTCGTAGGGGATGCCGTGGCGCATGCAGGCGATCTCGAGGGTGTCGCGCAAGATGTCCTGGTAGCGGCGGTAGAGGCTCGAGGTCGCGAAGAAGCGGATCACGCGGAGGTCTGCGAGGAGGCCTTGGAGGTCGATGCCGTACTCGGCGGCGCGAGGGCCGACGATCGACCGCACGGCGCCGTCGAGGTCGAAGCGGATGAGCGTGCCGTAGCAGTCGAAGCTGATGAGCTTGCGTCGGGCGTCGGACATGGGGTTCTCTCCTTCGTGAGTGTCTGTTCTGGAATGGAGCTCTGATCAGAGCTGCTCGTATCTCATGGGGTCGCTGAGCGGCGATTCGGGATGCGAGCCGTCGAGTTCGTCGATGGCCCGCAGATCCTCGTCGTCGATGCGGAGCTCGACCGCGGACAGGTTGCTGCGCTGACGCTCGGGGCTCGCTGATTTCGGCAGCGGGGTAGCGCCGCGGCTGATCTCCCAGGCGAGCGCGAGGGTGCTGACCGGTGCACCGTACTTGCCGGCGATCGAGACCAGCAGGGGATCGCTCAGCAGATCGCCTCCCCGTCCGAGCGGGCTGTAGGCCTCGGTGCGGATGCCGCGTTCGGCGTGGGCGGCGCGCTCCTCGGCGCGCGACCAGAACGGGTTCATCTCGATCTGGTTGACGAAGGGGGCGACGCCCGTGGCCGAGGTTATCTCGTCGAGCATCGGTACTGTGAAGTTGCAGACGCCGATGTGCCGCACGAGGCCGCGCCCGCGGGCCTCGACGAGCTCGTGCCAGGTCTCGACGTAGAGCCCCCGCTCAGGGTTCGGCCAGTGGATCATGTAGAGGTCGAAGTGATCGAGGCGCATTCGCAGCAGCGACTCCTCGACGGCTCGCTGCGAAGTCTTGCGGCCCTGGTACTTGCCGCGCAGCTTCGACGCGATCCAGAGCTCCTCCCGGGCCACGCCGCTGCGGCGCACGCCCTCGCCGACCGCTGCCTCGTTGTCGTAGTTCTGCGCGGTGTCGATGAGCCGGTAGCCCATCGCGGCGGCCGAGGCGACCATCTCAGCCGCTTCGTAGCCGAGTGCCGGCCAGGTTCCGAGGCCCATCGGGGGCAGGTCGTGGTTCGCGGTCACGATGAGGCCGGGGCGCTGGCGGGCGCGGTCGATAGTGCGTCGATGAGATTCTCGATCTCGGCCTCGGTGCTGATGAAGGGCGGAGCGAGGGCGATGGCCGTGGTGCCGAGCGGCCGGGCGAGCACGCCGTGCGAGGACCGCATGACGAGGCTCACCGCGCGCGCGTCGATGCCGTCCGAGAGCTCGACGATGCCGATGAGGCCGACGCTGCGTGCGGTCTTAACGCCCGGTGCCGCAGCGACTTGCTCGCGCAGGCCGTTCGCCAGCCGGGTGCCGAGGTGCTTCACCCGGGGCAGCAGCCGATCCTCCTCGAGGATGTCGAGCACCTTCAGGGCGACGGCGCAGCCCGTTGCGTGGCCCGAGTAGGTCACGCCGAAGTGGTAGATGAACTCGGGGTCCTCACTCCAGAAGGGCTCCCAGATCTTGCGCGAGACGAAGAGGCCGCCGAGCGGGAAATAGCCGCAGGTGATGCCCTTGGCGAACATCGTCATATCGGGCTGCACGCCGAAGTGGTCCGAGGCGAACCACTCTCCGGTGCGGCCGAAACCCGAGATCACCTCGTCGAAGATGAGGAGCATGTCGAACTCGTCGCACAGGGCCCGCAGGCCCTCCAGGTAGCCGTCGGCGGGCGGGTGCACGCCACCCGAACCGATCACCGGCTCTGCTGCGATCGCGGCGATGCGCTCGGGGCCGATTTCGAGCACCTGGCGTCGTACCGCCTCGATGTCGTCGCGAGAGATGAGGCCCGTGTCGGGGATCAGGTTACCGCCGCCGTAGAGCGAGCGCATGTCATTGTTGCCATAGAGGCTCGTGCCGAACGCATGGAGGCCGTGATAGGCGTTCTCGCGGCTGAGAATGGTGCGCTTCTCGTGGGCTCCCTTGCGCTGCCAGTGGAGGCGGGCGAGCTTGAACGCGAGCTCAGCGGCATCGGATCCGCCGGCGCCGAAGAGCACTTTGGAATCGGGGAAGGGGGCGTGACGCTCGCTCAGGCGGTCGGCGAGCTCGGCGGCGCGGGGATTGAGGAAGCCGCCCCAGGTCTGAAAGGTCTCCAGTTCGCGCATCTGATCCGCGGCCGCCTCGACCACGCGCGCGTCGCCGTGCCCGATGTTTGCGTACCAGAGAGTCGCGCTGGCATCGTAGAGACGCGAGCCCTCCTCGGTGAGGATGTAGGCGCCTTCGCCCTTGACGACCATCGTCTGCATGCCCTGCACGAGGCCCATCTGCGTACTCGGCACCCAGAGTGCACGCCCTGCCTGCGCCACGTCGATCCCCTTTCAAATGGATTCGAGCCGGATCTTTGCCGAACCGCATTCTGGGTCAGCTGTTCTGAATCCTGGCACCTCTTATCCGCAATGCTAGCGGAACAAGGCTTTACACGGCGACCCTGGTTTTGTAAGGCCGGGTGAGTATAGACTTGCGATGGGAAATGGAACACATAGTTCACTATATGGCACGAAGTGCGTCGACGCGCTCGTGATCCGCTTCTCCAAACCGTGTTCACCGCGTAATAAGGACGTTCATGATCTCCAGCACTCAGCGGGCGCAGGGGGCGCTCGCGGCTCTCGGCATCGATTCCACTCGTCTGGCCCCCTATATCGACGGGCATTTCCAGCGCGACTACACCGGGGACTACTGCGCGGTGGTCGATCCGGCCACCGAGGAACCGCTGATCGAGGTCGCGGACGGGCAGCCGGCTGACATCGACCGCGCGGTGGCCTCCGCCCGCGCCTCATTCGAGTCGGGAGCATGGGCCCGCCGCCGCCCATCGCAGCGCGGCCAGATCCTCAACCGCATCGCACTCACGCTGCGCGAGCGAGCCGAGCACCTCGCAGTCATCGAGACCCTCGATGTCGGCAAGCCGCATGCCGAGGCGCTCGCCGATATCGAGGCCACCGCGCGCTATTTCGAGTTCTACGCCGGCCTTGCCGATAAGCACGGCGGCCGCACGGTGCCGCTCGCCGATCACCTCGTCGACTTCACTCTGCTCGAACCGATCGGCGTCTCGGGCCAGATCATCCCCTTCAACTACCCCGCCCAGAACACGGGTCGCGGGGGAGCTCCCGCGCTTGCCATGGGCTGCTCGGTCGTGCTGAAGCCCTCGCCCGACTGCCCCCTCAACCCGCTGCTGATCGCCGCAATCGCGACCGAGTGCGGTGTGCCCGCGGGCGTGTTCAACGTGGTTCCAGGAGGGGTCGACGCCGGCCGCACGCTCTCCTCGCATCCGGGCATCGATCAGATCACCTTTACCGGCTCGGTGGCTACCGGCAAGGAGGTCGCGCTCGCCGCGGCCAGGAACGTGACTCCGAGTGTGCTCGAACTCGGTGGAAAGTCGCCCGTGGTCGTCTTCGACGACGCCGACTTCGAGCTCGCGATCGCAGGGGTCAGCGGCTCGATCTTCAGCAATGCCGGTCAGACCTGCGCCGCAGGCACCCGTCTGCTGGTGCAGCGCTCCGCGCGCGGCGAGGAGTTCCTCGACCTGCTCGTCGAACGAGCCCGCAGCCTCACGATCGGCGAGGGGATTGAAGGCGCGACGCTCGGCCCGCTCGTCTCGAAGCGTCAGCAGGAACGCGTGGCCGCCTACCTCGAGGCCGCGTGCGAGGGGGGCGGGGTGGTGCTCACGGGCGGCGGGGTGCCCGATCGCAAGGGCTACTTCGTCGAACCGACCGTCGTCGAGGTGCCGAACAACAAGCATCGCCTTGCGCAGGAGGAGATCTTCGGACCCGTCATGACGGTCATCCGTTTCGACGGGCTCGAGGAGGCGGCCGAGATCGCCAATGACTCTGAGTTCGGCCTCTCGTCCTACGTCTGGACCAAGGACATCGACAAAGCGCTATCGCTCGCCAAGAGGATCCGGGCCGGCCAGGTCAACATCAACACCTTCGAGGTGGGCACCGGCATCGAGATCCCCTTCGGCGGCTTCAAGAACAGCGGGTGGGGCAGGGAGAAGGGCATCGAGACGCTGGCCAGCTACACCCAGACCAAAAATGTATGCATCGGCTTGAACACGGCGCTCACCCGCTGAGCCGACGGCAAGGATAGAAAGGGACTCCGCAAGAACATGGCACAGCTCAGCCAGGCACTCCGTCAGGCCACTCCGCTCCGGGTCGTCTCGGGCCGGGGCACGACGATCACGACCGACACCGGCGAGACGTATCTCGACGCGACCTCGGGCATCGGGGTCACCTCAACGGGACACTGCCATCCTCGCGTCGTAGGGGCAGCGCAGCAGCAGACCGGAAAGCTCATCCACGGCCAGTACGGGGTCTACCTGCATGATCGGCTGCCGGAGCTCATGGAGGCGTTGAGCGGGGTGCTGCCGGAGCACCTGAGCGACTTCTTCTTCGCCAACTCCGGGGCCGAGGCGGTCGAGTCGGCCGTGCGGCTCGCGCGCAACGCCACCGGGCGGCAGAACGTCGTCGTCTTCCAGGGATCGTTCCACGGACGCACGATCGGTGCCTCTGCGCTCACGACTTCGGGCGCTCGATTCCGGGCGGCGGCCAGCGGGCCGCTGCCGACCGGCGTCGTCATCGCTCCGTTCCCCTCGGCCTTCCGTTACGGCTGGAGCGAGGAGGAGGCCAATCGCTTCGCGCTCCAGGAGCTGCACCACATCCTCGCGACGCTGACCACGCCGGACGACGTAGCCGCGATCCTCGTCGAGCCCATCCTCGGCGAGGCGGGCTATCTGCCCGGCAACGCCGAGTTCTTCAGCGCGCTGCGCGAGATCGCCGACGAGTACGGCATGCTGCTGATCTTCGATGAGGTTCAGGCCGGGGTCGGGCGCACCGGCAAGTTCTGGGCTCACGAGCACTTCGGCGTCGCCCCAGACATCATTGTCTTCGCGAAGGGTATCGCGAGCGGCTTCCCCCTTTCGGGCATCGCCGCCCGGCCCGAGATCATGGCGAAGGCGCTTCCGGGGTCGCAGGGCGGTACCTACTCGGCCAACGCGGTGGCCTGTGCCGCGGCGATCGAGACGATCTCCGTGATCGCGGACGAGGATCTCGTCGGCAACGCCGCCCGTCGCGGTCAGAGGCTGCGCGACGGCCTGGTGGAGCTTTCGAGGGAGTTCCCCGTCATTGGCGATGTTCGCGGCCTCGGCCTGATGCAGGCCGTCGAACTTGTCGGTCCGAATCGCGAGCCCGTCCCCGATCTCACCTCGAAGGTGCTCGCGGCGGCGCTCGAACGAAAGGTCATCATGCTCGCCTGCGGTCCCTACGGCAGCATCGTGCGCATGATCCCCGCGCTCGTCATCACCGAGGCGGAGGTCGACCGTCTGCTCGAAGTCTGGCGCGAGGTGCTCGTCGAACTCGCCGGCCCGAGGTGAAGAACGGCAACGCATGAGAATCGCCGTCATAGGTATCGGTACCGTTGGCGTGCAGGCTGCGTATCAGCTCGCGCGCAGGGGCATCGAGGTGGTCGGGTACGAGCAGTACCCGATCGGGCACGCGGCCGGTGGAGCTGGGGGAGATTCGCGTCTTTTCTCCCGGGTCGAGCTGAACGACCCCCGCTACAGTCTCCTGATCGAGCGAGCTGAAGCCATCTGGCGCCGACTCAACGAGCGCACGGGTGCCTCGCTGCTCACGTTCACGGGCGGCCTCGTGATGGGGGATCCCTCGCTGGATCCCGTGCGGCGCGCCATTGAATCGTGCGAGCTGACTTCTTCGCCGCAGGTCCTCTCTCGAGGCGAGCTCGAGCGGCGCTTCCCCGAGATCCGCATGAACCCCGGCGAGGTCGTGCTCTTCGATCCGAACGCGGGGCGAATCGACCCCGAGCTCTCGGTCGTGCTTACCGGTCGCTTGGCCGAGGCGTACGGTGCCGAGCTGCGGCCGGGCACTGCCGTTCAGGCGATCGAGTCGCGTGCCGCCGGTGTCGGGGTGCGCGACGCAGAGGGCTGGCAAACCTACGATCGCGTCGTGGTAGCGGCCGGGGCCTGGACCGGCAAGCTGCTCGGCGGAGCGGTCCCGGAGCTGACGGTACGGAGGCTGACCTCCGCGTGGTACTTCCCAAGCGAAGCGGCGCGATTCGAGTCTTTCGTGCCGTTCATCCGGCTGATGCCCGACTACATCTACGGTCTGCCCAGCGCTGACGGGAGGGCCGTCAAACTCGGCCTGGGCTACGATTCGCATCTGCCGGTCGATGACCCCGACGCCACCGAGCGGTGGCTGCGGCCGGGCGAAGGGGTCGGGGAGTTTGCGCTGCTCGTCGAGAAATACCTGCCCGGCCTCGCCCCCGAGCCCTTCCGGGTCGAGACCTATTACGAGACGTACACTCCCCAGCGGCGGGAGTACATCTGCGAGCTGCCTGAGGATGAGAGGGTCCTCGTCCTGACAGGCTTCTCAGGGCACGGCTTCAAGGTTTCTCCCGCGGTGGGCGAGTTGGTGGCCGAGTGGGCGCAGGGCGAGCAGTCGCGTTACCCGTCCGACCTCTTTCTCGATCTGTGAGGGGCCGGCCGCGGTTAGCTCCGATGCCGTCCGGTGAGCGGTCGGGCGGTCGGTCGGGTTCTGCTGCGCTCGGTAGACGGCGAGCGGGATCCGCAGTTCTCGCTCGGACCCGGCCGGGCAGCGCGCACCCGACCTGCGCGCCCGGAATCGCGCGCTGCGGGTCGCCGCACGCGACCCGCAACATGGCGGCTTCGTGAACACTTGCCGATCGGCGCCGTGATCAGCCGTCCGCCTGCCGGATCGTTGCCAAGATATGAGGATGCCGGTTCGAGAGACGACGGGAGGCGAGCCCTCGCCGTGAGCGCCCAGAAGCCCGTCGAGCTGCTCGCCCGATGACGCCGGGTCGGGATCCGGCTCAGGCGACTCCACGAGGCGGAGCCGCCGAGGTCTTCCGCGTGTTCTTGAAGCTCGGCGTCACCTCGTTCGGCGGTCCCGTCGCGCACCTGGGCTACTTCCGGGAGGAGCTCGTCGCGAGGCGCCGGTGGGTGAGCGACCGGCAGTACGGGGAGCTGGTCGCGCTCTGCCAGTTTCTCCCCGGCCCGGCGTCCAGCCAGGTCGGCTTCGCGCTCGGGCTCATCAGGGGCGGTGCGCTCGGGGCGCTCGCCGCCTGGGCGGCGTTCACGCTGCCCTCGGCGCTGCTCATGGTGCTGTTCGCCGTCGGCGCGGTCTCGCTCGACGGCCCGCTCGGGCACGGCGTGGCGATGGGGCTGCGGGCCGTCGCGGTCGCCGTCGTCGCCCACGCGGTCTGGGGCATGGCGCGCGCGCTCACCCCCGACCCGCGGCGGATCATCATCGGCGCAGCCGCCGCGGCACTGGCGCTGCTGCTACCCGGAAGCTTCGGCCAGCTCGCCGCGATCGGCATCGGGATCGTCGCGGGCGCGCTGTGGTGCCGAGGCGTGATCCCGGCGACCGGCGCTCCCCTCGCGACGCGCGTCTCCCGACGGGCGGGATTCGCGGCGCTCGCCGTGTTCGGCCTGCTGCTCGCGGGGCTGCCCGCACTCGCCCGCCTGGTCCCGGGTGGGTGGACCGGCATCGCAGACGCGTTCTATCGCGCTGGAGCGCTCGTGTTCGGCGGCGGACACGTCGTGCTCCCGCTGCTGCAGGCGGAGCCGGCCATCGCGGCCGAGGTGACGCAGGACCGGCTCCTCGCCGGCTACGGGGCCGCGCAGGCGCTGCCGGGGCCGCTGTTCGCCTTCGCCGCCTACCTCGGTTTCGAGACGGAGACCGGCGCTGCAGCGCTGCCGGCGGCGCTCCTCGCGCTCGTCGCCGTGTTCCTTCCGGGTCTCCTCCTGCTCGTCGCGGCTCTGCCCTTCTGGAATCGGCTCCGGCAGAGCGCGGGAGCGCGCGCCGCCATCGCGGGAGCGAACGCCGCGGTGGTCGGGATCCTCGCCGCAGCCCTCTGGAACCCGGTGATCGTCTCGGCGATCACCGGGATCGCGCCACTCGTGATCGCCGTCACCGGCTTCCTCATGCTGGTGGTCGGGAGGCTCCCCGCCTGGGCGGCGGTGGTCGCCGGCGCGGCGGGCGGCGCGCTCGCCGCGGTCGTCGGCATCGCCTGAATCGTCGGCGTCGCCCTCGCGCTCGTCGCTGTCCGCGCCCGGGGTGCTCGCATCCTGCTCAACGGCTCCTTCGGCGAACGCGGGCCCGGCTTGCGGGGCACCGCTGTGCCGCCTCGGCCCTGGCGCCCGTTGCAGCGCGAATTCCGTCGGGGGCCTCTGCCTCCGGCGCCGCTGTCATAATGAGGGCATGCCCGAACTGCCCGAGGTGGCCGCGCTGGTGGGCGAGCTGCGACGAAGGATCGGCGGACGCGTCGTCGACCGCCTCGACGTGTTCGCGTTCGCCGCGCTGAAGACCGTCGCCATCCAGTCGTCCGAGCTGAGCGGGCGCACCGTCGATGAGGTCGAGCGCCGTGGCAAGTTCCTCGACCTGCGCGTCGGCGCCGATCACCTGATCATCCACCTGGCGCGGGCCGGCTGGATCGCGTGGCGCGGCGACCCGCCGAAGACCGCGGCCAAGCCTGGGCGCGGTCCGCTCGCCGCGCGGCTCACGATCCGCGGCGAGGAGGAGGGCTCGTTCGGGGGCTGCCTCGACATCACCGAGGCGGGCACGAAGAAGAACCTCGCGCTGTACCTGGTGGGCGATCCCATGGACGTGCCCGGCATCGCCCGCCTCGGCCCCGACCCGCTCGACGACGCGTTCACCTTCGAGGCCTTCGCGGGCATCCTCGCCGCCGCGGGCCGGTCGCAGATCAAGGGCGTGCTGCGCACGCAGTCGCTCATCGCGGGCATCGGCAACGCCTACTCCGACGAGATCCTGCACGCCGCCCGCATGTCGCCCTTCAAGCCCGCGGACATGCCGCGGGACGACGCGCTGCGGCTGTACGACGCCCTGCGGTCGACGCTGCGGGAGGCGGTTGACCGGGCCGAGGGGCTCCCGGCCGCGGAGCTCAAGCGCGAGAAGAAGACGGCGATGCGGGTGCACGGCAGGGCTGGCGAGTCGTGCCCCGTCTGCGGCGACACGGTCAGGCAGGTCATCTTCGCCGACTCCACGCTGGAGTACTGCCCCGCCTGCCAGACGGGCGGCAAGCCGCTCGCCGACCGGGTGCTGTCGAGGCTGCTCAAATAGCGACCGGATCCCGCATCGATCAGGAATCGAGAAGCCGCGCCGCCGTCGCGCGGGTAGCCTGGGTGCCGTACGAACCGCCGACCGAGGAGGAGACGAGCATCATGTCCGAGCGCACGTCCGAGCGACAGCCGATCGCCTTCGAGGGCCGGCCCGAGCGGATCGGGGACCGGATCATCCTGCGGTTCCCCGCCGAGGCGAGCGCGGCGCTGCCTTCGCGGGGCCAGGTCGCGGTCGCGGCCGTGATGAACGGGCACGCGTTCGAGACGGTGATCGAGCCCGACGGCATGCGGGGCCACTGGCTCTCGGTCGACGGGGGTCTGCTGCAGGCCCTGGCCGGCGGCTCGGGCGAGGCGCTCGGCGACGGCGACACGGTGACGATCGAGGTCGAGCCGGTGAAGCAGTGGCCCGAGCCCGAGCTCCCGTCCGATCTCACGGCCGCCCTCGACGCGGCACCGGATCTCGCCGAGGCCTGGCCGAGCCTCACCCCGATGGCGCGCTGGGAGTGGGTGCGCTGGATCGAGGCCACGAAGAACCCGCAGACGCGCGAGCGCCGCGTCGAGGTCACGATCTCGAAGCTGCGCGACGGCAAGCGGCGGCCGTGCTGCTTCGACCTGTCCTCGTGCACGGACCCCGAGGTGTCGAAGAGCGGAAAGCTCGTCGGCGCCGTGTGATCGGCCGCCCTTGACCCTGACACCGTGTCAGGCGCCTCACTCGGTATCTGCTCGATCGATACCGAGAGGAGGAGACATGACATCGCTCGACCGGGCCCTCGGCGCGCCGGATCCGTCGGCCAGGCTGCAGGCGGCGCTCGCCGCGGGCACCCGCCCGCACTCCGAGGATGTGCCGGTGCTGATCCGGCGCTGCGGCGAGGAGCCGGACTTCGGCCAGGGGCCGGGTGAGGGAGGCGGGCATGCTGATCGCCGAGCTGCGGCGGGAGACCGAGGATCGCATCGCGCGCGAGCGCGCGCTGCTCGGCCGCCTCGACGAGATCGGGGTCGCCGCCCCTGAGGACTGGGAGGACGTGCTCGACGTGGCCGGCGCGCTGCGGTGGGCGATCGCGCGGGCGGGCGAGCCCGCGGTGGCCGCGCTCGTGGCTCGGGTTCGGGATCCCGACGCCCGGGTGAGGATGCGCGCCGTACGAGCGCTCGGCGATCTCGAAGGGGCGGCGGTCACTGAGGCGCTTTCCGTGCTCGTCGGCGACGCGGACGACGAGGTCGCCGACCTCGCGGCGCTGGCGTTGGCCGCCCGCGCGGGGTTCGAAGCGCGCTCGCCGCAGGAGCCCGGCGCATCGAGCCCGACCGCTGAGCAGGCGCTGTCTCGCGTGCTGCCGCGACTCGTCGCCATGATCGTCGCGGGATCGCGTGACGTGGAGGCCGCAGAGGTGCTGGGCGCGCTGGCCGCTCGATCCGCCGCTGTCGAGCAGGAGATCGCGGCGGCGCTGACCGACGGGCTCAGGGCGGCCGGTGCGGGCGTGCCCCGGTACGACTTCGCGGCGCGCAGCCGGCTGGCTCAGGCGCTGGGGGAGATCCCGAGAGGGGCCGCCCGTGCGGCGCTCGGCGCACTCGTCGCCGATCCCGATCCCGCTGTCGCGCGGGTGGCGTGCTATCTCGTGGGGCGTGCTCAGCCCCGGCGACGGAGAGTTAGGCGATAGCGCGAACCTCGTGGTCGATGCCTCGGCGCGCGTGCCGGAGATGGTAGGCGGTCTGCATCTGCAGCCGACGCTCCGGGCTGCGACCGAGGGTCTAGGAAAGCGTGAGCGCCCCGTCCGGGCGGACGGGGCGCGTGATCAGCGGTTGATCGCTGCCCCGATGATCTGCAGTCCTTCGACGAGCCGCTCGGTCGGCGTATTGATCGGGGGCATGAGCTTGATGACTTCGCCATTCGGCCCGCAACGCTCCACCAGCACTCCGGCCTCGAGTGCGCGTCGCTGCGCAGCGTGCGCGGCGTCCGCATTGCCGAGGCCGAAATCGACACCGGCGATGAGGCCTCGCACCCGCGCCGATTCGACGCCCGGCAGCCCGATGAATCCTTCCCGGCCGTGCGCGCCGGTGACGGCATCGTTCATCGTCGCGCAGTTCCGGCTGACGAGCTCGAGGAAGGCGGGATCGGTCCAGTACGCCAGCGCGATCCTCGCGGTTACGAACGAGAGCTGATTTCCCCGGAAGGTTCCGGTGTGCTCCCCGGGCTCCCAGACGTCGAGCGCGGGTGCGATGAGGTTCAGCGCCATGGGCAGCCCGAAGCCGCTGATCGACTTCGCAGTGGTGACGATGTCGGGAACGATGCCCGACCGCTCGAAGCTGAAGAACTGGCCGGTGCGTCCGCATCCGGCTTGCACCTCGTCCAAGATCAGCACGATGCCGTGTTCGCGCGTCCAATCCCGCAGATCGCGCAGCCACTTGGCGGAGGCCCCGAACACGCCGGCCTGGATCTGCACGGCCTCGACGATCACGGCAGCCGGAACGTCGGTGCCGCTGCGCCGGTCCTCGACGAGGCGCCTCAGGAAGCCGAGCGAGTCGAACTCGCCATGGGGTCCGTCCTCGAACGGTACGAAGGTGACATCGTGAGTGAGCGATCCGAAGTTCTTCCCCGCGCTCCGTCCGCCGCTGACCGCGTACGCGCCCGCGGTCATCCCGTGATAGCCGCCGTTGAAGGCGACGACCCGGCTGCGTCCCGTCGCTTTGCGGGCGAGCTTGAGGGCCGCCTCGTTCGCATCCGCTCCGGTCGGTCCGGTGAACTGCACCCGATAGTCCAGGTCGCGAGGGCCCAGGAGCTGCTGTTCGATCGTCTCGAGCAGTTCCCGTTTGACCCGCGTGAAGAGGTCGAGCCCGTGCACCACCGCCCTGCCGCGCAGATGGCCGATGATGGCGTCCCGCATCCGCGGATCGTTGTGCCCGTAGTTCAGGGCGCCGGCGCCGGCGAAGAAGTCGAGGTACTCGCGTCCGTCTTCACCGCGCAGCACCGTGCCCTGCGCGGTGTCGAAGACGATCGGCACGTCGCGGCAGTACATGCGCACATTCGACTCGCGCCGCTCGAAAGTCTCGACGGTGAGGCCTGCCTGCCGGTTGGTGGTGTCGGTGGTGGTCATTGCTCTGCCCCTTCAGTGCGCCGAGTCGCCCCGGTGCTCGTGCGGGTGCCCCAGCGGCCCCGTCTGTACTCGAGGCTGGTCGAGCAACCTTCTCGAAAGCTTCTCGGAACCTTATCGATTACTTACCGCGACGAAACGCCTGGTGATCGGGTGGCTGCTCGGTGCGTGCTTCAGCGGGTGGCGCGCGGCGAAGCCGAACGGGTGCCGGGAGCGTCGACTCCTCAATCCGCGGCGTCGAGCAGCTCGCGGATCGCTGGGGTGACGGGAATGCCGAGGGTCTCGGCCTCGGCGCGCGTCCGATAGCGGTGGTCCGCCGGCATGCGATCCATGCCGGCATCGCGGAGCGCCTGCACCAGGCGGCTCGCCCGACCGGCGAAGGGCGTCGATGCGCCGCGGTCGGGGTCGATGACCAGCAAGAACTGCCCGGTGCGCGTGGAGTGTGCCCCGCCCGGCTTGTCCCGCTGCGCTTCGAACGAGAAGTCGCCGCCGGTGAGCGCGGACGCCAGCAGCTCCACCATCATCGAGAGCATCGCGCCCTTGTGCCCGCCGAACGGCAGGAGCACGCCGCCGTCGACGATGGCGCGCGGGTCGGTGGTTTCGCCTCCCGCGGCGTCGACACCGGTGCCGACCGGAACGGACCGGCCGGCCTGCGCCGCGAGGGTGAGGTCGCCGTACGACATCGAGGAGGTCGCGAAGTCGGCGATGAGGTGCGGAGCCCCCTCGATGGGCATAGCGAAGGCGAAGGGGTTCGTGCTGAGCACGGCCCGGTGCGCTCCGGCCGGTGCGACGGTCGGCTCGCCGCCCGTGACCGCGGTCACCGCGACGTAGCCGGCATCGGCGAACGGCTCGAGGTCGGGCCAGAGCGCGCTGTGGTGCTGTGAGTCGCGGATCGCGACGACGGCGACGCCCTGCTCCTCGACGGCCCGCGAGATCTCGTCGCGGGCGCGTGAGAGCGCGAGCTGGGCGATGCCGCCGGCGGCGTCCACCCGCAGGTAGCTCGAGCTGACGCGCTCGACACGTGGTTCCGCGACGCTGTCGAGGTATCCGGAGCGCAGGGTCTCCGCATACTGGGACACGCGGAACACCCCGTGGCTCAGGGCGCCATCGCGCTCGCAGCCCGCGTGGTTGAGGGCGAGGATCCCGGCGACCTCGGGCGAGGCGCCGGCCTCGACGAGCACGGTCTCGATCGCCTCGACGAGGCGCTCGAAGGGGATGCGTTCGGTGCTCATCTCCAGCTGCTTCCGTTCTCCCGCTGAATCAGGCGCCGTTGAGAGTGCGCCCGTGCGCAGCGGATCCCGAGACGGCGCACGGAGCTCGCCTGCTTGCCCGTGTCGTCCCTGCGCCCCCATCGAAAGCGGGTGGCTTCGACAGCGCGGGCGCGCCGGTACCCGCCTGCGCATCGAGTGCTCACAGCGTTCAGGGAACGGCCCCACCGCATGCACCGACCTCCTTGAGCTCTATGAACGGTTCAGCGGACAAGGTTCTGAACGATCACGCGATCGTAGGCCTCGACGGTCTGCCGCAGGATGACGTCGAGCGGTTGCGCCCAGATGTCGTCGTTGAAGATCTCGACCTCGATCGGGCCAGTGTAGCCCGCCTCGAGCATCGTGCGGGTCATCGCCACCAGGTCGATGACCCCGTCGCCCGGCTGCAGGCGGCTCTGCATATTGTTCGGCGCGGGCAGCGGCAGCTTGAAATCGTTGATCTGGTAGCCCGACAGGCGCCCTTGCGAGCCCGCCCGCGCCACGGAGTCCTCGAACTCGGGATCCCAGAAGGTCGCCCAGGAATCGACCAGCACGCCGACTTGCTCGGCAGGCAGGCCGTCGATCACTCGAAGCGCCTGGCCCACGGTCGTGATGATCGAGCGATCGTTGACGAAGAGCGGGTGAATGGGCTCGAGCATCACCTGCACGCCGCTGGAGACGATGTCGGGCAGCAGCGTCTCGAAGGCGTCGCGCACCCGGCCTTCGGCGTTCCGGATCGAGCGGTCGTGCTCGGGCAGGCCGCCCGCGACGAAGGAGAGCGTCGGGATCGAGAGCTCGGCGCACATCTCGAGCGCCGAGCGCACGGCATCGTACGCCGCCGAGAGCTCGACGCCCCGCTTGTTCGTGAGGAAGCCTACCCGGCTCATCGACGTCGCCGTGAGACCCGAGTCGTTCAGCCAGCGGCGCACTGCAGCGGGTCCGGCCTCCTGGACCGGCTCGACCCAGACGCCGATGTGTTCGATGCCCGCCGCTGCGGAGGCTCTGATGGTCTCCTCCAGCCCGTACGGCATTGCGGTGGCCTGATTCAGGCACAGTTTCATGGTTCTTGACACTCCTTTCGGTGCCCCTGTCGAGATATCAGCGGGGCGCTTCGACGACCCGGGGTGTTCTCCCGGCCGCCGAAGCGCCCCGAGCGCACGCGCCGCTGAAGCCGGACGCCGCTTTGGGTCAGAACCTCACGGCATCCACGAACTTCTTGAGATCGGGGTTGTCGTTGCGGTTGAACGCGTCGTCGGGTGTCGTGTTCACCGCGATCTCCCCCTCGTGGAAGAAGACCAGGCGATCGGCGGCGCGCGCCGCGAAGGCCATGTCATGGGTCACGAGGGCGATGGCGATCCCATCGGTCTCCTTCAGACGCTGCAGCACCCCGAGCACCTCTGCCGCGACGGGCGGGTCGAGAGCACTCGTGATCTCGTCGCAGAGCAGCAGCTTCGGCTCCATCATGAGCGCTCGCGCGATCGCCACTCGCTGTCGTTCACCGCCCGAGAGTTGGCTGGGCTTACTGCGCAGGTGATCCGACATGCCCACCTCGGCGAGCGATCTCTTCGCGCGCTCCAGCGCCTCCTCCTTGCTGAGGCCGAGCTTCTTGAGCGGTGCCAGCGTGAGATTCGCAAGCACGTCCATGTGCGGCCAGAGCGTGTACGACTGGAAGATCATACCGACGTGCGAGTCGAGTTCTTCCCAGACCTCCGTGCGCTCCTCGTCCTCGAAGACGACCTCGCCGTCGAAGATGATCCTGCCGTCATCGGGATCGGTGAGGCCGGCCAGTGCGCGCAGCAGCGTACTCTTGCCCGAGCCCGACTTTCCGATGATGACCGTGATGTCGCCGGCCTTCATGTCGAAGTCGACGTTCTTCAGGATCTGCCGATCGCCGAAGCTCTTCTGGAGTCCACGCGCCGAGACCAGCACCTGCCCGATCGATGCGGTGATCGTGCGCACCGTTCCGGTCGGGGTCTGCCCCGTCCGGGGATTCTGTTCGTCGGTCATCAGTTCGCCTCCTTCTTCACGGCTTCGACGAGGGTCTTGACCGGCCTGCGTCGGCCCGGTACCTTCTGGCCGTTCTGTTGCATGCGGCGCTCCAGGTAGCTCGTGATGAGCGAAACGGGGAAGGCGACGATGAAGTAGATCACCGCTGCCGAGGTGAACACCTCGAGCGCCCGGTACGACTGCGCGGAGATCGTGTTCGAGATGAACATGAGATCGGCCACCGCGATGGTCGAGACCAGCGCCGTGTCTTTGAACATCGAGATGTTCAAGGAGAGGATCACCGGCACCTGTTGGCGCAGCGCCTGCGGCAGGATGATGTGCACCAGCCGCTGCATAGGGGTCAATCGCAGCATGACCCCGGCCTCGATCTGCTCCACCGGCACGGCCTGGAAGCCGGACCGGTACGCTTCGGCCATGAACGCGGTGAGGTTGGCCGTGAGGGCGATGATGGCCGAGGTGAAGCCCGGAAGCGTCACGCCGGTCAGCGCGGGCATCGCGTAGTAGATCCAGAAGAGCTGCACGAGCATCGGAGTGCACCGGAAGATCTCGATGTAGATCTGGAAGATCCACCGGATGATCGCGATGTCCGACATGCGTCCGACGGCGACCGGTACCGCCAGGATCATGCTGAGCGCGATGGTGATGATCGCGAGCTGGAGTGTGGTGCCCAGGCCTCCGAGCAGGGTGTCGAAGTTGGTGCTGATCACAGACCAGTCGAATGTATATGTCTTATACATAAGCGTTCCGCTAGCTTCTGCTCGACTACTGCTTCAGCAGCCCTGCCTCGCCGAGCTGATCCTCGGTCACGTAGCCCACCTTTGCGTAGGCCTCGTCCATGAGCCCGTCGTTGATCGCGCGCTCGATGGCGATGTTCACGGTCTCCACCGAGCGCGCGTCGGCGGTCGCGGGAACGCCGTAGGCCGCGAAGCCGCGGTAGACGTCGGGGTCGGGGAGGATGATCTTGACGTCCGAGTTCTCCTGGGCGAAGCTCACGAGGGTCGGCAGGTCGCCGGTGATGGCGACGACGCGGCCGGCGAGCAGCGTCTGCAGTGAGCTCGTGTATGCGTCGGACTCCTGGTAGTTGGCCTCGGGGAACTTGCGCGGGAAGCCGCCGGACGCTGCCGAACCTGTGACGATGCTGATCGGGTTGCCGGAGGTGACGACATCGTCGACCGTGGTGTAGGGCGCGTCCGCCATCACCGCCATGGCGGCCGGGTAGTCCCAGACCGGATTGGTGAACTGCACCGCGGTCGCGCGCTCGAGCGTACGGTCGAGGTTCGCCGCGAAGTCGTAGCGACCCGCCTGCAAACCGGCGACGATGTTCTTCCACTCGGCGGGAACGGTCTCCAATTTGACGTTGAGCGCATCGGCGAGGTTCTGCAGCGGAATGAGGTTGGGACCGCCGAACGTACCGTCCTCGAGCTCGACCGTGTGCGGCGGCGAGATCGCCACGCCGACGCGCAGCACGCCGCGATCCTTGATCTCCTGGAGCCAGGAGCCCTGGGCGGATGCGTCGTCACCGCCGCCGCCGCCACCGCTCAGCTTCGCGCCGAGGAAGCCGCCGCCGAGTGCGAGGAGGATCACTACGATGAAGGTCAGCACCATTCGATTCGCACTGTTGCCCTTTTTCTTTGCCACAATCTCATCTCCTTTGACTGTTTGATTGTCAGACACTCTCGTCGCTTCGAGAGTCTATGAGCTTCTGTGGCATCTGTCCACACCCAAGATGTTGGTTGTCCGGTTTGTGACGGTTCCGCAATCTTGCTGCGCCTTCTCAGCCCCTTGCACCCGCCTCGATGCCGAACCAGGTGTCGCTGAGCGTGAAGCCGTGGGGATAGGGATCGGTCGGGTCGAGGGTCATCTGGCTCAGGCCCGTGATCCATGCCTGACCGCCGACCTGGGGGATGACGGCGTCGTACCGGCCGACCTTCGCGGTGCCCTCGATCTGAGCGCTGAAGGTGCTGCCGGTGATCGACTCGTGGGTGAAGCTCTCGCCGACCTCGATGTCTCCGCGCGCGTGCAACAGGGCGAGGCGGGCCGAGGTGCCGGTGCCGCAGGGGGAGCGATCGCAGCGGCCGGGCGAGACGACGACCGTGCACTTGGCGGCGAGGTCGCCGTCGGCGTCGCGACGCAGCGGGCCCATCCACTCGAAGTTGGTGATACCCGGCATGTCGGGATTGCCGGGGTAGGCGACGGGCACCTGCTCGGCCGTAGCGAGCTTGATCCGCTCGCCCACGTCGCAGAGTTCGCGCGCCTCGCCGGGGCTGAGGGAGAAGCCGAGATCCTGCGCCTCGACCATGGCGAAGGTCATGCCGCCGAAGGCGACGTCGACTCGCACGGTGCCGATGCCCTCGACCTCGACCATCGTGTCGCGGGCGTAGCAGAAGGCCGGCTGGTTCGTGAAGGTGACCTTCGTCACCTTGCCGTTCTCGCACTCGCAGCGCAACCGGACGAGCCCGACCGGGGCCTCGAGGGTGAGCTCGGTGACGGGCTCGGTCATCGGCAGGATCCCGGTCTCGAGCAGCACCGTGGCGACGCAGATCGTGTTCGACCCCGACATCGCCGGGTACTCGGTGGTCTCGAGGATGATGTAGCCCATCGCCGCCTCGGGGCTGTTGGAGGGCACGATGGCGTTCACGTTGTGCCAGACCGCGGCGCGCGGCTCGAAGAGCATGAGCTCGCGGACCTGATCGTAGTTCTCCTCGAACCAGAGCTTCTTGTCGAACATCGTCTCGCCCTGCACCTGGCCGATGCCGCCGATGATGACGTTGCCGATCTCGCCCTCGCAGTGGGCGTTGACGACGTTGAGTACGCGATTCGATCGCATGGTCGGGCTCCTTTGCTCTGGTGTCGGCGCGAGCGCGCCGGGAGGTTGTTGCGTCTGATTGTAAGACAAATTGCCGATTGGCGACAATAGCGGCCCGGGGCGGCGGTCAGTACGGGCGCCGCTTCATCCGCGGCGCACCAGAGCTGCCGCGGAGGAAGTCGAAGTCGAAGCCGGCATCGGCCTGCATCACGTGCTCGACGTAGAGGCGGCGGTAGCCGCGGTCGAACTGCTGCTCGGGCGGCTGCCAGCTTCGGCGGCGCGCCTCGAGATCCTCATCGTCGACCTCGAGGTCGAGACGGCGATTCGCCACGTCGAGATGGATGATGTCGCCGTCGCGCACGAGCGCGAGCGGCCCGCCGACGCCCGCCTCCGGCGTGACCTGCAGCACCACGGCACCGAAGGCGGTGCCGCTCATGCGGCCGTCCGAGATGCGGACGAGGTCGGTCACGCCGCGGTCGAGGAGCTTCCTCGGGATCTTGAAGTTGCCGAGCTCGGGCGCGCCCGGATAGGCGGTCGGGCCGATCCCTCGCAGCACGAGCACCGAGTTCTCGTCGACTTCGAGGTCGGGGCTGTCGAGACGCGCGTCGAGATCCTCGATCGAATCGAAGACGACTGCGGGCCCGCGGTGGTCGAGCAGCCGGGAGTCGGCCGCGGTCGCCTTGATGAGAGCGCCGCGGGGGGCGAGGCTGCCGCACAGGATCGCGAGGGCGGGCGCGCTGCTCACCGGATTCTCGCGGCGGCGGATCACGCGCTCGTCCCACACCCGCGCCGACGCGATCTCCTCGCCGATCGTGCGTCCCGAGACGGTCGGCGCATCGGGGTCGAGCAGATCGCCCATGCTCCTCATCAGAGCGGCCTGTCCGCCCGCGTTGTAGAAGTCCTCCATCAGGTACTCGCCCGACGGCATGACGTTCGCGAGCAGGGGCACCTCGCGGCTGTACCGCTCGATGTCGTCGATGCTGAATTCGAGGCCCAGGCGACCTGCGAGCGCGAGTAGGTGGGCGGTGGTGTTGGTGCCGCCGCCCAGGGCGGCGTTCGTGCGCACGCCGTTGCGGAAGGCGGCGGGCGTGAGGATGTCGGCGATGCCCACCCCTTCGCGCACGAGCTCGACGATGCGGCGGCCCGTCTGCTGCGCTGCGGCCCGCTTCCGCGCGTCCATGGCGGGAATGTTCGCAGTGCCCATGAGCGAGAGGCCCATCGACTCGAGCACCGCCCCCATCGTGCATGCCGTGCCCATGGTGTTGCAGGTGCCCGTGCCGCGGGAGATGCCGTACTCGGCGTCGTCGAGGTCGGCGGGCGTGAGCACGCCCTTGCGCGCCTCGTCGCCCAGCTTGTACATGTCGGTGCCCGAGGCCATCTGGCGGGCGCGCCAGTTGCCGCTGAGCATGGGGCCCGCGTGGATCATCATCGTCGGCAGACCGGTGCTCGCCGCCCCCATGGCGTAGGCCGGTGCGGTGTTGTCGCAGCCGGTGAGGATGACGAGCCCGTCGACGGGATTCGCGCGCGCGAGCTCCTCGAGCTCCAGGCTCATGAGGTTGCGGTACATCATGCCGCTCGGCCGCATGATCGAGTCGCCGATCGACATGGTCGGGAACACGAGTGGGAAGCCGCCTGCCTCGAGCACGCCCCGCACTGCGCGCTCGGCGAGGTCGGTGAGGCCCGAGTTGCAGGGCACGAGGTCGGAGGCGGAGTTCGCGATGCCGATCACCGGGCGGCCGTCGAACATCTCGCCCAGGTGTCCGCCGGCCTTGAGGTTGGCGCGGTGGTTGAACGGGGCGTTGCCCTGTCCCTCGAACCATTCCCGGCTGCGCAGCCCGCACGAACCGCAGTCGCCGCCGTTGTCGCCGGTGCAATCGGCCATGGTGCCCCCTCGCCTCGTGTGCCGTGACGACGACAGTACCGCAGGCGGGCGATTGTCGCCAATCGGCAATTTCGGAGGATGCGCTCCTCTCGCGAGGGATCCCTGCCGCGAGAGATCCCTGTCGCGACGGATCCCTGTCGTGACGGATCCCTCCGCGATGCCCCGGCTACGCGCCCGTGCGGTACCGCTCGAGCTCCGCGAAGAAGCCGGGCCAGGTCTTGGCCGAGCACTCCGGGTCGTTGATGACGATCCGCGGTTCGACGAGCGTGAGGAGGCCGAAGGCCATCGCCATGCGGTGGTCCTCGAAGGTGTCGATCGCGGCCGGTTCGAGGCGCCCGTTCGGGCGGATCACGAGCGTGTCATCGTCGGCGGTCACGACCGTCGAGATGCCGAGCTTCCCGAGCTCCGTGATCATGGCCGACAGTCGATCCGACTCCTTGTGCCGCAGGATGCGGGTGGAGGTCAGGGTCGTGTCGCCCTCGGCGACCGCCGCGACGGCGCCGATCGTCAGGCACATGTCGGGCATCGGGGCGAGGTCGGCGGTGCGGCCCCGCAGCGCCGCCCCAGCGGCTCGGCTCACTCGCACGCCGCCGTCGCGCCAATCGACGGTCGCGCCCATCTCCTCGAGCGTCTCCAGCATCACCGCGTCGCCCTGCATCGTGTTCCGCAGCACGTCGGGTATGAAGACCGGGCGCCCCGTGATGGCCGCGGCCGCCGCGAAGTAGTTGGCGCTCATGATGTCGGGTTCGACGGCGTAGTCGCGGTGTCGGTAGCCGCTGCCCGCGATGACGAAGACGAGGTCTTCGCCGTCCTCTCTCATCTCGATCTCGGCGCCGAACGCGCGCATCACCGTCGCCGTCATCGCGATGAAGGGGCGCGAGACCGGCCGCAGGGCGCGCAGCTCGACGCCGTGTCCCGAGGCCGCCAGGGCCATGAGCAGCCCGCTCACGAACTGGCCGGAGTCGCTCGCGTCGATGGAGAGGGAGCCGGGAATCGTCGGGGCGCCGGTGATGCGGCGCAGGCCCGGACGGTCCTCGATCTCCTTGCCGAGACGACGCAGTGCGCGATAGAGCCCTTCCATGGGACGCTCGAGCAGGCGATCGGTGCCCGTGAGCAGAACGGGGGCGTCGGTGAGCACGGAGAGCGCGGCCAGGAAACGCATGGTCGTGCCCGAGGCGTTGCAGTCGAGCGGGGTCTGCGGCGGCGCGAAGCGGGGCGACCCGGTCACGAGGTAGGCGTCGGATCCCTCCTCGCGGAGGGTGGCCGCGGTCTGATCCAGTCCGCCTGCCATCGCCCGGGCGTCGTCGTTGCGGGGCACGCGCGACACGGCGCTCGTGCCGTCGGCGAGCGCCGCGCAGACGAGCGCCCGCGCGGCGATGCTGCGCGAGCCGGGCACGCGGGGGATGAAGTCTGTCGTCATGCTGCCACTGCTTTCAATCGGACGCCGGTCGCCTCGGGCCTTTGGGCGCCGAGACTCACCGGCTCGTCTCGTCGCGCTCAGTCGCGTCGACAGCGCGCCGCTCGATCCACCGGGAGAGGCGTATGCCGGCGCTGTGGCTGTGCTGCCACGCCTCGCGGGCCGCGACCTCGGGGTCTCCCGAGAACAGCGCCGCCATAAGCGCCTCGTGCTGCGCGAAGGCCTCTTCGCCGGTTACGGCGGCGTGCGCGTTGCTGGTGATGATGAACAGTCTCACCTGGTTCTCGACCAATCGGTACTGCTCGCGCAGGCGCTGATGCCCCGAGAGCTCCACCGTCAGCTTATGGAACTCGAAGTCTCGGGCGCTGATGCCATCGACCTGACCGTTCAGACAGACCTCGTGGAAGGCTCGGTGAGACGCAGTGATCGCCTCGCGCGTGGGGCCGTCGAGATTCTCCGCGATGATGCGCGCGGCGAGACTCTCGAGGCTCGCCCGCAGCGTCCAGGTCTCCCAGACCGAGCGCGATGAAAGCTCGGCGATGTGCCATCCCGTGTAGGGAGTCTTCACCACCAGGCCCTCGAACGAGAGCTGTACGAGCGCGGCGCGCACCGAGGCTCGACCGATGCCCAACCGCTCCGCGAGGCTCAGCTCGGTGAGGCGCGTACCGGCTTCGATCGCACCCGACAGCACATGCTCCCGCAGGCGGTTCGTGGCTCGATCTGCGACCGAGAGGCGCTCGAGAGGCAGCAGGTCTTCGTGCATTGGCGGTCACCTCGGATCCAGTCGGCCGTCGAAATCCGTATCCGCCGATCATAGCCTGACCTCAGCAGCGCCATTGGCAGTGTCCTTCTAACGTGCTATTGTCAGACAACCAGACATAACTCGAGAGGATGCCACCGATGTCTGAACCGAGGACAGCAGCCGCCCTCATGGATGGGGGCGGCCTGACGGGCGACTACGTCTCGATGGGGAGCGGTGAGGCGCGCGCGGTCGTTCGTGACGTGTACGGATTGGACGCGCAGGTCTTGCGGCTCGCAACCGAGAAAGACGACACCTTCCGGGTCGACATCAATCGAATGCCGCGATTCGTCATGAAGGTGGCCAATCCGGGCGATGATCGAGGAGAACTCGATTTCGTGCGCCAGCTGCATCAGCACGTGATCGATACCGATCCGTCGATCCCGATACCGAGGTTCCGCGCTGACCTCAGCGGCCGATCCGTCACCGCACTCGTGGACGAAGCGGGTCAGAACCGGGAGGTGCATCTCATCGAATACCTCCCGGGCACCACTCTCGACGAGCTGGAGACGGATGCGCGGCAACGCGAACTCGTGGGCGAGGCCCTCGCCAAGCTTCGCATCGCCACCGAATCGTTCGCTCATCCCTGCGCGACCCGCCCCCTCGCCTGGGACGCGCGCCGAGCGCTCGAACTCACCCCCTTGCTGGCTTTCGTTCAGGACAGGAGGAGGCGTGCGGCGCTCGCCGCCGGCCTGGCGCGTTTCGCCGACATCTCGGCTGAGGTGAACGGAATGCGGATGCAAGTCCTGCACAACGACTTCAGCAAGTCGAACCTGCTCGGTGACCCGAGCCGCGAGGAGTTCCTCACCGGCGTCTTCGACTTCGGCGATTCCGTCACGACCACCGTGGCCGTCGACGTCTCGACCGCTCTCCTGAATCAACTGCCTCGAGATCTCGCCCGGCATCCGGTGGATGATCCCTTCGCCGCGGGCAAGGATCTGCTGCGGGGGTACCTGCGACTGGCGGCGCTCACGGATCGCGAGTTAAGTCTCGTTCCCCACCTCGTCATGGCGCGGGTGATAGCCCGCGCGCTCATCACCACCCGCCGTGCGTTGCTCTTCCCCGAGAACGTCGGGTACATCATGCGCAACACCCAGCAGGGCTGGGCTCAGCTCGAGTGGTTCCTCGACCGTCCCTTCGACGAGGTCTCCGAGATCCTCGACGCCTTCCGCGCCTAGCCCGCGCGCTTCCCCCGAAAGGAGCATGCAATGACCGCAACGCCTCGCGGAAAGATGAACAACGCCTTCGACCCGGCCCGGGCCGAAGGACTCGACGCGGTTACGCGGGCGATGATCGACCGCCGGGAGCGCCTGCTCGGTCCGGCCTATCGGCTCTTCTATCAGGAACCGGTGCAGGTGAGCCGCGGCAGGGGAGTGCTGCTCTGGGACCGCGACGGCAACGAGTATCTCGACGCCTACAACAACGTCGTCTCGGTCGGCCACGCTCATCCGGCGGTGACCGCGGCCGTGAGCCGGCAGATGGATACGCTGTGCACGCACACCCGGTACCTGCAGGACGGCATCCTCGCGTACGCGCAGGACCTGCTCGGCACATTCGGCGGCGAGCTCGCAGCGCGGGGCCGCACGATGTTCACCTGCACCGGGTCCGAGGCGAACGACCTCGCGTTGCGCATCGCTCAGCACCGCACCGGCCGGCGAGGGATCATCGTCACCTCCGAGGCCTATCACGGCAACTCCTCCCTCAGCGCGGGCTTCTCGCCCTCGCTCGGCGAGCACTCGCCGCTCGGCGTCTACGTGCGCCGCGTGCGCACCCCCGACTCGTACCGACTGCCCCGCGAGGAATTGATCGAGCGGTTCGTCGCGGACGTCGCCGAGCAGATCCACGACATCGAGCGGCACGGCGAGGGCCTCGCCGCCTTCGTGGCCGATTCCCTCTTCACCTCGGACGGCATTTTCGCGGAGCCCACGACGCTGCTGCAGCGCGTGGCCGAGGTGGTGCACGCCGCGGGCGGGCTCATGGTCGCCGACGAGGTGCAGTGCGGCTTCGCCCGGTCGGGCGATCGCTTCTGGGGCTACCAGCGGCACGACCTCGACCCCGACATCGTCACGCTCGGCAAGCCGATGGGCAACGGCTATCCCGTCGCAGGCGTCGTCGTGCGGCACGACGTCGTCGAGCGCTTCGGGCACGACACCCGCTACTTCAACACGTTCGGCGGCAACACGGTCGCGATGGCGGCGGCTCAGGCGACCTTCGACGTGATCAGGGACGAGGGCCTGCAGGAGAACGCGCAGCGGATCGGGGGCGTGTTGCGCACGGGGCTCGAGGAGCTGGCCCGACGCCACGAGGCGATCGGCGACGTGCGCGGCGCGGGGCTCTACTGCGGCGTCGAGATCGTCGCCAACCGGGGTGAGAAGTCGCCGGACGCCGCGCGGGCGACGGCGATCGTGAACGGGTTGCGCGAGCGCCGCGTGCTCATCTCCGCGACGGGCGCGGCCTCGAACGTGCTCAAGATCCGTCCGCCGCTCGTGTTCGGAGAGGAGCATGCGACGCGCCTGCTCGGCGCGCTGGACGCGGTGCTCGGGGAGGCATAGCGAGGCCACGCGGGAGACTCGAAACACGGAGGTCGAACAATCGTCACTGAGGAGTGAAATGGCATCAACGGAGACGGGGGCGAGTGATCTCGCCGCTCACACGATCCATAAGGTCAACACCTACAAGATCCGCACGCGTTTTCCGAGGCTCATCGGCAAGAACGCCTTCCGAGACGAACACGGATACGGCGACGAGGTTCTGGTGAAGGAGCTCCTCACCGATCGAGGGGCTTCGGGGTGGGGGCTGGCGTCCGGCCTGTTCTACCGCCCGGATCTGACCGAGGACGAGCTCGTTCTGGGCAGGACTGTCGCGGAGCTGTTCGCACCGGACCAGGGCATTCTGGACATGTCGTTGTCGTCGTTCGACTTCGCGCTGCATGACCTGGCGGGCAGAATTCTGGGCATCCCGTGCTACAAGATGTTCGGCAACGACGGTCTCAACCCGGTGCCGGTGTACGACACACTGATCTACTTCGACGACATCAGTCCCGACACGAGGCCGGGAGGCCTGCGGCAGGTCTTGGAGAACTGCCGGTACGGCTATGACTACGGCTATCGGGCCTTCAAGCTGAAGATCGGGCGAGCGCCCAGGTGGATGGACTGGCCTGACGGGCTGAGGAGAGACATCGAGGTCACAAGGATGGTGCGGGAGCACTTCCCTGACTGCGAGATTCTGGTGGACGCCAATGATGCGTACACGGTTGACCGGATGAAGGAGTATGTCGATGCGGTCGCCGATGTCGGGCTGTACTGGATCGAGGAGCCGTTCCGCGAGAACCTCGAGGGTTTTCGTGCCCTGAGGGAGCACCTCGATCGGGTGTCGCCGAGGACCTTGATCGCCGATGGTGAAACGGACCCCGAGGTCGAGCTGCTGATCGAGCTGTATGAGCAGGGGTACCTCGGAGTGTTCCAGATGGACGTCCAGGGCGATCTCGGGCTCGGCCACGCGTTCGGATTGACCAGTTGGCGTCGATTGATGCCGCGGTTGAGGGAGATCGGCGCTCGCATTTCGCCGCATGCCTGGGGGATCAAGCTCAAGACCCACTACGCGGCTCAGTTCTGCGCGGGCTACCCCGGCGTGGCGCTCGTGGAGGGCATCACCGATACGACGGAGGGCGTGGACTTCAGCGCGTACGTGCTCAGAAACGGCAAGATGTTCGTACCTGACAAGCCGGGCTTCGGCATGGAACTCGTGTGGGGAGCCCCGGTCACCGGTGAAGGAGAGAGCAAGACGGTCTCCAGACAAGTGTGAACCGGGCCTGGACTTGCGGGATCTGCCATCGCGCCGGCCAGGTTGCGAAGAGTCGCTCCGTCCAAGAATCGCCGCGCGCGGTCTTCGAAGATCTGGTATCGGCGCTCGTCGAGGTGCGGACGGACGGGACCGCGCTGCAGGGCATGAAGGGGTGGGTGGAAGCCGGGCGCGGAGCGTCGGCGGGCTCCGGCTAGGCCACGCCCTCCGCTGCCGCAAGCTCGCGGAAGTGCCGCATCATGCGCTCGGCATCGGGCTCGACGCCCGTGATGAGGCGGAACGCGTCGACGGCCTGATAGACGGCCATGCGGCCGCCCGCGAGGGTCGTGCAGCCCGTCGCGCGGGCGGCGCGCAGCAGCTCGGTCTCGAGCGGGCGGTACACGATGTCGGCGACCCAGAGATCGGAGCGCAGCAGCGCCGTGTCGAAGGGTGCGCCGGGGTGATCGTGCATGCCCTGCGGCGTGCAGTGCACCACGCCGTCGGCCTCGGCGAGCAGCGCCGTCAGTTCGGCGTGCGGCGCCGAGACCGCGTTCGCCCCGCGCCGTCCGCGCAGGTCGGCGGCGAGGGACGACGACCGGTACTCGTCGATGTCCACGATCGTGAGCTGTTCGGCTCCGAGTCGCACGAGCGCGTCGGCGACCGCGGTGCCGGCCCCGCCCGCGCCGAGCTGCACCACCCGGCGCAGCGTCGCGTCGCCCATGCCGTCGCGGAACGCGTGCTCGAAGCCGGTCGTGTCGGTGTTGTAGCCCACGCGGCCCTCGGGTGCGTAGACCACGGTGTTCACCGCACCGAGCTCGGCGGCCACCGGATCGACGCGATCGAGGTAGTCGATGACCTGCTGCTTGCAGGGATGGGTGACGGTCATCGCGTTGTAGCCCAGCCGTTCGGACCAGTCCAGGATCTCGGGGAGCTGGTCGAGCTCGAGGCCGAGAGCGGCGATGTCGATGGGGCGGAACACGTGTGAGAGTCCGTGCGCCCGCCCCTCGGCCATGTGCAGTGCGGGTGAGAGCGACTGGATGGTGCCGGTACCGACGAGGCCGACGAGGAACGCGGGTGAGACCATCGGAGGGCTCCTTTGTCTGGCAATTTGGTGGACTTGGTCATACGTTATCGCAGACCGGGCTCGGGTGTCGGGTGTTCTCGCGGCTCGGTCGACGCCATTCAGCGAACAGGAAGGTTGGCCCGCGGCTCGTCGTCTTCTGCGGCAGTGTTGCGGTCGTTCTGCGATGGAGATGCGGCCATTTCGCGTTGATATCGCGCGGTCGTCGGGGCCCGGGAACTTTGTGCCGGAATCGCCCGGTGCGTCGATTGACGAGCCTCTTGGCGCTGGTGTACTGTCGCCGCAAAGGCAGATTGTCAGACAACTCTGAGTGGGCGAGCCGACGAGTTCGGCTTCCCGCCTGCCTCCGGATCAACGGCGAGATGGAGCGCCGAAACAACAATCCCGCTGAGGCGGGCCGAGCTCGAAGGGAATGATGAGGAATGAACGAATCCAAGACCGCGGTCGTCACGGGGGCCGGCGGAGGAATCGGAAGCGAGGTCGCCTCGCGGCTCGCCGCGGACGGTTTCCGAGTCTTCGCCTTCGACCTGCACTTCCGAGACGACGCCTGGCAGGATGATCGGAACCGCGACCGCATCGAGCAGGTCGTGGTCGACCTCGGAGACCACCTCGCGATCCGATCCGCGTTCGAGGAGCTCGGCGGGCGCATCGAGAGCCTCAACGCCCTCGTCAACTGCGTCGGCATCATGCGCCGCGGCGACGCGCTCGCCCTGAGCGACGAGGACTGGTTCGACACCATCCGCGTCAATACGACCGGCGTCTACTTCGCCTGTCGTGAGGCGCTGCCGCTGCTCACGAAGAACGAGACGAGCTCGATTGCCAACATCGCATCGAACTGGGGCCTCATTCCGGCGCCCGGCCACATCGCCTACAACGCATCGAAGTCGGCTGTCGTCTCGCTGAGCAAGAGCCTCGCGCTCGACTTCGGCAAGCAGGGCGTCCGAGTCACCGCGGTCTGCCCCGGCGAGATCCTCACCCCCATGGTCGAGAAGCGCCTGCGCGACAACAACATCACCGAAGAGCAACTCGCAGAACCCATCCCGATCGGGCGCGTGGGCCGCCCGGCCGACGTCGCCGCCCTGATGTCCTACCTCGTCGGCCCCGAGTCGAGTTACGTGACGGGCGGTACCGTCGAGATCACGGGCGGGCTGTTCTCGTGAGCGCGGCGGAGGGCCTGCTGGTCGGCAAGCGCATCCTCGTCACCGGCGCGACCGGCGGCATCGGCACCGAAATCTGCCGCAAGCTGCACCGCGACGGCGCGCGACTCGCGATCCACTACGGCTCGAGCGACGAGCAGGCCCAGGCGCTCGTCGCCCAGGGCGGCGACCGGGGCTCGGTCGCGCTCCAGGCCGATCTCACCTCCGAGGGCGGACCCGACGGTCTGTGGGACGCGGCAACCGATGCGCTCGGCGGCATCGACGTGCTCGTGAACAACGCCGGCCTGTGGATCTACTCCCGCCTCGAGCCGGAGGAGGAGTGGCTCGCCGGCTGGGACGCGAACATGGATCTGAACCTGCGCCAGGCAGCGTGGCTCACGCGCCGCGCCGTGCTCGACTTCCGGAAGCAGGGCGGGGGCGCGATCATCTCGATGGCGAGCCGCTCCTCGCTCCGCGGCGACGACGGGGAGCACCTCGCCTACGGTGTCGCGAAGGCCGGCCTGCAGAACCTCATGAAGGGCGTCGCGCGCGCGTTCGCCCACGAGGGCGTGCTCGCCTACTCGATCGCCCCCGCGATGGTCGCGACCCGGATGATCGCGGGGCACATGCCCCCGGAGAGGCTGGCCGCGCTGCCGATGCGGGAGGTCGTGCCGCCCGAGGACGTGGCCGAGACGGTGGCGTTTCTCGCCTCGGGCCGCGCGCGCCACATGACCGGCGCCACGCTCGACATCATGGGCGCCGACTACGTGCGGTAGCGCTGCGTGCCCGCCGCCGGGCGAGAGGGCCGCTCGCGGGATCCGATTCCGTGAGCGGCCCTCTCGTGCGTCAGACGGCGACCGCGGTCGACTGCGCGGCCATGATCTCGAGGAGCTCCTCCGCGCTGCGGATCGTGTGCTCTCGGAAGGCGCGATCGACGGCGTCGCGATCGCGGCTGTGGAGCGCGTCCATGAGCGCGTGGTGCTGGGTGAGGGCGCGGTTCGGATCCGAGCGGATCGCCTGATCCTGCGCCAGCGCGATGGTGATGTGCGCCTCGATGACCGGCCACAGCCGCAGCAGCACCTGGTTCTCCGAGGCCTCCCAGATGCCGCGATGGAAGGCGACGTGCGCCTCGTGGCGGATGAGGGGATCCGGATCCCTCTCGACCGCGGCGAACTCCTCCCAGTACTCGTCGAGCGCGGCCATGCGCTGCCCGTCGGGGACGGCGAGGATCGAATCGACCGCGAGCATGTCGACGGCGTGGCGGGTATGGGCGAGATCAAGATGCTCTCCGGCGCTGAGCTCGGCGACGCGCATGCCGCGGTAGGGCTCCTGTACGAGGAGCCCCTCGCGAGCGAGCTGGTTCAGCGCCTCGCGGAGCGTGGGCCGGCTGACGCCGAGCTGCGAGGCGAGTCCGACCTCGGTGATCTTCTCTCCGGGCACCAGGGTTCCCAGCACGATCGCTCGGCGGATCTCCTGGATCGCGCCGTCACGGCGTGACAAACCTGCGACCTGGCCCACACTGGCCGACCGACTACTCGTCGTCATATACTTCTTCAATTCTGTAGGCGCCTCACGATCACGCGCGAAATGCTGAGTTTGTCTGATTGTTAGGGTACCAGGCTTCGCGGGTGCTTCGGACCCGGCCGCTCACCCGGGGGCTTTGAGGCGAGGAGAACGCCCCTGCGCCGATAGCCGACCGGCCCAGGACGCGATCGCGTCGCGCGCTGCGAGGGTCAGGCCGCGCCCCAGATGTCACCGACGCGGTAGCCGGTGGAATAGGGGTCGTCGTCCTCGAGGATGAAGTCGTGGATGCCGGTGATCCAGCCGCGGCCCGCGATCGTGGGCAGGACCGCGGGTCGGCCGCCGACCTCCGTGGTCCCGCGGATGGTGGCGCGGAACAGCGAGCCGATCATGCTCTCGTGCACGAAGTCCTCGCCGACGGCGAGCTCGCCTCGAGCGTGCTTCGCCGCAAGGCGGCCCGAGGTGCCGGTGCCGCACGGTGAGCGGTCGAGCGTGCTCGTCCAGGTCTCGGGATCCTCGGGATCGACCGGACCGTTCGGGCAGATCACGCCGTTGCGCGCATCCGCCCCATCGGTATCGCTCTCTCCGTGGATCATCGCGAGTGCGATGCCCCGGACCTCGGGGTGCTCGGGGTGGACCACCGGGCATTCGCGCCGCGCGACCTCGCGGAGCAGGGCGCCGGCGCGAATGATCGCCTTCGTGTTCTCAGGCTTCAGCTCGAGACCGAACTGCGAGGCGTGGGCCTGCACGTAGAACTGGCCCCCGAACACGATGTCGGCCTTCACCTTGCCGTACTCGGGCAGATCGAACTCGCGATCGAGCTCCATCGCGAAGGAGGGAACATTCTCGATGCTGGTCTCGACGGCGCGTCCGTTCTCGACCTTCACGGTGAGCTCGACGAGCCCGGTCGCGGTGTCCATGCGCAGCCGGGTGAGCGGCTCCTCCACCGGGACCTGGCCGGTCTCGACGAGCGCCGTGACGGCGCAGATCGTGTTGCTGCCCGACATCGGGCGGAAACCGCCGTGCTCGAACACGATGATGCCGAAATCGCTGTCGGGGTTCACCGGCGAGGTGACTATGACCCCGCAGAGGCAGGGGTAGCCGCGGGGCTCCTGCAGCAGCAGCCGGCGGAAGTCGTCGAGGTGCTCCTGGCAGTAGACGAGCCGCTCCTGCATGGTCGTGCCGCGAACGAACATGTCACCGCCCACGACCACGCGGCCGGCTTCACCGGCCGCGTGGACGTCGATGGCGTGGATGATCTTTCGTGCCATGAGGCGAGCCTACTGGCCTTTGACCTCGACGCCGGCCTCCCGCAGCAGGGCCGCGAGCTCATCGCGCTGCTCCTGGCCGACGGGCTGGATCGGGGGGCGGGTGCTGCCCGCATCGACGCCCGCGAGCGAGACGCCGGCCTTGATGGCGGCCGCGTAGTTCGGCTCCTCGAGCCACACGCAGATCGGGTTGATGCGCTCCCACAGCTCGCGGCCGCGCACGAGATCCTTCTCGACCGCTACCGCCTGGTAGAGCTCGGCGGCGAGGGCGGGCATGAAGCTTGCGCCGCCCCAGACGCCGGCCTCTGCGCCGAGCGCAAGGCCCTGGAACGTGTAGGTGTCCCAGCCGTTGAACGCCTTGATGTCGTCGTCGTGCTCGAACAGGATCGTGGCCATCTTGGTGTTGTCGCCGCCGGTGTCCTTGAAGCAGGTGACGTTGGTCTCCCGACCCAGCCGCGCGAACTGGTCGGGGGTGAGGTCGACGCCCGTGACGCCCGGCATGTTGTAGTACATGATCTGGATATCGACGGCCTCGGAGATCGCCTTGTAGTGGGCGAGCAGCTCATCGAAGCTCAGCGCGTCGTAGAACGGCGGGACGATCATCACGGCGTCGGCGCCGTCCTCCTTCGCGGCGGCGGTGAGCTCGATCGCCTCGGCGGTCGAGAGCGCGCCGGTACCGGCGACCGCGAGACCGCCGTGGGCGTGCGCCGCCTCGATGTAGGCCTTGTTGACGGCCTTCTGCTCATCCACGGAAAGGGTGGCGAACTCGCCCGTGCTGCCGGCCGAGACGACGCCGTGCACGCCGTTGCCGATAATGAACTCGGCCTGGCGCTCGATCCCGGCGAAGTCGACCTTGCCGTCGGCGTCGAATGGAGTGACGACAGCGGCGAGAATGCCCTTGAGTTCGGGATACGTCATTGTAATGATCCTTTCGGTCGATGATGCGGAGGGTGAGGAGGCGATGAACAGACTCAGTTAAGCAATCAGATTGTCAGACAATACCTCGGAGCACACGCTACTCCCCAACCCGCGCGGCGTCAACCGGTGCGCGTCGCCGATGCCGGGTTGCGCGGAGGGGTGAAGGCGGGTGTTCGTCATCTCTGGTGCGCGGGAGACGCGCGTGGTAGGGTGATCGTGTATCGTCAGATTGTCAGGCAAGGAGCGGAAGCATGCGAGTTCTCGTCATCGGCGGATCGGGCACCATCGGCAGCGCCGTCGTCGAAGCGTTCCAGGAGCTGGGCGACGAGGTCGTGGCCGCCTCACGATCCTCGATCCCGAGCGTCGACATCACGGACACCGCGTCGCTCAGATCGCTGTTCGAAACCGCGGGGGCGGTCGATGCCGTGGTGACCGCGCTCGGCGCCGCCCCGTCCGCGCATCTCACCGAGGCGACCCCCGAGCACTTCGCCGCGGGCTTCACCAGCAAGCTCGGCGGTCAGATCGGCGCCGTGCTCGCCGGTTTGCCACACATCGCCGAGAACGGCTCCTTCACTCTCACGACCGGCATCCTGGCGCAGCATGCCATTCCCGGCAGCAACGTGACGGCGACCGTCAACAGCGGCCTCGAGGGTTTCGTGCGGCGCGCGGCGCTCGACCTGCCGAACGGCGTGCGCATCAACGCCGTGAGCCCCACCATCGTGCTCGAGCCCGGTCAGGTGGTGGAGGCGTTTCGAGGCTTCCGATCGACCACCCGCGCCGAGGTCGCCCAGGCCTACGTGCGATCCGCCTACGGCGTCGAGACCGGTCAGGTCTTCCGCGTCTGGTGACCCGTCGCAGCGGGAGAACCGGGCCGGGACCGTCCTGGCCCCATTCGAACCACCCACACTCGGGGCCTGCTCCGCAGCGCTCCGCCGCAACCGCACTTAAGGAGTGTTATGTCCAGCAGGTACCGCGTTCAGAACCCCGCCACGGGCGAGATTCTCGAGACCTTCGAAGCGCAGACCGACGAGCAGATCGAGCAGGCCCTCGCGAGTGCCGATGCGGCGTATCGTTCGTGGCTCGAGCGGAGCGTGCAAGAGCGCGCCGCGGTCGTGAAGCGCGCCGGTGAACTCTTCGAGGAGCGCAAGGAAGAGCTCGCGAAGACCATCGCCGTGGAGATGGGCAAAGGCCTGCAGGAGTCGCGCGAGGAGGTCGAGTTCGCGGCCTCGATCGTCGACTACTACGCCGTGCACGGCCCGTCGCTGGTCGCCGACTACGAGATCCCGAGCACCGTGCCGGGCAAGGCGTTCGTCGAGCACCTGCCCGTGGGTGCGCTGCTCGGGATCATGCCGTGGAACTTCCCCTACTACCAGGTCGCCCGCTTCGCGGCCCCGAACCTGCTGCTGGGCAACACGATCCTGCTCAAGCACGCCGATATCTGCCCGAAGTCGGCACTGGCGGTGGAGCAGATCTTCCGCGACGCGGGTGTTCCCGAGGGTGGCTATCAGGCTCTGTTCGCGTCGCACGATCAGATCGCGACCGTCATCGCCGACCCCCGCGTGCAGGGCGTGTCCCTGACCGGTTCAGAGCGCGCCGGCTCGATCATCGGAGAGCAGGCAGGCCGTCACCTGAAGAAGGCCGTGCTCGAGCTGGGCGGTCTCGACCCCATGGTCGTGCTCGACGATGTCGAGGACGTCGCAGCGGTCGCGAAGGACGGCTGGGACTTCCGCACGTACAACTGCGGTCAGGTGTGCAACGGCAACAAGCGCATGATCGTCATGGCCGACATCTACGACGAGTTCGTGGCGGAGCTGAAGAAGCAGGCCGAGGGACTCAGGCCGGGCGACCCGCTGGACCTGGGCGAGAACGAGTACGTGCCGCTGTCGAGCCGTGCCGCGGCCGAGGGCGTGCACGAGCAGGTGCAGCGCGCGGTCGCCGCGGGTGCGAAGATCGAGGCCGGTGGCGTGCTGGGGGAGGGCGAGACGGCCTATTACTCGCCGACCGTGCTGACGGGCATCCCGACGGATTCGGCGTCGGCTCGCGAGGAGATCTTCGGCCCGGTGGCGGTGGTCTACAAGGTGTCGAGCGACGAAGAGGCGCTGGCGCTGGCCAACGACTGCGATTTCGGCCTGGGTGCTTCGGTGTTCGCGGCTGATGAGGCGCGTGCGAAGAAGATCGCGTCGAAGATCGACGCCGGCATGAGCCACGTGAACATCATCGCGGCGGAGTCGGCCGAGCTGCCCTTCGGCGGTGTGAAGCGCTCGGGCTTCGGTCGCGAGATGGGCCCGCTGGGCATCGGGGAGTTCTCGAACCGGCGGTTCTTCTTCGTCGCGGAGTGATTCAGCGACGAGGCGCGCCGTCTGCCCAACGGTGCGCGCGAGGGCGGGGCTCCGATCGTGTGATCGGGGCCCCGCCCTCGTCGTCGCCCGCTTCGTGACGGGGCGCGACGGCTACGTTCTCGAGCTGCGTCGCTAGCGGGGGATCGCCTCTCCGGTGAGCCGCAGCCCCTCGACGAGCTGCGCGGTCGGCGTGTTGATCGGCGGCATCAGCTTGATGACCCCTCCGTTCGGGCCGCAGCGCTTGACCAGCTCGCGGAAGCTCGTCTCGCGCCGGTACGCGAGCGCGATCCCCGCGGCGACGAACGCGAGCTGATCTCCGCGGAATGCGCCCGTATGCTCGCCGGGCTCCCACGCGTCGAGCTCGGGGGCGATGAGATTCAGAGCCATCGGCAGGCCGAACCCGCCGATCGACTTCGCCGTCGCGACGACGTCAGGCACGATGCCGGACGGTTCGAGCGCGTAGAACTCGCCGGTGCGTCCGCACCCGGCCTGCACCTCGTCGACGATGGGCGCGGCGCCCTGTTCGCGAGTCCGATCACGAGGGATCCGCGGATCCCTCACCCCTCATCGTTCTCGCGAAGCAGCCGCGGCCTAGTAGCGCGCGAGGCTCTCGATGCGGCTGAGCGCCGAGCCCGGGATCTCCTGCGCGGCGCGCATCAGGAAGTTGAGCTTCTCGATGCGCTCGCCCGAGCGGGGGGCGCCGTTCTTCTGGAACGGCACCTGCAGGCCGAGCGAGAGGTCCATCACGATGTCGTCGATGACGCCGCCCGAGCGACCCGACGGCAGCGCGAAGAGGCCGTTCTCGGTGGCGGTGTCGAAGGTGTCGAGCGATTCGGTGATCGTGCCGATCTGGTTCGGCTTGAGCACGAAGCCCTCGGCGGCCTTCTCAGCGATGGCGCGGTCGAGGCGCTCCTTGTTCGTGACGATGAAGTCGTCGCCGAACACGTAGGTGCGGGTCAGCTCGCGCACGGCGAGCGAGAAGCCCGCCCAGTCGTCCTCGTCGAGCGGATCCTCGACGAAGAGCAGGTCGAACTCCTCGGTGAGCTGCTTCAGGTAGCCGACCAGCCCGACGTTGTCGACGCGGCCGCCGTTGAGCTCGTAGGTCTTGTTCTCGCGGTCGTACATCTCGCTCGAGGCGCAGTCGAGCGCGAACGAGACGCGGCCGTCGTAGCCGGCGGCGCCCACCGCGTCCTGCAGCAGCGACAGCACCGAGTGCGGGTCGCTGTAGGGCGCGGCGTAGCCGTACGAGCCGCCGACGGTCGCCGGGTTGCCGGTGGCGCTCTCGATGAGGCCGGGCAGCTTCTTGAAGATCTGCACGCCCATCTCGACGGCCTCGTCGATGGTCTCAGCGCCGTAGGGCACCACGATGAACTCGTTGAAGGCCTGCACGGCGTCGCGGTTGCGGCCGCCGTTGATCACGTTGAAGCACGGCACCGGGATCGAGGCGAGCGGCCCCCGGGCGATGTGCTCGTAGACGGGCTTGCCGGCCTCCGCGGCCTGCGCGCGGAGGAACGCGACCGAGACCGGGTAGACGGCGTTGCCGCCGAGCACGCCCTTGTCGGCCGTGCCGTCGAGGCCGACAAGCGCCTCGTCGAGATCGCGCTGGGTCGCGAACACGGTGCCGACGAGTTCCGGAGCGATGACCTCGGTGACGTTGCGCACGGCGCGGTGCACGCCGAGACCGTCGTAGCTCGAGGGATCCTCGTCGCGCAGCACCTTCGCCTCGTGCATGCCGACCGAGGAGCCGGTCGGCGCGGCTGCGCGGCCCACGACACCGGATTCGGTGCGGAGCTCGACCTCGACCATCGGCCGGGCCTTGCAGTCGAGGATCTGGCGGGCGACGACTGATGTGATGACGGTCATGAGCCCCCTCCGTTCTGGGCCGGCACGTAGAGGACGTTGAGGTCGCAGAGGTTGGTGCCGGTGTTGCCGGTGAGCACGACGTCGCCCATGGCCTCCAGTGCCTCGAAGCTGGCGTGGCCGCGCAAGTGGGCGAGGATGTCGACGCCGGCCTCGGCCGCACGGGCCGCCGACGTCGAGTCGGTGATGCCGCCCGCCGCCGAGGAGGTCCCGTCGGTGCCCTCGGAGTCCATGCCGTACATGCAGGCGCCGGGCGCCGCCGCCGCCGCGAGCGCGAAGCTCAGCGCGAGCTCCTGCGAGGGGCCGCCGTGACCGGTGATCACGGTGCCGGGGCGAATGCGGGTGACCGTCTCGCCGCCGCTGACGATGACGCACGGCGCCCGGAAGGGGCGACCGCTGGTCTGCACCTCGCGGGCGAGGGCGGCCATGAAGGTGCCGGCGTCGCGGCTCTCTCCCTCGAGGAAGGTGGTGAGGATGTGCGCGGTCACGCCGCGCGTCTCGGCAGCCGCAGCCGCGGCCTCGGCGAGATCGGGCAGCGTGTTGATCACGAAGTAGGTGTTCTCGGGGAACGCCTTCGGCGTCTCCTGCTCGGGGCCGGCGTCGTCCAGGAAATCGATGATGCTCCTCGGTAGGCGGTCGCGCAGGCCGTGGCCGTCGATCGCGGCGCGCGCGTCGTCGAGGGTCGTGGGATCCGGGCCGATGGGCGTGCTCGCGTAGTGGGGGTCGGGCTCGCAGATGTCGCCTGTCGGCGGCTTGCCCACGGCGTCGGAGATGCCGATGCCGATGAGCTCCGCGCCGCGGTCGCGGATGCGCTCCGCGAGGCGGCCTCCGTTCGTGCGCGAGATGTGGCGGCGCACGGCGTTGACTTCGTAGATGTCGAGGCCCGAGGTGAGCAGCACCTCGGTGGCGGCGGCCTCGTCCTCGACTGTGATGGGCTCGATCGGGGCGTTCAGCAGGGCCGAACTGCCGCCGCTCACCGCGATGATGAAGAGATCGTCGGGGCCGGCCTGGTCGACGAGCTCGAGCACCCGCTGCGAGGCCCGGTAGCCGGCCCGGTTCGGGAGGGGGTGTCCGCCGACGTAGACCTCGGTGCGGTCGGAGAACTCGTCGGTGCGCTCCGCGATCTTCACGACGGCGATGCCGCGGGTCAGGCGCTCGCCGAGCGCGCGGTCGATGGCCATGACCATGGCATTGCAGGCCTTGCCGGCGCCGATGAGGTAGACGTTCTTCTTGTCGGCCAGATTCCATCGGCGGTTGCCGATGTGCAGGATGTCTCCCTCGACCCGCACGATCCCGCTGACGCGCCGGTAGCCGTCGACCCGGTTCAGGGCGTCGTCGACGATGCCGAGCACGAGTTCGCGCGAGGCGCGGTCGCCGACTCCGACGAGCGCGTCGTAGTTCTTGATCTTCATGCGGCCGCTCCCTCGCCCGCGGCGGTCTCGTCTGCGGCGAGGGATCCCCCGCCCTCCTCGGCCTCGTCGAAGCCCCAGAGCTCGAGCTCGACGCCGAGTCCCTTCTGCTTCGCGCTCTCGAGCAGGTCGAAGCCCCAGGCGACGTCGAAGACGGCCATGCCGCTCGCGATGAACACGGTGCGGCCGCGCGACGGCGGGCGCTCCTCGGCCATGATCGTGCCGAGGTCCTCCGACTCGGCGAGCGGGGGCGCCTTGCCGGCGTCGATCAGCCGGTACATGTAGCCGCCGATCTGGCCGAGGTAGGCCTTGTCGACATCGTCGGCGCGGCGCGCGTCGGCCACGTAGGCCTCGTGCAGCGGTACGTGGTCGTAGACGACGCGGCTCTCGGTCCAGATCTTCTCGTCCGACTGCATGGGGCCGCTGAGCAGGATGCAGGCGTGAGGGGTGAACCAGTCGGCCTCGATGCGCAGCGGAGCGGTGCGCGAGGCGGCGACGGTCACGATGTCGGCCTCGGCGACGCACTCGCGGGCGGTGCCGGCGACCGCGGTTTCGACGCCGTACTCGGCGCGCAGCCACTCGGCGAAGGCCTCGGCCTTCTCGCGCGAGCGGTTGTTGCAGACGATGCGTTCGATGCCGGGTTGCTGCGACAGGATCGCGCGCACGGCCTGCCGGTTGATCTCGCCGCAGCCGACCACGGCCAGCACGCGGGCGGGCTCGGCGGGCAGGTAGCGGCTCGCGACGGCGGGCACGGCCGCGGTGCGCGAGGAGCTGAGGCGGTTCGCGGCCATGAGCGCGAGGGGCTCGCCGGTCGACTTGTCGTTGAGCATGACGGTGAGCACGGAGCGGGGCAGGCCGCGCTTGCGGTTCTCGGCGTTCGAGCCGTACCACTTCACACCGCAGACGTCGAAGCGGCCGCCGAGGTACGCGGGCATCGCCGAGACGCGGCGGTCGGGGCCGGCGGTGGGCATGTTCGGGAAGGGCGAGGTCTCGGGGAAGACCAGCACGAGGCCGTGGCTGTTGCGGTTCACGCCGCCCATGACGTAGTCGCCCTGCTTGAGCAGGCGGAACACCTCGTCGGCGACGTCGACGGAACGGGCGACGTCGTCGACGCCCGCGGCGACCATGTCGGCCTCGGAGAGGAAGAGGAACGGTGAGCGTGGGGGCATCGGATACCTCGGTCATATCTTCGGGAGTCGGGCTCTCCTGTCCACACTGACGAACACTTACATTCGCCACAAGCGATTTATTGTCGGTGTTTATATTCGTAAACATCGAATGATTAGACTGAGGTGTGCTCAATCTCAACCGTCTGCTGCTGCTGCAGGAACTGCAGCGGCGCGGATCCCTCATCGCCGTCAGCGAGACCCTGTCCTTCAGTCCCTCCACCGTCTCCCAGCAGCTCAAGGTGCTCGAGGAGGAGGTCGGGGCGCAGCTCACCGAGCGGGTGGGCCGCGGCCTGCGCCTGACCCGCGAGGGCGAGACCCTCGCGGAGTGCGCCGCTGCCATCTTCACCGAGGTCGAGCGGGCCGAGGCCGCGGTCGCCGCGGTGCGTGCGGTGGCGCGGGGAGACGTGCGAGTCGCCGCGCTGCAGACCGCATCGCTCGCGATGCTGCCCCGGGCGCTTCGGCTGCTCGAGCGCGATGACCCGCACCCGCGCATGCTCGTGAGCCGCATCGAGCCGTCGCGTTCGCTGCGTGCGCTCGCGGCACGCGAGTTCGACATCGTGCTGGGCGAGGAGTACGCCGGCTTGCCGGTCAGTCGCCAGGAGGGCATCGAGCTGGTGCATCTCATCGACGACGCCATGGTGCTCGCCGTACCCGAGAGCTACGACGGCGGTGTCGCGGTGACCGAGATCGGCGCGCGCCTACCGTGGGTTATGGAGCCGATGGGCAGCGACGCCCGCGCCTGGTGCATCGCCATGTGCCGCAGCCTCGGGCTCGAGCCAGTGGTGCAGTTCGAGTCCGACGACCTGCTCGTGCAGATGCGGCTGGTCGAGACGGGGCATGCGATCGCCGTGCTGCCGCGGCTGCTGCTCCAGAGCGAGCGCCCGCGGCTGCGGCAGGTCGAACTGCCGGGCCGGCCTACGCGGACCGTGTTCGCCGCTCATCGCAGCGGCTCGCAGCAGAGCCCCGCGATACGCGCCGTGCTCGACGCGCTCGCGAGCGCCGTCGCTGTGGGCGAGGGATCGTGCGAGGCGGGCTGAGTGAACGCTGATCGGCGGTGCGGCGATGCCTGTCGCCGATTGGTGGGAGGGTGCTGTTGTGCGCGGCATTCTTCGGGGCATATTGTGTGATTGTAAGACATCCGGGTGGCTACTGCCCGGTTCCTCGCCCACGCTCACGAAAGGACCGGCGATGCACACTGTAGTCATCGGCGGCGGCATCATCGGCCTCACCACCGCCTACCAGCTCGCTCGCGAAGGGGGCACGGTGACCGTGGTGGACGCCCGTGCGACCGGCCTCGGCGCGAGCGACGTCAACGCCGGATGGGTGGTCCCGGCCGACGCGCTGCCCGTGCCCGGCCCCGGTGCCGTGCTTTCCGCGATGAAGTGGATGACGCAGCCTGACAGCCCGCTCTACATCAGGCCATCGCTCAAGCCGTCGTTCATCTCGTTCATGCTCGGCATGTTCCGAGCCTCGAACGGGCCCTCGCAGCGCGCCGGCTTCGAGCACACCCTCGCGCTCATGGCCGACTCCGTGCGCGTCTTCGACGAGTACCGCGCAGATGGCATCGACTACGAGCTGCACCACCGGGGGCTGCTCATGGCGTTCCATGACGACAAGCACATGCACCACCACCTGAGCTACGCCGATCTCACGGGCCGTCACGGCATCGCGCCGATCAAGCTGCTCGGAGACGCGGTGCGCGAGCACGAGCCCATGCTCAAGGACGAAGTGCGCGGCGGCCTGTTCTTCCCGAAGGAACTGCACCTCGACCCGCGTGGCTTCACGAAGGCGATGCGCGGCAAGCTCGTCGAAATGGGCGTCGAGATCGTAGAGAACGCCCCCGTCGACGGCGTCCGGATCGCCGGCGGTCGAGTGACCAGCGTCTCGAGCGGCATGCGCGCCTTCGAGGGCGACAAGTTCTTGCTCGCCGCAGGGGCGTGGACCGCACCGCTGTCGCGGCTCTTCGGGGCCAACCTGCCCATCCGCCCGGGCAAGGGCTACTGCGTCGAACTGCCGCCGCTCGGCCTCAAGGGCGCGACCAACCTCTACGACGCCAAGGTCGCGGTAACGCCGCTCGACGATCGGCTGCGCCTTGCCGGCACAATGGAGTTCGGCGGGCTCGACGAGCTCGTCAGCGACGTGCGCGTGAACGCGATCCTGCGCGCCCCCGAGAGCTACATCAGGGGGTACGAGGTCCCGGCCCTGAGCGAAGTCACGCCCCTGGCGGGCATGCGCCCGCTCGCACCCGATGGGCTTCCGATCATCGGCCGACTTCCACGCCTCTCGAACGCCTACGTCTCGGGAGCGCACAGCATGTACGGGGTGACCCTCGCGCCGGCCACTGCGGCGGCCGTCGCCGACCTGGTCCGCAACGATCGCGTCGCGCCGGTGCTCGAGCCTTTCACTCCGAAGCGATTCCGGGGCGGCCGCTGAGCGTCTCTGCGCGCCGCGTGCGACCGGGTGCGGCGTGCCCAGCGGCCTCGGGCGCGGCCATCGGCTCCGTGCTCGACTGCAGTGGCCGCTCACGGGATCCGCACGCTGGAGGACTCGCGCTGCAGACGCATCGGATGCGACGATAGACACGGCGCGCACACGCGCGTCCCATTGAAGACGGGAAACAGATAAACCATGGCGAAGTATCGAGTTCAGAACCCCGCGACGGGGGAGATTGTCGAGACCTTCGATTCAGCGACCGACGAGCAGGTCGAGCAGCAGCTCGCGGCGGCCGACGCCGCCTACCGCGAGTGGCGGGAGCGGAGCGTGCAGGAGCGCGCCGCCGTCGTGAAGCGCGTCGCGGAGATCTTCGCGGAGCGCCGCGAGGAGCTCGCCCGGATCATCGCGACCGAGATGGGCAAGTCGATCGCCGAGAGCCTCGATGAGGTCGACTTCGCGACCGACATCATCGAGTACTACGCCGTGTACGGGCCGGGCCTCATCACCGACTACGAGATCCCGAGCACGATCCCGGGCAGGGCCGTCATCGAGCACCTGCCGGTGGGCGCCCTGCTCGGCGTGATGCCCTGGAACTTCCCGTACTACCAGGTCGCCCGCTTCGCGGCCCCGAACCTGGTGCTCGGCAACACCGTCATGCTGAAGCACGCCGACATCTGCGCGCGCTCGAACCTCGTGATTCAGGAGATCATGGAGCAGGCCGGCGTACCCGTCGGCGGCTACCAGGCGCTCTTCACCTCGCACGATCAGATCGCGACCATCATCGCCGATCCCCGCGTGCAGGGCGTCTCGCTCACGGGTTCCGAGCGAGCCGGAGCCATCATCGGCGCCCAGGCCGGCGCGCATCTCAAGAAGTGCGTGCTCGAGCTCGGCGGCATCGATCCGATGGTCGTGCTCGACGCCGACGATGCGGCGGCGGTCGCGAAGGCGGCGTGGGACTTCCGCACCTACAACGGCGGCCAGGTGTGCAATTCGAACAAGCGTCTCATCGTCATGGCCGACGTTTACGACGAGTTCGTTGCGGAGCTGGTGAGGCTCGCCGACGGGCTGAAGCCCGGCGACCAGCTCGACCTGGGCGAGGGCGAGTACGTGCCGCTGTCGACCCGCGCGGCGGCCGAGACCGTCGACGCGCAGGTGCGGAGGGCCGTCTCGGAGGGCGCGCGCCTGCTCGCCGGCGGCGTGCTGTCGGAGGGCCCAGGGGCCCACTACTCGCCGGCGGTGCTCGTCGACGTGCCCCGCGACTCGGAGTCGTACCGCGAGGAGATCTTCGGTCCCGTCGCGACCGTGTACAAGGTGCACAGCGACGATGAGGCGCTCGAGCTCGCGAACGACTGTGCGCTGGGCCTCGGCGGCTCGGTGTTCTCCACGGACGAGGCGCGCGCCGCGCGCGTGGCCTCCCGCCTCGAGGTGGGCATGGCCCACATCAACACCATCGCTGCGGAAGCCGCCGAGCTTCCCTTCGGCGGCGTGAAGCGCTCGGGCTTCGGCCGCGAGATGGGACCCATCGGCATCGGGGAGTTCGCGAACAAGCGCCTCTTCTTCACCGCGAGGTAGGCTCGCGGGATCGCTCAGGATCCGCGCTCGGGCGTGCGGGATCGACGCGGTGCGCGATCCCGCGCCCCTGCCGCTCGGCGAACGGGCGTCTCCTCCTCGGCCCAGGGCCGCAGGCGCGGGATCCAGCACGCGACGCGCTCCCGGTAGACGGCGAACGCGGCGCCGAAGCGCGCCTGCAGGTCGGCCTCCTCGAGCGGGCGCACGACCCGGTTCCAGAGCAGTGAGCCGCTGAGCGCGTAGAGCACCACCAGCCAGGAGCCGAGCAACAGCCCCACCGCCACGCCCTGCGCGATGCCCGCGACGGCCATGGGATTGCGCACGTAGCGGTACGGCCCGCTCACGACGAGACGGCGGGCCGCGGCCGAGGGCAGCGGCGTGCCCTCACCGCGCAGCGACATGGCGAGCGCAGCCCAGATCCCGAGGGCGCTCGCCGGGACGAGGAGCACCGCGCCCGCGACGGGCACGGCCGCGGGTGGGTCGAGCTGCAGCCCCCAGCGCTGCTCGAGGGCGGCGATGACGAGCGGGATCGCCCCGAGGAACAGCCCCCAGAACCCGACGATCTGCGCACCGGTGCGTCCGACGTTGCGCCCCGCGGTCGCGGGACGGGCCTGGCGGAACGCGAGCGGGCCGGCGAGCAGCCGCTCCGACGGGATGCGCCCGGTGAGCACGAGGAGCGCCGCTCCCGCACCGCCGATCGCCGCGGCGACCATGAGCACCGCGCCCCATCCCGCCCGCTCCGTCACGGTCGCGTAGACCGCCATGCCGCAGGCGACGAGCGCGGTCCACGGGGCCGCGATCCACACCGCGACCCGCAGTCCGGTCGCCGCGAGCGCTGACGCCCCGACGAACAGCGGAAGATCGAGGGCGGCGACGAGCACCGGGTCGAGACCGCCGAGCGTGGCCCTGCGCACCGGCGGCACGGCGAAGACGGCGACCCACCAGGCTGCTCCGGCGACCGCTTGCAGCGCGAAGTACAGGCGCCCGGCTCCCGTTGTCAGCATGGGCACGAGTCTAGGGCGAGGGGCGGCCTCGCGCTTCGCCACGAGCTCGTTCCCGCGCTCGGCTGAGCCCCGTCTCCGCCCTGCCTGGCCCGACCCCTCTCGCCCCTGCGCGACGGCCGGAGGATCAGGTCGAGGCGGCGTCGGCGCCGGATTCCGCACCCCCACCCGGATCGAGCACGTCGCGCATCCGCTCGGCGAGCGGCTCCGTGAGCATCTCGGCGTAGGCCCAGCTGAGGTGGTTCGAGTCGCGGAACGCGAGGACCCCTCCGATCACGGGCGGCACGGCTCCGTCGACCACGAAGTAGTCGCTCAGGTCCACCAGCTCGACTCCGTCGGCGGCGCTCGCCGCCTCGGCGAGCGGATCCTCGGGCATCGCCTCGTCGACCGGCACCGCGCACTCCCGCGCGGCCCGCTCGCCCTGCTCGGTGACGCACCGCAGCACACCCTCCGGCAGCAGCGGGGTGTCGCGGATCGCGATCACCCGGTCGACGGATCCGGGCAGCTCGCTCCACCGCTCCTCGTAGGCGCGCGCCGCGGTCTCGCGCCAGCTCAGACCGTCCTGCGGCACCACCCGGTTGCTCGCCTTCGCCGCGGTGACCACGGTGTCGATGCTCGGGTCGCGCTCCAGCTCCGCGAGTACGCGCTTGTTCCACTCCGTGCAGCTCTGCCGCAGCCGCTCGTTCTCGGCGTCGGGCGACGTCACGAAGTCCCGCTCCGCGGCGGTGAAGGGGCACGACGCCTTCGCCATCACGACGAGCCGCCGGTTCTCCTGACGCGCGATGCGATCGAGCGGGACGAGCCACTGCTCGGCGTGGGAGTCGCCGACGAGGGCGATGGCGCGATCCGCGTCGGGCCGTTCGCTCCCGTACTCGCAGGGCGTGGGTTCGCTGTCCTCGATGCTGTCGAGACAGCGCTTCGGCCCCTTGTCGGCGAGCGCGGGTTCCGGGATCGGCAACTGCTCGGGGGTGGCCTCGCAACCCGATCCGGGTTCGAGAGCGGCCGCGCCGAGACACGGGTCCGGGCTCTCCAGCATCGCGGCGATCCGGGCCCGCTCCGCCTCCACGGCGCGGTCGGCGGCCTGCACGCCCGCGAGCGCGAAGAGCAGCATCGCCGTCATGCCGGCCGAGGTGATGGCGAGCGTGCGACCGCTCGGCCACGCGCGAGAGAAGCCGGTGCGGAAGGGATCCTCGACGAGCACCTTCGAGCCCCAGGCCAGCAGCAGCGTCGCGACGACCACCGCCGCCGCCTCAGAGGGGCCGAGGCCCCTGCCGAGCACGAACGGCAGCAGCGCGATGAGCGGGAAGTGCCACAGGTAGGCCCCGTAGGAGACGTCGCCGAGCCACTGCATGGGCCGCAACGCGAGCAGGGCGCTCGGCGACCAGGCCGGCTCCGGCTCCTGGGCGGCGATGACGAGCGCGGTGGCGAGCACGGGCAGCAGGGCGGCGTAGCCGGGGAAGGGCGTCGCATCGGTGTAGAGGATCGCCGCCGCCCCGATGCCGGCGAGGCCGGACCAGGCGGCCAGCGCGCGAACGCGGGGGCCGATGCGATCGAGCCATCGCGCGGGGGAGGCGGCGACGCACGCGAGCAGTCCGCCGACCGCGAACTCCCACGCGCGGGTCGTGGTGACGAAGTAGGCGCGGGCGGGGTCGAGCGCGGTCAGGGCCACCGAGGCGGCGAGCGATGCGATCGCGATGCCGCCCACGAGCAGCGCGAAGACGCTGCGGAAGCGCCGACCGCCCGATCCCCGCCGGGCCGCCGAGCGCGCGGCCAGCGCCGCCGCGAGAAACGCCACGAGCGGCCAGACGATGTAGAACTGCTCCTCGACCGAGAGCGACCAGTAGTGCTGCACCGGCGACACCTGCGCCTCGGCCGCCAGGTAGTCGACTGACTGCGCCGCGAGCACCCAGTTCTGCACGTACGCGGCCGAGGCGGCCACCTGCGTCAGGAAGGAGGGGAGGAAGCCGCGCGGCGCGAAGATCCAGACCGCGAGCAGCGTCGCCGTGAGCACCAGCAGCGCCGCGGGCAGCAGCCGCCGCGCGCGCCGCGCCCAGAAGCGGGGCAGGTCGACGCGGCCCCTCGCCTCGGCCTCGCGCAGCAGCTGCCCCGTGATGAGGAAGCCCGAGATGACGAAGAACACGTCGACGCCGATGTATCCGCCCGAGAGGCTCCGAGGGGAGAGGTGATAGACGAGCACGAGCACCACGGCGATCGCGCGGAGCCCCTGGATGTCGCGGCGCACCGCGTGCGGGCGGCGCACGCTCGTGGGGTCGGCGGGCGTCTCCGGTGGAGAGGCGGTGCTGCGGGCCGGCGGATCGGGCGCGACGGGGCGGCGATCCCGACCGCTCGGGGTCGCCGCGGGTTCCGCGCTGTCTCTCCTGCTCATCGGGCTCGCACCGCATCCTCGTGACATCTCCAGGCTAGATAACGATTCGGTATCGACGCCAGCCCTTGACAGCTCTGCGGATGCCCCGCGGCTCGTGCTCGGCGAGGGCTTCCGGCTCCCGACGCCAGGCTTAATCGGAACGTTACCTCCTCATTTTCGGGGACCGCAGCCGCATGATCGCGCGGTCGTGCCTCTCGGCTCCAGCACTGGTATGGACCCGGATAGAGACTCTGTAATTGATCCGTTGCCTGTGCCCAGTACACTCAAAACCGAAATCGCACACCGGGATCCGCCCGGTCTTCCCAACTGGAGGGATCAATGAAGATTCGTTATGCGCTTCCCGCGCTCGCCGCCGCCGTGCTGACGCTGGCCGGTTGCGTCAACAACGCCGCTACCGAGGGTGGCGGTTCCGCCGGCAACGGGAGCACCCCCGCGGCGGGGAGCATCGAGCCGGACCAGGCGGCGGTCGACCTGCTGCCCGCCGAGGTCAAGAAGTCCGGGGTGCTGCGCATCGGCACCGACGCCCAGTACCCGCCCAACGAGTACAAGGACGCCGACGGCAACCCGACCGGCTGGGGCGTCGATCTGGCGGAGGCGGTCTCGGCGAAGCTCGGTCTCGACCCGCAGTGGGAGATCCTCGGTTTCGACAGCATCATCCCCCGCATCCAGGAGGGCGCGCTCGACATGGGCTCATCGTCCTTCACCGACACGGTCGAGCGTCAGAAGTCGGTGGATTTCGTCAACTTCCTGAACGCGGGCACCCAGTGGGCCGCTGCGGCCGGGTCGAATGTCAACCCCGACTCCGCCTGCGGCCTGACGGTCGCGGTGCAGGCGACGACGGTGCAGGACACCGACGAGCTGCCGGCGAAGTCGAAGGCGTGTACCGATGCGGGCAAGGAGGCGATCGAGATCCTGCGCTTCGAAGGGCAGCCCGAGGCGACCCAGGCGGTGGTCGACGGCCGCGCCGATGCGTTCTCGGCCGACCTGCCGGTGACCGGCGACGCCGTGGCGAAGCTCTCCGGCCAGCTCGAGGCCGTCGGCGACGTCTTCGACGCCGCGCCCTACGGCTTCGCGACCCAGAAGGACAGCGACACCACCAAAGCCGTGCAGGCGGCCCTGCAGTCGCTCATCGACGACGGCACATACCTCGAGATCCTGACCGGCGCCGGCATCGAGGCCGGTGCGGTCGACGAGGCCACGATCAACGCCGGCAAGGCCTGATCCTCCGCTCATGAACGAACGCAACTCCGACGGTGCGGGGCAGGGAGCCCCGCACCGCGAGCCGGAGCAGATCCAGGCCATCCGTCTGAGGCACCCCTGGCGCGCCATCTTCGCCGTGGTGCTCGTGCTGCTCGCGGCGCTGTTCCTATACGACTCGGCGTTCAACCGGCCCGTCTACAACTGGGGCGAGGTCGGCAAGTACCTCTTCGACGAGCGCATCGCCAGAGGAGCCTGGTACACCCTGCAGCTCACCGTCTACTCGATGGTCATCGCCGTGGTGCTCGGCGTCGCGATCGCGGTCATGCGGCAGTCGCCGAACCCCGTCGTCAAGGCCGTCGCGTGGGTGTACCTTTGGCTCTTCCGCGGCACTCCCGTGTACGTTCAGCTCGTGTTCTGGGGCCTGCTCCCCACGATCTACAAAGCCTTCGAGCTCGGGATCCCCTTCACCGAGGCGATCGTCACTCTCAACACCAAGGACCTGCTGAGCTACTTCACGCTCGCGATCATCGGCCTGGCGCTCAACGAGGCGGCCTACATGGCCGAGATCGTACGAGCCGGACTGCTCTCGGTCGACAAGGGGCAGGAAGAGGCCGCGACGGCGCTCGGGCTCGGCTGGTGGCACACGATGAGCCGAGTCATCCTGCCGCAGGCGATGCGCGTGATCATCCCGCCGACCGGCAACGAGGTCATCTCCATGCTGAAGACAACCTCGCTCGTCGCGGCGGTGCCCTTCACCCTCGACCTGTACGGCCGCTCCAGGGACATCACGGCCGTCACCTACCAGCCGGTGCCGATGCTCATCGTGGCTTCGATCTGGTACCTCGCAGTCACCTCGATCCTCATGGTGGGCCAGTACTACCTCGAGAAGCACTTCGCCAGGGGCGTCTCCCAGCGGCCCGACGTGATGAAGCCGACGGTCGAGACCTCGGCCATCGGGGTGGTCGGCGCCGACGGCGAGACGTTCGTCCCGCCCCACAACCGACCGGGAGGAGGCGCATGAACGCGCACGCGACCGACACGCCCATGGTCGAGGCCCAGGCGGTCTCGAAGTCGTACGGCTCCAATCTGGTGCTGAAGTCGATCTCGCTCGAGGTGCAGCGGGGCGAGGTGCTCTGCCTCGTCGGGCCCTCGGGGTCGGGCAAGTCCACCTTCCTGCGGTGCATCAACCACCTCGAGACGGTCAACGCCGGCCGGCTCTCGGTCGACGGGGAGCTCGTGGGGTACAAGCAGAAGGGCGACAAGCTCTACGAGATGCACCCGCGGGAGGCCGCGCAGCAGCGGCGCGACATCGGCATGGTGTTCCAGCGCTTCAACCTGTTCCCGCACATGACCGCGCTCGAGAACGTGATGATCGCCCCGACGCTCCTGAGAAAGGGCGATCGGGCGAGGCTCAAGGCCCGCGCCATGGAGCTGCTGGCCCGCGTGGGCCTGGCCGACCGGCACGACTACTATCCCGCGCACCTCTCCGGCGGGCAGCAGCAGCGCGTCGCGATCGCTCGGGCTCTGGCGATGGAGCCGAAGCTGATGCTCTTCGACGAGCCCACCTCGGCCCTCGACCCGGAGCTCGTGGGCGAGGTGCTCGACGTGATGAAGGGGCTCGCCGAGAGCGGCATGACGATGATCGTGGTCACCCACGAGATGGGCTTCGCCCGCGAGGTCGCCGACAAGCTCGTGTTCATGGACGGCGGCGTGGTGGTCGAGGCCGGCGATCCCGTCGAGGTGCTCGCCAACCCGCAGCGGGAGCGCACGAAGGCCTTCCTCTCGAAGGTGCTGTAGACCGGACAGCCGAGAACCCGGTGCCGGCGCGACGTCGAGATGCGCAGCTCCGCGCATTTCTCCTCCCCAGGAGCGGCGGCACCGGGATCCGCGCCGGCGAGCAGGCCGCGTCAGGCCCCCTCGCCGAGGTCCTCCTTGATCTTGGTGGTCGAGACGCCCTCGGTGCGGTCGAGGAAGACGAGTTCGCAGTGGTCCCTGAGCACCTCGAAGCGGGGGTCGCCCTCCCAGTCGCCGCCCATCACCACGACGTCGATCTCGTACCTCTGCACGTCGCGGACCTTCTGGTCCCACGATTTCTCCGGGATCACGAGGTCGACGTAGCGCACGGCCTCGAGCATGTTCTTGCGGGTTTCGAAGTCGTGGTAGGTCTTCTTGCCCTTGCCCGCGTTGAACTCCTCCGTGGACGCTGCGACCACGAGGTAGTCGCCGAGCGCGCGGGCACGGCGCAGCAGGCGGATGTGCCCCCAGTGCAGCAGGTCGAAGGTGCCGTAGGTCAGGATCCGTTTCATCCCTCCATAGTAGGGTGAACCGGCCGGCCGATCCCGACGTCGGGCCTCCCAGGGACTCCGCGCTCGCGGAGGGCAACATTGCATGCGCGCCGGCGGGGAGTCAAGGCCCCTTTGCCGCCACCGATCGCGGGCGTACCCTGGATGGACAAGGCTCGCAGCAGCGAGGCCGGGCAATGATGGAGGTCGCGATGCAGACGAACGACGAGCGCCGGATCCAGGATCACGAGTCGGATCCCGCCCACAACGACGAGCTCGGCCACGAGTGGACCGACGAGGGCGGCGCCTCGCACCTCGGGCCTGCGACGCACCTGGAGTCTGGCCGGCCCCACGGCGTCGACGAGGAGGAGTCAGAGGATTCGGACGACTAGGATCTCCCGGCGCGGTCGCTGCGAGCGGGTCTACGCCCCTGCGGAGGCGCGCGAGGCGGCGATGCCGAACGCGAGTTCGCAGAGCGCGACGATCACGAGCACGGCGAGCATCGCCGACCAGTCGAGCCCCGCCTGCGCGAGCAGCCCCAGCAGCAGCGGTCCGGCCGCGGCGAAGGCGTAGCCGATGCCCTGACCGATCGCGGAGAAGCCGGCGGTCTGCGCGGCGCTCGGCGCGGTGAACACGATGAGGGCGATCGCGAGGCCGAAGGCGGCGCTCTGGGCGACGCCGAGCGCGGCGACGGTGAGCGGCGCGAGCGCGAGGGGGCCGAAGGCGAGCCCGGCCAGGCTGACGGCGGAGAGGACCGCGACGCCCGCGATGAGCCTCGTGCGCAGCCGGGGCCGGCTCGCGAGCGTGGGGGCGAGGAGCGACGCGGGGAGTCCGGCCACGCTCATCCAGGCGAGGAGCAGGCCGGCCTGCGCGGGTGCCATGCCGCGGTCGATGGCGATGGTCGGCAGCCAGGCGGTGAGCGAGAAGTAGATGAGGGCCTGGCAGCCGAAGAATCCGGTGACCGACCAGATGCCGCGCGCGCGGAACAGCGACCCCCGCGGCCGATCCGGAGCGTGGTGGGCGCTGGGCCCGCCCGCCCGGATCCGGGGGCCGAGCGCGAGCGCGAGCGCGAGCGCGATGAGCAGCGGGATCCCCCAACTCATGAGCGCCGCGGACACGCTCTCGTCGAGCAGGTGCAGCACGGGAACGGCGAGGGCGGCGCCGGCGGCCGCGCTCACCCCGAAGGAGGTGGTGTACACACCGGTCCAGAATCCGCCCCTGGCGGGGAGCGAGTGCCGGATGATCTGGGGGGCGAGGATGCCGAGCAGGGCGATGGCCGCGCCGGCGACGACGGTGCCGCCGAAGAGCAGGGGAGCCGACAGCGGGCGCAGCAGCGTGGCGGCTGCGAGCGCCGCGAGCAGCACCGAGATGGCCTGGGCGAGGCCGAAGCGCGAGACCAGCAGCGGCGCGAGCGGCGACGCGAGGCCGAAGAGCAGCACCGGGATCGCGCTGAGCACGGCGAGGCCGGAGGGGGGCAGCGCGTAGGCCTCGCCGATGTCGGTGAGCAGGGGCGAGACGGCGGTGATGGGGAAGCGGACGCTCAGGCCGACGGCGAGGATGAGCACGCCCGCCGCCGCGCCCTGACGCCGGTCAGGGCTGCTCATCGAGCAACTGCTCCTGCTGCTCGAGTACGCCGAGGGCGGCCGACTGGGCCGCTTCGGGATTGCCGGCGTCGATCGCGCGGTAGAGCGCCTCGTGCATGTCGGCGCGGTCGGGATCCCGTCCCTGCGCGAGGCAGGAGGCGTCCGAGATCGACTCCCGGAGCGACGCGTCGAAGCTCGCGTAGATGTCGGAGAGGAGCCGGTTCCCCGAGGCTCGCGCGACGCCGAGGTGGAAGGCGACGTCCGCTTCCGCGAAGGCGGGGGTGTCTCCCGCCGCCACGGCCTCGCGCCGCGCGGAGAGGTGCCCCGCGAGCGTCTCGAGATCCTCGTCGCCGCGGTGCGTCGCCGCCTCGCGCGCGGCGAGCGCGTCGAGTGCGCGGCGCACGCTGATCACCTCGCGGCTGTCTGCCAGGTGGATGGCGCGGCGGAGGGCCACCTGCGTGGGATCGGTCGCGACGACGTAGGTGCCGTCGCCCTGGCGGGTCTCGAGCAGGCCGAGCTGCACGAGCGACCGCACGGCCTCCCGCACGGAGGGGCGGCTCACGCCGAGGCCGGCGGTCAGCTCCGCCTCGGAGGGGATGCGGTCGCCCACCCCCCACCGTCCCTGGCTGATCTCGCGCTTCAGCTCGTCGACGACGGTGTCGACGAGCGATCGTCGTTGAATATGTCGCACGTGTACATCCTTGCAGATTCGATTGGTTATATGGTTATCATATGTCTGATGAGTCGGAAAGCGCTATCTCCCGACGCTCTCCGACTCCCCGTGACCGACCGAGAAAGGCTCACCAATGACGGCGACCCTCGACACCCCTCCTCTGCTGCACACGCCGGGCCTCGTCGACGGCCACATCCACCCCGATAAGACGGGCTGGGGAGGCAGCTGGATGTCGCGCCGCCCCGCGAGGACGCTGCGGGATCTCATCGACAACGACCGGGCGACCCAGTTCTCCCTCGAGCGGAGCGTCGAGGAGCGCGCCTACGGGCTGCTCTCGCACGCGCTCGAGAACGGCACCCTGGCGATGCGCGCGCACGTCGACGTCTCGACCGAGCTCGGCACCGCCAACGTCGAGGGGGTGCGCGCCGCGGCCGAGCGCCTGGCCCCGCACCTCACCGTGCAGATCGTCGCCTTCCCCCAGTTCGGCCTGCTCACCGACCCGGGCGCCCTCGAGGTGATGGCGGCCGCGCTCGAGTCGGGCGCCGATCTGGTCGGCGGCATCGACCCCGTCGGGCTCGAAGGAGACCTGCCCGGCCATCTCGACGCGGTCTTCGGCCTCGCGGATCGTACCGGCCGCGACCTCGACATCCACCTGCACGACGGGGGTGAGCAGGGCCTGGCACAGATCCGCGAGATCGCCGCCCGCACGATCGCCGGCGGGCGGCAGGGGCGGGTGACGATCGGGCACGCCTTCGCACTGTGCGACTCCTCGCTGCCGAGCCTCGGCGAGACGCTCGACCGGGTGGCAGAAGCCGGCGTATGGATCGCCACCTGCGCGCTCGGGCCCGACCCCGTGCCCGACATCGATCTGCTCGAGGGCCGCGGCGTGCGCCTCGTCGCGGGCTCCGACGGGGTGCGCGACTCGTGGAGTCCGTTCGGCACGGGCAGCATGGTGGATCGCGCCCACCTGCTCGGCTACCGCACGGGCGCGATGACCGACGCCGAACTCGAGCGGGTGTTCCGCCTCGCCACGACGGCGGGCGGCGAGATGCTCGGCCTTCCGGAGATCGCGGAATGGTCGGGCCCCGAGAGCGGCACGCGCCTCGAGTTCGCCGCGGAGAGCGTCGCGCAGCTCGTGGTCGACCGGCCGGCGCCGCTCCGCGCGATCCGCGGCGGCGTCGAGATCCCCGTCCGGCTCCGGGGCCGAACCGGCTGAGCCCGGAACCCCGACCGATCCCGCATCTCCCCCAGCACTGCACAGCCTCAACAGATTCACCAGACGGAACGAAGGAGTACCCGTGTCCAAGCGTTATCTCACCATGATCGGTGCGGCTGCGGCCGCATCGGCGCTCGCCCTGACCGCGTGCTCGGGCGGTGGCGGCACCGGCGGCGGCCAGGCCGGCGGCGGTCTCGACGTCGACCTCTCGAACCTCGCGACCACCACTGAGCCGGGCACCGGGCCCGTCGACGAGCTCACCTGGAACCTGCCCTACGAGCCGCTCTCGCTCGACCCGATGCTGACCTTCAACTACGCGGAGAACACGGTCGACGCGAACCTCTGCGAGGGGCTCACCCGCATCACCCCGGATCTCGGTGTGGAGAACGCGCTGGCCGAGTCGATCGAGACGCCGGACGACCGCAGCTACGTCTACACCCTGCGCCCCGACGCGACGTTCTGGGACGGCACGCCCGTCACCGCCGCCGACGTGGTGTTCTCGCTCGGCCGCCAGGTGGGCGCCGACTCGGCCACCTACTGGGCCGACTACTTCCTCAACGTCGAGTCCGTCGAGCAGACCGGGGAGCGCGAGGTCACGGTGCGGCTCAAGCAGCCCGACGCGCTCTTCGAGCAGGCGATGTCGAGCGCGGCCGGCGCGATCGTCTCGAAGGCCGCGGCCGAGGCGGCGGGCGAGAAGTTCGGCACCCCGCAGGGCGGACTCATGTGCAGCGGACCGTTCGCGCTCGACAGCTGGGAGCCGGGCAAGGCCATCACGCTCGTCAAGAACGAGAACTACTGGGACAAGAATCTCATCCCCAAGGTCGACAAGCTCAGCTTCAGCTTCATCGCCGACGAGTCGACGGCGATCAACGCGCTCCGCTCCGGCGACGTCGACGGTCAGTACTTCTACCTGCCGCCCGCCGGCCTCGGACAGATCGAGGGCAGCAAGGCGAGCATCACCTACGGCAAGTCCTACATCTTCTGGACGCTGCGCGCCCTGCAGGAGACGGGCACCTTCTCCAACCCGAAGGTGCGCGAGGCGCTGCTGGCCGCGATCGACCGCAAGGCCATCGCCGACGTCGTGTTCCAGGGCGCCGCGATCCCCTCGCCCGTGCTCGCGGGTCCCGGCTACTACGGCGACGACGAGGCGGGCGCCCTCTTCCAGAAGGCCTACGACGGATACGACCTCGCCCCCGATATCGAGCGGGCCAAGAAGCTGCTCGCCGAGGCCGGCGACGTCTCCGCGCCCATCGTGATCGGCGTGCAGGGCTCCTCGGCGGTGCACGAGCAGACGGCCAACCTCATCCAAGCCGCCGGCGAGGCGATCGGCCTCACGATCGAGACCAAGGTGATCCCGGTCGAGCAGTTCGGCAACATCTACTTCGACCCGAAGGCGCGCGAGGGTCTCGACGGCTTCTTCACGACCTACTACGGCAACATGTCGGATCCGCTCGACGTGTATTCGGTGTTCACGCCCGGCGGCTCGAACAACTTCACGGGCTACGACGCCGCCGGCGAGGAGATCACGCGGGCGCGGCAGACCGTCGATCCGGTCGAGCGGGCCAAGCTGACCATCGCCGCCCAGGAGAAGATCACGCGGGACCTGCCCTGGGTTCCGCTGGGCGACCTGCCGGTGATCCTCGTGCAGAACGATCGCGTGTCCGGCGCGACCGCCTCCTCCGCCTACCTCGGATATCCGTGGGCGGCGACCATCGGGGGCGTGGAGTAGCACCGTGTCCATCCCGTCCTTCATCCTCCGGCGCTCGGGCGGCCTGCTGCTCGTGCTGCTGGTCACCTCATTCGTGGTGTTCGGACTGATGTACCTCGCCCCGGGGAGCCCGCTGAGCTTCGTGCTCGGGCCCCGGGGCGGCACCCCCGAGCAGATCGCGAGGGTCACCGAGCAGTACCACCTCGACGACCCCTTCCTGATGCGGTACTTCGCGTGGATCGGCGACATCGTGCGCGGCGATCTCGGCGACTCGATCGTCTACCGCCAGGGGGTCACCGACCTCATCGGCGGGCGCATCGGCACAACCGTCGGCCTCATCGCGCTCGCCACGATCCTCATCGCGGTCATCGGCATCGGGCTCGGCCTGCTCGCCTCGCTGAAGGGCGGCTGGACCGACCAGGTCGTCACCACGGTCGCCACGCTCGGTCTGGCGACCCCGACCTTCGTCATCGGCGTGGCCTTGATCAGCGTCTTCGCCGTGGGACTCGGGTGGTTCCCCACCAACGGCAGCGGCGGAGGCGGCCTCAACACGGTCTTCCATCTCACGCTCCCGGCGATCGCGCTCGCCGTCGCGAGCGCAGCGTACCTCGCCCGCATCACCCGCGCCGCGGTCTTGGAGGAGGAGGGGCGCGAGCACGTGCAGACGGCCGTCGCCCGCGGCCTCCGGCCCGGGCTCATCGTGCGGCGGCACGTGCTCCGCAACGCGCTGATCCCGATCACGACCGTCATGGGCCTCACGATCGCCACCCTCATCGCGGGCGCCGTGGTGGTGGAGAACGTGTTCGCGCTCGACGGTCTCGGCTCGCTGCTGGTCCGGGCGATCCTGCAGCGCGACTTCGCGGTCGTGCAAGCCGTGATCCTCGTGCTCGTCATCGCCTTCGTCCTCATCAACGCGATCGTCGACTTCCTCTACACCCTGATCGACCCGCGCATCCAGCTGGGGAGCAAGCAATGACCGTGCCGAGCACCACCCGGATCGCCCTCTCCCGCGACGTCGCGCAGCAACCGGGCCGGTTCGCGCGGCTCACCCGCAAGCTCGGCGTTCCGGGCCTCATCGCGGCCGTCGTGCTCGCGGTGTTCGTGCTCGTCGCGGCGCTCGCGCCCTGGGCGGCTCCCTACGATCCCAACTTCCCCGACCTCCTCGCTGCGCTCTCGGGGCCGAGCGCGCAGCACCTCCTCGGCGCCGACGCGCTCGGCAGGGACCTGCTCTCGCGCCTCATGTGGGGGGCGCGCATCACTCTGCTCGGGCCGACGCTCGTGATCCTCATCTCGACGGTCATCGGCACGATGCTCGCGCTGCTCGCCGCCTGGAACCGCGGCCGGGTCGACACGGTCATCTCGTGGGTGCTCGACGTGCTGTTCGCGGTGCCCGGCATCGTGTTCGGCCTCATCGCGGTCGCGATCTTCGGCCCCAACCTCATGACGGTGGTGGTCGGGCTCTCGATCGGCTACATCCCGTACGTGGCGCGCGTGGTGCGCGGCGCGGCCCTGCGCGAGCGCGGCATGCCGTACGTGCAGGCGGCGTGGTTGCAGGGGCAGTCGGGCATCGGCATCAGCCTCACCCAGATCCTGCCGAACGTGCAGCCCATCGTGGTCGCCCAGGCCGTGTCCTCGCTCGGCTTCGCGGTGATCGACCTCGCCGCCGTCTCGTTCCTGGGACTCGGCGTGCAGCCGCCCACCGCCGATCTCGGCCTCATGGTCAAGAGCGGCTTCGACTCGGTGCTGCGCGGTCAGCCCGCCGAGGCCATCAGCGCGGGCCTCGCCATCGTCCTCATCGTGTGGAGCATCACCGTGATCGGCGACCGCCTCACCTCGAACGCAAGGAGCATCCGATGAGCGAGCCGCTGCTCGAGGTCGCAGACCTGCACGCCACCCTCGTCGGCGGGTACCGCCGGCTCGACCTGCTGAACGGCGTCGCCTTCACGCTCGACCGCGGCGAGGCGCTCGGCCTCGTCGGAGAGTCCGGATCGGGCAAGTCGCTCACCACGCGGGCCATCACCCGCATGCTGGCCAAGGGCTTCCGGGTGCGGGGCGAGATCCGCTTCGACGGCGAATCCGTGCTGCAGATGAACCGCTCCCGGCTGCGGCAGTACCGGGCGAACGACGTGGGCATGATCTTCCAGGATCCGCGCGCGCACGTGAACCCGGTGCACACCGTCGGCGACTTCCTCACCGAGGTGCTCGTGCGCGAGCGGGGCGCGCACCGGGACGAGGCCGAGCGGCGAGCGGTGCAGCTGCTCGACGAGGTCGGCGTGCGGCACCCGGAGCGGCGGCTGCGGCAGTACCCGCACGAGCTGTCGGGCGGCCTGCTGCAGCGCGTGATGATCGCGAGCGTGCTGCTCGCCGAGCCGCGCCTGATCCTCGCCGACGAACCCACCACGGCTCTCGACGTGACCGCGCAGTCGGACGTCATGGCGATCCTCGACGAGCAGCGCCGCGCGCGCGGCCTCGCTCTGCTCTTCATCACCCACGACCTCGAGCTCGCGAACGCGTGCTGCGACCGGCTCGCGGTCATGTACGCGGGCGAGATCGTCGAGCAGGGCGCCCACGTCTACGACGCACCCACCCACCCCTACACGAAGGAGCTGCTGGGCGCGCGCCCCAGCATCGAGCAGCGGCTCGACCGGCTGCCCGTGCTCGAGTACAACCTCGAGCTGCATCAGGAACTGAAGGCGAGGATCACCCCGTGAACGTCGAAGACCAGGGCGCCGGGCCGCTCATCTCGGTGAGCGAGCTGCGCAAGGTGTTCCCCGCGCCGCGCGGCACGAAGGGCGAGGACGTCGTCGCCGTCGACGGCGTCTCGTTCGAGCTGCTGCCCGATGAGTGCCTCGCGATCGTGGGGGAGTCGGGATCGGGCAAGACCACCGTCGCCCGCATGATCGTGGGGCTCGAGACGGTGACGAGCGGCACTGTGACCGTGGACGGGCAGGATCGTTCGCGGCCGCCCAAGCGCCTGCGCGACCGTCGAGCGCGGGCGCGCGAGGTGCAGTACGTCTTCCAGGACCCGTACTCCTCGCTCAACGGCAGGCAGCGCATCGGCGACGTGATCCTCGGCAACCTCCGGCTGCATGCCGCTGAGGGCGACCGCGGCGGCCTGCGCGCCCGCGCGCAGGAGATCCTCGACGCCGTCGGCCTGCCGCAGCGCTTCTTCGACCGCCTGCCCAGGGAGCTCTCGGGCGGGCAGCGGCAGCGCGTCGCCATCGCGCGAGCGCTCGCCGCCGACCCGAAGGTGATCGTGCTCGACGAGGCGGTCGCCGCGCTCGACGTCTCGATCCAGGCGCAGATCCTCAACCTGCTCGCCGACATCAAGGCGCAGCGGCGGATCAGCTACCTGTTCATCTCGCACGACCTCGCCGTGGTCAACCAGATCTCGGACCGCATGATCGTGATGGAGAACGGACTGGTGGTGGACCGGGGCGTCACGGCCGAGCTGCTGGCGAACCCGACCCACCCGTACACGCGCGCACTGCGCGCCGCGGTGCCCGGGCCCGGGTGGAAGCCGGTGCGGCGGGAGCGGCTGGCCTCGTGAGCGCCGCGGAGCGCGGGGTCGCCCGCGAGCGCTCGGTTGCCGTGCGCGCCGCCTTCGCGATCGTGTTCGACGAGGCTCGCGGGGGCTTCGCCGAGCTGCGCGGCGCGGTGGTGCTCGCGCGGGGCGAGCGCATCGAGGCGGTGGCGGGCGGGGCCGAAGGCGAAGCCCTCGCGGCGGCAGCCGACGAGGTGATCGACCTCGGCGAGAGCCTGCTCATGCCGGGCCTCATCGATCTCGAGGGGCTGGTCGACATCGACCACCTGCTGCTCGACTCGTGGTGGAGCCCCGCGCACGAGGCGCGGCTCGAGTGGTCGGCCGCGTACGCACGCGACCCGCGCGAGGTGCTCACCCCCGGCGAGCGCAGCGCGCTGCGCCGGTACGGACTCGTGCAGCTGATCCTGCACGGGATCACGAGCGCGATGCCCATCGCCACCGAGATCCACGGCGCGTGGGCCGAGACCCACGACGACCTGCTCGACACCGCGCGCACCGCGAGCGAGCTCGGCATCCGGGTCTTCCTCGGCCCCTCGTACCGGTCGGGCGCGCACGTGACGCGCGCCGACGGCTCGCACGGCATCCACTGGGACGAGGCGCTCGGCGAGGCCGGCTTCGCCGACGCGGTGCGCTTCCTCGACACCGCCGAGGCGCTCGGCGACCCGCTCATCACAGGCGTGCTCGCGCCGTGCCGGGTCGAGACCGTGAGCGATGCGATCCTCGCCCGCACCGCCGAGGCGTCGGCCGAGCGCGACGCGCTGGTGCGCGTGCACGCGACCCAGGGGCTCGACTCCGAGATCGGCATCCTCGCCGCCGAGCGCGACGCGACGCCGCTCGGGCTCATCGAGCGCGCCGGCCTGCTGAACGAGCGGCTGCTCCTCGCCCACGGCGTCTACCTCGACGTGCACCCCAATGTGCACGGCGAGGATCGCGGCGACCTCGCCCGCCTCGCCGCCGCGGGCGCCACCGTCGTGCACTGCCCGCTCACCAACGCCCGCTACGCCTTCTGGCTCGAACGGCTCTCGCAGTACCTCGACGCCGGGGTGAACGTCGCGCTCGGCACCGACTCCTTCCCGCCCGACCTGGTGCGCGCCATCGACGCGGGCGTGCAGCTCTCGAAGGCCCAGCACGGCGACCTCGGGCGCGGGCTGCTCGCCGAGTACGTCGAGGCGGCGACGCTCGGAGGGGCCCGGGCGCTGCGGCGGCCCGATCTCGGTCGCATCGCGCCGGGTGCGGCCGCCGACCTGGTGGCGTTCTCGCTGAGCGACCTGCGCACGGGCGCCGTCGACGACCCCGTGCGCACGCTCGTGCTCGCCGGCACCGCGCGCGACGCCCGCTTCAGCATGGTGGCGGGGCGCGTCGTGATGCGCGACGGCCGCATCCCCGGAGTCGACGAGGAGGCGCTGCGCGCGGAGGGGCAGCGCGTCTTCGAGAAGCTGCGCGCCGCCTACCCCGAGCGCGACGCCCTCGCCGCGCCCGCCGGATCGCGCGAGGCGGAGCTGTTCCCGCCGGTGTTCCCGCGGGCGTGAGCGGCGATCCGGGCGCCGCGCCGACCCGATCCCCCTCGCGCGTAGGCTGAGGGCATGAGCGAGTACCGGCACATCGTGCGCAAGTGGGTCAAACCGGAGGATCTCAACCAGCACGGGGCGCTCTTCGGCGGGCGCCTGCTGCAGTGGGTCGACGAGGAGGCGGCGATCGTCGCGGTGGCGCAGCTCGGTACCGTCGACGTGGTGACGCGGCACATGTCCGCGATCGACTTCTCGTCGCGCGCCGACCGCGGCGACCTGCTCGAGCTCGAGTACCGGGTCGTCGGGTTCGGGCGCACCTCGATCACGCTCGCGTGCCGCGTCGAGAACGCGGTCACCGGGCAGGAGGTGCTCACCCTCGAGCGCATCGTGTTCGTGTCGGTGGATCGCGACGGCCGCCCGGTCGTGCACGGGCGCGTCGCGACCACGGGCGGAACCGAGCGGCTGCGCGCCTGAGCGCGGCTACTCCGACGGCGGGAGGTCGTAGGTGACCCAGGCGGTCTGCGCGGCGACGCGGTCGTAGAGGCTGCGCGCGGCGGCGTTGCTCTCGGCGGTGATCCAGCGCACGAGCGCGGCGCCCTCATCGCGCGCGATGCCGCCGAGGCGGCGCAGGATCGCGGACGCCGCTCCGGTTCCGCGCGCCTCGGGCGCGGTGAAGAGGTCGTCGAGATACAGCCCGTACCCGCCGTCGATGGGGCGCGCGAAACGCCGGAAGTGCCCGATCCCGACTACCGCGCCGTCGACCTCGGCGACCAGGCAGCGGCTCTCGTGCGCGGGGTCCATGAGCCAGCCCCACACGGTCTCGTACACCGCGGGGTCGTGCGGCTTGCCGTAGAAGTCGCGGTATCCGCGGTACAGGGCGGCCCACGCGTCGCGGTCGGCCTCGGCGACGAACCTGACCGACGCCTCGCCCCGGCCCGCGGCTGCCCCCGCGCTCACGAGAGCCGCTCCACCTCGACGAAGACGATGGGAGCCGTTGAGGCTCGATTCTCCACCCGGTGCTCCGAGCCCGCGGGGCGCGTGTAGCTCCGGCCGGCGGTGAGCTCGGCTACGGCCTCGCTGCCGTCGGCGTTCGTCACGTGCATAGTGTCGGTGACGAGGGGCACCACGACGTACTCGTGCTCGTGGCGGTGCATCGGGATCGCGCCGCCCGGCTCGATGGTCCACCGCGTGACGCGGAAGTGCTCGTTCTCGAGCTGGACGTCTCCGTGCGATCCGGTGCTCACGATCCTCCTCCTTCCCGGCGTCGGATTCCCGGCCCCGGCGCCGTGCACTCACAGCATAGCCAGGTTCCGGGGATGCTCGCCGGGCGCGGGGCTCCGCTACGGCATCGGGTCGTGCAGGTCGAGCCGCCGGTGCTTCGCCGCGACGCCGACGAGCGCCGGGTAGAGGGCGAGCACGAAGTTCGACATCGCCATCGCCGAGGCGACGGGCATGCCGATCGCCTCCTCGATCCGGCTCAGCCGGTACCGGATGGTGTTCGGGTGCACGAAGAGCGCCTCGGCCGTGCGGGCGACATTCTGCTCGGCCGCGAGGAAGGCGATGAGCGTCTCGCGCAGCAGCGGCGAGCCGATCGGGTCGAGGGTGCGGGCGATGCGCTCCTGCAGCTGCCGGGGGTCGACATGGGAGAGCAGCCAGGTGGAGAGGTCTATCCGGTCGATCCGGATCGGTCCGAGCCGCTCGGGGTGCTCGGTCGCACGGGCCCACTGCCGGCCGATCCCGAGGGCGGTCTCGGCTTCGCGCGCGCCGTCCGGAGTCTGCGCCAGCGCGGTGAACGTTCCCGAGGCTCCCACGAGGTAGCGCTCCGACATCGCGTCGATCCACCGCCCGCTGGCGGCCGAGTCGGGGACCAGGGCCGCGATGACGGCGGGCGAGTCGGCGTCCGCCCGATGGAGCATGATCAGCAGCGGGACGTCGTCGGATCGCGCTCTGCCCACGAGGTGCGCGACGTGGGCCTCGCCGGCCGAGGCCTCGCCGAGCGGAACGAGCTCCAGCGCTCGCACCGGCGCGTAGGCGGGGAAGCCGAACTGGGCGATCCGGGTCCAGAACCGGTGCTCCCTCGAGGGGAGTATGCCGTCGTGGAGCGTCGCGATGAGCTGTTCGTTGTCGCGCCGATCGCGCAGCGTCGCCCCGTACTGGATGCCGTGGAGGGCGCCGAGCAGCCGCTCCGAGGTGTCGAGCAGGAGCTCGCCGATGCGCTCGAGCCGCTCGCCTCCCCGGCTCGCCGCGGCGATGACGTGGATCCCGTCGCGCAGGGCGACCCTCCGGGTGACGACGCGCCACCGCCCGATCCGGATGTCGAGCTCGCCGCGGTTGGTGGCGGCGATCTCGTTCCAGATGAGCTGGGTCGGCGCCTCGCCGGTGCTCGCGATGACGGATCCCTCGAAGTCGTAGATGACGGCGGCGCCGCGGCAGACGGTCCCGATGCGGGAGACGAGAGCGTGCACGGGATCGGGCGAGGAGACGGCCGCGAGCAGGGTGTTGGTGATCTCGAGAGTCGTGCGCAAGCGCTCGACTTCGGCCTGGGTGTTCACGTCGGGGGTCATCGTCGATTCTCCCGGAATTGTGCGAAGGGGATGTTTCTCGGCAGAATCATCGCGCATTTCTTGGAGTTTTCACAACTGGGATGCGGGAAAGCTTCGCATTCTCCAGTGACCGCCGCGCCCGATCGATCCATCGTTGAAGGCATCCCGGAACTCGACGAGGAACTTTCAGGAGGAAGTCATGAGCAGTGTCCGTGTCGCCGTGGACGTCGGCGGAACCTTCACCGACGTGTGCATCTTCGAGGACGACACCCAGCAGATGCGAGTGACGAAGGTGCCGTCGACGCCGCACGATCCGATGGTCGCCGTGATGAACGGCGTGGAGCGGGGCGAGATCGACCTCGGCGATGTCAGCCTGTTCTCGCACGGCACCACCGTCGCCACCAACGCGCTCATCACCCGGAACTTCCCGGCCGCGGCCCTCGTCACGACCAGGGGCTTCCGAGACGTTCTGGAGATCCGGGACGGCACGAAGGACGACCTCTGGGACGCCTACAAGGACGTCTCCGCCCCCTATATCCGTCGACGCGACCGCTTCGAGGTGACCGAGCGCGTCGACTACCTGGGCAAGACCGTCACCCCGCTCGACGAGGCCGAGGCGCGGGAGCTCGCCGAGCTGCTGAAGCGGCGCGGGGTGAAGACGATCGCGGTCTGCTTCCTCAACTCCTACGCCAACCCGGACCACGAGACCCGCATGCGGGAGATCCTCGAGGAGATGATCCCGGACGCCACGGTCTCGACCTCGGCCGAGATCCTGCCCGAGATCTTCGAGTACCCCCGCTTCAACACCGCGGTCGCGAACGCGGTGCTCGCGCCGCTCGTGTCGGGCTACGTCAACCGGCTCGCCGCGCAGCTCAAGCAGGGAGGCTACCGGGGCGACCTGCTCCTCCTCCACTCGGGCGGCGGATCGATGACGCCGCGGCTGGTGGAGAAGTTCCCCGTGCGCCTCGCCGCCTCCGGCATCGCCGCCGGCGCGATCTCCGCGAAGCACATCGCCCAGCAGTGCGGCTACGACAACGCGGTGAGCCTCGACATGGGCGGCACCTCCACCGACATCTCCCTCGTCGCCGACGGCGAGCTGCGCGTCGCGCAGGAGTGGCAGGTGGAGTACGGCCACCCCATCATCTTCCCGTCCATCGAGGTGCTCACGATCGGCGCCGGCGGCGGATCCCTGGCCCACATCGACATCGCCGGGTCGCTCCGCAACGGCCCCCAGTCCGCGGGCGCGGATCCCGGCCCGGCCTGCTACGGCACCGGCGGCGACCAGCCGACCAACACCGATGCCAACCTCGTTCTGGGAAGGCTCGGAACCTCGCTCGCGGGCGGCATGAAGCAGCTGGACCGGAGACTCGCCGAGGAGGCGATCCGCAGGGTGATCGCGGAGCCTCTCGGCATGGGCCTCGAGGAGGCCGCGCAGGCCATCGTCTCGGTGGCCAACGCGAACATGGCCGACGCGGTGCGCCTCGTCTCGATCCGCCGCGGCTACGATCCGCGAGACTTCGCGCTGCTCGCCTTCGGCGGTGCGGGGGCGCTCCACGGCGCCGATGTCGCCAGAGAGCTCGGGATCCCCACGGTCGTCGTTCCGCCGAGCCCCGGCGTCACCTCGGCCATGGGGTGCCTGCTCGTCGACATCCAGCACGACCTGGCGCAGATGCGCACCGGCCTCGCCTCCGCCGCCGATGAGGAGGGGATCGAGGAGGCCTTCGTCGCGCTCGAGACCGAGGCCTCCGCGCGGCTGCGGCACGAGGGCGTCTCCGACGAGGACGCGGTCCTGCAGCGCAAGATCTCGATGCGCTACTCCGGCCAGTGGCGTTCGCTCCAGGTGCCCATGGGTCGCGGCCGCGGGGCGCTGCAGCAGGCGGTGCGCACCTTCCACGAGCAGTACGAACGGGAGTTCAACTTCCGACAGGACGACGCCCCGGTCGAGGTGTACCAGCTGCACCTCACCGCGATCGGCAAGACCCCGAAGCCGTCCTTCCGGCCGGCGCAGCCGGTGCCGCAGGGGCCCGGCGATCCGGTCGAGCGACGGGCCGCATACTTTGGGCACGAGTGGATCGACACCCCGGTCTACGAGCGGGTCGCGCTCGCCGCGGGCACGCGCTTCGAGGGGCCCGTCATCATCACCCAGCTCGATTCCACCACCGTCGTTCCGCCGGGCGCCCGCGCCGAGATCGACGAGTGGTTCAACATCCGCATCCATCTGGAGGAGGTCAACTGATGAGCGAGAACGCTTCTCCGTCCGCAACCCTGGTCCGCGAGACCACGCTCGACCCGGTGACGTTCGAGGTGCTGAAGAACGCCTTCGCCACGAGCGTCGACCTGATGAGCGAGCAGATCCTCCGCACCTGCTACTCCTTCGTCATCTACTCCCGCGACTTCTCGTCGGCGCTGTGCGACGCCCGCGGCAACACGGTGATGCAGGGGTCGGGCGACATCGCCGTGCACGTCGGCACGCTCCACTTCCAGTGCAAGGCCGTGCTCGAGGAGTTCGGCGACGACATCCACCCCGGTGACGTCTTCGCGATCAACGACCCGTACCGCGGCGGCACCCACCTCAACGACGTCTCCTTCGTGCGCCCCGTCTTCTCCGAGGGCAGGATCATCGCCTTCGCGCAGAACAAGGGGCACTGGGCCGACATCGGCGGCAATGTTCCCGGCTCGTTCGACGTGTCGGCCTCCGAGCACTTCTCCGAGGGACTGCGCATCACGCCGGTGCGCATCTGGTCGAGGGGCGTGTATCTGCACGACGTCGCCCAGCTGCTGGTCTCGAACACGCGCGCGCCGGACCAGGCGATGGGGGATCTCCACGCCCAGTCGGAGGCGACCGCGGTGTGCGAGCGGGAGGTGCTGCGCCTCGTCGATCGCTACGGCACGGAGACCGTCGTGCTCGCGATGCAGGAGACGCAGGACTACGTCGAGCGCACCGTGCGCCGCCGGCTCGAGGGGTATCCGCGCGGCAGCTGGTCGACCGTCGACTATCTCGACCTCGACCCTGGCGCCGGAGAGGGGCTCGTTCCCGTGGAGATCACGATGACGCTCGACGGGCAGGGCATCCACTACGACGTCAAGGGAGGCCCGGTCGTCAAGACGTTCCTCAATTCGGGGTACGGCACGACGTTCTCCGCGATCTACGCCGGGACGAAGACGTTCTTCCCCGATGTGCCCCTGAACTCCGGCTTCTACGCGGCGGTCACCGCAGACATCGGACCCGAGGGGACTGTGGTGAACGCGGGGTGGCCGTACGCGGTCACGGGCACGGTGTCGGGCCCGTACGAGAAGCTCATGAACGGGATCTTCGAGCTCTGGTCGAAGATCATGCCGGAACGGGCGATGGCCTGCGCCTTCAACCTGGAGTACCTGCTCGTCGGAGGCCGTGACGCCCGCATCGAGAGCAAGCCCTACTTCATGTGGTACGACTGGATGGCCGGCGGCTGGGGCGGCCGGGCGAACAAGGACGGGTCGAGCGCCACCGCGCCCGTGTTCGGCGCGGGCCTCGCGGTGCAGCCCTGCGAGGGCCAGGAGCGGCTCTCGCCGGTCATCACCTCGATGCACCGGATCGGCACCGACTCCGGCGGGCCCGGCCGGTTCCGCGGCGGCTGCGGCATCGAGAAGGGCGGCACCATCACCGACGCCGATGCCACGGTCATGAGCTACTGCTGCGATCGCGCTCGCTCGATCACCTGGGGAATCGAGGGCGGCCTGCCGTCGATTCCGCACGGGGTGTGGCTCAATCGGGGCACCGAGAACGAGCGGTTCCTGGGTTCGATCTTCTCCTCGGTGCCCGTGCAGCCGGGCGACGCCTTCTACCGCCCTTCGGCGGGCGGCGGCGGGTTCGGGGACCCGCTCGAGCGTCCGCCGGAGGAGGTGCTGGAAGACGTGATCGATCAGTACGTCTCGCCCGAGCGGGCGGCGGAGGACTACGGGGTGGTGATCACTCCCGTCGATCCCGCGCTGGATCGGTACGAGATCGACCGCGAGGCCACCGCCGAGAAGCGGGCTTGGATCCGCGAGCACCGGGCCGGGTGGCTCGAGGTGGGGCCGGAGGAGATCGCGGCGAAGTACCGAGCCGGCGAGATCGGCCTGCTCGATGTGATTCGCCGTTACGGCGTCATCCTCGACTGGGGCACGGGCGAGCTCTTCGAGGAGACCACCCGGCAGCATCGCGCGCAGATGCTCCGCCGTTCCGCAGCCCACTGGTCGGACTGACGGGGCGGGCCGGAGAGGCGGTGCTCGGCTCACGGTCTTCCCGGTTCCGCAGCTCATCTTGTGCAAAAGCCTGAAAAATCAATATCGGTTACTGGCTTCAGCCCAATAGTTATGGGCTGACCGTCCCCACACAATTGAGGGCGCGCTAGGAGTTCACCGCCTGCAATCCGCCACCCCTTCCCCGCCCGTATACCAATGGAGGTATCCACCGTGAACATCAATCTGACAGGGACTAACGACGACGTCGAAGCCACCGACGCCCTCGCCCGCGAGGGCGACGACGAAGACCAGATGAAGCGCGGCTCGCTCGCGATGGCCTTCTACGGCGTCGCGAGCGCCTTCTTCTTCGTCTACATCGGCGCCGCGATGGCCTCGGCCTACGGCACCGTCAACGCCATCATCGGGATCGTCCTGACGATCATCGCCTACGGCCTCATCAACGCCGTGCTCTCGAAGTACGCGCTGAACAACCGCACCACCGTCGCCCAGTTCTCGCGCACCATCCTCGGCACCGCGGGGTCGACGATCGCCACGATCATCTTCGCGCTCGTCGCCATCTACTACGCCGTGTTCGAGGGCTCCATCATCGCCTACGCCTTCATGGAGATGTTCGGCGGCGAGATGTGGATGTGGAGCCTGATCGTCGTGATCTACTCCACGCCGCTGATCCTCGGCGGTGCGCGGCGCTTCCTCGACAAGCTGAACGGCTGGCTGATGCCGATCTACTTCTTCGGCCTCGTCGCGGCGGTGATCTGGGCCGGCGTGCAGTACGGCTTCAGCGATACGTGGATCACCCAGGACGTGGGGCCGGTGCCGTTCGCGATGGGCGGTCCCGGCTGGCTCGCCGTGTTCGCCGGCTACATGGGCATCTGGATCATGATGATGTTCACGATGGACTACGCCGCCCTCGGCAAGCGCCAGGACATCAAGTTCCATCAGAACGTCACCTTCGGCTGTGTGTTCTACACGCTCGCCTACGGCTTCGCGGCGTTCGTCGGCGTATTCCTCACGTTCACGATCCCCGGCGTGGAGGTCTCCGAGACGGGGCTGGCCGGCGGTCTGGTCTCCATGATGGGCATCCTCGGCCTGCTCGTGATCTGGGTGTCGCAGACGCGCATCAACACGGCGAACTACTACCTGGGCGCGGCGAACCTCCGGGCGTTCGGCGAGCGGCTGCGCATCCGGATGCCGAACATCGTCTGGATCCTGATCTCCTCGATCATCATCTACCTGCTGATGCTCCTGCCGATCGTGCGGTACCTGCTGCTGGCCCTCGCCTGGCAGGGCGTGCTGGTGACGGCCTGGGTGGCGATCGCGCTCACGCACATCCTCGTATCGCGCGGCAAGCACCAGGAGCACGCGGCCATCGGTGATCAGCACTACCGGGCGTTCAACTCGAACGGCCTGATCGCCTGGATCATCGGCACCGTGGTCGGTCTGGTGTTCCTGCAGCTCGGCAGCTTCAACGCGGATCTCGCGGGCATCGGCGCCACCTGGGGCCCCATCCTGACCGTGGCGCTCTCCGCGGCGGTGTACGCCGCCCTGTGGAAGGCCAATCCGTCGAGCCGCACCGGCCTCATCAGGGTCGTCGGCTGACCGGTCGACGGCGCTGCCGTCCGGGCTCGGGCCGCGGGATCCGTCGGGCTCGCCCGCCGATCCCGCGGCCCGATCTCAGTAGGGCTCGAGGTCGACGAGCCGCAGGGCCATGAGGCAGGTGGCGCGGCCGTCGAGGGTGTCGAGGGAGATGCCGATGATGTCCTCGATGCGGCGCAGCCGATAGCTGAGCGAATTGCGGTGGATGTAGAGCTCCTCGCAGGTGCGGGCGAGGTGGGCGTCGTTGCGCAGCCAGGTGCGCAACGTCGGCAGCAGCTCGGTCGCGCGCTGCTCGTCGTGCAGGATGAGGGGGGCGAGGAACCGCTCGGCCGACTCGCGCGCACCGCGTCCGGCGGCCGCCGCGACGACGGCGCTCAGGCCGAGGATCGGGGCGGAGCAGGGCTTGTCGATGTGCCGCACGAGGTCGAGCGCGTGCACGAGGGCGATGCGCAGCTCGTCGACCGTGCGCGACGGCTGCCTGAGCACGAGAGGGACGGCCGGCTCCATCTGCAGGATGCGGCCCGCAACCGTGGAGAAGTCGTCGCGCGGGAACTGGGCGAGGGCGATCATGTGCTCGTCCAGCTCGGCCACGCGCACGTCGTGGAACGCGTTGTGCAGCGCGACGCGCACCTGCCACGCCGCAGCGGAGTGCTCGCCCGTCATGTCGGCCACGAGCAACGCCGTCTCGGCGCGGCGGCTGAGGCCCAGCTCCTGGAAGGCGTCGGCGACGTCGCTGCGGGTGAACTCCGACCACCCGACGCAGCGGTTCACGAACCGCAGCATGTCGCGCTGGCTGCTCGCATCGACGACCACCGAGCGGTTCAGCTGCAGGGCGAGGATCGAGGTGACGGGAGCGAGCAGAGACTCGATCTCGGCGGTCGAGCCGTAGCGCTGCACCGCGAGCTGGCACGGGTTGCGCAGCCCCATCGGCAGCGACACGGTGAGGGCGTCCGGCTGGGAGGCCCGACCGGCCCCGGTGCGCCAGGTGACCGCCTCCGGGTACTGCGCGATCAGGGCGTCGAAGGCGTCGTAGACGGCGATGGGGAGCTCGAGCGCCGCGTAGATGGCGGCGAGGAGCGTGGTGATCTCCGCGCCCTGGCTGGCGAGGCGGGCGCACTCGTCCGCGAGCGACCAGCCGCGGTCGATGAGCTCGATGCGCTCCGCCTGCAGCACGCTGTCGACGTGCTGCCCGATCTTCAGCAGCGGCACCGTGGTCGGCACCTCGAACAGCGGGACGTCGTAGCGGGTGCAGGCGGAGACGAGCCCCTTCGGCAGGGTGTCGTACGCCGCGCCGACGGCGAAGGCGAGCGCCGCGACGGGCACGCGGGTGAGCCGTTCGACGTACGCGTCCCAGATGCTCTGCTCGGTGAAGTTCATGCCGATGCCAGAGGTGAGCAGCAGCACATTCGTGTCGAGGAAGGGTGTGGGGTCGAGGTGCTCGGTGGGTGCGCATCTGCTCACCTCCCAGCTCAGTCGGTCCGTTCCCGAGGGGGTCTCGAGGCGGAGCTGCAGCGAGGGCTCGGTGAGAAGATCAGCTACGCGCATGCGGCCGCCGTTCTACGTTGTGCATGATCAAAGCTCAATAATTCTTGCATATGCACAGTAACGATTTGCGCGCGGGCGACGTAGCTTGGGTGCATGGATGCACAAAGCCGTGAGAATCTGACTCTGAACTCCGATATGGGCGAGGGCTTCGGACTGCACCGCTTCGGCAACGACCCCGCGCTGATGACCATCATCGACGTCGCCAACGCGGCCTGCGGGTTCCACGCGGGAGACCCGAGCGTCATGGACGAGACGGTCGCACTCGCCAAGGAGCACGGGGTGCGCGTCGGCGCGCATCCCGGTCTTCCCGACCTGACCGGCTTCGGGCGCCGAGAGATGAAGCTCACCCCCGAGGAGGTCGAGAGCATCGTCCGCTATCAGGTGGGCGCGCTCGCCGGCTTCCTGACCAAGCACGGAATGCCGCTCAATCACATCAAGCCGCACGGCTCCCTCTACGGCATGCTCGCGCGCGACGAGCAGCTCATGGCCGGAGCTGTGCGCGTGGCGAAGGACTTCGGCGTGCCCGTCTTCGGCATCGCGGGCTCGGCGCACCAGCGCGTGGCGGAGCGGGAGGGCGTGGAGTTCGTCGGTGAGCTCTACGTCGATCTCGACTACAACGCGGAGGGCGGGCTCATCATCCTCCGTCAACCGCACGCCACCGATCCCGCCGCGGCGGCCGAGCGGGTACAGCGCGTTCTCGACGAAGGCGTGGTCCTCGCGAACGACGGCACCGAGCTCTCGATCTCCTTCTCGAGCGTCTGCGTGCACTCGGACACCCCGAACGCCGTCGAGGTAGCCACGGCCGTGCGCAAGGTCCTCGGAGGCTAGGTCTCCACTCCGCCGTCGATAGGCGACGAACCTCGCCGCGCGGTGCGCCCCGCCCGAGCACGGCGCCCCACCCCAAGGAAAAGAGAAACACACCCATGAGTTCGCAGATCACCGCACCGCTTCCCGGCATCTTCTACCGTCGTCCGGGCCCGGACAAGGACCCCTTCGTCGAGGTCGGCGACACCGTCGAGGAGGGTCAGACGATCGGCCTCATCGAGATCATGAAGCAGTTCACCGAAGTGCGCTCCGAAGCGGCCGGCGTACTCACCGCGTTCCAGATCGATGACCTGGGGATGGTCGGCCCCGGCGACGTGATCGCGACCATCGACTAGCGGCGTCGCGCAGACACTTGATGAATGAGGCAACCGTGAAGAAGCTACTCATCGCCAATCGAGGCGAGATCGCCGTCCGCATCATCCGCGCGGCGCATGAGATGGGCATCGAAGCCGTCGCGGTGGTGAGCGAGGCCGATCGGGCGTCGAGCGCCGCCGATCTCGCCGACGAGACGGCGGTCATCGGTCCCGCCCCGGCGAACCTGAGTTACCTCAACCACGAGGCCGTGCTGCAGGCCGCCGTCGACACGGGCGCCGATGCGATCCACCCGGGCTACGGATTCCTCTCGGAGAACGCGGAGTTCGCCCGGAAGGTGCAGCAGGCCGGCATCACCTGGGTCGGCCCGAACCCCGATGCGATCGAACTGATGGGGGACAAGTCGCGCGCCCGGCAGGCCGCGATCGACGCCGGTGTGCCGACGCTCGCCGGTACCGCCGGCGCGCTCGACACCTCCGTCGATATCGAGGCGATCGCGGACGAGATCGGCTACCCGCTCCTGGTGAAGGCGTCCGCCGGCGGGGGAGGCCGCGGCATCCGCCTCATCGGCTCCCGCGAGGAGGTCCGCAGCACCGTCGAGGTCGCGCAGGCAGAGGCTCTCGCAGCCTTCAACTCGAGCGAAGTGTACTTCGAGCGCTTCGTGACGCGTGCGCGCCACGTCGAGGTGCAGGTGCTGGGAGACGGCGAGAGCTGGGTGCACCTCGGGGACCGCGACTGCTCGATGCAGCGCCGTCAGCAGAAGGTCATCGAGGAGGCTCCTGCGCCGGGCCTGCCCGACGAGGTGCGGCAGCGCATGCGGGACAGCTCGGTCGAGCTCGCCCGGCAGGTGGGATACATCGGAGCCGGCACCGTCGAGTTTCTCTACGATCCCGATCGCCGAGAGGTGGCGTTCATCGAGATGAACACCCGCCTCCAGGTGGAGCACCCCATCAGCGAGGCCATCACCGGCATCGATCTCGTGCGCGAGCAGCTCCGCGTCGCGGCCGGGGAGAAGCTCGGCTTCGCGCAGGAGGACATCCGCTTCGACGGGCACGCCTTCGAGTTCCGCATCAACGCGGAGGACCCCGACAACAATTTCATGCCGAGCCCCGGCGTGATCGAGCTCCTCGAGTGCTCCGGCGGCCCCGGCATACGCTCCGACTTCGGCTTCACGGCGGGCAAGACGGTGATGCCGTTCTACGATTCGCTGCTCGGCAAGCTCATCGTCTGGGCGCCGGATCGCGATCGCGCGATCGCACGCGCGGTGCGCGCCCTCGGCGAGAGCCGGATCGAAGGGGTGAAGACGACGGTGCCCCTCATGCGCCGTCTGATAGCCCTCGACGACTTCCGCTCGGCCCAGCACCACACGACCTACATCGAGTCCGTTCCCGGCCTGCTAGGAGTGAACCCATGACACTGCCCGAACACGCTCGTTACACCTGGGGAGGCGACGAGTTCCTGCTCGTCGAGATCTCGGACGAGATGTCCCTCGAGGCGAACTTCGTCTCCAACTCCATCGCCGAGGGTCTGCAGGCCCGCGGCCTCGACGGCATCGTCGACATCTGTCCCGCCAACGCGTCGCTGCTCGTGCGCTTCGATCCGGATCGCCTCGACTACCGGACGCTCGAGCGCGTCGTCCGCGATCTCGAGCAGGAGGTGCGCGCGGCCACGGTGCAGGAGCTGCAGACGCGCATCATCGAGGTGCCCGTCTGGTACGACGACCCGTACACCCGCGAGACCGGCGCACGGTTCCGCGAGGGGTACCACCAGCGGCCCGAGGGCACCGACCTCGACTACGCCGCCGAGGTGAACGGGCTCGCCGACGCCGAGGAGTTCATCCGCCGCCACAGCGAGACGCCCTGGCTCGTCTCGATGGTCGGCTTCGTGGCGGGGCTTCCCTTCCTCTTCCAGCTGACCCCCCGCGAGCACCAGCTCGTCGTGCCCAAGTATCTGAGCCCTCGGACGGATACGCCGGCCCTGACCGTCGGCATCGGAGGCTGCTTCACCGCGCACTACTCCGTGCGCGGGGCGGGCGGCTACCAGATGCTCGGCGTCGCCCCGGCGCCGATCTACGACCCCGAGCAGCGCCTCGGCGACTTCGCGGACTTCCAGGTGTTCTTCCGCACCGGGGACATCGTCAAGTACCGTCCCGTCGACGAGGCCGAGTACCGTGCGGTCCAGGCCGAGGTCGAGGCCGGCACCTACACGTACAGGCAGGCCCCGGTGACCTTCGTCCTGGCCGACGCGCTCGCCGACCCCGAAGCCTGCAACCGCACACTCCTGGAGGCCCTCGATGTCGCTTGAGATTCTCACCCCCGGACTCGCCACGACCGTGCAGGATCGCGGGCGCTTCGGCTACTACAACGTCGGGATCCCGCAGGGCGGGGCCATGGACCAGTACAGCGCGGCGCTCGGCAACCGCCTGGTCGGGAACACCCCCGATGAGGCGGTGCTCGAGTGCACCTACCTCGGGCCCGGGCTGAAGACCGACAGCGACGCCGTGGTCGCGGTGACGGGCGCTCCGGTCGAGGTGCTCGTGAACGGGGAGCCGGCCGCGCAGAACGCCCGGCTCGAGCTGCGCGCGGGCGACGAGCTCTCCTTCGGGCCGCTGCGCGGCGGCGCGAGATTCTACATCGCGGTCGCGGGCGGCATCGACGTCCCCGTCGCGCTCGGATCCCGCTCGACCTACCCGATCGGGAGGCTGGGCGGGGTCAATGGCCGCGCGATCCAGGCCGGCGACGTACTGCCCGTCGGAACGCCTTCAGGGGCGCTTCCGCAGCTCGACTCCCTGCCCGAGGATCTCATCCCCGAGTACGAGCGCGAGGTCTCCGTGCGCATCATGCTCGGCCTCTACGATCACAAGCTCACCGACGAGGGGCGCAGCAACCTCGTCGAGGCCGAGTGGACGCTGACGCCGGTCGCGGACCGTATGGGCTTGCGCCTCGACGGGCCGGGCGCCCCCTGGAAGGAGGGCGAGCAGCCCTTCGGCGCGGGGCAGGACCCGTCGAACATCGTCGACGCCGGGTACGCCGTCGGTTCGATCCAGATCCCGGGCGGCACCCAGCCCATCATCCTGCACCGCGACGCGGTATCGGGGGGCGGCTACGCGCAGGCGGGAACGGTGATCAGCGCCGACATGGACCTGGTCGCGCGCCTCGCGCCCGGCTCCAAGGTGCGCTTCGTACCCGTCACGATGGAGGAGGCGCTCGCCGCGCGCGCCGAGCGGAACGCCCTCCTCGAGCGGGTCTGGTCGTAGGAGGTTCCGATGCCGCTGGTCAACGTCAAACTGTTCGAGCATCGACTGCGGGAGGATCCCGAGCTGGCGAAACGCCTCGCCGTCGCCATCGACGAGGTCGTCGCCGAGCACTGCACCGCGCCGGGCGGCAAGCGACCCGACACGTGGGTCACGGTGGAGGGCGTGCCGCGGGAGCAGTGGACGTTCAACGGAGAGACCCGCTGAGCCGGCTCGGAACGGAGGCGGGGTCTTCTCCGCCGTGCCGGACTCAGCCGCCCGCCGTCTAGCGCATCGCCTCGAGCCCGTCGCCCGTGATCGGCTCGTCGCCGGCCGCGAGCGACACGTACTTGCGCAGCACCACGAGCGAGGCCGAGGCCTTGTCGAACTCGGCCGCCACGAAGCGGTCGGAGCCGATCAGCGCGAGCGCCTCGCGCGCCGGCATCACGGCGCCCCTCAGCTGGTCGCGCCGCTCGGCCGGCACGACGGCGCGCAGCTCGTCCATCGACGTGAAGAGCGGCAGCACGAGCTGGCCCTTCGTCGAGCGGATCGTGCGCACGCGGTGGCCCTTCTTCTTCGGCGGGGCGCCCGAGACGTCGACCACGAGGTATCCCTCGCGCAGCGACGTCAGAAACGCGGCGAGATGCTCGTAGTCGGGCGTTCGCTGCAGGGACTCCAGCGCCGCGCGCGCCCCATCGTTCGCGTAGTCGGCGTGCACCTCGTCGGGAATGTCCGGCGCCCCCGGCGCGTCGTCTCGAACCATGCCCCCAGCCTACGGCCTGCGGGGCGGGGAAGAGGGCAAGGGCGCTCCGACCGCTCACTCCTCGCCGATACCGCGCGCCGCGAGCGCCTCGCCCGTCAACTGCGCGTGGGCGACCGTGCGCAGCACGAGGGGGACGACGAGCGCCCGCGGGCTTCGCTCGAGCCCGCGCGCCTTCGCCGCGGCGCGGGTCTCGCGGGCGATGCCGAGGATGTTCGGGATCGCGGTGATCACGAGGGAGAACGCGAGCGCGGCGCGATCCGGATCCACCCTCAGCGGACGCAGCGGCCGGAGCGCCCGGGCCACCGTGTCGAGCATGTCGGCGACAGCGGTGCTCGCGGTCACGGCGCTCGCCGCGAGGATCAATGCGAGGAGGTCGCCGACGACCTCGAAGCCGCGCTCCCAGCCGCGCTGCCACCACTGGAACGCGAACAGCGGGATCGCGATGAACGCGAAGCCTCTGGCGACGCGCAGGAGGTGGCGCCCGCGGAGTCCCGCGATGACGGCGAGCGCGAGCGCGACGGCGAGCCCGAGCGCGGTGGCGAGCGCCCCGCGCTGAGCGATCGCGGTGATCGCGAAGCCGAAGAGGCCGAGCAGCTTCGCGCCGGGGCGCAGCCGGTGCAGCGGGCCGCGTCCCGGAATGTAGGCGCCGAGCGGCGACCAGGCGTTCACGCGACGCTCGCCCGGTAGTGGGCGACGGCCTCGCGGGAGTCGCCGTCGAAGGCGACGCGACCGGACGCGATGACGATCGTGCGGTCGGCGCGCTCCGCGAGTTCGAGGTCGTGCGTCACGACGACGACCTGCTGCGGCAGCGACATCAGCAGATCGCCGACCAGGCGGCTGTTGCGCAGGTCGAGCAGGGTCGTAGGCTCGTCGGCGACGAGAATCGAAGGCCCCGTCGCCAGCACGGTCGCGATCGCGAGCAGCTGCTTCTGCCCGCCCGAGAGGGTGTGCACGCTGCGATCGGCGAGGTGGTCGAGCCCGAAGCGCTCGAGCGCGGCGAGAGCCGCGGCGTTCCGCTCCCGCCTGTCGCGATGGCTGCGCCGCAGGGAGAGCGCGACGTCCTCGAGCACCGTCGGCATGATGAGCTGGGCTGCGGGATCGGTGAAGACGAAACCCACGGCGCGCCGCACGGCGGGACCGTCGCGACGGGTGTCGAGGGCGTCGGATCCCGCCTCCGGGCGGAGGACCAGCACCTCGCCCGTCGTCGGCTCGAGGAGCCCGTTGAGGAGGCGCGCGAGCGTCGATTTGCCGGAGCCGTTGCCGCCGATGATCGAGATGCGGTGCTCGCTCAGCTCGAGCGATGTCGGCTGCAGGATCGTCGTCTCGCCCTCGGGCGTGGGCGCGACGACGCCGGCGCTGCGGAGTGCGATCACGCGGGGCTCCTCGGGGATGCTGGGCGTTTTGCCGGGGTGCGGCTCGGGTTCTGCAATCGAGGTGCGCCTTTCAGGCGGTTCGGATCTGTCAAAGCGCCTGAAAGGCGCACCTCGATTCCGGGCTACCGGGACGAACCCGAGCCATTGGATCGGCGGAGCAGCAGCGCCGGGAAGGCGCGGTGCACCGCGGCCGCGACGAGGGCGGCGAGCAGCGCCTTCACGACGTCGCCGGGCACGAACACGACGTCCACGACGGCCGCCTCGCCGAGCGACATGCCGCCGCGCCAGGCGAGGCCGACGATGCCGAGCGCGTGGTTGACCGCCACGCCGGCCAGGGTCGCGAGGAAGAGGAGGAGCGCCGTCGACACGCCGCTGCGGCGCGGGATCCGAGCCGCGACGAGGCCCGCCGTCGCAGCCGCGAACGGGAACGAGACGAGATATCCGACGGTCGGACCGGCGAAGGGGGCGAGACCCGCGCTTCCCCCCGCGAACACGGGGAGGCCGATCGCGCCGATCGCGAGGTACAGCAGGGCGGCGAGGAAGCCGCGGCGCGCGCCGAGCACGGCGCCGGTGAGCACGACCGCGAAGGTCTGCAGGGTGAAGGGCACGGGGCCGACGGAGACGGCGGGGAGGATCGCGGACACGGCGATGAGCGCCGCGAACGTCGCGACGAGGGCGAGATCGGTCGCGGGGCTGCGCCGCGGCGCCGATCTCCCGCGCTGGGAGTCGATGTCGGTGGACGCGTGTTCGGTCATGGTGTCTCCGTGGTGAAGTCGAAGTAGATGTCGTGATGGAGGCTGCAGCCGGGGTTGAACCGTGCGGCGCAGGAGGGGCAGGCGTCGGTGCGCAGGTACTCGTCGATGCGCAGCTCGGTTCTGCAGACGCCGCAGAGCACCGCGCGGCGCCCGGCGTCGTCGGCGCCCCACCTCTCGATCGGGTGCCCGGCCGATTCCTCGTGGCACTCGAAACAGGGGTAGAACTCGCCGCAGCACTTGAACCTCAGGGCGATCACGTCGGTCTCGCCGCGGTAGTGCGCGCAGCGGGTCTGGGCGTCGACGGTGCTGCCGAGCACGCGGGGGCCGGGCGGGGGTACCGCTGTCGAGCTCGGGGTCACGGGCGTCTCCTGGGTGGGGGCGGCTCGCGGCGCCCGCGCCTGTCGCGGAGCGGTCGTCGCGTCTACCTGAACGGTGTTCTGGTGAACGATGTTCAGGTTAGCGCTAAGCTGGGGGAATGCGCAACACCCTCGCCGACGTCGTCGCCGGGGCGCTGCGGGTGCTCGACGCGCAGGGGCTCGAGGGATGCTCCATGCGGCGGGTCGCCGCCGAGCTCGACGTCCAGCCGAGCGCGCTGTACCACCACGTACCCGACAAGCAGACGCTGCTCGCGCTGATGGCCGACGAGATCGTCGGGGGAGTCGGCGGGATCGGCGGCGAAAGCGCCCCCGAGGCCGGGGACGCGCGTGCGCTCTGCATCGAACTGCGCCGCGCTATGCTCGCGGTGCGCGACGGGGCCGACGTCGTGGCGACCGCCGCCGCGTTCAGGCTCGGCGCCTCTCGGGTGGAGGACCGCCTCGCCGCGCTCGCCGGGGCCGACGGCGCCCGCACGCTGCTGCTCTACACCTTCGGCCACGCGCAGTCGACGCAGACGCACCTGCAGGCGGCGGCGCTGGGTGCGCTGGTGGATCCCGGGTCCGCGGCGCCGGCGGATCCCGCCGACCTCGACGCCTCGTTCGAGCGGGGGCTCGACATCATCCTCGCCGGGCTCGGGGCGCGGTAGCGGAGCCTCCGGCGCCGCCCCGTTCCCCTCCGGGGCAAACGGGGCGGCGCTCAGAACAGCGTGTTCCGATCCTCCATGCCGCGCATCGCGTCGTAGTCGAGCACGAGGCAGCGGATCCCGCGATCCTCGGCGAGCGTGCGCGCCTGCGGTTTGATCTCCTGCGCCGCGAAGACGCCGCGCACGGGGGCAAGCACGGGGTCGCGGTTCATGAGCTCGAGGTATCTCGTCAACTGCTCGACCCCGTCGACCCCGCCTCTTCGCTTGATCTCGATCGCCACGGAGGATCCCGAGGCGTCGCGCGCCAGGATGTCGACCGGGCCGATCGCCGTCATGTACTCGCGGCGCACGAGGGTGTGCCCGGCGCCGACGAGCTCGATCTGGTCGGCGAGCAGCTCCTGCAGGTGGGCCTCGACGCCGTCCTTGATGAGGCCGGGATCGACGCCCAGATCGTGCGAGGAGTCGTGGAAGATCTCGAACACCGACACGATCAGCCGGTCGGCGGTCTTCTTGTGCGTCACCTGCCAGGCCTCGACGATGCCCGCCTTCGCCTGCTCGTCGGAGAGCTCGACTGCGGCGAGCGTGCAGGGCGGGCTCATCCAGTTGAGCGGCTTGTACGAGCCGCCGTCGGAGTGCACGAGGATGCTGCCGTCGTTCTTCAGCATGAGCACCCGCCTGGCCCGCGGCAGATGCGCGGAGAGGCGGCCCGCATAGTCGACGGAGCAGTCAGCAACAACGATTCGCACTCGCGGTAGTTTACCCGCTCACCCTCGGGCTGCGCCGGTCCGCCCCGGCTCGCGCGCGGCGCCCGCCGCCAGCCCGCCGAGAAGGGCCGCGGCGGCGAGCAGCCAGAAGGCGGTCAGCAGCCCGATGCGCTCGCCGAGGAAGCCGAAGATCATCGGGCCGAGGAGCATCGCCGTGTAGGCGATGGCCGAGACCGCGGCGACATCGCGCACGGCGGTATCGGGGTTGTCGGCGGCCGCCGAGATGCCGACGGGAAATCCGAGGGCGCAGCCCACGCCCCAGCAGATCGTGCCGAGCACGATGGCCCAGGGATACGGCGCGAGGATCACCGTGACGACGCCCGCCGCGCAGATCAGCGCCCCGCCGCGCAGCACCGCGACGCGTCCGAAGCGGTGCAGGATCGGGGAGCCGACGACGCGGGTGACGGTCATGGAGACGAAGAAGGCACCGAGGATCAGGGCGCCGAGCTCGTTGGAGAGGCCGCGCCCGTCGACGAGCGCGAGCGGCAGCCAGTCGGCGGCGGTGCCCTCGGCGAGCGACATGCTCATGGCGACGAACCCGACGAGCAGGATGCGCGGATCGGTCCAGGGGCTGCGGCGGCGGGAGGGCGCCCCGCTCGGCTGCGGCGGCTGGACCGCGATCGGACCGGTCTTCGTCGCAGGGGTGGCTGCGACGGCCGCAGTGAGGGGCTCAGCGATGCGATCGTCGTGCGGGATCCAGCGCAGCACCGCCAGCGAGATGCCGATGATGAGCAGGAACACCGCCGCGAGGTGCAGCGGAACGGGGATCCGCAGCGCCTCGGCGGCGGCGCCGAGGCCCATGGCGCTCACGCTGCCCAGGCTGAAGCCGGCGTGCAGCAGGGGGAGCCTCGCACGCCCGAGCGCGCGCTCGGCCGAGGCGCCGCTGACGTTCATGGCGACATCCGAGCTGCTGAAGGCGAAGCCGTAGCCGAAGAGCAGGGCGAGGCCGAGCGGCAGCTGCTCGATCCATAGAATCAGCGCGGCGGACGGCATGAAGGCGGCCTGGGCCGTGATCCCGAGCAGCAGGGTGCGGCGCGGGCCGAGCCGCGAGATGATCCGCCCGGCGAGCATGAGGCCGACGACCGATCCGACCGCGAGGCAGAAGCCGTAGACGCTCATCTGCAGCGTCGTGGCGCCGAGGTGGTCGCGAACCGCGGGCAGCCGCGAGAGCCAGCTGCCGAAACCGAAGCCGAGCATGGCGAAGACGACGACGAGCGCGGTCACCCAGCGGGTGATGGCGCGGCGATTCTGCATGCGTTCCAGGCTAGTGGGCAAGGGGGGGCGACAGGGGCGCCGGCGCGGCCCTTGGGTGCCCGAGCACGACCCAGTGGGTAGCGCAGATTGGCCGGTTCTTCGCTCACAATAAGGGTGCGCCGACCGGTTGCGCACAGATTTGCAAGAAGTGCATGAGTTGGGATTATCCCAATGGATTTCACATGCCATGGAGCTATGACTTCTTCGGTTGGTGATCGGGTGAAAGGGCTCATCCGAGCTGCGCAACCGCAACTGACTCAAGCGGCGGTGGCAGCGCAGGTTGAGATGACCCCGGATACGCTCTCGCGCGCGTTGAATGGCTCACGCGGATTCGCGGCGTCCGAGCTCGCGCGGGTATCTGAGGTCTTCGGCATCTCGATGTACTGGCTCGCAACGGGGAAGGAAGATCCGAGGCGCTCGTTGCTCGCGGCTCGTCATGAGTACGATCACGAGACGGGTCTGCATAAGCGAGTCGATCTCGAGAAGAGCGCTGAAGCGCGCGAGGCGATTGAACTCGTCTATCAGCAAGGGTTCCCAGAGCCCGCAGAGCTCGTCCCCTTGCGAGTCCGCACGCCGGAAGAAATGCGTGCCGCTCTCGGTTCGGGCTTCGTCATCGACTTCGCCGATCGTATCGAGCGGGAACTCGAGATCGATGTTCTGCGCTTCGAGGGCTTGCATACCGCGCTGAGCCTTATCGTTGCCGGACGCCGTTGCATCGCCTTGCAGCCCAGCCCCAACTGGTTCTATCAGAACTGGTCGCTTGCGCACGAACTCGGGCATCTCATACTCGGAGATCAGACGGATCCTGAACAGGTGGCGGCGAGTACTGAGTCGGCGGCCAATCGGTTCGCGGCCGAGCTGCTGCTTCCCGAGACAGAGATGAGATCTATCGAGTGGCAGACGCTTCAAGCGGAGGGACTTGCTGAGCTGCTGTGGGAGTGGGGGTCTCCACGAAGGCCATCGGGTTCCGATTGAGCGGTCTGCGACTTGAATCCTCGGCCGTAGTGTCGAGCCTCCTCGAGCAGACGACGCAGGCAGTGATTCAACGCCATTACCGCCCAAAAGTCAAGAGCCTATTCTCTGATGAGATGGGGGACCGCATGCAGGCGGCGTCGACGCGAAGATTCCCGGGCCAACTTCTGGAGGCCCATTCGCAAGGTGTGGATTCGGGCCGTCTGCATGCGGGATCACTGGCTTGGATGCTCGGTGTGGCTGAGGATGAGATCGAATCACGGCGCGGAGCGAGGACGGCTGGCATTGAGCCGGATGAGCTGGCGCAACTTCTCGGCCACTCGCTCTGAGACATCGAGGCCGAGGCGTTCTTCTTCGCCGACAGCACCGTGTCGGTGCACTTTGCTGCAATCCGGCGGGTGGATATCCTCGCTCGGACCCTCTCCGGCAAGGGGCATTGGTGCGGCTCCGTGGCAGACGAGTGCTCGCGTCTCGCAGCGCGGCGAGGCGCCCCCGAACTCGCGCGATACGAAGAAGTGCTCGGCCCGCCCGTCTTTCCAGAGGGCGCGGAGCACGTCGACATCCAGGTGATGCGGAGCAACTTCGCAGCTCCGGGCGAGCACCCGCGTCAGCACCTGGGAGAAGCCGAGACCATCGTCATCATGCGCAGTCGATTCGCGTCGTGCGTATTGATCACCGATGATCATCGAGCTCAAGAGGTAGCGCGCTACGAGCGGATCGGAACCGTCACTACCTGGGATCTGCTACGGCTGGCCGTGCGTATCGGGATCATCGACTGCGGTGGAGCCCGGGGATACGTCACTGCCCTCGACGGGCACAGACGCGCAGGTCGTTACCCTCATCTGAGAGCGTGGAGCAGCTTCGAAGCCTGGTGCGGAACAGGATGAAGACTCGGTCACTCTCCCAGTCGCACCCAGCGTTCGCCTCGCGCGCGGAGCCCGAGCGTGGCCGCCCGGGCTCCCATGTACACGATGGCGTAGCCAGCGGTGAGCGCGAGCAGCCCGACGGTCCCGGTCGGTAGAAGGGTGAGCGCCCACACCACCGGGAGGTAGACGACCAGGTTAGCGAGGCCGGCCCAGGCGAGATAGCGGACATCGCCCGCCCCCATGAGCACGCCGTCGAGCACGAACACGTAGCCGGCGAGCGGCATCGTGAGCCCCAGCACCGCGAGCGCCCAGGGCAGGATCGCGAGCACTCCCTCGTCGTTCGTGAATATGCGGCCGATCAGCGGGCTGCACACCACCAGCAGAGCGCCGGCAGCCGCGCCGAGCGCGAGACCCCAGAAGATCACCCGGCGCACCACGGCTCGGGCATGCTCGGCGTCGGAGGCGCCGAGGGCCGCACCCACGAGCGCCTGCGCCGCGATGGCCAGTGCGTCGAGGGCGAACGCGGCCGTGGACAGGATCGTGAACACCACCTGGAACCCCGCCGTCGCGACCGTGCCGTGGCTCGCCGCCGCAGCGACCGTCGCGAGGATCGCCGCGCGCAGGCCCAGGGTGCGGACGAACATCCACCATCCGCTGCGCCCCGTCAGTGCGAGTCCGTCGCGGCGGGGCATGAGACCGGCGCCGCTCCTGCGCACGTGCCGCACGACGACGACCGTGTAGGTCGCCACCATCGCCCACTGCGCGATCACGGTTCCGGTCGCCGAGCCGGCGATTCCGAACCCCAGCCCGTAGATGAACCACCAGTTCAGCAGTGCGTTGAGGGTGAAGCCGATCCCGGCGACGAGCAGCGGAGTGCGCGTGTCCTGCAGCCCGCGCAGCAGGCCGGTCGTGGCGAAGACGATGAGCATCGCCGGGATGCCGGCGGAGGAGATCGACAGGTAGACGCGCGCCTGCTCGGCCGCGGCAGGCTCGGCCTCGAAGGCGCCGACGAGGGCGGGGGTCGCGGCCCACACGCCGATCCCGATCAGCGCGCCGATCCCGATCGCGATCCACAGTCCGTCGACGCCCGCCTGCACCGCCCCCTGCAGCCGGCCGGCGCCCATCCGGCGCGCCACCAGGGGAGTGGTCGAGTAGGCCAGGAACACCATGAGGCCGACGGCGGTCTGCAGGATCGCGCTCGCGATCGCGAGGCCGGCGAGCGACGTGGCGCCGAGGTGGCCCACCATCGCCGAGTCGACGATGAGGAAGAGCGGCTCGGCGATGAGCGCGCCGAGCGCCGGGAGCGCGAGGCGGGCGATGCTCCGATCGATGCGTCTGCTGTTCTCCCGTCGGGCGGGGCTGTCGTGTTCTTCAGATCGTCCGGGATTGGGAGCGGGCAGGGACATGTTCACTAGCCTAGCGAGTACGAACTTAGTGATCATGTTACTAAACTTATAGATAAAGAATATTATGGCTATCTATATGGTCGTATTTAAGTGATTTAATAACATTATGGATTTGAGAATGTTCGGGAGTGACTCTCCTGGTGTGCTCGTGCCCATTCACGGCACGGATCCTCGCTTGGGTGAGTGGACGCATCGTGCTTTCCTGCCTGATCCACTGGGAGACGAGGCGCCGGAGCTGAGTCCGAAGACTTATATGGCGGTCGCGAACGCACGAGCCGCGCTCGCCGCGCTCGACGCGACTGCGAAGCAGCTGCCCAACCCGACTCTTTTCCGCCTTCCCGCGCTGCGACGGGAGGCGCAGAGCACCTCCGCGCTGGAAGGCGCATACGCCCCGCTCGCAGCGGTATACGCCGCGGATGAAGACGATCCGAGCACGTCGGACCTCGTCGAGATCCTCAACTATGTGGCGATGGCGAACCTGGGTTTTGGCAGGATCGAACTCGGGCAGTCGTTTTCCGTCTCATTGCTCAGCGAACTGCAGGGCGCACTCATGCGGGGGTTGCCATTGGAGAACGCGTCGGGTCACGTGCGCGAACAACAGGTTGTGATCGGCCGGCGTGAGAACGCCAACCCACTGGGTTTCCCCGTCGAGGGGGCACGATTCGTACCTTCGCCGGGTGGCTTCGAGCTGGAGACGAGGCTGAGGGACCTCGTGGACTGGATGCGGGTCGCCCGGAGCGAACGCATCGATCCGATCGTCGCCGCTGCCATGGCACACTACCAGTTCGAGGCGCTGCACCCGTTCACAGACGGCAACGGGCGAATCGGGCGCTACCTGATCGTGCTGCATCTGCACGCGCTGGGAGTGCTTGATGAGCCCACGCTCACCGTGTCCCCGTGGTTTGAGGAGCGTCGAGCCGCATACTACGACGCCTTGCTCGGGGTGAGCGCGCGCGGGCACTGGGACGTCTTTATCTGGCTCTTCGCGCACGGCATCCGTGCCGCAGCCGAGTCGACCCGCTCGCAGATGCTGGCGCTTGCCGAGGTGCACGCAGAGCTTAAGGAGCACGTGCGCGCCTCTTCGCTCCGGGCGGACAGTGCTCAAGCGCTGATCGACTTCGCCGTCGCGAACCCCTCTTTCACCGTGCGGAGAGTCGAATCCGCTCTCGGACTCTCCTACGGGCGGTCGAACAAGCTCGTCGGTCAGCTGGTCGAACTCGGAATCCTCAGGATGCTCGATGCGGACGCACACCAGCGCAGGTTCTACGCGCCGCTCGTCATGCGCGTGCTGACCGCCGGTTGACACAGGCCCGCATCCGCAGGCCGCACACCGTCGCCCGCCGCTAGGCTGGTGCGCATGACCGACGCAGCCCCCGTCTCGACCGCATCCGGCATCGACCTCGCCGAGCTCGACCCCGCGATCCGCCCCCAGGACGACCTCTTCAGACACGTCAACGGCAGGTGGATCGAACGCACCGCGATCCCCGCCGACAAGGCGCGCTACGGGTCGTTCGCGGTGCTCGCCGAGAACGCGGAGGAGGCCGTGCGCGACATCATCACCGGTACCGAGGCTCCTGCGGCCGGGACGATCGAGGGTGCGGGCGAGGCCGAAGCCGACAAGGTGGCCGCGCTGTACGCGAGCTTCATGGACGTGGGGCGGGTCGACCGGCTGGGAGCGGCGCCCATCGCCGACGACATCGAGCGCGCGCTCGCCGTCGACTCGATCGAGGGGCTCACGCGGCTCGTCGCCGAGCTCGAGCGGCAGGGGCTCGGCGGCTTCTACGGCATGTTCGTCGACAACGACCCGGGCGACCCGAGCCGCTACATCGTGTTCGTGATGCAGGGCGGCATCGGCCTGCCCGACGAGTCGTACTACCGCGAGGAGCAGTTCGAGACGATCCGGGATCAGTACCGGGCGCACATCGCGCGCATGCTCGGGCTGGTAGGCGTCGCGGATCCGGAGCGCCTCGCCGGCCTCGCCTACGAGCTCGAGCGGCGCATCGCCGACTCCCACTGGGACAAGGTGGCGAGCCGCGACATCCAGAAGCTGTACAACCTGCGCACGTTCGAGGGGCTGCGCGAGATCACGCCGCAGCTCGACTGGCCCGCCTACCTCGCCGCGATGGGCGCGCCCGAGGCGGCCTTCTCCGAGGTCGTCGCCGCGCAGCCCGAGGCGCTCGCGGGGCTTGCGGAGCTGCTCGTCGAGGAGGAGCTGGAGGCCTGGCGGGCGTGGCTGGTGTGGTCGATCGTGCGGGGATCGGCGGCGCTGCTCTCGCAGAAGATCTCGCGGGCCAACTTCGACTTCTACGGCACCGCGCTCACGGGTGCGCCCGAGCAGCGCGACCGCTGGCGCCGCGGCGTCTCCTTCGTGGAGGGCGCGATGGGCGAGGCCGTGGGCCGGCTCTACGTGGAGCGCCACTTCGACGAGAACTCGAAGGCGGCCATGGACGAGCTGGTGGGCCACCTCATCGAGGCCTACCGCGAGTCGATCGAGCGGCTCGAGTGGATGGGCTCCGAGACCCGCGACCGCGCGCTCGAGAAGCTCGACCGCTTCACCCCCAAGATCGGCTACCCCGTCAAGTGGCGCGACTACTCGGCGCTCGCCGTCGACTCGAGCGACCTCGTCGGCAACTCGCGCCGCGTGTCCGACTTCGAGTTCCATCGCGAGCTGGGCAAGGTCGGCAGGCCCATCGACCGCGACGAGTGGTTCATGACCCCGCAGACGGTCAACGCCTACTACAACCCAGGCTTCAACGAGATCGTGTTCCCGGCCGCGATCCTGCAGCCGCCGTTCTTCCACGCGTCGTGGGATGCGGCCGCGAACTTCGGCGCGATCGGCGCGGTGATCGGCCACGAGATCGGTCACGGCTTCGACGACCAGGGATCCCGCTACGATGGCGACGGCCGGCTGACCGACTGGTGGACCGAGGAGGACCGCGCGGCCTTCGAGGAGCTGACGGGCGCGCTCATCGGCCAGTACAACGCGCTCTCGCCCGAGGGCGCCGACGGCCGGACCGTCAACGGCGAGCTGACGATCGGCGAGAACATCGGCGACCTCGCCGGGCTCGAGATCGCGTGGAAGGCCTACCTGCGCTCGCTCGGCGGCGAGGATCCTCCCGTCATCGACGGACTCGGGGGTGCCGAGCGCTTCTTCCTCGCCTGGGCGCAGGCCTGGCAGCAGAAGTCGCGACCCGAGGAGACGGTGCGGCTGCTCACCATCGACCCGCACTCGCCCAACGAGTTCCGCTGCAACCAGATCGTGCGCAACCTCGCGCCCTTCCACGAGGCCTACGGCACGCAGCCGGGCGACGGCCTCTGGCTCGATCCGGCGGAGCGCGTCCGCATCTGGTAGCCGCTCGGCAGCCGGCTTCGGCCGCACGCGCTGTCTCTTACTGCCCCGTGTAGAAGCCGTACGTGGCATCGGCGGCTCGGGCTGCGGTCTCGGGGTCGGCTCCTGCTGCGATGTGCGCGGCGCTCGTGGCCGCGTCCCACACGTCGTCGATGGCGGCGGGGTACCGCTGCACGAGGGTCTGCACGTGAGCGGGCTCGCCCTCCACGTCCTCGGTGCGCAGCGCGCGGGTGACGGCTGCGATCTGCTGGGAGGTGTCGACCATGATCACTCCTTGCTCTTCGGTGGTTCGGGATCCGCGATCGGCCTCGGATCCGAGGTCTGTTCGGCGGCCGGGCGCCGCTGCCGCTTGCCGCGGGCGAGTTCGGTGCCGAGCGCCGCGAGCGGGCCGCGCCAGAAGCGCTCGAACGGGGTGAGCCACTCGCTCGCCTGCTGCGGTCCGCGGGGATCGACGGCGTAGAGGCGCCGGGTGCCTTCGGGGCGCACGGTCACGAAGCCGTTCTCGCGCAGCACGCGCAGGTGCTGCGACACCGCCGGCTGGCTGATGCCGAACTGCTGCGAGATGGCATCGGCGATCGCGCCGGCGGGCTCCTCGCCGTCGATGACGAGCTCGAGAATGCGCCGGCGCACCGGGTCTCCGAGGACATCGAGTGCGTGCATGATCCTATTTTTCATTCTCAACTTATATAAGTCAAACGTTATGTTCTATTTCTGGGGCGCTTTGAGCGAGGCGGAGCACCTCGCGGATGAGTGCCGAGGCGTGATCTCAGTGCTCGGCGCAGCGCGGGTCCGGGTGCTCCGCGCAGGCCACGAAGCGCTCGCGGCACGACGGCTCAGCGCAGTCGCCCAGCCGGTTCGAGGCCGCACCGCACACCGCGCAGCGGCCCAGCACGGCCGCCCCGGGGCCGAAGTCCACCCTCTCGCGCCCGTCGAACACCGCGAGCGATCCCTCCCACAGCCCCTCGTTGCCGAAGGCCTCCCCGTAGCGCACGATACCGCCGTCGATCTGGTACACCTCGGCGAAGCCGCGATCCCGCATCGCCGCCGACAGGATCTCGCAGCGCACACCGCCGGTGCAGTAGGTGACGACGGGCCGCTGCTTGAGGTCGTCGAACGCGCCGCTCTCGATCTGCGCGATGAAGTCGTGCGTGGTGCGGGCCTCGGGCACGACCGCGCCCCTGAAACGCCCGATCTCGGCCTCCCACGCGTTGCGCCCGTCGAAGAACACGACTTCCTCGCCCCGCGCGGCCACCAGCTCGTTCACGGCTTCGGGCGAGAGGTGCTCGCCGCCGCCCACCACGCCGTCGGCGTCGACCCGCAGCTCGTCGGGGATCCCGAACGCCACCAGCTCGTCGCGAGCCTTCACGCTGAGCTTCGGAAAATCGGAGATGCGCAGCCACCGGGCCGCGCGGTCGACGCCGTGCAGCGGCTCGGGGCGCGGATCGTCGAAGCCCGTGCCGTCGCTCCACTTCGCCTCGAGCCGCGCGAACGGCCCGTACTCGCGTGTGCGCCGCAGGTAGCGCTTGCAGGCGTCGAGCTCGCCGCCGACAGTGCCGTTGATGCCGTGCCTCGAGACGATGATGCGCCCGCGCAGCCCCAGCGACTCGCAGAGCTCGCGCTGCCACAGCCGCACGGCCTCGGGGTCGGCGACCGGCGCGAAGACGTAGTACAGCAGGATCTTGGGCTCGGTCACCCGACCATGCTAGTCGCGGGGGAGCGGGTGAGGTCCGGCGAGGAGTGGGGCCGATCCCGCGCCGCCGATCCCGCGCGGCCCCGGGGCCGACGCCGCCGAAACAACACGGTTCTCCCGAGAGGCCAGGATATTCACGGGATTACCGTGGCCTCTCGGGAGAACCGTGCGTCTTCGGTGTGCGAAAACGCGGCGGCCGTCGCCCCCGCGCTCCCGCCCCGCATCCGACTTGCGCGCCTCGACTCCGACCGCGCACACTGGCATCACCGGCACACCAGGATCCCGACCCGACAGAGAGGCCCCGATGACCGACGAGGCAGCCCAGCCCGCCCAGCCCGCGCACGCCCGCATGCACTCCGTTTCGCCGGAGACCCAGGACATCGTCGACCTCGTGCTCGACTACTCGCGCCGCCGCATCCTCGCGACCGACACGCCGCTCGACCATGCGGCCTCGCCGAGCGAGCTGCGACGTCTCGCGGGCACGACCATCGGCGAGGAGGGGCTGGGCAGCCGGCGTGCGCTCGCGGTCTTCGAGCACGTGCTCGCACCGGCGTGCATCACGACCGACCACCCGCAGTACCTCTCGTTCATTCCCAGTGCGCCGTCGAAGGCCGCGATCGCGTTCGACCTCGTCGTCTCGGCGAGCGCCCTGTACGGCGGGTCGTGGATGGAGGGCGCGGGCGCCGTGCACGCCGAGAACGAGGTGCTGGCGTGGCTGGCCGCGGAGTTCGGGCTGCCCGAGGGGGCGGGCGGCGTGTTCGTGCAGGGCGGTACGATCGGCAATCTGTCGGCGCTGGTCGCGGCTCGGGACGACGCACGTTCGCGCCGGGAGGCGGCGGGTCTCGCCTCGCGCCCCGAGGGCGGCTGGGTCGTCGTGTGCAGCGCCGAGGCGCACTCCTCGGTCGCGTCGGCGGCGCGGGTGATGGACGTCGACGTGATCCCGGTGACGGCGGACGAGGGCGGGGTGCTGCGGCCGGACGGCGTGCGTGCGGCGCTCGAGGAGCACGGCGAGCGGGTGTTCGCGGTGGTGGCGACGGGCGGATCGACCAACTTCGGCGTCGTCGATGACATCGCGGGTATCGCCGAGCTGAAGCGTGACTTCGAGTTCTGGCTGCACGTCGACGGCGCGTACGGCCTCACCGCGATGCTCTCGCCGCTCGGCCGCCCGCACTTCGGCGGCGTGGAGGGCGCCGACTCCGTGATCGTGGACCCGCACAAGTGGCTCTTCGCGCCCTACGACGTGTGCGCGCTCATCTACCGCGATCCCGATACCGGCCGTCAGGCCCACACGCAGCACGCGGAGTACCTCGACGTGCTCACTGACCAGGCGCACTACGATCCGTCCGACTACTCGATCCAGCTCACCCGCCGCCCGCGGGGTCTGCCGCTGTGGTTCTCGCTCGCCACCTACGGCGCGGCGGCCTACCGCGAGGCGGTGACGCACTCGCTCGCGCTCGCCCGGCAGATCGCCGATGAGATCAGGCGGCGCCCGGGCCTGCGTCTCGTGCGCGAGCCGCAGCTGTCGGTCGTGGTGTTCGAGCGCGACGGCTGGGAGCGGGAGGACTACGACCGGTGGTCGGATCGCCTGCTCGAGGAGCAGCGCGCCTTCGTCGTGCCGAGCTCGCACGCCGGGCGCCCCAACACCCGCTTCGCGATCGTCAATCCGCTCACCACCTTCGAGCAGCTCGTCGCGATCCTCGATTCCATGGGGTGAGGCCCCTCCGAGCGCCGGGCGGATCTTGGTCCACAACTCGGGCTTGACCTTGACGCAACGTCAACTCGTAACGTGGAAGCGTCCGCTGGAGAGCCGCGTGAGAGGGGAGAGGTCGTGGAGCGTTCGATTCAGGAGGTCGCGCACGCGGCGGGGGTGACCTCGCGCACGCTGCGACACTACGACAGCGTCGGCCTCGTGCCGCCGAGCCGCGTGGGCCGCAACGGCTACCGCTATTACGACGACCGCTCGCTCGTGCGGTTGCAGCGCGTACTGCTGCTGCGCGAGCTGGGCCTCGGGCTCGACGCGATCGGCCAGGTGCTCGAGGCGCAGGATGCCCGGGTCTCGGGCGCGTCGGTGGAGCCCGCGGAGGCCGAGGCGAGGATCCTGCGGGCGCACCTGGAGCTGCTGCACCGAGAGCGCGGCCGGATCGAGGCCCAGATCGGCTCGGTCGAGCGCACGATCGCCGCTCTCCTCCGCGGAAGCGCGAACGACGGTGGACACCGGGAATCGGAGGGAGAGGATCTCATGTCAGAGAGCATGTTCGAGGGGTTCGATCATACGCAGTACCGCGAGGAGGTCGAGCAGCGCTGGGGCGCCGACGCGTATGCGACGAGCGACCGCTGGCGGCGCAGTATGAGCGATGAGGAGCGGGCCGAGTGGCAGGCTCGCGTGGCTCGGGTGTCGGCCGACTGGGCCGCGGCGGCGGAGCGGGGCGAGGATCCCGCCTCTCTCGAGGCGCAGGATCTCGCGCGGCGCCACGTCGAGTGGCTGCGGGGGATCCCCGGAACTCCGGCTTGGGAGGGAGCGCACCGCGTTTCCGAGTCGGAGTCCGTGCGGCCGCTGCCGAGCCCGGCGAGCGAGCCGAGCGGCGACCTCGCGGGCTATGTGCTCGGTCTCGCCGACATGTACGTCGCCGACGAGCGCTTCGGAGCGAACTACGGAGGCGTCGAGGGCGCTGCCTTCGTGCGCGACGCGCTGCGCGTCTACGTCGAGCGCGGGCGCGCGTAACCGGCCGGTGCGCGCCGGCGCAGCTCGGAGCGGGCGACCGACGCGTAGGCGTTCGGCTCGTCGCGAACCGGGCGGTCGAAGACGCGGCTCGGGCCGCGCCCGCCGTCGTCCGGCGCCCACCCGGGTTCGCCCGTCTTCGCGAGCGCGACGAGCGCCCCGTGCACCGCGTCCGCAAGCTCCTGCGGCGGCGACGCCCCCGCGACGCGCTCCACGCCGGGGGCGTCGAGGCGGTCGAACACGAAGGGTACGTCGATGCAGTGCCCGGCGCGGGGCGGATCGTCGGGGCGCCAGGCGAAGCGGTAGCTCCAGGTGGGGCCCGCCTGCGGGGAGTCGGAGCGCGCGGCTGCGATCCGCGGCACCCAGCCGCGGAAGACGGCGTCGGTCGTGTAGCGGCCGAGCCGTCTGCGCCTGGGGAAGAGCCCCATCAGCTCGTCGTCGGCGGTGCCGAGCACGAGCGGCAGGCCCGCGCTCGGTCCGTTCGCCGCCGACGCGACGGCGCCGCCCGGCACGATCTCGCCGTCGGCGACGGGGCCGATCATCAGCCCGTCGCGGATCAGGCCGTGCAGCTCGCGCAGCAGGCGCGGAGCCGCGGGCGCGGTCACCCTCGGCTGCAGCTCGAGGATCCGGGCCTCGGGCACGGCGGAGAACCCCGCCAGGTTCGGCGCGACCCCGGCGAGGCGGGCCAGCCGTCGCCCGCGGGCCCTGGCCTCCTCGACCGAGGGATCCGCGACCGCGGCCGACATCGCGTAAGCGCCATGGAACAGTCCAGCCGCGCCCGGCGCCCCCAGCAGGGTGAGCACCGCGCTGCCGCCGGCGGACTGGCCCGCGATCGTGACCCGCCCGGGGTCGCCACCGAACGCGCCGATGTGATCCCTCACCCACCGCAGCGCGCAGATCCAGTCGAGCACGCCCCGGTTCGGCGTCGCCCCCTCGATCCAGCCGAAGCCCGTGAAGCCGAGCCGGTAGGAGAGCGTCACCAGCACCGTTCCGTCGCGCGCGAATGCGCCGCCGTCGTACCAGGGACTCGTGGGCGACCCGGAGATGAAGCCGCCGCCGTGGATCCAGACCACCACCGGCAGCGCGGCCGCGGGGTCGGGATCGGGGGTCCAGATGTTGACGCTCAGCGTGTCGTCGCCCGGGATCGAGGGCTCGGGGATGAGCGTGATCCCGGCGTCGCCGCGCTGCGGGGTCGGCCCGAAGGCGGTGGCGTCGAGGGAACCCTCCCAGGGGCTCCGCGGCTGCGGCGGGGCGAAGCGAAGCGGCCCCACCGGCGGCTCGGCGTAGGGGATGCCGCGGAACGCCGCGACGCGAGCGACGGTTTCGCCGGAGAGGCCGCCCGGATAGGCCCAGGCGCCGCGCACGGCGCCGGCCGAGGTGCGGACGACCGGCGCGGCGTCCTCGATCGCCTCCGCCGCGGTCCTGCTCATCGGCTGCCCGGCGCGCTAGATATGCGCCTGCGCCTCGGCGGCCGTGTGCGCGTCGATGCGCTGCTGCTGTTCCGGGGTGCGGGCGAGCGGAGGGACGACCTCGTGCTGGTCGTTGACGATGACCACGTCGTGGTCGACGTGCTCCACCATGGCGTGCACGGCGTCGATGAAGTCGCGACGGCGGATCGCGTCGACCACGCGGGCGTGATCCCGCTCCATGTCGGCGGCGGTGGCCACGTTGGCGAGCCGCCCGCGGTGCTTGGGCGAGCGCAGCTGATCGTTGATGCCCGCGTACAGCGAGGCGAGCAGGCGGTTCTTGGCGGAGTCGAAGATGAGGCGGTGGAACTTGCTGTCGAACGCGTTGTCGTCGGCGCCGTTCGCGAGTCCCAGCACGGGGCAGCGGGTGCAGCCGATCTCCTCGATGGCCGCGCGCTCGAGGGCCGCGAGATCGTCATCGGTGCGGTGCGTCGAGGCCTGCTGCGCCGCCTCGATCTCGAGCGCGCGCCGATAGCTGAGAATCTCCTCGAGCGTGAAATCGGCGAGGAACTCGTTGAGCAGCGTGCTCGTGGGCGCCGCAGAGCGCACGAAGGTGCCGCGGCCCGGCAGCGTCTCGAGCATGCCGATGCTGGCGAGCGAGCGCACGGCTTCGCGCACGGTGGAGCGGCCGACGCCGGTCTGCTCGGCGAGCTCCGGCTCGATCGGGATCCTGCTGCCCACGGGCCACTCGCCGGTGGTGATCTTGCGGCGCAGGTAGGCGAGCGTCGCGCGAGCGCGCTCGGATCCTGTCGTCATTGCCATGGTCACTCCGCTTCGGTGGAGGCGTCGTCGTCTGCTGCTTTCGAGTATACCGGCCGGGAACGCGGCGATCCTTGAAGCGCGGCGCCCTTCGAGTGCGGTGCAGGCGGCCTGAGCGGACGCTTTTGGTGCGAGTGCGCCGCTTGCGAACCGCTCGTGGGGCCTTCGCTCCCGGCGTGCACGGGACGGAGCGGGGCGGGGACGCCCCCTGGAGACCAGGAGGAGCGCGGCCTATGCTGGTGGCAGAGTTCGGGGCCGCGCTCGGCCCCGAGACCGAGAGATATCGAGGGAGAGCGATGACGCAGCCGAGCCGTGGCCAGATCAACCCGTACGCGGGAATGCGCGAGGTGCCGGGCTTCTCGCTGACCAGCACCGACATCGAAGACGGCGAACCGCTGCCGGCCGAGCTGTACGCGGAGCACGCGGGCGGCTCGAACCGCTCGCCGCAGCTCAGCTGGTCGGGCTTCCCCGACGGAACCAAGAGTTTCGCGGTGACCTGCTTCGACCCCGACGCCCCGACGGGATCCGGATTCTGGCACTGGGCCGTCGCGAACCTCCCGGCCGCGGTGACGGATCTGCCGGCGGGTGCGGGATCCCTCGGAAGTTCGCTGCTGCCCGAGGGGGCGATCACCATGCCCAACGAGCAGCGCGAGCCGGCCTTCACGGGGGCGGCCCCGCCCGAGGGCACGGGCGTGCACCACTACTGGTTCGCCGTGCACGCACTCGACGTGGAGCGCATCGACATCGATCCCGGGGCGACGCCCGCCGTGATGGGCTTCATGATGCGCAACGCGGTGCTCGCGCGGGCGATCATCGTCGCGACCGGGGAATACGGCCAGGCGGCGTAGGGCGCGAGCACTCTCCGTCCGCGATCGCGCGGGCGTACTGCTCGAGGATCCAGGCCGGGATCGGCTCGGTCGGCTGCGGAAAGCCGCCGAGGCGCGGACGGGAAATAGTGTGGCGGATCGGGGGCCCGCGGCGTGCGGCCGAGGGCCTAGTAGTCGCCCTTCTTGTAGTAGCGGCGGATCGTGAGATCGTGGCCGCGCGCCCGCTCGAGGTGCGTGCTGAGCCGCTCGAGGACCGCCGCGAGCACGACTGGCGAGACGAGGGCGCGCACGCGGGGGGACAGGCCGGCGAGCTCGAACTCCGCGGCGTCGAGCACGCGCAGCCTGCTCGTCACGGTGCGCGCGAAGCGCTCCACGCGCTCGGTGAGCGGCCGCTGCTCGTCCTCGCCCTTGAGCAGGAGAACGCTCGTGTCCTCCTCGAGCAGCTCGAGCGTGCCGTGGAAGAAATCCGAGGCGTGCACGGGTCGCGTCCAGATCCACTGCATCTCCTCGAGGATGCACATGCCGTAGTAGGCGGCCTCGTACCACGAGCCGCCCGCCGAGGTGATGATGTGGTGCTGCTCGTCCCTGATCTCGTCGGCCAGCGCCTCGGCGCGCGGCTCGAACTGCTGCTTCGCGGCGACCAGCAGTTCGGGCAGGGTCTGCAGCTGCCCCACCACCTCGCCGTAGTCGTCGATCTCGCCGCGCGCGTCCATGATGGCGAGGGCCAGGAGCAGCGACTGCAGGGCGAAGTTCTCGCTCGAGGTCGGATCTGCGCAGTCGTTCGCGAAGCTGACGTCGGCGAGCCGCGCGATGGGCGTATCGGGCTTCGCGGTGAGGCTGAGGATCGTCGCGCCGCGCTCCCTCGCGAACTCGATGGCGGCGATGGCCTCCTTGGTGGTGCCGGAGACCGAGGGGAAGACGGCGATCGATCCGGGGCCGAGATGCGCGCTGCCGGTGTTCACGATCTCGGCGCCCATCTCGACGTGCGCCGGAAAGGTCGAGCGCGTCTGCAGCAGGCGGGCCGCCGGGAGCATGAGCAGGTTCACGCCGCCCGCCCCGGTGAAGAAGACGTTCGGGGCGCCGTCTCTGAGCAGTCGCCCGACCGTCTCGCGGATGGGGGCGGCGAGGGCGACCGCGCCCCTCTGCACGGCGAGGTAGTGGGCGGGGTCGAAGTTCAGCATCATTGCTCCTGTCCGTCTTCTCAACTACTTGTCGGACAACTCTAGCATTTGTCGGATCAACCTCGCCAGGTCGTGCGAAGATGCTATGGTCGCCGGTATGGTCGCGGATTCCGCTCGGGATCCGCCGAGGATGGGAGAGCGATGCGGTCGGCTGCGAGGGGATCGGCGGATCGGGCGCCCATCAGCGCCGTGGATCGCGCCTACGGCCGGGTGCTGCAGCTCGTCGAGCAGCTCGGACTCCGGCCGGGCGACCGCCTGCACACGGAGGCCGAGTTGTCAGACCTCTTCGGCGTCTCGCGCTCCACGGTGCGCGAGGCTCTGCGCCGTCTGGAGCAGGAGGGCGTCGTCGTCGCCGTGCAGGGCCAGGGGCGCTTCATCTCGGCGTCGGCATCGCTGAGTCTCGAACGCCCCATGACGAAGTACGAGAGCATCACCGAGATGCTGGCGGCGCGCGGCTACGCCGTGACGAGCGCGGTGCTCGACGTCTCCGAGGGCGACGCGGCCGAACCGGAGGCCGAAGCGCTGGAGCTCGCGCCCGGGGACCCGGTGATCCGGCTGCTGCGGATCCGGTTCGGTGACGATCAGCCGCTCGTCGTCAGCGAGAACACGATCCCGCGCGAGTTGCTGCCCGGTCCCATCGAGTACCGGGACTGGAGCGGGTCCCTGACCGCGGCGCTCGCGGCCCACGGACAGCACGTGCGCTCGTCGCTCGCCACCATATCCGCTGCGGAGCTGCCGCAGGGGTGGCGCGAACGGCACGGTCTCGAGGGTCTCGGTCCCTGGTTGCTCGTGACCGAGGTCGGCCTGACGAAGGAGGGACGCCGTGTGCTCTACGCGCGCGACTACCACCGGGGGGACGAGATCTCGTTCAGCGTGCTCCGTCAGCGGTAGCGCGGGGGCGGCGGTCGGCCGGTTCATCGCGGCGGCGCGACGGACTCGCGCTCGATGAGCCTCGCCTGCAGCTCCATCTGCGTGTGCTGACCCTCGCCGTCGCCGTCGCCGTCGCCGTCGATGCGGGCGAGCAGCAGCTCGGCGGCGCACCGGCCGAGCTCGAGCATCGGCTGCTCGACCATCGTGAGCGGCGGATCCATCACGGCGGCCCAGGAGCTGTCGTCGAAGCCGATGACCGAGACCCGCGAGGGGATCGGGAGGCCGGCGTCGCGGAGCGCGTGGAGCGTGCCGGTGAGCGCGTCGGTCTCGGTGCAGAAGAACGCCGTGGGCGGGTCGTCGAGGGCGAGCATGCGCGCGACTTCGTCGTACGCGTGCTCCTCGGTCTTCGGGCCGACGGTGACCAGGTCGGGGTCGACCGGAAGGGCCGAGTCGTCGAGGGCGTCGAGATAGCCCATGAGGCGCTCGCCGTCGGTCCAGAGGTTGCGCGCGGCGGCGTCGACGAGCTCTCGCCTGAAACGGGGGCGCTCGGCGATGGGCGGGCCCCACACGAACCCGACGCGCGTGTGCCCCGCGGTGATCAGCCGGGTGGTGGCGGTGCGAGCGGCGGAGCGGTTCTCGATGACGACGGCATCGAGCTCGACGCCGTGGATGAGGCGGTCGAGCAGCACGAGCGGGATGTCTTGGTCTCGGGCGAGCTGCAGGTGGGCGGTGGAGGCGGGATCGCACGCCGCGGAGGAGAGGATGATGCCGTCGACCCGCTTGTCGACGAGCACGTTCACGGCCGCCACCTCCTCGTCGAGATGCTCGTACGTGCTGATGACGAGCGCATCGAAGCCCCGGGCGCTCGCGACCTCGGAGACGCCCCGCACCACCCCGCCGAAGAAGGGATTGGAGATGTCGGCGACGACCACGCCGATCGTGTGGCTCACGCCCGTGGAGACGCTGCGCGCCAGCTGGTTCGCCCTATAGCCGAGCTGTTCCGCGGCGGTGAGGACCCGTTCGCGCATCTCCGCGCTCACGTATCCGTAACCCCCGAGCGTTCTCGCGGCGGTCGCGCGGCCGACACCGGCGGCGGCGGCGACCTCGGAGATCGTGGGGGAGGATGATCGAGCTCTGCCCAATGTCCCTCCTCTGTGGAGTCTCCAGTCTAGAGCGTGGGCTCCGGAGTGCGTGGCTCCGACGCCGCGGGCTCGGCGGGCGTCGCCCGGCCCCGCCCGAAGGCGGCCTCGACGAAGCACTGGTCGCGCGATGCCGAGGCCCCGGCGCGCAGCGCGTCTCGCAGCTCCTCGGCGCTCGGGGAGCGGTCGCGGGACCAGCCGATGCCGAGCAGGTGCACGATGAACCCGGTCACGAAGGCGTCGCCGCAGCCCATGGTGTCGACGATGCTCGTCGGATTCTCGATGAGCAGAGCGGGCTCCGAGACCCGGTGCGCGCCGTCCGCCACGACGGCGCCGTCGGTGCCGCGGGTCGCGAGGGCGAGTGCGGCCCCGTGCGAGATGAGGGAGTCGAGGATCGCGTGCGTCTCGGCCTCGCTCTGCTCCGAGCAGGAGATCAGCGCGAGGTCGATGTGGGGGGCGACCCGTGCGAAGTAGCCCTCCGTGCGATGCTCGGGCTCCGAGGAGAAGTCGAAGCCGACGAGCGTCTGGAGTCCCGCGAGGCGGGAGAGCTCGGGCAAGATGCCGGAGTACACGCTCGTGTGGACGAGGTCGAAACCGGCGACGTAGTCGAGCCGGCCGTCGTCGAGGTCGATGGGCTCGCGCACGGTGACGCCGCCGCCGTTCCATCCGAGGAAGGTGCGGTCTCCGTCGACGACGTGCAGCGAGGTGACCCCGGATTCGCCCTCGCGCACGATCGAGCGGCCGAGGTCCACGCCCTCCGCCGCGACGGCCCGGCGCAGGAAGTCTCCGGCCTCGTCGTCGCCGAACACCCCGAGGTAGCCGGACTCGGCTCCCAGGCGGTGCGCGTGTACGGCGACGTTGACGGCGTTGCCGCCGGGGTAATCGGTGCCGCGGTCGAGAAAGCGGTCGACGATGTTGTCGCCGAGGCCGAGAATTCTCACGAGGGGCTCCTCTCCGTTGTGGGCCGATGCGGACCCGCCGCGGCCGGGCGCGGGCGGGGGATGCGGTGCCGGATCGGCGCATCCGGCTCGGCGGACCCCGCTCGGCACCGCATCCTCGAGATCAGTAGTCCATCACGCGGTAGTAGCGACGCAGGTCGAGCGAGTGGTCCCGCACGCGCTCGAGGTGCTTGCTGACGCGGCCCATCACGGCGTCGAGCACGATCGGGGCGATGAGCGCGCGGTTCTCGGGGCTGAAGCCCTCGAGCTCGTAGTCGCGGGTGTCGAACACCGCGACGTTCTTCGAGATTCGCCTCGCGAAGGCCTCGGCCCGGTCGGTCAGCGGGCGGGTCTCGTCCTCGCCCTGGAAGACGATGACCGAGGTGTCCTCCTCGAGCAGCTCGAGCGATCCGTGGAAGAACTCCGCCGAGTTGACGCGCGTGGTGCGCAGCCACTGCATCTCCTCGAGGATGCACATCGAGTACAGGTAGGTGAACGCCCAGAGGGGGCCGCCGCCGATGAGGAAGTGGTAATCGGTGTCCTTGTTCGCCTCGGCGAAGGCGACGGCCTTGTCCTCGGCGGCCTTGGCGGCCTCGATGATCGCGTCGGGCAGGCCGGCGAGTTCGTCGGCCAGCGATTCATAGCCCGGGAACTCGCCGCGCTTGTGCATGATTGCGCCGACGAGCAGCAGCAGCTGCGGATCGAAGGGCCAGGCCTTCGGCGCGGAGGTCAGCGTGTGGTCGACCTCCTGCGCGATGGGCGACTCGGGCACTCCGGTGAAGGAGACCGTCGTCGCGCCCTGCGACTTGACGTAGTCGATGGCCGCCAGCACGTCCTCGGTGGTGCCCGACACGGACAGGAAGACGGCGAGGGTGCTCTCGCCGAGCCAGGCGTCGCCCGACTGGATGAGCTCGCGGGAGTTCGCCGCGCGGATCGGGAGCTTCGAGAAGCGGCGGGCGAGGTACTCGTACGGCCACATCTGGGCGTAGGTGCCGCCCGAGCCGACGAGCAGCACGCTGTCGATCCGCTGAGCGAGGAGGCGGTCGACCAGCTCCTCGATCTGCGGGCGCAGAGCGACCGCGCTGGTGAGCTGTTCGCGAACCTGGGCTTCGTTGAAACCGAGCATCGTTGATCCTTTCGTGCCGAGACCCTGCCCGATCTGGTACCGGTATCAGGTGCGATCCATCGTGGCATAGGCGCATGAGAACGTCAACATCGCGGGCGGCCGAGGGGATCCTTCGGCAAAACTTGCCATGAATTTGAGAACAAATCGGCATTCTTCCGAGAACGCCACTTGCGAAGTGCGCCCGCTTGGGCGACAATTCAATGCAAGTTGGTGGTACCGGTATCAGGATCTGATACCTCGAAGCATCGGCTCAACGCCACATCACGACCCAGCGGGCGGTCGCAGCGGAAGCGGCGCTCTCGAAGAGGAGGGGCATACACATGCAACGGAAGAAGACCATTCTGGCGGCCATGGCCGCCGGCGCAGCTCTCGTGCTGAGCGGATGCGCCGGCGGAGGCAACAGCGGGGCGGCCGCCGATGTGACGGCCGAGCCCGAGTTCTCGGGCAAGCTCAGCATCCTCACCAAGTTCGCCGGCGAGCCGCTCGGCCCCTACTTCGAGGAACTCGCCGCCGCCTACCAGAAGCAGTACCCGGACGTCGAGTTCGAACTCATCCAGGAAACCGATCAGTCGGTGAAGGACAAGACGAAGACGCTGACGGCATCGGGGGCGCTGCCCGACATCTACTTCACCTGGACCGGCACCTGGGCGCAGAACTTCGTCGACGGCGGTCTCGCCGCCGACCTCACCGAGGTGATCGCGCCCGGCACCGAGTGGGGCGACACCTTCGGCAAGGCGTCGCTCGACGCCTTCAAGTACGGCGACAAGTACTACGGCATTCCGCTCTACAACAACGGCAAGTTCATGGGCTACAACAAAGATGCGTTCGCGAAGGCCGGTATCCAGGTGCCGAAGACCTTCGAGGAGCTGATCGGCAGCTGCGGCCCGCTGCGCGACGCCGGCTACGAGCCCATCGCCTTCGGCAACAAGGACGGCTGGCCCGGTCTGCACTACCTGCAGCAGCTCTTCGCCTACAACGTGCCCAGCGACACGCTGAACGCCGACTTCGACCCCCAGACCGCGAAGTGGGACGATCCCGGGTACGTCAAATCGCTCAAGCAGTTCAGCCGGCTCGTGAACGAGTGCACCGATTCCGGAAAGGGCACCAACGGCGTGCTGTACACGACGGCGCAGGAAGCGCTGGCGGGCGGACGCGCGGCCATGTACTACCAGGAGATCCTCGAGTTCGATCAGCTCACCTCCGGCGAAACGCTCGCCCCCGAGAGCTTCGGCATCTTCAAGCTGCCGGTTCCCGAGGGCGCCGAGGGCGATCCCGGCGCGGTCGAGGGCTCTCCCGAGGGCTACCTGATCAACGCCAAGTCGCCGCGGGCCGCGCTCGCGATCGACTTCATGAAATTCGTGACGAACCCCGAGAACGCGAAGACGCTGTCGTCGCCGCCCTACGGGCAGCCGAGCACCGTGATCGACGCGGTGACCGAGGAGACCTCGAGCGCGGCGGTCTACGACGGCATCCGGCAGGTGAACGAGGCCTCGCAACTCGTCACCTGGCTCGACACCGTCACGGTGCCCGAGGTCGCCGACGCGTGGCTCGCGGGAGGTGAAGCGCTCATCAGCGGCGACTCCTCTCCCGAGGAGGTCATCAAGAGCGTTCAGAAGGCGAACGAGATGGCCCGCTGAGCGGTCGCACGCGGGGTCGGCGGTACGGCCGGCTCCGCCGCCCGCTGTCGATTCGGTATCGAGGAAGCAACATGCACTCACGCCTCTCCAGGGCCGGCGGGCTCCTCTGGCTCGCCCCCGCGATCCTGATCCTGATCGCGTTCGTCTACGTCCCTCTCGTGCAGAACTTCGGGTTCGCCGCCTCCGAGTGGGACATCTACTCCGGCACGAACGAGTTCGTCGGGGCGAAGAACTTCGAGCGCCTCGTGGGCGATCCGGTGTTCTGGCGCTCGCTCGGCAACAACCTGCTGTACGCGGCGGTGTCGATCGTTCTCCAGGTCGGCGCCGCGCTGGTGATCGCCGCGCTCATCGAGAGCGTGCGCAGCCGCCGCACGCGCAACGCGCTGCGCACGATCTACTTCATCCCGTCGGCGATCTCGATCACGGTCTCGGGTCTGCTGTTCTACTTCATCTACGAGCCGAACATCGGCATGCTGAACAGCTTCCTCGACACCATCGGTCTGGGCGCGCTGGCCCAGCCCTGGCTCGGTCAGGAGAGCACGGCCATGATGGGCGTCATCGCGATGAGCCAGTGGCAGGGGTTCGGCTACTCGGCCCTGCTGTTCACGGTCGCGATCCAGCGCATCCCCTCCGAACTCTACGAGGCGGCCCAGATCGACGGCATCGGCTCCGTGCGGCGCTTCTTCACCATCACCGTCCCCCTCGTGCGCGAGATGACCGGCCTCATGATGATCGTGACCATCTCGGGCGCGTTCCAGGTCTTCAACGAGGTCATGGTCATGACCACCGGCGGGCCCAACAATTCCACCCAGGTGCTGGGCACCTGGCTGTACCGCAACGGTTTCGTGCGCAACGATTTCGGGTACGCGGCCGCCATCGCCGTGGTCGTCTTCGTGCTGTCGCTCGCGATCGGCCTGGCGCAGCTGTGGTACACGAGGAAACGGAGAGTAGAGGTATGAGCACGGAGACAGCCGTCCTGCTGGCGGTTCGCCCCGAGCGGTCGCGCATGGGCAAGCTGGGCTTTCTCGGGATCATCGGACGCATCTTCGTCTGGTCGTTCCTGATCGGCCTCGTCGTCATCGTGCTCTATCCGCTGCTGTGGATGATCTTCAACGGCTTCAAGACGAACACCGAGCTCTTCGGCAATCCGTTCGCGGTGCCGCAGCAGTGGAGCTGGGAGAACTACGCCAAGGCCTGGAACCGCGGGGTGAGCAACTACCTCGCGACGAGCGTGCTCGTCACGGTCTCCTCCACGATCACGACTGTGTTCATCAGCGCGTGGGCGGCGTACGGGCTCACCCGGGTGAGGATCCCCTTCAACGCCGTGTGGACCGGGGCCATCCTCGGCGGGCTCATGCTCGCACCGACCGTCGCGCTCGTGCCCCTCGTGAGAATGTTCCAGTCGCTGGGCCTCTACAACACCTTCTGGGCGCTCATGATCCTCTACACCGCGTTCAGGATCCCGTTCACGACCTTCCTCATCCGCTCGTACATGATCGACCTGCCGACCGAGGTCGACGAGGCCGCGCAGATCGACGGCGCGAGCCGGTGGACGACGTTCTGGCGGATCATCCTGCCCATGTGCAGGCCGATCCTCGTCTCGACCGTGCTGCTGCACGTGCTCTTCGCGTGGAACGAGTACCTCTTCGCCATGGTGTTCACGAGCGGTACGGGCGTACAGCCGCTGCCCGTCGGTCTGACCAGCCTCATGAGCAAGTACGGCACCGACTACCCGGTCGTGTTCGCCGGCATGGTGATCGCCGCGGTTCCCGTGATCGTGCTGTTCCTCGCCTGCCAGCGCTACTTCGTCAAGGGCCTCGCCGACGGGGTCGGCAAGTAGGGGATCGCGGTCGCTCATGCTCTCGCTCGTGCAGGTCAGCGGATCCAACTTCTCGTACCAGCACCGCCCGCTGGACGAGTGCTTCGATGACCTCGCCGCGCTGGGACGCACGGCCGTCGAGCTGTGGGGGATCGCTCCGCAGCTCCACGTGCCGTGGCTCAGCGATGCCGAGGCGCGCGCGGTGCGCCGGGGCGCCGCGGCCCGCGGCCTCGAGATCGTCTGTTTCACGCCCGAGCAGGTGATCTACCCCGTCAACATCGCGTCGCCCGACAGCCGTCTGCGCGCCGCGAGCATCGCGATGTTCAAGCGCGCGGCCGAGCTCGCCGTGGAACTCGGGGCGCCGCGGCTGTTCCTCACGCCCGGACGCGGCTTCGAGGGCGAGCCCGTCGACGCGGCCCGGCGTCGTGCGATCGACGCGCTCGGCGAGATCTGCGGTTATGCCGGGCGGCTCGGCCTCGAGTGCCTGCTCGAGCCGCTGCAGCGCGTCGAGTCGAACCTCGTGAACTCGGCCGCCGACGCGGCCCGCGCGCTCGCGGACGTCGCCGCGCCGAACCTCGGCGTGGCCCTCGATACGGTGGCCATGGCGGTCGCGGGCGACACGGTCGACGGCTGCTTCGCGGCGCTGGGGGATCGCGTGCGGCACGTGCACCTCGTCGACGGGGCGCCGGCGGGACATCTCGCCTGGGGCGACGGCGAGCTGCCGCTCGCCGAGATCCTGCGCGCCCTCGACCGCAACGGTTACGAGGGATGGATGACGGTCGAGCTGTTCGGCGACGGCGGCTACGCGCTCGACCCGCGTCCCGCGCTCGAGCGCTCGTACGCCGCGATCGAGGCGGCGCTGTCCGCCGGGTAGCCGGAGCGCCGGGGAGCATCCGGGCGAGCCCGGTCGGGAGCGAGATCCGGATCCGGCCTCACACGCCGTGCGCGGCGAGCCGGAAGGCCTCGGGCACCGGCGCGGCTCCGAGGCTCGCGTCGGCGAGCACGCGGCCGATCGCCGGAACGAACTTGAAGCCGTGCCCGGAGAATCCGGCGCCCACGGTGACGCGGCCGCGAGTGTCGAGCACGAAGCGCTCAGACGGGGTCAGCGTGTAGGTGCAGCTCACCTCCGCGGCGGAGTAGGGGTCGACGCCGGGGAACCAGCGGGCCACGTGCTCGCGCAGCTGGGCGCGCGCCTCGTTCGGGGCGCGGAAGCGGCGACGATCCGGATCGACCTCGTCGCCCGTCCCGTGGAAGCCCACCTTGACGCCCTCGCCCGGCGTGAGCATGCCGTAGACGTCGCCGCGGTAGCCGGTGAGCCGCTCTGCGGGCTGGAAGTGGTTGAAGGATGGCCATGCGGCGGATGCGAACTCGGGGCGCAGGGTGAAGTGCGCCGGGTGCTCCTCGGTGACCCGCATCGGCGGCAGCCCGACGAGCCCTTCGAGCAACCGCGCGCTCCAGGCCCCGGCCGTCACCACCACGCCCTCGGCCTCGGCGGCGGCGCGCTCGCCATCGGGGGTCTCGGCGGTGACGACCACGCGATTCTCGCCCGGCTCGATCGCCAGCACGCGGTGCTCGGAGCGCAGCTCCGCGCCGCGCTCCCGCGACAGCGCGTCGAGCACCTCGAGCGCCTCGGCGGCGTGGACGCGCCCCGCATCGCGGTTCACCAGCACCTCGCCCTCGAAGCGCATGCCGGTCCAGCGCGCCTCGGCGTCGGCGGTCGTGATCAGTCCCGCCGACGCGCCGCGCGCCACGAGCGCGGTGTGCGTCGCTCGCACGCGCTCGGGATCGCCGTGCGTGACCAGCCCGCAGAGCGTGAGCAGCCGCCTGCCCGAATCGGCCTCGAGTTCGCGCCACAGCCGCAGCGCTTCGTCGTAGAGGTCGAGGTAGTGGTGCTCGGCGTACGCGTTGTTCATGTTGCGGGTGGCGCCGTGCGATGCCCCGCGGCGGTGCCCCGGCGCGAAGCGCTCGAGCATGAGCACGCGCAGGCCGCGACTCGCGAGCTGCCAGGTCGTCGCGAGGCCCATCGCCCCTCCGCCGACGACGATGCGGTCGAACTGCTCGGTCATGTCTTCTCCTCCACGGTGGCCTGCACGAGCGGCAGCGTGCGGTTCTTGAAGTGGCTCTCGAGGGAGAGGCGCGTCGACACCCTCGCGACCCCCTCGGTGTTCGACATGAGGTCGAGCACGCGCTGCAGGTCGTTCGTCGAGCCGGCACTGCGCGGTGGCGCGCGCGACGCCGAGGGGCCTGGCGCACTCGACCATCGAGATGCCCGCCTGCTCGGTGGGCAGCGCGATGAGTCGCGCGTCCAGCCGGTCGATGCCCATGCGGCCTCCTCGACCTCGGTGCCGCACCAGTCATTCTGCGCATGGATGTCTTGCAGCTACTGCACGAACCGAGCATGGTGTTGTGTCAGAAGTGTACCGATTGCGGAGTGCGGCGCAAACGCTTCGGCCTGGCTCACGTCGGACTCCGAACCGGAGGGGAGGCGCCGATGACGCCGCATGCACCGCGGACCGGGGACACCGCCCGGGCAGTGCACTCATTTCGCCCCGGGCTCGAGCAGATCGCCGCGTACCGCGCGGGTCGGCAGATCCCGGTGCTGCTCGCTGAACGGGTCGAGGCCGCGCCGGTCGATGAGATCCCGCGGCGCGCATCCGTACTAATGTCAGCGGCGCGCCATACAGTGGGCACATGGCTGCAGAATCCTTGGCTCCGGAGGCGGTGTGGAGCGCCGTGGAAGGCCGGGCGGAAGTCCGCGCAGACGAGTGGGTCACCGCGCTGCGCGCCCGGAGCGGGGAGTCCGCGTCGGCGGGTCGCGAACTGCTCGGGGGCGGGGATCCGGAGACCTTCGAGTTCACCCGCCGCCTGCTCGAGCTGGTCGCCGGCACCGAGAACGCCTTCGCCTCCGCGGTGGGCCTGCGCGAGGTGGCTCAGGAGGTGCCGCGCTCCCTGCCCGCCAGGGACCGCCTCGCCGTGCGGGCGGGCGGGGCCGCGTCGCTCGGACTGCCCTGGGCCGTGATGCCCGTGGCGCGACGGTGGCTGCGCGACCGGGTGTCGGAAATGGTGCTCGCAGCGAGGCTGCCCGCCGGAGCCGCGGCACCGGGCCGTCTCGGCCGCCTCGCGGAGGCGCTGCGCCGGCACCGCGAAGCGGGGTTCGTGCCCGTGACCGTGCCGCTGGGCGAGGCCGTGCACGGCCCGGCGGCGGCCGAGGCCGAGGCCGCGAGGCTCGCCGCGCTCGCGGCGGCGCCGACGGTGACGCATCTGGTGGTCGATCCGGCCCGCATCGCCCCGGGCGGCAGCGACTGGTCGGCCGAGGACGACATCGCCCGGGCCGCGCACGGGCTCCGGCCGGTGCTCGAGGCTGCCGTCGAGCACGGCACCACCGTGCACCTCGAACCGCGGAGCGTGCGGTGGGCGCGCCTGCTCCCCGACGTCGTCGTGCGGGCGCTCACCGACGCGGCTCTCGACCGGGCGCGCATCGGGGTGCGTCTGATGGCGGAACTGCCCGAGTCCCGGGAGCACTACGACCGCCTGAGCCGCTGGGCCCAGCGTCGCGTCGCCGACGGGGGAGCGCCCGCAGAGGTCGTCATCGGAGTGGCGGGGGTGGCCGGCGCGGAGCGCATCGCGTCGCTGCAGAGCGGGCTTCCGGTGCCGGTGCTGGAGGGTCGTCGCGAGGTGACCGCGCAGCTGCTGCGCCTCGTCGAGCTCGCGCTGCACCCGGGCCGCGCCGCGGTGCTGAGGCCCGTCGTCGCCTCCGAGGACGTGTTCGTGCTGGCGGCGGCGGTCGAGCTCGCCGAGCACCTCGGCGGGGCCGAGCTCTGCTCCATGCAGCTCCGCGCAGGCGTCGCGCCGGGCCTCGCCGAGACGGTGGCAGACTCCGTTTCCGAAGTGCGGATCGCGGTGCCCGTGATCGCCCCGCGAGAGTTTGCGGGCGCCGTCGACGCGCTCGTCGGCCTGGTGGCCGAGGCCGCGGATCCCGCGTCGACCGCGTCGCGGCTCGCGGCGCTGCTGCGGGAGAGCGACTCCGAGGAGACCCCGGAACTCGCTGCGGAGCGCGCGGCCTTCCGCGCCGCGGCCGCCCTCGCCGCCGAGCCGGCCGCGGTATCGCATCGCACCCAGTTGCGCGCTCGGGAGTGGGATCCGAGCGAGCGCGACAGCGCCCTGTTCTACCGCGAGCCCGACGAGCCCGCGGGCCTCGAGACCGGCGGACTCACAGCAGCCGTGCTGGGGCTCGCGCGTGGCAGCACGGGCGAGCTCACGCTCGAGGAGCTCGTGCCGCAGAGAGCCATTCCAGTGGTCTCGCAGTCCGGGTTCGCGAACGAACCGGGTACCGACGCGAGCGTGGCCGCCAATCGCGACTGGGTGCGCGACCTCCTCGTCGAAGCCGCGGGCGTAGCGGAGGAGCGCGACGCGATCAACGAGACCGTGGCGCTATCCGCAGCAGACCTTGATCCCGAGCGCGCCGCGCAGGAGGCGCGCGCAGCCGGGCAGCGGTGGGCCGAGCTGCCCCATTCCGCCAGGGCCTCGCGGTTGCGCCGCGCCGCGCTCGCGCTCGTGGCCGCGCGAGACAGGCTGCTGCAGGCGCTCGCCGTCGACACGGGGGCGCCCGCGGCCGAGCTCGACGCCGAGGTCGACGACATTGTCGACGCCGCCCGCTATTGCGGGCAGCTGGCGGAGGGGCTCGGCGCCGTGCGCGGCGCGAGCTTCGTACCGCAGGGGCTCATGCTCGTCGCGGCCGACGAGTGCACACCGCTCTCGACCCAGGCGGAAGCCGTGCTCGCGGCCCTCGGCGCCGGCAGCGGTGTCCTGTGGTCGGTGCCGCAGCGCCTGGTGCGGTCCGCCGCCGTGCTGCTGGAGGAGTGGGAGGCGGGCGGGCTCCTGCCGGGATCGGTGCGACTCGAGGCGGTGATCGTGGGGCGCACGCTCCCCGAACTCGCGGCCCACCCCGAGATCGACCGCGCTGTGGTGCTCGGGGACCGCGCAGCCGCGCGGGAGCTGGCCCGCCGGCGTCCCGATCTGCGGGTGGAGGGGCGGTTCCGCGCGCGCGGCGCGATCCTCGTGACCCCCTCGGCCGACCTCGACCGGGCCGTCGCCGACGTCGTGGCGTCCGGCTTCCGCGGCGCGGGAACCGACCCCCGGGCCGCGCACGCCGTGATCCTGCTGGGCGGTGCGGCGCGATCCCGGCGCTTCCGCGACGGTCTCGCCGACGCCGTGCGCGCGCTGCGGGTCGGCGACACCGCCAGGCCGGGCGACGCGGACCCCCTCGGCTTCGACGTGGGTCCGCTGCCCGCACCGCCCGACGCCGGCGGGCTGCGGGCGCTCACCGAGCTGGGCCGCGGCGAGGAGTGGCTGGTGGAGCCGCGCCGGCTCGACGATGAGGGCCGGCTGTGGAGCCCCGGCGTGCGGCTCGGGGTGCCCGCATCCTCCCCCTTCTGGGACGACGCGAGGGGCGTGCCCGTCATCGGCATCGCGCATGCCCACACGCTGGGCGAGGCGCTCGCCGTGCAGAACGCGGAGGGCAGCGGCGCCGTCGCGGGGCTGCAGTCGAACGACGCCGACGAGATCCTCGTCTGGCTCGACGGCATCGAAGCTGCCGCCGTGTCGCTGAACCGTCCCACCACGGCGGCGCGCATCGAGCGGCAGCCGGGCGGAGGGTGGAACGAGGCCGCGATGGGGCTGTCAGCGCTGAGCGGCGGGCCGAACCGGCTGGTACCGCTCGGCTCCTGGCAACTGCGATCCGGCACGCGCAGCGAGACGCTGCACCTGCGCGGGCTCGATCCGGAAGTGCGGGTGCTGGTCGAGGCCGCGCAGTCCCTGCTCGACTACGAGGACTTCGACGAGGTTCGCCGTGCGGCGCTCTCCGACGCGCTCGTCTGGCGCACGTCGTTCGGTGTGGAGCACGACACGATCGGCCTGGGCATCGAGCGCAACGTGATCCGGCACCGTCCCGTCGTCACCCACCTGCGCCTCGCCGAGGGCGCGCGATTCGCCTCGCTCGTACGGGTGCTGGCGGCGGCGCTGCTCGTGCGCGCGCCCGTATCGGTGTCGACCGGCGAGGTGCTGCCCGCCGAACTCAGCGACTTCCTCGAGAAGGTCGGCATCGAGGTGTCGCTCGAGCGCGACGACGACTGGGTGCAGCGCCTCGCGGTGTCGGGTCCGGTCGGCGCGGACGGCGTGGCCGCGGCCCGGGTTCGGCTCATCGGCGGCGATGCGGTGCGCACCGCCGAGTGGATGGGCGGGCTGGACCGCGCGGCACTCTGGGCGGAGCCGGTGACGATGGCGGGCCCGGTCGAGCTGCTCACCCTGCTGCGCGAGCAGTCGGTGTCGGCGCGGGCGAACCGGCACGATCTCGCGGTTCCCGTGCCCGGGCTCGACGAGCTCGTGGGATAGGAGCGGATGGCGGATCCCGCGGCCCGCGCGGCTCCGACTCCGTGGTGTCGGGGAAGCGCCGCCCACTGCGGCGAGGATCGAGTTCGGCGTCAGCCGATCCTCATGGGAAGGTGCGGGATCCCGTCCTCGAGAAATCCCTCGCCGGAGGCCGCGAACCCGAAGCGCTCGTACCAGGCCTCCAGGTGAGCCTGAGCGTGGATGAGGATCGGTCCACCCGCGCACTCCGCGATGGCCGCCTCGAGCAGGGCGGCGGCGACCCCGCGCCCGCGCCAGGCCGGGGCGGTGACGACTCGTCCGATGCTGCGCAGCCCCGGCTCCCGGCGGCTCTCGTCGAGAGTGCGCACGGTCGCCGCGACCTCGCCGTCGGCCGCTTCGGCCCAGAGCTGCACCGCGGTCGACTCGAGGTCGCGCCCGTCGAGGTCGAGGTAGACGCAGCCCTGCTCGACGACGAAGACCTCCTGGCGCAGCCGAGCGACGCCGTAGAAGGTGCGAGCGGGGATGTCGTCGATGCTCCGCGCGATGCGCAGCGACAGTTCGGTGGGGAGGCGGGCCATCCCCCGATTCTGCCACGCGAGCGGGTGGGATCCTCGGGCAGGATCGGGCCGGATCGATTTCCGTTCCGTCGCACGAGGCGGTAATGTAATCTCTCGGTCGTGTTCGCATGGCCGACGGCGGGTTACCCGAGCGGCCAAAGGGGGCTGACTGTAAATCAGCTGGCACTGCCTACGGGGGTTCGAATCCCTCACCCGCCACCGGAAGAAAGCCCGGTCAGACGCAAAATCTGTCCGGGTTTTCCTGCTTTCGGGGTTTGTGTGGCTTCAGCCGACTCGCGGTTTTCGCTGAATAGTTCCTACAGGACTTCGGCCACCTGCGGGCCCCTTCGAGAACGGGCGACGTAATACTTCGGGTTGCCGAGCCCGGCGTGTCCGGGCTGATCCGCAGCTTCCTTCTCGCCAAGAGCGCGTGCGATGTGCGTCGCAACACTCTTTCGGTAGAGGCCGGGCGCCAGCCCCTTGTGCTTGGAATCTTAGAGCGCCTGATGCCAATCGCGACGGAAGGCGTCGGGCGACCCCACCGTGCCAGTAGCGCTTGGGAAGACCATGCCGACACCCGCGTTGAGCCTTCGCCGCATAATGATCGGGACAACTTCATGGGGGAGCTCGAGGCTACGGTTCGAGTTGCTCGTCTTGGGGTGATTCTGAATCACATATTTGCCCGCGCGGCGTGCGCGTAGTAGGTGGACGAGGCGACGCCGATTCCATGCGCGTTCAGCACGGTCAGGATCGGCTCGACCCCGAACCGGTTCGCATGGGTGCGGACGTAGTCGATCACTGTCCGAGTTTGCGGTCGGGCTCCGCTTGGGCGAAAAAAGCTGACGCGGTCTTCAGGATCTCGTTCGCTCGTTTCGGCTGCGCGTTCTCGCGCCGCAGCCGGGCGAGTTCTTCACCGGGCGCCTCGTTCGAGTCCTGCCGGGGCCGGCCGTCTCCCACTGCCCGGTCGACCCATCGTCGGAGGGTTTCAGCGCTGATGCCGAGGAGTTCACCGACTTCGCGATACGCGGCGCTCCTTGAAGTTCCGCCCTCGTCGATGCGGTCGAGAGACATCCGGACCGCGCGGGCACGGGCCTCGTCATCGCATTCTCGTGGTGCTGGCATGATCTCATTTCCCTCTCTCGTGTCAGATCACGCCCTCCGACAACCCCAGGCCGATTCATGCCGACACTCACGCGGCGGGGCTGCTGCACCGGCTGCTATCTGTCGGCCAAGACCGCGAGAAGCACGCGGAGGAGACGGCGAGTGATCTGCGCCGTCTCCTCGCGGCAGGGCGGGAGCCCTTGCGGAGTCCTGCGTGATGCGGCACGTCTGCCGCTCGACAAGCGCCGTGACGGAGGAGGGGCAGCCGGGGGAACACTTGGGGAGATCGTCGGCTGCCCCTCCCACTTCGTAGGACGGGATCGAGGGGCCGGGTCTCATAAAGTTTTCGCGTTTCCTCTCGCCGCGATGGGTCGAGCGTCACCTGGAGCGCCCGCACCCAGTGCCGCGAGGATGATGTCGAGACCGCGCTCGAACGACGCGTCGAGGGTCGAGGCCCGCAGGTGGGTCTGCGTGACAACATCCTGACAAGAATGTTCGGATCGGCGACGAGCTGGACGGCGGTGCTGCGAGGCCGGTGGCGGAGGCACGCGCCGCCGTCACTCGAGATTGTCGACCGGAACCTCGCCGCTCGTGTCGGGGGAGTCCTCATCGTTGTCGTCGGAGGGGCGCCCGTGCCGCGCCTGCTCCCGTTCGCGGGCCTTCTCGACCGTGTACTTCGTGCTGTCACCGGCGTCGTCGAGCATCGACATGCTGTTCTCCTGTTCCCTCGGTGTGCCCCTCCAGCATCGGGCACCCCTCCCGGGCGGGTAAGGGGGTGGGCGGGCGGGTGCCGGCGCCGTACAATGCCGCTTCGAGACGGGCGGATCCGGCGGCACGGCGACGATGACCGTCCGCCCTACCGGCACCGTCCGCCCCAGTCAACGGCTTCCGGGCGGGCGCTCCGGGCGCGTATCGTGAAGGTCCACGAACACGAGCATCGAGATCGAGGAGGAACACAATGTCCGAGCACACGACCGACGAACCCGCCGATGCCGACGCGCCGACCGACGAACGAGAGTTCCAAGACCCCCACCTGACGCACGACGCCAGCGATACCGAGGCCAGCAACGGCGCGGGCACCGTGCACTCGCCTCCTCACGGCGGCACTCTGGATCACCCGATCCTCGACGGCTCGACGGAGGATTACGGTGCAGAGGGTGCTGAGGTGAATCCGCGCTACGGCGAGGAGGATCCCGCGCTGGTACGCCACCCGGAGACGGGCGAAGAGACACCGACCCCCGATGAGGAGGCGTGAACGCGAAGAACTGACCGGCCCGAAGAGCCCGTCTGCGCTCCGGAGGCATACCGCGAGACGATCAAGCCGGCCTTCGGGGGCCCGCCGCGGTTACGCGGCCGGGGAGAAGCGATTGCGCAGCTCCGCCGCGCGTCGGATGTCGCCCTCGATCGATGCGGTCTGCTCCGAATTGAGGGAACCGGACTTCTTCGCATCGTCGAGTCTCTCGAGGCCGGACTGCACCTCGTTGTCGAGGCCGTCGAGCACGAGCTGTCGAATGCCCTGTGGAAGTCGCTGAAAGCTCGAAGTATCCATACAGAAACCGTACACTGCGTTTCGCGCAGGATCGAGAGACGCCGCGCCCGTCGCCGAAAACCGCTCTCGATCGCAAGATTCTCGCTCGGCAGCGGCTTCGGCCGAAAGGGAGTGGCGACCGACCGATACACTCGGTGGCATGAGTGACCTGGTCGTCTCCCTGCCCGCCGATGCCGGACTGCGCGAAGCGGTGGGGGAGGTGCCGGGCGTCGAGTTCGTCGAGTGGGATCTCGACGACCCCGCACCGCGCGAGCGGTTCGACCTCGTCGTGCCTCCGTACTGGAACTCGCACCGGCGGCTCGCTCGGCTCGAGGGCGTCGACGTGCGTCTCGTGCAGTGGCAGTCGATCGGCTACAACGGCGTGGCCAGGCACCTGCCCAGGGGCGTTCCGTTCGCGAACGCGACGACGGTGCACGAGGCCTCGACGGCCGAGCTCGCGCTGGCGCTGACGCTCGCTTCCCAGCGGGGGATCCCGGAGTTCGTGCGCGATGGCGAAGCCCGCCGCTGGGACCTGCGCACCTTCCCGAGTCTCGCCGATCGGCGGGTGCTCCTGGTCGGCTACGGCGGGGTGTCGAAGGCGATCGAGGCTCGGCTCGCCGGCTTCGAGGTCGAGATCACCCGTCTGGCGCGCACCGCCCGCGAGGAGCGCAATCTGGCGGGCGACACGGTCGAGGTGCGCGGCTTCGACGAGTTGCACGCCCGCCTCGGCGAGGCGGAGATCGTGATGCTGGCGGTGCCGCTCACCGACGAGACGGAGGGCCTCATCGACGCCGAGGCGCTCGCCGCTATGCGGGACGGCGCGCTGCTCGTCAACGTGGCGCGGGGGCCGGTGGTCGACACCGATGCGCTGGTCGTCGAACTGCGCGCGGGGCGCCTGCGCGCGGCGCTCGACGTCACCGATCCCGAGCCGCTTCCGGCGGAGCACCCGTTGTGGGCCTGCCCCGGCACGCTCATCTCGCCGCACGTCGGCGGCGACTCGGGCGCCATGCTGCCGCGCATGGCGGCCCTGATCCGCCGCCAGATCGAGCGGATGCGCGCGGGCGAGGCTCCCGAGAACCTCATCGATCTCGCCTGATCCGCACCTCCCACCCGTGCGGGAGCCGGGCTGCTGCGTTTCGCAGGCGCTCAGGGCACCGTCGCCGGAGCAGCCGTTCGCCGGCGCCGTGCGGAGACGATGTCGCCGCACTTGACGAGCGCGATCCCACCGAGGATCAGCATCCCGCCGGTGACCAGCGCAGGATCCGGGAACTCGGCGAGGAGTATCCAGGCGGCCAGCGCCGCAAACGGGACCTCGCTGAAGCTGGTGAAGGATCCGACGGTGGGGCCGATGCATCGGAGGCCGACGATGCCGAGCAGGTACGCGGCCACGGTGAAGACCACCAGCAGCATCAGGGGGACTGCGGCGGGGAGATCGAGGCCGGCGAATGGCACGTCGGAGAGCGTGAACTCGAGGGGGATGATCCGCGCTGCGCCGCTCGCCATGACGACGAGGGCGCCCGCGGCCATGCTCAACCCGATGTAGGCGGCGGGTGGGAGCGGTGTGCGCTGCTTCGCCGAGACGAGGAAGTAGACGACCGTGCAGAGCGCCGCTGCGAAGGCGAGCAGCACGCCGGCGAGGCTGAGCGGGGAGCCGCGCGGGTCGAGGAGTAGCAGGATCCCGCCCACGGCGACGGCGACGCCCAGAAAGGTGAGGTTCGACGGCCGCCTGCGAGTGCGCAGCCAGAGCCAGAACACGACCATGACCGGGGCCGTCATCTGGATCAGCTGGGCCAGCGTGACCGAGAGATGCTCGATGGCGAGGAAGAAGAAGCCCTGCATGCCCGCGAAGCAGACGGCCCCGTAGGCGACGATCGACCCCCAATGGCGCGCGACAAGGGCCCAGTGACCCCTCAACGCGTGCGCCGTCGCCGGGAGCAGCACGATGGCGCTCCCGGCGACACGCACGAGCAGCACCGCCCCGGGTGACCATCCCCCGTCGTACAGCGTCTTCGCGATCGGGCCGGAGACGGCGAAGAGGAAGGCTGACGCGAGCAGGCTGCAGAAGCCGAGGAGCGCAGTGCGACGCATCGGATCACTCGGTCCGTTCGAGGAGGATCGGGGCACGGCGCCGAGGCGGCGGGGCCGCCGCGAGATTCGAGCGGCGGGCTCTCAGCCTGCGGTGTCCGCGTCAGCCCGCCCGGAGCGACGCGTCGACCTCCCGGGAGGTGCGCAGCGCGCTCTCGATGGCCCCGTCGAAGAAGCCGGCCCAGAGATTGGCGATGTCGCCGCTGGCGAAGTGCAGCGCCCCCTCGGCTCGCTGCATCTCGGCTTGGCTGCGCGTGTACGCTCCGGGGCGATGGATCAACCAGGTCTCCTCGGCATACGGATCGCGGCCCCACGGATGGGCTGCGATCTCGAGCACCTCGAGGTCATCGCGCCAGACCTGCAGGGCCTTGCCGACCTCCTGCGGGTCCTCGAAGTCGAAGCGGTCGATGTCGGCGCCGAAGCAGACCAGCACCGCCTCGTCCCCCTCCACGAACTCGGTGCGGATGACCGAGAGATCGTGGTGCTGCGTCGAGTAGGCGAAGAACGGCTTGATCGCGCCGTCGGCCGCCTTGACGCGTACCCAGAGCTTGAGGCCCTTCGAGGCCGTGCCCTCCTCGCTCGTCTCGACCTTCACCGGATTGAGCGCCGGCTCGATGTCGAGCTTGTGCAGGATGTTGAGCGGCAGGGTGCTGATGATGCGGCGCGCGCGGATGACGGTTCCGTCAGCGGTCTCCAGCTCGCCTCCCCCGTCGTCGTGGCGCACTTTGACGACGGGGCTGTTCAGGCGAATCTCACCCTTGACGTCGTTCGCGATCGCCTCGACGAGGGTGTGGTTGCCCGCCTTGATGCGCAGCACCGAGCTGGCGGTGTGCATCAGGCGCCAGTCACCGCCGGTCGCGGCGGTCCAGCGCAGAGCGGCCGAGTATCCGACCTGGTCGAGCGGACCGTTGCAGTGCCCCACCCAGGCGCACTCGTTCGCGTCGCGCTCCTCGTCACTGAGATCGAGGCCGTCGAAGACCTCCTGCAGCGAGAGCTTGTCGGCCTCGCGGAAAGCGTCGCCGGTCTCGATGAGGTCCGGGCGAGGCATGAGTTGGGCGCTCCGTGCGACGAGCTTCTGATGGCCGGGATCGAGGAAGTCGAGAAACCCGGGCAGGTCGCCCTTCACGACCTCCCCGTTTTGGATCCAGTAGGTCTCTTCGGATCGGGGGCCGCGATCCACCTCGAGGCCGTAGCGGGTGATCTCCGCCCACACGTGCGGCTGCAGCCAGTGCAGCCAGTTGCCTCCGAGCTCGAGGTGCACGCCGAGCCGGTCGGCGGTGTAGACGCGACCGCCGATACGATCGTTGGCCTCGAGCACCAGCACGCTGTGACCGGCGTTGCCGAGCTCCCGGGCCGCGGTGATGCCGGCGAGGCCGGCTCCGATGACGACTACGTCGACTTCTTCCATGATTCTGCTGTCCTTCCTGGTGTACCGGATGGGGGGTGACGGTGTCGGTGCGGTCAATGCTCGCGCATCTCTTCGGCGAGGCGCTCGGCGACGCAGAGCCCCTGGGCGGCGACGTGGGCGAGCTGTCCGCCCATGACCTCGCGGACGGCGCTCATGTCGTGGCACGTGTTGACCAGGGTGAAGCCCTCGCGCGCCCGCTGCGCCGCCGCCTCGCCGGTGCCGCAGTAGATGCCGGCGATCTTGCCGCGCTGCCTCGCCGCCTCGCGGATCTGTGCGAGCGCCTGCTCCAGCTCCGAGCGGATGCCCTCCTCGAAGGGCATGTCCGCGCCGAGAGCGAGTGAGAGATCGTAGGGCCCGACGAATACGCCGTCGATGCCCGGGGTGTCGAGGATCTCGTCGAGGGCGGCGAGGCCTTCGCGGGTCTCGATCATGGGAAGCACCAGTACGTTCGCGTCGGTGCTGCCGGGAGCCCGGCCGAAGTGCTCGCCATGCCGCACGGGAGAGTAGGAGCGCCGGCCGCCGGAGGTGGCGTACCGGGAGGCGTGAGCGGCGGCGCGCGCCTCCTCGCCGGAATCGACCATCGGGATGATGACACCGCGAGCGCCGGCGTCGAGGACGCGGCCGATCTCCCCGGGATCGTTGCGGCTGACGCGTGCGACGGGGAGGGGGCAGCCGCCCGCGGTGACCGCGATGAGGGCGTCGCGCAGCTCGGAGTAGCCGAGCATGCCGTGCTGGCCGTCGACGACCACGAAGTCGAAGCCGAGACGGGCCACTTGCTCGGCCATGACCGATGAGTCCAAGGTGATCCACGCCCCGAAGCGAGGAGCTGGCGACTCGGGCATCTCTGCGTTTGACCCTTCGGCTGAGAGGCGGTGATGAGCCGAGAGCGAGAGCCCGGCCCATACCAGTTTCGATTATCTGAGTCGGATGTCCACGGTGACGATGCCCGCCTTAGCGGCCACGATACCGCTTCTCACGCCTGAGAAACTCAGTAAACGAACGATTAGATCATTGACTGAACTCCAACAATACCCCAGCGGGTTTGCCTGTCAAGACGATACCGTACCGAGCTGCTCTGAGGAGCAGAATGACCGGATCCCTCCCGAGCGATGCAAAGAATCTCGATTCAGGAGTTGACCTTGCGGTCGCGGGGATTTAATGTATGGTCAGTAAATGAACCTAATGTTCGTTGAATGAACGTTTTGCGCGACACAAAGGAGTGACCACATTGGCTCAGCAGATGAAGCTCTTCGCCTTCGACTTCTCGGGCCCGGCCCACCTCTCGGCCGGGCTCTGGCGCCACCCTGCGGACCGAGGCGCTGAGTACAAGAACGTCGAGTACTGGGTCGAGTACGCGCGGCTGCTCGAAGAGGCCGGCTTCGACGGCATCTTCTTCGCGGATAACATCGGCTACCACGACCTCTACCGGGGCAACGCGGATGAGGCTCTGCGCGACGCGGCGCAGATCCCGGCCAACGATCCCGCGTACCTGATCCCGGCGATGGCTGCGGCAACGAAGCACCTCGGCTTCGGCGTCACGACGTCGACGGCCTATGAGCAGCCCTACACGGTCGCGCGCAAGTTCAGCACGCTCGATCATCTCACCGACGGGCGCATCGGGTGGAACGTCGTCAACTCCTACTCCAACAGCGCGGCGCGCAATCACAGCGCTGAGCGGCAGCGCTCGCACACCGACCGCTACACCCACGCCGAGGAGTTCGTCGACGTCTGTCTCAAGCTCTGGGAGGGTTCTTGGGAGGACGACGCGGCCGTGAACGACAAGTCCGGCGGCGTGTACGCGGATCCGTCGAAGGTGCACGAGATCCACCACGCGGGCGAGAGCTTCTCCGTTCCCGGCATCCATCTCTGCGAGCCCTCGCCGCAGCGCACCCCCGTGATCTTCCAGGCCGGAGGTTCGAGCCGAGGCGTGAAGTTCGCAGCTGCGACGGCCGAGGCCGTATTCATGAACTCGACGACCAAGCCGGGCCTCAAGAAGTGGGTGGACAACCTGCGGGCCGCAGCCGTGGAGGCCGGCCGGCGCCCGGACAGCGTCGCCGTGCTCCAGATGATCACGGTCATCAGCGCGGCTACCGATGAGGAGGCGCAGAAGAAGTACGAGGAGTATCTCTCGTACGTCTCATACGATGGGGCCATGGCCCGTTACAGCGGTTGGACCGGCATGGATATGAGCCAACTCGACCCCGACGTGCCGTTGAAAGACATGAAGATCGAGGGCACGCAGACCATGCTCGACGTGTTCACGAAGATGGACCCCGACAAGGTGTGGACGCCGCGCGACATCGCCGAGTACATCGGGATCGGCGGAACCTCCCCCGTCATCGTGGGAGGCCCCGAGACGTGCGCCGCCGAACTCGAGTCGTGGGTGCGGGAGACCGGCATCGACGGTTTCAACATCGCCCACGCCGTCAAGTATCAGGACATCAAGGACTTCACCGATTTCGTCGTCCCCGAGCTGCAGAAGCGCGGTTCCATGCGGACGTCGCCGAACGAGGGCACCCTTCGCGAGAACCTCTTCGGCGCGGGCAACGCCCATCTGCCCGACGACCACCCGGGTGCCCAGTACCGCAGCAACTTCAGTCGCTGAATCACGAGCAGAGAGGCTTATCTTCCAGCAATGAACGCAATCACCGTAGCCGAGGACGGCTCGATCGATCCCATGGACTATCGGCAGGTGTTCGGCCTGCTGCCCACCGGGGTCACGGCGATCACCGGCACGTCGACCGAGGGCAAGCCCGTCGGTTTCGTCGTCGGCACCTTCCAGTCGCTCTCGATCGACCCGCCGCTCGCGGCGTTCTCGGTCGACAAGGGTTCGAGCACCTGGCCGACCATCCGCACACTCGAGAACTTCACCGCGAACATCCTGTCGACCGAGCAACTGCCGGTGTGCCGGGCGCTCTCGCGGCGAGGCGTCGATAAGTTCGACGGGCTCGATTACGAGGCGGGCCCCCACGGCAATCCCCGTCTGCCGGGGTCGACGGCCTGGCTCGACTGCAACGTCCTCTACGAGGTCGTTGCCGGCGATCACTACATCATCGTCGCCACGATCACCGGCATGGAGATCGGTAGCGGCGAAGCACTCATCTTCCGCGGAGGCAAGTTCGGCGAGTTCGACGAATGGGATAAGCCTGCCCCCGCCCCCAAGCCGATTGCAGAGGAGACGCAAGCATGAGCACGATGCTGGCAAACGTCGCGGCCGCCTGGGTGCGTGCCTGGGGCGACGGAGAGACCGCGGCGTTCGAGGAGATCGTCGCACCCGGTTACGTCCGTCACACCAAGTCGGGCGATGAGGGCATCGAGGACCTCGTCAAGCAGATCGAGTCGTCGCACGCCGCGTTCAGCGACTACCACCTCGAGATTCTGCACGCCGTGGAGGATAACGAGATGATCGCGATCCACTGGCAGGGCGTCGGCACCCACACGGGCGAGTACATGGGCGTGCCGCCCACCGGCCGCACCGTGAAGGTCGCGGGTGCGTCGTTCATCAAGCACGCCCACGGCAGGATCCTCGAGGAGAGCACTATCTGGGACCCGCGCGACATGCTCTCCTCGATGAAGATCGTCCACCTCGGCACCGCGTCGAAGCAGGCGTAGGGGGCCGGATATGACGATCAACGTCAACGAGATCGCCGACACGCTGATCGAGGCGAAGCGCACCCGCACTCCCGTCGACACGCTCATCGGATCGGGCGGGCAGGGCGACACCCCGCTCGACGCTCTTCGCGTCGCCCAGGAGGTCGTGCGACGTCGAGAGCGGGAGGGCGACCGCCAGGTCGGCTTCAAGCTGGGCAACATCGCCAAGGCGATGCAGGACAAGTTCGGCGTCGACGAGCCGGATTACGGCCCGCTGCTCGCCAGCCAGTTCTACCCCGAGAACCTGCGTATCCCCGGAGACGAGTTCATCGCGCCCTTCGTGGAGCTCGAGCCCGCCTTCGTGCTGAAGACCGACCTCGGCGGGCCGAACGTGACCCCCTTCGAGGTGGTCTCGGCGACCGACTACGTGCTTCCGGCGATCGAGATCATCGACTCCCGCGTCAGGGACTGGAACATCGGCATCCTCGACACCATCGCGGACGGCGGCTCTGTGGGCGGAGTCATCACCGGTGCGAAGCCCCGCAAGCTCAGCGAAGTGGATCTCGCCGACACCCACGGCGAGATCCGCTACGACGGCGAGGTCGTCGCCCGGGGCAACACCTCGGCGATCTACGGCAACCCGGTGTCGGCCATCGCCTGGCTGTGCCGCCGCGTGGCGGAGTACGGCATCGCCTTCCGCGCCGGCGACTTCATCCTGCCGGGCAGCTGTCTCGCGGCGGAGCGGTTGGAACCGGGCACGAAGGTCACCGGCACCTTCGTCGGCTGGGGCGACGTCGGTTTCGAGTACGCGGCGAAGTAGCCGATACGCAGAGCACATGTTATTCAGGAGGAGCACGAACAATGAGTGAAGTGCAAGCAACCGGCGCGGCCGAGCTCGAGGGGATCCTCGCCGCCGCCGAACGGGCGGCCGGCGAGCTGCGACGCGGCGACCGGTTCGCACGGGCCGCCTACCTCACCGCGGTCGCGGATGCGCTCGACGCCGAGGCCGATGCCCTCGTGCCCATCGGCCGGCGTGAAACCAACCTGCCCGAGGCGCGGCTGCGCGGCGAGCTGAAGCGCACCACGTTCCAGCTGCGCATCTTCGCGGAGACGGCCGTCGACGGCCGGTACCTCGACGCGCGCATCGACCACGCAGAACCGGAGTGGCCGATGGGCGCGCCCCGTCCCGACCTGCGCCGCACGCACATCCCGCTCGGGCCCGTCGCGGTCTTCTCCGCGAGCAACTTCCCGTTCGCGTTCTCGGTCGCGGGAGGTGACACGGCGTCGGCGCTCGCCGCGGGGTGCCCGGTCGTCGTGAAGGCGCACAGCGGTCACCTCGACCTCTCCCGGGAGACGGCCCGCGTCGTCGGCGAGGCGCTGTCGGCCGCGGGAGCCCCCGCGGGCTCCTTCGCCATCGTGTACGGCACTGACGCCGGACGCACGCTCGTGCAGGATCGCCGTATCAAAGCCGCCGGATTCACGGGCTCGATCCCGGGCGGGCGGGCGTTGTTCGATCTCGCGCAGAGCCGGCCCGATCCGATCCCCTTCTACGGCGAGCTCGGCAGCAACAACCCGGTGTTCGTGACCGAGGCGGCCGATCGGGCGCGAGGAGGCGACATCGCCCGGGAGTTCATCGGCTCCTTCACGCTGGGCGCGGGGCAGTTCTGCACCAAGCCGGGCACCGTGCTGGTGCCGAAGGGATCCCGGATGCTGGCCGCGCTGCGCGAGGCCGAGCTGCCCGCCGGAGCGGCCATGCTCAACGAGCGCATCCGGGAGGGCTATGTCCAGGCCGTGCGCGCACTGCAGGCCGGCGGTGCCCGGGTCGTGAACGCGGGCTTCGACCCGTACGGGGAGGCGCCGTCGCCGATCCTGCACATCGTCTCCGCCGCCGAGGTGCTGGCGAACCCTGGCGCACTGCTCGAGGAGTGCTTCGGCCCGTCCTCGCTCGTGGTCGAGTACGACAGCGAGGCGCAGCTCCCGGAGCTCGCCTCGGTGTTCGAGGGTCAGCTCACCGCGTCGCTCCAGGCGGAGGAGGGCGACGACGTCGCCGAACTGGTCGACGTGCTCGCGGTGAAGGCCGGCCGAGTGCTGTGGAATCAGTGGCCCACGGGCGTCTCGGTGACCTACGCGCAACAGCACGGCGGGCCGTACCCGGCCTCGACGGCCAGCGGTTCGACCTCGGTCGGCACCGCCGCCATCGACCGTTTCCTGCGCCCCGTGGCCTACCAGGGATTCCCCCAGGGGCTGCTGCCCGACGAGCTCCGCGAGGATCCCGCCAACCCGGTGCCGCGCCTGGTCGACGGGCGCTGAGCGGAGCGATCCGGATGAGACTCGCAAACGTCGGCGGTCGCACGACGATCGTGATCGGGCCGGGTGCCGGTGTCGATGTGCACCGCGCGTCCGGCGGCCGCTTCGGTCCCGAGCCGCGGGCGGTGTATGCGCTGTGGTCCGAATTCCTCGTGTGGGCGAGGAGCTCGGAGCCCGGACCGGTCGAGTCGTTCGATCCGCATCTGCTCGGGCCCCCGTCGCCCGAGCCCACGCAGGTCTTCGCCTTCGGGCTGAACTACCGCGCTCACGCGAGCGAGGCCGGTTTCGACGCGCCGGACGGGCTGCCGCCCGTCTTCACCAAGTTCTGCAGCGCGCTCACCGGCCCGGTGACCACCGTGGAGCTGCCGCGTGGCGGCACGGTCGACTGGGAGGTCGAGCTCGTCGCCGTGATCGGCCGTTCGGCCCGGCACGTCGCGGTCGAGGACGCCTGGGACCACGTCGCGGGCCTCACCGTCGGCAACGACTTCTCGGAGCGAACGGCGCAGCTGCGCCCGCCCGCCCCGCAGTTCAGCCTGGGCAAGTCCTTGCCGGGCTTCGCTCCCACTGGCCCCTGGCTTGTGACCGCCGACGAGTTCGCCGACCGAGACGACATCGCGCTCGGCTGCGAGATCGACGGCGAAGAGGTGCAGTTCGGACGCACCTCGGACCTGATCATGCCGATCCCCGAGCTGGTGGCGGAGCTGTCGAAGACGCTCACGCTACTGCCGGGCGATCTGCTCTTCACCGGCACGCCCGAGGGCGTCGGAGTCGGGCGCGAACCCCAGCGGTTCCTGCGACCCGGCGAACGCGTGCGCACCTGGGTCGAGGGCATCGGCGAGCTCGAGCAGACGTTCGTCGCCTCGCCCGACTGAAGTCCACCAACTCCTCATTTCTGGGCGTCGCCCATACCATCCCGATTCATCGAAGAAAGAAGACGACGTTGTCTGAAACACAGTCAGTTGCCGAATCCCCCCGCAGGCTCGAAGTCGGCGACATCATCATCTCGGACAGGAAGGAGCTGAACCGGGCGCAGATCGGCGCCGGTGTCGGCAACTTCATCGAGTGGTACGACATCGGTGTCTACGGCTACCTCGCCGTCACCATGACCTCGGTGTTCACCGCGGGCTTGAGCCAGTCGATGGGCCTCGTCGTCACGCTGCTCGGCTTCGCGGTCTCGTTCATCGTGCGTCCTCTCGGCGGCATGATCCTCGGCCCGCTCGGCGACAAAGTCGGGCGCCGCAAGATGCTCTTCTTCACCATCGCCCTCATGGCCGCTGCGACGACGCTGATCGGCTGCTTGCCGACGGCAGAGCAGGTGGGGCTGTGGGTCATCATTCCGCTGTATCTGCTCAAGATGATGCAGGGCTTCTCGACGGGCGGCGAGTACTCCGGGGCGGCCACCTACATCGCCGAGTTCTCGCCCGACAAGCGCCGAGGCTTCATGACCGCTCTGCTCAATTCCGGATCGATGCTCGGGTTCGCGGGCGGCGCCGGCATGGTAGCTCTGACGACGGCGTGGTCGACCTCGGCGTGGGGCGAAACGGCGATGCAGGACGGCGCCTGGCGCATCCCGTTCCTCATCGCGCTGCCGCTCGGCCTCCTGGCGATCGCGTTCCGCAGCCGGATCCCCGAGTCGCCGGCGTTCGAACTCGCGGAGCACGTGGAAGAACATGCGGCCGGCAAGGACATCGATCCGCTGTTCGTGCGCCAGGGGCTGTCAGGCATCCTCCGTCGGCACTGGCCGGCGATCCTCGTCGGCATCGCACTGATCGCGGCCGATGGCTCGGCCTCGTACATGCTCACGAGTTACATGCCGACGTACATCGAGGTGGAGGCCGGCGTCCAAGCGTCGCAGACGGCGCTGGCTGCGGTTCTCGTTCTCGTGCTGCAGGCCATCCTCATCCCGTTCTTCGGAGCGTGGGCGGACAAGATCGGGCGCAGACCCATCTACTACATGGCCGCGATCGGCAACCTCGTCCTGCTCATCCCCGCGTTCGCGCTGGCGCAGAGCGGGACGGCATGGTCGCCCTACGTCGTGCTCTTCATGCTTTCGGTGCCCAGCGCGATGTTCCTGGCGAACACGGGTGCCGTCATGTCGGAGCTCTTCCCCACCGCGTCGCGCTACGGCTGCGTCGGTTTCACTCACAACGTCGCGATCTCGGCGTTCGGCGGTACGACCCCGCTGTTCAGCCAGATGCTGCTGAACGGCACCGGCAACGCGTTCGCGCCGGCGTTCTACGTGATGTTCTTCTCGGCGATCGCGCTCTTCGCGATCTGGAAGATGCGGGAGTCGGCGCGGCGTCCGCTGCTCGGCTCCGTTCCGGTGGTCGAGAGCCGCGAGGAGGCCGAGGCGCTGGTCGCCCGGCAGGACACCAACCCGAACATCGATACGCGCACCATGCCGCTCAGGATCGTGGTCGGGCACTAGCGACGACGGCGGTGCCCGTGCGCTGCGCGCTGCTCGTGAGCCTCGCTTGGAGGCCGGAAACAGTCGCAGAAATGATCTTGGAGTTCGTTTTATGAACGTCATCGATCAGTGACTCTGCTCGGCATTACGGCAGGGCGAGGATCAACCCAGGAGATCACTCGAGGATTGCCCAGTTCAAGATATCTTCGAGATAACGATTAGTGTTCGTTAGATGAACGACATGATCAAAATATTGTAATCTCGCCTCAGGGCCTGCTCGACGATGAGCCCTGCGACAACCGCAGCATTGGAGTCAACGATGACAGAACCAACCCCCGCCACCCTTGAGGCCGCTGCGCCGCCGGGAACGTCCCCCGAGGAGCGTCCGACCGCGATTCTCCTCGACCGTGTGTACAAGGTCTTCGGCAAACGCCAGAAGGAGGTGGTGAAGCAGCTCAAGCAGGGCAAGAACCGCGAGGACCTGCTCCACCTCGGCACCGCCGGGGTGATCGAGGCCTCGTTCGAGGTGAAGAAGGGCGAGATCTTCGTCGTCATGGGGCTGAGCGGGTCGGGCAAATCGACGCTCATCCGCATGCTCAACGGGCTGAACCCCACCACGGAGGGATCGATCAAGGTGCTCGGCGAAGAGGTGGTCGGCCGCTCGGCTCCGGAACTGCGCGAACTGCGCAGAGACAAGATGTCGATGGTGTTCCAGCACTTCGCGCTGCTCCCCCACCGCACCGTGCTCGACAACGTCGCCTACGGGCTCGAGATTCAGGGCGCGTCGGTCGCGGATCGGCTAGAGCGGGCTCGGTACTGGCTCGAGCGAGTCGGCCTGGGCGAGTGGGCCGACAGCCTGCCGAGTCAGCTCTCAGGAGGCATGAAACAGCGCGTCGGCATCGCCCGCGCGTTCGCCGCCGACACCGAGATCCTGCTCATGGACGAGGCCTTCTCGGCGCTCGACCCGCTCATCCGGCGAGAGATGCAGGAGCAGCTGGTCGAACTGCAGGGCGAGCTCGGCAAGACCATCGTCTTCATCACGCACGACCTCAACGAGGCCATGTTCCTCGGCGATCGCATCGCCGTGATGCGCGACGGCCGCATCGTGCAGGTCGGCACGCCCAACGACATCCTCACCGATCCGGCCAACGACTACGTGGCCCAGTTCGTGCAGGACGTCGACCGCGCCCGCGTGCTCACAGCCGCCGACGTGATGGAGCCCGCCCGCTCAGTGGTGTGGGCGGCCGACGGCCCTCGCGCGGCCCTGCACATCATGCGCCGGCTGCAGGTCTCCGCCTGCTATGTGACAGACGAGCGCCGCCGACTGCTCGGCATCGTGCGCGACAAGGACATGATGCGCCTCGTGCGGGACGGGGGAGCCGACCTCACGGGGAGCATGCGCCCTGCCCCCTCGGTAGTGAAACCCGAACAGCTCATCGCGCACCTTTTCGAGATGGTGATCGAGAGCAACCTGCCGATCGCCGTAACGGACGAGGAGGGCCGCCTGCTCGGTGTGGTGCCGCGCGTGACGCTGCTCGCGTCGCTCGCGAACCTTCCGCCGGCGACGAGCGCGATCCCGGTCATCGCTCCTCTCGACGAGGGGGAGTACGAAGACGAGGAGATGCCCGACTCGGGCGATGTCATTTCGAGCGATGAGGAGACCCGCTGATGGACGACTGGTACCGCATCCCGATCGGAACCTGGGGCAAGGAAGCGTTCAACTGGTTTCAGGACACCTTCCAGTGGCTGATCGACTTCTGCAGCCTGGTCGTCGAGTCGGCCGTGGCGGGTCTGGTCGGCGTGCTGCTGGCCGTCCCCTTCCCGGTGATGATCTTGCTGCTCGCCCTGCTCGGGTGGACCTTGCGCTCGTGGCAACTCGCGGCGGGAACGGTGGTCTCGCTGCTGCTCGTCGTCTCGATGGGTTTCTGGGAGAGTACGATGCAGACGCTCGGCCTTGTACTGGTCGCAACCCTCATCGCCGTGATCCTCGCCGTGCCGCTCGGCATTCTCGCTGCGAAGAACGACGCGGTCAGCGCGGCGGTGAAGCCCGTGCTGGACTTCATGCAGACCATGCCGGCGTTCGTCTACCTGATCCCCGCCGTGCTGTTCTTCGGCATCGGCTTCGTCCCGGGCATCTTCGCGACGGTGATCTTCGCGCTGCCCCCTGGGGTGCGCTTCACCGAACTCGGTATCAGAGGCGTCGACGGCGAGACCGTCGAGGCGGGATACGCGTTCGGTGCGACGCCGGGCAAGATCCTCCGCGGCATTCAGCTGCCTCTGGCCACCCCCACCATCATGGCGGGCATCAATCAGGTGATCATGCTCTCGCTCTCCATGGCCGTGCTCGCCGGTTTCGTCGGAGCCGACGGGCTCGGCAAGGATGTCGTTTCGGCGGTGTCGACCCAGCGCCTCGAACTCGGCATCGAGGCCGGCCTCTGCGTGGTGATCATCGCGGTCTACCTCGACAGGGTGACCGCAGCGCTCGGCAATCGCGCCGACTACCCGGCGTCCCTTCTCGCAAAGCTGACCAAGAAGAAGAAGGGTGGCGGGGTCCTCACGGCGACGAAGTCGTGAGCCCCGTCACTGCATCGACGCATCGCGGTACCTCCGTGAAGCACCCACGAAAGGAAGCACTATGAAGTACAGGAAGCTGACCGCTGCTCTCGCACTCGGCGCCGCGGCCGCGCTCACCCTCGGAGGATGCTCCAGCGGTGGAAGCGGCAATGGTGCTGAAGGCGCGGGTGGCGGGGGCGGTGGCGATACGATCTCCATCGGCTTCGTTCCCGGTTGGACTGATCAGGAGAGCCTTGCGTTCCTCATCAAGAATCAGCTGGAGAAGCTCGGCTACACGGTCGAAGTCGAGGAACTCGGCGACAACGGGCCCGTTTTCGCGGCAACCGCGAGCGGAGATCTCGACATCTTCGGCTCCACGTGGCCGGATGTGACGCACAAGGCCTATATGGAGGAGTTCGGCGACAACCTCGAGTCGCTCAACGTCTTCTACGACAACGCCAAGCTGACCCTGGCGGTTCCGTCGTACTCGAAGATCAACTCCATCGCCGACCTCAAGAAGAACGCCGACCTCTTCGGCAAGGAAATCATCGGAATCGAGCCCGGCGCCGGCCTGACCCGCGTGACGCAGGAAGAGGCGATGCCGGCCTACGGGCTGGACGACTGGAAGCTGACCACCTCGTCGACGGCGTCGATGCTCACCGTGCTGGGCGAGGCCATCGATAAGAAGGAGGAGATCGTCGTGACGCTCTGGCGGCCGTTCTGGGCGAACACCGCCTACGATGTCAAGGATCTCGAGGACCCCGAGGGCGCGATGGGGGAAACCGAGACGCTTCAGACCATGGCGACGAAGGGATTCTCTGAGCAGTATCCGGATGCGGCCGAGCTCATCAAGGGAATCAAGTTCAGCGACGAGTCCTATGGCGCTCTGGAGACGCTCATCACGAGTGACGACTACGAGGGCGACTACGAGGGTGCCGTCGCGAAGTGGATCGAGGAGAACCCGGACGCCTTTCCCACGCTGATCAAGTAGGCCGCGCGCCGGGATCGCGTCGGGCTCTCTGCTCGGCCCGATCCCGGCGCGACATCGCGAAGGCCGAACGCCTCGCGGTGACCGTAGCGAACGCAATCGGATCGTCATCTGGTCTGCGGCCGTACGCTGCGTTGCCTGCCGAGCTGATACCCCGGGGTTCGGGGTCGTGCGCGTCACCGCGCTGACTGGTCCTGCGCCTCGTCCACGCCGGCGGTGAAGGTCCGCATGAACTCGACTGCGGCGCTCACCGCCGGGTGGGGCTTGCGACCGAGGCGATAGCGCAGCGAGATGTGCCGCACGCCCAAGCCGGGCAGCTCGTGCGTCTCCACTCCGCTCAGCGAGTGCTCCTGCAGCGCCAGCTTCGGCATCAGGGTCACTCCCTCCCCGGCTGCCACGAGCGCCAGCGCGGTCTGGTGGTTGACGTAGCGATGCGACGCCGTGGTCGAATCGGGCAGGTTCTCTCGAATGCGGGTGACCGCGCTGAGGGCCCCGGCGCCGCCGCCGAGCTCCAGCCAGGGGAAGCGCAGGGTCTCCAGTTGCACGAGGCCCATCGCAGCCTGGGTGCCCGCCGGTGCCACCAGCACCCAGGGGTCGTCGAGCAGGGCGACCTCCCGCGTCCCGGCGCTCAGCGGCGCCGGGGTCACGGCCTCGTCGAACTCGACGGCGATCAGATCGAAGTCGGCTGAGCGCAGACCCCGCAGCAGCTCGTTCTGGTCGGCCTCGGCCACCTGGAGGTCCACCCCCGCGAGGTCGCTGCGCCACCGCGGCAGGGCGGGGGCGAGCACGCCGCTCACGAAGCTCTGGAACCCGCCGAAGCGCACCAGCCCGCTGGGCAGCTCGCTCGCCGCTCCGACGCGCAGCGCCGCCTCGTTCACTTCGCGCTCCACGTTCTCGGCGAGTTCGATCAGCTCGCGTCCCGCGGCCGTGGGGACGATGCCGCGCGGGGTCCGGTCCACCAGGGGCACTCCGACCTCCGCTTCCAGCCGCGCCAGTTGCTGCGACACCGCGGACGGGGTGAGGTTCATCGCCTCGGCGGCCGCGAGGACCCCGCCGCTGCGCGAGATCTGCAGGAGGTAGTGGAGTCGGGCGACGTTGATCCTCATATGCAGATATTCTACATCCCCGGTACCCAAAGATTCGATTGTGCTGAATGGATCCTCGCCTCAGGATGGGGATTGCATCACTCTCGCCGCCGACCGAACGATCCGGGCAGGCCGAGAGGAGGCGGCTTCACGAACGTCCCGGGCACTGAAAGGAGCAGCGTTGGAAGACCTCATCGGCACCGCTCTCGGGTGGATCGGCACCATCGGTACGTTCTCGGCGTACGTGCTCATCTGGCGCGGATGGGTGGATCCCTCGGCGAAGCGCTACTCGTTTCTCAACGCCGCGGGGGGTTTCATGGCCTCGGCCGGGGCGCTCGCCTACGGCGCGTGGCCCGCCGTCGCGTCCAACCTGGTCTGGGGTCTCATCGGGGTGCAGGGTCTCCTCGTTGCGCTGCGCCGCAGGTCGACCGCACGAGGTGCGGAAGAGCTGGCGCCCGGCCAGGCCGCACCGCAGTTGCCGTCCGTCCGCGATTGGGATCCGAACGTCACGGAAGCGGCCGCGATCAGCCTGCCCTGGTTGATGCGCCGACCAGAGGCCGACGTTTCCGACGGCTCGGCGGTAGGCCCGGCCGCCGCCGGTGCCCGTTCGGCGGCGTGAAATCACGGCGATGGCGCGTCGCCGGCCCGGTCCGGCCGATCAGATTCCGAGGACGTTGGTGCGCAGCTGATCCGCTGCAGTTCGCAGCTTCTCGATGAAGGTGTGCACGTTCGCGGCCTTCATACGTTGGTCCAGCCCCGATACGGAGAGGACGCCGATGAGCTGCCCTGTCTCATCCCGAACGGGCACCGCCACCGCGAAGAGCCCCTCCTCGAGTTCGTTGTCGAGGGTCGCGTAGTCCTTCACGCGCACGTCCGCGAGTTCGCGCAGCAGCAGATCGCGCGCCGTGATGGTGAAGGGGGTGAACGACTGCAACTGCTCCGGGAGCAGGGTGACGACCTGCTCGTCGGAGAGATCCGCAAGCAGAACCTTGCCCGTGGCGCTCGCGTGCATCGGCACGTCGCGGCCGACGTAGCCCATCGCGGTTGAGAGCATGTACGACCCCGCCGCCTCGGCGATGAGGTCGAGGCTGGCCGGGCCGGTGACGATCGAGTAGGCGGTCGCCTCGCTCAGCTCCGCGGAGAGCCGGTCGATGAAGACCTGCACGTGCGGCTGCAGGTCGCGATACGGGTCGGCGATCCGGCCGAGGCGGGCCACCTCCAGGCCGAGGCTGAACCGGCCCTCGGTCTTCACGAGCACGCCGGTGTGCGCCATGCTCAGCAGGAGCCGGAAGGCCGTCGGACGGGCGAGGCCGGTCGCTGCGGCGAGCTCGGCCGCGGTTGCCCCGCCGGGGTGCCTGCCGAGCTCCTTGAGCAGCGTCATGGCCCGCAGCACCGAACGATTCATGAGTTCGGGGACCTGCTGTTCATCGTTCTCGGGAGAACGGCTCGCCGGATCCCGGACTTGTTGCTGCTGAATGCTGACCACCTCTAGTTCGAATCCGCGATTCTCACAATGATAGCCGCCGCCCGGTTACAGGCCGATGAAATGAGCGCCGCGGCCCCCGCGAGCGCCTCGTTGGCGAGCTCGAGGCGTGCGGCGCGGAAGTTCTCTTCCAGGTGCGCCGTAGGCGTGCACCGCGCTCTGTGCGATTCGGCCTACCGGCTGCGCGTTCCATCCCCGCCGGCGAGCAGGCGGCGGAGTTGCGGCCAGGAGGCGCCGAAATCCGGGTGCAGCTCCAGGCGCTCCACGTCGCGCACGGGAACCCAGCGGGCCAGGTCGGCCTCCGGGGTCTCCAGCCGGGGCACCCAGTCCTCGTCGATGCTGCCGAGCAGCGTGACGTACGACCAGTAGCCGTAGTCGAGGGTGTGGGAGTCGCGGATGCGCACCCGGTCGGTGGGGACGCCGTGCTCCTCGCGGGCTTCGCGGAGCGCCGCCTCGATCGGGAGCTCCCCGGCCAACCGTGCGCCGCCCGGGATGCCCCAGGTGCCGCCGTGGTGGCACCAGGAGGCCCGCAGCTGCAGCAGCACCTCGGAGCGCCGGTTCTCGATGAGCAGGCCCGCGGCTCCGCAGGAGCCCCAGAACCGGCCGTGCTCTCCGTCGATCCACCGGTCGGTACTGCGGGCGGCCCCGGTCTCGTGTTCGATGACAACGCTCATGCGATCCTCGCTTCGGTTCGTGTGCGAGGTGCGGGGCGACGATGCCGCAGCACTGCGCACATGTTCATTGATTGAGCTTACCGTTCATTGTATGATCATTATCGTGGCGCCGCAAGCGTCATCTCGTCGCCGTTCGGCGAGTCTCGTCACTCCACACCCGAGAGCTGAGGAACCCCCATGACCATCGCACAGGCGCGGATCCTGCGCTCGCTCGACTCCCTCTCCCTCCCCCTGCCGGCGCTCAAACCGACGGCCGTCGACGGCGCGCCCCGGGACGCGACGGACAACGCGCTCTCGATCGACGCCGACAGCGTCGATCTCGGCTTCTGGGAGTGCTCGCCCGGCAGCTTCGCGACCGCGCGCAACGGTGTGAACGAGGTGGTGCTCATCCTCGAGGGGAGCGGGACGCTCGTCTCCGACAGCGGCGAGCGGCTCAACCACCGGACCGGCGATCTGGTGCTGATCCCGGACGGCTGGAGCGGCGTGTGGGAGATCCACGAGCACTTGAAGAAGTACTACGTCACCGTCTCCGCGTAGGGCGGCGCCAGGGCGTCACGGAAAGCGCACCACCATCGGCGAGCTCTGCTGCGCGCGTGAAGAGCGAGGCGCAGCGCCCGCCGGTAGACTGGGCTGGCATGGGCGCAGGATCCGGATCCCGAACCGGATCAGACCCGCGCCTCGTTCCCAAGATCCCCGCTTGCCCCTTGGAGTGAATACAGAACATGGCTGAGCAGTCACGCCTCGACAAGGTCATCGCCCTCGCCCGCCACCGCGGCTTCGTGTACCAGGCGGGTGAGATCTACGGCGGATCGCGCTCGGCCTGGGACTACGGCCCCCTCGGCACCGCGCTGAAGGAGAACATCAAGCGCCAGTGGTGGAAGTCGATGGTGCAGAAGCGCGACGACGTGGTGGGCATCGACTCGAGCGTGATCCTGCCCAAGCAGGTGTGGGAGGCCTCCGGCCACGTCGAGGTCTTCAGCGACCCTCTCGTCGAGTGCCTGCAGTGCCACAGGCGCTACCGCGAGGATCACCTCCTCGAGGAGTTCGAGGAGAGGAAGGGGCGCGAGCCCCAGGGCGGCCTCGCCGAGGTCGTGTGCACCAACTGCGGCACCCGCGGTCAGTGGACCGAGCCTCGCGCATTCTCCGGGCTCCTCAAGACCTACCTGGGCCCCGTCGACGACGAGGCCGGCCTGCACTACCTGCGCCCCGAAACGGCGCAGGGCATCTTCGTCAACTTCGCCAACGTGCTGCAGTCGGCGCGCATGAAGCCGCCGTTCGGCATCGGGCAGATCGGCAAGAGCTTCCGCAACGAGATCACGCCGGGCAACTTCATCTTCCGCACCCGAGAGTTCGAGCAGATGGAGATGGAGTTCTTCGTCGAGCCGGGCACCGACGAGGAGTGGCAGGAGTACTGGATGAACGAGCGCATGGCGTGGTACGTGGGCCTCGGCATCGACCCCGAGAACCTGCGCTTCTACGAGCACCCGGAGGAGAAGCTGTCGCACTACTCGAAGCGCACCGCCGACATCGAGTACCGCTTCGGCTTCGTCGGCGGCGAGTGGGGCGAGCTCGAGGGTATCGCCAACCGCACCGACTTCGACCTGTCCACGCACTCCAAGCACTCGGGCAAGGATCTCAGCTTCTTCGACCAGGCCAGGGACCAGCGCTACACCCCGTACGTGATCGAGCCCGCGGCCGGCCTCACCCGCTCGCTCATGGCGTTCCTCGTCGACGCGTACCGCGAGGAGGAGGTGACGAACGCGAAGGGCGGCACCGACACGCGCACGCTGCTCGCGCTCGACCCGCGCCTCGCGCCGGTCAAGGCGGCGGTGCTGCCGCTCAGCCGCAACGAGAGGCTCTCGCCGCTGGCCCGCGAGATCGCGCAGGAGCTGCGCGACGACTGGAACATCGACTTCGACGACTCCGGCGCGATCGGCCGTCGCTACCGCCGCCAGGACGAGATCGGCACTCCGCTCTGCGTCACGGTCGACTTCGACTCGCTCGACGACGACGCGGTGACGGTGCGCGAGCGCGACACGATGCGGCAGGATCGGGTGCCCCGGGCCGAGCTGCACGCCTATCTCGCCCGGCGTCTCCGGGGCGCGTGACCGGGAGGCCCCGATGACCGGCACCGAACCCGAACAGCCCCGTCAGGCGGCGCAGCCCGAGGACGGGGGCGGCCAGTCGCAGCCCGCCCAGCGCGGCGCCCCGCAGGAGTGGGCGTGGGCCCGCCCGCCGCGGCCGATGCGGACGGTCGAGACGGAGCCGCTGGAGTACCATCGGCTGCTGCGCGGCGTCGCGGGGTACCGGTGGTGGAAGCCGCTGCTGCTCTTGCTGCTGGCGGGGGCGTTCTTCGGCATCCTGACCGTGGCGGTGACCCTGGCCTTCGTCCCGGTGCTGATGGCCATCGACCCCGGCTACCCGATGGAGGTCGCCGCGGGCACCGCCGAGGTGCTCGACACGCAGCGCCCCGCCTCGGTGCTCGTCACCATGGTGTCGATCATCATCATGATCCCCTCGGTGATGCTCGCGATGCTGGTGATGGGGATGCGCCCCGTCGGCCGCGTCTGGTCGGTCGCGACGCGCATCCGCTGGGGCCTGCTCTGGCGGCTGTGCGGTGCCGCCGTGCTGGCGATCGTGGTCATGAACCTCGTCGGCATCGGGGCCGGGATCGCCCTCGACCCGGGGTCGCTGACCGAGCCGTCGCCGGGGGCCGACCGCGACTTCGACGTGAACGCGGCCCTGCTCTCGCTGCTGCTCGTGCTGCTGCTGGTGCCCCTGCAGTCCACGGCGGAGGAGGTCGTGTTCCGGGGCCTCTTCATGCAGGTGCTCGGCGCGTGGTTCAAGAATCCGTGGTTCGCGATCCTCATCCCGTCCGTGGGTTTCGCCTCGCTGCACATCTACGACATCTGGGGCCTGCTGGCCGTCGGGCTGCTGGGCGCCGTCTCCGCCTGGCTCACCTGGCGCACGGGCGGTCTCGAGGCGGCCATCGCGATCCACATCGTCAACAACTACATCGCCTTCGGCATCATGGCGTCGGGGATCACCGGAGAGACCGCGCAGACCTCGGGCGGGGGCAGCCCGGGCGGCGTGATCGGCCAGGTCGTGGGGCTCGCGCTGTTCGCGTGGCTCACGCTGCGCGTCTTCAAGCGCGGCGGTCACGGGCGGGAGCGCATCGATCTCATCCAGATGCCGCTGCCCGTGCCGGCGCCGGATCCGCAGCAGCCGCCGGCATCGCAGCCGCGGGCCGGCGATTCGGATCCCGCATCCCGGCCACCCGGGTCCCCGCCTCAGGACGACGGGGAGGGGCGCCCGCGTGGTTGAGGCCCGCGTGGCCGACGCCTATGTGCTGGGCGACGGCCTGCCCGCGCTTGCGGCGGCTCTCGAGCTGGCGGAGGTGGGGCTGTCGGTGCGGGTGGGGGTGCCGGACCGCGAGGACCGGCCCGACGCCTGGACCGGCCCCGACGATCGGGGAGTGCCGGACCCCGATGGGGCGCTGCGCGATTTCCTCGAGCACGTCGCCGCTCCGCTGACCGCCGGCGGACCCGCCGCCGAGGCCGCGCGGCCGGTCGCCGAGCCGCCCGCCCCCGTGCTGCTGCGCGGCCCGAGGGGCGAATGGGCGCCGCAGCCGACGCCCGCGGTGCTCGGCATCCCGGCCGTGCCCGTCTCGTCCAGCGCGGTCGCCCTGCTGGGGGGCCGCGCCGCGGCCCGCGCCTACCTCGACCGGGTCAAGCCCGTGCTCACGATCGGCAAGACGCACGCGCTGGGCGCGCTCGTGCGTGCGCGCCTCGGTAGCGTGCCGCTCGAGCGGCTCGTGGAGCCGCTGGTGCGCGAGCGGTTCGGGGTATCGGCCGACGAGGTGGAGGTGGCGATCGCCGCGCCGGGGCTGAACGAGACGCTCACCCGCACCGGCTCCCTCTCCGGTGCCGCGCTCGCCTACGCCGATCGGGTTGTTGCACGTGAAACAGGCGTCGCCCCGAGCGGGGGATGGGCCGCGCTCCGCCGCGCCCTGCTGGAGCGACTGGCCCTGTACGGCGCGGAGTTCGCCGATGCGGCCGTGCCCGCGTCCGCGCCGCGCCGCGGCGGCGAGGGTGCGGCGGGCGAGTGGCTCGTCCGGGAAGACGGCGGCGAAGTCGGTGCTCGCTCTCTCGTGATCGGGCTCGAGGGCGCTGCGGGCGGGTGCCCGTCCGACCCGGCGGGCGAGTCGGACGAGCTGAGGCCCTCGCAACTGCGGGTGCGCGGCGGCGCCCCCGTCGAGGATCCGGGGCTCCCGGTGGGCGACCGGGGTGTGATGCCGGCCGTGCAGACCGTGACGATCCCCGGCGGGGAGCGCTGGTCGCTGCGCATCGAGCGCGATGGCGCCGGATACCGGGTGGAGGCGGCCGGGCCGGCGATCCCGGCCGTCGACGCCGGCGGGTGGGGTCGGGATGAGCCCGCTTCGCGGGTGCGGGAGGCGCTGGCCGCCGCCGATCTGCGCCCGCGGTCCGGCGAGACCGCGGCGGCGGTGCGCGCTGCGCCCTATGCTTCGATCGCGCAGCGCGACGCCGCCGTCGAACGGCTCGGCCGCGCGCGCGACGAGCGCCGCGACACGCTGCCGGTGGGCACGGCCCTGCACGGCGGCGATCTCGCGACGGCGGTGGCCGACGCGCGCGCGGCGGCCGTAGTGCTGCGCCGTCGGCTTACCGGAATATCCGAATAATCGCAACGGGTCGCGTATATAACCGCAGGGGTATGCAAACCTCGACGCGGGCGGAGTAGGCTAGCGGAAGACCACGAGACGCCATCGGCGGGAGGCAATGATGAAGGGCAAGATCGCATTCGTTCTCGGCGCGGCGGTCGGGTACGTGCTGGGTACCCGGGCGGGCCGTGAGCGTTACGAGCAGATCAAGCGCGGCGCCCAGACCGTGTGGCACACCGCGCCCGTGCAGCGCGGGGTCAGCGCGATGCGCGAGGCCACGCAGACCCGCGTCGATGAGCTGAAGGCAACGGTGGTGCGCGCGGGCAAGGGCGCGTTCGCGTCCCTCCTCAACGACCGCAGCGACCCGCCCACCCGCCCGGCGGGCGCCGGCGGCGGATCCGCGAAGACCGGCGGCACCGCGGGAGCCGGGACGCGCGCGGCGGACGAGTCCGCGCCGACCGCGGGCGGTGCCGCATGAGCCGCAGGAAGGATCAGGCGGGAACGTTCGAGCTGCTGACCCGCCTGCCGCAGCAGATCGTCGCCCTCGCCAAGCTCGAGTACGAGAACGCGAAGCGCGAGATCGTCTCGAAGGCGAAGAAGGCCGGGATCGGCGCGGGGGCTATCGTCGTCGCGCTCTTCTTCCTCTTCTTCATGCTCGAGGCGCTCGTCATCGCGGCCATCGCGGCTCTCGCGCTGGTGTGGCCGTGGTGGCTCGCCGCGCTGGTCGTGGCCGCGGCGCTGCTGCTGCTCGCCGCGGCGGCGATCCTCGCCGGTGTGGCGCTCATCAAGCGCGGCAACCCGGTGCCCGAGGAGACGCTCGATCGCGTGGGCGGCGACCTCACCGCCATGAGCGAGGTGCGGGTGAACGCGGAGCCCTCCGAGCCCCGCGGAACGCAGATGCCGCGCGTCGGCGAAGAGGGGAACTGGCGATGACCTCACGAGAGAAGCAGCAGGGTGTCGCCGAGGCGGCCCGCGCCCGCGCCGAGCTGTACGACACCCTGTCCCAGCTCAAGGATCGGCTCAACTACGCGCAGCGCATCGACGACGCGGTGGGCGACGCGAAGGAGCGTATCGCCGAGCAGAAGCGGCGCAACCCCCTCGGCTTCGCCGCGGGGGTGGCCGCCGCCGCCGCGTTCGCCGGCCTCGCCGTGTGGGGCGTCGCGACCGCGGTGGCGAAGCGCCTGCAGTAGCCGGCGCACGGGCGACATCGATAGATCACATTTCGGTTGCGTTCGGGTGCGCGGTGGCGCTCGTTTTGCTTCCGGAGTGCCGCAGGGTCAGAATAGGGACCGATGGATATCCGTCAGCGGCCATACCTCGGGTCCACGAATGACTGATCGTATGGCCTTTTGTATTGGTGTCGAGTGAGTGGGGTGTATGTCGACTGAGGCGAAGCCGCTCAGTGGCCTGCGTGTCCTGGTGCCCAGGGGCGGAACCTGGGGAGACCTGGTCTCGAAGGCGCTGCGCGAGCACGGGGCCCACACGGTCATCGCTCCACTCGTGGACTTCGCGCACACGAGCGAGGAGGAGAAGCTCGTCGAGGCGCTGAAGGAGCTCGAGGCGGGCCGCTTCGACTGGATGACGGCGACCAGCTCCACGGTCGCCGACGTGCTCACGCACCACAACGCCGTGATCCCGCCCGAGACCAAGCTCGCCATCGTCGGCGAGGCGACGGCGGTGGCGTTCCGGAACGCCGGGTATCCCATCACCCGAATGCCGAGCCGGGGCAACAGCACGCACGCGCTCCTCGAGGAGTGGCCCGAGATCGACACCGGCGAGAAGCTGCGGGTGCTCACCCTGCGCTCGGACGTGGCGATCCCGGTGCTCACGCAGGGGCTGATGAGCCGCGGTCACGACGTGACGCAGGTGCTCGCGTTCCGCACGGTCGGCGTGCCCGCCTCGGTGCACATCCGCGAGGACATCCAGTCCGGGCGCATCAACGCCCTGCTCGTGGCCTCGGCCAAGATCGCGGAGCAGGTGGCCGAGCAGTTCCCCGAGCTGCCCGAATCCACCGTCGTCGCCTGCGCCGGGGTGAACACGCTCGAGACGGCGGCCGCGCTCGGCCTGCCGGCCGAAGCCGATGATCCGGCCCACCCGCTGTACGCCAAGAAGCGCGCTCTGGTCGAGACCGTCGAATCGGTCATCGACCAGAGCGACATGCTCGACTGAACTGCCCTCGGGGTGACGCGGATCGCGCCACCCCGAGGATCAATCGCGCACGAGGATGAGGTCTTCGAGCGTCAGCCGTGTGCGGGGCGCCGCCTCGCGCTCGCGCAGGGTGTCGGAGAGCTGCTCGAGGCCGCCCAGCAGGCCGATCGCGGTGATGGAGACGGGGCGCAGGCGCTCGTCCAGGTCGAAGACGGCGCGGATCGCCTCGCGGTCGAAGCCGCCCATCTGGTGAGTGTGGAAGCCCTCGGCGTGCGCCTGCACGCTGAGGTGGGCGACGGCCTGGCCGAGATCGTACTCGGCCCACGGGCGCGGTCCGCCCTCGGCGTCCTCGACCTCTGCCACGTTGACGATGAGGGCCGCGGCCAGGCCGGCCCACTCGCGGTTGAATCCGGCCAGCGCGCCCTCGATACGGGCGAAGCTCGCGCTGCCGCGACGGGCCACGATGAAGCGCCACGGCTGGGAGTTGTTGGCGCTCGGCGCCCAGCGGGCGGCCTCCAGCACCCCCCGCAGGGCGCCCTCGGGGAAGGTGTGCTCGGTGTCGAAAGAGCGCGGGCTCCAGCGCTCGGCGAGCGTGTCGAGAACGGGGGCGCTGGTCTGCGCGGTGCGTGGGGTCACGGTGCTCCTCGGTGTCGTGCGGCGGCGTGCCGGTGATGGTTCCGCACAGTCGCAACGCGGGCGCGGCGCCCGATATTCCAGCTGCGCCTATCCGAGCAGCCAGGACACGGCCGCGATGACCGGCAGGGAGGCGAAGGTCGTGAGGAACACCGTGTCGCGCACCGTGGTCTCGGCGCGACGATAGGTGGCCGCGTAGTTGTAGACGTTCTGAGCCGTGGGCAGGGCGGCGATGGTGGTCGCGACGAAGGTCTCGTGCGCGCCGAAGCCGAACACGGTGGCGAGCCCCCAGGCCACGACCGGCATGATCAGCACCTTGAGCGCCGAGGCGACGAGCACCGCGGCGCGGCCGGTGCCCGGCTGCAGCGCCCGCTGACCCCGCAGCGACATGCCGAAGCTGAGCAGCACCATCGGGATCGCCGCAGCCCCGAGCATGTCGATCGGCCCCATCACGAGTTCCGGGATCGGCACCGCCAGGAGCGCCGCGAGCAGGCCGAGCACCGACGCGATGATGATCGGGTTGGAGGCCGCGCGGCCGAGCGCGACGACCGCGCCGCGCTGGTTGCCGCGGGTCGACTCGAGGATCGCGAGGACGGCGGGCGCGAAGGCGATCAGCTGCACGAGGATGAGGGGCGCGACGTAGGCCGCGTCGCCGAGGATGTAGACCGCCACCGGCAGGCCGAGGTTGTTCGAGTTGACGTAGCCCGCACAGGTCGCCCCGAGCGTGGTGCCCGCGAGGTCGCGTCGGAACCACAGCCGCGAGGCGATGACGAAGGCCGCCGCTACGATGATCGCGGCCGCGCTCGTGACCAGGATGACGGGGGAGAGGATCACCCCCGGATCGCTCTTCCGCAGCACCGAGAACAGCAGCGCGGGTGTGGCCACGAAGAACGCGACGCTGTTGAGCACCCGGCGCTGCTCGCCCTCGACCACGCGGAAGAGCGCTGCCAGATAACCCGCGGCGATGATGCCGAGGATCAGGGCGAAGCCCTGCAGCACCCCCAGCATCAGCGCGCGTCCACGAGCGGCAGGGCGGTGGCGTGCGGCATGGATCCTCCTCGGCGTGACTCCAACCAGCGTAGCGCCGGTGCTCGGCGCAGCCGGTCCTCGCGTCAGCCGAGCGCGGCCGCGGCCTCCTCGGCGATCACCGACGAGAGGGCGTCGAGTACCGGCGAGCGCAGCCTCCAGCGCTGCCAGTAGAGCGGCAGATCGATGGCGGATCCGGGGGCGAGCTCGACGAGACGCCCGTCCGCGAGCGCCTCGGCGCACTGCAGCGCAGGCAGCATGCCCCACCCCATGCCCAGCTCGACCGCCAGTGCGAACTCGGCCGATGACGGCACGTAGTGCCGGGGCGGCGAGACGTCCGCGCGGGTCACGCGGCGCAGGAAGCGCTGCTGGAAGACGTCCTGCCGGTCGAACTCGACCATGGGGGCGGTGCGCACCGTCTCGGCGCTCAGCCCGCCGGCGAAGTGGAGCGCGGCGAACCGCGGGCTGGCCACCGCTCGGTAGCGGTCGACGCCCAGGCGCGCCGCGGTGCAGCCCGGCACCGGCTCGCGCGTCGCCGTGACGGCCGCCATCGCGGCGCCGCGGCGCAGGTGATCCGTCGAGAGGGTCTCGTCGGCGCGGATCACCTCGAACCGCGCGCCGGTCTCGCGCGCGGCCCGGGCGATCGCCGGAACGAACCAGGTGGCGAGCGAGTCGGCGTTGACGACGATCGGGATCAGCGATCCGCCCGCCGGCTCCTGCCCCAGTTCGGCCGCCACGTCGCCGGCGATGCGTTCCACCTGCCGAGCGGCCCGCAGCACCGCCGTGCCCGCCTCCGTCACCTCGATCGGGCGGCTGCGGCGCAGCAGCACCGCCCCGACGCGCTGCTCCATGGCGCGCACGCGCTGGCTCACCGCCGAGGGCGTGATGTGCAGTCGCCTGGCTGCCCCCTCGAAGCTGCGCTCCTCGACGATCGCGGCGAAGGTGGACAGGTGCTCGACCGGCAGATCCATGCGGCCCCCTCTCGATGAAGCATTGCTCATGTTACTTCAGAATCTGTAGGCATTCTGAAGTGGATGCGCGAGCTGCGCGGCCCGTAACGTCGTCTGCGTGATCCTTCCTCTCCTCATCGGCGCCGGCAGCGGGCTCTCCCTCATCGTCGCCATCGGCGCGCAGAACGCCTTCGTGCTGCGCCAGGGGATCCGCCGCGAGCACGTGCTCCCCGTGGTGCTCATCTGCGGGCTCACGGACGCGCTGCTCGAGCTGCTCGGGGTGGCCGGCATCGGCTTCGTGGTGCAGCGCGCGCCGATTCTGCTCGAGATCGTGCGCTGGGGCGGCGTCGCGTTCCTGCTCTGGTACGCGTGGAGCGCGGCGCGGCGGGCGATGGAGCCCCGAGCGCTGGCGGCGGCCGGGGGAGCGGAGGGATCGCGGAGGCGCACGATCCTGGCCTGCCTCGCCATCACCTATCTCAACCCGCACGTCTACCTCGACACGATGCTGCTCATGGGCTCGATCGGCAACGCCCAGGGCGACCCGGAGCGCTGGTGGTTCGTGGCGGGCGGGGCGATCGCGAGCGTCGCGTGGTTCTTCGCGCTCGGGTACGGGGCGCGGGCGCTGACGCGCTTCTTCGCCGCGCCGCGCTCCTGGCAGGTGCTCGACTGGGTCGTGGCCGTCGTGATGCTCGTGATCGCCGCGCGTCTCGCGTTCGGCGGGATCGGGGTGTGAGAGGCGCCGGGGCGAGGTCCGGATCAGCCCGCGATCGCGGCGAGCAGCGCGTCGACGTCGTCGGGCGTCGTGTCGAACGCGCACATGAGGCGCACCAGCGAGTCGTCGCCCGGCCAGTCGTAGAAGCGGAAGCGCTCGTGGGCCCGTGCCCTGGCGTCGGCCGGAAGGGCGGCGAAGACGACGTTCGACTGGGTGGGGTGGGGCAGCCCGATGCGCGCGCCGCGCGCCGCGAGCGTCTCGAGGCCCGCGCGCAGCCGCGACGCCATCTCGTTGGCGCGGCCCGCCGAGCGCAGCCAGAGATCGCCCTCGTAGAGCGCGATCAGCTGAGCCGAGACGAAGCGCATCTTCGAGCCGAGCTGCATATCGAGTTTGCGGAGATACGGGAGCCCCGACGCGGCGTCCGGATTGAGCACGACCACGGCCTCGGCCCCGAGCAGGCCGTTCTTGGTGCCGCCGAGGCTGAGCAGGTCGACGCCCGCCTCGCTCGTGATCTCGGCGAGCGAGCACCCGAGGTGGGCGGCGGCGTTGCCGAGCCGCGAGCCGTCCACGTGCAGCACCATGCCGCGCTCGTGGGCGTGATCGGCGAGCGCCCGCACCTCCGCCGCCGTGTAACAGGTGCCGAGCTCGGTGCTCTGCGAGATGGAGACGGCGAGGGGCTGGGCGCGGTGCTCGTCGCCCCACCCCCACGCCTCGCGGTCGACGAGCTCCGGGGTGAGCTTGCCGTGCTCGGCGGGCACGGGGAGCAGCTTGAGCCCCGCGGTCTTCTCGGGCGCCCCGCCCTCGTCGACGTTGACGTGGGCGCTGCGCGCGCAGACGACGGCGCCCCAGCGGGGCAGTGAGGCCTGCAGCGAGAGCACGTTGGCCCCGGTGCCGTTGAACACCGGGAAGGCTTCCGCCCGCTCCCCGAAGAGGGTGCGCACGACCTCGGCGAAGCGCGCGGTCCAGGGGTCGGCGCCGTAGGCCGGTGCGTGGCCCACGTTCGCCGCCGCGACCGCGGCGAGCACCTCGGGGTGGGCTCCCGCGTAGTTGTCGGAGGCGAACGAGCGAGACGCGGCGCGCGGGGTATCGATGCTCACCAGCCCAGCCTACGCCCGCCCGGCGCGGTGCTCGGCGCGCCTCGGCGACCGCACGCCATCCACCGGCCGGTGGACGGGCGGATCGTCCACCCGGTCGCTGCCGCGCAGCGGGCCGAGGCGCCAGGCTGGAACCATGACGAACGGCACAGATCCGGTCGTGCGGGTGCGCGGCCTCACGAAGCGGTACGGCGACCGCGCGATCCTGCGCGGCCTCGACCTCGACATCGGCCGGGGCGAGACCTACGCCCTGCTCGGCCCGAACGGGGCCGGCAAGAGCACGACGATCGAGATCCTCGAGGGGTTCCGGCGCGCGGGCGGCGGCGAGGTGCGCGTGCTCGGCGCGGATCCGCTGGCCGCCCCGCGGGCCTGGAGATCCCGGATCGGCATCGTCGCCCAGCAGCCGGGCGACCTCGGCCCCTATACGCCGCGGGAGCTCCTCTCGCACTTCGGCGGCCTCTACCCGGATCCGCGCGGCGTGGACGAGGCGCTGTCGCTCGTGGGACTCTCGGAGCACGCCGGGAAGCGGGCGGGCAAGCTCTCGGGTGGCCAGCAGCGCCGCTTGGACGTGGCGCTCGGCATCGTCGGCCGCCCGGAGCTGCTGTTCCTGGACGAGCCGACCACGGGCTTCGACCCCGAGGCGCGGCGCCATTTCTGGGACATGCTGCGGGATCTCGCGCGCACGGGCACGACGATCCTGCTCACCACCCACTACCTCGACGAGGCCGCGCACCTCGCCGACCGCGTCGGGGTGCTCTCGGACGGGCGGATCGTAGCCGAGGCGCCTCCCGGGGAGCTCGGCGGAGCCTCGGCGCGGGTGCCGGTCGTGCGGTGGCGCGACACGGCGGGTCGAGCGCTGGAGCAGCGGACCGACGCGCCCGGCGCGTTCGTGGCGGGGCTCATCGCCGACCGCGGAGAGCCGGATCTCCTGGAGGTATCCCGGCCCGATCTTGAGGAGATCTATCTCGGGCTGATCGGAGCGGGCTCCCGCTCCGCGCTCGAGGATCAGCAGAGGGAGGAGGCGGCATGAACGCGATGACGGGCGCCGTACCCGGCGCGTCGAGTGGGACGAGGAGCGTTCCGGGCGTGCTGCGCACCGGACTCTCGAGGGTCGGGTTCGAGGTGCGCGGGTACTTCCGGGCGGCGGACGGGGTGTTCTTCGGCTTTCTGTTCCCCGTGGTCCTACTCGGCATCTTCGGCGCCGCGTTCGCCTCGCTCGGCGAGGTCGGCGCGAAGCCGGATGGGAGCGGAGGCATCAGCATGGCGGCCTACTACCTGCCGGGCATGGCGGCCGCCGGCGTGCTGCTCACGGGCGTGCAGAACCTCGCCATGGACATCGCGCACGAGAAGGGCGCCGGCTGGCTGCGCCGGCTGGGCGGCACGCCGCTCTCGCCCGTCAGCTACTTCATCGGCAAGGCCGGCATGGTGCTCATCTCAGGCCTGCTGCAGATGGCGCTGCTGCTGCTCTTCGCCGCACTCGTGTTCCGGATCCAGCTGCCGACCGATCCCGAACTCTGGCTGCGCTTCGCGTGGATCTTCGGGCTGGGCATCGCGACGATGAGCCTGCTCGGGGTCGCGCTCTCCGCGCTGCCGCGATCGGCGAAGAGCGCGACCGCCGTGATCCTGCCCATCCTGCTCGTGCTGCAGTTCATCTCGGGCGTCTACCTCGACTTCTCGATGCTGCCCGCCTGGCTGCAGAACATCGCCTCGTTCTTCCCGCTCAAGTGGGTCGCGCAGGGCATGCGCAGCGTGTTCCTGCCCGAGCACTTCGCGGCGTCCGAGCCCTCGGGCGGGTGGGACCTGGGGCTCATGGCGCTGAACCTCGGCATCTGGCTGGTGGCGGGCCTGGTGCTCAGCGTGCTCAGCTTCAGGTGGGTCAAGCGGTCGTGATCCGGCCCCGACGGCTCGGCCTGGGGGAGAATGGGGGCATGGTGGAGCAGATCGGCGGAGGAGCCGCCGCGTCTTCGCCGTCGCGCATCGACGAGGCGGCGGCGTTGCGCACCGCGCGCCCGCTGTTCTGGTGGGACGCGGCCGTCGCCGTGCTGCTCGTGTTCCAGGGGACCCTCGGCGCGTTCGAGGCGATCGACGGCGCCCCGATCTGGGCGCGGGATCGCGAGCTCTGGCTGCGCCTCGCGCTCGTGCTGCTGCCGCTGGCCCTGTTCGGAGCGCTCCACGTCGCGCTCGGCCGTCGCGTGCTGCTGCGCGGCATGCGCGACGATCCGCTGCGGTACGCGGGCGCCGCCTTCTTGACGCTGCTCGTCGCCCTGCTCGCCCTCGCGACCTTCGTCACGCCGCTCCACGCCATGCTGCAGGCGCTCGTCTACCCGATGATCTGGACGACCGCGGTGAGGTACCGCGACGCGGTGCTGTGGAGCGCGGCCGTCGCGCTCACGCTCGGCGCCGCGATGTTCCTCGGCCTGCACCTCGGCGGCTCCTCTGGTGCGCTGGCCTCCGCGGCGATCACCGGGCCGGTCTCGTTCGTGTTCTCGGTCGTCATGGGCACCTGGATCACGCGCATCTTCATGCGGGGCGAGCAGTACCGCGAGGTGGCCGAGCAGTTGCGCCGCACGCAGGCGGAGGTGGCGGCGCTCTCGCAGGAGGCGGGCGCCGCGAGCGAGCGCGAGCGCATGTCGCGCGAGCTGCACGACACCCTCACCCAGACGCTCGCGGGGCTCGTGATGCTGAGCGAGCAGGCCGACCGCGCGCTCGCCGCGGGCGACGCGGAGCGGGCGCGGGACCGCCTCTCCCGCGTCGCCTCGGCCGCTCGCGAGGCGGCCGGCGAGGCCCGCGCGCTCGTCGCGACCACGCAGCCGCTCGGCGACGGCGGCCTCGAGGCCGCGATCGAGCGGGTGGCGGAGCGTCTGCGCGCCGACACGGGGCTCGACGTGCGCTGCGATCTCGAGACCGTTCCGCTCGACCGCGAACGGCAGGTGGTGCTGCTGCGCGCCGCGCAGGAGGGACTCGCCAACGCGCGCAAGCACGCCCGGGCATCCGCGGTGCGCGTGCGCCTGGCCGCCCGGCCCGGCGGCGGTGCGGTGCTGCGAGTGGACGACGACGGTGTCGGGCCCGGCGCGGGGACGGGGCCGATGGGTTTCGGCCTGAGCGGGCTCGCCGACCGGGTGCGTCACGTCGGGGGAGCGGTGCGCTTCTCGCCCGGCGCCTCGGGCGGTGCGAGCCTCGAAGTGCTTCTGCCGCCGGGGCCGGGCGCCCCCGGCGGTGCCGAGGCGTCGGGCACGGTCGCGAGCGTCGGCGCCGGGGAAGGGACGGGAGGATGATCCGCGTGCTGGTGGCTGACGATCATCCCATCGTGCGGTCCGGGATCGTGGGGTTGCTCGACACCGAACCCGACTTCGAGGTCGTCGCCGAGGCGGCTTCGGGCGAGGAAGCCGTCGAGCTGGTGGCGCGGCACGAGCCTGACGTCGTGCTGATGGATCTGCGCATGCCGGGCATCGGCGGGGTCGAGGCGACCCGCCGGATCGTGCAGGGGCGCGGCGCGTCGGCGCGGGTGCTCGTCTTCACGACGTACGAGGACGACGACCAGATCCTCGCCGCCATCGAGGCGGGGGCGGGCGGATACCTCGTGAAGGCGGCCCCAGCGGAGGAGCTCGCCGCCGGAGTGCGGGCCGTCGCCGCCGGCCAGATGGTGCTCGCGCCGTCGGTCGCGGCCGCGCTGGCCCAGGCCGCGCGCGGCGGGGCGCCCGCCGGTGCTCCGGGCGCGGAGGCGGATCCCTCACCCGGCCTCACCCCGCGGGAGCGTGAGATCCTCGCCCTCGTGGCCGAGGGCCTCAGCAACCCCGAGATCGCCGGTCGCCTGTTCATCGGCGAGTCCACGGTGAAGACGCACCTGCTGCACGTCTTCGAGAAGCTGGGCGTCTCGGATCGCACCCGCGCGGTGATCAGGGCCATGGAGATCGGGATCATCTGAGGCCGGCGCGCCGCGCGCCTGTGGATGAATGACACCGGTGTGATTCATCCTCCGGCGAGCGCCGGATCGGCGCGGATCCGCGGGAGAACGGGGCGTGCCGCCGCGGTCGCGGCGATCCGCCCCCGCTCGTTACCCACAGGCGTCGCGGGCGCTGTGGATAAATGACACCGCTGTGATTCGCGCGCTGCGCGCGGGAGGCGCCGCGACCCGGAGGGCCGCGCTCAGCCCGCCCGCCAGTACCCGCAGAAGTCGACGGCGGTCTTCGCCACGCCGCGGTCGCCGACGAGGTGCCTGCGCCCGCCCGTCGCGAGCCTCTGCTCGCCGGCCACGAACGCCGACACCGGTTCGTCCCACGCCGGAAGCGCGCGCAGCGCCTCGAGCGCGGCGTCGCCGGCGGCCGCGGCGCGATCCCGCACCAGCCACTGCACGCGCACGCCCTCCGGGGCGGCGTCGGCCTGACGGTCGGCCGCGTCCGGCACCTCGACGATCGCCTCGCCGACGGCGTCCCGGGGCAGGTCGCGCAGGATCCCGAGCACCGCGGGCAGGGCGCTCTCGTCGCCGGCCAGCACCACGCGGCGAGCCCCGTCGACGGGGCGGTACCCGCAGCCCTGGTCGATGAGCGCCACGCGGGCGCCGACCGGCAGCGACTCGGCCCACGGGCCGGCGACGCCGGAGTGCGCGGGGTCGTCTGAGGGGTGCACGACGAAGTCGATGTCGAGCTCGCCCGCCTCCGGCCGGAACTCGCGCACCGTGTAGCTGCGGATCACGGGTCGCGTTGCCTTGGGCAGGGCAAGGTAGCGCAGGTAGCCGCGCATGTCGAAGCGTCTCGCGAGGCGCTCGAACTGCGTGGCCTCGCCCGCGACCGGCAGCGCGAGGCGGAACCACTGGTCGAACCCGAGGTGCCGCCAGTCCGCCAGATCCTCGCCCCCGACCGTGAGCCGCACGAAGCTCGGCGAGATCCGCTCGGCGCGAGCGACCTCCGCGGTGATGAACCCGACATCGGTGTGACTGACCGCGATGTTGCTGCTCGGCATCTGATTCCTCTCGACGGCCCCGTCTCGTGGAGCACCCCCAAGCTAATTCATCTGATGATTGATCGCAAGGGGGCGGGCTCTTGACAGATCCGGTGAGGGTGCGTAGGTTAATTAGTGAAGTAATGAACCAAAGAGGCTGAGGGGTCCGGATTCCGGGCCCCGGGCTCTCGAATCGAACGGAGGCGACGGGTGTTCGATGACACGCGCCCCATCTTCCTGCAGCTCGCAGACCGCGTCGCGAACGACGTGCTCCGAGGGGTGTACGAGGAGGAGCAGCAGGTACCCTCCACCAACGAGCTCGCGGCGTACCTGCGCATCAATCCCGCGACGGCGGGCAAGGCGCTCAACCGGCTGGTCGACGCGGGCGTGCTCTACAAGAAGCGCGGCATCGGCATGTTCGTCTCCACGGGGGCGAAGGCGCTCATCGCGGACGAGCGCCAGCAGGCATTCGTCGACCGCTACGTCGTCCCGCTCATCGCCGAGGCCGGCACGCTCGGCCTTTCGACCCCAGACATCGTCCGGCTCATCGAGCAGAAAGCGAAGGAGTCAGCCCAATGACCACCGACACCGCGACAGCGGCCATCGAAACGCGCGGCCTCACGCGCCTCTACCGGGGCGTTCCCGCGCTCGACGACGTCACGCTCGACATCCGCGAGAACGCGATCACCGGCCTGCTCGGCCGCAACGGAGCCGGCAAGACGACGCTCATGTCGCTCGTCACGGCGCAGGACCGCCCGAGCTCGGGCACCGTCCGCGTCGCCGGGCACGACCCGTTCGAGCGGGCCGAGACCATCGAGCGGATGTGCTTTCTGCGCGACAACCAGCGCTACCCCGACGACTACAGGCTGAAGCACGCGATCCGCGCGGCCGCGATCTTCTACCCCCACTGGTCGCAGCAGACCGCCGACCGGCTCATCGACCTCTTCCGCATCCCGGCCAAGCCCATCATCAAGAAGTTCTCGCGCGGTCAGCTCTCGTCGCTCGGCATCGTGCTCGGCCTCGCGTCGCGCTCGCCCATCACGTTCTTCGACGAGCCCTACCTGGGGCTCGACGCGACGGCGCGGCACATCTTCTACGACGAGCTGCTGCAGGACTACGCCGCGCACCCGCGCACCGTCGTCCTCTCGACGCACCTGATCGACGAGATGGACCAACTGCTCGAGCGCGTCGTGATCCTCGACCGCGGTCGCGTCGTGCGGCACTCGGATGTGGAGGAGCTGCGCGGGGGCTCGTACCAGGTGGCGGGCCGCGCCTCGGCGGTCGACGAATTCGTGCGGGATCGCGAAGCCCTCTCGACCCGGTCCATCGGCGGGCTCGGAACCGCCGTCGTCGAGGGCCGCCTGGGCGACGAGGATCGCGAGGCCGCGGCGCGGCTCGCGCTCGAGATCAGCCCCGTGTCGCTGCAGGATCTCGTCGCGGCGTACGGCCTGGGCGACACCGGGCAGCCCGACGCCGATCCTGAACTCGACAACGTATCGCAGCTCTCGGGAAGGAAAGCATCATGAGCCGCATCCTGAAGGTGACCCGGCTTCACCTGAACAAGCTCGGGACCTACACCAGCGTTCCGCCCATCATCCTGGCCTTCGTGCTGGTGGTGACGGTGATCATCCAGATCGCCATCCTGCGCGGCACCGGCGCCGACCCCACCTCGCCCGACTACGTCGAGGGCGCGAGGTGGAACCAGGCCATCCTCTGGGCGCTGCCCGGATTCCTCGTCTACTACGGGGTCCAGGCCGTCGCCACGACCTATCCTTTCGCGCTCGCGCTGGGCACGACGCGCCGCAACTTCATCCTCGGCACGATGCTCGCGAACGCGCTGCAGGCACTGTACGTCACGGCGCTGCTGCTGGTGCTGCTGGGCCTCGAACTCGTCACGAACCACTGGTTCCTGGGCGTCTACGCGATCGACGTGTATCTGCTGGGCGCCGGCGATCCGGCAATCGTCGGCGCGACCGCGTTTCTCGGCACGCTCTTCTGCCTCACGATCGGAGGGCTGTTCGCGGCGGTCTGGGTGCGCTTCGGCAGCAGGGGGCCGGCCCTCATGGGCATCGTGCTGGGTCTCGGCCTCTCGGTGACGCTCCTCATCATCGCGCCCGATCTGGGCGAGATCTTCTTGAGCCTTACCCGCGGCGGGGTGGCGATCGGCGCCATCGCCGTCATGGTCGTCGCCCTCGTCGGCACCTGGTTCGCGATGCGGCGGGCGTCGGTGCGGTAGGCGCGTCCCGGCCGGTGCACGGATCCGCCTTCCAGCACACTGTTCTGCTTGATTCCATGTGCCGGAAGGCGGATCCGTGCGCGGCGGCCTAGGCATCGCCCGCGGCTTTGGCCTCCAGGAGCGCCCGCTCGCGCTCGTTGCGGGTGAGCGCGGCGGCTGCGGCGAAGGCCTCCCTGGCCTGGCGCTCGCGACCGGATCGGCGCAGCAGCTCGGCGCGTGTGGCGGGCAGCAGGTGGTACCCGCGCAGCGCGCCCGAGGCCTCGAGCCGGTCGAGGATCGGCAGCGCCGCCTCCGGCCCCGCCGCCATCGCGACGGCTCCGGCCCGGTTCAGCTCGACCACGGGCGAGGGGGCGATACGGCCCAGCGCCTCGTAGAGCACCACGATGCGCTCCCAGTCAGTGTCGTCGATGGAGGCGGCCACCGCGTGGCACTCGGCGATGGAGGCCTGCAGCGCGTAGGAGCCGCGCCCACGGCCGAGCGCGTCGACGCGGGCGAGCGCCGCGCGACCCCGCGAGATCGCCTCGCGGTCCCAGCGGCTGCGATCCTGCCGGTCCAGCTGCACGGGCTCCCCGTCGGCGGTCACCCGCGCCGGGAAGCGCGCCGCCGTGAGCTCCATCAGGGCGAGCAGCCCGAGCGCCTCGGGCTCGCGCGGCGCGAGCCCGACCAGCACCCGCGCCAGCCGCACCGCCTCGCGCGCCAGCTCGGGCCGCATCCACTCGTTCCCGGCGCTCGCCGTGTGGCCCTCGTTGAAGATGAGGTAGAGCACGCTCAGCACCCCGGCGAGCCGCTCCGGGAACTCGTCGCGCCCCGGCACCTCGAACGGCACCCGCGCCGCGGCGAGCGTCTTCTTCGCCCGCACGATGCGCTGCTGCACGGTCGCGGTCGGCACCAGGAAGGCGCGCGCGATCTCCTCGCTCGTGAGCCCGCCGACGACGCGGAGGGTGAGCGCGACCTGCGCCTGCTGCGCGAGCACGGGGTGACAGGCGACGAAGACGAGCCCGAGCACCTCGTCGTCGATGCGGTCGGGGTCCCACGGGTCGCCGTCGGCGCCCGGATCCCGCGCCTGCTCCCGCTCCAGATCCTGCGCGAGCAGCGCGATCCGCGCGTCGTAGCGCTCGCTGCGCCGCCAGTGGTCGACCGCCTTGCGCTTCGCGACGGCGGTGAGCCAGGCAGCCGGGTTGCGCGGCACCCCCGAATCGGGCCACTGCGTCAGCGCGTCGGCCAGCGCCTCCTGCGCCAGATCCTCGGCCAGCCCGAAATCGCCGACGACGCGCGTCAGGGTCGCGACGATCCGGGCGGACTCGATCCGCCAGACCGCCGCGACCGTGCGCCGAACGGCTTCGTCCCCGCTCATGCCGGTCCTCCGGTGCGCGAGTCGTCCACGGGCCTCTCGAGCACCCGGGCTTCTAGGACCGCGCCTGCTTCTCCTGCAGCTCCTCGCGCCATCCCTTCTCCTTCTGCACCCACTCGTTGTCCTGGGGGAAGTCCTCGTCGGCGTGGATGCGGCGCACCTCGAGCTTGCTGCCGGGGCCGAGGGGGCAGCGTTTAGCCCACTCCACGGCCTCCTCCTTCGAGGACACCTCAAGGATCCAGAAGCCGTTGAAGAGCTCCTTGGTCTCGCCGTAGGGGCCGTCGGTGACGAGCGGCGGATCGGCGGAGAAGTCGACGACGACGCCCTCCTCGGGCGGGGTGAGGCCCTCTCCGCCCGCCATCACGCCGGCCTTCATGAGCGACTCGTTGTATCGGCCCATGGTCTCGAGGATCTCCTCGAACGGCACCTCCTTGGACGCCTCGATGGCCTCGTCGGTGTCGCGCATGATCAGCATGTACTTCATGATGTTCTCCATTCGGTCGAGGGTCGTTTCTCGACCCTCTCACTGCAGGCGTCGAATGGGAACGGTCGGGATCGACACGGCGCGGAAAAATCTTCGCGGATCGCCGTCCGGATCCCTCGCCGCGCGCTGCGGCCTCAGCCCAGGCACAGCGGCAGCCTCGAGGCCAGCTCGCCCAGCGCGGCGGTCTCGGGGGCGGAGGGGGCCCTCCTCCCGGTGCCGACCAGGAGCGCGTCCTCGTCGGACATCGACTCGGGGAACGAGGCGCCGGCGATCGCCTCCAGCAGCTCGCGGGAGCGCGCGAGGCCCTCGGCGGGCGGTCCCGCCGCGCCCGGCAGGGACGCGATCAGGTGGCACACGAGGCCGCGCGCCCTCCGCACCCGCTACGGGCGGGCGGCGGCTTCCGGATCCCGGATCTCGTCGGGCGCGGGGCCCGAGGCGGGCTCATCGCCCGCGTCGACGTCGTCGTTGTCGAACGCGAGGCCCTTGCGGGGAGCGTTGTAGAGATCGAGGTCGAGGATTCCCTCGCGCTTGGAGACGATGGTCGGCACGAGCGCCTGGCCCGCCACGTTGATCGCGGTGCGGCCCATGTCGATGACGGGGTCGACCGCCAGCAGCAGGCCCACGCCCTCGAGGGGCAGGCCGAGCGTCGACAGCGTGAGCGTCAGCATGACCGTCGCGCCCGTGGTGCCGGCGGTGGCGGCGGAGCCGACGACCGAGACCAGAACGATCAGCAGGTACTGCACGAGGGTCAGCTCGATGCCGAAGAACTGGGCGATGAAGATGGCCGAGACTGCCGGGTAGATCGCGGCGCAGCCGTCCATCTTGGTGGTCGAGCCGAACGGCACCGCGAACGAGGCGTAGCCGCGCGGCACGCCGAGGTTGCGCTCGGTCACGCGCTCCGTGAGCGGCATGGTGCCGATCGAGGAGCGGCTCACGAAGCCCAGCTGCACGGCGGGCCATACGCCCGAGAAGTACTGCCTCACCGAGAGGCCGTGCGCCTTCACGAGCGTGGGGTAGACGACGAACAGTACGAGCGCGAGGCCGAGGTAGAGCGTTGCCACGAACCAGGTGAGCGAGCCCATCTTGTTCCAGCCGTACTCGGCGACCGCGTTGCCGATGAGGCCGAGCGTGCCGATGGGGGCGACGCGGATGATCCACCACAGCACCTTCTGGATCACGGACAGAGCCGAATCGGTGAGCTTGATGAACGGCTCGGCCTTCTCGCCGACCTTGAGAGCGGCGATGCCCACGGCGGCCGAGACCACGATGACCTGCAGCACGTTGAACTCGGGGGAGGCCGAGAGCGCGCCGGTCGCCTCGTCCGCCGAGGCGCTCACCGTCAGCCCGAGGAAGTTCGAGGGCACGAGGCCGATGAGGAAGTTCCACCACGTAGCCACGCTGGAGGGATCCCCGGTCTCGAGCTCCGTCTGCGACGCGGCGGCGCCCGGTCGGAGCGTGACGCCGAGCACGATGCCGATGGTGACGGCGATGAGCGCGGTGATGGCGAACCACAGCAGCGTCTGGCCCGCGAGGCGCGCGGCGTTGGAGACGCGGCGCAGGCCCACGATGCTCGACACGATCGCGGTGAAGATGAGCGGCACCACGGCGGCGCGCAGCAGCGAGACGTAGCTGCTGCCGATCGTGGCGAGTGTGGCCTGGAGGCCGTTGGGGTTGCCCTCGGCGTCGGGGCCGAGCGACATCGCGATGCCGCCGAGCACGAGGCCGAGCACGAGGGCGGCGAGGATCTGCCAGCCGAAGGAGGTGACCCACCTGGGCAGGCGTCGGGTCTGCTGGGCCGTCGTGGTTGCGGACACGTTCGTGTTCCTTTCGCGTGAGTGGGAAAAAGAGGGGGCGCAGGGTCCGCCGGGCGGATTCTGCCCGGTCTCGGAACCGCCGGGCCTGAGCCGTCGAACACTCTAACAAACTATTCGTCCGAGTTATGCCTTCCATTGTGTTTCGTGGCTCGGTGCGCCGTTCGGGCCGCTCCCGCCGAGCTCGCCGTCGGCGCGAGAGCGCCTCGTGCGCCGGCGCAGACGGGACCTCCCGGTCGGGCCGATGCCGTTGCCGAAACGTCGTGCGGCCCGGGTAGGCTGTGCGCATGGCTGATTCTTCGTTTGACGTGGTGAGCAAGATCGACTCGATGGAGGTCGAGAACGCGGTCAACCAGGCGCGCAAGGAGGTCGAGCAGCGCTACGACTTCAAAGGCGTGGGTGCCGAGGTGACGCTCTCGGGCCAGGGCATCCAGATCAGGGCGAACACGGAGGAGCGCGCCAACGCCGTGCTCGATGTGCTGCAGTCGAAGTTCATCAAGCGCGGGCTCTCGCTCAAGGCACTCGACAGCGGCGAACCCTACGCGAGCGGCAAGGAGTACCGCATCGACGCGACGCTGAAGGAGGGCATCGATCAGGCCACCGCGAAGCAGCTGAACAAGCTGATCCGCGACGAGGCCCCCAAGAGCGTCAAGTCGCAGGTCCAGGGCGACGAGCTGCGCGTCAGCTCGAAGAGCCGCGACGACCTGCAGGCGACGATCGCCATGCTCAAGGACGCCGACGTCGATGTGGCCCTGCAGTTCGTGAATTTCCGGTAGTGATCGCAAGACCCCTGATCAGATAGGGCGTGCTGCCCTCAGTCCGCATCGAGCCCGTAGAATCGCGGTTATCCCAGGCTCTTCCTGGCTGAAGCTCCGGAACCGATAAGGATCGGCCATGGGCCGGCACCCGTGCTGGGAGGAGCCGCCCGACCGTTCGCGTCGGCTGCTCGCACGAGCCTCCTCTCTTCGAGCAGCTGATCGGTGACGTTCATCGCGTCGACACCGACGGGCTTGGAACCGGGGCGAGCGCTCGGAGGATCGCCGCCCCCATAGGCTTGGGACACTGACGACCCGGGACGAGGGAGGACGCATGAGCGAGCAGCCACGTGCGCAGGGGTTGCTCACCGTAGGCGACGGGCAGACGATCTTCTGGGAGGAGTGGGGAGCCCCAGACGGTGTGTCGGCGCTCTACCTCCATGGCGGACCGGGCGGAGGCCTGCGGAAAAGCGGATACCGCAAGTGCTTCGATCTCGCTCGGACCCGGGTCATCGGGTTCGATCAGCGCGGCTGCGGCAGCTCCCGTCCGCACGCATCTGACCCGGCAGTCGCCCTTGACACGAACACGACCCAGCATCTCATCAGCGACATCGAGGCGCTGCGCGAAGACCGAGGCGTCGAACGGTGGATCATCAACGGCGTCTCCTGGGGGTCGACGCTGGCCCTTGCCTATGCGCAGACCCATCCCGAGCGTGTCGTCGCGCTCGTGCTGCTCGCCGTCACCAGCACGCACCGGCGCGAGGTCGACTGGATCACCGAGGATGTCGGCGCGATCTTCCCGGAGGCCTGGGACCGCCTCGCGAAGCATGCGGAGGACGCAGGGATTGGTTACATCCGTGGGCAGGGACGCCTTGTCGAGGCGTATGCCCGCCTGATGAACTCTTCGGACGGTCAGGTGCTCGATGCGGCGTCGCGGGAATGGGCGCTGTGGGAGGACACGCACGTCTCGATCGGAGCGGGTGCATTCGCCCGCGATCCACGCTGGGACGATGACCGGTACCGGATCGCATTCGCCCGGCTCGTGACCCACTATTGGGTGCACGACGCTTTCCTCACCCCGCCGCTCCTCGATCGCATGGACCGGCTCCGTGGCATCCCCGGCTGGCTCATCCACGGACGCCGCGACGTCTCCGGCCCGGTCATCACCGCGTGGGAGCTGCACCGGCGTTGGCCGGGATCGAAGCTCATCATCGACGAGGGCGACGAACACGACGGAGCGTCGATGGTCGAGCACTGGGGCGAGGCCAACCGGCAACTTGTCGCCTCGGCGCTCGGGCGGCGGTAGGGTTCTGGGCGGCCGTGCTCGTCTGCTCACGCTTCATGCATCGGTACAGTGCGGTGCGCCCGATACAGAGGCCGGCGGCGACCTCGGTCAGCGAGCGGAAATGAACGCCACTCTCGCGCAGGCCTTCGACCACGGCCACGAGGTGAGAGAGTGACCTCACCGGACGATCAGGTCTCCAGGCCGCTGGCCCGGCCCCCGCGCGCCTTCGCCTCCATGGGCGAGGCGCGCGCTCCCGGACCTTTAGATGAGTCGAGCGGGGGTCGGTGTCGCGGTCGGCGGCTCCGAATAGACTGGCCGCATGATCGGTGAGAACCTGCTGGGCCCGGAGCCCACCCTGCTGGCCGAGGATCCCGCGGTGACGGCCGCCCTGCGGTCGGGCGCGGATCCCGAAGCCGTCGTGCGCGAGTACCCCGAATCGCCGCTCGCCTGGGCGATCCTCGCCGACGCCGCCGATGCGGAGGGCCGCGAGATCGAGGCCTACGCTTTTGCGCGGGTCGGCTACCACCGCGGGCTCGACGCGCTGCGCAAGGCCGGCTGGCGCGGCGCCGGGCCGGTGCCCTGGGCGCACGAAGCCAACCGGGGAGTGCTGCGCGCGCTCTACGCGCTGCGCCGAGCAGCGGAGCGCATCGGCGAGCGGAGCGAGGCGGATCGGCTCACCGAGTTTCTCGAGGGCGCCGACCCCCAGGCGATCGAGGCGATTGAGGCCTCGGTAGACTAGCTCGGTATCCGCCTACGCCGAAGGAAGGGGCTGAGATGCCCGCAGTGCTCATCACTGGTGCCCAGTGGGGCGACGAGGGGAAGGGGCGAGCGACCGATCTGCTCGGCAGTCGCGTCGACTACGTCGTCAAGTTCAACGGCGGCAACAACGCCGGCCACACGGTCGTCGTCGGCGAGGAGAAGTACGCGCTGCACCTGCTGCCCTCCGGCATTCTGACCCCGGGCGTCGTGCCCGTGATCGGCAACGGCGTGGTCGTCGACCTCGGCGTGCTGCAGCAGGAGCTCGACGCGCTGAGCAGTCGCGGCGTCGACGTGTCGCGGCTCAGGGTGAGCGCGAACGCGCACGTCATCACGGCCTACCACCGCACCCTCGACAAGGTGACGGAGCGTTTTCTGGGCAAGCGCCAGATCGGTACCACCGGGCGCGGGATCGGCCCCGCCTACGCAGACAAGATCAACCGCGTCGGCATCCGCATCCAGGACATCTTCGACGAGAGCATCCTGCGACAGAAGGTCGAGGCGGCGCTGGAGTTCAAGAACCAGGTGCTGGTCAAGATCTACAACCGCCGCGCCATCGAGGCCGACGAGGTGATCGCCGACCTGCTGAGCTTCCGCGAGATGCTCGAGCCGATGGTCTGCGACACGGGCCTGCTGCTGCACCGGGCGATGCGCGACGACCGGACGGTGCTCTTCGAGGCCGGCCAGGCGACCATGCTCGACATCGACCACGGCACCTACCCCTTCGTGACCTCGTCGAACGCGACCGCCGGCGGCGCGAGCACCGGGTCGGGCCTGCCGCCCCACCAGCTCGATCGCATCATCGCGGTCATCAAGGCGTACACCACCCGTGTCGGCGCCGGTCCGTTCCCCACCGAGCTCTTCGACGAGAACGGCGAGCACCTGGCGCAGGTGGGGCACGAGTACGGCACCACGACCGGCCGGCCGCGCCGCTGCGGGTGGTACGACGCGCCGATCGCGCGCTACGCAGCCCGCATCAACGGGGTCACGGACTTCGTGCTCACGAAGCTCGACGTGCTCTCCGGCCTCGATACCATTCCGGTGTGCGTCGCCTACGACGTCAACGGCGTGCGGCACGACGAGATGCCCGTCAACCAGAGCGACTTCCACCACGCGAAGCCCGTCTACGAGGAGTTCCCGGGCTGGAGCGAGGACATCTCCGGGGCCCGTCGCTTCGAGGAGCTGCCGAAGAACGCGCAGGACTACATCCTCGCGCTCGAGGCGATGAGCGGGTCCCGCATCTCGGCCATCGGCGTCGGCCCCGAGCGGGAGCAGGTCGTGGTGCGTCACGACCTGCTGGGTTGAGCGCCGAGATGAGCGAGCAGACGCCCCAGGAGCGCCTGGACGGACTCCGCGCCAGCATCGACAACATCGACGCGGCGCTCATCCACATGCTCGCCGAGCGGTTCCGCTGCACCCAGGAGGTGGGGCGACTGAAGGCGGAGCACGACATGCCGCCCTCGGACCCGGCGCGAGAGGCGCGGCAGATCGCGCGGCTGAGGTCGCTCGCCGAGGCCGCGCACCTCGACCCCGAGTTCGCCGAGAAGTGGTTCAACTTCGTGGTGGCCGAGGTGATCCAGCACCACACCCGGATCGCGGGCGAGACCGAGTAGGGTCCGGATCCGGCCGGCGCGCTCGCGGCGCTTGCCATTCATTCGAAGATATGTTCGAATGAATGCGTGAGGTGGAGCGGTCAGAGCGTGGGCGCGACGTCGGATGCGACGTCGGACGCCGCGCTGCCCGGTCTCGAGCTCGGCGAGGTCGCCGCCGTGCCCGGGCACCTCCGCACGGTGCGGGCGCCGGAATTCGCGGGGCTCGTCTTCCACGAGGTGCTCGCCAAGAGCGCGCTCAACCGCGTGCCGGGTGCCTCGTCGATGCCCTTCTCGTGGACGATCAATCCCTACCGTGGCTGCTCGCACGCCTGCGTCTACTGCTTCGCGCGCGGATCGCACCGCTACCTCGACCTCGACACGGGGCGCGATTTCGACTCGCAGATCGTGGTCAAGGTGAACGTCGCCGAGGTGCTGGGCCGCGAGCTCGCGAAGCCCTCGTGGCGGGGCGAGCGGGTGGCGCTCGGCACGAACACCGATCCGTACCAGCGCGCCGAGGGGCGCTACCGTCTCATGCCCGGCATCATCGACGCCCTCGCCCGCGCTCGCACGCCCATGTCGATCCTCACCAAGGGCACGCTGCTGCGCCGGGACCTGCCGAGGCTGGCGGAGGCCGCGGAGCGAGCGCCCGTCGCGCTGGCCATGTCGATCGCCGTCGCCGATCCCGAGCTGCACCGCTCGATCGAGCCGGGCGTTCCGACGCCGCAGGCTCGGCTCGCGACCATCGCGGCGGCTCGGGAGGCCGGCTTCGAGCCCGACGTCTTCGTGATGCCCGTGCTGCCGCACCTGACCGACTCGGCCGCGCAGCTCGGCGCGCTGCTGCGCGACATCAGCGAGGCGGGGGCCCGCTCGGTGATGTACGGCCCGCTGCACCTTCGCACGCACGTCAAGCCGTGGTTCTTCGCGTGGCTCGAGCGCGAGCACCCGCACCTGCTGCCCGCCTACCGCTCGCTCTACCCGGGCAGCGCGAGCCGCGCCCCGCAGGCCTACCGCATGGAGCTGGCCGCGCGCATCCGACCGCTCATGCGGCGGTACGGACTCGAGTGGTCGGGCGGCGGGGCGTCAGCCGAGGCGAGGCGATCCCGAGCCGCGCAGCCGGTCGTCGCCGACGCGCTCGCCGCTCCGGGAGATCCGGCGCCCACGCTGCTCTGATCGGCCTGCGGATCGCCGACCCCGGCCCGCCCTCCCCGGGGGCGGCGCTCGGTTGCCGGGAGGTCGCGCCCGATTCAGGCCGGCGGGCGCGGCGGCCGCGACGCCCGCGCCGTCGAGACGGCCTCGAGCAGGCGCTCGCGCAGCGCGTTGCCGCGGTCGGCGAAGCCTCGCTGCAGCCGCGCGTACTGCCGCTTGCCCGCAGCGGTCTCGATCGGGATCGGGTGCAGCGGCGCCCCGGAGGCCCCGGTGAAGCCGGTCACGTCGTAGGGGGAGGCCCGCATGTCGACCTCGCGGATGTCGCGGGCGAGTTCGAAGGCGTCGAGCAGCAGCTCGCCCGGCACGATCGGGCCGAGCTTGGCGGCCCACTTGTAGACGTCCATGCCGGCGTGCAGGCAGCCGGCCTGCTCGAGATCGGGCTGGGACTCCCGGCTCGGCCGCACCGCGTTGAGGGGCGCGGCCTGCGGGGTGAAGAAGCGGAACGCGTCGAAGTGGGTGCACGCGATCGGGTGGCTCTCGACGACGCGGTCGGTCGCCTCGTGGCCGATGCGCAGCGGAAGGGAGGCGTGGCGCAACTGCTCGGGCGTCATGCGGTACACCATCGCCCACTCGTGCAGACCGAAGCAGCCGAAGCGGGCCGCTCGGCCGAGCGTAGCCGAGAGCAGCCGCTCCACGTAGTCGACCGTGCCGCCCCGCTTCGCGAAGAAGGCCGCCAGGTCGACGGTTGCCGCCTCGCCCGCGGCGCCCGCCGACGAACCGGGGGAGGCCGTGGGCGCGTAGTACTTCCAACCGTCGCGATCCCGAGCCGCCCCCTCCAGCACCGCGCCCGCACCGGGATGCCATCGGCGCAGCTCGCCCGGCGTCACCGAGTAGTACGTCCACAGGAAGTCCTCGACCGGGTGCCTCTCGCGGCGCCGCCTGCGCTCGCGGTGCGCCGCGGTGAGGGCGTCGGCGCGGTGCCGGTGGGCGGCCTCGCGGGCTCGCCAGGTCTCGGGCGGCAGCACCTGCGGCACGGCGCCGGCCGCTTCTGCCGACGGCGCGTCGGGGGTCGCGAGGGGGAGCACCCACCGAGTGTAACGCGGGCCGGTGCCGCGGGATGCTAGTAGCCGCGCAGCCTCTCGATCTCGCGACGGTCGCGCTTCGTGGGGCGCCCCGCGCCCCGATCCCGGACCACCGCGGCGGGCCGCTCGACCCGCGGAGGCGGCGGCGGAGTGAGATCGTCGAAGTGCTTGGCGGCCTCGACCGCGCTGCCCCGCCGCACCGGCAGTCCGGTCACCCGGTAGATGCGATCGAAGCCGTGCAGCCGCACGCGCACCTCGTCGCCGATGCGCACGGGCTGCGCGGCCTTCGCGGGTGCGCCGTTCACGCGCACGTGCCCCGCCCGGCAGGCCGCGGTGGCCTGGCTGCGCGTCTTCGCCAGGCGCACGCCCCAGATCCACGTGTCCACGCGCACGCTCTCGCCCATGTCCACGATGGTACCGGGGATTCCCGGTCGAGACGCCTCGTGCCGGGGCGCCCGCGTCGATGACTCGGTCGGCAGGTTCCGCTCGCGGGTCGCGGGGGCGGCGGGGGCGCGGGGGCGGCGGCCGGTCCCGCCCCTGCGGCGGCCGATCCCGCCCCTGCGGCACAGGATCGCGCGGCCTGAGAGGATGGAGGTGTGCGCGCGGAGTACGAGACGGTCGCTGGAACGGTCGATGCGGAGGTCGAGATCTCGCGCTCACGCTTTCTCGCCCGCCTCGAGCGAGTGGCGGACGAGGCGGAGGCGCGCGAGGCGATCGCGCGAGCGCGGGCGGAGCATCCCCGGGCCCGGCACCACTGCTCGGCGTTCGTGCTCGGCCCGGACGGGCGGGTGCAGCGATCCAACGACGACGGCGAGCCCAGCGGCACCGCGGGGGCGCCGATGCTCGACGCGCTGGTCTCCGCGGGACTGAGCGACGTCGTCGCGGTGGTCACCCGCTACTTCGGGGGTGTGCTGCTGGGCGCCGGCGGCCTCACCCGCGCCTACCGGGCGGCGGTCGCCGAGGCGGTGCTGCGCGCTCCGCGTGTGCGCAGGGGGCTGCGACGCGAGGCGACGGTGACGGCCGGCTACGAGTCTGCGCCGCAGATCGAGGCCGAGGCGCGGCGCCGGGGCTACGGTGTGGGCGCCGTGGAGTACCGCGATCGCGTGGAGCGCCGGTACCTCGTCGCCGAGGACGAGGCGGAGGCGCTCGTAGCGCTCGCCGCCGAACTGAGCGCCGGAACGGCAGAGGCGGTGCTCGGCGGGGCCGCCTATGCGGACCTGCCGTAGGGCGCGCCGCTCGTGCTGCACTGTCCCGAGTCGCCCCGTGCCGTCCCTGCGATCCGTGTGCGCCTTCCTGCCGCTTCGGCTCGTGTGAACCCTCCGAAAGGCGCACACGGATCGAGGCGGGCGGGATCCGCGGGCGGGAGGCGGGCGGGGAAGCCGGCGCTGGGCGGGCGGGATCCGCGGGCGCTGGGCGCCCCGACCCCGAGTCGCCCCCGGGCAGAGAAGAACCCCCGGTGGCCTGGGGGACAGGGCCGGGGGCTGCTCTTCCTCGCGACGGGGGATTGCCGCTCGGAATCGGTTCTCCACCCGGGGGATTGGGTTTCAACCTGAAATCGATCATAGGAGCCCGCCGCGAGTTCCGGGACGCCCGAGGGCACACCCTCACCCGAATCTTCACCCCGGCAACCGCGCCGGACGACGCATCGCGGCGGCGGGGTCGCCAGCGCCGCGATGCTCCCTGTCAGAGGCCCGCGATACGCTTCTCGGGTGAACTTCTGGGCTGAGATCGTGGGGCAGACGGAGGCCGTGCAGACGCTGCAGCGGGCTTCCGAGCCGGGCGGTTCCCCTGCGCACGCCTGGCTCGTCACGGGCCCGCCGGGCTCGGGGCGATCCAACATCGCCTTCCGCTTCGCGGCTGCGCTCATCGCGCGCGACGAGGCGGATCGCGACGCCGTGTACGAGCAGGTGCGGGCGCGCACGCACCCCGATCTCGGGGTGCTCACGACCCAGAAGCTGCTCATCGACATCAAGGCCGCCCGCGAGATCGTGACGACGGCGCACTACGCGCCGGCTGAGGGCCGCTATCGGGTGATCGTGATCGAGGACGCGGATCGCATGCCCGAGCGCACCTCCAACGTGCTGCTCAAAGCCCTCGAGGAGCCTCCGGAGCGCACCATCTGGGTGCTCTGCGCCCCCAGCGAGGCCGATCTGCTGCCGACGATCCGATCGCGGGCGCGCTCGCTGCGCCTCGTGACTCCCGGCCCGGCGGACATCGCCGAACTGCTCCACGCGCGCGACGGCATCGATCCCGCCGCCGCCGAACGGGCCGCGCGGCTCGCGCAGAACCATATCGGCATGGCCCGGCGTCTCGCCAGCGATCCGGACGCCATGCAGCGCCGCGACCGCACGATCGCGGTCGCGCTGGCCATCGACACGATCGGCGACGCGATGGCGGCCGCGGCCTCTCTCGCGGGCGTCGCGAAGGCCGACGCGGAGGCGCTCACGGAGCAGCTCGATGCGCAGGAGCGGGAGGACGCCATGCGCAGCCTCGGACTGGCGCCCGGCGCCGCGATCCCGCCCCAGATGCGCGCCCAGATGCGCGCGCTGGAGGAGGATCAGAAGCGCCGCGCCACCCGGAGCCTGCGCGACGGCGTCGACCGCATCCTCACCGACCTGCTGTCGCTCTACCGGGACGTGCTGCTGACGGCGCTGATCTCGGTCGAGCAGCGTCAGGCGGCGAGCGGCGAGACTGGCGGCCCGGCGGCGCACGTCGAGCTGATCAACCGCGAGCAGGAGCCCCGCATCTCGGAGCTGGCCGAGGGCTGGGGCGCGAGCCGCGCGCTCGCCGCCGTGGGCGCGGTCGAGACGGCGCGGGAACGACTCTCCCGGGGCATCACGCCGGGGCTGGTGCTCGAGGCGCTGTTCGCGAGCGTGCTCCTGGGGGGTGATCCGGCGTGAGCGGAGCCGGGGCGGCCTCGCCGGGGCGCCGCGGGTGGCGGGTGGCGGCCGTGATCCTCGTCGTGTGCGCGCTCGGGTTCTCCGGGTGGGGGATCCTTCCGCTGTTCTCGGGATCGGACGCCGCGGAGGGGCCAGGGCCGCTTCCGGCCGAGCCCGAGGCGACGGTCGCCGGGTTCGGCGCTCAGCAGCCGAACTGGGGGGACTGCGGCGGGGGGTTGCAGTGCGCCGACGTGTACGCGCCGCTCGACTGGGGCGATCCGGGCGGCGAGCGCATCACCCTGCGCCTGATGAAGCGCCCGGCCACGGGTGGCGATCCGAAGGGCACGCTCTTCGTGAACCCCGGGGGCCCCGGCGCCTCGGGCGCCCAGTACGTGGCGAACAGCGTCGACTCGGTGGTTCCGGAGTCGGTGCGGCGCGCGTACGACGTGATCGGCTGGGACCCGCGCGGGGTCGCAGACTCGACGCCGGTGCGCTGCTACGACGCGGCCGGCATGGACGAGTACCTCTTCGGCGTCGGGGACGACGCCGGGCTGGAGCGGGGCAGCGACGAGTGGATCGCCGCCTCGCTCGAGGAGGCGCGGGCGTTCGGCGGGGCCTGCGCGCGGGGCACGGGCGCGCTGCTCGGCACCGTCGACACGGCCTCGACCGTGCGCGACCTCGACATGCTGCGCGCGATCGCGGGCGACTCGAAGCTCAACTACCTGGGCTTCTCCTACGGCACCTACATCGGAGCGCGCTACGCCGACGCCTACCCGGAGCGCGCGGGCCGCATGGTGCTCGACGGTGCGATGGACCCCGCCACCGGGTTGACCGACGTCGTGCGCGAGCAGACCCGCGGCTTCGAGCGCGCTCTCCGCGTCTACGCCGAGGACTGCGTGCAGCGACGCGGCTGCCCCTTCACCGGCACGGCGGACGAGGCCATGGCGAGCATCGGCTCGCTGCTCGACCGGCTCGACCGGCAACCGCTGCGGGGATCCGATGGGCGCACGCTCTCGGTCGACACGATGCTCACGGCGATCGTCACGCCCCTGTACGCGCGGAGCAGCTGGGGCTATCTCGACGACCTCTTCGAGACGGTCGGTCGGGGCGAGGCCGACGTCGCGCTCTCGCTCGCCGACTCCTACTACGACCGCGCCGACGGCCGGTATCTCGGCAACTCCACCGAGGCGTTCTCGGCCGTCAACTGCCTCGACTACCCGCGCGGCCTCGACGCCGCACGCATGCGCGCGCAGGCGGCCGAGCTCGACAGGATCGCCCCGACGATCGGCCGGTTCCAGGGATACGGCGATATCGCGTGCGCAGCCTGGCCGGTGCAGGGCGTGGAGGATCGCCCCGGCGTGACGGCCGCCGGCGCCGGCCCGATCCTCGTCGTCGGCACCACGGGAGACCCCGCGACTCCCTACCGCTGGGCCGAATCGCTCGCGCAGCAGCTCGAGAGCGGCGTGCTCGTCACCTACGTGGGAGAGGGGCACACCGCCTACGGGAAGAACGAGTGCGTCAACCGCGCGGTGGACGACTACCTGCTGACCGGCGCCGTTCCTGAAGGCGATCTCCGCTGCTCGTAGCGCCGCGGTTCCCGGCCGCGGTTCCGGGGGTGAACCGCGGCCGGTTCGGGATCCGCGCCGCGCCGGGGCCGCCGCTCGCGCGTGCGAAGTCCGCCCGGACGGCGTGCTAAAGTGGTTGCTTGTGTGCGAGAGCGATCCCGCACTCCGCCGCCTTAGCTCAGGGGTAGAGCAGTTCCCTCGTAAAGAACAGGTCGTCGGTTCAAATCCGACAGGCGGCTCCGTTTCCCGGTTTCTCCGAACTCGCCCTATTCGCGCGCCCGGGCGTGCACTCGGCGCAGGCCCCGGCCCGTCTTCACCCCCGCCATCTCGCCAGACCGCGCTGAATCAGCGAGATGCTGTGGAATGCGGCTCGTCTCGCCGGGAGCCCCGGGAGCGCCCGAATACACAGGAGGACCGCTCGCATAGGCTGTGGGGGTGACCGAGCATCCGACCGCGCCGACCGCCGCGACCGCATCGCCCGCCTCGAAACCGCGCATCGCAGCCTGGGACAACGCCCGATTCCTGCTGATCGTTCTCGTGGTGGTCGCCCACGCCGTCTCGACGGTGCGCGTCGATTCGCAGCTCGGCTTCGCGCTGTACGCCTACATCTTCCTCTTCCACATGCCCGCCGTGATCCTGCTCTCGGGCATGTTCTCGCGAGCGGAGCCGTCGCTCAAGGTGATCCGCTCCACCATTCAGCTGATCGTCGTCTGGCTGACGTGGGAGGGGATCTGGGCCCTGATCCGCTTCGCGGTGGAGGGCAAGACCCCAGGCCAGAACTTCCTGGTCGCCCCGGCCTGGACGCTGTGGTTCCTCGTGACGCTCGCCACGATGCGTATCCTGCTGCCCTGGATCGCGAAGCTGCGGCGGCCGCTGCTGACCTCGATCCTCATCGCGCTGGCCTCGGGGATCCTGCCGGCGATCGGCACCCAGTTCTCCGCGTCGCGCACGCTCGCCTTCCTGCCCTTCTTCGTCGCGGGCTGGCTGATCCGCGAGCGCGGCTGGCTCGAGGGGCAGTGGTTCGCGCGGCCGTCGCGCGGCGCGCTCGCGGGAGCGTGGGCGCTGCTCGGCGCCGTGGCGCTCGTCTTCGCGCTGACGCCGCGGCTGCGCGAGTTCTGGCGCATCGACACGTGGCTGACGTGGCGCGACGACTACACGTGGCTGTTCGCGAACGCTCCGATCGGCGACTGGCTGCCGGACCGGTGGGGCTGGGTGATGCTGGGCGGCGCGGGGGTCGCCGCGGCGCTCATGGCGGTGGCCGCGGCGATGACCCTCGCACTGCTGATCGTGACCCCACGCGGGAAGGGGAGGATGACGGTGTGGGGCACCCGCACCCTGTACGTGTACCTGCTGCACGGGGTGGTGATCTGGGTGCTCCGCCAGACGGGCGCGATCGACCGGATCGGCGCGGTCGGCGCGCCGGGGCTGCTGGCCATCGTCGCGCTCGGGATCGTGATCGCGGTGCTGTTGTCGATGGCGTGGTCGCCGCGGGCGTTCAGCGCGGTGGTCGAGCCGCGGTTCGACTGGGCGCTGCGCCGCTCGTAGCGATCCCGTCTCCCTGTGTGAAACCGCTGCCGCGGGCGACGGGCCGCCGCCGTCACGCGGACGCGCTGTCCTCGGGCACCAGCAGCTGGTGCCGGGCCAGTTCGCGGTAGAGGGGCGTCGACTCCAGCAGCTCGGCGTGGGTGCCCTCGCCCACGACCCGGCCGGCGTCGAGCACCACGATCTTGTCGGAGTCGATCACGGTCGAGAGGCGGTGCGCGATCACCACGAGCGTGCGCCCCGTGGCAACGGAGTCGAGGGCGTCGCGCATGAGGCGCTCGTTGACGCCGTCGAGGCTCGCCGTCGACTCGTCGAGCAGCAGGATCGGAGGCGCCGCGAGGAGGGCGCGCGCGATCGCGAGACGCTGCTTCTCGCCGCCCGACAGCATGATCCCCTTCTCGCCCACCTGCGTGTCGAGCGCGGCCGAGAGCTCGGCGCCGGAGCGCGCCGCGGCGTCCGCGCGCGCGACCGCCGATCCGGAGCGGTCCAGCAGCCCGCCCAGGTTCACGGCGCGCAGCACGCGCTCGCACGCCGCGTCCGAGGCGTCCGGGGCGGTGATTCTGAGGTTGTCGCGCAGGCTGCCCGCCAGCACGGGGGCGTCCTGCTCCACGTAGCCCAGCTGGGTGCGCACCTCGGAGCGGTCCAGGGTGCGCAGGTCGGCGCCGTAGAGCGAGATCGCGCCCCGGTCGGGGTCGTAGAAGCGCTCGATGAGCGACAGCACGGTCGACTTGCCCGCTCCGGACGGGCCGACGAGGGCGACCCGCGACCCGCGGGGCACCTCGAAGCTGACTCCGTGCAGCACCGGCGTCTCCACGATCTCGGCCGGAGCGGCCTCGGCGTCGCGCCGGCTCGATCCGCGTCCACCGCGCACCAGCTCCCGGGCGTCGGCGCGCTCGGGAGCCGCCGACCGGTACGCGAAGCGCACCTCGGAGAGCCGGATCGCCGGGGAGTCGTCGAGGCCTGAACCGGCGAGGGGCACGATGCGCCCGAGCGGCGACAACTGCGCGTCGCGCTCCGTCTCGACGGGCAGGGCGGTGATCTCCTGGATGCGGCCGAGCGCGCCGAGCGCCTGGTTGACGGCCGAGATCGCGCCGAAGGCCTGCCCCAGCGGCATCACCATAAGGAACAGGAAGATGATGAAGGTGACCAGCTGCGCGATCGTGATGACCCCGGTCGCCACCCGGAAGCCGCCGAGGCCCAGCACCGCGAGGAACGACACCTGCATCGCGATGAACGAGACCGGCACGATGAGCGCCGAGATGCGGGCCACCCGGATCCCGAGCCGGTAGGCCTCGGCCGCCTCGCCCTCGATCGCGCGCTGCTCCCGCTCGGCGGCGCCCGCGGCGCGGATCGTGCGCACCGAACCGATCGCCCGGTCCACGGCCGCCGCGAGGTCGCCCACCTTCTCCTGCGACCGGAGCACCGCCGGCCGGATCCTCGCCGAGAGCGCCACCACGACCGCGATCGCCACGAACACGACCCCGAAGGTGACGGCGAAGAGCAGCGGATCGATGACCAGCATGCCGACGAGCGCGCCGACGAAGAGCAGCGCCCCGCCGATCGCCTCGACGAGACCCTGGGTGAGCACGGCCCGCAGCAGGGTGGTGTCGCTGCCCACGCGCGAGACGAGATCGCCGGTGCGGCGCCGGTCGAACTCGGGGATGGGCAGGTGCAGGATCTTCGCGATGAGGCGCTTGCGGCTCGCCAGCACCACGCCCTCGCCCATGCACTGCAGCAGGTAGTGCTGGTAGCTGTTGAGCAGGGCGCTCACGAGCACGAGGGCCACCAGCGCCCACAGCAGCCCGCCCGGGGCGACGGAACGTTGCACCCGCTCGATCACGGAGCCGACGAGCAGCGGTTGGGTGAGCGAGGCGAGGGCGCCGAGGATGCTGAGGACGGCGATGAAGAGCAGTTTGCCGCGCTGCTCGAAGAGGTAGGGGAGCAGCTGCCTCAGGGTCGCTCGCGGCCCCCGAGCTGCGGAGGCGCCTCCTCGGGATCGGGAACGCCGGTCGGTCGGGGTCTTGCCTGCCGTGCCTGCGGTGTCGTCGGGTCTGCCAGCCACGGCCTCAACTCTAGGCCAGCGCGGCTGGCAAAGCACCGGCGATACCGGGGCGCCGGGGCGGTGCGCGAGACCCTCGGGGGCTACGACGGGTCGGGCGAGGCGAGCCCTGCCTGGCGGATGGCGCGGGCGGTGACGGCGAGATGAAGCGCGGCCTCGACGGCCTCCCGCCCCTTCGACTCGGGCGCGCCGGGGCGGCCCGAGCGATCCAGCGCCTGCTGCTCCGTGTCTGTTGTGAGCACACCGAATCCCACGGGCTTGCCGGTGTCGAGCTGCACGCGGGTGAGGCCGTCGGTGACCGCCGCGCAGACGTACTCGAAGTGGGGCGTGCCGCCGCGGATGATCACGCCGAGGCAGACCGCCGCATCGAAACCGCCCCCGCCCTCGTTCACCGATGTCAGTGCGGCCTGCGCGGCGAGGGGCAGCTCGAAGGCGCCCGCGACGCGGAACAGCTCGTGCTCCGCGCCCGACGCGGCCGCGCTCCGCTCGGCGCCGTCGATCAGCGACGACATGATCTCCTCGTGCCAGCTGCCGGCGATGACGGCGACACGCAGATCGCTTGCGTCGACGGTCAGGTCCGGGGCTCCGGCTCCGCTCATGATGACTGCTCCTTCGCTCGCGTCCGGTCTCAGGCGCCGCGCACGTCGTCGGGCAGCTGGTGCCCCATGCGATCCCGCTTCGCGGCGAGGTAGCCGACGTTCTGCTCGGTCACGCCGACGAGCAGGGGCACGCGCTCGACGACCTCGATGCCGTAGGAGCGGAGCTGCGTCACCTTGTCGGGGTTGTTCGTGAGCAGTCGCACGCGCTCCACGCCGAGATCGGCCAGGATCTCGGCGGCGGCCGAGTAATCCCGCCCGTCGGCTGGCAGCCCGAGCTGCAGGTTGGCGTCGAGCGTGTCGAGCCCCTGCTCCTGCAGCTGGTAGGCGCGCAGCTTGTTGGCGAGCCCGATGCCCCGACCCTCATGCCCGCGCAGGTAGACGACGATGCCGCCGCGCTCGCGGATGAGGTCGAGCGCCGCGTCGAGCTGAGGCCCGCACTCGCACTTGAGCGACCCGAACGCCTCCCCGGTGATGCACTCGGAGTGCACGCGCACGAGTGCTTCGGCGCCCGGCATCTCGCCGTCGGGGGTCGGCGAGATGAGCGCCAGATGGTCGACGCCCACGCGGCGATCCCGGTAGGCGAGCGCGCGCAACTCGCCGTGCTCGGTGGGGAGGAGCGTGTTGGCGCGGAGGCTGACGCTGCGGTGCTGGGGGCGGTGAGCGGTGGCCGTCACTGGATCATGCTCATTGAGGTATGCAATGAGCTGCTCGATCGTGACGACCGGCACGTTCTCGCTGGCGCCGAGCTGGATCAGCTCCGGCAGGCGCATCATCTCGCCGTCGTCGGCCACGATCTCCGCGATCACCGCGACGGGTCGCAGGCCGGCGAGCCGCATGAGCTCGACGCTCGCTTCGGTGTGTCCGTCGCGTGCCCGCACGCCGCCGTCCACGGCGCGCAGCGGGAGCACGTGGCCCGGACGGCGCACATCGCCCGGTGCCGCGTCGGGGTTCGCGAGCGCCCGGACCGTGGTGGCGCGGTCGCTCGCGCTGATGCCGGTCGTCACGCCGTGCGCCGCGTCCACCGTCACGGTGTATGCCGTTCCGCGTATGTCCTCGTTCGCCTCGACCATCACAGGGAGGTCGAGCTGATCGGCGACCTCGTTCGTCATCGGGGCGCAGAGCAGGCCCGATGAGCGATGCACGGTCCAGGCGATCGTCTCGGGGGTCGCGAGCTCGGCGGAGAGGATCACGTCGCCCTCGTTCTCGCGGTCCTCGTTGTCGGCGACGATGACGGGTCGCCCGCCCCTGATCGCGGCGACCGCCTGCTCGATCGTGGAGATGCCTGGGGTGGTGCCGGGAGCGGTCATGATGGGGTTCCTTCGGTGGTGGGGAGGCGGGCCTCGGAGACGGCTCCGAGGCGGAGCATGCGCGCGACGTGCCGCGCGAGGATGTCGGTCTCGACGTTCACCCGGTCGCCGGGTTGCAGCGTGCCGAGCGTCGTGGCGCCGAGCGTCTCGGGAATCAGCGAGACCTCGAACCACTGCTCGGGCTCCTGCTCGGCCGCGATCGCGGAGACGGTCAGAGAGACGCCCGAGAGCGTCACCGATCCCTTGTCGACGAGCAGCGGGGCGAGCTCGGGCGAGAGCGAGAACCGGAGGGTGCGCCATGCGTCGCGGGGCGTCGCGGAGAGCAGCGTCGCGGTGCCGTCGACGTGGCCCTGCACGATATGGCCGCCGAGCCGCGTGTCGACCCGCACGGCGCGCTCGAGGTTGACGGCGCTGCCCGGACGCAGCTCGCCGAGCGTCGACATGCGTACCGACTGCTGCATGACGTCCGCGGTGAAGGAGGCGCGCCCGTCGGCGGATGCGCCGAGCTCGACCACGGTGAGACACACGCCCGACACGCAGATCGAGGCGCCGTGCGTCGCATCCGAGGTGACGAGCGGGCCCGCGACGGTGAGGCGCAGCGAGTCGCCGACCGGTTCGACGTCGACGATCTCGCCGACCTCCTCGATGAGTCCGGTGAACATGGATCAGCCCTCCCTGGCCGTGGCGGTGTTCGTGATGACGGTGGCTTCGATGAGCAGGTCGGCGCCGAGCTGCGCGGTGCGCGAGACGCGCAGGCGCTTGATCCCGTCCATGCCCGCGACGCCGATGTCGCCGAGCGCGGTGCGCGGCCCGCCGAGCAGCGCGGGGGCGAGATAGACGAGCACCTCGTCGGCGAGGTCGGCGGCGATGAACGCGCTCGCGACCGTCGGCCCGCCCTCGACGAAGAGCCGGCGGAAGCCCAGCGCGTACAGGCGCTCCAGGTCGGCGGCGAGGTCGTCGCCGTCGAAGCGCAGCGGCTCGGCGAGGCCGCGCGCCGCGAGCGCCGGGTGCCGCCGCACCCGGGCTCCGTTCGGGATCGCGCGGCGCCCGAGCACGACGGGCACAGGCTGCTCCTCGGCCGGCACGAGCAGGCCGCCGCCCTCGGCGCGGGCCGTGAGCGCGGGGTCGTCGGAGAGCAGGGTGCCGGCGCCCACGAGGATCGCGTCCGCCTCGCCGCGTCGGCGGTGCACGTCGACGCGCGCGTCGACACCGGTGATCCACCGGCTCGAGCCGTCGGCCGCCGCCGCGCGACCGTCGAGCGTCTGCGCCCACTTCACCGTAACGCGCGGCCTGGGAGGGACCGCCGCCGGATTCTCGGTGCGCTGCCGCGCCAGCCAGGGCCTGAGCACCGCCCGGGCCTCGCCCGCCAGCACGCCGCCGCGCACCTCGACGCCCGCGGCGCGCATCGTCTCGCCGCCGCCGCCCGCCTCGGGGCCCGGATCGTCGATCGCGTAGGCGACCGCGCCGATGCCGGCCTCGAGCAGCGCGGTCGCGCAGGGCCCAGTGCGGCCGGTGTGGTTGCAGGGCTCGAGCGTCACGACCGCGGTGAGCTCGACGGTGCGGGACCGCCACGCCTCGGGCAGCCGCTCCAGCGCCTCGATCTCGGCGTGGGGCGTGCCGGCCCCGCGGTGCCAGCCCTCGGCGACGATGCGGCCCTCGGGGTCGAGCAGCGCGCAGCCCACCCGCGGGTTGGGATCGTCGGCGGGGCTGCGGCGCGAAAGCGCCACCGCGCGACGCATCGCGTCCTCGATGAGCCCCTGCTCCAGCATTCCCGCCGCCTTCCGTCCGGGGGTGCGCGGAGGCTGGCGATGCATCGCAGCTTCGCGTTCCTATCATCCGGACTAGAGCTGAGGGCTCATCACCGTCGGCATCGGGATTCCACCGATTCGGCCCCGCTCGAGCGGGGTTCGCGGGCTTTCACCGCCGGTTCGGAATCACACCGACCCCGGAACACATGACTAAATGTACAACGTTTCTCGCGTTCGTGCTGCCGCGTGGGCGCCGGCCCCGCAACAGTCTCCCCGCCCTAATCGAGAAGCGCGGCGAAGAGCGATCCGTTCACGATCACGTTCATCGTGAGCACGATGATGAGGGCGTTGAAGAAGAACGCGAGCGTGGTGTGCCACACGACGGTCCGGAGCATGCGGGTGTTCACAACCCTCACGTCGGACACGGAGAGGGTGGTGGCGTTGATGAAGGTGAGGTCGACGAGGCGCGGCTCGTCGGTGCCCGGTAACTCGAGCGGCGGTCGGGGCGTTCGGTGGTAGTGCGAGAAGTAGATTCGCGCGTACCCCCCCGGTTGAACAGCATCCACGAGAGCCGCATGCTCCACACGGCCGTGAACTCACCGAAGATCTGGGCGCCGATGCCGAAGACGGCGCCCGCCGTCGAGCGGAGGGCATGCAACCTGGACATGATCCCCACTGTAGGCCGTTTCGGAGCGGCGCGGATCAGCCCGAGCGGCCGACCGTCGCGGATGCGACGAGATCCCGCAGCGAGGCGTCGGGCAGGTAGGCGCGGGTGAGCGCGATCCCGATGCGCGGCAGATCGCCCTCGTCGCGGTAGAGCAGGTGCAGCGGCTCGTGCCGCGGGTTGAACTTCTGCTTGAAGCGGTGCAGCGACTTGAAGCCGTAGAGCGGCTCGATGAGCCCGCCGATCTGCTCGAGCACCTGATCCACGGGGCCGGCTTCCGCGTCCCGAGGCCGCACGAGCGGGGCGCCCGAGAGCGACACGAACTCGTAGTCCCGGTCTGAGAAGTGCTGCGCCGACGCGGCGATGAGGAACTCCATCACGGGGCCGAAACCGCCGTCGCGTCGCCGCATCAGATCGAGCGTCCAGCCGACGATCCGGGGCTCGCCACCCGTCCTCGCGGACGCCCCGTGGACCGGCAGCCACGACGTCACCCCGTGCAGGCTGCCGTCACCATCGACGGCGATGGCGACGCGGGTCTCGGGATCCAGCGCCTCGTCCACCGTGCCCAGGGTGAACCGCATCTCGGGCAGCCCCTTGTCGCCGCTCCACTGCTCCGAGATCGCCCGCACCTGGGCGAGCACGTTCCACGGCTCGTCGGCGAGCCGCACCATGCGGAACTCGATGCCCTCGCGGCCCGCCCGATTCATCGCCGTGCGCACGGGCCCCCAGGCCTTGCCCTTGAACTCGAGGCCGGGCAGGTCGACGATGGTGTCCTCGGCCACGATCACCGAGCGCCACCCGGCGGGGCGCGCGGCGGCCGCGGCGCCGCTCGCCGAGAAGACGCACGGGATCAGCCCAGCCTGCTGCGTCACCCGTTCGAAGTCGGCGAGCGCATCCGCCCGCGCCGCCTCGGGAACGATGGGATCTCCCAGCATGATCGCGACGCCCGCGTGCGCCTGGTAGGCGACGGCGCCCTCGCCGGCGGCCGCGACGCGGTCGTTGGCGTTCCACGTGGCCATCCAGGAGATCGTGCCGCCGCCGAAGTGCCGCAGGCGGTCGATCAGCTGCGCCCGGGTCAGCGGCTCCGCGGCGAGGCGGCGTCGCGCCGGTCGCAGCCGCACCCGCCACGCGGCGCGCCCCGCTATGAGGAGGACGAGGATCGCGGCCCAGAACAGCGCCGGGGCGACGAGCAGCCCGAGCAGATCCGTGGGCGCGGCGACGGCTCCGAGGTCTACGAGCACCGGCAGCAGGGCGATGCCCAGCACGCCGGTCGTCACGTTGTAGGCCCCCAGCACGATCGCCGCGATCCAGGCGACTCGGAAGCCCTGCCTGATGCCGTTGGCGATGAGGGCGATGATGATCACGTCGACGGCGACGTCGACGAACGACGCCGTGGGGGCGTTGCTGCCGAGCGGCCCGTCGTAGGGAACGACGAGGTCGAGCACCTGGATGACGCCGATCGCGACGAGCGCCGCGAGCCCGATGAGCCGCCACTCGCGCTGGCTCGGCCTGCCTGCGGGGCGCCGGAAGGCCGGCAACCAGCCGCTCGCGACCAGCGCGGCGACCGCTGAGACGGCGTGCTCCAGATCGTAGAGCTGGCCCAGATAGAGCACGGAGATGCCGACCCACACCGCGATCGCGAGGCGGGCCCGCAGCCGCCAGGGGGCGGGCAGCGTGGCGACCGCGAAGACGAGCGTCGTGAGCGCGCCGCCCGAGGGGCCGACGTCGTAGGTCTCGGAGAGTCGCACCGCCCACGGCCACCCGCCCTGCGAGACGATGACGAGGATCCCGGCGGCCCCGAGCACCCCGACGAGGTGGCCGCCCGCGAAGAGCCCGGCGGTGCGCAGCGAGCCGAAGCGCCACTCGGACCACCCGAGGCCCCCGGCCACGAGCGGCAGAAGGGTGAGGTAGACGAGTGGCGAGTCGACGAAGAAGGGGGAGGTGAGGATCGTCCACCAGCGGCCCTCGGCGAGGGCGGGGAGCCCGGTCGCCACTTGCGGGTACCACGGCTGCTGCGCGGCGGGGGTCAGGATCGTGCCCGTTACGGCGCCCACCACCAGCATCGCGAGAACGAACGAGATCGTGAGGGGCACGCGACGGAGCGCGGCGACCGATGGAGGGCGCCGGCGGACGGCCTCGGCGGTGCGGACGCGGGCGTCGTCGGTCATGGGCTCAGTCTACGGATCCCGAGCGTCAGGGGCCGTGACGTCGCCGCCGGAAACGCCCGGTGAAGACAAAGTGACGGCTGATGCTTTACGGAGACGACGGGAGTACCCTGAGGTGAGGACGCCGATCCGACGCCCTGAACAGTTGCGGTCGCAGACCCGCGGCCAGAACAGGAGAAGCGATGCGCGCAGTGACCTACGTGAAGAACGACACGGTCGAGATCTGGGACAAGCCCGTTCCCGAGATCGAGCCGGACGAGGTGCTGCTGAAAGTCGGCGGCGCCGGCCTCTGCCACTCCGACATCGCGATCATCGGCATGGGCGACGAGAATCCGCTCATCGGCGGCACACTCGGCCACGAGGTGGCGGGTACGGTCGCGAAGGCGGGCGCAGAGGTGCGGGGATGGAACGAGGGGGACGGCGCCCTCGTGGCGCTGATCCTGTCGTGCGGGCACTGCCGGGAGTGCCTCGCGGGGCGCGACAACCAGTGCGAGGTCGTCTACCCGCGCGACGCGCTCGCACCGCTGTCCCCCGGCATCGGCAGCCCGGGCGGCATGGCCGACTACATCGCGGTGAAGGCGCACCACCTCGACCCCATCGGCGGTCTCGACCCGGTGGAGGCCGCCCCGCTCGCCGACGCGGCGCTCACCCCCATGCACGCGATCAACACCGTGCGGGACCGCATGACCGGCGACGCCACGGTCGTCACGATCGGGCTCGGCGGGCTCGGGCACATGGCGCTGCAGATCCTGGCGGCGACCACCGGATCCCGCATCATCGCCCTCGACACCGACCCGGAGAAGCTGGCCTTCGCCGAGAAGAACGGCGCCGATCTCACGCTGCCGAGCGACGGCGGCGCCGCTGCGCGGATCCTTGAGGAGACCGGCGGGATCGGGGCCGACGTGGTGCTCGACTTCGTGGGCGTGCAGCCGACGGTCGATCTCGCGCTCGCCGTCGTGCGCGGCGGCGGCGCGATCCGCTTCGTGGGCCTCGGTGGAGGGGCGTTCGAGTACGTGGCGGGCAGCGGCACCGGCCTGCCCTGGGGCGTCAACATCGAGCGCGCGTACGGCGGCACCCGCTCGGACATGCGCGAGGTCGTGGCGCTCGCGCAGGCCGGCAAGATCGGCGTCGAGGTGGTGCGCTACCCGCTCGACGACGCGCTGCAGGCCTTCGACGACCTGACCAACGGCCGTGTGCAGGGACGCGCGGTGCTCGTGCCGTAGTGCCGAGTTCTCCCCTCCGGCCCGGGCTCGGCGAGGGATTCGGCTTCGGTCAGGCGCTCTCGGGCGCACCGGCCCGACTGAAGCCGAACCCCTCGCCGAGCCCGGGCCGGCGGCTCACCGCCGCAGCAGGCCGATGCGGTCGTAGACGAGGTCGAGGGTGCGGCCCGAGACCTCGTCGGCGCGATCGGCGGCCGCGGTGAGCAGGCGGTCGAGTTCGGCCCGATCCGCCAGCAGCTCTTCGGTGCGGGCGCGCACGGGCGCGAAGGTCTCCTCGACCACCTCGACCAGGCTCTTCTTGAGGTCGCCGTAGCCGCGGCCCGCGAACTCCGCCTCGATCGACGCGACGGGGCGCCCGGTGAGCACCGAGTAGATGGTGAGCAGGTTCGAGACGCCCGGCTTCGCCTCGCGATCGAAGCGGATCTCGCCGTCGGCGTCGGTCACCGCGCGCATGATCTTCTTCTTCGTGACGTTCGCGGGATCGAGCACCTTGATGAGCCCGGCCTCCGTCTCGGCCGACTTCGACATCTTCGCGGTCGGCTCCTGCAGGTCGTAGATCTTCGCGGTGCCCTGCTGGATCTGCGCCTCGGGCACCGTGAAGGTCTCGCCGAAGCGCGAGTTGAAGCGGTTCGCCAGGTCGCGCGTCAGCTCGACGTGCTGGCGCTGATCCTCGCCCACGGGCACCGCGTCCGCCTGGTACAGCAGGATGTCGGCCGCCATGAGCACCGGATACGTGAAGAGCCCCACCGAGGTCGTGTCGGATCCGTAGCGCTGGGACTTGTCCTTGAACTGGGTCATGCGGCTCGCCTCGCCGAAGCCCGTGAGCGTGTTGAGCACCCAGGAGAGCTCGGCGTGCGCGGGAACGTGCGACTGCACGAACAGCGTCGACCGGGCCGGGTCGATGCCCGCGGCGATGTACTGCGCCGCGGTCGCGCGGGTGCGCTCGGCGAGCTCGGCCGGATTCTGCGGCACGGTGATGGCGTGCAGGTTGACGACGCAGAAGAAGGCGTCGTACTCCTCCTGCATCCTCGTCCACTGGCTGAGCGCGCCGATGTAGTTGCCGAGGTGCAGCGAGTCGCTCGAGGGCTGCATGCCGGAGAAGATGACGGGCTTGGGGGTGCTTGTACTCATTGGGGTAACTCTCTCCCGAGGCCGAGACGGCCTCGGCGTGGTCGTGGCGACGCGATGCGCTGCCCGTAAGCGGGGAAGATCTCGAGGGCGGAGTCAGCGCCCGAGAGCGTAATCGACGACCACGGGCGCGTGATCGGACCAGCGCTCGGCGTAGGAGGCGGCACGGTCGATGGCGTAGTGCTCGACGTGCTCGGCGAGCGCCGGGGTGACGACCTGGTAGTCGATGCGCCAGCCCGTGTCATTGTCGAAGGCCTGGCCGCGGTTCGACCACCAGGTGTAGGGGCCGTCGACCTCGCCGTGGAAGCGGCGCCCCACGTCGACCCAGCCGAAGCCGGGGCCCTCGGTGCCGTCGACGCCGAGCACGTTCTCGCCGCGCGGGCCGAAGAAGCGGTCGAAGTAGGCGCGCTCGCGGGGCAGGAAGCCGGATCGCTTCACGTTGCCGCGCCAGTTCTTGATGTCGAATTCGCGGTGGCCCACGTTGAAGTCGCCCACGATGGTCACGAACTCGCGCTCGTCGATCAGCTCGTTCATGCGCACGCCCATCGCGTCGAGAAAGGCCCACTTGGCCTCCTGGCGGGGGGTGTCGACCTCGCCCGAGTGCGTGTAGTTGCTGATCACCGTGATCGAGGAGCCGCCGACCTCGAAGTCGGCCTCGAGCCAGCGGCCCGACGACTGGATGCGATCCTGCGCGTCGAGCGGCCCGAGCCCGACGCGGTGCGCGGTCGCCGGAGCGCGGCTCGCGATCGCGACGCCGGCGCGGCCCTTGATCTCGCAGGGGTCGTGCAGCACGTGCCAGCCGTTCCCGCCGAGGAACTCCTCGAGGTGCTCGTCCTGCGCGCGCACCTCTTGCATGGCGAGCACGTCGATGTCCCGGCGCTCGAGCCAGTCGCCCATGCCCTTGCGATACGCGGCACGGATGCCGTTGACGTTGACGGTTGCGACGCGCAGGGTTTCAGCCATGCGGTCCAGTCTACTTGCGGTCAGAACACCATGGGCCGGTCGTACTCGTCCTCGAAGGTGCCGCCGAGCAGCGCCGGATCGATGTCGACGACGACGGGCACGTGGTCGCTCGGCGCGTCGCCCTTGCGCTCGTCGCGCTCGATCGAGGCGCCGGTGACGGCGTCGGCGAACGCCCGCGAGCCGAGGATGAAGTCGATGCGCATGCCCTGGTCCTTCGGAAAGCGGCCGGCCTTGTAGTCCCAGAAGGTGAAGCCCTCGGGTACGATCGGCCGCACGACGTCCTCCACCGTCGCCGAGAACGAGGCGAACGCCGCGCGCTCCTCGGGCGAGACGTGCGTGGACTCGCCCACCGTGAACGACGGATCCGCCATGTCGCCGTCGAAAGGGGCGATGTTCCAGTCGCCCATGAGCGCGAGCGGCAGATCCGGATCCTGCTCGAGCCAGGCCTCGGCGTCGTGCCTCAGCGCCTCGAGCCACGCGAGCTTGTAGTCGAAGTGGGGGTCGCCCAGCGCCCGGCCGTTGGGCACGTACAGGCTCCACAGCCGCAGGTCGCCGACCGTCACGCCGAGCGCGCGGGCCTCGAGCGGCATCCCGTTCGGGCCGGCTCCCTGCACGGCCTCCTGGCCTTTGACGGGGTGTCCGAATCCCGGCATGTCGGTGAAGGACCGCGCAGCGTCGGTCATCTCGTGCCGGCTCGCGAAGGCCACGCCGTTCCACTGGTTGAGCCCGTGGATCTCGAGGTGGTAGCCCGCCCGCTCGAAGGCATCGACCGGGAACTGATCGGGGCGGCACTTGATCTCCTGCATGGCCAGCACGTCGATGTCCTCGCGGACGAGCCAGTCGACCACGCGGCCGAAGCGTGTGCGGATCGAGTTGACGTTCCAGGTGGCGATGCGCATGGAACCAGCGTAGCGGGGGCGCGAACGGGGAGGGACAGGCTCCGCGCACGCCCGGGAGTGCGACTCATGTCTATGCGTGAAATGGATGATCTACGCCAAAGGTCCAGGTGCATCTTTGACGAAAGTCTGAGAATCGCTTGCAATTTCATCGGGGAACAGGCGAGAATCTGGCGGGGGCGCATTTCAGGGGGCTGAGGGAGCAGGAGGATGCCGATGCTGGTCGGTTCCCGAGGTGATATCGAGGGTTCGCGGGACGTTCTGGAGCGTCGCGTTCGGCCATCCACGACGATTCCGCACCGTCTCGAACGCGTGATCGACGCCGCCGAGCCGTCGGCGTCCGTCACCCTGCTCATCGGAGAACCCGGAAACGGCAAGGCCTCCCTCGCGCAGCAGGCGGCGGAGGAGTTGAGGAGCCGCGCGACCGGCGTCGAGACGCTGGTGCTGCCGCACCCGCCGCGCGCCTCGAGCGGCATCGCCTCCGTGTTCTCCGCCGACTTCGGAACCTTCGGCGAGGAGCAGGATCCGGCCGAGCTGTCGCGCCGCGTCCTCGAGCAGGTCGAACGGTGGATCGGCGGGACCGACCTCGTTCTCGTCGCCCTCGACATCGACGACTACTCGCCTCTGGACTCGCAGATCCTCGCGCATCTCGCGCGCGCTCGGCGCGTGCGGATCATCGCCACCGCGAGATACCTCACGAGCGATGTCGAGCGGATCTGCCACGGACCGAGCGGTCGCCTGATCTCCATCGGCCCTCTCGATCTGGCCGAGAGCGGCACCTACCTGGCTGACCTGCTGCGGGTGGAGCGCATCGAGGCCGAGACGCTGCGCGGATGGCACGAGGCGTCCGGCGGAAACAGCCACGCGCTCACGACGCTCGCCCTCGCCAGCGACCGGACGGGCGCGCTGCGCCGCGCCCGCGGCACCGCGTGGGTGCCCTCCGACGCCGACCAGGTGCCCCACGAGTTCGCCGACCTCGTCACCGAGACCTGCACCGCAGAGGAGCGGGACGCCCTCGAGCTGATCGCCCAGGCCGAGCCTGTGATGGAGTCGACCCTGCTGCGCAGCATCGACGCCGCGTGCCTGTCGAGGCTGTTCGAGCGCGGCATGGTGGCGTCGAAGACGCACGACGGCAGGCCGTCGCTCGTGGTGACGCACCCGCTGCTCGCCGCCTCGCTGCGCTCCGGGATGTCTCCCGTGCGCATGATCCAGCTCAGCGACCAGATCTTCCGGGCACTCGACGAGGACCGCGGCGGGTGCGACCCGACCCACGCGCCCGACCGCCTGATGCGATTGGTGGTGTTCGGACTCGAGGGCGGACGCGAGCTGCCGCTGGAGTGGCTCTGGACGGCGCTCGAGCTGACCGACCGGGGCGGCGATCCGCGTCTGGTGCTGCGCCTGGCCATGGCCACCGCCGTGCACCCGGGGGCCGAGGCCGGGCAGGCAGCCGTCGCCGTGCTGCGGGCGTCGCGGATCGCCAACCTGCTCGGCGACGGCGGGATGATGCGCAGTGCGCTGCGCATCATCCGCGGGCTGCTGGACGACCCCGCGCGCTCCGACGCGCTCGAGCAGCGGATCAGGGTCGCGCTGCACACCACGCTGATCCGCCAGACGATGTGGGAGGGCGGGGACATCTCCCTGGCGCTCGCCGCCCTGGACGAGCTCGACGGGGAGGTCGAGGCGGCCGATCCGATGACGACCGAGGTGGTGCGCAGCACGAGGGTGTTCGTGCTCGCCTGCTCGGGGCGCATCCGCGCGGCCGCCGAGGCCGGCCCCCGCCCCGAGCTGTCCCCGGACCTCGGCGTGGAGTGGGCGCGGTCACCGGCGCGCGCGATGCAGGGGCTCATCCTCGAACAGCAGGGCGCGCTGATGCAAGCCGTCTCGAGCGCCGAGAACGCGCGGCGGCTCAGCCGCCTCGGCCCGCGGTCGCGAGCCGACCACGTCGACCTGCAGGGCTTCTGCTGGCTGCTCGGCTACTGGGTGAGCGGGAGCGGCGAGAGCGCGCGCCAGGTGCTCGACGAACTCGTGACGGAGGCCTACGCCGACACCCACGCCGAGGCCCGGTACTCGGGATTCGTGGAGACGGGAGGCGTGCTGCTCGGCGTGCAGGAGGGACGCTGGAGCGACGTCGTGGAGAGCGCGGAGCGCCTCGTGGATCGATTCGAGCGGCACGACAGGTACGGCCTGGCCGCCCTCGTCCAGGCGGCCCTCGCGCTCGCACTCGCGGTGACCGGCGAGCGCGAGGCGGCGATCCGCGCGATCCACGCCTCGGAGGTGCCGCTGCCCGGCATCTCCCTGGCGCTCGGCGGGCACCGCCGCATCCTCGTGCTCCGCGCGCGGCAGTGGCTGCGCGGAGGGGACGTGCTCGCCGAGGCCGAGCGGGTCGCGGAGTGGGCCCGCGCCGAGGGGCTCGCGCTGATCGAACTGCAAGCGCTGCACGCGATCGCCTTCGAGACGCGCGCGCCCTCGGACGAACTGCTCGAGCGGGCCCGGGCGCTCGCCGCGGACATCGACCCGGCCGTCGGCGATGCGTTCGTGGCCCACATGACGCGCATCGCCGCGCAGCCGGGGCTCACGGCCGTCGACAGCGAGGAGCCGGAGGTGCGGCTGCTCGCCGATCTCGGCATCTGGCTGCCCCTGCCGCCCGTTCCGGGGCTGACCGCGCGGGAGCGGGAGGTCGTGCTGCTGGCCGCGCTCGGGCACACGAGCCGCTTCATCGCGGAGCGGCTGTACATCTCGGCGCGCACGGTCGAGACCCACCTCTCGAACGTCTTCGCGAAACTGGGCATCGAGAACCGGGACGAGCTGTGGCGCTGGGCGGCCCGGAACCGTGCCGAGACGATGGCGATGGCGCCGGCGTGACGGCGACCCAGCCTCGTCGGCTTCTCCAAGGGCTCACACAGTAGCCTCGGGTACATTGGGTCGTTATTGACGAGCGCGGTGGTCGCTGCTCGCACGAACCCGGGAAGCTGAATGGCCAAGAGAATCGCTGAAGGCGTGGAGCGCTCGACGTCCGTGCGACACGGCAGGCTGCACCGGTCGAGCAGCTGGGGCAACGCGCTGCGCGTGCTGCTGACGGCCGCCATCGTGGTGACGCTGAGCGGCGTCGCGACGGCGGCCTACGCCGTCTGGGGCCTCGTCTCCGACGTTCGCACGGTCGACCTGGGCGCCCAGGCCAAGGCGGTCGGCGCCGGCGACCAGACCATCAACGGCGACCTGGCGGTTCTGCTGGTCGGATCCGACACCCGCCAGGGTCAGGCCTATCAGGACGGCGAGGAGGGCGAGCTCAACGACGTCAATCTGCTGCTGTACGTCTCGGCCGACCACAAGAACGCGACCGTGGTGAGCTTCCCCCGCGACCTCATGCTTCCAATCCCGAGCTGCACCGCCCCGGACGGCACGCAATACCCGGCGATGAGCGAGCAGCAGCTCAACAGCGCCATGACCTACGGGGGGCTTCCCTGCGTGGCGAGCACCATCTCGGAGCTCACGGGCATGAACATTCCCAACGCCGCCCTCATCACCTTCGACGGGGTGATCGGGGTGTCGAACGCCATCGGCGGCGTGGACGTCTGCCTCACGCAGCCCATCGTCGACGAGAAGACCGGGCTCGACCTGCCCGCGGGCATGAACACCCTGGTCGGGTGGGACGCGCTGCAGTTCCTGCGCACCCGGTACGGCGTCGGTGACGGCGGTGACACGAGCCGCATCAGCAATCAGCAGGTCTTCATGTCGTCGCTCGTGCGCGAGCTCAAGAGCGCCGAGACCCTGTCGGATCCGGTCAAGGTGTACGGCCTCGCGAAGGCGGGCGTCGACAACATGACGCTCTCGAGCAACATGGCGAGCGTGGAGTTCATGCAGCGGGTCGCGAGCACGGTGCGCGACATCGACCTGAACCGCATCAACTTCGTGCAGTACCCCTCGTTCTCGCACCCCTACGCGGAGGGAAAGCTGACTCCCGATTACACCAGCGGGCAGCTGCTCTTCGACGTGCTCAAGAGCGGAAAGCCGATCACGGTGACCGGTACCGGCGAGGGCGTGGTGAAGGAGGGCGAGGGGCAGCCGGCCGATCCGAACGCCCCGGTCGATCCGAACGCCCCGGTCGACCCGAACGCGCCCACCGATCCGAACGCGCCGGCCGATCCGAACGCGCCGACCGACCCGACGCCGTCGACCGGCCCGACGCCGTCGACCGGCCCGGACGGCTCGGTCGTGCTCCCCGACCGGATCACGGGCACGACGCCCGCCGTCGCGACCTGCTCCGCCGGGCGCACGGTGCCCTGAGCCTCCTCGGACCGGGGCGATTTCCGGAGGGACGCGTGGTCCGGTTAGAATGGGTGACGTTGTTCGCGTATGGAGACGTGCCGGAGCGGCCGAACGGACTTCACTGCTAATGAAGGGTCGGGGTTGAACTCGACCGGGGGTTCAAATCCCCCCGTCTCCGCCAGACGGACAACGCAAGAGCCCCCGCCTCGGCGGGGGCTCTTGCGTTCCCTCGCGCCCCATCGCCCGCCTTACGGTCATGGCGGTCGACCCGATCCGTGTGCGCCTTCCGGGGGTTCCGTCTCGGGGCGAACGCCCGAAAGGCGCACACGGATCGAAGGCGGGGCTGTCGGCGCAGCGGGGAGCGCGGACGGGCGCGGCGCCCGGACCGCCGCTAGATGCGACTGATCTCCTGGCGGGGCCGCACCGCCAGGTCGGTGATCTGCACGTCGGCGGGCGCGTCGACGACGAAGCGCACGGCGCCCGCGACCGACTCGGGACGAATGTAGCGCTCGGGGCGGTACTGCTCGGCCGGGACCATGGAGCGCAGCATGTCGGTGTCGGTCTGCCCGGGAGCCACGGTGACCACGCGCAGGCGGTGCGGCTCCTCGTCGATGCGCAGCACGTCGGCGACGGCGCGCAGCGCGTGCTTGGTGGCGGTGTAGACCGCGCTGCCCGGGACGGGACGGGTGCCCGCGCCCGATCCGATGAAGACGACCGTGCCTCGCGCCTCGCGCAGCAGCGGCAGCGCGAGGCGCGTGAGCACCGCGGGCCCCGTGACATTGACGGCGAAGTGCGCGGCCCAGTCGGCGGCGTCGGCGGCGTCGACTCCCAGCGTGCGGGCGATCGCGGCCGCGTGCACGAGCACGTCGAGCCGGTCGAGCCCCGCGATGCGGTCGGCCAGGGCCTCGGCGTCGGTGACGTCGAGCCGCCACGGATCGGCTCCCGTCTCGGCCGCGACGGCGGCCAGTCGCGAGGCGTCCCGGCCCACCGCGATGATGCGGTGGGTGCGGGCCAGTTCGCGCGCGATCTCGCGGCCCATGCCGCTCGAGGCGCCGGTGACGAGTGCTAGGGGGCGGACGTCAGACATGCGGGGTCCTTTCTGTCGGGGGCGGCGGTCGCGACGCGGATGGCGCTGCGGGCGACCCGGTCGGTCTCTCGCAGCATGGGCGGGTCGGTGCCCGGCATGGGGCTGATGATGGTGCCGTGAACGGCCTCGTCGACGGGGATCCCGGCGACGTGCACGGATCGGTCGGTCGAGCCGTCGGCGCCGATCAGCAGCCCCGTCGCGGGATCGATGTCGAAGGCGCCGGTCGTGGCGCGCGGCCCGCGCCGGGCGGGCACGGTGAAGGCGCGGGCGCGTCCGTCGACGACGAGGCTCCGCGCCAGCGGGTCCGCGGTCTCGGCCAGGCTGTGGAAGTGCATCCACGCGTCGATGAGGGCGGGCGCCGAGACCTCCGAACCCGCGACGGCCGGCGAGCTCGCGACGAAGCCCCGCTCGTCCACGGCGACCCGCGCCGTCGGCCCTATGAAGCGCACGAGGCCCCGCTCGGCGAGCGCCACCAGCTGGCGGTTGCGGAAGGCGGGCGGGCCCGATCCCACCATGCCCCCGATCGCGATCAGCAGATCGTAGCCCGATGCGCGCGACTCCGCGTCGAAGCCGCCCAGCGAGCCCACGGCCCCGGCGACGCCTCGCGCCGCACTGATCGACCACAGGCCGGCCTTGAGTGCGCTGTCGCGCCCGAGTCCGGCCTCGCGCAGGTCCTCGAGCACGCGGCGCCGCACCCAGGCGTCGAACTCGTCGGGGCTCTCGAAGCCCCGGTTCACGGGTCGCATCTCGGCGGCGAGGTCGAATCGGAGCGCCGGATCGGGCACGAACGGTGCGAGCGCCTCGCCGATGCGCGCGGGGGCGGCGAAGAGGTCGACGGGCTCCGAGGCTCGCTGCGCCTGCTCGCGGGCCAGGCCGTCGACGGCCCCGGCGACGGCGGCGATGAGCTCCTCGCTCGAGGCGGCCACGGCGTCGGGGCGCGTGCGGCGCAGCGTCGCCGTGTAGTCGAGGTACGCGTCGGCGACGATGAGCGGCCACAGCCGCCGATCGAAGTCGATGGGGCGCGGCTCGGCGCTCCAGTCGATGCTCAGCGCGAAGCGCTGGGCCGGGCTCGGCGGCAGCGAGCCGTAGAGGGTCTTCGCGCGGAAGGGCACGCCCCGGTGCGAGGCGACGTGGAGGATCGGCTCGCGCCCCGACGGCTCGTAGCGCAGCCCGCCCGGGGCGGCCGGATCCTCGACGAATCGCCCGCCCCGGCCGATGGTCAGCAGGGCCATCGTGTCGAAGAAGCCCATGCCCATGCCCCGCACGATCGCGCGGGCGCCTGGCACGATGCCCTCGAGCTCCTGCTCGACCGGGCTCGCCGGCCGCACCCACGTCAGCTCCGGACGCGCCGACAGCGCAGCGGCGAGCGCGCGCTCGGCCGCGGTCTCCTCGCGCGGCATCCAGCCGGCGGCGATGACCACCGAGTCGGCGGTCACCCGCCCCCCGTCCGCGAGCCGCACGATGTCCCGCCCCTCCTCGGCATTCGCGGCGCGCTCGATCGCGACCGCCGGCACGTGGTGCCGGATCACCCGCACGCCCGCGGGCAGTGACGCCACGGCGCGGTGGTAGCACCAGCTCAGGTACTCGCCGTAGAGCGCGCGGCTGGGGTGGGAGTCGGGGCGGGTGCGGGCGAGCTCGTCGCGGTAGTCGGCCGCGAGGCCGTCGCGCACGGGGAAGGAGTCGAAGGCGGCGACGTGGGCGGCCGGGATGCCGGCGACGCGGATGGCGAGCTCGGGATCGACCCGATCCTGATCGGCCGGCCGGGTGCCGCCACGCCGCACGAGCAGGATCCACTCGTAGAGGGTGGGGCCCGGCCGCACGGGGCCGGCCACCGTGCTGCCCGGTTCGGTGAACAGGGTGACGGCGTGGGCGAGCGTGTTCATGCACAGTTCGCGGCTCTGATCGGTGCGCCAGATGCGTCCCGGGCCCGACTGCGCTGGGTCGATCACGTGCAGATCGAGGGCGAGCCCGTCGAGGGCCGCGACCTCGAGGTTCGCGCCGATGCGCTCGATGAGCGATGCGCCCCGCGGACCGGCGCCGACGAGGGCGATGGAGGCGCGCTGCGGGCGGGCGGGCGCATCGTCGTTATACGCGGCCGGGTCGCGAACGGTGAAGGCGGATGACCGAATGCGACGGCCGGAACTCGGAACGGATTTCATGAACTTCTGTGACGGGGCTATTTTTCGATATCTTATGACACGTATAACAATAGTTGCATCGTACGCATTGCCGCGCAGACGTCTGCCCGGCGCGGTTCACCGCAAGATACCAAGAGACCAGAGGAGTCCCCATGAAGAAGCGCCGTGCCGTCTGGATCGGGGCCGTCGCCGCCATCGCGATCGCGGTGACGGGCTGCTCCGCGAGCGGCGGTGGCGGGGGGAATGCCGCGACGGGCTCGTCCGGAGGCACCCTCACCTACCTCGAGCCTCAGACCTGGATCACGCTGTACCCGCCGGCAGGCGGCTTCTACCCGAACGGCGGCGTGATCAACCAGATCACCGACCGCCTGCTGTACCAGAACCCCGAGACCCTGGAGCTCGAGCCCTGGATCGCGGAGAAGCTGCCCGAGGTGAACGAGAACGCCACCGAGTACACCTTCACGCTGCGCAAGGGTGTGACCTACTCCGACGGCACGCCGCTCGACGCGGCGAACGTGGTGAAGAACATCGACCTCTTCGGCAAGGGCGACCCGAATCGCGCGCTGCCCGTCTCCGAGGCGATCAACAACTACGACCGCGGCGAGGTCGTCGACGAGCGCACGGTCAAGTTCTTCTTCTCGGCGCCGTCTCCCGGTTTCGCCCAGGCGGTGTCGACCATCAACTCGGGCCTGCTCTCGAACGACACGCTCGACCGCACCAGCGAGGAGTTCGGTCCGGGCAATGCCACCGAGATCATCGGCAGCGGTCCCTTCGTGATCGAGAACGAGAAGATCGGCAGCGAACTGTCGCTGAAGACCCGGGCCGACTACGCCTGGGCGCCCGCGTCGCGCGACAACCAGGGCGCCGCCCGGATCGACGGCGTGAACTTCATCGTCGCGAGCGAGGCCAGCGTGCGCGTCGGCACCGTCGTCTCGGGCCAGGCCGACGTCGCGCGCACGATCCCGGCGCCCGACGAGGGGCAGTTCGCCGCTGACGGCCTCGAACTGGTCGCGGCGCCCACCAACGGCGTCAACAACAGCCTCAACTTCCGCTTCGGGAACCCGCTGCTGCAGGACGTCAGGGTGCGCCAGGCGCTCATCGCGGGCATCGATCGCAAGACGATCGTCGAGACGCTCTTCACCGCCAGCTACCCGCTGGCGACCGGCGTCCTCGCCAAGAGCGCGCTCGGCTACGTCGACACCTCGCAGAACTACGTGTTCGATCAGGACCGGGCGAAGCGGCTGCTCGACGACGCGGGCTGGAAGCCCGGATCCGACGGCATCCGCGAGAAGGACGGCCAGAAGCTGATCCTCACCTTCAACGAGGCGCTGCCGCAGCCGCGCTCGAAGGAGGTCGTGACGCTCATCCAGGAGCAGCTCGCCCAGATCGGCGTCGGCGTGAAGATCTTCGCCGGCGACCAGGTGGCGCAGGACGAGGCGCAGCGCAGCCTCGACACCGTCCAGGTCTTCCACTCGATGGTGGGCCGCGCCGACTTCGACGTGCTGAAGTCGCAGCTGTACTCGGGCAACCGCAATGCGCTCGTGAACCTCGACCCCGGCACGGGCGACCTGTACGATCCCGAGCTCGACGCGATGCTCGCGAAGATCGCGTCCGTGCCCACGGTCGAGGAGCGCCAGGCCGCCTCGGCCGCCGCCCAGCAGCGCATCGCGGATCAGGCCTACGTGCTGCCGCTCTTCGAGGAGCCGCAGGTGTTCGGCCTGCAGTCGAGGGTGAAGGGCTTCGAGACCGAGTCGATCGGCCGTCCGTCGTTCTACGACGTGACCATCGAGCGATGACCCGGGCGGCGCTGCTGCGGCGCGTGGGCCAGGCCTTCCTGGTCCTCGTGCTCGCCTACACCGGTGCCTACATCCTGCTCGCGGCGCTGCCCGGCGACGCCGTGATGGCGCGCTACGGCAGCCCCGAACTCGGCCTCACCGACGAGCAGATCGCCGAGATCCGCGCCTCGTACGGCATCGACCGACCGCTGGTGCTGCGATACCTCGAGTCCATCGGGGGATTCGTGCGCGGCGACTTCGGGTACTCGGTGCAGAGCGGCGCGAAGGTCTCCGACCTCATCGCCGAGGCCCTGCCCTCGACGCTGGCGCTGGCGAGCATCGCGCTCGTGGGCGCCGTGCTGCTCGCCGTGATCATCGCGTTCACCGCGAGCTACGGCAAGGGATCGTGGCTGCGCCGCCTGTTCCGCAACCTGCCGCCGTTCTTCATCTCGCTGCCGGTGTTCTGGATCGGCATCGTGCTCATCCAGGTGTTCTCGTTCAGGCTCGGCCTGATCCCCGTGATCGGGGCGAGCCCGGCGCAGGCGCTGATCCTGCCCGCCGTGACGCTCACCATCCCCATCGCGGCGCCGCTCGCGCAGGTGTTCCTGCGCAGTATCGACGAGGTGCGCGAGCAGCCGTTCGTGAACGTCGTGCGGGCCCGCGGCGCGAGCACGTCGTGGCTGCTCTGGCGCAACGTCGCCCCCAACGCCCTGCTGCCGGCCATGACGATGGCGGGTCTGCTCTTCGGCGAGCTGGTGGGCGGCGCGATCGTCACCGAGGCCGTCTTCGGGCGGGTCGGCATCGGCAGCCTCACCGCGCAGGCGGTCGCCAACCGCGACACCCCAGTGCTGCTCGCCGTCGTGGTGATCGCGACGGTGGCGTTCGTCACCATCAATCTGCTGGTGGATCTGCTCTACCCCGTGCTCGACGCGCGGTTGCGGCACCGCGGCGGGCCGGGCGGCCGCGCCTCCCGGAGGTCCGCGCCCGCCGGCCCCGCGGCGGGCGCGACCGACGCCCTCGCCCCGTCCGCGCGCAGCACGACCGCGGGAGGCGCCCGATGACCGCCATCGTCTCGACCGCGACGCCCGGCGCACCCGCGGGCCCCTCCCGGGGGGCGCGAGCCGCGAGCGCCTGGCGCGCCGTGCTGCGGCCCGGCGTGCTCGTGCCGCTGCTCGTGCTGCTCGTCGCGCTCGCCTGGGCGGTCGCGCCGGGCCTCTTCACCTCCGCGGACCCCACCCAGCAGGTGGGCGCGGCGCTGCAGGGGCCGAGCGCCGAGCGCTGGTTCGGCACCGACGCGACGGGGCGCGACGTGTACGCCCGCGTGGTGCACGGGGCGTCGCAGTCCATCAGCGCGGCGCTCATCGCGGTGCTCGTGGGCCTCGTCTTCGGCTCGCTGATCGGCGTGACGGCGGGCGCCACGGGCGGCAGGGTCGACGAAGCGCTCATGCGGCTGGTCGATGTGCTGCTGGCGATCCCGACCCTGCTGCTGTCGCTCAGCGTCGTGATCCTGCTCGGCTTCGGCACCGCCAACGCGGCCGTCGCGGTGGGCGTCACCTCGGTCGCCGTCTTCGCCCGGCTGTCGCGCTCGCAGGTCGTGAGCGTGCGCGCGAGCGAGTTCGTCGAGGCCGCTTACGGCTCCGGCGGCACGTTCTGGAGCGTGCTGCGGCGCCACGTGCTGCCCAACTCGCTCACCCCCGTGGTCGCCCTCGCGGCGCTGCAGCTGGGGTCGGCGATCCTGCAGATCTCGACACTCGGCTTTCTCGGCTACGGGGCGCCGCCGCCCACCCCCGAGTGGGGTCTGCTCATCGCCGAGGGGCGCAACTACGTGGCCACCGCCTGGTGGCTGACCACCCTGCCCGGCCTCGTCGTCGTGGCCGTGGTGATCGCGACGAACCGCCTGAGCCAGGCCATAGGCGCGGGAGGAGACCGATGAGCGAGGCGCCCCTGCTGAGCATCCGCGACCTCGCGGTGCAGTACCGCACGAGGCGCGGCGTCGTCGACGCCGTGCGCGGCGTGAGCTTCGACGTCGAGGCGGGCGGGGTCACGGCGGTCGTGGGCGAGTCGGGATCGGGCAAGACCACCGTCGCGCAGTCGGTCATCGGCCTGCTCGCCTCGAACGGGCGCATCGTCCGAGGCGGCATCACGCTGAACGAGCGCCGCCTCGGCACGACCGAGCTCGTGGGCCTGCGGGAGCGCCGCTGGCAGGATCTGCGCGGCCGCTGCATCGGGCTGATCCCGCAGGATCCGGGCAACTCGCTCAACCCGGTGCAGACGATCGGCAGGTCGATCAGCGAGTCGCTGCGCATCCACGGCAGGCCGAGCCGCGACGAGATCCGGGATCGCGTGCACGCGCTGCTCGAGCAGGTGGGCATCGACGACCCGATCCGCCGTGCGCGGCAGTACCCGCACGAGTTCTCGGGCGGCATGCGGCAGCGCGTGCTCATCGCCGCGGCCATCGCCAACAGCCCCGAGCTGATCATCGCCGACGAGCCGACGAGCGCGCTCGACGTCACGGTGCAGCGCACCGTGCTCGACCTGATCGACCGCCTGCGCGAGGAGACCGGCACGGGGGTGCTGTTCATCACGCACGACCTCGCGGTGGCGGCCGACCGCGCCGACAGCGTCGTGGTGATGCGCGACGGCGAGGTGCAGGAGTCGGGGCTCAGCGCGCGGGTGCTCGCGCACCCCGAGTCGGAGTACACGAGGCAGCTGATGGACGACGCGCCCTCGTTCGGGCGCATCGTGGTGCGGGAGCGGTCGGAGGCGGCCGAGTCGTCCGCGCCGCGCACGTCGGCCGAGCGCGAGGGCGCGCGCGGCGCCGTCGCCGCGAGACGCGACGCGTCGCCACGAGCGGCCTGCCGCGTGAGCGAGCTGCGGCAGGAGTTCGGGCGGGGCGCCGACGCGTTCGTGGCGGTCGACGGCGTCTCCTTCACGGTGGTGCGCGGCTCGACGCACGCGCTCGTGGGCGAGTCGGGATCGGGCAAGACGACCACGGGGCGCGCGATCGCGGGCTTCTCGAAGCCGACCTCGGGCAGCGTGCGCGTCGGCGACGCCGAGGGCGGCGGGGTCGAGGTCACCGAGCTGCGCGGAGGGGCGCTGCGCGAGTTCCGGCGCACCGCGCAGATGGTCTACCAGAATCCGTACGGCTCGCTCGATCCGCGCCTCTCGATCGGGCAGACCCTCGCCGAGCCCCTCAAGAACTTCCGCATCGGGTCGCGGCGGGAGCACGCCGAGCGCGTGGCCCGCGCGCTCGAGCTCGTCGCGCTGCCGCCCGAATTCGCGCACCGCCAGCCGCGCGAGCTCTCGGGCGGACAGCGGCAGCGCGTCGCGATCGCGCGGGCGCTCATCGTCGAGCCCGAGCTCGTCGTGCTCGACGAGGCGGTCTCGGCGCTCGACGTGACGGTGCAGGCGCAGATCCTGCGGCTGCTCGCCCGGCTGCAGGACGAGCTCGGGCTCACCTACGTGTTCATCTCGCACGACCTCGCCGTCGTGCGGCAGATCTCCGACACCGTCTCGGTGCTGCAGGGCGGACGGCAGGTCGAGCACGGCGTCACCGAGGAGGTCTTCGGCAGCGCCCGGCACCCCTACACGCGGCGGCTCCTCGAGGCGATCCCCGGGGCCTCGCTCGCGTCGGGCCACTGGGAGATCTAGGGATCCCGCCCCGCCTCCCCGCGAGAATTCGACCCGGATCGGGCAGCGACCGCAGAATCGCCAGCAGATAGGAGTCCCATGACCACCGGCGCCACCGCCCAGACCGACATCATCGACGCGCTCACCGGCATCGCCCCGGGCGACCCGCTCGACGCCGCCCGCGGGCGACGGCCCGACGCCCACGCGCAGGGCAGCTTCGAGGCCCTCTTCCGCCCCGTCGACGCGTCGCAGGTGTCGCTTCCCGAGCGCGCGGCCATCGCGCTGTTCGTGGCGCGCCTGCACGAGCAGCCCGCGGCGGTGGCGTTCTACGGCGCGCTGCTGCGCGAGACCGGAGGCGGCGCGGGGCTCGAGCCCCTGATCGTGGCCGAGGCCGAGCGGGCCGCGGGATCCGGCCCCTACGGGGCCTTCCGCGCCGAGAACGCGCCGGAGAGCACCGACGGCGCCGTCTACGCCGTGGCCTCGGTCGAGGCGGCCTACGCCCTCGGCGACCGGCGCGCCGACGGCGCCTCGGTCGAGGCCGGCGAGCTGGGGACGCTCGCCGCGGAGGTCGCGCGCGCCGCGCGAGAGGGACTCGGCGGGGCGGATCCCGCGCCCGCCGTCGAGCCCGCCGAGCAGCTGCCGCCCGCTCCCCGGGTCGCCGAGCCGCCGCGCTTCACCCAGGACTCGCTGTGCTGGAAGCCGTGGCTCGAGCCGTTGCCCGTCGCCGAGTTCACGGAGCGCCACTACGAGGCGCTCGTGGAGCGGGAGCGCACCCTCACCGACCTCGACATCTTCCACAACGCCAACGCCGCCGCGCGCCGAGCGCGAACTCGCCGCGCTTCAACGGCTGCGTGTTCTGCGCTTCGGTGCACTCGCGCTTCGGCGCGAGGTGGGACGCGCTCATCAATGCGACCGTCGCACTCATGGCCACGCCCTCCCGCTTCGGCGAGGCGGAGGTCGCGGCGCTGCGCGGGATTCGACGAGCTCGAGCTGCTCGACGCGATCCAGGCGGGCGCCTTCTTCAACTGGGCCAACCGCCTCATGCTCTCGCTGGGGGAGCCCACCGTCTGAGCCCGGGTGGTGCCGTCGAGCCGTGCCGCGCAGATCCTCACCCGAGCACACCGATTCGCCGCAAGTCCTGTGTGTGAGCGCGGATCTGTGCGTTACTGCCGGGGCTACATCTGCGCCCGTGCGCGATACTCGCTCGGGGTGACGCCGAGCAGCGCCTTGAAGTCCGAGGTGAAGTGGGCGTGGTCGGCGTAGCCGAGCTCGCTCGCGAGCGCGGCGATCCCGAGCCCCGCGTCCTCGCGCAGCCGCTGAGCGCCCTCCTGCAGCCGGCGCCTGCGGATCATCGAGTGCAGCGAGAGGCCGAAGAAGCGCTCGGCGAGCCGCTGCAGGGTGCGCGCCGAGGCGTGGAGCAGCGCGGGGAGCTGGTCGGCGCGGGTGACGGCGGGATCGGCGATCGCCTCGGCGAGCTCGTTCGCGAGCGCCCCGTCGGCGCCGGGCTGCGGGACGCGCTCCAGCAGCCAGCGCGAGAGCACCTCGACCGCGCGCGCCCTGCGGGCGTCGCCGGGCGCTTCGGGATCGGCCATCGCGCGGGTGACCTCCTCGAGCAGCGCGGCGTCGGGCACCGGGCGCTCCGCGTCGCGGCAGCGCGCCGGATCCGGAACGAGCGCCGGCACCGCGGCCGGCCGCAGCAGCGCGCCGACCGCCCAGCCGCTGCCCGTGAGCACGCGCTCGGACCGCCGCGTGGTGGGGCCGACCGCCGTGGTGCCCGCGGGCTCGACGACGAGGTTGCAGGCGGGGTAGGGGAGCAGCTCCTGGCGCGATTCCGCGCCGCGGGGCAGCGACCACTCCGGGATCCAGAACCAGTGCACCGCGTGGGCGAGCGCGGGAGGCGGCGCGAGGCGGTGGAACTCGGGGAGGCGCTGGGGGTAGAGGATGCCCCGCCGATCCTGCTCCTCCATGTCGTCTCCCTCCGGCGATCGCGGGGAGGCGCCGTCGCCCGCGCGGCATCGTGGCGCAGATCTGCAAGCGGCGACCCCGGCCCGATCCTACGCTGAAGGCATGAACGCGCACGAGACCCGCGCCGCGAACGGCGCGCACACGACCGACGGGATGCCGCACGGATCCACGAGCCTCACCCCCTTTCTCGCCATCCCGCGAGCCGCGGACGCCATCCACTTCTACCGCGACGTGTTCGGCGCGCGCGTGGTCGACGTGACGGAGATGCCGTCTCCGGCTCAAGACGCGGACGCGTCGCGTCCGTCGTCGGAGCCGCCGGGCCCACCGGCCCGGGTGGTGGTGCACGCCGAGCTCGACTTCGGCAGCGGCCACCTGCAGCTCGGCGAGCCCGTGCCCGACTACCACCTCGTCGCCGCGCCGGAGGGCGAGGACGACTGCTATTCCATAGGGCTGTACGTGCCCGACGTCGACGCGACCGTCGAGCGCGCGGTGGCGGCCGGCGCGACCGTGCGCGAGGCGCCCGCCGACTTCGTCTCGGGCGATCGCTTCGCGAGCATTCGCGACCCGTTCGGCGTGCGGTGGTCGGTGATGACCCGCGTCGAGGATCTCTCCGAGGAGGAGAGCGCCGCCCGCGTGGCGGAGTGGGCACGGAATTTTCAGGGCTGAACGCATCGCGTTCGGCCGAATTCCGTGCCGGCCCGGGCGGCAGGATCAGGTCGCTCCCTCGTCGTGGCTGTGCAGGTGCAGGCGCTCGCCGACGGTGTTGAAGATGCTCACCACCTCGGCGGGCCGGGCGCCGACGGCGCGTATGCGGTGCGGCACGGTGGTGTCGAACTCGGCCGCCTCGCCGCGGCCGAGAACCAGCTCCTGCTCGCCGAGCGAGAGCCGCAGCCGCCCGGAGAGCACGTACAGCCACTCGTGCCCGTCGTGGACCTGCGGCGGCCGCTCGGGCGCGTCGGGGTGGTAGGTGATCTTGAACGCGCGCACCTCCGACTCCTCGCGGGTGAGCGGGGCGATCGTCATGCCGTCGCGCCGGATCGGGCGGCGCCTGACGCGGGGGTCGCGGTCGAGCGGCTCGAGCAGGTCGTCGACGCGGATCCCGAGCTGCCGCGTGAGGGGGAGCAGCAGCTCGAGGCTCGCCTGGCGCTTGCCGGATTCGAGGCGCGAGAGCGTGCTGACCGAGAGCCCGGCGCGACCCGCGAGCTCGTCGAGCGTCCACCCGCGCTCGCGGCGGGCGGCCCGCAGGCGGGGGCCGAGCTGCCGCAGTTCGTCCACGAGCACTCTCCTTGCTGATTCGGCAAACCTCATTGCAAGTATCGCACACTTCCGCGAGCATGGGAGCATGACGAACATCACCGCAACCACCACCTGGGACGCCGTCGTGATCGGCGGGGGCGCCGCCGGCCTGAGCGCGGCGCAGTCGCTCGGCCGCTCTCTGCGCCGTACGCTCGTGATCGACGCGGGCAGCCCCCGCAACCGATTCGCCTCGCACATGCACAACGTGCTCGGGCTCGACGGCACCCCGCCCGCGCAGCTCCTGGCCCGCGGGCGCGAGGAGGCCGAGCGCTACGGCGTGACGTTCCGCGAGGGATCGGTGCGCGCGGTGCGCGACGGCTCGGCCCCCGAGGGGGAGCCGGGCTCCGGATCGCCGGCCACCGTGCAGATCGAGCTCGTGGGCGGCGAGACGATCGACGCCCGCGCGCTGCTCGTGGCCACCGGTCTGCGCGACGCGCTGCCCCCCATCCCGGGCCTCGCCGAGCACTGGGGCAGCGGGGTGCTGCACTGCCCCTACTGCCACGGCTGGGAGGTGCGAGGGCGGAGGCTCGCGGTGATGACGACCTCGCCGCTCGGCCTGCACCAGGCGAAGCTGCTGCGGCAGTGGACCGACGACCTCGTCGTGTTCAGCGCCGGTTCGGGCGCGCTCGACGCCGAGACCGAGCGGGCGTTCACGGCGCGGGACGTGGCGATCGAGCCGGATCCGGTCGCCGAGATCGTGGGCGACGGATCCCGCGTCACCTCCGTGCGCACCGAGAGCGGTCGCGAGGTCGCCGTCGACGCCGTGTTCACGGCGAGCGAGATGGTGCCGCACGACGACTTCCTCGCCGAGCTCGCGCTGGAACGGGCCGAGTCGCCGATGGGCGGCTTTCTCGCGGTCGACGCGATGAGCCGCACGAGCCACCCGCGCGTCTGGGCAGCGGGCAACGTGGTCAACCCCTGGGCCTCAGTGCCGATGGTGATGGGCGCGGGAGCCTTCGCGGGGGCGGCCGTCAACGCCGCGCTCGTCGAGGAGGACTTCGCGCGAGCGGCCGATGAACCGGCGGAGCGCGCGCACCGTCACGGCGCCGGCCACGGGGCCGCCGCCGATGAGGACCCGGATGAGGACCCGGTCGCCTTCTGGCAGCGCCGCTACGCCGGATCGGACCCCGTGTGGTCGGGGAGGGCGAACCGCACGCTGATCGACATCGCGAGCGACTGGGCGCCCGGGCGATCGCTCGACCTGGGCTGCGGCGAGGGCGGCGACGTGCTATGGCTGGCCGAGCGGGGATGGGATGCGACGGGGACCGACCTCTCCGAGGCCGCCGTCGCGCGTGCGCGCGGGGCCGCAGCGGAGCGAGGGGTCGCAAACGCGCGCTTCGCGGCGGTCGACCTGGGGGTGTGGGCCGAGGATCCGGCGAGCGTCCCGGAGGCGGCCGGGCACTTCGACCTCGTGACCGCGAGCTTCCTGCAGTCGCCCGTTGAACTGCCCCGCGAGCGGATCCTGCGCGCCGCATCAGAGCGGGTCGCCCCGGGAGGGCGGCTCGTCGTGATCTCCCACGCCGCGCCGCCGCCGTGGGCGGAGGGGCAGCACGGACCGGGGGACTTCCCGACGCCCGAAACCGAGCTGGCGCTGCTGGGGCTCGATCCCGAGCGCTGGGCCGTGACCGCCGAGGTGCGCACCCGCGAGGCGACGGGGCCGGGAGGCGAGACGAGCGCGCTCGACGACACGCTCGTGGTGGCGCAGCGGATCCGCTGAGGGGGAGGCGGCGTGATGCCCGGCGTCCCGGCGCGAGCCGTCAGCCGCCGGGGTCGGTCACCCAGCGCAGGGGGTTGACCGCCCACGAGTTGCCCACCGCGACTCCGATCACGTCGGCCCGATAGCGGTCCTCGGACCACTCGAGCGGCACCCCCCTGCGGTCGAGGCTGATCCTCCGGTGCGAGAGCAGCGGCGTGCCCGGCGAGACGTCGAGCATCGCGGCGTCCTCGGCGGAGGCCGCCGTCGCGGCGAAGACGTGCTGAGCCCTGGCGAAGATGATGCCGGGGTTCTCGGCGAGGGCGACGGTGACCGAGGGGCAGTCATCGGAGAGCTGCTCGACCGCTCGCCCCACGGCCTCGCGGTAGTGGGTCCTCTCGATCATGACCGGCTCGCCGTCGAGGGTGCGCAGGCGCACGATCCGCAGGACGTTCGCGCCGGCTTCGACGCCGAGGTTCTCGGCGTCGGCGGGATCGCCCGCGACCCACGCCTTGCTGCGCACGATCCCGCCCGGCACCCGCTGCTGCTGGATCGCCCACTGCGCGAAGCTGCGGAACTGATCGAAGGGCTCGGGGGGCGCCGGGGTGCCTATCACGGTCTTCCGCGCGCCCCGGGTGCCGTCGATGCTGCCCTCTTCGACGAGGGTGCGCAACGCGATGCGGACCGTACCGGGGGTGACCCGGAAGCGCTCGCTGAGGGCCTTCTCGCTCGGAAGCTTCATCCCGACCGGCCAGCGCCCCTCGGATATCTCCGCGCGGATGGTCTCCGCGATGCGTTCCGTCTGGTTCACGGGCCTCCCACTCTCCAGCCGACGAATGAGTCTACTCTGCACGCCCCACCGTACCTCCCCCGTACCGGGTGACCGAACACGGCGGATATTCACCGACCGGCTACCCTCCGGCCACGAGGAAGTCGATGTTCACTGGTGAACTTTGAGATGTCGAATCCGGGCACCTCTGAAAGGACATCATGAACACACGGGTACGCAGGCTCGCGGTCGTGAGCGGCCTCGCCGCAGCGGCAGTGCTGATCACGGGATGCGCGAGCTCGCCGGCGTCGGGAGGCGCCGCGACCTCGGGGGGCGTCGACTGGAGCACCGTCACCTCGGCCGAGGAGGGCGGCGGGATGGACGCGCTCATCAAGGCCGCCCAGGCGGAGGGAACCCTCAACACCATGGGCCTGTACGAGGACTGGGCCAACTACGGCGGTCTGCTCCAGGCGTTCAGCGAGAAGTACGGCATCGAGATCGTCAACGACACCTCGATGGGCTCCAGCCAGGACCTGATCAACGCCGTGAAGAACCGGGTGGGGCAGGACACCTCGCTGGACTACCTCGACACCGGCGTATCCTTCGCGGAGGGCGCGGCGAAGGAGGGCCTGCTCGCCGAGTACACCCCGCAGACCATCGACGACATCCCCGCCGAGAAGCGCTCCGCCTCGAACCAGTGGATCAACCACCTCGGCGGCAGCATCGCCATCGGTTGCGACACCAGCCGCATCAAGGACTGCCCGACCAGCTTCGCCGAGCTGCTCGAGCCGCAGTACAAGAACTCCATCGCCATCCCGGGCGATCCCACGCAGGGCGAGAGCTCGTTCATGACGGTCTACGCGGCGGCGCTGGCCACAGGCGGCAGCCTCGACGACATCGGCCCCGGCATCGACTACTTCCAGCAGCTCAGCAAGTCGGGCAACCTGCTGCAGGTCGAGCACTCGCTCGGCACCATCGAGACCGGTGAGACCCCGATCGTGCTCAACTGGGACTACCTGATGCTGCCCCAGGCGGCACAGCTCAAGAAGTCCGGGATCGACTTCACCATCGCCCTCCCCGAGGACGGCACGGTGAGCTCCTTCTACGCGGCCTCCATCAACGCGGACGCCCCCAACCCGGCGGTGGCGCGGCTGTTCTACGAGTTCCTCTTCAGCGACGAGGGGCAGAACCTGCTGCTCGAGGGCTTCGTGTCCCCCGTCCGGCTCCCGGCGATGACCGAGGCGGGAACGGCCGACGAGGCCCTGGTCGCCGCCCTTCCCAAGGGCAGCGGCGAAGACCCCCTCCCCTCCATCCAGCAGCGGGATGCGGCGCAGGCCGTGGTCTCCGAGCGCTGGATGAGCGCGGTCGCGGGGCAGTGACCGCGTCGCGCACCGCGCGGGCCCCGGGCGCCCCGTTCACCCGCGGCCCCGCGCGGGTGAACGGGCCCGTGGTCTTCGCCTCATTCCCCTTCTTCCTGCTCGTGGCGCTCTTCTTCGCGGTTCCCGTGGTGGGGATGGCACTCGTGGCGTTCCAGGTGGTCGAGGAGGGCGAGAGCAGCCTCGGTCTCGGCAACTTCCAGGACTCCCTCACCGGCACGAACTTCACCGCCATCGCCAACAGCGTGAAGGTGAGCCTCGTCTCCGCGACCGTCGCCGCGATCCTGGGCGGCGCGCTGGCCTTCCTCATCAGTCAGCTGAACAGCCGCGCGCTCGACGCCGCGGTCCCGGTGATCTCGAGCGTGCTCGCCGACTCGGGCGGCATCATGCTCGCCTTCTCGTTCATCGTCATGCTCGGCAACACGGGGGTCATCACCGGGCTGCTCGGGCTCGGCGAGCTCGGGTTCACCCTGTACAGCTGGCAGGGACTCGTGATCATGTATCAGTACTTCCTCGTGCCGACGATGGTGCTCGTCATCCTGCCCGCGTTCAAGGGCATCAAGGACTCGTGGATCCAGGCCTCCCAGGCGCTGGGCGGCGGCCGGGTGCGGTTCTGGCTGCGCGTCGGGATCCCCGTCGCCCTGCCGAGCATCGTCGGCGCATGGGTGCTGCTCATCGGGGCGGCGTTCGCGACCTACGCCTCCCCGGCCGTGCTGCTCAGCACGGGAGGGTTCCCGCTGGTGCCGCTCACGATCTCGAACCAGCTCTCGGGCGGCGCCGCATCGGGCCGGGAGGGAACCGCGATGGCGCTCGGCCTGCTGATGGTGCTGGTCGCCGTCGTCACGCTCTTCGCATCCACCAAACTGCAGCAGAGAGGAACGAGATGGGTCGCTCGCTAGCCGACCGCACGGTGCGGGCCGCCGGATGGGCCGCGGTCGGGGTCGCCCTGCTCGGCGCCGTGCTGCCCCTGCTCTTCAGCGTCTCCTACGCGTTCACCCGCAACGACGGCGCGTTCACGCTCGACGGACTGTCAGCCCTCACCGAGCTGGAGTCCTCGCTGGGGCGCGCCCTCTCCGTGACCGCGGTGATCACGGTGGGCACGGTGGTGCTGATGCTCGGCACGCTGCTGCCGATACTGATCGTGGTGCACGTGTGGCGGCCGGGCTGGCGGCCCGTGATCGAGACGATCACGACGATCCCCCTGGTCGTGCCCACCATCGCGCTCGCGGCGGGCATCGTCGCGATGCTGCGCTGGGGCGCGCAGCAGGGGCGGGGCAGCTGGCAGAGCTCGATCAGCCAGGCGCTGCAGAACACCGACTTCCCGATCCTGCTCATCGGCACCTACACGGTGCTGTGCCTGCCGTTCGCCTTCCGGGCGCTGGACTCGGGGCTGCGCACGCTGCCGCTGAAGAGCTTCTTCGAAGCCTCCCAGAGCCTCGGCGGCAACACCTTCCGCACGCTCGTCAGGATCGTGATCCCGAGCCTCAAGCAACCGGTCATGTACAGCTCCTTCTTCGCCATCGCGCTGTCGATCGGCGAGTTCACGGTTGCCGCGACGCTCAACCAGCAGACGTTGCCGGTGTGGATCTTCGTGAACTCGTCGCAGGATTTCCGCGGATCCATCGCGCTCAGCCTGATGAGCACCGCGCTCACCTGGCTGCTCCTCATCCTGGCGACCGTCGCGGCGGGTCGCGCCGGTCGCGCCGGTCGCGCGAGACCGCCCGTCGGGATCCGCTCCGAAGCGGCGCCCGCCCCGTCCCCCACCGCCACCAGAGAGGAGGCGCTCGTATGAGCCAGACCATGAGCCCCGAAGACACCCGTTCAACCACGGCATCCGCGGCCGACGCGCACGAGACGCGCGAGGTCGCCGTGCAGTTCCGCGGCGTGCGCAAGTCGTTCAAGCACACCACGATCCTGCCGGGCCTCGACCTCGATATCTTCCGCGGCGAACTGGTGACACTGCTCGGCCCCTCCGGCTGCGGCAAGACGACCACGCTGCGACTGCTCGCCGGATTCGAGCACCCCGACGCGGGTGAGGTGATGCTCGACGGCAGGCGGGTGGACGCCCTCGCCGCCCACCGGCGGGACATCGGGATGGTGTTCCAGTCGTACAGCCTGTTCCCGAACCTCAGCGTCGCGGGCAATGTCGACTACGGGCTGCGCATCCTGAAGCTGCGGAAGGCCGAGCGGACGCAGCGCATCGACGAACTGCTCGAGCTGTGCGGGCTCGACGGGTTCGGCGACCGGTACCCGCATCAGCTCTCCGGCGGGCAGCAGCAGCGGGTGGCCCTGGCGCGCGCCCTCGCGGTGCGCCCGGCGGTGATGCTGCTGGACGAGCCGCTCTCGGCGCTCGACGCCTCGGTGCGGAGCCGCCTGCGCACCGAGATCCGGGCGCTGCAGCAGCGACTGGGCAGCACGATGCTGTTCGTGACCCACGATCAGGCGGAGGCGCTCGCCATCTCCGACCGCATCGCGGTGATGAGCGCGGGGGCGATCGAGCAGATCGCTCCGCCCCGGGAGGTGTACGAGCACCCGGCCACGCCCTTCGTCGCGCGCTTCGTCGGCACCGTGAGCGAGATCCCCGTCCCGCGCGAGTGGACCGGGGGGATGGTGCCCGCCGCGGGCAGCGGCTCCGCCCGGACCGCCGCCGCGGGCGCCGACGTGATCTTCGTGCGGCCCGAGCACCTGAGTCTGCTGCCGGACGAGACGGGCGAGGCGGTGGTCGTCGAACGCACCTACGCCGGAGAGACGACCCGGATCGTGGCGACGCTGGGCGGCATCGAGCTGCACTCGCAGGTCGCCGCCGGCGTGGACGGCGAGATGCACCCCGGCACGCGAGTGCACGTGCGCGCCGATGGCGACATCGCGCTGCGCGTTCCCGCGGCTGCTGCGGGAGGGAGCCGGTGACCGCTGTCGCGGCACTGCTGTTCGACTGCGACGGGCTGCTGGTGAACTCCGAGCCGCTCTGGACGGAGGCCCTGGACGAGCTCGCCCGCGAGGCGGGCGTCGAGATCCGCGCGGAGGCGTATGCGGGGCTCGCCACCGACGCCGCGAGCCTTCGCCTCGCCGCCACGCTCGGAATGAGCGCCCCGGTGCTCGCCGCGGAGATCGACCGGCGCTATCAGGGGAGGCTCCGCGGAGGGGTCTCGCCCATGCCGGGGGCGTACGACTTCATCCGTCGTCACCACGCCTCGGTTCCGTTCGCCGTGGTGAGCAACGGGAGGCGCGGCGAGGTGCTGCCCATGCTCGACAGCACGGGGCTGCTGCCCTACTTCGCCCTCGTGCTCACGGTCGACGACGTGGAGCGGCCGAAGCCCGACCCGCAGCCGTACCTCCTGGCGGCCGACCGGCTCGGCGTCGACATCGCGCGGTGCGTCGTCTTCGAAGACTCGCCCGCGGGCTGCCTCGCGGGGATGCGCGCGGGCGCCACCGTCGTCGGGGTGCAGGCCGATCCGATCGAGCTCAGCGCCCACTACCGGCTCCGGAGCTTCGACGACCTCGACGATCTCTCTTCCACCCCCTTCGCCTCGCCGGGCGAGGCCGTATCGATAGGAGCACGCGAATGACCGGAACGATCCATGTCCTCAGTTGGAATCTCTGGTTCGGAGGGCAGCAGGTGGACGACGCGCTCCGCAAGCAGCTCGACGCGATCCGAACGCATCTCGCCGGGGAGGCGCAGCCGGTCCTGCTCGTGCAGGAGTCGGTGGGCGCGGCGGAGCGGCTCGCGGCGGCGCTCGGGTGGAACCTGGTCGGCAACGCCGACACGGCGATCTGCTCGCCGCTGCCGCTGCGGGAGGTCGAGACGCACACCGGAGCCTACGGGTGCGCGGCGCTGGTCGGCACAGATGCGGGAGAGACGCTCGCGTGGTCGGTGCACCTGGACTACCGCGACTACGGCCCGTACTACGCGGGTGAGCCGCACGGCGAGCGGGTGAACGAGCTGATCGGCGAACGCATCCGGGCGGAGCAGGCGGGGCGGATCGTCGCCACGACCGAGGCGCTCGTGCGCGAGCGGGGCGCGGTTCCCGTGATCGTCGGCGGCGACTTCAACGTGCCGGCGACCGGCGACTGGTCGGCGCAGCCCGGGCGCTCCTCAGTCGTGCGGCGCGGGGCGCGCTGGGCCGGCACCGACACGCTGCTGCAGGCGGGTTTCGCCGACGCGTTCCGGGAGGCGTGGCCCGATCCCGTCGCGGTGCCGGGCCCCACCTGGTCGCCGATCGAGCCCCCGGAGTCGGAGCCGCGTGATCGCATCGACTTCGTGTTCGTGCGGGATCTGCGCGTGCAGAGGGCGGGGCACCTGGGAGGGCGCACTCCCGGCGAGGACCCGGGGCCGGAGCTGCGGGTCGTCGAGGGCCGATCCGAGCTCATTCCGGATCACCGCGGCAACGAGTGGCCGAGCGACCACCTCGCGGTGTTCGCCACCGTCTCGGATCTCGGCTGAGGCGGTCGCCCGGGTGGGGGCCTACGGCAGCAGCCTGTTGGGCCCCCTGAACAGGTAGGTGACCTCCCGGATCGAGGACTGCTGCAGCATGAGCATCAGCACGCGGTTCAGGCCCATGCCGAAGCCGCCGTGCGGGGGCACGCCGTATCGGAAGAAGTCGAGGTAGAAGTCGAGCTCCTTGGGGTCCATGCCCTTCTCGACGGCCTGCGCCTCGAGCATGTCGATGCGGTGCTCGCGCTGCGCGCCCGTGGAGATCTCGGTGCCGCGGTAGATGAGGTCGTAGCTCTTGGTGAGCTGCGGGTTCTCGGCGTCGCGCATGTGGTAGAACGGGCGGATCGACGCGTCGTAGTCGGTGAGGAAGACGAAGTCGCTGCCGTACTTCTTCTTGGCGTGCGCGGCGATGCGGCGCTCGCCCTCCGGGTCCATGTCGGCGTCGGCGCGGGGCACCTCGTAGCCCTCGGCCTTCACGATCTCCTTCGCCTCGGCGAGGGGGATGCGCGGGAACGGGCGCGACGGCACCTCGACCTCGACGCCGAAGAGCCTCTGCAGCTCGTCGCCGTGCTTCTCCTTGACCGCGGAGAGGCCGGCGACGATGAGCTCCTCGTGCAGCTCCATGACGTCCTCGTGCGAGTCGATCCAGCTGAGCTCGGTGTCGATGGAGGTGAACTCGGTGGCGTGGCGCGACGTGAACGAGGGGTCGGCGCGGAATGCCGGGCCCACCTCGAAGATGCCGCCGAAGCCGGCGGCCTGCGCCATCTGCTTGAAGAACTGCGGGCTCTGCGCGAGGAATGCCCGGCCCTCGAAGTACTCGACCTCGAACAGCTCGGCGCGCGACTCTGAGGCCGAGGCCATGAGCTTGGGGGTCTGGATCTCGATGAAGCCGCGCTCCACCCACACCTGGCGCAGCGCGTGCAGGAACGTGGTCTGCACCCGGAACACGAGTTGCTGCTCGGGGCGGCGCAGGTCGAGGAAGCGCCAGTCGAGGCGCGCGTCGATGCCGGAGTCGGTGGCGATCGGGTTGTCCGGGAGCGCGCGCGTGACGACCTCGAGCTGCTCGATCTGGATCTCGACGCCGCCGAGCTTCACGCGCTCGTTGTGCTGCAGCTCGCCCTCCACCGTGATGAAGGTGCCGTGCGTGAGCTCGCTGATGGTGCGGGTGCGGGGCACGAGGACGTCGGATCGCGGGTTCTCCGGATCCGGCTCCCGCAGCACGCCGCCGTTGACGAGCTGCACCGCCCCGCTCTCGTCGCGCAGCACCACGAACTGCACGTAGCGCTGGTCGCGCACCCTCTCGACCCAGCCGGAGACACGCACGGGGCCGTCCTCGCGGGCGGCGAGGTCCTTGATCAATACACGCTCAGTCACCCGCATAGTCTACTGGGCCGCCGGACCCCGACGGCCCCGAGCGAAGCCGGCGGCGGGCGCGCTCGCGCCGAGAGCCCATCTTTCTGCCGAGAGCCCATCGAAATCGCGCGATTTCGATGGGCTCTCGGTGCTTCGATGGGCTCTCGGCGAGGAGCGGGAGCGGGTGCGGGATCCGCAGCGACCCGGCCGGGCTGGGAGAATGGGGGCGTGACCGAGACCCGCGATCCCGAGCCCCACCCCGAGCACACCACTTCCGGGGTCGGGCCGTGGCCCGGCGGGCGTGAGGCGTGGCCGGGCGAGGAGCGCTACGACCCCGAACTGCTCGAGCACGGCGACACCCGCAACGTCGTCGACCGGTACCGGTACTGGCGCATGGAGGCGATCGTCGCCGATCTCGACGAGCACCGCCACCCCTTCCACGTGGCCATCGAGAACTGGCAGCACGACATGAACATCGGCTCGATCGTGCGCAGCGCCAACGCGTTCGCCGCCGACACGGTGCACATCGTCGGCCGCCGCCGCTGGAACAAGCGCGGCGCCATGGTGACCGACCGCTACCAGCACGTGGAGCACCGCGAGAGCATCGGGGCCCTCGCGGAGTGGGCGCGGGATCGGGGCATCCCCGTCATCGCGATCGACAACGTGCCCGGCTGCGTGCCCATGGAGACCTTCGCCTGGCCCGAGCGCTGCGTGATGCTCTTCGGGCAGGAGGGCCCCGGCCTCACCGCCGAGGCGATCGCCGCCGCGGAGGCCGTGGTGGAGATCACCCAGTACGGCTCCACCCGCTCGATCAACGCGAGCGCCGCGGCGGCCGTGGCGATGTACAGCTGGGTGCAGCAGCACTCGCCGCTGCGCCCCGGCGCCCCCTGATCCCGCGCTGCGTTTCCCCGGCCCCTGGCCCCGCCGCCTCGGACGGGGCGGGCTATGCCTCGACCCTCGAGGGCGTCCAGCTCTTCCACTGCCCGCTGCGCTCGAAGTCGAGGTCGAGCGGGATGTTCGAGCGATCCCGCAGCAGCACGCTCGCGAGCAGGCCGAACGCGGTCATGATGAGCAGGTAGACGACGATCGCCCAGGTGGTGCCGAACGACTGCAGCAGGATCTGGGCGATCGTGGGTGCGAAGGCGCCGCCGATCACGCCGCCCAGGGCGTAGCTGATCGAGATGCCCGAGTAGCGCACGGAGGCCGGGAACGTCTCGGCGAACCACACCGCGGCGGGGCCGTAGGTGAGCCCGAGGCCCACGGCGAGCAGGCTCGAGCCGAGGAGCACGCCGCTCACTCCGCCGTTGACGACGAACTGGAAGAGCGGGATCACGCCGAGCGCCTGCACGATCCAGCCGATGTTCATGATCGGCTTGCGGCCGTAGCGGTCGGAGAGCGGGCCCGAGAGAAAAGTGAAGACCGCCCAGACGACGGCCGCCGTGAGTACCGCGAGCTGCACCTGCACCGGGTCGTAGCCCAGGCCGCCGTCGGCCTCGGGGCGCGAGGCGAGGCCCTGCACGTAGCCGCCGGTGAGCATGTAGCCCACGGCATTGTTGCCCGCGAAGAGCAGCGCGCTGAGAACCACGAGCGGGAGGTGCAGCTTGAACACCTGCACGATGGGGGCCGACTCCTGCTGGCGGGTCTCCTTGATCTCGCTGAAGACGGGCGACTCGTCGACCGTCTTGCGGATGACGAATCCCACCACGATGAGCACGACCGAGAACAGGAACGGCGCGCGCCAGCCCCACTCCTCGAACGCCTCGCCCGGGGCGACGACGCGCATGAGCGCGAGTATCGCCGAGGCGAGCAGCATGCCGAACGGCACGCCGAGCTGCGGGAATATGCCGTACAGGCCGCGCTTGCCCCCGGGTGCGTGCTCGACCGACATGAGCACGGCGCCGCCCCACTCGCCGCCCGCCGAGAGGCCCTGCAGGATGCGCAGGAGGATCAGGATCACCGGCGCCGAGGCCCCGATCGCGCCGTAGGTGGGCAGCAGGCCGATGCCGACGGTGGCGATCCCCATGAGCAGCAGCGTGATCACGAGCATGGGCTGCCGCCCGAGCTTGTCGCCGAAGTGCCCGGCGAGGAACGCGCCGAGCGGGCGGAAGAGGAAGGAGAGGCCGATGGTGAGGAGCGAGAGAATCTGCATCATGCTCTCGCCGGCGGGCTCGAAGAAGAGCTTGGCCAGCACGAGGTTGGCGGCGAAGGCGTAGATGAAGAAGTCGTACCACTCGATGGTGGTACCGATCACCGAGGCCGCGACGACTTTCCGTCGTTCCCTGGGGGAGCTGAGGGGGACGTGTTGTGTCATTATGTGACTTCCTTGTCCAAATATCGAATTCGAGGGAAACCACACCATTGTAAACCCAGAGCGATGCGCCGTGCCTCGCTCACGCGGCCGCGGCGTCGGACAGCGCGGGATCGCGGCCCACGTGCGTGCGCGCCCGCTTACTCCGGGTCGGCGATTCGCCGCCCTCAGGCGGGGTCGACGATGCTGAGCAGAAGATGCCCGTTCGGAACGGTCTGTCCCACGGGCGCATCGATGCCCGCCACGACGCCGTCGCGGTGCGCGTAGATCGACTGCTCCATCTTCATGGCCTCGAGCACCACCACCAGGTCGCCCTCGGCGACCCGCCGGCCCTCCTCGACCGCCACCTTCACGACGGTCGCCTGCATGGGCGCGGCGACCGCGTCGCCCGTCGCGGTGGCGACGCCGGCCCCCTTCGCGCGCTTGGGCGCGGGCCCGCGGGTGACCTCCTGGTCGGCGAGCGGCAGCAGTGTGGCGGGCATGGTCACCTCGACGCGGCGCCCGGCCACCTCCACGACCACGGTGCGCCGCTTCGGATCGGAGATGATCGGGGCGAGCTCGCCCTCCCACGGCTCGAGATCGTTCTCGAACTCGCTCTCGATCCAGAGCGTGTACACGCCGAATCGGCCGTCGGGGGCCGTGAATGCGGGATCCCGAACGATCCTGCGGTGGAACGGCAGCACGGTGGGCAGACCCTGGATCTCGAACTCGTCGAGGGCGCGGCGGGCGCGCTCGAGCGCCTCCTCGCGGGTGGCGCCGGTGACGATGAGCTTGCCGAGCATCGAGTCGAACGCTCCCGAGACGACGTCGCCGGAGGCCACGCCGGTGTCGACGCGCACGCCGGGGCCCGCCGCGGGCTTGAACAGCGTCACCGGGCCCGGGGCGGGCAGGAAGCCGTTGCCGGGATCCTCGCCGTTGAGGCGGAACTCGAGGGAGTGGGCGTGGGCCACCGGGTCCGGGTAATCGATGGCGCCGCCCTCGGCGATGCGGAACTGCTCGCGCACGAGGTCGATGCCGGTGACCTCCTCGGAGACGGGGTGCTCGACCTGCAGCCGGGTGTTGACCTCGAGGAACGAGACCGTGCCGTCTCTCGCGACGAGGAACTCGCAGGTGCCGGCGCCCACGTAGCCCACCTCGCGCAGGATCGCCTTCGAGGCCTCGTACAGCGCGGCGTTCTGCTCGTCGGTGAGGAACGGCGCAGGAGCCTCCTCGACCAGTTTCTGGTGCCGCCGCTGCAGCGAGCAGTCGCGGGTGGAGACGACCACGACGTTGCCGTGCTGGTCGGCGAGGCACTGGGTCTCGACGTGTCGCGGCTTCTCGAGGTACTTCTCGACGAAGCACTCGCCGCGGCCGAACGCCGCGATGGCCTCGCGCGTGGCCGACTCGAAGAGCTCGGCGACCTCCTCGCGCTCGTAGGCGACCTTGAGGCCGCGACCGCCGCCGCCGAACGCCGCCTTGATGGCGATGGGCAGGCCGACCTGGTCGGCGAAGGCGAGCACCTCGGAGGCGTCCGCGACCGGGTCGCTCGTGCCCGCCGCGAGCGGGGCGCCCACCTTGTCGGCGACGTGGCGCGCCGAGACCTTGTCGCCGAGCCGTTCGATCGCCTCGGGCGAGGGGCCGATCCAGGTGAGGCCCGAGGCGATGACGGCCCGGGCGAAGTCGGCGTTCTCGGCGAGGAAGCCGTAGCCGGGGTGCACGGCGTCGGCGCCCGCGCGTCGGGCGACGGCGAGGATCTTGTCGATGACCAGGTAGGTGTCGGCGCTCGTCGTGCCGTTCAGCGCGTACGCCTCGTCGGCGAGCTGCGCGTGCATGGCGTCCCGATCCTGGTCGGCGTAGACGGCCACGGAGGCGATGCCGCTGTCAGCTGCGGCGCGGATGATGCGGACGGCGATCTCGCCGCGGTTGGCGATGAGCACTTTACGAATGCGCGACATGGATGACAGCTTATTCCAGGGAAGGAGGCGAGCCTTGGATATAGGCCACAAACCTTCCCGTGATTCGTTGCCGTCGGGGATAAAAGGTCCGCGGGGGCCGACAACCTCGCACGCGCCGTGCAGCAGCACCGGACGCCGGCGGAGAAGCTCCCCCTCGAAGCGATCGGCGCCGTCAGTTGGTTCTGCGCCGGTAGATGGTCATCGCGGCGGCGTAGGCGACGAGGAGTATCCCGAGGCACCAGGCGAGGGCGATCCAGATGTCTGCGTTCACGGGCTGCCCGGCGAGAAGGTCGCGGATCGTGTTCACGATGGAGGTGATCGGTTGGTTCTCGGCGAACCAGCGCACCGGTCCCGGCATGGACTCGGTGGGGACAAAGGCGGAGCTGAGGAACGGCAGGAAGATCAGCGGGTAGGAGAACGCGCTGGCGCCGTCCACGGTCTTCGCGGTCAGACCGGGGATCACGGCGATCCAGGCCAGCGCGAGCATGAACAGGATCAGGATGCCCGTGACGGAGAGCCAGCCCAGCACGTTCGCCCCGGTGCGGAAGCCCATCAGCAGTGCGACTCCGACGACGACCACGAGTGCGACGGCGTTGGCGACGAGCGAGGTGAGTACGTGCGCCCAGAGCACGCCGGACCGGGTGATCGGCATGGACTGGAACCGTTCCAGGACGCCGCCCTGCATGTCCATGAACAGCCGGAACGCGGTGTAGGAGATGCCGGAGGCGATGGTGATGAGCAGGATACCGGGTAGCAGGTAGTTCACGTAGGGCGTGCCGCCCGCGCCCTGCCCGGTGTCGATCGACCCGCCGAAGACGTAGACGAACATCAGCATCATGGCGATCGGCATGAGCGCGGTCGTGATGATGGTGTCCGGGCTGCGCAGGATGTGGCGCAGGGACCGCCCGGTGAGGACGACGGTGTCGCCGAGGACGTGCGCGGTCATGATTCGTTCCTTCCGTTGTCGCCGACGATGGAGAGGAAGACCTCCTCCAGTGTCGGCTGCTTCTCGACGTACTCGACCTTCGCGGGAGGCAGGAGCTGCTTGAGCTCGGCGAGGGTTCCGTCTGCGATGATCGTGCCCCGGTGCAGGATGGCGATGCGGTCGGCGAGCTGCTCGGCCTCGTCGAGGTACTGGGTGGTCAGCAGCACGGTGGCGCCGTCATGGGCGAGTTGCTCGACGGTCTGCCAGACCTCGATGCGGGCCTCCGGGTCCAAGCCCGTGGTCGGTTCGTCGAGGAAGACCAGGGGAGGATTGCCGATGAGGCTCATCGCGATGTCGAGGCGGCGGCGCATGCCGCCGGAGTAGGCGGCGACCTTGCGGCTGCCGGCGTCGGTCAGCGAGAACCGCGCGAGCAGGCCGTCGGCGATCGCGTCCGGGTCGTTCACATGCCTGAGCCTGGCGATGAGGATCAGGTTCTCCCGCCCGGTGAGGATTTCGTCGACAGCCGCGAACTGCCCGGTCAGGCTGATCGATTCCCGCACATCCGCAGCGTGCGTCGCGACGTCGTAGCCGTTCACCGTCGCGGTGCCCGCGTCGGCCCTGAGCAGGGTGGAGAGGATCTTCACGAGCGTGGTCTTGCCGGCCCCGTTGGAGCCGAGCAGGGCGAAGATGCTGCCGCGCTGGACGTCGAGGTCCACGCCGCGGAGCACCTCCAGCGTGCCGTACGACTTCTGCACGGCGCGCATGCTGATCGCGGCGGTCGCCGCCGGTGGAGGTGTCATGAGCGTGTCCTTTCTGTTCCGGGGGAGGAATCCGCCCGCTACTCTGTGTTACGATCTAGTGGTACCATGTGAGACGAGGTAGCGCAACCCGCGAGGACGAAGGGCATGGATCATCGACGGACTGACCGAGATGTTGAAGGGCACGCTGGAGGGCTGCGTGCTGCGGATCATCGACGCCGAGGAGACCTACGGGTATGCGATCACCCGTCGGCTGACCGAGCTCGGCTTCGCCGATGTCACCGAGGGAACGGTCTACACGATCCTGCTGCGGCTCGAGAAGCGCGGACTGGTGGATGTCGCGAAGCGTCCCTCGGAGCTGGGCCCGCCGCGCAAGTTCTACAGGCTCAACGACGCAGGACGCTTGGAACTGGCGAGGTTCTGGGCGAGATGGGACTACCTGTCATCGAGGATCGACGAACTCAAGGAGGACGGAGCATGAACTTCTGGGAGAGGATCACCGGCAGCGACCTGGCCCGGGACTGGCGGGCGTTCGAGGCCCGTGCCGCGGCGCTGCCCGAAGACTACCGCCAGGCGTGGGAGCAGATCGAAGCCCACCTGTGGCAGCACGGCGACTTCACCGGCCGCAATCTCACCCCGATAGTCGACGGCGTCCTCGGATTGCTGGAGACGACCGCGTCGGACGGGCAGAGTGCGGCGGAGGCTCTGGGGGATGACATCCCCGGCTTTTGCGCGGCGGTGATCGGCGAGGACGGCGCGGAGGACTACCGGGACAAGTGGCGCAAGCAGCTGAACAGGACCGTCGCACGCAGACTGAGCAGGCTGGGAGGCTGATGTGAGCATCAGGGACATCATCGAGGGCAAGCGGCAGTGGCGTGCGCACATGGCCAGAGTCAAGGCGCTGCCGCCGGACTACCGGATCGTGTACGAGGAGATGCAGAAGTACCTGTTCAAGGTCGGACCCATCTCGTTGAGCGACGGCGGGCTGCTGTCCGAGATCGTCGACTTCTTCGAGACGGGTGTCGCCTCGGGCAGGAGCGCCATGGAGCTGATCGGCCCCGATGTCGCCGCCTTCTGCGACGACCTCATCGGCGACGCCCCGACGTATGCTGACCGCTACCAGGAGTCGATCCGCAAGAGGCCCTGACGATGCCGGTGCGAACCGGGCATCGGCAGTCCTGAGTGAGAGCGCGTCGACCAGCTCATCGCCACCGCGGGCTCACGACCGCCCGCGGTGCCGGGTCGAGGTTCAGCTGCAGCCGTCCCCATCTCGCGCGAGCGTGTCTCGCGCTGCACCGAGAACGGGAGCCGGATCGGCGCCGCTGGCGGTTCCCCGTGCAGGACCGACGAGCGGGCGAAGCGCACCAGATGCCGACGGCGTGCGCCTGTTCTCGATGGCCCCAACCTGGTGTCCTCCGCGGGCCTGGCGCCTGTACTCGGTCTCGCCGATCGTGCCGGCCTCGATGATGCGCTGGCCGCGTTGACGATCGACTCGCCCAATGCCGAGATCACGGCGCGGTCGGTGGTCGCGGGCATGCTCGCTGCGGGATTCGTGCTGCGAGTGTTTGCGCGGGTGCCGCGGGAGTGTGGCGGCGGGCTGGGCTCGCTTGCGTTCCCGCCGGGGGGCCATGCTGTTCCCGAGACGCCATGCTATCCACGCGATTTTCGTGGCGTCTCGGGAGGATCATGGTGTTCCGGCGCGTTCGGCCCTTGGTGGGGCGGTACGCGACCGCTGCGTTTGATCGAGGTCTCCAGGCCGTCCCGGCCGGGGGCACCGGTTCGAGCGGGCCGTTAGGGGTTTGGGGTTGTGCGAGGTAGTCGGCGTGGTCGCGGCGCCCGCTGATGGCGTTGTCGCGGCGCACCGGCGCATCCGGGGCGGGGCGTCGGGGTGGCCGGGTCGAGGGCGGGCGGTGTCATCGGGGTCCAGAGGTCGATCAGTATGAAGGCGACGGGTCCCTTCCAGTCCGCCCAGAGTCCCGGCTTCCAGGCCTTTGCGGGCGCTGAGTGTGCGGCAGAGCAGATGGTGCGGCGCGGCCTTTGCCGGGTCGAGCGCGACCAGTTTGTCGGCGACCCGGCCCCGGCCCCGGCGCCGGGTGCCGGGCGCGCATCGGCCTCCCGGCCAGTGGCACGGCGTTGCGCATGGGCTGCGTTCGGCTCCGCGCGTGCACTTCCGCCACAACGGCCTCCGCGCGCGCGTCCGCGAGCGATGGTGCGAGCCTCGCCATCGCTCCAGGAGACACCCCGCCTCAAAGCCGCAGCCCGGGCAGGTCATCGAAGTCAGATGCCGACGACGCCCTCCCGCCACCGCGCGGCCACCCCAGACGCAGTCGCGTTGCATGCACAGGCAACCAGCCGGCGAGCAGCGGATCCAGGCCCCGTCTACACCCAAATCCGATGAGCCCCCAATGCCGAGATCACCGCGCGGTCGGTGATCTCGGCCATGCTGGCAGGGGCCGACTCGATCGACGACCTCGACCTGCTGCGTTCGGGCGGTATGGCGCGGCTGATCGGCGAGGTGCGCGCGCCCTCGACGCTCGGAACGTTCCTGCGCAGTTCACGCATGGGCATGTCCGCCAGCTCGCGATCCAGGCTGAGGAGTGGCGGTCGCGGATGCCCTCGCGCCCGCGGCGAGGACGACTTCGCGCATGGGCGATTGAGTTGATCAGTTCGTCCGGATTCCGTGGGTGATCAAGTCGATGAATCGGGAGGCTCGTAGTGCAGCGATGCCCCGGTCTGATGCTGCAACGGCGCGAAGAGCGACCACGACCGTCAGGATGTCGTCGACGCCGAAGTCATCGCGAACCTGCCCGCTGTCATGCAAGCGCTCGATGAGGACGCTGAGCCCGTCTATCGCTCGGGAGCGAAAGTCATCGTAGACCGCGAGCGACTCACGTTGACTGGTGATGGCTCGCGTCAGCCCAGGAGTTGTGACCTCAATCGCGACGACTGCTTCGAGCGATCTGGTGAACCCTCGCCACGGGTCAGGATCGTCGACCGCATCGTCAAGTATCGCGATGCAGTGTTCGATCTGCTCGCCGAAGACGGAGGTGAGCAAGATCTCGCGAGTGGGGAAGTGGCGGTAGAGCGTGGCCGCGCCCACGCCTGCGGCGCGTGCAATGGCCGCAGTGGGCACATCCACTCCCCGCTCTCCGAAAACGTCCCGCGCTACCTCAAGAATTCGTGCACGGTTGCGTACAGCATCGCATCGCACCGTCGCCGGGCGCTCCCCGTCGATCGAGCCGAGAGGATTTGTCATTCTTGTCACTCGCTTCGTCTTGAAACGGATACCGGACTCCGTTTCTCAAGATAGCGTGGTTGGCGCCACTCTCGTCCGCGAAGGAGACCCGAAGATGACGATGCGAGCCGCAGTATTCAACAGCTACGGAGCGCCGGATGTGCTGTACGTCACTGACGTTCCCCGGCCCTCGCCTGCCCGGGGCGAGGTGCTCGTGAGGGTTGCGGCGTCCTCGGTGAACGGTGGCGAGATCATGGGGCGCCAGGGCCGTCTCAAGGCAGTCACCGGCCGGAAGTTCCCACAGCGGATGGGAATCGATTTCGTCGGGAAGATCGTCGAGATCGGCGATGGCGTCGTCGACCTCCCGGTAGGAGAACAGGTCTGGGGCGCGCTCAACGAACGAGGCGGACTCGGGGCGGCCGCGGAGTATGTCACCGTATCCGCCGACCAGCTTGCTCCTGCCCCTGCCGGACTCGCTGCCGCAGAAGCAGTCTCGCTGCTCTCAGGGGGAAGCACAGCGCTCGCGGCCCTCAGAGATGCAGCACGCCTGCGACCCGGAGAAAGGCTCCTCGTCCGCGGCGCGGCCGGGGGTGTGGGAAGCGTGGCAGTGCAGGTCGGCAAGATGCTCGGCGCGCATGTGACGGGGCTCGTCAACACCGCCAGCGCAGGATTCGTGCGGGACCTCGGTGCGGATGAGATCATCGACTACCGCACACCGGCCCGCGAACTCGACACCTTCGACGTGATCTTCGATACCCGTGGCACCGATCTCAGCTCTTTCCGCTCAAGACTCGCCCGCGGCGGGCGGATGGTGACGATCGCGTTCGATATCGACCACATCGTTCGCAGTATCGGCAGCATCCTCTGGTCGTCTCTCCATGGCGTGAGCCGCGTGCGATTGTTCTTTGGGCATCCTGATCGCGCGCTCCTCGCAGACGTCGCGCGGGCCGTTGCCGACGGCAGTCTGCGACCCGTGGTGGACACGATCTATCCGCTCGAGAGAATAGACGCCGCGCATGCTCATCTCGAAGCCGGAGGCGTGAGGGGCAAGATCGTCATCAACGTAGCGGCCGAGGCGACCGAGCAAGATCCATTCAACGGCGTGTAGCGTTCGGCGCACATCCGTGGAGACCACCCGCAGCTATGCGCATCCGGGCGATCCCCGCGTGTCAGGGTTGGGTGAGTCCGCCGGTTCATAGCAAGTCCGCCCGCTTCGCGTACTCATCGGCGTCGAACATGCGCGCGTTCGTCACCTCGCCGAGGGCGTCGGTGACAGCGAACTCCGCGAGGGCGGTTCCGGCTTCGAGGTAGTGCTCGTCTGCGGTGGCGCGGTCGGAATCCAGATACCGGCGCGCCGCCGCACCAGCGCCCCGGAACAGGCTCACGCCGCCTTTCATGACGCTGGTCACCGCCTCTCACAAGCTCGTCCTTGTGAGAGAGGCGCGCTCTACGGAGCCCATAATGTGCGTCCCTTTGATCCGGCTCTTGAATAGCGGAGGCGATAGTGAGATTGACTTTCGAACTAGTTAGATAGACAATCTAGTTATGCAGGTGAAACAAGAAGGTGGTGGCGAGCAGTCGTCGGAGTGGCCGAGCGACTGGATGCGGGCGATCCTTGGCGTGCTGACTCTTCGCGCGCTGGAGCCGGGACCGTCGTATGGGTACGCGATCATCGCCGACCTGGAATCCCACGGCATGGGCGCCGTGAAGGGCGGCACCCTGTATCCGCTTCTGACCCGCTACGAGTCGGCGGGGCTTGTCGCCGTCGAGTGGCGGCCGGGGGAAGCGGGGCCCGGGCGGAAGTACTTCTCCTTGACCGATCTCGGCCGCAGCGAGCTGGAACGAGTGCGCGCCGAATGGTCGCGCTTCACGAGCACCAGCACCGAGTACCTCAGCAGTACGACACCCGTAAGGACGGACACCCCATGAGCGCGACAATGACCGACAAGACCTGGATCGACCTGTTCATCGTCGAACTGCGCATGCGCCGAGTTCCGGGGCCGGTGATCGGCGACGCGGTAGCCAGCGTGCGCGAACTCCTCGCCGACTCAGGTCAGAGCGCCGAGGAAGCCTTCGGGCCTGCACGCGAGTACGCGGCCTCGCTCGATCTGCCCACGATGCAGGCGGGGCAGCGGGCGTTGAAGACGCTCTTCCTGCCCGTCATGGGACTCTTCGCGTTTCTCGTGTTCGCGCTCGCGGGCACCGCCTGGTTCGTCGGTAAGCCCGTACTGCTGTCGGTGCCCCAAGCGCTCCTGCTGTCCGTTCCCGTGCTGCTGACGGTGCTGTTCGCCTTCCCGTTCTACCCGCGAGCTGTATTCCGGCAGCGCTGGCTGCCCGTCCCGCTCGTCCTTTCCGCTGGTGCGGCCAGCGCGATAGCGGCGCTGATCGCCCCATCGACGGAGGCCGAGGCGTGGTTGGCGCTGTCGCCGCTTCCGCTGCTGATGGTCACCATGACTGCGCTCGTGGTCCTGTCCGTGATCGGCACCATCACGACGCTCCGGAGCAACGACGGGGACGAGATCATCGAGCCCCTGGAGGCACAAGAACCCTCGAGGAGGCGGCCCGGAAGAAAGGCGTTCGTCCTCTTCGTGGACTGGCTCTTCCCCCTCCTCGCCGTCATCATCTTCTTGATGACCTGGGGATTCAGTCTCATGCGCCCTTGAGGGCCACCCAAAGCGGGGCAGCGCGCCGGATCGCGTCAAGCCGCTACGGTCTCCCGCCACCGTGGCCCCTCCGCCCCATCCGGGATGATGTCGAACCCGAGTACCGGGTTCGACAGGTGCGTTCACCTCCCCGCGGGACCCCGCTTTCGGGGCGCCTCGGGTCGCGGACCCCGAAATCGGACCCCGCGGTAGACTGGCCCGGTGGTGAATCCAGAGATCCAGGGGCGGGTGTACCCGCCGACGTCCCCCTACCTCGTCGGGCGCGAGAAGGTGCGCGAGTTCGCCCGCGCCGTGCTCAGCGAGTCCCCGCTGCACCTCGACCCGGAGGCCGCTCGGGCCGCCGGCTACGCCGACGTCGTGGCGCCGCCCACGTTCCCGGTGGTCGTACAGGAGGCCACGCTGGCCCAGCTGCTCGCCGACGAGGAGGCCGGCGTCGACTTCTCGCGGGTCGTGCACGGTGACCAGCGCTTCACCTACTCCCGCCCCGTCGTCGCGGGCGACGAGCTCACCGCCACGCTCACCATCGCGGCGGTGAAGAGGCTCGGCGGCCACTCGATGGTCACCGCCTCGAGCGAGATCGTCGACGCGGCGGGCGAGCACGTCGTCACCGCCGTCTCGACGCTCGTCGTGCGGGCGGACGAACCGCAGGAGGAGCAGGCATGAGCGCCCCGGTCTTCGAAGAGCTGTCGGTCGGCCAAGCCGTCTCCGAACGCGAGCTGCTGCTCACCCGCGACCGCCTGGTGCGCTACGCCGGCGCCTCGGGCGACTTCAACCCGATCCACTACCGCGACGACGTGGCCGTCTCCGTGGGCCTGCCGGGGGTGCTCGCCCACGGCATGCTCACGATGGGCGCCGCCGCATCGGTCGCCACCGACTGGCTCGGCGCCGCGGGGCGCGTGATCGACTACCAGTCCCGCTTCACCCGACCGGTGCCGGTCGACGCGGCCGAGGGCGCGGCAGTGACCGTGACCGCCACCGTCGGTGCGCTCGACGAGGCCCTGCGCGTCGCCCGCATCGACCTGAAGGTCGTCTTCGACGGGGCGACGGTGCTGGGCAAGGCGCAGCTCGCGGTGGCGTTCGCGTGAGGCTTCCCGATATCGTTCCCGAGCCGATCGGCGACGGAACCCCGCTCGCCGATCTGACGACCATGCGCGTCGGCGGGCCCGCCGAGCGGGTCCTCGTCGCTCGCAGCGCCGAGGACCTGGCCCGGCACGCGAGAGAGCTCTGGAATTCGGCCGAGCCGTGGCTGCTGCTGGGCGGCGGATCCAACACGATCGTTCGCGACGAGGGCTTCCCGGGCACGGTGCTGCTCGTGCGCGACACGGGCATCGCCGTGATCGAGGAGGACGGGGAGCCGGGGATCGCCGGCCGCGGCGCGGTGCACCTGCGCGTGCAGGCCGGGCACGACTGGGATCACCTGGTGGCCACCTGCGTGGACCGCGACTGGTCGGGCATCGAGGCGCTCTCGGGCATTCCGGGCCTGACGGGCGCCGCCCCCGTGCAGAACATCGGCGCGTACGGCCAGGAGCTCTCGGACGTGCTGCACGCCGTCGATTTCCTCGACCGCGAGAGCGGTGAGGTGCGGCGCATGACGGCCGACGAGTTGCAGCTCGGCTACCGCGACTCGGCGATCAAGCGCGGCCTCGAGGGCGTCGTGCTCTCGATCGACCTGCTGCTGCGCAGGGACCCGCTTTCCGCCCCGGTGCGGTACGTGCAGCTCGCGAGCGCGCTCGGTGTCGAGATCGGCGACCGGGTTCCCCTGCGGGCGCTGCGCGAGTCGGTGCTGCGTCTGCGCAGGTCGAAGGGCATGGTGCTCGATCCGGAGGACCATGACACCTGGAGCGCGGGATCCTTCTTCACGAACCCCATCGTCACCGAGCGCTTCTCGCGCGAGTTGCCCGCGGACGCGCCCCGCTTCCCGCTCGATGCCGACGAGCCGGCGCCCGCTGTGACCACGCTCGAGGAGCTCGCGGCGGGGGTGCCGCTGCGCGTGCCGCGGACCGCTCCCGAGCGCTCCGTGAAGCTGTCGGCCGCGTGGCTCATCGAGCGGGCCGGCGTCTCCCGCGGATTCCGCCTCCCCGGATCCGGGGCCGCGATCTCGTCGAAGCACACGCTCGCCATCACCAACCGCGGAGCGGCTACGGCGGCCGACGTGGCGGAGCTCGCGCGCTTCGTCGTGCAGCGGGTGCAGCAGGAGTTCGGCGTGATCCTCGCCCCCGAACCCAATCTCTACGGCTTGGAGCTGTAGCGCGCATGCGCGTCCAGATCATCGGCCGCGGCCGCATGGGCACGGCCCTCGCGGAGGCGCTGCGCGGCGCGGGCGTCGAGGTCCCGCCGCCCGCGGGGCGCGGGGCGACGGGCGACGGCGCCGAGGTCGTGCTGCTCGCGGTGCCCGACGCGGCGATAGCGGAGGCGGCGTCGCTCGTCGCGCCCGGCCGGCTCGTGGGACACCTGTCGGGCGCGACCGGGCTCGACCCGCTTCGTCCGCACGAGGCGTTCAGCCTGCACCCGCTGCTCGCCGTGACCGGAGCGGGGAGCTCGTTCGCGGGTGCGCACGCAGCCATCGACGGCTCGGACGAGGAGGCGCTCGCCGCGGCGCGCGAGCTCGCCGGGCTGCTCGGCATGCAGGCCTTCCGCGTGGCCGACGAGGATCGCGCCGCGTACCACGCGGCGGCTTCGGCGGCCTCGAACTTCCTGGTGGTAGTCGAGGGCTTCGCCGAGCGCCTGGCCGCGAGCGCCGGGGTGCCGCGCGAGGCGCTCGTGCCGCTCGCGCGGGCCGCGCTCAGCAACTGGGGCGAGCTCGGGGCGGCCGCGGCGCTCACGGGTCCCGTCACGCGCGGCGACGAGGCGACGGTCGCGGGGCAGCGGGCGGCCGTGGCGGATCGGTCGCCTGGCGACCTCGAGCTGTTCGACGCGCTCGTCCGGGCCGCTCGGGAGCTGGTCGCCGATCCCGAGCTCCGTCGCTCGGGCGGGGTTCATCCGAGCGAGGGAACGGGATCCGCAGCGGGGGAGGCCCCGTGAGGATCGTGCGCACCGTCGATGAACTGCGCGCTGCGCTGGCCGAGCGCCGCGCCGCGGGCTCGCGCGTGGGCCTGGTGCCGACCATGGGCGCCCTGCACGAGGGGCACCTCTCTCTCGTGCGCGCGGCCCGCGCCGAGAACGAGGCTGTGGTGATCTCCGTCTTCGTCAACCCCGCGCAGTTCGACGACGCCTCGGACCTCGCCGCCTATCCCCGTCAGCTCGAGCGCGACGCCGAGATCGCCGCGGAGGCGGGGGTCGACCTCCTCTTCGCCCCCGACGCCGCGGAGATGTACCCCGAGGGCTTCGCGACCGTCGTGCACGTCGAGGGGGCGCTCACCGAGACGCTCGAGGGCGCCGCCCGCGGCGGATCCCACTTCGACGGCGTCGCCACGATCGTCGCGAAGCTGCTGCTCGCGGGCCTCCCCGACGCCGCCTACTTCGGCCGCAAGGACGCCCAGCAGCTGCTCGTGGTGCAGCGCATGGTCGCCGACCTCCGCATCCCGACCCGCGTCGTGGCCTGCCCCACGTCCCGAGACCCGGACGGGCTGGCCCGTTCCAGCCGCAACGCGCGCCTCAGCGCGGAGGAGCGGCTGCGGGCGCTCGCGATCCCGCGGGCCCTCGACGCAGCTGCGGCTGCCGCGGCCGCGGGCGAACGCGACGCCGCGGCGCTGCGGGCGCTCGCGACGGAGACCCTGCGGGGCGCCGGCATCGAGGCGGAGTATGTCGCGCTCGTGCGCGCCGACTCCCTCGCGCCCCTGGAGCGGCTCGAGGACGCGGCGCTGCTCGCCGTCGCCGCTCGGGTCGGAGAGGTGCGGCTCATCGACAACGCAGTACTGCGGGCCGCAGGAGGCGACCCCGAACCGGTCCATCCCGACGAGGAGGTATGAGATGCCACGAATGACGATTCCGATGCTGAACGAGAAGCGCGCCGCGGGCGAGCCCATCGTGATGGTGACCGCGTACGACTACCCGGGCGCGCGAGCCGCCGAGCGCGCGGGCGTGGACATGGTGCTCGTGGGCGACTCGGGCGCGCAGGTGGTGCTGGGCTACAGCTCCACCGTGGCGGTCACCACCGACGAGATGCTCGTGCTGGCGAAGGCCGTGCGCCGGGGCACGGAGTCGGCGTTCGTCGTGTGCGACGTGCCGTTCGGTTCGACCGAGGTCTCCGACGCGCAGGCCGTCGAGACCGCGGTGCGCTTCGTGAAGGAGGCGGGCGCCGACGCCGTCAAGCTCGAGGGCGGCAACCAGGATCGCCTCAGCCGCATCCGCGCCATCGTGTCGGCGGGCGTCCCCGTCGTGGCGCACGTGGGGCTCACGCCCCAGACCGCGACCGCGCTCGGCGGGCTGCGCGCTCAGGGCCGCACTGTCGAGAGCGCGGTGCGCCTTGTCGAGGAGGCGCTCGGCGTGCAGGAGGCCGGCGCGTTCTGCGTGGTGGTCGAGGCGGTGCCCGCCGAGGTGACCGAGGTGCTGCGGGAGGCCCTGCGGATCCCGATCATCGGCATCGGCGCCGGATCGGCCGACGGCCAGGTGCTCGTGCTGCACGACCTGCTCGGCATCACGGAGGGCCGCCCGGCGAAGTTCGTGAAGCGCTACGCCGCGATCGGCGAGGACACGGTCGCCGCGATCACGGCCTACGCCGACGAGGTGCGGGGCGGCGCGTTCCCCACCGCGGAGCACCAGTACGCCGCCGCGCCCGAGGCCGTCGAGGCGGCCGCGCAGCGCATCGCCTCCCGCGAGCGCTGACCGGGCCGCGCGACTGGAGCTGCGGTCGCGGAACCCCCGCGAGAGGCGAAAAAGTACGCCGATCGCCGCGGGCTCGGCGTACTTTTTCGGCTCTTCGTATTTGGGGGTGTAGGGCGGGCTGTG
>NZ_KZ983989.1 GCF_003569785.1 Leucobacter sp. wl10 | reverse complement strand
GGAGAGTAGGACACCGCCGAACACCACCCCAAGAGAGGCCCCGAGGAGTTCACCATCGCCGGTGAGCCCCTCGGGGCCTCTCGCATTTTTGCGCGGAGCTCCGCGGGCGGGCGACTCGCGGATCCGTGCCGCCGCGCCGCGCCCGGTCCCGTCGCCGTCCAGAGTTCAACGCCCCGTTTCCGGTAGACTCGATGCAGAACACAATACGAGAACGCAGACGGAAGCGGGCCGCCTATGGGAGCGATGATGAGCATGCTGCTCGTCCTCGCCCTGAGCGCCATTCTCGTACACCCGATCGTCCAGCGATTCGGCCGAGGCACATTCGTTGCCCTCGCGATCCTGATGGGCGGTGCGTTCGCAGGGCTGCTGGTGCTCGCGCGGCCGGTGTTCGCCGGTGAGGTGCTGACGGAGTCGGTCGAGTGGATCCCGCAGCTCGGGGTGACGCTCACGCTGCGGCTCGATACCACCTCCGCGCTGTTCGCCCTCCTGGTCACGGGGGCCGGGGCGCTCGTGCTGCTCTACTGCGCCAGCTACTTCGATGCCGGCGAGGGCGGCCTGCCCCGCTTCGCCGCCGTGTTCATGGGATTCGCGACCTCCATGCTGGGCCTGGTGCTCGCCGACGACCTCTATCTGCTCTTCATCTTCTGGGAGGGGACCACGGTCTTCTCCTTCCTCCTGATCGGGCACGTGACGCGGCTGCGCACGGCGAACGCCGCCGCCCTGCAGGCGCTCATGGTCACGACGCTCGGAGGCCTCGCCATGCTGGTGGGCTTCGTGCTGCTCGCGCAGCAGGCCGGCACGTCGCTGCTCTCCGAGGTCGTGGCGCGGCCGCCCCAGGGGCCCGTCGCCACGGTCGCGGTGTTTCTCGTGCTGGCGGGCGCGCTGTCGAAGTCGGCCATCTTCCCCTTCCACTTCTGGCTCCCGGGCGCGATGGCGGCTCCCACCCCCGTCAGCGCCTACCTGCACGCAGCCGCGATGGTGAAGGCTGGCGTCTACCTCATCGCCCGGGTCGGACCGGGTTTCGGGGATGTTCCGGGATACCGCGAGACGCTCGTGGTGCTCGGCGCGATCACCATGCTGGGGGGCGGCATCCGCGCGCTCAGGCAATTCGACATCAAGCTCATCGTGGCGCACGGCACGGTCAGCCAGCTCGGCCTGCTGGTCATGGTGTTCGGGGTGGCGGATCCGCGCGCGTCGTTCGCCGGGATGGCCCTGCTCTTCGCGCACGCGGTCGCCAAGGCTCCACTGTTCCTCACGGTCGGCATCATCGATCACTCCACGGGTACGCGCGACCTGCGCAAGCTGAGCGGGATCGGCCGGCGGATGCCGGTGCTGGCGCTCATCACGACGGCCGCCGCGGCTTCGATGGCCGGCCTGCCGCCGTTCGCCGGTTTCGTCGCCAAGGAGTCGGCATTCACCGAACTGCTGCGCATCGGCGTCGATCAACCGCTGGGCTACCTCGCGTTCGGCGTCGCGGTGCTCGGCAGCATCCTCACGGTCGCCTACATGGGTCGCTTCCTGTGGGGCGTCTTCGCCGAGAAGCCCGATACGGTCGAGTGCTCGGTGGTCCACCGTCCGGGTTGGATGATCTGCATCGCCCCTGCCGCGTTCGCGCTCACCACCCTCCTCGGCGGGGTGCTGGCGTCGGTGATCGATCCCGTGCTGCAGACGGTGACGCCCGGCGCGAGCCCCGAGAACCTCGCGCTGTGGCACGGTCTGACTCCCGCCTTCGCCGCATCCACCGCGGTGATCCTGCTCGGCCTTGTGCTCGGTGTCGTGTTCTCCCGAACCACGCGGCGGCTTCCGGTGCTCCCGGAGCGATTCTCCGCCTCGCACGCGTACTGGGTGGTCACGCACCGGGTCGACAGCCTCGCCGTGAGGGTGACCTCGCTCACGCAGCGCGGCTCTCTGCCCTTCTACCTCGCGGTGATCCTCATCGTGATGGTCTTCGCGCTCGGCGGCACGCTGCTCGTGACCGGGGAGTGGCCGGACGAGTTCGAGCTCGTCAGCTCGCCGGTGCAGCTGCCGATCGCGATCATCATGATTGTCGCGGCGATCTTCTCGCTCCGCGCCCGCACCCGGTTCCAGTCGGTCGTGCTCGTGGGGGTCACCGGCTACGGCATGGCGGCCATCTTCGCGATGCACGGGGCACCCGATCTCGCGCTCACCCAGGCGCTTGTCGAGACGGTGACGCTGATCGCCTTCGTGCTGGTGATCCGCCGGCTGCCGCAGCGCCTCGGCTCGCGGCCCAGCCTCAAGATGCGCTGGATCCGGATCCTCATCGGTGCGGCGGTCGGGCTCGTGATCGGCGCCTTCGCCGTCGTCGCGCTCGGATCCCGCATCGCGGAGCCTATCTCGCTGCAGATCCCGGATCTCGCCTATTCGGGCGGGCACGGGCGCAACGCGGTCAATGTCATGCTGGTGGACATCCGGGGCTGGGATACGATGGGCGAGCTCTCCGTGCTCCTCGCAGCGGCGACCGGCGTCGCATCGCTCGTGTTCCTGCGGACCCGCGCCGATCTGCGGCCCAAGCTCAGCCGTCGGGACGCGCGCTCTCAGGCGCGGGAGCATCTGCTGCGGGTCGCCGACCCCAACGACCCGATGCGCCGGGTCAGCTGGCTGCTCGCGGGCCGCCACCTCAACCCCGCCCGCCGCTCGATCCTGCTCGAGGTCGTGGTGCGCCTCATCTTCCACGGTCTCATCATCCTGTCCCTCTACTTGCTCCTGACCGGTCACAATACGCCCGGGGGAGGCTTCGCCGGCGGTCTCGTGGCGGGTCTCGCGCTGGTCGCGCGGTATCTCGCCGGAGGACGGCACGAGCTCGGCGCCACCGTGCCCCTCGATGCGGGGCGCATCCTCGGCGTCGGTCTCGCCCTCGCCGTGTCGATGGCGCTGCTGCCGATGCTCTTCGGGCAATCGGCACTCGCCTCGGCGTGGGTCGACCTCGACCTCGGCATCTTCGGCACGGTGCCCCTCGTCACGTCGACGCTCTTCGACATCGGCGTCTACCTCGTGGTCTTCGGCCTGATCCTCGACGTGCTGCGCAGTCTCGGCGCCGAGATCGACGAGCACGAGGAGGCCGAGGTCGCGGCGTTCGAAGAGGAGGCGGTGAGAGCCCGATGACGATGCCGCTCGTACTGGTCGCCGCGATGGTCGTGCTCTACGCCTGCGGCGTCTACCTCATGCTCGATCGTACGCTGACGCGACTGCTGCTCGGCTTCCTGCTCGTGGGCAACGCGACCAATCTCCTGATCTTCCTCATGTCGGGCTCGTTCGGCATCGCGCCCATCGCTGGAGCGGGGCCCGCCGAGGAGATGAGCGATCCGCTGCCGCAGGCGTTCATCCTCACCGCGATCGTGATCACCTTCGGCGTCAGCGCGTTCCTGCTCGCGCTGATCTATCGCTCCTGGCGGCTGGCCCACGAACTGGACGACACGGTGCAGGACGACGAGGCCGATCTCGAGATCGCCGCCACCGAGGCGCTCACCACGGTCGAGGTCACCGACGAGGACCTGGCCGAGGCCCCGGAGTTCTCGGACGAGGACGACGACTCGGACGAGGACGACGACTCGGACGGGGACGACGATTCGGGCGGCGAGCAGCACCGGATCGCCGGAGAGCCGGCCGGTACGGCCGACCCGGCAGGGGGGGAGACCGGCCGATGATCGCACTGGTTCCTCTCGTCGTGCTGATCCCGCTCGCGGGATCGGCTCTGGCGCTCGCGGTTCCCGGGCACCGCAAGCTGCAGCAGGCCGTCACGCTGGTCGCGCTGAGCCTCGTGCTGGTGCTGAGCGGTGTGCTGATGTGGCTCGTCGACGCGCGCGGGGTCCTGGTGATGGAGGTCGGCGGATGGGCCGCCCCCTTCGGCATCGCGCTGGTGGTGGACCGCGTGTCGGCGCTCATGCTCGTCGTGTCGTCGGTGGTGCTGCTCGGCGTCTTCCTCTTCTCGATCGGGCAGGGCCTCGCCGACGGCGACGAGGACACCCCGGTCTCCATCTACTACCCCACCTACCTGGTGCTGGGCGCCGGCGTCTTCAACGCCTTCATCGCGGGCGACCTCTTCAATCTCTACGTCGGCTTCGAGATCCTGCTCGTGGCGAGCTACGTGCTCATCACGCTCGGCGGCACCGTGCAGCGAATCCGCGCCGGGGTGACGTACGTCGTCGTGTCGCTCATCTCATCAGTGCTGTTCCTCGCGGCCATCGCGCTCATCTACGGTGCGACGGGTACGGTCAACATGGCCCAGCTCACGGTGAGGATCGCGGAGCTGCCGAGCGAGATGCAGCTGCTGCTCAACCTGGCGCTGCTCATCGCGTTCGGGATCAAGGCCGCCGTGTTCCCGCTCTCCTTCTGGCTGCCCGACTCCTATCCGACCGCACCGGCCCCCGTTACGGCCGTGTTCGCGGGCCTGCTGACGAAGGTGGGCGTGTACGCGATCATCCGCAGCCAGACGCAGCTGTTCCCGAATTCCAGCGTGGACAGCCTGCTGCTGGTGGTGGCGGGGCTGACCCTCATCGTCGGCATCCTCGGCGCGGTCTCGCAGCTCGACATCAAGCGTCTCCTGTCGTTCACGCTCATCAGCCACATCGGCTACATGATCTTCGGCATCGCCATGGCGAACGCCGTGGGCTTCGCCGCTACGATCTACTACATCGCGCACCACATCATCGTGCAGACCACGCTCTTCCTCGCCGTGGGCCTGCTCGAACGGCAGGGCGGCACGACGTCGCTCTCCGACCTCCGCGGCATGCTGCGCAGCGCCCCCGTGATCGCGGTGCTGTTCTTCATCCCGATGCTCAACCTGGGCGGCATCCCGCCGTTCTCGGGGTTCATCGGCAAGGTGGGGCTGTTCACGGTCGCGGCCGATCTCGCGACGCCCGGCGCCTACTGGCTGATCGGCGTGGGCGCGCTCGTGTCGCTCCTGACGCTCTACGCGCTCGCGCGCGCTTGGGTGCTCGCCTTCTGGCGGCCGCGCAAGCGGACGACGGAGCCCGCGGCCGAGACCGGATCGCTGCTGAAGCCCACGGCGGAGGCCACGATGCTGCGCGAGCGGGAGGAGGCGCTCTTCGAGCGGCTGCACGACGCGCCCGACGCGCGCCCGACGCAGGAGCAGAAGGAGATCCCGCGCCTCATGATCGCGGCGACCTCGGGCATGGTGGTGGTGAGCATCGCGCTGACCGTGTTCGCCGGACCGCTGTACGCGTACGCCGACCGGGCGGGCGACGACATGGCCGCGCCCGGTGCGATGGTGGACATGGTGCTCGGCGACACGCCGGGGCAGCTCGGCGGCGGCAGCGGCACGACCCGACCGGAAGGCGGAGACCGGTGAGCGGGGCGCGCACGGGCGCGCCGCGCGCCGAACGGCGCGCCGAGTGGGGCGTGCGGCTGCACGAGCTGCCGCTGCTCGTGGGGCTCGTGCTGCTCTGGATGATGCTGTGGCGCGAGGTGTCCCCGCTGTCGCTGCTCAGCGGGGTGGTCGTGGCGGTCTTCGTGATGCGGCTCTTCTATCTCCCTCCAGTGGAGCTCGCCGGCCGCTTCAACCCCTGGTACGCGCTGCTCTACCTCGGATACTTTCTCTGGCACCTCGTCGTGGCCTCCTGGCAGGTCGCGTGGCTGGCGGTCCGGCCCGGGCCCGTGCCGCGCACCTCGATCATCGCGGTCCGCCTGCGCACGCGCTCCGACTTCATCCTGACGATGGTGGGGCTCACCACGTCGCTGATTCCGGGGTCGCTCGTGGCGGAGGTCGATCGGTTCGGATCCACGCTCTACCTGCACGTGCTGAACACGCCGACGCAGCGCGAGATCACGGCGATGCGGCGCGAGGTGCGGCGCATCGAGCGGCTGCTCATCCTGTCCGTCGGCTCGAAGCAGGAGATCAGGGGGATGAGATGACCGCGGTGATGACGGCCGCCCTGATTGCGGCGGGTCTGGGACTGACTGCGACGGCGCTCGCGGCGATCGTGCGGATCGTGCGCGGCCCGACGATCCTCGACCGCATGGTGGCCTCGGACGTGCTGCTGACCACGCTCCTGCTCGCGGTGGGGACCGACATGGTGGCGCGGGGCCACACCGACACGATCCCGCTGATGACGGTCATCGCGGCGACCGCGACCTTCGCCACGATCGTCGTGGCTCGGTTCGTGAAGCGCCGGGCGGAGCAGCCGCCCATCCAGGAGCCGACGAGGGGAGCCGGGCATGTCTGACACGGGCCTTCTGGAGCAGCTCATGGATGTCGCCGCGGTGGTCTGCGTCCTGCTCGCCTCGGTGCTGTCGGTGGCGGCGGGGATCGGGCTGCTCCGTTTTCCCGACGCCCTGAGCCGGCTCCACGCCGCGACGAAGCCGCAGATCTTCGGCCTGCTGCTGATCATCGCCGCGATCGCGCTCGACCAGCGCTCGTTCGCCACGCTGCTCGCGCTCGTGCCCGTGTTCGTGTTCCAGTCGCTGACCGCGCCGGTGGCGGCGCACATGGTGGGCCGCGCCGCCTACCGCACGGGACAGCTCGACACCGGCACGCTCGTGGTCGACGAGCTCGGACCGGCGATCGAGCGGAGCGATTCCCTGTAGATCGCTCCGCTCGATCGCCGAGGGGCGCGTGCTAGGCGTCTACGAGGTAGCGGCTGTACGCAGGCACCGTGAGGAAGGTGGGGAAGTCGTCGCCCAGCGCCACGTCGGCGAAGAGCTCCGCCGCGTCGTCGTAGCGATCCCCGTCGAAGCGCTCGAGGCCGTCGACGGTGTCGCGCACGAGGCCGGACACCCACTCCCGGGTGATCCGCGTACCCTCGGCGGTCGACTGGTCCTGATGGATCCACTGCCAGATCTGCGAGCGGCTGATCTCGGCGGTCGCGGCGTCCTCCATGAGGTTGTCGAGCGCCACCGCGCCGAGCCCGCGCAGCCACGCCTCGATGTAGCGGATCCCGATCGAGACGTTGTCGCGCACGCCGGCCTCGGTGATGTCGCGTCCGATGCGCACGTCGAGCAGCTGCGCCGCGGTCACCTCGACGTCGTCGCGCCGGCGGTCCAGCTGGTTGGGGCGACCGCCGAGCACGGCGTCGAACTCTGCCCGCGCGACCGGGATGAGGTCGGGGTGGGCCACCCAGGTGCCGTCGAAGCCGTCGTTCGCCTCGCGGTGCTTGTCGGCCCGCACCTTCTCCTCCGCGCGCGCCGTGACCTCGGGGTCACGGCGATTCGGGATGAACGCGCTCATGCCGCCGATGGCGTGCGCCCCGCGCCTGTGGCAGGTCTTGACGAGCAGCTCGGTGTAGGCCCGCATGAACGGCACGGTCATCGTGACCTCGCTGCGGTCGGGGAGCACGAAGCGCGCCCCGCGGCCGCGGTAGTTCTTGATGATGGAGAAGATGTAGTCCCAGCGGCCCGCGTTGAGGCCGGCGATGTGATCCCGCATCACGTAGAGGATCTCCTCCATCTCGAACGCGGCGGGCAGGGTCTCGATGAGCACCGTCGCGCGGATCGTGCCGTGCTCGAGGCCCAGCGCCCGCTCGGTGTAGGAGAAGATGTCGTCCCACAGCTTCGCCTCCTCGCTCGACTCGAGCTTGGCGATGTAGAAGTAGGGGCCGCGGCCGCGGGCGACGAGCTCGTGCGCGTTGTGGAACGCGTAGAGCCCGAAGTCGACGAGGCTGCCCGATGCCGCCCCCGCCTGCCCCTGCGCGTCGATGAAGCGGATGTGCTTCTCGACGAGGTGCCAGCCGCGGGGCCGCATCACGATGGTCGGCGTGCGCTCGGCGGTGACTCGGTACTCCCTGCCCTCGGGGCTCGTGTGGATCAGCTGCTCGCGGATCGCGTCGTACAGCGAGAGCTGGCCGCCGATGACATTGCGCCAGGTGGGACTCGTGGCGTCCTCCTGGTCGGCGAGCCACACGCGGGCCCCCGAGTTCATGGCGTTGACGGTCATCTTGGGGTCGGTGGGTCCGGTGATCTCGACGCGGCGGTCCTCGAGACCCGGGCCCGCCCCGGCGACGCGCCAACCGGTGTCCTCGCGGATGTGCCGGGTGTCGTCGCGGAACCTCGGGTCGCGGCCGTTGCCGATCTCGTAGCGTCGGCGCTGGCGGTCCGCGAGCCGCTCGTGACGGGTGCTTGCGAAGCGGTGGTGCAGCTCGGTGAGGAAGTGCAGCGCCTCGGGCGTGAGGATCTCATCGCTACGGTCGAAGGCGCGTCCGAGCACCTCGACGCGGGCGGGCGTCGTGAGCGTTGCGGTATTCATCAGAACTGTCCTTCCTCGGTCGAGCCCACGAGCGCGAGCGTCGAGGCGTCGGGATTGAGCGCGGTGGAGATGGCGTCGAAGTAGCCGGTGCCCACTTCGCGCTGGTGCTTCGTCGCGGTGTATCCGCGGCTCTCGTCGGCGAACTCGCGCTCCTGCAGCTCGACGTAGGCCTTCATGCCGTCGCGGGCGTAGCCGTGCGCCAGGTCGAACATGGACGAGTTGAGGGCGTGGAAGCCCGCGAGGGTGATGAACTGGAAGGTGAAGCCCATCGCACCCAGCTCCCGCTGGAACTTCGCGATCGTGGCGTCGTCGAGGTGCTGCTTCCAGTTGAACGAGGGCGAGCAGTTGTAGGCGAGCATCTGGTCGGGAAACTCCGACTTGACGCCCTCCGCGAAGCTGCGCGCGAGCTCGAGATCGGGGGTGCCCGTCTCCATCCAGATCAGGTCGGAGTAGGGGGCGTAGGCCCTGGCGCGGGCGATGCAGGGCTCGAGCCCGTTGCGCGTCTTGTAGAAGCCCTCGGCCGTGCGCTCGCCGGTGATGAAGGGGCGGTCGCGCTCGTCGACGTCCGAGGTGATGAGCGTGGCCGCCTCGGCGTCGGTGCGCGCGATGATCACGCTCGGCACCCCGGCGACGTCGGCCGCGAGGCGGGCGGCGTTGAGCGTGCGGATGTGCTGCTGGGTGGGGATCAGCACCTTTCCGCCGAGGTGGCCGCACTTCTTCTCGCTGGCCAGCTGATCCTCCCAGTGCACACCGGAGGCTCCGGCGGCGATCATCGACTTCATGAGCTCGTACGCGTTGAGCGGGCCGCCGAAACCGGCTTCCGCGTCGGCGACGATCGGCACGAGCCAGTCCTCGACGGTCTGGATGCCCTCGGCGTGCTCGATCTGGTCGGCGCGCAGGAGGGCGTTGTTGATGCGACGCACCACCTGCGGCACTGAATTGGCGGGGTAGAGCGATTGATCGGGGTAGGTGTGACCCGAGAGATTCGCGTCGGCGGCGACCTGCCAGCCGGAGAGGTAGACGGCGCGCAGCCCGGCCTTCACCTGCTGCACGGCCTGGTTGCCGGTGAGGGCGCCGAGGGCGTTCGTGTAGCCGCCCTCGCGTCCTTCCGACGTGAGCTGCGTCCAAAGCTTCTCGGAGCCGCGGCGGGCGAGGGTGTGCTCCTCCTGCACGCGTCCGCGGAGGCGGACGACGTCTTCCGCGCGGTAGTCCCGGGCGACGCCCTCCCAGCGGGGGTCGTTCTCCCAGTCCCACGCGAGCTGCTCGGCGGCGGTGTTCTGCGTTGCGTCGTTCGTCACGATGACTCCTGTGTCTCGATCCCCGAAGGCCGGTGCCTGCGGGTGTAGTTCCATCTTGCAGGCGCCTCACCCCCCGAAAACGGGTATACGGGTGGTGAAATTCACGGCTTTTTCTGCTTGTCGGAAGAATCCGTCTCTGGCACGATGGGCGCATGACACTTCTCGAGTCCGAAATCGGCGGCAACCGCCCCTCAGATCCCGCCCCGGGGGAGAGCGGCGATGCCCTGACGCTCGGGCGCCGTGTGCGCGAGCGCCGCGCGCGACTGGGGCTGACCCTCGAGCAGCTGGCGGTCGCCGTGGATCGCGCGCCGTCGCAGCTCTCGGCGATCGAGAACGGCAAGCGCGAGCCCCGCCTGCCGCTGCTGCGCTCGCTCGCGGCCGCCCTCGACTCCACCGTCGACGAGCTGCTCATGGACGAGGCGCCGAGCGAGCGAGCGGCGCTCGAGATCGCGGTGGAACGGGCCCAGCGCGGCCCGGTGTTCCGCTCGCTCGGCATTCAGCCGATCCGCGTCTCGAAGGCGACCGGCGATGAGACGCTCCGCGCGATCCTCGGCCTGCACCAGGAGGTGGAGCGGCTGCATCGCGAGCGGGCCGCGACCCCGGAGGAGGCGCGGCGCGCGAACACCGAGCTGCGCCGGGAGATGCGACTCGCGGGAAACTACTTCTCCGAGCTCGAGCTCGCGGCGAAGCAGCTGCTCGACAGCGTCGGCTACAGCGGGGGGCCGGTGTCGCAGCAGACCATCTCGAACGTCGCCGAGAAACTGGGATTCAGCCTGCACTACGTGTCGGATGTGCCGCACTCGACGCGCTCGGTGATCGACCGCCGCAACGGCCGCATCTACCTCAGCAGCAACCTGCCCTCGCGCGACGCACGGGCCCCGATCCTGCGCGCGCTCGCGAGCCTCGTCTGCGGCCATGAGGAGCCTCGCAACTACGGCGATTTCCTGCGGCAGCGCGTGGAGGCGAACTACCTCGCGGGCGCGGTGCTGCTGCCGGAGGAGGCCGCGGTGGAGCTGCTCGCGGAGGCGAGGAAGCAGCGGCAGATCTCGATGGAGGATCTGCGCGACGCGTTCGGCGTCTCGTACGAGATGGCGGCGCACCGCTTCACCAACCTCGCGACGGAGCGCCTCGGTCTGCAGGTGCACTTCATGAAGGCGCACGAGTCGGGAACGCTCATCAAGGCCTACGAGAACGACGGGGTGCGCTTCCCCTCAGATGCGCTGGGCAACCTCGAGGGGGCCACGGTCTGCCGCAACTGGACGGCGCGGACGATCTTCGGGCAGCCGGATCGCTTCAACCCCTGGTATCAGTACACCGATATGGCATCGGGCGGCACCTACTGGTGCACCTCCCGCGTGGAGAAGGCGAAGGAGGGGCTCTACTCGGTGAGCGTGGGGGTGCGTTTCGAGGATGTGAAGTGGTTCCGAGGGCGCGAGACGACGCACCGCTCGCAGTCGTTCTGCCCCGACGACCGCTGCTGCAGGGAGGCCTCGAGCGACCTCACCCGAAAGTGGGAGGCGGCCTCCTGGCCTGAGGCGGCGACGCCGACGAGCCTGCTCGCGGCGCTGCCCACCGGAACGTTTCCGGGTGTCGACTCGAACGAGGTCTACGCGTTTCTCGAGGCGCACGAGTAACGGCGCGAAGATGGTGCTCCGATTTTGCCGCTTCGAGGTGCGCCGCCGCCCGCCGCTGCGATAGCGTAGAAGGACTGGGCCGTACGGCCCGCCGTCGTTCGAGAGTCAAGAATGGGTGATGACGTGAACACCGAGAATCATGCTCGTCGCGCCGACAACCCGGAGGTGCGTTCCACCCAGCAATTCCGGGACGATCTCGGGGCCATGATCCGCACGCGAGCGACCGACCTCACCATCGACGAGCGCGAGGCGGTCGAGGCGCTGCCCTCGGGTGCCGCGCTGCTCGTCGTGCGCCGCGGCCCGGATCTCGGCGCGCGCTTCCTGCTGGATCAGGACGTCACGGTCGCGGGCCGGCATCCGGCGGTGGACATCTTCCTCGACGACGTGACCGTGTCGCGCAGGCACGCGGAGTTCCGCCGTCGCGGCACCCTGTTCTCGGTCGTCGACCTCGGCTCCCTCAACGGAACGTTCTGCGACGGCGCCCGCATCGAGGGCGAGGTCGCGCTCGAGGACGGCGTCGAGGTTCAGGTCGGCAAGTTCCGCTTCACCTTCTTCGCCTCGCGTTTCGATCTGGGCGAGGACGCGTAGCATGGCGGCCGTGCAGGCCCGCCAGCAGACTTCCGGCCTTCTGAGCATCGGCCAGGTGCTCGCGCGGCTGCAGGACGATTTCGCCGACCTGACCCCGTCGAAGCTGCGCTTCCTCGAGGAGCAGGGGCTCGTCACCCCCGAGCGCACCAAATCGGGGTATCGCAAGTTCTCGCAGGAGCACATCGAGCGTTTGCGACTGGTCCTCACGCTGCAGCGGGATCACTATCTCCCGCTCAAGGTGATCGCCGAGGTGCTCGAGGAGATGGACGCGGGGCGCGATCCGATGATCCCCGGCGCCGCACCCCGCAGCGCGTCGAGCATTCTCGCCCCGAAGCGCGTCCTGAGCAGCGAGGAGCTGCGGCGCTCCACGGGCGCGAGCGCGCGCTTCCTGGGGGAGGCCATCGCGGCGGGCCTGCTGCCCGCCGCCGAGGTGTTCCCGCACGATGCGGTCGCGCAGTTGACCGCTCTCCTCAAACTCGCGGAGCAGGGGATCACGCCGCGGCATCTGCGCTCTCTGAGGGTAGCGGCCGAGCGCGAGGCCGAGCTGATCTCGCACGCCGTGTCGACGCGCGGCGTGAAGAACGGAACCCCGGCCAGCACGGAGGAGTCGCTCGAGCTCGCGGGCTACCTCGACACGGTGCGGTCCGGCGTGTTGCGCAGGCGGTTCGGCGGGCTCTGATCCGGACGACATCGGCGTGATCTCAACCTTCAAGTTCAACTAGAGATCGACACGCCGAAATTGATATCGACCGGTCGTTGCACGGGGCTGATCATCTGGGTAGCGTTGATGGAGTTCGGCGTTCAGCATGCGCTGCGCCGCGGAGAAAGGAACACGATGGAGCACACCCAGCAGCCGTCCGGCGATGCGGGTTCTCCGTCGCAGCCGCCGACTGCTCAGCCGATCTCGATCGATGCTGAGCTGCTCTTCGACGACGGACTCCCGAGGCCCAACCAGGACGGCGGCTTCAAGGGCGCCACCGCCGCCCGGGCAGCCGGGATCAGCTACCGGCAGCTCGACTACTGGGCGCGCACGGGGCTCGTCGAGCCGACCGTTCGAGAGGCGAAGGGATCCGGATCGCAGCGCCTCTACGGGTTCCGCGACATCCTCGTGCTCAAGCTCGTCAAGCGTCTGCTCGACACCGGCATCTCCCTCCAGCAGATCCGCACCGCCGTCGCCCAGCTGCACGAGGCCGGGGTGCACGACCTGTCCCGGACCACCCTCATGAGCGACGGCGCCAGCGTCTACCTCTGCACCTCGAACGACGAGGTGATCGACCTCGTCAGCCGCGGCCAGGGCGTCTTCGGCATCGCGGTTGGCAAGGTGCTGCGCGAGGTCGAGACCTCGCTCGTCGACATGGACGAGCACCGCGAGCAGCCGGACGCCGTCGACGAGCTCGCGGTGCGGCGACGGGGTCGCAAGATCTCCTGACGCGGTCGCGCCGCGAGAAGGATGAAGGCGGTGCCGCCGCGCTGCTACTTGGCTGCGCGCGCCGCGTCCATGCCCGCCGAGCGGAGAACGCGATCCAGCACGAGGTCGAAGTTCGCGGCCATCTCCTGCGAGGCCTCGCCCGGCCACATGTGCACCGGCTTGGCCGCGCCCTGCGCCTGCTGCAGCGAGGGGCGCTCGGGCAGCTGCGGGTTCAGCACCAGCGGGCCGAACATCTCGCGCAGCTCGCGGATGCGGAACTGGTGCTCCATGGACTGCGGCTGGGTGCGATTGATCAGGATGCCGAGCGGCTGCAGCCGGGGGCTCACGCCGCGGCGGATCTCCTCGATCGCGCGGAGCGCCCGGTCGGTCGCCGCGACGGCGAAGAGGCTCGGCTCTGCGACCACGAGCACACGGTCGCTCGCCGCCCAGGCCGTGCGCGTGAGCGCGTTGAGCGACGGGGCGCAGTCGATGAGTACGAGGTCGTACTCGGTCTCGACCACAGCGAGGGCCTCCTCGAGCTTCCAGATGTCCCGGGTGGAGGGGTGCGGGCCGTCGAAGTTGATGGCGGAGGGGCTGCCCACGAGCAGGTCGATGGTGCCGCCCTCGTGGTAATCGTTCCAGCCGCTGCGCGCGATCGCCGAGCGCACCGTCTTCTCCTTCGGGCTGTCGAGCACATCGGCCACGTTCGCGAATCCCTCGGGGTCGACCGCGAGGCCGGTCGACACATCCGACTGGGGATCGAAATCGACCACAAGCGTCCGAAGACCGCGGGAGAAGGCGGCCGAGGCGAGGCCGAGCGTCACGGTGGTCTTGCCGACACCGCCCTTGAGGGAACTCACACTCAATACATGCACGCGACAAGTTTAGTCGATGCAAGCCGGGAAACCTCCAGTCCCGTGCGAGCTGCTCTCCGCCGCAGCTGCTCGCCGCGCTCGAACCGGCGCCCCGCGGGCCGGGTTTTCCGCCGGCCCACGGACGCGGAGCACGGTTTGCATGTATCTTGATACCGAACGATTTCCGGCCTGGGCAGCCGCTGACGATTGACTGCAGAGGAGTGTTCCGCGTGTTCAAGAAGGTTCTGGTTGCCAATCGTGGTGAGATCGCGATTCGGGCGTTTCGTGCGGCGCACGAGTTGGGGGCGTCGACGGTGGCGGTGTTCCCGTACGAGGATCGCAATTCGCTGCACCGGTTGAAGGCGGATGAGGCGTATCTGATCGGCGAGGTCGGGCATCCGGTGCGCGCGTACCTGGATGTGTCGGAGATCGTGCGGGTGGCGGTGGAGTCGGGTGCCGATGCGATCTACCCGGGGTATGGGTTTTTGTCGGAGAATCCGGAGCTGGCGGCGGCGGCGGAGGCGGCGGGGATCCGGTTCGTCGGGCCGGGTCGTGCGGCGCTGGAGATGGCGGGCAACAAGGTCGCGGCGAAGGAGCACGCGATCGCGGCCGGGGTGCCGGTGCTGCGGTCGACGCCGCCGTCCGAGGACGTCGGCGCGCTGATCGCGGGGGCGCGGGAGATCGGGTTCCCGGTGTTCGCGAAGGCGGTCGCGGGCGGCGGCGGGCGCGGCATGCGGCGCGTGGAGCGCGAGGAGGATCTGCGCGAGGCGCTGGAGTCGGCGATGCGGGAGGCGGAGTCGGCGTTCGGCGATCCGACGATGTTCATCGAGCAGGCGGTGCTGCGCCCGCGGCACATCGAGGTGCAGGTGCTCGCGGATCGCGCGGGCGCGACGGTGCACCTGTTCGAGCGGGACTGCTCGGTGCAGCGCCGCCACCAGAAGGTGGTCGAGATCGCGCCGGCCCCGAACCTGACGCAGGAGCAGCGGGACGCACTCACCCGCGACGCGATCGCGTTCGCGAGGTCGATCGGGTACGAGAACGCGGGCACGGTCGAGTTTCTGCTCGACACCGAGGGGGAGCGCGCCGGCCAGCACGTGTTCATCGAGATGAACCCCCGCATCCAGGTGGAGCACACGGTGACCGAGGAGGTCACCGACGTGGATCTGGTGCGGGCGCAGATGCGGATCGCGGCGGGCGAGACGCTGGCGGAGCTGGAGCTGGAGCAGGACGACATTAGGCTGCGCGGGGCTGCGCTGCAGTGCCGCATCACGACCGAGGACCCGGCGAACGGGTTTCGCCCCGACCTGGGCCGGATCACGGCGTACCGCTCCCCGGGCGGCGGCGGGGTGCGCATCGACGGCGGCACGATCAACGTCGGCGCGCAGATCAGCCCGCACTTCGACTCGATGCTGGCGAAGCTGACCTGCCGCGGCCGCAGCTTCGAGGACGCGGTGGTGCGCGCGCGGCGCGCGCTGGGCGAGTTCCGGATCCGCGGCGTCGCGACGAACATCCCGTTCCTGCAGGCCGTGCTCGCCGACGCCGCGTTCCAGGTGGGGGATGTCGCGACCTCGTTCATCGAGGAGCGGCCCGAGCTGCTCGAGATGAACAAGCCCAAGGATCGCGCGACGCGCCTGCTGCAGCACGTCGCGAACGTGACCGTGAACCAGCCCAACGGGGCGCGCCCCGGGCACATCGACCCGGCGGTGAAGCTGCCCGAGGCCGATCTCGCCGAGCCCGCGCCCGACGGGTACCGGCAGAGGCTGCTCGAACTGGGGCCGGAGGGCTACGCCCGGAGCCTGCGCGAGCAGACCGCGCTCGCGGTCACCGAGACCACGTTCCGCGACGCGCACCAGTCGCTGCTGGCGACCCGCGTGCGCACGAGGGACCTCGTGCGGGTGGCGCCGTACGTGGCGCGGTTGACGCCGCAGCTGTGGTCGGTCGAGGCGTGGGGCGGCGCGACCTACGACGTCGCGCTGCGCTTCCTGGGCGAGGACCCCTGGGAGCGGCTCGCCGCCCTGCGCGAGGCGCTGCCCAACGTGCCGATCCAGATGCTGCTCCGCGGTCAGAACACGGTCGGCTACACCCCCTACCCGGCGCAGGTCGCGCAGACGTTCGTGCGGGAGGCGGCCGAGACCGGCGTGGACGTGTTCCGCATCTTCGACGCCCTCAACGACGTGCACCAGATGCGCGTCGCGATCGACGCCGTGCGGGAGACGGGAACGGCGGTCGCGGAGGTCGCGATGGCCTACACCGGCAACCTGCTGAGCCCGGCCGAGGACAAGTACACCCTCGACTACTACCTGCGTCTCGCCGACCAGATCGTGGGGGCGGGCGCGCACGTGCTCGCGATCAAGGACATGGCGGGCCTGCTGCGCCCGGCCGCGGCCGCGAAGCTCGTCACCGCGCTGCGCGAGCGCTTCGAGCTGCCCGTGCACCTGCACACCCACGACACGCCGGGCGGCCAGCTCGCGACCCTGCTCGCGGCCAGTGCCGCGGGGGTCGACGCGGTGGACGCGGCGTCGGCGCCGATGTCGGGCACCACGAGCCAGCCCTCGCTCTCGGCGCTGGTGGCGGGGCTCGCGAACACCGACCGCGACACCGGCCTCGACGCGGATGCGGTGTTCGCGCTCGAGCCGTACTGGGACGCGGTGCGCACCCTGTACCGGCCGTTCGAGTCGGGGCTGCCCTCGCCCACGGGGCGCGTCTACACGCACGAGATCCCGGGCGGGCAGCTCTCCAACCTGCGCCAGCAGGCGATCGCGCTGGGCCTCGCCGAGAACTTCGAGAAGATCGAGGACATGTACGCCGCGGCCGACCGCATCCTCGGCCGCATCCCGAAGGTGACACCCTCCTCGAAGGTCGTCGGAGATCTCGCGCTGCACCTGGCCGCGGTCGACGCCGACCCCGCCGACTTCGAGGCGCACCCGCAGAACTACGACATCCCCGACTCCGTGGTCGGGTTCCTCGCGGGCGAGCTCGGCGAGATCCCCGGCGGCTGGCCCGAGCCGTTCCGCACGAGAGTGCTCCAGGGCCGCACCCCGAGCATCGAGGTCGCACCGATCAGCGATGAGGATTCCCAGCTGCTCGGCGGCACGAGCGAGGAGCGCCGCCGGACGCTGAACCGCCTGCTCTTCCCGCAGCCGACGCGCCAGTTCGAGGCGGCGCGCGAGCAGTTCGGCGACCTCTCCGTGCTCGACACCCCCGACTACCTCTACGGCCTCGAAGCCGGCGCCGAGCACGCCATCGACCTCGCCCGCGGCGTGCGCCTCTACATCGGCCTCGAAGCCATCGGCGAGGCCGATGACAAGGGCGTGCGCACCGTCATGGTGCGCGTCAACGGCCAGCTGCGGCAGGTCTTCGTGAAGGACGACTCCGTGGAGGTCGCCGCCCCGGTCGCCGAGAAGGCCGATCGAACCCTGCCCGGCCACATCGCCGCGCCCTTCTCGGGCACCGTCACCGTCAAGACCGCGGCCGGCGAGACCGTCGAGGCCGGCCAGCCGATCGCCACGATCGAGGCCATGAAGATGGAAGCCGCCATCACCGCCCCCGTGTCGGGCACGGTGGAGCGCATCGTATTCACCGGCACCCGCGCCCTCGAAGCCGGCGACCTGATCATCGTCATCGCGTAAGCTGGGTCGCCGTGGCGATTCGAGAGATCAGGCTGTTCGGCGACCCGGTGCTGCGCACCGTGTGCGACCCCATCGAGAACATCGACGACGGGGTACGCGCACTCGTCGCCGACCTCTGCGAGACGGTCGACATGGAGGGCCGCGCGGGCCTCGCAGCGACCCAGATCGGCCACACGCAGCGGGCCTTCAGCCTCAACATCGACGGCGCGGTCAGCTACGTGCTCAACCCCGAGATCGTGGCGCTCGAGGGGGAGCCCGTGCCGACCGGCGAGGGCTGCCTGTCGGTGCCGGATCTCTGGTTCGAGGTGATGCGCCATCCGCGCGCGACGGTGCGCGGCCTCGACCTCGACGGCGATGAGATCGTGATCGCGGGAGAGGGCCTGCTCGCGCAGGCGCTGCAGCACGAGTGCGATCACCTCGACGGCAAGCTGTACGTCTCGCGCCTCGACCGCCAGACGCGCGGGGAGGCCATGCGGCGCATCCGCCAGTCGAACTGGTTCTGAGCGGCGCGCTACTTGCCGACGTCGACCATCTCGGTCTGCGGATTGTCTCCGTAGAGCCCCGCGATCTCGCCCGCGAAGTCGCGCAGGATGTTGTCGCGCTTGATGCTCATCTTCGGAGTGAGGTGACCGTTGGCCTCGATGAATTCGGTCGGCAGGATCACGAACTTGCGGATCGACTCGGCCCGCGAGACGTACCTGTTGCCGTCATCGACCGCGCTCTGCACCTCGGCGAGCACCTTCGGGTGCGCGGCCGCCTCCTCGAGCGTCATGCTCGGATCCTCGCCGTTGTTGTTCAGCCACACGGGCAGCATCTCCGGATCGAGCGTGATGAGCGCCGAGATGAACGGCTTCTGATCGCCGACCACCACGACCTGGCCGATGATGGTGTTGGCGCGGATGGGGTCCTCGAGCGCGGCCGGGGCGACGTTCTTGCCTCCCGCGGTGACGATGATCTCCTTCTTGCGTCCGGTGATCGAGAGGTACCCGTCGTCGTCGAGCGCGCCGATGTCACCGGTCCTGAAGAAGCCGTCGTCGGTGAAGACGGCTCGCGTCGCCTCGGGGTTGTTCCAGTACTCCTTGAACACGTCGATGCCCTTGACCTCGATCTCCCCGTCCTCCGCGATGCGCACGGTGTGTCCGGGCAGCGCGGGGCCGACCGTGCCGATCTTGAACTTGTCGGGGAGGTTCACCGTGACCGGCGCGGTGGTCTCGGTGAGGCCGTAGCCCTCGAGTATCTTGACGCCGAGGCTGCGGTAGAAGTGGCCGAGATAGTGGCTGAGGGGGGCGGATCCCGAGACCGCGAAGCGCACGTTGCCGCCCAACCGCTCGCGCAGCTTCGCGTAGACGAGCCTGTCGAAGATCTTGAACTTGATTCCCAGCACGAAGGGAACCCTGCCGGCGTCGAGCGCCTCGGAGTGCGCGACGGCCACCTTGGCGGCTGCGCGGAAGATCTTGCCTTTGCCCTCGGCCTCGGTCTTCTGCTCCGCCGAGTTGTAGACCTTCTCGAAGACGCGCGGCACGGCCAGCAGGAAGGTCGGCTTGAACGTGCCGAGCGCCGGCAGCAGCTGCGTGGTGTCGGCCTGATGGCCGACGCGCACGCCGGCGTGCACCGCGAGCACCGAGATGAACCGTGCGAAGACATGGGCGAGCGTGACGAACAGCAGTGTGGACGATCCGGGCTGCTGCACGACCGCCGAGAGCGCCGCCGCCGAGTTGCGGGACAGGTCGACGAAGTTGGCGTGCGTGAGCACGCAGCCCTTGGGGCGTCCCGTCGACCCCGAGGTGTAGATGAGCGTCGCGATGTCGCTGCCGACCGCGAGGCCGCGGCGGCGGTCGATCTCGCCGTCCGCGACGTCCCGGCCGCTGTCGCGCAGCGCATCGAGTGCGTTCTCGTCGAGGCGCCAGGCGAGCGTCACGTTCGTGACCTCGTCGCGGATCTCGGCGAAGCGCTCGGCGTGCTCCGCGGTCTCGGTGATGATCGCGCGAGCCCCCGAGTCCTCGATCATCCAGTGGAGCTGGAGCGGGGACGAGGTCTCGTACACCGGCACCATGACGGCTCCGGCGTAGTGGATCGCGAAGTCGACGAGGGTCCACTCGTAGCTGGTCTTGCACATGAAGGCGATCCGGTCGCCCGGCTCGATGCCCGCCGCCACGAGCCCCTTCGCGAGCTCGATCACCTGCGTGCGGAACTCCGCGGCGCTGAGATCGTGCCAGCCTTCGCCCTGCGGCACCGAGAAGAGGGCGCGATCCGGCGTCGCGGCGACGCGCTGCTCGAGCAGATCGGTGATGTTGTCCTCGGGGACGGAGGGGACCAGGATAGGGGTCTGAGACTGTTTCACGGCAGCTCCTTTGATACCTCGGCGTCGCGGCGTTCGGCGGCGCGCCGTGCGCCGCGGGATGATGCCATCAGCCTATACGCATACCGGAGGGCCGCCCCGGCTCGGCTATTGTGGTCTGGGACGAGAGGAAACCGCCGGCCGTGTTCTACTGGATTTTTAAACACCTGATCATCGGGCCTTTCTTGAAAACGATCTATCGCCCGTGGGTGGAGGGTGCCGAGAATATTCCCGCGTCGGGGCCGGTAATTATTGTGGGAAACCACCTGTCGGTGATCGACTCGTTCTTCATGCCGCTGATGATCGACCGGCGCGTGTACTTCCTCGCGAAGAGCGACTACTTCACGGGTCGGGGTCTCAAAGGGTGGTTCGTGAAGAACTTCATGCTCGCCGTCGGGCAGCTGCCGATCGACCGCTCGGGGGGCAAGGCCTCGGAGGCCTCCTTGAACACCGGGCTGAGCGTGCTCGATCGCGGCGACGTGCTCGGCATCTACCCGGAGGGCACCCGCAGCCCCGACGCCCGCCTGTACCGTGGGCGCACGGGCGTGGCACGGCTCGTGCTCGAGTCGGGGGCGATCGTCGTGCCCGCGGTGATGATCGACACCGAGAAGGCCATGCCGATCGGCGCGAAGATCCCGAAGATCCGGCGCATCGGCACGGTCGTCGGCAAGCCGCTCGACTTCAGCCGCTTCCGGGGGATGAGCGCCGACCGCTTCGTGCTCCGCAGCGTGACCGACGAGATCATGCTCGAGATCCAGAGGCTGAGCGGCCAGCAGTACGTCGACGTGTACGCCTCGAGCGTACGGGGCCGCTGAGCGCGGGCCGGCGCGCCGATAGCCGGTACCATGGGAGGGTTGCGGCCTCTGCCCGCGACGTTCGCGTACCCGCATTTCACACGAATGATACGGAAGAGCCGATGACGATCCAGACCACCGACACCGCTGCATCGCTTGCGTTCGCGGAGCTCGACGCGTATCGCGAGCTCGAGGCGAAGCAGCAGCCGAGCTGGCCGGATCCCGCCGCCGTGGACGCCGCATCTGCGGAGCTCGCAGCGCAGCCGCCCCTCGTGTTCGCGGGCGAGGCGGACCTGCTGCGGGAGCGGCTCGCGGCGGCGGCTCGCGGAGAGGCCTTCCTGCTGCAGGGCGGCGACTGCGCCGAGACCTTCGCGGCGGCGACCGCCGATAAGATCCGGGACCGGGTGAAGACCCTCCTGCAGATGGCGGTCGTGCTCACCTACGGCGCCTCCATGCCGGTCATCAAGGTCGGGCGCATGGCGGGCCAGTTCGCGAAGCCCCGCTCGAGCGATACCGAGACCCGCGAGGGCGTCGCGCTGCCGGCCTACCGCGGCGATCTCGTCAACGGCTACGACTTCACCGCCGAGTCGCGCACCGCCGACCCGCACCGCCTCGTGCAGGGGTATCACGTCTCGGCTTCGACGCTCAACCTCATCCGCGCCTTCACGCGCGGCGGCTTCGCCGACCTGCGGCAGGTGCACGAGTGGAACAAGGGCTTCGTCTCGAACCCGGCGAATCAGCGCTACGAGTCGCTCGCCGCCGAGATCGACCGCGCGCTCAGGTTCATGGAGGCGTGCGGGGTTGAGAGCGCGGCGCTCACGCAGACCGAGTTCTACGTGAGCCACGAGGCGCTGCTGCTCGACTACGAGCGCCCGCTCACGCGCGTCGACTCGCGCACGGGGCAGCTCTACAACACCTCAGGGCACATGCTCTGGATCGGGGAGCGCACCCGCGACCTCGACGGTGCGCACGTGGAGTTCCTGTCGCACGTGCGCAACCCCATCGGGGTCAAGCTGGGGCCGACCGCCTCGGTCGACGACGCGCTGCGGCTCATCGACAAGCTCGACCCGGAGCGCGAGCCCGGGCGCCTCACCTTCATCACGCGCATGGGCGCGGGCAGGATCCGCGACGTGCTGCCCGGTCTGCTGGCGGGGGTACGCGACGCCGGAGCGACGCCGCTGTGGGTCACCGACCCCATGCACGGCAACGGCATCACGACGGCGACCGGCTACAAGACCCGCCGCTTCGACGACGTGATGGACGAGCTGCGAGGGTTCTTCGAGTCGCACCGGGAGGCAGGAACGTTCCCCGGCGGCATCCACGTGGAGCTCACGGGCGACGACGTCACGGAGTGCCTCGGCGGATCCGAGAACATCGACGAGGCGGCGCTCGAGACCCGCTACGAGTCGCTGTGCGACCCGCGCCTCAACCACCGCCAGTCGCTCGAGCTCGCCTTCCAGGTGGCTGAGGAGCTCAAGCGGATCGCTCGCTGAGACCGGCCGCCGGGGCGCGACCGGCTCAGAGCGATATGGTGCTCCTGACCCGGATCTCGGTGCCCGCGGGCACCCGTTCTCCGGCGCCGGGCTCCGTGCCCGTCGCCTTCGCGAAGTCCCGGAGCGCGTCGGGCACGAGCGTGCTCGGCTGGAACCCGGCCGCCGTGAGCGCGTCCATCGCTTCCTGCAATCCCATGCCCGAGACGTCTGGGATCTCGAAGAGCTCCGGCCCGAGCGACACCTGCAGGCCGACGGCGTCTCCCGGCCGCACGGGATCTGGGACGCCCGCGAGCGATATGACGGATCCCTGGGGCACCTCGGCGCTGTAGCTCTCCGATCCGAGGGCGGCGTCGACAGTCAGCTCGACCTCGGCGAGCTTGGCGGTCGCCTCGTCCGCGGGCAGCCCGGCGACGTCGGGTACGGCCCCCGCCGAGACGACGAGGTCGACCCTGCCCTGCTCCGGGTAGGTCTCGCCCAGCGGCTGGCCGTCGGAGCCGAGCGCGGCGAGCACCGTCTCGGCGGGATCCCCGGAGGAGAAGCGCCGCTCGACGACCTCTCCCACGGTGAAGCCCGCATCACCGATCGCCGTCTGAGCCTGGTTCAGGGGCAGCCCGACGATCGTCGGCACCGGCTTGAGCTCGGGGCCCGTGGAGCGGCACAGCCGCACGCTGCTGCCCCGATCCACTCGCTCGCCGGCCGCGGGCTCGGTGCGCACCGCCTGCCCCGCGGGCACCTCGAGGCTCGAGCACTCGAAGACCTCGGCGAGCAGGGACCGCTCTGAGAGCAGAGCCTGAGCGGCCTCCATCCCGGCCCCGGCGACCTCGGGCACCGCCACGCGAGAGCCCGGCCCCTGGCCGAACCACCAGCCGGTCCCGCCCGCCAGCAGCACGAGCAGCACGAGCAGCACGGCGACGGTCCTGCCGCGCCGGCCCCGCCTCCGCTCGGCGACGGCCGCGTGCTCGAGCGGAGAGACCGGGGCGTCGGGCTGCGACGCGGTTTCCCCCGGCGGCTCGTCGAGGGCGGCCCCCGCCGCGAGCACCCGCTGCTGCGCCCCATCGAGCACGGTCGTCGAGGGGGTCGGGGCCCCGCCGAGCTCCGGCAGCACGCGGGTCGAAGCGCCCGTCGCGAGCCCGTGGCGCAGTGAGCGCACGAACTCCAGCGCCTCGCCCGCGTCGCGCGGCCGGAGCTCTGGATCCCGCTGCGTGGTCCACCTCACCAGCTCGTCGATCTCGGGCGTCGCCTCGGCGCTCTCGAGGGAGGGCGCCGGCACCTCGGAGTGGGCGTGCTGGTAGGCGATCTGCATGGGCTGCTCGCCGGTGAACGGCTGCGAGCCTGTGAGCATCTCGTAGAGCATGATGCCGAAGGCGTACAGGTCGCTTCGGGCGTCGGCGATCCCGCGCGTCACGAGCTCCGGCGAGAGATAGGCGATCGTGCCGAGCAGCGCCTGGCCCGTCGTGGTGTTCGCGCTGACGGCGCGGGCCAGGCCGAAGTCGCCGAGCTTGATGCGCCCGTCGTCAGCCAGCAGCACGTTCTCGGGCTTGAGATCGCGGTGCACGATGCCCGCGTGGTGCGCCGCGGTCAGGCCGGCCAGCACCGCCTCGCCGATCTCGAGCGCCTGGTCGGACGTGAGGCGCTTCTGCTGCTTCAGCAGGTCTCGCAGCGTGATGCTGGGCAGGTACTCCATGACCAGATAGGTGCGCCCGGCGTCGTGACCCTGGTCGAAGACGTTCACGAGGTTGGGGTGCGAGAGCCGGGCCGCGCTGCGGGCCTCCTGCTCGAAGCGCCGGGTGAAGTTCTCGTCCTCGGCGAGGTGCTCGTGCATCACCTTCACGGCGACGCGGCGCTCCAGGCGCAGGTCGTTGGCCAGATACACCATCGCCATGCCCCCGCGGGCGATGCGCGAGCGGATCGCGTATCGCCCGTCGAGCGTCTGCCCGATCATCGGGTCGGTGGGCACGGAGGTCACGACGAGAGTCTACGGAAGTCGGGCGTCGATTCACCCGACCCGCGCCGTGCTGTCGCGGATTGCGATCCCCGCACGACGCTGGCAGAGTTGAAGCGTGCCAGAGAACATCGCGCCCGATACGCCCTTTCTCACGGTCCCCGAGGTCGTGGAGCTTCTCGGCGCCACCCCGGGCAGGATCCACCGCCTCATCGAGGACCACCAGCTGGCCGCGGTGCGCATCGACGGCGTGGTCAAGGTGCCCGCCGAGTTCGTGCAGCACGATCACCCCCTGCCGCCGCTGCGGGGCACGCTGCTGGTGCTGCTCGATGCCGGTTTCGCGAACGACGAGGCCGTGTCCTGGCTGCTCGCGCACAACGAGGAACTGGGGGAGCGGCCGGTCGACGCCCTGCGGTCGGGCCGGAAGAGCGCGGTGCGCCGAGCGACCCAGGGACTCGCCTTCTAGAAGGTGCGGCGCGCGGCCCGCTCGGCGAGCCGCGCTAGCGACTCGGCCGCCTCGGGGCGGATCGGTGCTCTGCGCAGTGCTTCGGTCGCGCGGTCGACGTTGCGGGTGATCATCTCCTCGACGCGATCCACCGCGCCGCTCTCGCGGATCGTCCGCTGCAGGATCGCCACCTGCTCGCGGTCGAGCTCGCTGCCGAGGAGGTCGTCGAAGATGCGCCGCTGCGTGGGCGGCAGGTTCGCCCTGGCGAGGGTGACGAGCACGGTGCGCTTGCCCTCGGCGAGGTCGTCGCCGATCGGCTTTCCGGTCAGCTCCTCGTCGCCGAAGACCCCGAGCAGGTCGTCGCGCAGCTGGAACGCGACGCCGATGGGCAGACCGAAATCGGCGAGCCCGTCCTCCTGCTCCTCGCGGGCTCCGGCGAGCGAGGCGCCGATGAGCAGCGGCGCCTCGACGCTGTACTTCGCCGACTTGTAGACGAGCACCCGAGTCGAGCGTTCGAGCTGCTCGGCGTGCTCGGCGAAGGTCGGCCGCTGCTCCTCGAGCACGTCGAGGTACTGGCCGATCGCCACCTCGCTGCGCATCCGGTTGAAGTGATCGCGCGCACGTCGAGCCGCCCCCCGGTCGGGGACGGCGTCGCACGCGGCCTGCAGCAGTTCGTCGGCCCACGACTGCAGCAGGTCGCCGAGCAGGATCGCCCCGGCGAGGCCGAAGTGATCGCTCTCGCCGCGCCAGCCGCGCTGCTGGTGCACGGCGGAGAAGAGCCGGTGCACGGCGGGTCGGCCGCGCCTCGTGTCGGAGCGGTCGATGACGTCGTCGTGGATGAGGGCCGCGGCGTGGAAGAGCTCGAGCGCGCAGGCCGCGTCGAGCACGGCTCCGAACTCGAGGCCGACCGGCGACGCGAGGTCGAGGGGTCGCGTGGCGCGGTATCCGAGCGCCGCGAACTGGGCGCGGAAGCGCTTGCCGCCCGAGAGGAAGCCGATCGCCTCGTCGAGCAGGGGTTTCGCGTCCGGTCCGAGCGGTTCCAGAGCCTGCCGATGACGGGCCAGCGTATCGCCTATCCGCTCCTGAATAAGCCCTGCGAGTCGCGTGGTTTCTTGCACGCAACTAGCCTAGTCGCGGGCTGGAGACGTAGACTGTTGGGAAAAGAAAACTCCTACTCGGGTTTTCGAGAACGAGAGCAACTGCGGGAGGTTCGTCATGGCGCTGTCAGAACGCGAGCAGCGGCTGCTTGACGAGATGGAGCGGGGCTTCTATCAGAGCGAAGCCGACGTGATGCAGACGGTCTCGGCCAGCCGTCGTCGGGTGAACTACCGCTCGCTGGTGCTCGGCATCCTCGTGGTGATCGTAGGCGTCGGAGTGCTCATCGGCGGCGTCGCGGCGCAGCAGCTCTGGCTGGGGCTCATCGGGTTCGCCGTGATGCTCGGCGGCGTGATGCTGATGTTCTCGCGCGGTTCGGCGCCGAGCGTCGAGGCCGAGCTCTCCGGCGAGCCGGATCGCGAGGGCGGCTCTCAGGCCGGCGGCAGCGCGCGCGAGTCACTCAGCGAGCGCATGGAGCGGCGTTGGGACGAGCGAATGGGCGGCGACCGCTAGCGGCGGACGACGGCTTCGGGGAGGGATCGCGGTTGACCGCGATCCCTTTTTTCATGCCCGCGCTCGCGGGGCCGTGATCTGCGCGCAGCTCGTTGTCGACCGCTCCGATCGGGATCATGCGCCGGAGGAGGCGCGGATCCCTCCACTTTGCTCCCCGGAGCCCGCGCAGGGGCCCGGATCCGCGGGAGAACGGGGATCCGGGCGTGCCCTGCTGCCCGACTCAGCGGGTCGTGGCCCGCGATTTCTCGCCGCACCCGCGTCCGTGAGCGCGAAATGGAGCGAAAAACACCTGAAGTGGAGGAAAGTGGAGTAGTGTGGGGTTCCACGGTCGAGTCGAGGAAGGGAGGTACCCGTGTTCCTCGGTACCTTCACGCCCAGGCTCGACGAGAAGGGGCGACTGATCCTCCCGGCCAAGTTCCGCGACGAGCTCGCGGACGGCCTCGTCATCACCCGCGGCCAGGAGCGCTGCCTCTACGTGTTCAGCGAGCAGGAGTTCGCCGCGATGCACGACCGCATCAGACGGGCGCCGGTGACCTCGAAGCAGGCCCGCGACTACCTGCGGGTGTTCCTCTCCGGCGCGCACCCGGAGACCCCCGATAAGCAGAGCCGCGTCACCATCCCGCAGAGCCTGCGCGAGTACGCGGGCCTCGACCGCGAGCTCGCCGTCATCGGCGCCGGATCGCGCGCCGAGATCTGGGACGCCGAGTCCTGGCAGCGCTACCTGACCGAGCAGGAGTCCGCCTTCTCCGATATCGAGGAGGAGGTGATCCCGGGCATGTTCTAGCCCGGAACCATCATGAGCCAGAACACGCCACGGGATCCGGGCGCGCTGCACACGCCCGTGCTGCTCGAGCGCTGCCTCGAGCTGCTCGCCCCGGTGATCCGTCTCGCCGCCGCCGACGGCCGCAGCCCGGTGGTGGTCGACGCCACGCTGGGCATGGGCGGCCACAGCGAGGCGCTGCTCGATGCGCACCCCGAGCTGATCCTCATCGGCCTCGACCGCGACCCGGAGGCGCTCGCGCTCGCCGGGCATCGGCTCGAGCGCTTCGGCGGCCGCGCGATCCGGGTCCACGCCGTCTACGACGAGATCGAGCGGGCGGTGCGCGAGTCGGGCTTCGACGCACTCGACGGCGCGCTCTTCGACCTCGGCGTCTCCTCGCTGCAGCTCGACGAGGCCGAGCGCGGCTTCGCCTACGCCCAGGACGCGCCGCTCGACATGCGCATGGACCAGAGCCGGGGCGAGACTGCGGCGGAGGTGCTCGCCGGTGCTCCCGAGGGGCGGCTGCGCGCCATCCTCGAGCGCTACGGCGAGGAGCCGCTGGCCGCGCGCTACGCCCGGGCGATCGTCGCGGCGCGCGCCGAGGAGCCGATCGTGCGCAGCGGCCGGCTCGTCGAGGTGCTGCAGCGGGCCACGCCGGCCGCGGTGCGGGGTCAGCGGCACCCCGCCAAGCGGGTGTTCCAGGCGCTGCGCATCGAGGTGAACGGCGAACTCGCGGCGCTCGAGCGCGCGATCCCCGCCGCGCTCGACCTGCTGCGCGCGGGCGGCCGAGCCGTGGTCATGTCTTACCAGTCGCTCGAGGACCGGCTGGTCAAGCGCGAGCTGATGAGGCGCAGCAGATCGACGGCCCCCGCCGGGCTGCCGGTCGAACTGCCCGAGCACCGGCCCGAGTTCCGTCTGCTCACCCGCGGCGCGGAGTTCGCCGCCGACGACGAGAGGGCCCGCAACCCGCGGGCGATCCCGGTGCGCCTGCGCGCCGCCGAGCGAGTGAGGGACGCGCGATGAACAACACGGTTCCGATCGAGACCGACCGCGCCGCGCTCGTCGGCGCGCGCGCCGCGGTCCCGACGCCCTCCGGCGCGCCCCCGGCGGAACGCCACCTGCGCATCGCGCCGCCCGCACCGAGCTCTGCCCGCAGGCCCGGTCGCAGCCCCCTGGCCGGCGCCCTCGTCGCGGTGGGCGTCGTGCTGGCGATCCTCGCGACCCAGCTCGGTCTGAGCATCGCGGTGTCGCAGGGCGCCTACGAGGCGCGGGCGCTCGAGAGCGAGCAGCGGGATCTCACCCGCGTGGAGCGGGTGCTCTCGCAGAACGTGGATCGGCTCGCATCGCCGCAGAACCTCGCCGAGAACGCCGTGGCGCTCGGCATGGTGCAGAACGCGCAGCCCGCCGCCCTCCGGCTGAGCGACGGCGCGATCCTCGGCTCGCTCGATTCGCCCACCTCCGAGGCGCGGGGCAACCTGATCCCCAACTCCACCCTCGAATCGATGCCCGTCGTCGACGCCGCGGGACTGCTCGTGTCTCGGAATCAGCTGAAAGCCTCGAGCACCGCTCCGGCGGCGGCCCCGGTACGGTGGAAGGGCAAGCTGCCCGGCCCCGAGACCCGCTGACGGTCGCTCCGGGCGGCACGCGAGAAGGGAGACGGGATGCCGAGACTGCGCGGCTCCTCACTGCGTCGAGCGGCGGCGCTCGCCATCGTGATCGTCGGCGCGGTCGTGTTCCTCGTGCGGCTGGTCGACGTGCAGGTCGTGTCGGCCGCCGCGCTGAACGAGGACGCGAAGGGCAAGCGGGCGGTGCCCGTGACCATTTCGAGCGTGCGCGGCGACATCGTCGACCGCAACGGCAATGTGCTCGCGACGACCGACGAGCGCTATGACGTGCAGCTGTCGCCGAAGAACACCAAGCTCAACGACGGCAAGTTCTGGCGCCCCGACCCTGAGCGCGGGGGCGCGGCGACGGTGGAGGTGACGGCGCAACAGGCGTTCGCCGAGATCGGCGCCATCACGGGCCAGAGCGCCGAGGAGATCCAGAAGATCGTCGACGACGCGCTGGCCAAGAACCCCAAGTCGGATTTCGCCTACGTCAAGCGGGGCGTCGACCTCACGCAGCTGAGTGCGCTCAAGGAACTCGGCATCGGCTGGCTCACCTTCGAGACGCAGTACCGGCGCACCTATCCGAACGGGGCCGTCGGCGGCAACCTCGTCGGCTTCGCGGGGCAGGACGAGAAGCCGCAGTCGGGTGTCGAGCTGTCGCAGAACGAGTGCCTCACGGGCACCGACGGCTTCGAGACCTACGAGCGCGGGGCCGACGGGGTGACGCTGCCCGGCAGCGTGGTGGTGCAGAAGAAGGCGGTCGACGGGGGCGACGTGCAGCTGACCATCGACCGGGACCTGCAGTGGGAGGCGCAGCAGACCATCAACCAGCAGGTGCAGCAGACCTCGGCCGAGTGGGGATACCTCGTGATCATGAACGTGCGCACGGGGGAGCTCGTCGCGGTGGCCGAAGACGGATCGGTCGACCCGAACGACGTCGACGCCTCCGATCCGAGCAAGCGGGAGGCGCGATCCTTCACCTCGCCCTACGAGCCCGGCTCGACGTTCAAGGCGATCACGGCGGCCGCGCTCATCGACCAGGGCGCGGCGACGCCCCTCACCCAGAACCTCACGCCGGACTACCTCGAGCCGGAGCCGGGCGTGCGCTTCGGCGACGCGTTCCCGCACCCGCCCATACAGTGGACGCTGACGGGCATCCTCACGCAGTCGTCGAACGTGGGCACCGCGATGCTCGGAAGCTCGCTCTCGCCCGAGGTGCGCTACGACTACCTGCAGCGCTTCGGCATCGGCGCCTCGACGCAGGCGGGCCTGCCGCTCGAGGACTCGGGCTACCTGATCCCGGTGGCGAACTGGGACCGCCAGACCGCCTACAACACCATGTTCGGGCAGGGCGTCTCCTCGACCATCGTGCAGACGGCGGGCGTCTACCAGGCTCTCGCGAACGGCGGGGAGCGCGTGCCGCCCTCGGTCGTGCGCTCGTGCGTGGCCGCTGACGGGTCCGAGCGCCGGCTCGACCCCGGCGACAGCGTTCGCGCGGTGAGCGGGGACACGGCGAAGCAGATGATGCAGATGCTCGAGACCGTGGCGAACGAGGCGTGGTTCAAAGACATCATCGCGATCCCGGGCTACCGCATCGCGGGCAAGACGGGAACCGCCGAGCAGGTTGACCCCGCCACCGGCGCGTACCGCACGGACTACGTCAACTCCTTCGCGGGCATCTTCCCCGCCGACGACCCCCAGTACGTCGCGGTAGCATCGATCGCGTTCGCCAAATCCGGGGACGGGGCGGAGGCCGCGCTGGCCGCCTTCCGCGAAGCCGCTCAGGCGACCATCCGCACCTTCCAGATCCCGCCGTCCTCGGGCCAGTACGAGCCCCTGCCGACGGAGTACTGATTCCGAGGCCCAGGAGGCACACGCACGTGAGTATCGGAGACGCGCTGAGCATTCGGCCGCAGCGCCCGAGGCCGCTCCCGCTCGACCGGCTGGCCGAGCGGTTCGGGCTGAGGGCGGCCGGCGCAGACGGGCGCGGTGACGCGGCGGCGAGCGGCGTGACGCTCGACTCCCGCGACGTGCGGCCGGGGGACCTCTATATCGGCATGCCCGGCGCCCGGCGCCACGGGGCGGAATTCGCCGCGCAGGCGGAGCTGCGCGGTGCGGTGGCGATGCTCACCGACGAGGCGGGCGCGGCCATCGCCCGGGATCGCGGGGCCGGGATCCCGGTACTCGTCTCGGCGCGGCACCCCCGCGAGCTGCTGGGCGACGTCGCGGCCGCCGTGTACGACACCGCAGACCTCTCCGCGAAGATCTTCGGCGTCACCGGCACGAACGGCAAGACGAGCGTCGTCTACCTGCTGGCGGAGCTGCTGCGCGCCGCCGGCTTCACCGCCGGGCTCAGCTCGACCGCGGAGCGCCGCATCGGCGACGAGGTGATCGTGTCGAACCTCACGAGCCCGGAGGCGTCCGAGCTGCACGGCCTGCTCGCGCGCATGCGCGAGCAGAGGGTCGACGGCGTGGCGCTCGAGGTGTCGGCCCACGCGGTCGAGCGGCACCGCATCGACGGGGTTCGGTTCGACGTGGTGGCCTTCAACAATTTCTCGCAGGATCACCTCGACGACTTCGGCGACATGGAGAGCTACTTCGCCGCCAAGCTGGCGCTGTTCGCGCCGGAGCACGCGGAGCGCGGCGTGGTGGTGGTGGACTCGCCGCACGGTCAGCGGATCGCTCGGGAGTCGAAGATCCCCGTCGTCCGCCTCGCGACCGAGTACGGGCAGGAGGCCGACTGGCACCTCGCCGTCACGCGGCAGACGCTCGACGGCGTCTCCTTCGTGCTGCAGGGGCCGGACGGCGCCCACTTCCGCGGCAGCGTGCCGGTCTTCGGGCGCTTCATGGCCGAGAACGCGGCCCTCGCCCTGATCATGCTGCACGAGGCCGGGGTGCCCCTCGCGCGGGTGGAGGCCGGGCTCGAGCGGGGCCGGATCCCCGTCTACATCCCCGGCCGACTGGAGCTCATGAACCCGGGCGCCGACGGTCCCCGCTTCTACGTCGACTACGGCCACACGCCCGGCGCGTTCCGGGCCATGCTCGACGCGCTCGGCGAGGTGGCCCCCGGTCGCGTCATCTTCCTCTTCGGCGCCGACGGAGACCGCGACACCACGAAGCGCGAGGAGATGGGGCGCGTCGCGGGCGCGGGTTCAGACGTCGTCATCGTCTGCGACTACCACCCGCGCTCCGAGCCGCCGGAGGCGATTCGCGCGCAGCTGATGGCGGGCGCGCGCTCCGCCCGCCGGGCCGAGGTGATCGAGGAGGGCGACCCGCGCGCGGCCGTACGCCTCGCGGTTTCGATCGCCGGGCCGAGGGACGTTATCCTGTATGCCGGTCCCGGACACGAGGACTACCAGGAAGTCGCCGGGCAGATCCTTCCCTACTCGGCGCGTGACGAGGTACGCGGAGCGCTCCGCGAGGCAGGATTGCTTCCGTGATTGAACTGACGCTGGCGGAGATCGCCGCCGCCGTGAACGGCCGCCTGGCGCCGGGGACGGGCGGAGCGGGCCCGAGCACCGTCGTCGCCGGCGATTCGCAGACCGACTCGCGCGAGGTGCGACCGGGCCAGATCTTCTTCGCGCGACGAGGCGAGGAGACCGACGGGCACCTCTTCGCGGCCAATGCGGTCGAGGCCGGAGCCGCGCTCGTCGTGGCGGAGCGCGAGCTCGACGAGATCGAGGGGCGCGTGCCGCAGATCGTGGTCGGCGAGACGACGGAGGCGCTCGGCGCGCTGGCGACCGAGGTCGTGCGTCGCGTGCGAGGGCGCGGGGGCCTCACGATCGTGGGCATCACGGGCTCCAACGGCAAGACGACCACGAAGAACCTGATCGCCTCGATGGCGGAGGGGCTGGGGCCGACGGTGGCCTCCGAGAAGTCCTTCAACAACGAGGTGGGCGGCCCGCTCACCATGCTGCGCGTCGACGACGGCACCCGCACCCTCGTCGCCGAGATGGGCGCGAGCGCCGAGGGCGAGATCGAGCGCCTCACGCGCATGGCGCCCCCCCACATCGGCGTGGTGCTCTCGGTCGGTCTCGCCCACGCGGGCGAGTTCGGCGGCATCGAGACGACCTTCCGCACCAAGAGCGAGATGGTGCGGGGCTTGCCCGGCAGCGCGGTCGCCGTGCTCAACCGCGACGATCCCCGCGTGGCGAGGATGGCGGATCTCACCGCGGCCCGCGTGCGCTGGTTCGGGCTGCACCCCGACGCGGAGGTGCGCGCGGACGACGTCGACCTCGGGCCCGACGGCACCCGCTTCACGCTCCACGCGGGCGGCGAGTCGATGCCCGTCCGCTTCCGGGTGCTCGGAGAGCACCACGTGATGAACGCCCTGGCGGCGGCGGCGGTCGGTCTCGAGCTCGGCCTGCCGTTCGCCGGAGTCGTCGGGGCGCTCGAGGCCGCCGCCCTCGCGGCCCCCGGCCGCATGCAGGTGCTCGGCGGCCGCGACGGCATCACCATCATCAACGACGCCTACAACGCGAGCCCCGACTCCATGAGCGCCGCGCTGCGCACCCTCGCCCAGATCCGCAGACCCGACGGCCGCTCGATCGCCGTGCTGGGCGCCATGAGCGAGCTCGGCGAGTACTCCATCGAGGAGCACCGGCGCGTGGGGCTGCAGGCCGTGCGGCTGCGCATCTCCGAGCTCGTCGTGGTCGGCAGCGAGGCGCGCCACCTGCACATCAGCGCTGTCAACGAGGGCTCCTGGGACGGCGAGAGCGTGTTCTTCGAGACGCACGACGAGGCCCAGGACTACCTGCTGCGCACGCTGCGGCCCCGCGACACGGTGCTCGTGAAATCTTCGAACGCCGCCGGACTGCAACGGCTCGGCGATCGACTGGGGGAGGCCTTCGCATGATCGCACTGCTCATCGCGGGCGGCTTCTCGCTGCTCTACTCGCTGCTGCTCACCCCGCTCTTCGTGCGCGGCTTCCGCAGGCTGCACTGGGGCCAGTTCATCCGGGAGGACGGCCCGCAGTCCCACTACTCCAAGCGGGGCACCCCGACCATGGGCGGGCTCATCTTCCTCTCGGGCTCCGTCATCGCCTACTTCCTGGGCAAGGTCATCATGGGCGAGACGCCCACGCCCTCTGCGCTGCTTGTGATCCTCATGGCGGTCGGCGCCGGCGCGGTGGGCTTCGTCGACGACTTCATGAAGACCCGCAGGCAGCGGTCGCTCGGCCTCGGCGGGTGGGCGAAGATCGCGGGTCAGATCGTCATCGCGCTGCTCTTCGCGCTGCTCTCGCTGCAGTTCGCCAACGAAGCGGGCCTCACCCCGGCGTCGACGCGCATCTCGCTGTTCCGCGACCTGCCGTTCGACTTCGCGGTGCTGGGCCCGATCCTGGGGGTCGGCCTCTTCGTGCTGTGGGTCATGGTGATCGTCACGGCGACGACCAACGCCGTCAACGTCACAGACGGCCTCGACGGCCTCGCGGGCGGCGCCTCGATCTTCGTCTTCGGCGCGTACATGATCATGAGCTTCTGGCAGTCGGCGCAGCACTGCGCGGTCACGGCGAGCGAACCCGGCTGCTACGAGGTGCGCGACCCCATGGATCTCGCGGTGATCTCCGCGGCTCTGCTCGGGGGGCTCGCCGGCTTCCTCTGGTGGAACACGAGTCCCGCCCACGTCTACATGGGCGACACGGGGTCGATGGGGCTCGGCGGTGCCATCGCCGCGCTGGCGATCCTCACCCGCACCGAGCTGCTGCTCGTGCTCATCGGCGGCCTCTTCATCATCGAGACCGGCTCCGTGATCCTGCAGCGCCTCTACTTCAAGCTGACCAGGGGCAAGCGCATCTTCCTCATGAGCCCGATCCACCACCACTTCGAGCTCAAGGGCTGGGCCGAGGTGACCGTGGTGGTGCGATTCTGGATCATCGCCGGCCTGTTCGTGATCGCGGGCGTCGGCGCGTTCTACGGCGAATGGCTGCTGCAGCAGTGAGCGAGGACGGCATGCAGGCGAGCGGCGAGCGGGCGAGCGCCCGGGCCAGGGTGGCCCGGCTGGCGAGCTGGCACGACGACTGGTCGGGCCTGCGCGTCGCGGTGCTCGGCCTCGGCGCGGCGGGCTTCTCGGCGGCCGACACCCTCGTCGAACTCGGTTGCCGGGTGCGCGCGGTGCACGCCGTTCCCGACACGGATCGCGAGCGGCTGCTCGACGCGATCGGCGCGGAGCGCTTCCGCGCCGAGAGCCGCCCGGAGCGGTTGGGCGACCTCGCGGCCTTCGCCCCGGACCTGGTCGTCGCATCGCCCGAGTACGGGCTCGATCACCCCCTCGTCGCGTGGGCGTCCGAGCACGGCATCCCGGTCTGGGGCGACATCGAGCTCGGCTGGCGGTTGCGCGACAAGACCCCCCGGGTCGCCGACTGGATCTGCATCGCGGGCGATCGCGGCAAGACGACCACCGCGCTGCTCACCGCGCACATGCTCGTGGCCGGCGGCCTGAGGGCGACCCCGGCCGGTGGCGCGGGGTCGCCCGTGCTCGACGCGCTGCGCGATCCGCGGGGCTACGACGCGATCGTCGTCGAGCTCTCGGGCCGCCAGCTCGCGAGACTCGGGGAGGTCTCCCCGTACGCGAGCGCCTGCCTCAACTTCGCGGTTGCGGCCGGCGGCGAGGACGCGGCCGACCGCGACGCCGAGGCGCTCTGGGCCGAGCAGGCGCGGGTGTACGAGCGCACGCAGGTCGCCTGCGTCTACAACCGGGCCGACCGAGCGACCGAGCGCATGGTCGAGGAGGCCGACGTCGTGGAGGGCGCGCGCGCCGTCAGCTTCGGCCTCGACTCCCCGCCGCCCAGCGGCTTCGGCGTGGTCGAGGGGATCCTCGTCGACCGGGGCTTCCACGCCGAGCGGCGCAGCGAGGCCTACGAGATCGTCACCCTCGACGAGCTCGCACGGCTCGACCTCGCCTCGCCGCCGATGGTGCAGAACCTGCTCGCGGCCAGCGCACTGGCGCGGGCCCGCGGCGTCGAGCCCGCGGAGATCGCGCAGGCGATCCTCGGCTACCACCGCGCCTCGCGCGAGCGGGAGTGACATGACCGGAAGACCTGCCGACGCGAGGGGCCGCGCCCCGGGCCAGGCGCGCATCCGCCTGGGCGCGATGCTGAACACCGGCACCGACCGGACGGTGGTGGCGCTCTACGCCATCACGCTGCTGCTCGTCGGCCTCGGACTGATCATGGTGCTCTCCTCGTCGTCGATCACCTCCTACCTCGACAACCAGGGCTTCTTCGGCGGCTTCTGGCGCCAGGCGTCGTTCGCCCTCATCGGCCTGCCGCTCATGCTCATCGCGGCCGCCATGCCGCTCGCATTCTGGAAGCGATGGGCGTGGCTGCTGCTCGGCATCGGCCTCGCGATGCAGATGCTCGTGTTCACGCCGCTCGGCATCGAGGTCTACGGCAACCGCAACTGGATCCAGATCGGCGGTTTCGGCGCGCAGCCCTCCGAAGCCCTCAAGCTGGCGCTCGTGGTGTGGGTCGGCGCCGTGCTGCTGCGCAAGGAGCCGCTGCTCGGGCAGATGCGCCACGAGCTCGTCCCGGTGATCATCCCCGGAGCGCTCATCGTGCTCGGCGCGGTGCTGCTCGGCCGTGACCTCGGAACCGTGCTGATCATGGCGGCGATGGTGTTCGGCGCCATGTTCTTCGGCGGCGTCAGCTGGAAGACCCTGGGCGTCACCGCGCTCGGCGGCGCGCTCGCCGTCGCGTTCTTCGTGCTCTCGAGCCCCAACCGCATGAAGCGGCTGCTCAGCCACGCCGGCGCGACCAATGATTACAGCGGCGTCGACTGGCAGGCCACCCACGGCATGTGGGCCCTGGCGAGCGGCGGCTTCTTCGGCGTGGGGCTCGGCAACTCGAAGGCGAAGTGGTCGTGGCTGCCCGCGGCCGACAACGACTACATCTTCGCCATCATCGGCGAGGAGCTCGGGCTCATCGGCGCCCTGCTCGTGATCGTGCTGTTCATCGTGCTGACGGTGGTCATGCTGCGCGTCGTCTCCCGCGCGAGGGACCGCTTCGGACGCGCGGTCGCGGGCGGCATCCTGGTGTGGATCGTCGGCCAGGCCTTCGTCAACATCGGGGTGGTGATCCGGGTGTTCCCCGTGCTGGGCGTGCCGCTGCCCCTCATCAGCTCGGGCGGCACCGCCCTCATCGCCTGTCTCGTCGCCATCGGCGTCGTGATCTCGATCGCCCGCGACGGCGCGCAGTACCACGCTGGGCTCGACTCCGGGGGAAGGAGCTTCCGATGACCAGCTACCTGCTCGCGGGCGGAGGCACCGCGGGGCACGTCAACCCGCTGCTCGCGCTCGCCGACCTCATCCGCGCCGAGGAGCCCGACGCCCGGATCGTGGTGCTCGGCACCCGCGAGGGGCTCGAGGCGAGGCTGGTGCCCGAGCGCGGCTACGAGCTCGTGCACATCGAGCGCCTGCCGTTCCCGCGGCGCCCCGACCTCGCCGCGCTTCGGTTCCCCGCGCGTTTCGCGCGCGCCGTGCGACGGGTGCGCGCGCTCATCCGCGAGCGCGGCATCGACGCGGTGGTGGGATTCGGCGGCTACGCCTCGGCTCCCGCCTACCGGGCCGGCGCGCGGGAGGGCGTGCCGGTGGTGATCCACGAGGCCAACGCCAAGCCGGGCATGGCCAACAGGCTCGGCGCGCGCAGCACCCCCTACGTGGGCGTCACCTTCCCGGGCACCCCGATCCGGAGCGCGCGCGTGACCGGCATGCCGCTGCGCCCCGAGATCACCGGTCTCGACCGCGCAGCCCTGCGGGCTCCCGCCCGCGAGCACTTCGGCCTCGACCCGGAACGCCGCACACTGCTCGTGACCGGCGGGTCGCTCGGCGCCCGCGCGATCAACCGCGGCGTCTCCGGCTCGGCGGCTGAGATCGTCGCGGCCGGCATCCAGGTGCTGCACATCTGGGGCGGACTGACCGAGGTCGAGGACCCCGGGGTCGCGGGCTACGAGGTGATGCCGTACTGCGACCGCATGGACCTCGCGCTCGCGGCGTGCGATCTCGCCGTGTCGCGCGCCGGATCGACCACCGTGAGCGAGCTCGCCGGGCTCGGGATCCCCTCCGTTCTCGTGCCGTACGGCCACGGCAACGGCGAGCAGCGCTTCAACGCGGCCTCGGTGGTCGAGGCGGGCGGGGCGCTGCTGGTCGAGGACGCGGAGCTCACGCCCGCGTGGGTGCGCGGCGCACTGATCCCGCTGATCGCCGACGACGCCCGCCTCGCCGACATGTCGGAGCGAGCCCGAGGGGCCGGCGCGCTCGACGGGACCGAGCGGTTGCTCTCGATGGTGCGCGAGGCGCTCGCCGCTCGCCTCTCCCGACGCCGACCGGGATAGGATCGCGTGCGTGTCGCACGTGCAGCTCCTCCGCCGCCGCGACGGGGTCTGAACCACCCGGCTCCCCGTCCGCGGCCGAGCTCGCGGTCCCGCTCGTGCCGGCGCCGGAGGCGGAGCGCGCCCTGCGCGGATGAGCGGCGGATCTCAGGGAGCCGGGGAGCGGGAAGCGGTACGCTGGAGTGTCTATCTGAGGAGGACGCATGATCTATCCCGATCTCGAGATGGAGATCCCCGATGGGCTCGGTCGGGTGCACTTCGTCGGCATCGGCGGGTCGGGCATGAGCGGCATCGCGCGTATGATGCACCAGGCCGGCGTGCCGGTGACCGGCTCGGATCGCAGCGCGAACTACTCGACGGAGGCGCTCGAGAGACTCGGCATCCCCGTCAGCATCGGGCACGACGCCGCGAACGTGGGCGAGGCCGACACGCTCGTGGTGACGGGCGCGCTGTGGCAGGACAACCCCGAGTACCGCGCCGCCCTCGCGAAGGGGCTGCCGGTGCTGCACCGCTCGCACGCGCTCGCGTGGCTCGCCCGCGGCAAGCGCGTGGTGTCGGTCGCGGGCGCCCACGGCAAGACGACGTCGACCGGCATGATCGTGACCGGGCTGCTGGGCCTCGGCGCCGATCCCTCGTTCGTGAACGGCGGCGTCATCGAGTCGCTCGGGGTGAGCTCGGGGCCGGGCGACGACGACCTCTTCGTGATCGAGGCCGACGAGAGCGACAAGTCGTTCCTGCTCTACGACACCGCGGTGGCGCTGATCACGAACGTCGACCCCGAGCACCTCGACTTCTACGGCTCCCGCGAAGCGTTCATGCGGGCCTTCGTCGACTTCGCGCGGGGGGCTGGCGAGCAGCTGGTCGTCTCGGCGGACGATCCCGGCGCGCGCGAGGTGCTCGACGCGCTGCGGGCGGGCGGGGAGCACCCGCCGATCCGCACCTTCGGCGAGTCCGAGGGGGCCGACGTGCGCATCGTGTCGATCGACGACTCCGGCCCCGTGCGCTTCGAGGTCGAGGTGGAGGGGGAGCGGCACGGCGCCCGGCTGCGGGTCTACGGGCGGCACAACGCCGTCAACGCGGTCGGCGCCCTCGCGGTGCTCATCGGCCTCGGGTTCGAGGCGGGGCCGGCGCTCGCCGCGGTGGCCGAGTTCGGCGGCACCAAGCGCCGCTTCGAGTTCCACGCCGAGGTCGGGGGGGTGCGGGTCTACGACGACTACGCCCACCACCACACCGAGGTCGCCGCGCTGCTCGACTCGGCGCGCGCCGTGGTCGGGGAGGGGCGGCTCATCGCGATCCACCAGCCCCACCTGTACAGTCGCACGCGGCTGTTCCACCGCGAGTTCGCCGAGGCGCTCGAGGCCGGGGCGGATCACACGGTCGTGCTCGCCGTCGACGGCGCGCGCGAGGACCCGGTCGAGGGCGTCACGGGCGCGCTGGTCGCGCAGGACTTCGCCGATCCGAGCCGGGTCGCCTATCGGCCGGACTGGCAGGACGCCGCGGACTATCTCGCCGAGATCGCCAGGCCCGGCGACGTGATGGTGACCATGAGCTGCGGTACCGTCTATCGGATCATCCCCCAGGTGGTCGCGGCGCTGCGCGGCCGCTTCGAGCCCGAGCCCCGCTGAGCCGCGCCCATGAAGCGACCGAGCGGTTTCGACCGGACCCCCGAGCGGGTGGAGGGGCCGGGGCGGGTGGAGAAGCCCGAGCCGACGGCGCTTCCGGACCGGGGAGCGCGCGCCGACGCGGGGGCGCGCGCGGACGGCGATCTCGCGTCGACGGTCGACCTGAGCGAGGCCCGCGAGACGCGCGATGCCTCGATCGAGCCGGCGGGGCGTGGTCCGGGATCCCGGCTCGCCAGGCTGCGCGGGGCGCGCGAGGCCGATCCCGTGCGAGCGGCGGAGCGCAGAGTGCGCGAGGCGGGCAGACTGCGCCGCGCCAGGATCCGCCGGGAGCGACGCCGGTTCTCCGCGGACGCGCGTCGGCGACGACGGAACGGCTTGATCGCGCTCGGCGCCGTCGTGGGCCTCGCGCTCTTCGTGGCGGCGGGGGCGTTCACCCCGCTCATGGCGGTGCGCGAGGTGCGGGTCGTCGGCGCGGTGTCGGTGAACCAGGGAGAGATCGGGCGGGCGCTCGCGCGCTTCGAAGGCCGCCCGCTGGCACTCGTGGACGATGCCGAGGTGCTCCGCGCGCTGGAGCCCTTCCCGCTCATCCAGCGCTACGCCGTGGAGCGGGTGCCGCCGAGCACGCTCGTCGTGCGCATCGAGGAGCGCGTGGCCGTGGTCTCGCTGCAGGGCGGGAGCGGCTACGCGTTCTACGACGCCGCGGGCGTGCTGCTCGGCAACGCCGAGGCCCCGCCTGCGGGGGTGCCCGTCGCGAGCGGCGCCGTGACCGATCTCTCGTCGCCGTCGTTCCGCTCGGCTGCGCGCGCCCTGCGCGGCATGCCGGCGGAGCTGCGCGCCCAGATCGGCGCGGTGTCGGCGACGAGCGCGCAGGACGTCACCTTCACGCTGACGAGCGGGGTCGAGGTGCTCTGGGGCGACGCCGAGCGCACGGCGGAGAAGGCGATCGTGCTGCAGCGCATGCTGACGTCCCTGGCCGATCGGCCGGTGCAGCTGATCGACGTCTCGTCCGTGGACGCGCCGGTCTTCCGGTAGGCGCGGGGGCCGCAGGTCGCGCGGCAGAGTCGCGAATCGCGGCGTGTCTGCGGTTCTGCGGGGCGCACGGCCCTTAGCGTTGTGCGCAGGAAATGTATACGGCGATACTAACTTTTAACTTCAGCTAGAGGTTGAAGGTTGGGGGCGGAGGATCCAGGTGTCAGGCAACCAGAACTACCTCGCGGTGATCAAGGTCGTCGGAGTCGGCGGCGGTGGCGTCAACGCGGTCAACCGCATGATCGAGCTCGGCCTGCGCGGCGTCGAGTTCATCGCGGTCAACACTGACGCCCAGGCGCTCCTGCTGAGCGACGCCGACGTGAAGCTCGACATCGGGCGCGAGCTCACCCGAGGCCTCGGGGCGGGCGCCGACCCCGAGGTGGGGCGCCGGGCGGCGGAGGATCACGCCGAGGAGATCGAGGAGGCCCTCGCCGGAGCGGACATGGTCTTCGTCACCGCAGGCGAGGGCGGCGGCACGGGCACCGGAGCGGCACCGGTCGTCGCCCGGATCGCGAAGTCCATCGGCGCCCTCACCATCGGCGTCGTGACCCGCCCCTTCAGCTTCGAGGGCAAGCGCCGCGCGGCCCAGGCCGACGCCGGCGTGCACACGCTCCGCGAGGCCGTCGACACCCTCATCGTCGTGCCCAACGATCGCCTGCTCGAGATCGCCGAGCCCGGGATCAGCATGATCGAGGCCTTCGCGGCCGCCGATCAGGTTCTGCTCGCGGGCGTCTCGGGCATCACCGACCTCATCACCACCCCCGGCCTCATCAACCTCGACTTCGCCGATGTGAAGTCCGTGATGCAGGGCGCCGGAGCGGCGCTCATGGGCATCGGCTCCGCGCGGGGAGCCGACCGAGCGATCAAGGCGGCCGAGCTCGCCGTCGCCTCGCCGCTGCTCGAGGCGTCGGTCGAGGGCGCCCACGGCGTGCTGCTGTCGATCCAGGGATCCTCGAACCTCGCGCTCAGCGAGATCTACGAGGCGTCGACGCTCGTGCAGGACGTCGTGCACGCCGAGGCCAACATCATCTTCGGCACGGTCATCGACGACACGCTCGGCGACGAGGTGCGCGTGACCGTGATCGCGGCCGGCTTCGACGTCGAGCCCTCGCCGCAGGTGACGGCGCCCGAGCGCGGACGACGCGGCAGCCACGTGGAGAGCCTCGACGAGGTCGCGGCTCCCGGCGCGCGCGCCTCCTCGACGAGCGAGGCCACGGGACTCGGCTTCCCGGGGTTCAACGCCTCGCAGGAGCGGGACGCCGACGCCAAGAGCCCGGCCACCGGCCAGTTCGGGGAGGTGCTGAACCCCCCGGTCGAGGCGCAGCTCTCCGACCCGGCCTTCGACGGCGATGACGACGACGATCTCGACATCCCCGAGTTCCTGAGGTAGGAGGGGTGGGTTTCCCGGATTCCGCGGTGCTCCCCGGGCTCGGCCAGCGACTCGCCGAGGTGCGCGACGGGATCGTGGACGCGTGCCGATCAGCCTCCCGCGATCCCGAGGACGTCACCCTGATCGTCGTGACGAAGTTCCATCCCGCCTCGCTCGTCGCGGCGCTCGCCGACCTCGGCGTGCGCGACGTGGGGGAGAACCGGCACCAGGAGGCTCAGGCGAAGGCTGAGGAACTCGCCGGGCTGCACCTCGCCTGGCACTTCATCGGCCAGCTGCAGACCAAGAAGGCCAGGCAGGCTGCGCGCTACGCGCACGCGATCCACTCGATCGACCGGGAGCGTCTCGTCGACGCCCTCTCCGGCGTGGAGCGCGAGATCGACGCCTTCGTGCAGATCAACCTCACCGACGATCCGCACCGCGGGGGCGTCGCCCCCGACGACGCCCTGCCGCTCGCCGAACGCGTGCTCGAAGCGCCGTCCCTGCGACTGCGCGGCGTCATGGCCGTCGCACCGCTCGAGGAGGATCCCGCTCGCGCATTCGAGCGGCTCGCCGGCTACTCGGAGCGCCTGCGCTCGCTCGACCCCGCCGCGTCCGCGATCTCGGCGGGCATGACGCACGACTACGCCGAGGCGATCGCCCACGGCGCGACACACCTGCGAATCGGCAGCGCAATCACGGGCAAACGCCCGGAGCCCAGATAGTCTCGAAGCACCGCACCGTTGGGAGAGAAGATGAGCAATCCGCTGAAGAAGACCATGGTGTTCCTGGGCCTCGCGGAGGAGGAACTCGAGGAGCAGAACGCGGCTTCGCAGCAGGAGAGGGCCTCGGCCGCTCCGCGCGCGACGCCCGCCCCCACCACGCCCAAGGCCGAGACGAGCCGCCCCGCCGCTCCGCAGCGCGCCGCGGTGACGCCGCTGCGCCGGGTCACGCCGGCGAAGCAGCCCGCGCAGCAGCCGATGAACGAGATCCTCACCGTGCATCCCACCGAGTACAAGGACGCGAAGGTCATCGCGGAGGGCTTCCGCGACGGCGTTCCGGTCATCATCAACCTCTCTCGCATGGACGAGGGGGAGGCCAAGCGCCTCATCGACTTCGCGAGCGGCCTCACCATGGGACTGCACGGGCGCATCGAGCGGGTCACCAGCAAGGTGTTCCTGCTGTCCCCCGAGCACATCGGGGTCGGGGGCGAGGACTCGCGGCAGGGCGACAGCGGCTCGTTCTTCGTGGCGCCCTCGGCGTAAGAGGTGGAGATCGTCTTAACGATCACCACCGTGGTGAAGGTGCTGCTGCGGATCTACATCCTGCTGCTCTGGGTGCGCCTGGTGATCGACTGGATCCTCGTGTTCAACCGGCGCTTCCGGCCTCGAGGCGTGCCGGCGGTACTGGTGGAGTTCGTCTTCACGGTGACGGATCCGCCCATCAGGATGTTCCGCAAGGTCCTTCCGCCGATCCGCCTGGGGCAGGTCATGCTCGATCTCGGCTGGATGCTCACGCTGATCTCGTGCTGGATCCTGCTGGCCATCCTCCCCGGGTGGTGATGAGCGCGAACCTGCGGGAACCCGACATTATTTGCTAGCGTTGACCCATGACCACGTCAGTGGTCCCGAAGTGAAAGAGACGTAACGATGGCCCTGACTCCCGAAGACGTCGTGAATCAGAAGTTCACGATCACCAAGTTCCGCGACGGCTACGATCTCGACCAGGTCGACGATTTCCTCGACACGATCGTCGAGGAGCTGCGCCAGCACGAGCAGGAGAAGGAGGAGCTACGAGCCCAGATCGCGGACCTCACCGAGAAGCTCGAGGCCTGCGAGGCGTCGAAGGGCGAGCCGAGCGGGCAGCAGGCCCCCTCCGAGCAGACCATCGTCGTCGACGCCCCGGTCGCGGCACCCGCTCCGGTACCGGCACAGGTCGCTCCCGAGTCGGCCCCGCAGGCCGACGCCGTCAAGTCGAGCGCCATGCTGCAGCTCGCGCTCGAGCTGCACGACAAGCACGTGCAGGAGGGCGAGACGACCCGCGACAAGCTCATCGCCGAGGCCGAGACGAAGCGCGATCAGATGATCGAGGACGCGGAGCGCACGGCCAAGCAGCTCGTCGAGGAGGCTCAGAAGCAGCGGGCCGATGAGCTCCGCGTGCTCGGCGAGGAGCGCAGCGAGCTCCAGTTCAAGATCAAGGATCTGCGTCAGTTCGAGAGCGAGTACCGCTCCACCCTGCGCTCCTACATCCAGTCGCAGCTGCGCAGCCTGGACGGCTCGCCCGAGCCCGCGGGCGCCCCCGACGGCCTGCAGTAGCCGGGAGCGTGAACGGAATTCCCGAAGCGGGGGCGGCGGAGGTCGCCCCCGCTTCCTCGTCTCGACGGCGGCTCGTGCCCCTGCTGCTGCTCGGCGTCGCAGCGGCGCTGCTCGCGGCTGATCAGCTCGTGAAGAACTGGGTGATCTCCACCCTTCCGGAGGAGCGCGTCGTCCCCGTTCTCGGCGACTTCCTGCAGTGGTACTTCGTGCGCAACCCGGGCGCCGCGTTCTCCATCGCCAGCGGTTCGACCTGGATCTTCACCACTCTGGCCGTGATCGTGGTCGTCGTGATCCTGTGGCAGATCCGGCGCCTGCGCTCGATTCCTTGGGGGCTCTTCCTCGGCCTGCTGCTCGGCGGAGTGCTCGGCAATCTGACCGATCGGCTCACGCGCGAGCCCGGGTTTCCCGTGGGCCACGTGATCGACTACATCCTCACGCCCTGGATGTGGCTCGGCTTCGACCCCGCCATCTACAACATCGCGGACATCGGCATCGTGAGCGGCATGGTGATCTTCGTCGTGATCAGCCTGCTCGGGCTGCCCATCGACGGCTCGCCGCGCGCGCGGCACCGGGACCACGGGAGGCGGGGGGCCGCGAGGGCCGAGAACACCGGTGAGGACCGCGGCGATGGAGCATCGTAGCCTGCCCGTGCCCGAAGGGCTCGGGGGCGAGCGGGTCGATGCCGCGCTCGCCAAGATGCTGGGCTTCTCGCGCAGCTTCGCCGCAGAGATCGCGCAGGCCGGCGGCGTGGTACTCGACGGGCGCGCGCTCGGCAAGTCCGATCGGCTGACGCCCGGGGGGTGGCTCGAGGTCTCCTGGGAGGAGAAGCGCGGCCCGGAGATCGTGCCGGTGCACCTGCCGCAACTGGGGATCGTGCACGACGACGAGGACATCGTGGTGGTCGACAAGCCCGCCGGCGTCGCGGCGCACCCGTCGCTCGGCTGGGAGGGGCCGACGGTGCTGGGCGCGCTCGCCGGAGCCGGATACCGCATCGCGACTTCCGGCGCGCCCGAGCGGCAGGGCGTCGTGCACCGTCTCGATGCGGGCACGAGCGGCCTGATGGTGGTGGCGAAGAGCGAGCGGGCCTACAGCGATCTGAAGCGGGCCTTCAAGGAGCGCGAGGTCGACAAGATCTACCACGCGGTCGTGCAGGGCCACCCGGACCCCTTGTCAGGGACGATCGAGGGGCCGATCGGACGTCATCCCGGTCACGAGTGGAGGTTCGCGGTGACGCGCGACGGCAAGCCGTCCGTCACCCACTACACGACGATCGAGGCCTTCCCGTACGCGAGCCTGCTCGAGATCGAGCTCGAGACCGGCCGCACCCACCAGATCCGCGTGCACATGTCCGCGCAGCGGCACCCCTGCGTCGGCGACGGCATGTACGGAGCGGACCCCGCGCTCTCCGCGCGCCTCGGGCTCGCCCGCCAGTGGCTGCACGCGATGCGGCTGGGGTTCCGCCATCCCGGCAGTGGAGCCCACGTGGAGTACGAGAGCGCCTACCCGGAAGACCTGCAGCACGCTCTCGACGTCCTGGCAGGCCGGTAGCCGGGAATCGGCGCGCTCCGCCCGCGCACATGAGATTTGTCGGCGGCGGACGATAACCTTGATGCGTCGGCGAGAGGGGTTCATCGGTGTCCGAGAAAGACGGCTTCGTCCACCTGCACACGCACAGCGAGTACTCGATGCTCGACGGTGCGGCTCGGGTGGGGCCGCTCGTGCGGGCCGCGGCCGAGCAGGGTATGCCGGCTATCGCCGTCACCGACCACGGCAACACCTTCGGCGCCTTCGATTTCTGGAAGACGGCGCGCGACAGCGGGGTCAACCCGATCATCGGCATCGAGGCCTACCTCACTCCCGGCACGCACCGCGGCGATCGCACGCGCGTGCGCTGGGGAGACGGCGCGGGCGACGACGTCTCGGGCGCCGGGGCCTACACGCACATGACGCTGCTTTCCAAAGACACCGGGGGCATGCACAACCTCTTCCGCCTCTCCTCGCGCTCGAGCATGGAGGGGTACTACTTCAAGCCCCGTATGGACCGGGAGCTGCTGCAGACCTACGCGAAGGGCATCATCGCGACGACGGGCTGCCCCTCGGGCGAGATCCAGACCAGGCTGCGGCTCGGCCAGCTCAAGGAGGCCCGCGACGCGGCCGCCGAGTTCCAGGACATCTTCGGCAGGGAGAACTTCTACTGCGAGATCATGGACCACGGTCTCGACATCGAGCGCCGGGTGCAGAAGGAGCTTCTCGCGCTGGCGAAGGACCTGGACATCCCCCTCGTCGCGACGAACGACCTCCACTACGTGCACGAGCACGACGCGGAGGCGCACTCGGCGCTGCTCTGCGTGCAGTCCGGCTCGCGGCTCGACGACCCCAATCGCTTCAAGTTCGACGGCTCCGGCTACTACCTGAAGTCCGCCGCCGAGATGCGGCACGTCTTCCGCGAGCTCCCGGACGCCTGCGACAACACGCTGCTCATCGCCGAGAAGTGCGAGGTCGAGTTCAACACCTCGGCCAACTACATGCCCCGCTATCCCGTGCCGGCCGGGGAGACCGAGGACAGCTGGTTCGTGAAGGAGGTCGAGAAGGGCCTCCACTACCGCTATCCGGGCGGCGTCCCCGACGAGGTGCGCAAGCAGGCGGAGTACGAGATCGGCGTCATCACCCAGATGGGGTTCCCCGGCTACTTCCTCGTCGTCGCCGACTTCATCAACTGGTCGAAGGACAACGGCATCCGGGTGGGGCCGGGCCGAGGTTCCGGCGCGGGATCGATGGTGGCGTACGCGATGAGGATCACGGATCTCGATCCGCTGCAGCACGGCCTCATCTTCGAGCGCTTCCTCAACCCGGACCGCGTCTCCATGCCCGACTTCGACGTCGACTTCGACGATCGGCGCCGCGGCGAGGTCATCAGGTACGTGACGGAGAAGTACGGTGACGAGCGCGTCGCCCAGATCGTCACCTACGGCACGATCAAGTCGAAGCAGGCGCTCAAAGACGCGTCGCGCGTGCTCGGCTTCCCCTTCGGCATGGGGGAGAAGCTGACGAAGGCGATGCCCCCCGCGGTCATGGCGAAGGACATCCCGCTCTCCGGGATCATCGATCCGGACCACCCGCGGTACAAGGAGGCTGCGGAGTTCCGCACGGTGCTGCAGGAGGATCCGGACGCCAAGAAGGTGTACGACGTCGCGCTCGGTCTGGAGGGACTGAAGCGGCAGTGGGGCGTGCACGCGGCCGGCGTGATCATGTCGAGCGACCCGCTCATCGACATCATCCCCCTGCAGAAGCGCGAGCAGGACGGGCAGATCGTCACCCAGTTCGACTACCCCACCTGCGAGGGCCTGGGCCTCATCAAGATGGACTTCCTGGGGCTGCGCAACCTCACGATCATCTCGGACGCCATCGAGAACATCAAGCTCAACCGGGACGAGGATCTCGACCTCGAGCACCTGGCGCTCGACGACCAGGCGTCGTACGAGCTGCTGGCCCGCGGCGACTCCCTGGGCGTGTTCCAGCTCGACGGGGGGCCGCTGCGCTCGCTGATGCGGCTCATGAAGCCCGACAACTTCGAGGACATCTCGGCGCTCATCGCGCTCTACCGTCCCGGCCCCATGGGCGCCAACTCCCACACCAACTACGCGCTGCGGAAGAACGGCGAGCAGAAGATCACGCCGATCCACCCCGAGCTCGAGGAGCCGCTCAAGGACATCCTCGACACCACCTACGGCCTCATCATCTACCAGGAGCAGGTGATGGCGGTCGCGCAGAGGGTGGCCGGCTTCTCGCTCGGCCAGGCGGACATCCTGCGCCGCGCCATGGGCAAGAAGAAGAAGGAGGAGCTCGACAAGCAGTACGCGGGCTTCTCAGGCGGCATGCGGGAGCGCGGCTTCTCGGAGGGCGCGATCAAGGCGCTCTGGGACATTCTGCTGCCGTTCTCGGACTACGCGTTCAACAAGGCGCACTCCGCTGCGTACGGCCTGGTGAGCTACTGGACCGCCTATCTGAAAGCGCACTATCCGGCCGAGTACATGTCGGCTCTGCTCACGAGCGTGGGGGATTCGAAGGACAAGCTCGCCGTCTACCTCAACGAGTGCCGACGCATGGGCATCAGGGTGCTGCCGCCGGCTGTGAACGACTCCTTCGCGAACTTCTCGGCCGTGGGCGACGACATCCGCTTCGGCCTCGGCGCGATCCGCAACGTTGGCACGAACGTGGTCGAAGCGATCCGCGAGGCCCGGGAGTCGAAGGGCGCCTTCGAGAGCTTCCACGACTTCCTCAAGAAGGTGCCCCTCGTCGTGCTCAACAAGCGCACGGTGGAGTCGCTCGTCAAGGCCGGCGCGTTCGACGGGCTCGGGGGGACGCGGCGGGCGCTCGTGGAGATTCACGAGCAGGCCATCGAGAGCGCGGTGAAGGAGAAGCGCGACGCCGAGAACGGCAACGTCGGTTTCGACTTCGACAGCCTCTTCGCGGACGCCGCGCAAGACTCCGACTCCGCGGCGGGTGCGGTCTCGCAGGTGCCGGATCGCCCCGAGTGGACCAAGCGGGACAAGCTCTCGTTCGAGCGGGAGATGCTCGGCCTCTATGTCTCGGACCATCCGCTGCGCGGCCTCGACGCCGCCCTGGCCAAGGAGGCGAACGCGACGGTCCTCCAGGTCACGGGCACCGACACGGGCGGCGGTTTCGACGGCGAGATCGTGACCCTCGCCGGGCTGCTCACGAGCGTGCAGCACCGCACCGCGAAGTCGGGCAATCTCTACGGCATGGTGACCCTCGAGGATTTCACGGGCGAGATCCAGGCGCTCTTCATGGGCAAGTCGTACCAGGAGTTCGGCAGCCTGCTGCAGCCGGACAGCATCGTCGCGCTGCGCGGCAAGCTGAACGCCCGCGACGACGGCATGTCCATGCACGCGTACGGGGTCAAGCCGATCGATGCGGCCGTGCAGGAGGACGCATCGACGCTCACGCTCAGCGTCGCCGACTCCCGCGCCACCGAGCAGCTGATGCAGGAGCTCAAGCAGACGCTCGAACGGCACCGGGGGGAGAGCGAGGTGCGCCTCAACCTGCTGACGACCGGAAGCATTCGCGTGTTCGAGCTGCCGCAGCAGGTGCGGGTGTCGGCGGATCTCTTCGGCGAGCTCAAGGGGCTGCTCGGGCCGCGCTGCCTCGCACCGGTCGAGGAACTGGTGGCGTAACGTCCGTGCAATACCGCCGGGGTAGTGTGGAGGCATGAGCGAGTTGCAGCAGCAGATCATTGACGCGCTCGGGGTGCGGGCCGAGATCGATGCGGCTGCCGAGGTGGAGCGTCGCGTGGCCTTCCTGACGGACTACGCGCGCTCGATCCCCGGTGCGCGGGGCTTCGTGCTCGGCATCTCGGGCGGTCAGGACTCGGCGCTCGCCGGGAGACTGGCGCAGCTCGCCGCCGAGCGATTGCGGGCGGGAGGGGACGAGGCCGAGTTCATCGCGGTGCGCCTGCCCTACGCCGTGCAGCAGGACGAGGAAGACGCGCAGCTCGCGCTCTCCTTCATCCGTGCCGATCGCGCCCTTGCGGTCGACATCGCCGCGGGCGTCGACGGCGTCGCCGCGGCGGTCGAGACGGGCACCGGCGAACCCGTGAGCGACTTCACCAGGGGCAACGTCAAGGCGCGTGTGCGCATGGTGGCGCAGTACGCCATCGCGGGGGACCGGCGTCTGCTGGTGATCGGCACCGACCACGCCGCCGAGGCGATCACGGGCTTCTTCACCAAGTTCGGGGATGGCGCGGCCGACGTGCTCCCGCTTTCGGGACTCACCAAGGGGCAGGGGGCAGCGATGCTGCGACACCTGGGCGCGCCGAGCCGCCTCTGGGAGAAGGCGCCGACGGCCGACCTGCTCGACGAGGAGCCCGGCCAGACCGACGAGGCGAGCCTCGGCACCGGCTACCCGCAGATCGACGCCTACCTGCGCGGCGAGGAGGTGCCGAGGAGCGTCGGCGAGAACCTGGAGCGCCGCTACCGCGCCACCGAGCACAAGCGCCGGCTTCCGGTCGCCCCCTCTGACACGTGGTGGCGGAGCGCCGAGGGAACAGGAGCGACATCATGACCACGACCACGTTCGTACTCGCCGGAGGCTGCTTCTGGTGCCTCGACGCGGCGTACCGTCAGCTGCGCGGCGTGACGGAGGTGATCTCCTGCTACACCGGGGGCGATACTCCGCACCCCGGTTATGAGCAGGTCTGCACCGGTGCGACGGGGCACGCCGAAGCCGTCGCGGTCACCTTCGACGAGAGCGTCATCCCGGCCGAGGTGATCCTCGACGCCTACTTCACGATGCACGATCCCACCCAGGTGAACCGCCAGGGCAACGACGTCGGCACCCAGTACCGCTCGGCGATGTTCTACGCCGACGAGTCCCAGAAGGCCCTCTTCGAGGCCGCGCGCGAGCGGGCTGCGGCGTATTGGAGCGCCGCCGGCGAGATCGCGACGTCGGTCGAGCCGCTGGGCGAGGTGTATCCCGCGGAGGAGTACCATCAGGACTTCTTCGCGAAGAACCCCACCCAGGGCTACTGCCTCGCCGTTGCCGTGCCGAAGGTCAACAAGGTGCGGGCCTCGTTCGCCGAGTACCTGCGCTGACCGGCGCGTCAGGCCGCGGCGGGAACAAAGCCGTCTCCCCTCCGCGTCGGAGCGCCCGCGCCCTCCTGGACGCCGTCGGGATCGGGGTGCGCCGGCCGGCTGCTCCAGCCGGGTTGCTCGCCGATCACGGCAGCCTCGGTCGGGCCCGAGACGCTTGACTCCGGGCCCGAGGCGGTGTCGGCCGTGCTCCCCGCCGGGTCGGCGCCGACTCGCTTGGTGAAGGCCGATACGCCCCAGCGCAAGTCATGGCCCAGAGCCTCGGCTTCGATCTCCATCACGGTTCCCGATTTGCCGTCCTTGCTCCACTCGCGAGTTCGGAGCTTACCGCTGACGACGATCCGGTCGCCCTTCGAGAACGAGCCATCCGCGTGCTCCGCGAGGCTGCGGAACGAGTTGACGGAGAACCAGCTGGTGTCGCCGTCGACCCACTTGCCCTGCTCCCGGTCGTAGCGGCGCTCGTTGCTCGCGAGCCGGAAGGTGCAGAACGCGACGTTCGACGCCGACCTGAGGAGCCTGGGCGCGGTGGCGATGGTGCCGATGACGCAGATGGGGGTGGACATGATGCTCTCCTTACGATCCGTCCCGGGGTGCACCGGGATCCCGTGCGATGGGCGAGCGGGCGACTCGCGCCGTGCGGGGAACGATCCGCCCGCTCGTCTTCAGACTGCTGCATCGGGGCGCTCCGCGGGCCCGATCCCGGACATCCGTGGACAACTCCTCCCGATTCGCGAAACAGGCTGCCTGTGAGCGAAGGCATCGATCCCAGCCGCCCGGCGCGCCCGGCGCGTGCGGCGCGCCGGGGATTGCCAGGATCCGCTGCGTACACTGGCCAGGTGCGCTCAGCCCTGCCGTCCTCACGCCGACCCCGCGCCGCTGCGCTGCTCTCGCTCTGCATCGCGCTGCCGCTGCTCGCGGGTTGTTCCCTGCTCGCGGGGCCGACACCGCAGACGCCGCCCCGGGAGACTCCGAAGTCGCCCGAAACAGCCCCGCAGTTCGTGCCCGGCGGCACCGCCGAGCAGAACCTGCCGGCCTTCACGGAAGCGCTGCGCGTGTTCTCGGCGAGCCAGCAGCCCGTCACCGGGGCGCCCGTCGTCGACGCGGTCGCAGCGGTGGGCTTCGACAAGACCGCGATGCAGGTCAGCTTCGACGAGACCAAGACCGGCCTCGCCGCCGACAGCATCTACGTCTCCGTGCGCATCGGCGCCGACTGCCTCGTCGGCCAGGTCGTCGCCGAAGACCGGAGCTTCGTGGCGAAGCAGCTCCCCGCGGTGGGACCGGGCGGCGACATCTGCCTGATCGGCAACACGCGGCCGATCGACTGGTAGCCCCGCCGCCGCGGATCGCGGGCGGTAGAGTGGTGGGGAACCGTTTCCATCCTTTCAAAGCAGGGAGTTCGGGGCGCCCGCGCCCGAGAGAGCATATGGCTGAGTACATTTACCAGATGGTCCGCGCCCGCAAGGCGCACGGCGACAAGGTGATCCTCGACGACGTGACCACGGCGATCCTGCCGGGCGCCAAGATCGGCGTGGTCGGCCCCAACGGCGCGGGCAAGTCGACCATTCTGAAGATCATCGCGGGCCTCGACACCCCCTCGAACGGCGAGGCCATCCTCACCCCGGGCTACTCCGTCGGCATCCTCATGCAGGAGCCGGAGCTCGATGAGGAGCGGACCGTGCTCGAGAACGTCGAGCAGGGCGTCGCCGAGATCAAGGGCAAGCTCGACCGCTTCACCGAGATCTCGGCCGAGATGGCGAACCCCGACGCCGATTACGACACGCTGCTGCCCGAGATGGGCGAGCTGCAGGAGGCGATCGACCACGTCGACGGCTGGGACCTCGACAACCAGCTCGAGCAGGCGATGGACGCGCTGCGCTGCCCGCCCTCCGACGCGATCGTGAAGCACCTCTCCGGCGGCGAGAAGCGCCGCGTCGCGCTCTGCAAGCTCCTGCTCGAGAAGCCGGACCTGCTGCTCCTCGACGAGCCCACCAACCACCTCGACGCCGAGAGCGTGCTGTGGCTCGAGCAGCACCTCGCCAAGTACCCGGGCGCCGTCATGGCGGTGACGCACGACCGGTACTTCCTCGACCACGTCGCCACCTGGATCTGCGAGGTCGACCGCGGCCGACTCTACCCGTACGAGGGCAACTACTCGACCTACCTCGAGCAGAAGGCCGCGCGACTCGAGGTGCAGGGCAAGAAGGACGCCAAGCTGCAGAAGCGCCTCAAGGAGGAGCTGGAGTGGGTGCGCTCCAACGCGAAGGGGCGGCAGGCCAAGTCGAAGGCGCGCCTGGCCCGCTACGAGGAGATGGCGGCCGAGGCCGAGCGCACGCGCAAGCTCGACTTCGAGGAGATCCAGATCCCCGCGGGCCCGCGCCTCGGCAACCTCGTGCTCGAGGCCGAGGACCTCGACAAGGGCTTCGACGGTCGCAGGCTCATCGACGGGCTGTCGTTCTCGCTGCCCCGCAACGGCATCGTCGGCATCATCGGCCCGAACGGCGTCGGCAAGACGACGCTCTTCAAGACCATCGTGGGCATGGAGCCGCTCGACGGGGGCGAGCTGAAGATCGGCGAGACCGTGCAGCTGAGCTACGTCGATCAGACCCGCGGAGGCATCGATCCGAAGAAGACGGTGTGGGAGGTCGTCTCCGACGGGCTCGACCACATCCAGGTGGGCAGGACCGAGATCCCGTCGCGCGCCTACGTCTCGACCTTCGGCTTCAAGGGGCCGGATCAGCAGAAGCCCGCCGGCGTGCTCTCGGGCGGCGAGCGCAACCGGCTGAACCTCGCGCTCACGCTCAAGCAGGGCGGCAACCTGCTGCTGCTCGACGAGCCGACCAACGACCTCGACGTCGAGACCCTCACGAGCCTCGAGAACGCGCTGCTCGAGTTTCCCGGCTGCGCCGTGGTCATCACGCACGACCGGTGGTTCCTCGACCGCATCGCCACGCACATCCTCGCCTACGAGGGCACCGAGCAGAACCCGGCGAGCTGGTACTGGTTCGAGGGCAACTTCGAGGCGTACGAGGCGAACAAGATCGAGCGCCTCGGCCCCGACGCGGCGAAGCCGTCGCGCCTCACCTACCGCAAGCTGACCCGCGGCTAGTCCGCGAGGGGAGGGGCGACCGCACATGGCGCGCGCGCACATCGACATGGAGCTGCGCTGGGGCGACCAGGACCGCTACGGCCACGTCAACAACGTCGCCTACGCGAGGTACCTCGAGGAGGCGCGGGTACGGGTCTTCGGGATGGGGTCGGCGCGGGAGGCGACGGGCATGGAGGGCCACTTCCGCGACGAGGATCACGGCGGCTCCAAGATGCTGGTGGCGAACCAGCAGATCGAGTTCCTGGGCGTGCTCGAGTACGCGAAGCAGCCGATCACGGTGGAGCTGTGGATCGGGAGGCTCGGGGGATCGAGCCTCGAGGTGCACTACGAGGTGGTCGACGGCTCGGCCGCCGAGCGGCGCGTGGTGGCCCGGGCCGTCACCACCATGGTGATCGTCGACGGAGAGACGCTGCGCCCGGTGCGGCTCTCGGACGAGGGCCGCACCGCGGTCGAGCCGTGGACGGACGCGCCGGTGCGGATGCGTCGCGGCTGATCCGCCGGGAATCACCCGCGCCGGCGAGGCCCGCGCCGCTACTCCGCCTCGGGCAGCCGGATCATGGTCTCCTGCGACACGCTCGCGACGAGCGATCCCTCGCGATCGTAGAAGCGCCCGTGAGCCAGGCCGCGCCCGCCCTGGGCGGTGGGCGAGTGGAGCTCGTAGAGCAGCCACTCGTCGATGCGGAACGGGCGGTGGAACCACATGGCGTGATCGAGGCTCGCGCCGCGCAGTGCCGGCGTCGCCCACGGCACCCCGTGCCGCCGCATCACGGGTTCGAGCAGCAGGTAGTCGCTCGCGAACGCGAGCGCCGCCGCGTGCAGCAGGGCCGGGGCGTCGAAGGTGTCCCGGCTGCGCAGCCAGACGCGCTGCCGATTGCTGCGCTCGGCCACGTCGAGGATGATGTCTGACTCGAGGTAGCGGAAGTCGAACGGGCGGTTCATCACCCATGACGCCCGGCCGCTGCTCGTGAGGTGCCCGTACTTCTCCCACACGCTCGGCAGGGAGTCGGGGCCGGGCAGCGTCCCGAGCTCGAAGGGCTCCTGGTGCTCGAGCCCGGGATCCTGCTCCTGGAAGGAGGCGATCATCGACATGAGCACCTGCCCGCCCTGATACGCCTGCGTGCGGCGCGTGGAGAACGAGCGGCCGTCGTGCAGCCGATCCACCTCGAAGGTCATGCGCTCCTCGCTGTCGCCCGGCCGCAGGAAGTAGCCGTGCATGGAGTGGATGGCGCGATCCGAGGGCACCGTCGTGCCGGCCGCGGCGATGGCCTGGCCCAGCACCTGCCCGCCGAAGGACCTGCCGTGCGGGGTGGGGAACGCGGGCCCCGTGAGGATGTCCTCCCGCGTGCGCGCACCCGAGTCGAGCACCGAGAGCATCTCGAGGAGATCGGGGGGAGCGGTCATGAGTCCTCCTGGGGTCGGCTCCATCGCGTGGACGATGCTCCCAGTCTATGACCGCGCGGCACTCCGGACGGAGGGCCGCCCGTTCGCTAGGCTGGAGCGATGGCCGCCACCCTGCCGCTCGCGGATCACGCCACCCGCGACGATCTGCGCATCTTCCTCGAGCGCCTGCAGCGCGCCGGGCAGGAGGAGGTGCGCATCGTCGCGCGAGGCCCCGTCCTCGCGGTGTACGGCTGCACGCAGGCGCCGCGCGGCATCACCGACCCGGTTCCGGTGGTGCTGGTGATGCGGGCGTTCGGTCTCGCCGCGGAGCCCGCGGATGCCGAGGGGCGTACGACGGAGGTGGACGAGACGGTGCCCGCGCGGGCGCTGCTCGATCGCATCGCGCGGCTCGGGATCACGGGCCTGTCGCTCGAGGTGCCCGACTCGACCTCGATGGTGGCGTGGGCGGGCGTGCTGCCGCCGGTCTCCGGGTGGGATCCGATGGGGGCGATTGATCAGTCCTCGCTCGCGGCAGTGGCCTCCGAGGGCATGGAGCGGGTGTCCGCGCTGCTGCCGGAGGATCCCGGCGAGGCGGTGGTGCTGCGCGTGCGGGCCTCCGTGTGGGGCGCCGAGATAGCCCCCGGGCTGCCCGCGGCGGCGGCGTTCGCGGCCGAGACGATGGGCTTCCTGCGCGACGAGGAGCGCGTGCGGGTCTCCCGTTCCCTGACCTGGACGCGGCTGACGACGTCGCGCGGTTACGTGCTCGTGCGTTCGCTGCCGGGGTAGGCGCCCCGCCTTCGCCCGGATCCCAGCGGGATCGGCGATCCTCGGCTAAGATAGCTGAGGTCAACTAGAGGAGTGTGTACATGGCCAACCCCAACGGCATCATCGACCCGCCCATCGACGATCTGCTCCAGAAGGTCGATTCGAAGTACGCCCTGGTGATCTTCGCTTCGCAGCGCGCCCGCCAGATCAACGATTACTACACGGATCTGCACGACGGCAACCTGTTCGACAACGTCGGCCCGCTGGTCGACTCGTCGGTCGACGACAAGCCGCTGTCGATCGCGCTGCACGAGATCGTCGAGGGCAAGCTGACCATGGCCCAGCGCACCCCGGTGTCGGGCGACGCCGAGGAGGACGCGGCGATCGGCGCGTAACCCTCCGCTGCACTCGCGGCTTCGTCGGTGGCGTCGGATACCCTGATTGGGATCCGGCGCCACCGGCGTTTTCCGTCCTCGCCGCCCGCCCCGTCCGCAACGCAACCCTACGCAAGGAGCCGCCGTGCCTTCCAGCAACCCGCTGCGTCAGTTCACCTCGGAATCGGTCACCGAGGGCCACCCCGACAAGATCTGCGACCGCATCTCCGACTCGATCCTCGATGCCATGCTCGAGCAGGATCGGGGAGCGCGCGTGGCCGTCGAGACCCTCGTCACGACCGGCCTCGTGCACGTGGCCGGCGAGGTCTCGACCACGGGCTACGTCGAGATCCCCCAGATCGTGCGCGACGCCGTGCGCGACATCGGCTATACCAGCTCCGAGATGGGCTTCGACGCGGCCTCCTGCGGCGTCTCGGTGTCGATCGGGCAGCAGTCGCCCGACATCGCGGGCGGCGTCGACTCCTCGCTCGAGGTGCGCAGCGGCGAGGCGGACGAAGACGATGGGCTGAGCCGTCAGGGCGCCGGCGATCAGGGCATCATGTTCGGCTACGCGACGGACGAGACGCCGGAACTGCACCCGCTGCCCAGCTGGATCGCGCACCGCATGGCGGAGCGCCTCACGGAGGTGCGCAAGAGCGGCGCGCTGCCCGAGCTGCGCCCGGACGGCAAGACGCAGGTGACGATCGGCTACGACGGGGATCGAGCCGCGAGCGTCGAGGCGGTCGTGCTCTCCACCCAGCACCACGCCGACATCTCGCAGGAGGCCCTGCGCGACGCGGTCGAGCGCCTGGTGATCCGGCCCGTGCTCGAGCGGGTGGAGCTGCGCAGTGCCGACGCGCAGCTCTTCATCAACCCGGCCGGCCCCTTCGTGATCGGCGGCCCCATGGGCGACGCGGGCCTCACCGGGCGCAAGATCATCATCGACACCTACGGCGGCGCCAGCAGGCACGGCGGCGGCGCCTTCAGCGGCAAGGACCCGTCGAAGGTCGACCGCTCCGCCGCCTACGCGATGCGCTGGGTCGCCAAGCACGTGGTGCGCGCCGGGCTCGCCCGCCGCGCCGAGCTGCAGATCGCCTACGCGATCGGCCGTGCGCACCCCGTCGGCCTCTACGTCGAGACCTTCGGCACCGAGTCGGTGCCGCGGGGCCGCATCGAGCGCGCGGTGCGGGAGGTCTTCGACCTGCGCCCGCTCGCGATCATCCGCGACCTCGATCTGCTCCGCCCCGTCTACGCGCGCACGAGCGCCTACGGGCACTTCGGCCGCGAGCTCCCCGAGTTCACCTGGGAGGCCACGCCCCGCGTCGCCGAGCTGCGGGCCGCCGCCGGCCTGTAGAGCAGTGTCCACGGGCAGCGCGTTCGAACGGGCGGAGGCGGCGAACGGCCGCCCCGTCGCGCGAGTGCTGCTCGATTCGGCCCTGCCGCAGCTCGACCACCTCTTCGACTACGCGGTCCCGCCCGAGCTCGCCGACGAGGTGAGGGCCGGCCAGCGCGTGCGCGTGCCCTTCCGCTCGCAGGAGCGCAAGAGCTTCGGCTACGTCATCGGGTTCGCCGAGCGCAGCGACTTCGGCGGAGAGCTCTCCGCCATCGCCGACATCGTCACGCCGGTCCCCCTGCTGACCCCGGAGGTCTGGCGGCTGGCGCGCGCCGTCGCCGACCGCGCGGGCGGATCCGCGGGCGACATCCTGCGGCTCGCGATCCCGCCGCGCCAGGTGCGCGTGGAGAAGCGTCACCTCGCCGCCGCAGTCGCGCCGTCGCCCGCCGCGCCGGAGCGATTCCCGGACGAGGAGGGCGTCGCGCGGGAGCTCATCGCCGGGGCTCGGCTCGCGCTCACCGCGTCGCACGGCCCCGAGCGCCTGCACACGGGGGAGTGGGTCGGCGGGTGGGCGGCGCGCCTCGCGCGGCTCGCCATCGCGGTGCACGCGGCCGGGCGCAGCGCGATCCTCATCGCCCCCGACTATCGCGACCTCGACCAGCTGCGCGACGCGCTGGCGGCGTTCGGCCACCCCGGCATCGTGCGCGTCGACTCCCGGCAGTCGAACGCCGAGCGCTACGCCGGCTTCCTGCGGGCGCTCGACGACGAGCCCCGCATCGTGCTGGGCAACCGGTCCGCGGTCTACGCGCCCGCGCACCGGCTCGGCGCGATCATCCTGTGGGACGACGGGGATCCGGTGCTGGCCGAGCCCCTCACGCCGTACGTGCACGCCCGTGACGCCGCGCTCGTGCGCGCGTCCCTGCAGCGCGATGCGTCGCCCGGCGAAGCGGCCGGCCTCTTCTTCGCCGGGCACGCGCGCAGCGCCGAGGTGCAGCGCCTGGTCGACATGGGCTACGTGCGGGACCAGCAGAACCCGCCGCGCCGCACCCGGATCGTGCACGCCGACGCCTCCATGACCCCCGACGCCTTCGCGGGGCGCGTTCCCGAGTTCGCCGCGCGCACCATTCGCGAGGGGCTGCGGCGCGGCCCCGTGCTCGTGCAGGTGGCCACGCCGGGCTACGCGCCCGTGGCGGTCTGCGGCGACTGCGGCGACCTCGCTCGATGCCGAGCCTGCGGCGGCCCCGTCGGCTTCCGCACCGTGGGGCGCGCGTCGTGCCGCTGGTGCGGCGAGTACGCGACAGCCTGGCGCTGCGCCACCTGCGACGGCACCGGGCTCGAGGAGCGCGGCACGGGGTCGGCTCGCACCGCCGAGCAGTTCGAGCGCCAGTTCGAGGGCGCGCGCGTGATCCTGAGCGACGGCGAGCACCCGCGCGAGCGCGTCGACGCGCGGCCGGCGCTGGTCGTGGCCACCCGCGGCGCCGAACCGCTCGCGGCGGGCGGGTACCGGGCGGTGGTGCTGCTCGACTCCGAGCGGCTGCTGAGCCTCGAGACCCTGCGCGCCGGCGAGGACTGCCTGCGCTGGTGGGAGAACGCCGCCGCCCTCGCCGCGCCCGACGGTCTCTGCCTCATGGCCTCCGGGGGCGGGCCCGTGGTGCGGGCCTTCGTGACCGGCCGCGCGGAGGAGTGGCTGCGGGGCGAGCTGCGGGATCGCCACGCGCTGCGCTACCCGCCCGCCGTGCGCGTGGCGAGCGTGAGCGGGGGGGCCGACGAGGTCGAGCGCGCGCTGCAGCAGCTCGCGGGGCTCCCGGGGGTCGACCACCTCGGGCCGACGCCGACCCCGCCGGGCGGGCCGGCCAAGACCCCCGCGGGTCTCGTGCGGGCGATCGTGCGCTTCGAGTACGGGCAGGGGGACGAGGTCGCGAGCCGCCTGCGCGGAGCGCTCGTGGCCGACGCCGCGGGGTCCTCGTCGCGCGCTCGCGGTCGCGCTCCGGGCCGGGCCCGGCCCGAGGCGCTGCGTCTCCGCTTCGACGACCGGGGCGTCTTCGACGGGTAGGGACGGGCGGTGCGAGAATAGGGCGATGCGCATCGTCTTCGCCGGAACCCCCGAGTTCGCCCTCCCCAGCCTGCGGTCCCTCGTCCGGGCGGGGCATGAGGTCGTGGGCGCGGTGACGCGCGAGGACGCGCCGATCGGACGCAGGCGGGTGCTCACGCCGTCGCCGGTCGCGGTCGCGGCCGAGGAGCTCGGGATCCCGGTGCACCGGGCGAACCGCCTCGACGATGCGGCGACCGGGTGGGTGCGATCCCTCGCCCCCGAGCTGGGGGTGATCGTGGCCTACGGCGGCCTGGTGCGGGAGCCCCTGCTGAGCCTGCCCGAGCACGGGTGGATCAACCTGCACTTCTCCGAGCTGCCGCGCTGGCGCGGAGCCGCTCCCGTGCAGCGGGCGCTGCAGGCGGGGGAACAGCGGCTCGGCGTCACCGCGTTCCGCCTCGTCGAGGCGCTCGACGCCGGCGACGTGGTCAGTCGGGACGCGCGCGAGTTCGCGGCGGGAACCCCGGCAGGCGAGGCGCTCGCCGAGCTGGCCGACTTCGGGACGGGCGCGCTGCTCGCCGCGGTGGACGCGATCTCGGTCGACCCGGAGGCCGGCGCGCCGCAGGCCGGCGAGGCGACGTACGCGCACAAGCTCGCGCGCGAGGACGGTCGCCTCGACCTCTCGCTGCCGGCCTCCGAGGTGCTCGCGCGCTGGGCGGGGGTCACCCCCGAGCCCGGCGCCTTCGCGCTGCACGCCGGGCAGCCGCTGAAGCTCCGCGCGGTCGCGCGGGCGGCAGATCGGCACGCGGCGTCGAGCCCCGGCTCCGTGGGCTCGGTCGGCCTCGTCGACGGTCGCGCGATTCTGCGCCTCGCCGACGGAGCGCTCGCGCTCGACCGGGTGCAGCCGCCGGGCAAGCCGGCCATGGACGGCGCGGCCTGGCTGCGCGGCCGCGGCGGGAAGGCGGAGCTGTCGTGAGCCGCATCAGCCCTGCCCGCCTGACCGCATACGACGTGCTGCGCGACGTCGACGACCGCGACGCCTACGCGAACCTCGCCCTGCCCGCTCGCATCCGGGAGGCCCGCCTCGACGCCCGCGACGCCGCCCTCGCCACCGAGCTCGCCTCGGGCGCGCTGCGCTGGCGCGGCCGCTACGACCGCATCATCGAGCTCGCCGCCGACCGCGAGGCCGCGCGCATCGACGCCCGCACCCTGAACGTGCTGCGCCTCGGCGCGCATCAGCTGCTCGGCATGCGCACCGCCGCGCACGCCGCCGTCAACGAGAGCGTCGAGCTGCAGCGCCGGGTGGGCAATCGCAGCGCCGCGGGCTTCGTCAACGGGGTGCTGCGCGAGATCGGGCGGTCGACGAACGAGGAGTGGGACCGGCGGATCGCCGAGACCGCGAAGAGCGCCGACGACGCGCTGGCCGCGCGCTCGTCGCACCCGGCCTGGGTGCTGCGCGCGCTGCGGGACGCGCTGCGGTCGGAGGGACGGGCCGCCGAACTGCCCGAGCTGCTGCAGGCCGACAACGAGGCGCCGCGCGTGAGCCTCGCGGTGCTGCCCGGAGCCCCGGCGAACGCGGAGGAGATCGCGCGGTCCGAGGCCGGCGTCGCCGCGGTCGGCCCGTCGCCGATCGGTCTGCAGCTCGAGGGCGGCGATCCGGGGCGCGCCATCGGAGCGCTCGGGCTGCGAGCGGGGCTCGTGCGGGTGCAGGATCAGGGCTCGCAGCTCGCGGCGCTCGCGCTCGCCCGGTCGCGGCCCGTCCGCGCCGGGGAGCGCTGGCTCGATCTGTGCGCCGGACCCGGCGGCAAGACCGCGGTGCTCGCCGCCGAGGCGGCGCTCGCGGGCTCGGAGCTGCGGGCGAACGAGATCTCGGAGCACCGGGCCGGGCTCGTGCGCGGCTCCGTCGAGGCCCACGCCGACAGGGTCGACGTGGTGAGCCACGACGGCCGCGACGACGAGGCCTACGGAGGGCCCGGCGCCCGCTTCGACCGGATCCTGGTCGACGCCCCCTGCTCGGGTCTCGGCGCGCTGCGCCGCCGCCCCGAGGCCCGCTGGCGCAAGCGGCCCGCCGATCTGCCCGGGCTCACCTCGCTGCAGGGCGAACTGCTCGACGCAGCAGCAGCCCACCTCGCCCCGGGCGGGCTGCTGGCCTACGTCACCTGCTCCCCGCACCTCGCCGAGACGCGGCTGGTGGTCGACCGGCTGCTGAAGCGGCGGCCCGAGCTCGGGGAGCTCGACGCCCGGGCGATCCTGAGCCGCGTCGCGCGCGCGCCCCTCGACCTCGCGGGCGATCGCCTCAGCGCGCAGCTGTGGCCGCACCGGCACGGCACCGACGCGATGTTCGTCTCGCTCATCGAGCGGCGAGGGGGGTAGTCGCCGTGCGCGCCTTCCTGCACGTGCTCGTGAACACGGCGGTGGCCAACCTCACCACCAACTTCCTGTGGTTCGCGGTGGTGTTCTGGGTCTATCTCGAGACGCGCAGCATCCTCGCTACGGGCGTGCTGGGCGGCGCGTACATGATCCTCATCGCCTTCTGCTCGATGTGGTTCGGCTCGCTCGTGGACCGGCTGCGCAAGCAGCGGGTGATGCTCGTCTCGGCGTGGTCGTCGCTGGCGGCGTTCGTCATCGGAACGGTGATGTTCTTCACGGTTCCGAGTGCGGCGCTGCTCGACCTGGGGGCGCCGTGGTTCTGGCTCTTCACACTCGTACTGCTGGCGGGCTGCGTGGTCGAGCAGCTGCGCAATCTCGCGCTCTCGACCACCGTGACGCTGCTGGTGCCCGTGGAGCGCCACGCCAACGCCAACGGCCTCGTCGGCACGGTGCAGGGTCTCGCGTTCATCGCCACCAGCGTGTTCAGCGGGTTCTCGGTCGGGCTGCTGGGCATGGGCGCGACGATGCTCATCGCCACCGTCGCGGTCGCGGTGCCGATCGTGCACCTGCATCTGCTGAGCATCCCCGAACCGGAGATCGTGCAGGATCCGGGTCGCAGCGCCGTCGATTTCAAGGGCGGCATGGCGGCCATGCTCGCGGTGCCCGGCCTGTTCGCGCTCGTGATCTTCACCATGCTCAACAACCTCGGCGGCGGCGTGTTCATGGCGCTGCTCGACCCCTACGGGCTCGAGATGTTTCCGGTGGAGATCTGGGGTCTCGCGTTCGGCGCGGCCTCGACCGGCTTCATCGCGGGCGGGGCAGTCGTCGCCAAGTGGGGGCTCGGCCGCAACCCGATCCGCACCATGCTGCTGCTGGTCGTGGTGCTCGGCCTGCTCGGCGCCGTGTTCACCGTGCGGGAGCGGCCGTGGCTCTTCATCGGCGGCATCTGGCTGTTCATGGCGATGATGCCGGCGGTGGAGGCGGCCGAGCAGACCGTGATCCAGCGGGTGGTGCCGTACGAGAAGCAGGGGCGGGTGTTCGGGCTCGCGATGACCTTCGAGGCCGCGGCCGCGCCGATCACCTCGTTCCTCATCGCCCCCATCGCCGAGTTCTGGGTGGTGCCCTACATGGCCGGTCCTCCGGGAGCGGACACGTGGGGCTGGCTGCTCGGCGAGGGGCAGAGCCGCGGGATCGCACTGATCTTCCTGTGGTCGGGGATCGCGATGATGCTGCTCGCGGTCGGCGCGATGCTCACCCGCTCCTACCGGAGGCTCTCCCGCAGCTTCGCCGAGAGCACGGCGAGTGCCGGATCCGGAACCCCTGGCGATGAGGCCCCGTGATCGCGCCCGCCGATCGCTACTCCCAGACGACCTCCGGCCGATCTGCGGCGAAGTCGACCGAGGGGCTGCCCAGCTCGCCCCCCATGACGACCGAGCCCTGGCTCGTCACTCCGTCCTTCGTGAAGCTGGAGGCGATGTCGATCCGGATGTAGTCGCTGCTGGAGACGACCGAGGGCTGGTTGTAACCGGATCGCGGTTCGAGGTTGGCCAGCGTGGCCTCTCCCTCGGCGGTGAGCGTGCGCTGCACCGTGCCGTCTACCGCCGCCGAGCCGTCGCTGAACTCCTCGGAGATGTCCATCCCGCAGGGGGTGGAGAGCGTGTTCATGGCGAGGCACTCGGTCAGCGACGCCCGCACGAGATCGCGGAACGTCCCGGTTGCCTCCTCGGTGAGCACGGGCCGCAGCTCGTACATGGGAGCGACGTCGTCCTCGTAGGCCAGCACGAACACGTCCCCGTCGGTGCTCAGCTGGAACTCCTCGAGCCCGAGCCCGAGCTGATACGCGCCGGGGAAGACCGTCACGGAGTCCTCCACGGGCCCCACGCCGTTCAGGGTGAGGCCCAGGCCCTCGAAGCGCGGGAGGGAGAACGCCAGGAGTCCGTCGGCGAGCAGCCACCCCTCGCTGAAGGAGTTCCAGGTGAGGAAGTCGCGCGTCACGGTTTCGTCGCCCACGTCGAAGGTAGCGGCGACGACAGCGTCGTAGTCGTTCTCCGACACCGTGACCTCCTCGACCTCGATGCCCGTGATGGGGGCGAGCTCGTTCGACTTCGCGAGCACCTCGTCGGTGAGCAGGAGGTCGGAGGACTCGCCGCCCGCGATCGTGCGCGCGGTACCGGCGTCGCCGTCGGCCAGCGCCTGCAGAAATGTCTCCACCGCCTCGGTCGGCGTCGCCGGCCCGTCGGTGACCGGCGAGGCGGTGCCCGTGCTGGTCGCGGCGCGGCCCAGGAGCGAGCCGGCCGCGATGACGGCGGCGACGATCAGGAGCACGAACACGACCGCGCCCGCGACGATGCCGATGATGGCACCGGTCGGAAGGCCGCCCTTGCGCTGCTGAGGCCGGCCGCCGGGTTGCTGCGAGCCGTCGGGACCGTAGGCAGGCTGCACCGACTGCGGCTGCTGACCGTAGCCCTGGGGCGGCTGGACGCCCTGCGGAGGCTCGAACCCCTGCGGCGGCGCGTACAGCTGCGGGGCCTGGAAACTCTGCGGGGGCTGGAAACTCTGCGGGGGCTGGAAACTCTGCGGGGGCTGGAAGTCCTGGGGCGGGCGCATGCCCTCCGGCGGGGCGAGCCCGGGGGACGGCGCGAGTCCCGCCGGGGCCTCGGCGGTGGGCTCGGGCTCCGCGGGCTCCGGCGCTTCGGCGGTGAGCTCGGGCTCGGCGGGCGCGGACGCGCCCCGATCCGGGGCTCCGGGATCCGGGGTTTCGGGATCGGGCTGCTGCGGCTTCTCGGTCGGATCGCTCATGTCCCCACCCTAAGAGATCGCGCGCCCGTTCGCGCCACCCGTGACCGCTCAGCCGCCGCGCCGGTGAGAACCTCGTAAACTCGATGCGTGACCGCGCAGCGCATCAACCCGAGCATCCTGTCCGCCGATTTCGTCAACCTGCAGTCCGAGCTCGAGGCCATCGCCACGGCCGACCTCGTGCACGTCGACGTGATGGACAACCACTTCGTACCCAATCTCACCATGGGGCCGCCGATCGTCGAACGCATCCAGGCCGTCTCGCCGATTCCGCTCGACGTGCACCTCATGATCGAAGGCGCCGACCTGTGGGCGCCCGGCTACGCCGAACTCGGCGCCTACTCGGTGACCTTTCACGCCGAGGCGGCGGACGACCCGGTGGCGCTCGCGCGCCGTCTGCGTGGAATCGGCGCCCGGGCCGGCATCGCGCTCAAGCCGGGCACCGATCCCGAGCCGTACCTCGAGCTGCTGCCGGAGTTCGATCAGGTGCTCGTGATGACGGTGGAGCCCGGTTTCGGCGGGCAGTCGTTCATGCCCGAAACGATGCCGAAGCTGCGCCGCTTCGCCGAGGCCAGGGCGCGGGCGGGCCTCGACGTCTGGCTGCAGGTCGACGGCGGCATCTCGGAGGAGACGATCGGGATCGCCGCCGAGGCGGGCGCCGACACCTTCGTGGCGGGATCCGCGGTCTACGGAGGGGTTCCCGAGGATCGCATCGCCCGACTCCGTGTCGCTGCTGCCGCGCACCGGCACTGATCCTCTCGACCTCGCCTCCCTGAGCGTGAGCGCGTTTGGGCGGGTCCACCTGCGTGGCGGCCATCGCGCACTGGTAGTCTGATCATGTGAAATCGTTCGATGAGCTGTTCGCCGAGCTCAGTGAGAAGGCCGCGTCGCGCCCCGAGGGGAGCGACACCGTCGCGCGCCTGGACGCCGGAGTGCACGCGATCGGCAAGAAGATCGTCGAGGAGGCCGCCGAGGTGTGGATGGCCGCCGAGTACGAGTCGGACGAGGCGTGCGCCGAGGAGATCAGCCAGCTGCTCTACCACCTGCAGGTGCTCATGCTCGCCAAGGGGCTGAAGCTCCGGGACGTCTACGCGCATCTCTAGCGTCGACGCGCGGTCCGAGCGAGGATCTCTCCCGTGCGCCGACGCTCCTTCGCTGACCTCATCACCCCGGCCGGCGCCACCGTCGGCCGACACGGAAGGATTCCACCACCATCATGCTGCGCATCGCCGTTCCCAATAAGGGATCGCTCTCCGAGATCGCCGCCGAGATGCTCGCCGAGGCGGGCTACTCGGGGCGCCGGGACAGCCGCAAGCTCGTGCACGCCGACACCCGTAACGACGTGGAGTTCTTCTACCTGCGCCCGCGCGATATCGCGACCTACGTGGGGTCGGGGGCTCTCGACGTCGGTATCACCGGACGGGATCTGCTGCTCGACTCGGGATCCGGCGCGGTCGAGATCGCCGCGCTCGACTTCGCCGACTCGACGTTCCGCTTCGCCTCTCCCGCGGGCGGCGACGTCTCCGACATCGCCCACCTCGCGGGCAAGCGCGTCGCCACGAGCTACCCGAGACTCGTCGACGACTTCCTGCGGGAGCGCGGCATCGAGGCGGAGCTCGTCAAGCTCGACGGCGCGGTGGAGTCCGCGGTGCAGCTCGGCGTGGCCGACGCGGTGGCCGACGTCGTCTCGACGGGCGCGACCCTGCGCGCCGCCGGGCTCGAGATCTTCGGGCCCGTGATCCTCGAGTCGACAGCGCTGCTCGTCGGCGGCCCGACGCAGCACCCCGGCAGCGAGCGCCTGCTCCGCCGGCTCCGGGGCGTGCTCGTGGCGCGCAAGTACGTGATCGTGGAGTACGATCTGCCGACCGCGCAGATCGAGGCCGCGACGGCGGTCGCGAACGGCATCGAGTCGCCGACGGTCTCGCCGCTCGAGAAGGCCGGCTGGGTGGCCGTGCGGGTCATGGTGCGCCGTGACGATGCGAACGAGGTGATGGACCGGCTGTACGATCTGGGCGCGAAGGGCATCTTCGTGACCCAGGTGCACGCGGCCCGGTTCTAGGGGGATCGGCATGGCAATCGCAACGCGCGTGATCCCCTGTCTCGACGTCGCCGCGGGACGGGTGGTCAAGGGCGTCAACTTCTTGAACCTGCGCGATGCGGGGGATCCCGTCGAGCTGGCGGCCCGCTACGCGGAGCAGGGGGCCGACGAGCTGACCTTTCTCGACGTGACGGCGACGGTCGACGATCGGTCCACGACCTACGAGGTGGTGCAGCGCACCGCGGAGCAGGTGTTCATCCCGCTCACGGTGGGCGGCGGCGTGCGCGGCGTCGACGATGTGGCGCGCCTGCTCGAGGTGGGAGCCGACAAGGTCGGCATCAACAGCGGGGCCATCGCGCGGCCCGGGGTGATCGGCGAGATCGCCGATCGCTTCGGATCGCAGGTGCTGGTGCTCTCGCTCGATGTCAAGCGCTCTCCGCGCATGCCGTCGGGATTCGTGGTGACCACGCACGGCGGCAAGCAGGAGACCGATCTGGACGCGCTCGCGTGGTGCCGCGAAGCCGTCGACCGGGGCGCGGGGGAGCTGCTCGTCAACTCGATGGACGCCGATGGCACGCTCGCGGGCTTCGACCTCGAGCTCACCCGGGCCGTGCGCCGGCTCGCGCAGGTGCCCGTCATCGCGTCGGGCGGAGCGGGGCGGCTCGAGCACTTCGCACCGGCCGTCGAGGCCGGCGCGGACGCGGTGCTCGCGGCCTCGGTGTTCCACGACGGCACCTTCACGGTGGGCCAGGTGAAGCGCGCGCTCGCCGCGGCCGGGCACACCGTTCGACTCACGGAGGAGAGCGCATGATGAACGTGGATCCCGTGCCGGCGGACCTCCGGTTCGACGCGGAGGGGCTTCTGCCCGCCGTGATCCAGGACGACGAGTCGGGCGATGTGCTCATGCTCGCGTGGATGGACCGCGAGGCGATCCGGCGCACGCTCACGTCCGGCCGGGTCACCTTCTGGTCGCGCTCCCGGCGGGAGTACTGGCGCAAGGGCGACACGTCGGGCCACCGGCAGTACGTGCGCTCGGTCGCGCTGGACTGCGACGAGGACACGCTGCTCGTGCGCGTCGTTCAGCTCGGGGCCGCCTGCCACACGGGCGCGCGCACCTGCTTCACCGGCCGGGAGATCCCCGCCATCGTCGGTGATCCCGAGGCGCCGGAGGACCCTGGCACGCCCAGCCGGGCGCGATAGGCTGCAACGGTGACACTGACGACCTCGCGCGCCGCCTTCGACGCCGCGCGCGCCTCCCACGCCGTGATCCCCGTCTGTCGCGAGATCTTCGCCGACGCCGACACGCCCGTCGGCATCTACCGCAAGGTCGCCGCCTCACGCCCGGGCACTTTCCTGCTCGAGTCCGCGGAACAGGGCGGGGTGTGGACGCGTTTCAGCTTCGTCGGCGCCGGCAGCTTCGGCGTTCTGGGTGAGCGGGACGGTCGCGCGCACTGGCGGCCAGGTGCCGCGGGAGCCGGCGTGACGGAGGAGCGGATCCTGCCCGGCGGCGTCGGCGGGCTCGCGCCCGTCGCCGCCCTGCGCGCCGTCTACGAGCGCTGGCGCGCACCGCAGGTGGAGGGGTTGCCCCCGCTCGCGAGCGGCTTCGTCGGCTACCTCGGCTGGGACACCGTTCGCCAGTTCGAGCGTCTCGAGAACGGTCCCGTCGAGGGGCCCGGCCTGCCCGCCCAGGGCCTGAGCTTCGTCTCCGAGCTCGTGGTGATCGACCACCGGGAGGGCAGCGTGGTGCTGCTCGCGAACGTGCTCAACGATGCGGTGCTGGGGGGCGCCCGGGCGGACGCCGAACCCGACGCCGAGTGGGCCGATGCTCAGTGGGACGCCGCGCAGGCGCGCCTCGACGCGCTGCAGGCGGCTCTGGCCGCCCCGGCCCCCTCGCCGCTCGGCGCTCTCGATCGGGCTGCGCTGCCGGATCCCGCCCGGCTCACGAGCACCCCCGGGTTCGTGGCCTCCGTGGAGCGCGCCAAGCGCTACATCGTCGACGGCGACATCTTTCAGGTGGTGCCCTCGCAGCGCTTCGACCAGGCGTGCACCGCCGACCCGCTCGACGTCTACCGCGTGCTGCGCCACCTGAATCCGAGCCCGTACCTCTACCTGCTGCAGCTCGAGGACGACGACGGCGATCGTTTCGCGGTGGTGGGGTCGAGCCCCGAGGCGCTCGTCACGGTGCAGGAGAGCGGCCACGTGATGACGCACCCGATCGCCGGGTCGCGGCCCCGCGGAGCCACCATCGACGAGGATCAGCAGCACGAGCGCGAGCTGCTCGCCGACGAGAAGGAGCGCGCCGAGCACCTCATGCTCGTGGACCTCGCCCGCAACGACCTGCTGCGGGTCTGCGAACCGGCGTCGGTCGAGGTGACCGAGTTCATGCGCATCGAGCGCTTCAGTCACATCATGCACATCTCCTCCGCCGTGGAGGGGCGCATCCGCGACGGGCATAACCCGGTGGACGTGTTCCGCGCCACGTTCCCGGCGGGAACGCTGTCGGGCGCTCCCAAGCCGCGCGCGCTCGAGATCATCGACGAGCTCGAGCCGGTGCAGCGAGGCGTCTACGGCGGGGTCGTGGGGTACTTCGGCCTCGGCGGAGCAGCGGACCTCGCGATCGCGATCCGCACCGCCACGATCAAGAACGGGATCGCGATGGTGCAGGCGGGCGCCGGCATCGTGGCCGACTCGGTGCCGGAGGCTGAGGACGCCGAGTGCCGCAGCAAAGCCGCGGCGCCCCTGCGAGCGGTCGCGATCGCGAACACGCTGCACGAACTCGGAGGGTCGCGGACGCCCGTGGCGGCCGGGATGGGAGCTGACGATGCAGGCTAAGTCCATGACACTCTTCGGCATCGCGCTCTCGGGTGCGGCGGCGCTGCTCGCCGGGTCGCAGACCTGGATCTCCTTCACGCTCGCGGGCACCGAGAAGGTCGAGACCGTGACCGGCCACGAGGCCAACGCCGCGCTCTCGCCGATCTCGATCGCGATGTTCGCGGCCGCGCTGGCGCTCACGATCGCGGGGCCGGTGTTCCGGCGGGTGCTGGGCCTGCTGGTCGCCCTGCTGGGTGCGGGCCTCGTCGCGCTGACGAGCGGTGTGATCGCAGCTCCGGTCGCCGCGGTGAGCAGCAGGATCACGGAGCTGACGGGCATCGCGGGCGAAGCCGCCGGAGCTTCGGTGGCCTGGAGCAGCGTCTCGGCGTGGGCCTGGGTCAGCGTCGCCGCAGGCGTCGCCGCGATCCTGCTGGGCGCGATCGTGCTGCTCTTCAGCGGGCGATGGCGCTCGGCCGGTCGGAAGTACGACTCCGACCGGCGGGCTCCGGGAGGGGACGGCGCCGAACCGGATCGCATCTCCGAGTGGGACTCGCTCTCCCGCGGCGAGGATCCGAGCGAAGATATCCGGTAGGCTGTAGGCGTTCAAATCTGTTCAGAGGAGATTCATGAGTACCCAGCACGGAGACCCCGGTCACGGTGATTCGCCCGCCGCGTGGACGGCGGTCGTGGTGATGCTGCTCGGCATCGCAGCCGGCACCGTCTTCTTCTTCCTGCAAAACGCGACGATGGTGTGGGTGTGCGTCGGCGTCGTGGTGGTGGGTGCCCTGCTGGGATGGATCCTCGCCAGGGCCGGTTTCGGTGTGAACGGCCCGAAGTTCAGCCCCAAGCCGCACGACTGAGGTGCTCGAACAACTGTTGGCGGGCTCCCTCGAAGACGCGAAAGCCCGCAGAGAGCTCCGGCCCTACGCTCAGCTGGAGGCCGAGCTGCTCGAGCGCCCCGCCGCGCTCGACGCGCTCGAGGCGCTCGCCCCCGCCGATCACATGAAGGTGATCGCCGAGGTGAAGCGCGCGAGCCCCTCGCGGGGCGATATCGCCGACATTCCCGAGCCCCACGCCCTTGCGGCCCAGTACGAGGCGGGCGGGGCGAGTGCGGTGAGCGTGCTCACCGAGGAGCGCAGGTTCAAGGGATCCCTCGCCGATCTCGAGGCGGTTCGCAAGGCCGTCAGCATCCCGGTGCTGCGCAAGGACTTCATCGGCGACGAGTACCAGGTGCTCGAGGCCCGCGCGGCGGGCGCCGACCTGGTGCTGCTCATCGTCGCGGCGCTGCCGCAGGAGCGGCTCGAGCGCCTGCACGGGCTGATCCGCGAGCTGGGCATGACCCCGCTCGTCGAGACGCACTCGTCCGACGAGGTGGCGCGCGCCGTCGATCTCGGCGCCCAGCTGATCGGCGTCAACGCCCGCGACCTGCGCACCTTCGAGCTCGACCGCGACCTGTTCGGTCGCGTGGCGGACCAGATCCCCGCCGGTGTGATCCGCGTGGCGGAGTCGGCCGTGCTCGACGTCTCGGACGTGGAACGCTACCGCGAGGCCGGGGCGGACGTCGTGCTCGTGGGCGAGGCGCTCGTGACGAACGACCCCATCGCGACGCTCGCCTCCTACCTGAGCGTCTGAGCTGATGCGGTGCCCGACCGAGGCCGAGCGCCCGAACCACGATAGGCAGAGATGACACACTCGCTCCGCGAACAGCACGGTCCCTTCTTCGGGGACTACGGCGGCAGGTACATGCCCGAGTCGCTCATCGCCGCGATCGACGAGCTGACCGTCGCGTACGAGGCGGCCCAGGCCGACCCCGCGTTCCGGGCCGAGCTGGCCGAACTGCTGAGCTCGTACGCCGGCCGGCCCTCGCCCATCACGGAGGTCCCGCGCTTCGCGGAGCACGCGGGCGGCGCCCGGGTGTTCCTCAAGCGCGAGGACCTCAACCACACGGGCTCCCACAAGATCAACAACGTGCTCGGCCAGGCGCTGCTGACCAGGCGTCTCGGCAAGACGCGCGTCATCGCAGAGACGGGCGCGGGTCAGCACGGCGTCGCCACCGCGACCGCCGCGGCGCTCTTCGGGCTCGAGTGCACCGTCTACATGGGCGAGGTCGATACGGAGCGGCAGGCGCTCAACGTGGCCCGCATGCGGCTGCTCGGCGCCGAGGTGGTGCCGGTGACGACCGGATCCCGCACGCTCAAGGACGCGATCAACGAGGCCTACCGCGACTGGGTGGCGAGCGTCGAGGGCACCAACTACATCTTCGGCACGGCCGCGGGTCCGCACCCGTTCCCGGCGATGGTGCGAGACTTCCAGCGGGTCATCTCGGAGGAGGCGCGCGCCCAGCTGCTCGAGCGGACCGGCCGCCTGCCCGACGCGGTCGTCGCCTGCGTGGGGGGCGGATCCAACGCCATCGGCATGTTCGACGCCTTCCTCGACGACGCGGGCGTGCGCCTCTACGGCGTCGAGGCGGCGGGTGAGGGCGTCGAGACGGATCGGCAGGCCGCGTCGATCGAGCGGGGCCGCCCCGGCATCCTGCACGGGGCCAAGACCTACGTGCTGCAGGACGCGGACGGCCAGACCATCGAGTCGCACTCCATCTCGGCGGGCCTCGACTACCCGGGCGTCGGACCGGAGCACGCCTGGCTCGCGGACATCGGACGGGCCGAGTACATCCCGGCCACCGACGACGAGGCGATGCAAGCGCTGCGGCTGCTCAGCCGCACGGAGGGCATCATTCCGGCGATCGAGTCGGCGCACGCGCTGGCGGGGGCGATCCGGATCGGACGCGAGCTCGGGCCCGAGGGCATCATCGCGGTGAGCCTGTCCGGCCGCGGCGACAAGGACATGGCGACCGCGGGCCGGTACTTCGGACTGCTCGAAGGCCGGGAGACGGGGATCGGGGAATGAGCGCGCGCGAGTCTCAGGTGGCCGCCGCGATCCTCGATGCGAAGCGGGAGCGTCGCGGGGCGCTGGTGGGGTATCTGCCCGTCGGCTTCCCCGATCTGGACACGAGCATCGAGGCGGCCGTCGCGATGGTGCGGGCCGGCGTCGACGTGCTGGAACTGGGCCTGCCCTACTCCGACCCGGTCATGGACGGCGCGGTCATTCAGCAGGCCACCCAGGCGGCGCTCGCCGGCGGCTTTCGAGTGGCGCACGCGTTCGAGGCGGTGCGCCGCGTGCGCGAGGCCGTGGACGTGCCCGTGCTCGTGATGACCTACTGGAATCCCGTGCTGCAGTACGGCGTGGAGCGCTTCGCCCGCGAACTGGCGGAGGCCGGGGGCGCCGGCGTCATCACGCCCGACATCACGCCCGACGCCGCGGACGACTGGATCGAGGCGAGCGGGCGCTTCGGTCTCGACCGGGTGTTCCTCGCGGCGCCCAGCTCCAGCGATGAGCGGCTGCGCCTCGTCGTGGAGGCGACCACCGGCTTCGTGTACACCGTCTCGACCATGGGGATCACGGGCGAGCGCGCGCAGCTCGACGCCGCTGCCCGCGGGCTCACCGAGCGCCTGCGCGCGCAGGGGGCGGCTCTCGCCTGCGTCGGGATCGGCATCTCCACGGCGGAGCAGGTGGCCGCCGCCCTCGAGTACGCCGACGGCGCGATCGTCGGCACCGCATTCGTGCGCGCCCTGCGCGACGGGGGCGTCGACCGACTCGCCGAGGCCGTGCACAGGATCGCGGCGGGCACGCGGCGCTCCGATGATGCGGCCGACACGAGCGGCACCGCGCTGTAGGATTGACCCGACCGCGGGCCAGCCCCGCATCGTTGACGACCGACCCGGCGGCAGATGTCCGCAGGCGAAAGAGGAGTGAATGATTCTCCCGTTGAGCATCCCGAGTCCCGATACGCAGTTCATCCAGATCGGACCGCTGCGCATCTACTTCTACGCGCTCTGCATCATCGCGGGCATCATCATCGCCGTCTTCTGGACGGCGCGCCGTCTCGAGCGGCGCGGCGGTGAACGCGGTGCGGGGTTCGACTTCCTGGTGTGGTCGCTCGTGCTCGGCATCCTGGGGGCCCGCCTCTACCACGTGGTCACGCACTGGGGCGACTACTTCGGGCCGGGTAAGAACCCGCTCGACATCTTCGCGTTCTGGCAGGGCGGTATCGCCATCTTCGGCGCGCTCATCGGCGGCGCCATCGGCGTGCTCATCGCCTCGCGCATCACGGGCATCCGGTTCTGGTCGTTCGCCGACGCGCTCGTTCCCGGCATGCTCATCGCCCAGGCGGTGGGCCGCCTGGGCAACTGGTTCAACAACGAGCTCTTCGGCGGTCCCACCACGCTGCCGTGGGGCCTGGAGATCGACTCGAACAATCCCGCGTTCCCCGTCGGCCTGCCCGACGGGACGCTGTTCCACCCCACCTTCCTGTACGAGGCGCTGTGGAACCTGCTCGGCGTCGTGGTGCTGCTGGCGATCGAGCGCAAGTGGCGGCCGCGCTGGGGCACCTTCTTCGCCATGTACCTCGTCTGGTACGGCGTCGGGCGCTCCTTCACGGAGTCGCTGCGGGTGGATCCCAGCCTGCTCTTCTTCGGCATCCGGACGAACGTGCTCGCCGCACTCCTCGCCATCGTGGTGGGCGTGGTGATCTTCATCGTGCAGCGCCGCCGCCACGCCGGCGTCGAGAGCTCCGTCTACCTGCCCGGTCGCCACAACCCGGCGGATGCGGTGCTCGAAGAGACGGCCGACCCGGAGGAGTTCTACCAGGTGATCGATCACGGCGACCGGCCCGCGCCGTCGGCCGACGATTCGGCAGCGCCCCCGGCGGAGGAACGACCCAAGCCCACGCCGGCAAGCTAGCAAGGAGCCGACACCGAAATGCGCCACGCCAAGATCGTCGCCACCTGGGGCCCCGCCGTCTCCAGCTACGACCACACTCTCGGCCTCATCCGGGCAGGTGTGAACGTGGCCCGGCTCAACATGTCGCACGGCACCTACAACGTGCACGAGGGCATCTATCGCAACATCCGCCGCGCCGAGGCCGAGGTCGGGCGACCCATCGCGGTGCTCGCCGACCTGCAGGGGCCGAAGATCCGGCTCGGCAAGTTCGAGGGCGGCCCGTACGAACTCGCGGTGGGGGACGAGTTCGCCATCACCACGCGCGACGTCGTCGGCGACGGGCGCCTCGTGGGCACCACGCACAAGGGCCTGCCCGGAGACGTGCACCCGGGCGATCCGCTCCTCATCGACGACGGCAAGGTCGGGCTGCGCGCCGTGCGAGTCACCGAGGACACCGTGCACGCCGTGGTGGAGGTGCCCGGCGCGGTCTCCAACAACAAGGGCATCAACCTGCCCGGCGTCGCGGTGAACGTGCCCGCGCTCTCGGAGAAGGACGAGCAGGATCTGCGCTGGGCCCTGAAGCTCGGCGTCGACTACATCGCGCTCTCGTTCGTGCGCGATGCGGCGGATGTCACGCGCGTGCACGAGATCATGGGGGAGGAGGGGATCCGCCTCCCGGTCATCGCCAAGATCGAGAAGCCCCAGGCGGTCGAGCACCTCGAGGAGATCGTGGCCGCGTTCGACGGCATCATGGTGGCCCGCGGCGACCTCGGCGTCGAGCTGCCGCTCGAGCGGGTGCCGCTCGTGCAGACCGAGGCGATCGCGCTCGCGCGACGCAACGCGAAGCCCGTGATCGTCGCGACCCAGGTGCTCGAATCCATGATCGAGAGCCCGAGGCCCACGCGGGCCGAGGCCTCCGACTGCGCGAACGCCATCCTCGACGGAGCCGACGCGGTCATGCTCTCGGGCGAGACCAGCGTCGGCGCGTACCCGGTGGAGGCGGTCGCCACGATGGCGCGCATCATCGAGGCCACCGAGGATCACGCGCTCGACCGCATCGAGCCGCTCGGCGCGGCCCCGCGCACCCAGGGCGGAGCGCTGACCCTGGCGGCGTCCGAGGTCGCCGACTTCATCGGGGCGAGGTACATCTGCGTCTTCACGGAGTCGGGCGATACCGTGCGCCGCATGTCCCGCCTGCGCCGCCCCATCCCGATCATCGGGTTCACCCCGGATCCCGATACCCGTCGCCGCATGGAGCTGACCTGGGGGGCGCGCAGCTACGAGGTGGATCGCGTCGATTCGACCGACGAGATGTTCGTGCAGGTCGATGAGATGCTGCTCGCGCACTCCCGAGCCGAGATCGGCGACAAGGTGCTCATCATCGCGGGTTCGCCTCCCGGCGTGGTCGGCACGACGAATACCCTGCGCATCCACCGCATCGGCGAGGCGACGGGGCGGCTGCCGGAGGCGGGCCCCCGCAAGCACACCGTGGGGCGCGGCAGGGTCTTCGTCTAGACCGCGCCCGGGGAGGGACGCCGGAGCGGCGGTCGGCTACGAGCGCTTCGGGAGGTCCTCGGTGTAGTCCTCCGTGGACCCGTCGAGGATCGGGTGGTCGAGGGTGGGGCCGGCAGGGATCCGGCGCACCGTCCCCTGACCGTTGGCCGCCTCGCTCGCCGTGGCGCCGTGGATCGCGTGCGAACCGTGCCTGATGTCGGGCATCATCGCCTCCTCACATCTGTGGCTTCTATTCTAGCCGAAAATGTGGTATAAGGAGTCGCGCGAAATTGCCGAGACCCGCTGGGCGCGCGCCCGGGTGCCGGATGCGGGACTCGAACCCGCACACCTTTCGGCAGCGCATTTTGAGTGCGCCGTGTCTGCCAATTCCACCAATCCGGCGTCTGCAACGGTGGGCTCCGCGAGGAGACTCGAGACCACACTAGCGCAGCCGGGCCGACGCGGCGGGGCGACGCAGGCGATTCTGAGCCGTCGGCCGGGACGGATGTCGTAAGCTGGTGGAGTGAATGACCAGAGCACTGCACCGAGCGCTCCGCGACGCGTCGTCGTCGCGGAGGACGAGTCCCTGATCCGCCTCGATATCGTCGAGACCCTGCGCGATAGCGGGTACGACGTGGTCGGCGAAGCCGGTGACGGAGAGGAGGCCGTCCGCCTCGTCGAGGAGCTGCGCCCCGACCTCGTGGTGATGGACGTGAAGATGCCGAAGCTCGACGGCATCTCGGCCGCGGAGCGCATCAACAAGGATCACATCGCCCCCGTCGTGCTGCTCACCGCCTTCAGCCAGCGGGAGCTCGTGGAGCGCGCGAGCGAGGCGGGCGCGCTCGCCTACGTCGTCAAGCCGTTCACGCCGGCCGACCTCATCCCCGCCATCGAGATCGCGCTCTCGCGCTTCCAGCAGATCGTCGCGCTCGAGAGCGAGGTCGCCGATCTCGCCGAGCGCTTCGAGACCCGCAAGCTGGTCGATCGCGCGAAGGGCATCCTCAACGACAAGATGGGGCTCAGCGAGCCCGAGGCGTTCCGCTGGATCCAGAAGGCCTCGATGGATCGTCGCCTCACCATGCAGGACGTGGCGAAGACCATCATCGATCAGCTCGGCCCGAAGAAGGGCTGAACGGATCGTCTCCTCTCGCGACGAGTGCCCCGGCCGATGGTCGGGGCACTCGTGCGTTCAGGCGATCCGCTTGTAGAAGTTGGTGATGCGCACGGTCGAGCAGCGGGAGCCCCGCTCGTCGCTGATCACGATCTCGTGCACGGCGAGGCTTCGGCCGAGCTTGATCGGCGTGCACACGCCGGTCACCAGCCCGGAGGTCGCCGAACCGGTGTGGGTCGCGTTGACGTCGACCCCGACCGCGACGCGCCCCTCGGGGGCGAGGAAGTTCGCGTGCATCGACCCGAGGGTCTCCCCGAGCACGACGTAGGCGCCGCCGTGCAGCAGCATGAGCGGCTGCGTGTTGCCCTCGACCGGCATGGTGGCGACCGCGCGCTCGCGTGTGAACTCGGTCATCTCGATGCCCATGCGGCCGGCGAGGGCGCCGAGGCCGCGCTGCCGGATGTAGTCCGGGCCGGGGGCGGAGGACCCGGCGAACGGGAGCGTGGGATCAGTCATGGGTCGTGCTGGTTCCTTGTCCGTGGCGGCTTGTAGGCTTGGCGTGTGTCGAATCCTCAGCCTACCCTCATGATCATCGACGGCCACTCGCTGGCGTTCCGGGCCTTCTACGCGCTCCCCGTGGACAGCTTCCAGACGCAGACCGGCCAGCACACGAACGCGATCCACGGCTTCATCGCCATGCTCATCAACCTGCTCGGCAACGAGAGCCCCGACGCGCTCGCGGTCGCCTTCGACATCTCCCGCCACTCCTTCCGCACGGAGGAGTACCCCGAGTACAAGGGCACCCGCGGCGAGACGCCTCCGGAGTTCAAGGGGCAGGTGCCGCTGCTTCAGGAGGCGCTGCACGCCATGGGGATCCGCACGCTCGAGAAGGAGAATTTCGAGGCCGACGACATTCTCGCGACGCTCGCGACGCGCGGGGCCGAGGCCGGCTACCGCGTGCTCGTGGTGAGCGGCGATCGCGACACGATTCAGCTGGTCGACGATCGCATCACGCTGCTCTACCCGTCCAAGCAGGGGGTGAGCGAACTCACCCGCTACGACGCGCAGAAGGTGATGGACCGCTACGGCATCCGGCCCGAGCAGTATCCCGAGATCGCGGCCCTCGTGGGGGAGACGAGCGACAACCTGCCCGGGATCCCTCGCGTGGGCGAGAAGACCGCGGTCAAGTGGATCACCCAGTTCGGCTCGCTGGAGGAGATCCTCCGCAGGCGCGACGAGATCGGCGGCAAGGTCGGCGAGAGCCTGCGCGAGCACGCGCATCTCGCCGAGCGCAACCGCCGGCTGAACCGCCTCGTGCGCGACGTCGATCTCGACCTGACGCTCGACGACCTGAAACGCGGCGAGATCGATATGGCCGCAGTGCAGCAGGTCTTCGCGAAGCTCGAGTTCCGCACACTGCTGCAGCGCGTCGGCAAGCTCGCCGGCGCCGAGGTGCCGTCGGGCGGTGCGGCGACGGCTGCGGCGTCCCTGGTGCCGGAGCGGCCCGAGGCGAAGAACCTCATCGACGAGGAGCTCGGCGACTGGCTCGCCAAGGCGGATCATCCGGCGGTGCTGATCCGGGAGAGCGACGCGGGCTTCGAGGTGGGCATCGCGACGCCGGAGTCATCGGTACTCTTCCAGTGGCAGCCCGGGGGGCGGGACTACGCGCTCTTCGAGCAGTGGCTGGCCTCCGACTCGCCCAAGATCTTCTTCGACGCGAAGCAGCAGATCGGTGTCGCGGCGCGAGCGGGCGCGGCGATCGGCGGCATCGACGGAGACGTGCTGCTCGCCGCCTGGCTGCTGCGACCCGCGACCGCCGAGAAGGACATCGCCGAGGCTGCGTTCCGCTTCCTGGGCGAGCAGGTGCCCGAGGGCGATCCCAACCAGCTCGTGCCCGACGAGAGCAGCGTCGCCGACGCGGCCGCGCTCGCCTGGTACGTCGTGCGCACCCACGCAGCGGCGGTCGAGCGGTTCCAGTCGCGCACCGTCGACATCTACCGCGACATCGAGCTGCCGCTGGTCTCCGTGCTGGCGGAGCTCGAGCAGCGCGGCGTGCAGATCGATCTGCCGCTGCTCGAGGCCCACAACGCCGAGCTGCAGGCGCGCGTGCTCGATCTGGAGCAGCAGGCGTTCACCGCCATCGGGCGCGAGGTCAACCTCTCCTCGCCGAAGCAGCTGCAGGAGGTGCTCTTCGAGCAGCTCGACATGCCGAAGACGCGCAAGACGAAGAGCGGCTACACCACCGACGCGGCCGCCCTCGCCGAGCTGCAGGCGAAGAAGCCCCACCCCTTCCTCGACGCCCTGCTGGCGCACCGGGACGCGAACAAGCTGCGGCAGATGGTCGAGACGCTGATCAAGGCGGTGCAGCGGGACGGGCGCGTCCACACGACCTTCCTGCAGACCGGCGCGAGCACGGGACGTCTGGCCTCCACCGATCCCAACCTGCAGAACATCCCCGTCCGGTCAGAGGAGGGGCGCCGCATCCGCGAGGGATTCATCCACGCGCCGGAGTACGAGACCCTGATGACGGCTGACTACTCGCAGATCGAGATGCGCATCATGGCGCACCTGTCGGGCGACGCGGGGCTGATCGAGGCGTTCAGGCAGGGCGAGGACCTGCACCGCTTCGTCGGCTCCCGCATCTTCGGCGTGCCGCCGGAGGAGGTCACGAGCGAGATGCGCGCGAAGGTCAAGGCCATGTCGTACGGCCTCGCCTACGGCCTCTCCGCGTTCGGACTGTCGAAGCAGCTCGGCATCACGGGCGCCGAGGCGAAGCAGCTCATGGTCGACTACTTCGAGCGCTTCGGCGGGGTGCGCGACTATCTGCGCTCCGTGGTCGACCAGGCCAAGCGCGACACCTTCACGGAGACCATCTTCGGCCGGCGACGGCCCTTCCCGGACCTCGCGAGCCCGAACCGGATCCTGCGCGAGAACGCCGAGCGCGCCGCGCTCAACTCGCCTATCCAGGGCTCGGCGGCCGACATCATCAAGCGCGCGATGATCCAGGTCGAGCGGCGCATGCGCGACGCCGAGCTGAACTCGCGCATGCTGCTGCAGATCCACGATGAGCTCATGTTCGAGGTCGCGGAGGGGGAGTGGGAGGCGCTCGAGGCCATCGTGCGCGAGGAGATGGCCGGCGCCGCCGAGCTGTCGGTCCCCCTCGAGGTGCAGGTGGGGCACGGCGCGAACTGGAACGCGGCAGCGCACTGAGCGCCGCCGCTGGAGGCCGCGAACAGAACTCCAGATTCGGCTTGTCTCCGGGCGCGCCCGCGGGGTAAACTCGAGTGTCACATCTGTGGCGAGTCAATCATGTCCACGCGCGGGTGCGTCTCGCGGATCGATCGAACTCCGATCCGGCCGGTTCTCCGGCATGCGCCCGCCTGAATATACCTGTCCATTCTGGAGACCAATTTCATGACGAACGCAACGACCGAGAGCAAGCAGGTCGCGATCAACGACATCGGCTCGGCCGACGACTTCCTTGCAGCGGTCGAATCGACCCTGAAGTTCTTCAACGACGGCGACCTCATCGAGGGCACCGTCGTGAAGATCGACCGCGACGAGGTGCTCCTCGACGTGGGCTACAAGACCGAGGGCGTCATCCCCTCGCGCGAGCTGTCCATCAAGCACGACGTGAACCCCGACGAGGTCGTTCAGGTCGGCGACCCCGTCGAGGCGCTCGTGCTCCAGAAGGAGGACAAGGAAGGCCGACTCATCCTGTCCAAGAAGCGCGCCCAGTACGAGCGCGCTTGGGGCGATGTGGAGCGCATCAAGGAGAGCGAGGGCGTCGTCACCGGCACCGTCATCGAGGTCGTCAAGGGCGGCCTGATCGTCGACATCGGGCTCCGCGGCTTCCTCCCCGCCTCGCTCATCGAGCTGCGCCGCGTGCGCGACCTGACCCCGTACCTGGGCCAGGAGATCGAGGCCAAGATCCTCGAGCTCGACAAGAACCGCAACAACGTGGTGCTCTCGCGCCGCGCGCTCCTCGAGGAGACGCAGTCGGCGACCCGCTCCTCGTTCCTCGCCGAGCTCAAGCCGGGCCAGGTGCGCAAGGGCGTCATCTCGTCCATCGTCAACTTCGGCGCGTTCGTGGACCTGGGCGGTGTGGACGGCCTCGTGCACGTCTCCGAGCTGTCGTGGAAGCACATCGAGCACGCCTCCGACGTGGTCGAGGTCGGCCAGGAGGTCACCGTCGAGGTGCTCTCCGTCGAGCTGGACCGCGAGCGCGTCTCGCTGTCGCTCAAGGCGACGCAGGAGGACCCCTGGCAGGTCTTCGCCCGCACGCACGCGATCGGCGAGATCGCCCCGGGCGTCGTCACCAAGCTCGTGCCCTTCGGCGCCTTCGTGCGCGTGGCGGACGGCATCGAGGGCCTCGTGCACATCTCGGAGCTGTCGGGTCAGCACGTCGAACTCGCCGAGCAGGTCGTGCAGGCCGGCCAGGAGGTCTTCGTCAAGATCATCGACATCGATCTCGACCGGCGCCGCATCTCGCTCAGCCTCAAGCAGGCGAACGAGGGCGTGGATCCCGAGGGCTCCGAGTTCGATCCCGCGCTCTACGGCATGACCACCGAGTACGACGAGAACGGCGAGTACAAGTACCCCGAGGGCTTCGACCCCGAGACCCAGGAGTGGAAGGAAGGCTTCGAGTCGCAGCGCGAGAAGTGGGAGCAGGAGTACGCTGCCGCCCAGGAGCGCTGGGAGGCTCACAAGAAGCAGGTCGCCGCTTCGCTCAACGAGACCGCTGCGGCCCCCGCCGCCGACAACCCCTCGTCGAGCTTCTCGGGTGAGGCGTCGTCGACCGGCGCGCTCGCCGACGACGCGGCGCTCGCCGCGCTGAAGGCGCAGCTCGAGGGCAACTGAGTTCCCGGCGAAGGCCCGGCTCTCCCGGAAGGGAGGCCGGGCCTTCGCCGTGCCCAGCCGTGCCAGTCGTGCTGGGAGCCCCCTCCTAGACGGCGCTGCGGCGCGCGGCTCGCGCCGCCCGTGCCCTGCCGAGCCGGCGGATCAGCACGACGACCACGATCACGAGCACCGCGAGCCCGGCCACCGGGACGATCACCGCGAGCACCGTGAGCAGCACCGCTCCCAGATCCTCCAGCGTGCTCGCCAGCGCGGCGCCCGCGCCGGCCGTGAGCGCATTGATCACGGGTCTCGCCAGAGACTTCAGCGCGTGCGGCACGAGCGCGATCACGACGCCCAGCACGAACGGCCAGAACTGGGCAGACGCGATGAACTCGGCGGGATCCGCGACCGCGACGGTGCCGCTCGAGGACCCCGCGGCGAACACGATACCGCCGGAGGCCGGCCGCACGGCGGTCTGCAGCACGTCGTTGACGCTGTCGAGGGCCGGGAACTTGTCGACCAGCGCCTCGACGACCAGCAGCACGCCGAGCACCCCCAGCGCCCACTCGTTCTCAAGCCAGGCCCAGGCCGCCGGCAACTGCACCAGCTCGGTGAACCGCGCGAGCAGGCCCAGACCGAGCATGGGGATGTAGGCGTTCAGCCCCGCCGAGGCCGCGAGGGTCATTCCGGTGATGATTTCGAGCATGCCCACCTCCGTCCTCCAGCCTACGCGCGCTGGGTAGGGTAGCTGCTATGAAACTGATCGGGTTGAGCGGCGGAATCGCCTCGGGCAAGTCGACGATCGGCAGGCGCCTGGAACAGTTGGGTGCGGTGCTGATCGACGCCGACGAACTCGCGAGGGAAGCGGTCGCTCCGGGCTCTCCGGGACTGGGGGGCGTGGTCGATCGCTTCGGGGCAGGGGTGCTGCGCGGGGACGGATCGCTGGATCGCTCGGCGCTCGGCGCGATCGTGTTCGGCGACGAGGCGGCGCTCGCGGCGCTCAACGCCGTCGTGCACCCCGAGGTGCGGCGGCTGTTCGCCGCCCGCGTCGCCGAGGCCCGGGATCGGGATCCGGAGGCCATCGTCGTCTACGACGTGCCGCTGCTCGTCGAGGCCGCCCGGGATCAGGCCTGGGACCTCGTGGTCATCGCGGAGGCGCCGGCCGAGCAGCGCATCGCGCGCATGGTCGAGCTGCGCGGCATGAGCGAGACCGACGCCCGCAACCGCATTGCCCGTCAGGCGAGCGACGCCGAGCGGCGAGCGGTGGCGGACGTCGTCATCGATACGTCGGGCAGCAAGGCTCGCACGCTCTCGCAGGTCGACGAGCTGTGGCGGCGGATCACATCCGGCTGAACTCCGCGAACCAGTCGAGCCGCAGCTGGGCGATGAAGGCGATGGTCAGGTAGCAGAGCAGCACGATGACCCACGTCCACGAGTACACCCGTTTGAATGCCGATTGCGCGGAGGCGCGCAGTGGGATGTCGCCGATGGCATAGGGCCGGAGGAACGAGATCCACCAGAGCGGGATCATGACCGTCCAGACCACCATGCACCAGGGGCAGAGCGTCCCGAGCACGAACACGCTCTGGGAGAACAGCCAGCAGATGAACACGAAGCCCCCGAGCAGGCCGAGCTGGTAGAGCGTCCAGAACCACCGGGAGAATCGGGCGCCGGCGAGCAGCGCGACACCGACCGCGATCGGTGCGACGAAGGCGGAGACGCCGATGATCGTGTTGCTGAAGCCGAAGAGCGAGCCCTGCCACGAGTCCATGTTGGGGCCGCACGTGACGAGGATGCTCATGTTGCAGTTGGGGATGTAGTCGGGCGCGGACAGCGTCTTGATGTACTCCGTGAGCAGCTCGAACGAGGCGAACCAACCGATTACTCCGGCAACGATGGAGAAGGCGGCGAATGCAACGGGGCGAGGGGCCTCGCGGAGCTCGGAAGTCATGGATCGATCCTACTGAACGGTCTCTCCGAGGAACCCATGACATAATGGAGTGCGGCGCAAGCGGCCGAGAGGGCCTCTCGCGCGCACAGTCTTTCGGGGGCCGTGAGGCCGCCACCGGTCGAGGACCGACCGAGTGCGGATGATCGCATTCGCGGAGAACAGGATTTGCGGAGCATTCCGCACATACAAGAGGTTTCCGGGGAGAACAGGCTTCTCCCCGGGTGGAGGAGACACCAGGAATGGTGAAGATCACAACAGAAGACCATCACGAAGAGCCGAATGCGGCCGAGACCGATGAGGGCACCGCGGCTTCCGCGGCTGTCCCGTTCGCGGAGATGAGCCCGGAGGAGCGCTTCCGCGCGACCACGCGCCTCATCTTCCTCGCGCCCGATGTCCCGCCCGTGCAGCCGCGACCGCGGCGAGGCGACTGGCGCCTCGGCGACGCGCGCCAGGGCGAGTCGCGCTTCGGGGACGCGCGACGCGGCGAGCCGCGGCGCGGCGAGGGCCGAGGCGGTGAGTTGCGCCGGCTCGACGAGCTGCTGGATCAGCAGTTCTCGCAGGACGACGAACCGGGCGAGCAGGAGTCGGGATCGCGGCGAAGCCGTCGACGCTCCGGTGTGGACGGGGCGGCGGACGAGGAGTCGTTCCGCCGGCAGCAGCGCCAGGCCCCGGTGATCACCGAGCCGCAGAAGGTGAAGGGGTCCACGCGCCTGGAGGCGAAGAAGCAGCGCCGACGCGACGGCCGGGACTCGGGTCGCCGCCGCATGGTGATCACGGAGTCGGAGTTCTTGGCCCGCCGCGAGGCCGTCGACCGCGAGATGGTGGTGCGCACCACGCCGGATCGCGTGCAGATCGGCGTGCTCGAGGACCGGGTGCTCGTGGAGCACTACGTTGCGCGCTCGAGCGAGTCGTCGCTCATCGGCAACGTCTACCTCGGCCGCGTGCAGAACGTGCTGCCCAGCATGGAGGCGGCCTTCGTCGACATCGGGCGCGGTCGCAACGCGGTGCTGTACTCGGGCGAGGTCGACTGGTCGGAGTTCGAGGGGGGCAACACCGCGCGCCGGATCGAGAACGCCCTCAAGCCCGGCGACCAGGTGCTCGTGCAGGTCACGAAGGACCCGGTCGGGCACAAGGGCGCCCGGCTGACGAGCCAGATCTCGCTGCCCGGCCGCTTCCTGGTGTACGTGCCCGGGGGAGCGATGAACGGCATCTCCCGCAAGCTTCCGGACACGGAGCGCGCGCGCCTCAAGAAGATCCTGAAGGCCGTGCTGCCCGAGGGCGCGGGCGTCATCGTGCGCACGGCGGCGGAGGGCGCGAGCGAGGAGCAGCTCACCCACGACGTGCAGCGTCTGACCCGTCAGTGGGAGTCCATCCAGAAGCGGGTGGAGAAGGGCGGCGGGCCGGTGCTGCTGCACTCCGAGCCCGACATGCTCATCAAGATCGTGCGCGATGTCTTCAACGAGGACTTCCACCGTCTGCTGATCTCGGGCGACGAGACCTACCAGACGATCGCGGGCTACCTTGCACAGGTCGCGCCCGACCTGATGCAGCGAGTCGAGCGCTACGAGAGCGAGCGCGACGTCTTCGACGAGTACCGCATCACCGAGCAGATCGCCAAGGCGCTGGATCGCAAGGTGTGGCTGCCCTCCGGCGGTTCGCTGGTCATCGACCGCACCGAGGCGATGACGGTGATCGACGTCAATACCGGCAAGTTCGTCGGTTCGGGCGGGAACCTCGAGGAGACGGTCACGAAGAACAATCTCGAGGCCGCCGAGGAGATCGTGCGCCAACTGCGCCTGCGCGACATCGGCGGCATCATCGTCGTCGACTTCATCGACATGGTGCTCGAATCGAACCGCGACCTCGTGCTGCGGCGCCTCGTCGAGTGCCTGAGCCGGGACCGCACCAAGCACCAGGTCGCCGAGGTCACCTCGTTGGGGCTCGTGCAGATGACGCGCAAGAAGCTGGGCCTGGGGCTTCTCGAGTCGTTCAGCGAGCCGTGCGAGGTGTGCGCGGGGCGCGGCATCATCGTGCATCACGAGCCCGTCGCGAAGCACCGCGGCGAGGGGCACTCGCGCGGAGCCAAGCGCGGCAAGGGCGGGCAGGCCCCGACCCAGCACGACACGAAGGCACAGACCCACTCCATCACCGACGGCGCGAAGAACATGCTCGCCCAGGTGGCGGCGTCGACGATCCAGGGCGCGAAGACTCCGGATCCGGGTGCCGCGGGCGGAGAGACGAGGGTCACGGGCCGGGCGCAGTCCGGAGCGCCGCACGAGCCCGGCGGCACCGACCGGCGCCCGGGGGCCGCACTCGGCACGCTGCTCGACTCGGTGCTCGACGCCCTGCCGGATGCCCCCGGCGCGGGCGCCGGCCGCGCCCGGGGCCGGCGCGTCACGACCGCGCCCATCCGGGGAGAGTCGGAGCAGGCGCGCGAGCGCGCGCCGCAGGGCGACGAGGCGGTCGAATCGCAGGCCGACGTCGACTCCTCGAGGGCGGCGCAGCTCGCGCTCGCGGCGGCGCTCGAGGAGACCGTGCGCCGCCGCGACGCCGAGCGCGAGTGACACGCGGGCGGGCCTATTTGACCTTGTTCGGTGGTTCGCGATATTATTGAGCGTTGGTGCCACCCGAGCGGTGGTGAATACCTCAGACTTCGAAGGCGGCGGGGCTGCGCTTCGACTCGGAAGACGATCCTCGAGAAAAGGGTGACAAGTGGTTTACGCAGTAGTGCGCGCAAGCGGCCGGCAGGAGAAGGTCGAGGTCGGCTCGATCATCACCGTCAATCGTGTGGCGGGTGATGCCGAGGGCAAGCTTGAGCTTCCCGCGGTGCTGCTCGTCGATGGCGACCAGGTGACCACCGACGCCGCGGCCCTGGCCAAGGTGAAGGTGACCGCCGAGGTGCTCGACGACCTTCGCGGCCCGAAGATCGTCATCCAGCGCTACAAGAACAAGACCGGTTACAAGAGCCGTCAGGGGCACCGTCAGGATCTGACCCGCCTCAAGGTCACCGGCATCAAGTAACGCCTTCGGCACTCACTAAGGAGTAGAGACTCATGGCACATAAGAAGGGCGCCAGCTCCACCCGCAACGGCCGCGACTCGAACGCGCAGCGCCTCGGCGTGAAGCGCTTCGGCGGGCAGCAGGTCAGCGCCGGCGAGATCATCGTGCGTCAGCGCGGAACCCACTTCCACCCCGGCTCCAACGTGGGCCGCGGTGGCGACGACACCCTGTTCGCGCTGTCGGCCGGGGCGGTCGAGTTCGGCGTGAAGGGCGGCCGCAAGGTCGTCAACATCGTGGCCGCTGCGTAACTCAGCGTCGACGGCGAGGCGGGCTTCGGCTCGCCTTTTGCCGTTCGTGCGGCTGCACTCAGCAGCATCGCGAACGCAGTGGAAGAGGTTTCCCGCATGGTGACATTCGTGGATCGAGTGCAGGTGCACCTGCAGGCCGGTCGCGGCGGCAACGGCTGCGTGTCGATTCGGCGCGAGAAGTTCAAGCCGCTCGCCGGCCCCGACGGCGGCGCGGGCGGGCACGGCGGCGACATCGTGATTCTCGCCGATCCCCAGGTCACCACGCTGCTCGATTACCATCGCCGTCCCCATCGCAGCGCTGAGAACGGCGGCTACGGCGCGGGCGATTACCGGGCGGGGACGAACGGCGCCGAGTTGGTGCTGCCGGTGCCCGTGGGCACGGTCGTGAAGGACGAGGCCGGTGAGACCCTCATCGATCTCACCGAGCCCGGCACCAGGTTCCTCGCCGCCAAGGGCGGCCTCGGCGGCCTCGGCAACCACGCGCTCGCGAGTTCAAAGCGCAAGGCCCCCGGCTTCGCCCTGCTCGGCACGGAGGGGGGGAGCGGCACGCTCACGCTCGAGCTGAAGACGATCGCCGACGTGGCGCTCGTCGGCTACCCCTCGGCGGGCAAGTCGAGCCTCATCGCGGCGATGAGCGCCGCGAAGCCCAAGATCGCGGACTACCCCTTCACGACCCTGCACCCCAATCTGGGCGTGGTGCAGGTCGCCGACCATCGCTTCACCGTCGCCGACGTGCCCGGGCTGATCGAGGGCGCGAGCGAGGGCAGGGGCCTCGGCCTCGACTTCCTGCGGCACGTCGAGCGCTGCAGCGCCCTGCTGCACGTGCTCGACTGCGCCACCCTCGAGCCCGGACGCGACCCACTCTCCGACCTCGAGGTGATCCTGCGAGAGCTCGCGGCCTATCCCGTGCCCGACGGTCAGACGCCCCTCCTCGAGCGCCCCCAGCTCATCGCGCTCAACAAGATCGACGTGCCGGAGGCGCGCGAGCTCGCCGCGTTCGTGCGGCCCGACCTCGAGGCGCGGGGATACCGCGTGTTCGAGATCTCGACCGTGTCGCACGAGGGGCTGCGCGAGCTGAGCTTCGCCCTCGCGGAGTTGGTGGAGGAGGCGCGGGCCAGGGAACTCGCGGAGGCCGTCGACCAGCCGCGCATCGTTCTGCAGCCCCAGGCCGTCGACGACGGCGGTTTTCGGGTGGTGCCCGAGGGCGGCAGCTACGGCACCCTGTACCGCATCCTGGGGGCGAAGCCCGAGCGCTGGGTCGAGCAGACCGACTTCGCCAACGACGAGGCCGTGGGCTATCTCGCCGACCGGTTGCAGAAGCTCGGCGTCGAGGATGCGCTGGTCAAGGCCGGCGCGACTGCCGGATCGACCGTCGTGATCGGCCCCGGGTCCGGTGTGGTCTTCGACTGGGAGCCGACCGTCACGAGCGCGGCCGAGGTGCAGCTGGGCGCCCGCGGCACAGACCTGCGCGTCGAGCAGAACGGGCGCCGCACGAACAAGGAGCGCCGCACCGAGTACCACGAGCGCATGGACGCCAAGACCGAGGCCCGCGCCGAGCTCGAGCGCGAGCGCGAGGCGGGCATGTGGGACCAGCAGTCGTGAGCATCGGGGCGGAACTGCTCGTCGCGAGGCGCATCGTGGTGAAGGTGGGCTCGTCGTCCGTCAGCGGCGACAACGCCGGCCAGATCCCGAACCTCGTCTCGTGCCTCGCGCGCCTGCACGCCGGGGGAGCCGAGGTGATCCTCGTGTCCAGCGGCGCCATCGCCACGGGCGTGCCCTTCCTGCGCCTCGACGAGCGCCCCGAAGACCTGGCGACGCAGCAGGCCGCCGCGGCCGTCGGGCAGAACATCCTGGTCAACCGGTATCAGCGAGCCCTGAGCAGCCATGAGATCGTGGCGGGCCAGGTCCTGCTCACCGCGCACGACATCGAGAACCCCACGCACCGGGGCAACGCCCGCCGCGCGCTCGAGCGGCTGCTGCAGCTCGGCATCCTGCCCATCATCAACGAGAACGACACCGTGGCCACACACGAGATCCGGTTCGGCGACAACGACCGGCTCGCGGCGCTCGTCGCGCGCCTGGTCGGGGCGGATCGGCTCGTGCTGCTCTCGGACGTCGATGCGCTCTACACGGCGCCGCCCATGATCGCGGGGGCGGAGCGCATTGCGCACGTGGCCTACGGCGACCCGCTCGCCGGCATCGAGATCGGCGAGGCGCAGTCGGGGTGGGGCACCGGCGGCGCCGCGACCAAGGTGGAGGCCGCGCGACTGGCGGCCGACGCCGGGACGGCCGTGCTGCTCACCGAGACGAAGCTGCTCGCGCCCGTGCTCGACGGGGCGGATCACGGCACGAGATTCGACGCGCGCCCCGACGCTCCCGCTGAATGAATCGGTAGGCTGGTCCCATGTCTCATCCCGATCCCTTCCTGGCCAGGCTCGACCGCGCCCGGGTCGCCTCGAAGCGGCTCGCCACGGTCACCACGACGCAGAAGAACGAGGCGCTGGAGGCGATCGCGGCGGCGCTCGAGAGCGGCGTCGACGAGGTCGCGGCGGCCAACGCGCGCGACCTGGAGCGCGGCGTGGAGAACGGCATCGGCGAGGGGCTGCTGGATCGCCTGCGGCTCGACGCGGCCCGACTGCGGGGCCTCGCAGGCGCCGTGCGCGAGGTCATCGCCCTGCCCGATCCCGTGGGACAGGTCGTGCGAGGGTCGACGCTCGCCAACGGCGTCTCGATCAGCCAGGTGCGCGTGCCGTTCGGCGTCGTCGGGGCGATCTACGAGGCGCGGCCCAACGTTACGGTCGACATCGCCGCGCTGGCGCTGAAGAGCGGCAACGGCGCCGTGCTGCGCGGCGGGAGCGCGGCGGAGCACTCCAACCGCGTACTGGTGACGCTGATCCAGCGCGCCATCTCGAGCGCGGGACTCGACGGCGACGTCGTGCAGACCATCGACGAGTTCGGGCGCGAGGGGGCGTCGCGCCTGATGCGCGCGCGCGGGTACATCAACGTGCTCATCCCGAGGGGGAGCGCCGGGCTCATCTCCACCGTCGTGCAGGAGTCGACGGTGCCCGTGATCGAGACGGGCGCCGGGGTCGTGCACGTCTACGTCGACGCCTCCGCCGACGAGGACATGGCGGTCTCCGTCGTGAAGAACGCCAAGACGCACCGGCCGAGCGTGTGCAACGCCGCCGAGACGCTGCTGGTGCACCGCGAGGCGGCCGAACGCATGCTGCCGCGCCTCGCCCGGGAACTCATGAGCGCCGGCGTCGAGCTGAGCGGCGACGACGCGACGCGCTCGTCCGTCGAGGGCGTGCTCGCGGCCGACGACGAGACGTGGGCCACCGAGCACCACGCGCTGGAGATGGGCGTGAGGGTGGTCGACACGCTCGACGAGGCCCTCGCCCATATCGAGCGCTACTCGACCCGCCACACCGAAGCGATCGTGACCCGGGACTACGCGAGCGCCGAGCGCTTCCTCGCGGAGGTGGATTCGGCCGTGGTGATGGTGAACGCGTCGACGCGCTTCACCGACGGCGGCGAGTTCGGCTTCGGGGCCGAGGTGGGCATTTCCACGCAGAAGCTGCACGCGCGCGGGCCGATGGGCCTGCCGGAGCTCACGAGCACCAAGTGGCTCGTGCGCGGAGCTGGGCAGATCCGCTAGCCGGAACCGGTACACTGGTACCGTTCTTCAATCCGTCACGAATGCTGGGGTCTCGATGTCACTTCTCGCCACGATCGCCGTCGCCGCCGAAGGGGCGCCCGAAATCGTCAACGAGCTGCCGTTCCCGGCCCCGATCTTCGGCCTGATCACCTTCACGGTGTTCACGACGCTCGCCATCATCACCTTCGCCTTCCGAGACGTGGCGAACCGCCACGCTTCGAAGGCCGAGGCCTACGCCCGCGACCACGGCTCCGAGCAGCGCCACTAGGACTCGACCGGACGGTGTCAGCACAACGTCGCATCGGGGTGATGGGCGGTACCTTCGACCCCATCCATCACGGTCACCTGGTCGCGGCGAGCGAGGTCGCGCAGGGCTTCGGCCTCGACGAGGTGATCTTCGTGCCGACGGGGCGGCCCTGGCAGAAGCAGCGCGTCTCGCCGAGCGAGCACCGCTACCTCATGACGGTCATCGCGACCGCGTCGAACCCCCGCTTCACCGTGAGCCGGGTGGACATCGACCGGGAGGGGCCGACCTACACGGTCGACACGCTGCGAGACCTGCGAGCGCGGTTTCCGGACGACGAGCTCTTCTTCATCTCGGGCGCCGACGCGGTCGAGCAGATCGTGAGCTGGAAGGACGTCGACCAGCTGTGGGATCTGGCCCGGTTCATCGCGGTGACGCGTCCCGGACACGAGCTGTCGCTTTCTGGTTTATCTGACGAACACGTAAGCTTATTGGAGGTTCCCGCCCTGGCGATCTCGTCCACGGACTGCCGGGCACGGGTTGCCCGGGGATATCCGGTGTGGTACCTCGTGCCGGACGGTGTGGTGCAGTACATTGCGAAGCACGGGTTGTACACCGAGGAAGCGACAGAGTGATGAGTGAGCAGGACGAACAACGACCGTTGACGCGGCGCGAGCGCCGGCTGCGGGAGATGGCCGAGACCGGCGCGCTGGACCTCTCGGAGATGTCGGAGACGACGGCGTCGACGACGGAGCCGGAGCCCGCGACGTCGACCGCCGAGGGCGAGATCGAGATCTCGCCCTTCAACGACGACGGCACGCCCCGGAGCCGCCGTGAGATGCGTCAGCTCCGGGAGCAGGCGCTGGCGGAGCGAGCGGTTCCGCCAGAGGCGGAGCCAGCCGGTGAGGCGGAGCCCGCCGCGAATGCCGAGCCTGCCGGTGAACCGGAGCCCGAGAGGACCGCTGAGGCGCAGGACGTCTCCGAGCCCGAGCAGGTCGTCGAACCGGAGCCCGAGGCCGTTCGGGACGAGCGGGCGACCGAGCCGGTCGAGGCGACCCCGCTCGACGGAGAGCCGGACTTCGATTCGCTGATCGCGCCGCCCACCGAGCCCTTCACCGTCGCGGAGCTGCAAGAGGCCGAGCGGGGCTCTGACGAGGGCGAGCCCGCCGATACGAGCGAGGGGTTCGAGGAATCGGCCGTCGCGGCCTCCGCTTCGGAGGATGCGGCCGATGAGCCCGAGGCCGTTCCCGAGCCGAAGCAGAAGCGCCGTTTCTGGCAGCGCGGCAAGGATACCGAGGAGAGGGGCGCTGCGGCCGAAGACGCCGCCGCTGAGGAGCCGCCCGCGACGGCCCCGGAGGCCGAGCCGGTCGAGGAGGTCCCGGCCGGCCCGTCCGCTCCGGCTGACGCGCCCGCCCGGGCCGAAGAGGCCGCGCGGAGCGACTCCGAGCAGGAGCCGGTCGAAGAAGCGGTGGAGACCGTCGTGATCGCCGAGGTGCCGCCCGTGCCCGCCGCGGAAGCCGCCGAGCCCGCATCCGAGGTCGAGGTCGAGCCCGCATCCGAGGCCGAGAGCGCGCCCGAGCCGCCCGAGAGCCCCGAGCAGAAGACGAGCTACTCCTTCCCCGACATCGCCCCGCCCGAGGAGTGGCGCTCGGTGTTCGACGACCCGGACTCCCGCACGGTGCCCGACCAGAGCGGCAAGCCCGCCGGGGGAGACTTCGACGAACTCATCTCGCGCGCCGTCGCTCAGGAGGGCTCGACGGGAGGCGCGGGCGGGGCCGCCCTGATCCTGCCCTCGATGCCCGAGGACAGCGGCGGCCTGGCCGGTCCGCTCGGCAGCACGGGCGAGCTGTACGTGACGGGCTCGCTCAAGCTGCCGAAGTCGCTGGGGGAGACCGGCGGCCACGCGGCGCTGCACGACTCGATCGAGATGGATCCCATCACGGGGGCCGAGCCGGATGACGCTCAGACCGCTGGGCAGGGACCCGCGCCGGTGTCGGCGCGCCACGCGGTGAGCGCGCGGGCCACGGCGGGGCCCGTCGTCGCGAAGCCGGCGAAGGAGCGCAGCAAGCTCCCGCTGGTGCTGTCGCTCACCGGGGGCGGCCTGCTGATCGCGGTCGTCGCGCTGGGCGTGTGGGGCGCGAGCAACGGGATGTTCGGGTGATTTCGGCGTCGTGAGACGATCGCCGACGAGTGCGGGCCGCGGGGCCGATGAACGGAAGAACGGAACTGGAAGCTGAAGTGACGCAGAATCGCGATGTGCTGACCGACCTGGGGATCGCGGTGCGCGCGGCTGACGAGAAGGGGGCGACCGGGCCGGTCGCCCTGCGGGTGACCGAGCAGTTCGGCCTGGCCGACGTGTTCCTCGTCGTGAGCGGCAGCGTCGAACGGAACGTGCAGGCGATCTCCGATGGGATCGAGGACGCGCTGGGCGCTGCCGGCGTGCGCACCGTGCGCCGGGAGGGCCGCGAGAGCGGCCGCTGGGTGCTGCTCGACTTCGGGGATCTGATCGTGCACGTCTTCCACCAGGAGGAGCGCGATTTCTATCAGCTCGAGAGGCTGTGGCACGACTGTCCGCTCATCGACGTGGGGCCCATGCTCGAGGCGGCGGGGGAGGCTCCCGCGCAATCCGCGGAGTGACCGCGCGCGAGCGTAGGCTTAGGGACATGGACGCTTCAGCAGACCCCCAGCTTCTCGAACCGCTCGACGACGCCGCGTTCCGCCGTGTGCTGGTGGTGGTCGCGCACCCCGACGACCCCGAGTACGGCACGTCCGCGGCCGTCGCGGAGTGGACGTCGCGGGGCGTCGATGTGGGCTATCTGCTGCTCACCGCCGGGGAGGCCGGCATGCAGCGCCCGCCGGAGGAAGCCGGGCCGTTGCGCGCCGAGGAGCAGCGACGGGCGTGCGAGGCCGTCGGCGTCGAGCGCCTGACGATCCTCGATTTCCCGGACGGCGTGCTCGAGTACGGGGTCGAGCTGCGTCGCGCCGTCGCGCGGGAGATCCGCCGATTCCGCCCAGACGCGGTGATCGGCGGTGCGGGCGAGCTCCTCGTCCCCTGGGGCATCGACCACGCCGACCACCGCGCGGCCGGGCTCGCGACCATCGATGCGGTGCGCGACGCCGACAACCGGTGGGTGTTCCCCGAGCTGCTGCGGGACGAGGACCTGAGCCCCTGGGGCGCGACCTGGCTGATGCTGACGGGATCCCGCCCCACGAACTATGTGGAGATCGGCGAGGAGGCGGAGCGTCGCGCCGTCGCCTCGCTCGCCGCTCACGAGGCGTACCTGGCGGACCTGCCGTGGCACCCGGCCCCCGAAGAGGCGATCCCGGAGATGCTGCGAGCGCAGGGGAGCGCCGCCGGTGTACCGCGAGCGGTCGCCTTCACGGTGCACCGCTTGCGCAGCGGCTCCCCCTCCGAGAGCGACTGATCCCTCGCGCCGCGGTGCCGTCCAGGGGCGCCGCGGTCCCGCCCTCTTCCGGGCCCCTTCCTCTATGAGCTGAATTTGGAAGCCGGGCGACACGGATATCGTGGTGACATGAGCGTGCTGACCGACTACATCGACGCCTGGGTCGCGAACGACGCCGATCGCATCGCGGCCACGGTTACGGAGAACTGCGTCATCACCGAGTGCTACGGACCGGTCTACAGAGGCCGCAGCTGGGTGCGCCGATGGGCACAGGACTGGTTCGCCGCAGGCGGGATCGTGCACCGCTGGGACATCACCGATCACTTCATCACCGCCGATCGGGAAGTTGCGCAGTGGGCGTTCGTGTACACCTGGGGCGGACAGCGCAGCACGTTTGACGGCGCGACCATCGCTCGCTGCGCCGACGGGCTCGTCTCTGAGTTGCGTGAATACCAGACGACCGCCACGCTCTACGACTGGCGGGGAGTCTGGCGCTGACACACCCAGGCGCGCCGAAGCCTGCTGGGGCTAGCTCCGTCCTGGGTTGCGGTCAGCGATTCGTGTTCTCAGCTGGCGGGTTTCAGTATAGTAGGCGTTCTCCACCTCGACCGGGCACGAACCTTATCTGCGGATCAGTTCGGCTCACCAGAGCCCGTTGGCTGTCGCCGCGAGAGCAGCATCGCAGCTGTCGCCGACGGTCCCGGTCAAGGGCATCGCGCCGAGTTCCTGGACTCGTTCGCTGTAGACCCGAGAGGATTGTGCACATGACGCAGCTCGGGGGCATCCAAGCAGACACCTTGCACCCGACGTGCGGTCCCCGTCGCGGTCGCGGAGCGCCTCGCCGCCGAGGTCGATGCCGTGTTCGAGAAGCGTAACGTCGGGCAGGATCAGCAACTCGTGGGCCTGACCGCGAACCGAGTGCGGCTCGAAGTCGAATCTGGCAAGCTTCTCACCGCGCACTTCGTCGCCATCGACCTCGACATCACCGAAGACGAGTAAGCAAACGCCGAGTCCGAGGACGGGGGCGGTGACCCGTTGACCGAGGCATCAGCGGAACCGGGGAAACGACCTCGAACACGCCTTACGGATGAGGAAGCGGACCCTATGCGAACCGCTAGGGCGGGAGGGACAAGCGTGACCGTGCCCGCACGTCAATTCGGGGTTTCACCGAGATACCGTGTGGGCGAAGTTGCGGTTTCAGACGCCTGACGTGCTCGAAACGCGTACGCGGCGATCCGAAGAGCGGGTCGGCTACGAGGGTTCGGGAGCGGCGAGCTCGCGCGGGTAGTATGCGTTCTCGTTGAACGACGATTCGTCCAATCGCAGCGCGGCGACGACACCGAGCGTCTCGAACGCCCAGTAGCCGTGGTACTGCCGCTTGGGCACCTGCTCGTGACCACCCCATCCCCAGATCCCCTCCCACGCGGGATACCACGACGACAGGTACCTCCCCACCGCGGACTCCGCTTCGTCTGCCGAGCCCGCCTCGAACGCAGCGTCCAGCTCGCCGACGATCCTTGGGAAGGCGAGCACATCGCCGACCGGATGCCCGGGACGCCGCGACGCGATGAGCCGGCCCAGCAGCCTGTCGCCCCACCCGAGCTCGGTCGCCGACACCGCACGATCGAACGTCACGTCATCCACGTCGAACGCCAGTGCGAGCGAGACCAGCAGCAGCCACTCACGGAAGAAGTCCTTGTTGTACCCGAACGCGAACCGCTTCGCGCGCAACTCCTCGGGGATGTGCGCCTTCGCCAGCCGCAGCGCACGTTCAGCCGCGGCGAGCACGATGTCATACTCGACCCGCAGCTCGTCCGCCGAGGCACCCTGTGAGTACAGACTGCTGAACCGGTCCCACCGGCGCTTCATCGCATCTCCAGCGACGAGCCCCAGCCGTTTCGGGTCGCGGAACGACTCGGCCGGGCGCGCGAGCCGCTCGTCGTCGCTTGCGCAGAGCCCTGCGAGATACTCCACGACGTCGTCGAAGTAGGCCTGATCGGCCCTCGTGTCACGAACCATCCTCATCCTTTCCCCTTGAATCGTCGGTCTTCCCCGCCATGATCCCATCCGGTCGGACTTCGGGATGCCGACGATGCCTTGGTGCTGGACACGGTCTAGCGGCGATGAGCGCTCCCGGCTCACGCCCCACGATGTGTGCCGTGACGATCGTCTGCCCGCCCATCTCGAAGATCCGGTCGGCCTCCCACTCGATGCCGCGCCCGAGCAGCAGCACTCCAGGGTCGCCGGGCAGCTGAGCCTGCTGGAAAAGGGCCGGCGTGCCTGCGGGGACCCGCAGCCAGACCACCGTGTCGACACCGGGGAAACTCTGCCCTGTCGCCGCGAGATAGGTGACGAGGAAGGAGGGCTCCCTCGTTCGTGTGCTCGTTCCCAATTGATCCGGGATCCGGCCCACGACATCGGTGAAGGCCACGACGAGCTGTTCCGGTGTGGGCTTCTCGGCGAGGGCGAAGTCGAGCTTGGCTACCTGCTCGGCGACCGACTCGGTGAGCGGCGTCTCCCCGCGCAGCGCGGCGTCGATCGTCGCGCGGCTGATCAACTGAGTCGTCTCCCGGCGGCGCTGTCGTGCATCGACCTGCCGCGCCGCCTTCTCCGGGTTCAGCTGCGCATCCAGCGCCTTCTTGCCGTCGTGCCGACGGAGCTCTCCGCCGACACGACCGACGGAGTCGGGTCCGGACAAACCGAGCAGCGACCGGACGGCCTCCGCGGCCGGCACATCCCGCTCGCGCAGGGCGCCTAGCAGCCCATACCAGTATCCGGTCCCCTCGGGGTGGAACCCGGAATCGAGCGCCGAGACGAGCCCGGCCGACTCCTCCTCGCCATCGAGTCCGTGGAACAGGTAGGCGACGACACAACTATCCCGCTCGATCGGCGCCGCCATGACGGGTCCCGTCGCGGCGTAGTCGTAGTGCGCTGCCGCGGAGACGACACGGGCCTCCATGTCGTCGTCGAAACGCGAGTTCACTGGATCACCTTATCGAAGATGTACCACCGGCCGTTGAGCTGGACGACGTGAGTCGCCTCCCAGGTGGTGTCGTGTCCCAGCAGCAATTCTCGCTCACCCACACCGAAAGTCGGAAACGTCCTCAACCTACATCGCGGGCGTCCCCTCCGAGACGCGGGTGCAGGATGGCGTCACGTGTGACGATCATCGGGCTGATGGAAACACTTCGATCATCACCACCGACATGATCTCGTCATGATCAGACATCGCTTCGGCACCGATGCCCTCGATCAGCAGAAGCCGCTCCGGCCTCGAGGTCTGTCCGGTGACCGGTGTGTGGGGTCCGGCGGTCTTCATCAGTTGGTGGTTCTCTCGAGCCGTCCGGCGAAGGTGATCGCGAACGCGTTCAGCGCGGGCTTCCACCTGATCACCCAGCGTGCCCGGCCGCCGCCGGTGGGGTCAAGCGACCGCGTGACGAGATACAGGCATTTGATCGCGGCGGCCTCGTTCGGGAAATGCCCACGGGCTCGGGCCGCCCTTCGGTAGCGGGCGTTGATCGACTCGATCGCGTTGGTCGTGCAGATCACCCGCCGGATCTCGACGTCGTATTCGAGGAACGGCACGAACTCCGCCCAGGAGGTGCGCCACAGCTGCACGATCGCGGGATACCGCTCGCCCCACGAGGCGGCGAACTCGGCGAACCGGTCTTTCGCCGCAGCCTCGGACGGCGCCGTGTAGACGGGTGTGAGGGACTTCACGATCGCGTCCCGGTGCTGCCGGCCGGCGTAACGGAATGAGTTGCAGATCAGGTGCACGATGCACTGCTGCACGGCCGTCTGCCCCCAGGTCGTGTTGATCGCCTCCGGCAGCCCTTTCAACCCGTCGCAGACGCTATGCCGACATCGGCGGGACTGTGGATTTAACGGTGTTTCCGGCCTGACGCGCCGCGCGTGATGCGTGGCGGGAAAGGTGCCGTGATGACTACGACACTGGAAGTTGTGAGTCCGAAGAAACACCATGACGATGACCGATCGGCGGAGGCCGCTGCGGCGGCCGAGTTGGTCCGGCTGGCGAAGGAGCAGGGCTTGGCTCTGACGGGGCCGGATGGTCTGTTGAAGCTGTTCACGAAGAACGTGCTCGAGACCGTGTTGAGCGAGGAGCTCACCGAGCATCTCGGTCACGAGAAGAACCGCGCCGCCCCAGACCGAGATGCCGGGAACGTGCGCAACGGGACTCGGCCGAAAACGGTGCTGACCGAAGCGACCGGGCAGGTAACGATCAACGTGCCGCGGGATCGTGATGGGTCGTTCGAGCCGCAGATCGTGAAGAAGCGCCAACGTCGCCTGAACGGGGTCGAGGAGATCGTGCTGTCGCTGTATGCGAACGGACTCACCACGGGTGAGATCAGCGCGCACTTCGCCCAGATTTACGGCGCGTCAGTTTCGAAGGAGACGATCTCCCGGATCACGGACAAGATCATCGAGGAGATGAATGAATGGTCCGCCAGGCCACTGGACGAGGTTTATGCGGCGATCTTCATCGACGTGATCGTGGTGAAGATCCGCGACGGGCAGGTCGCGAACCGGCCGATCTATGCGGCGATCGGTGTGACCCTGGCTGGGGAGAAAGACGTCCTCGGGCTCTGGGCCGGCGCTGGCGGTGAGGGTGCGAAGTTCTGGATGAGCGTCCTGACCGATATCAAGAACCGTGGCGTGCGGGACACGTTTTTCCTTGTCTGCGACGGACTGAAAGGCCTGCCCGAAGTCGTCGGCAACGTGTGGCCGCTCACGACGGTGCAGACCTGCATCATCCACCTGATCCGCAACACGTTCCGGTTAGCGTCGAAGAAGGACTGGGACGCGCTCAAACGTGATGTGCGACCGATCTATACCGCTCCGAACCCCAACGCCGCGAGGGCAGCGCTGGAAGAGCTCGACGAGAAATGGGGCAAGAAATACGCCGCGATCATCCGGCTCTGGGAGTCCGCATGGGAGGAGTTCATCCCCTTCCTCGACTACGACATCGAGATCCGGACCGTGATCTGCTCGACCAACGCGATCGAGTCCCTCAACGCCCGCTACCGACGCGCGGTGCGAGCCCGGGGCCATTTCCCGACTGAGCAGGCGGCGCTGAAGCGCCTGTATCTTGTCACCAGATCGCTCGACCCGACCGGCGCGGGACGAGTCCGATGGACGATGCGGTGGAAGCCCGCTCTCAACGCATTCGCCATCACCTTCGCTGACCGCTGGCCGGCCGCGGAGACCTACTAAATGAAAACCGCCGGAAACACCGTTACCGAGATAGTCCCCGACCCCGAGATCAACGACAACGCCCTCACCTGGGCCGCGAACGCCGACAAGGCCCGAACCCAGCCCAATGATTCTTCGGGCGAGGGTTCGAGCCTTGTGCGCGGGGTGGATCTGAGGGGACTCGAACCCCTGACCCCCTGCATGCCATGCAGGTGCGCTACCAGCTGCGCCACAGACCCAGGTGAAGTCGGACAAATGCTCACCCGACAACTCTTCTACTTTACACCACGGCCCGGTGAGGAACGCAAATCGAGGCGCGCCTCACGAGCCGCAGAACCCGGGAGGCGCCGTCCGCGAACGAGGGGAGTAGGGTGGAGGGGTGCCGCGCGGCACCCGGTGGTGGGGCTCACCGGCACCAACCTCGCCTGAGCGACAACGGTCCCTATCTCGATCGCGACCCTGCTTCGAACCGCAGGGCGCCCGGGTACGGGATAGGAGTGTCATCGTGAAGTCGTCTGCCATGCTGCCCGACCTCGGGATCGTCGCCGTCGGCGGTGCCGCGGGATCCCTCGCCCGCTACCTGATCACGCTGGCGGTGGGGGAGACCGGCCCGTTTCCGCTCGCCACGTTCGGCATCAACGTCTCGGGGGCCTTTCTGCTCGGCCTGCTGGTCGAGGTGCTCACCCGGCTCGGGGCCGATCGCGGGCGCTGGCGAGCGACGCGGCTGCTGCTGGGCACGGGCGTGCTGGGCGGCTTCACCACGTACAGCCTGCTCGCGGCCGACACAGCCGAGCTGCTGCTCGGCGGCGAGCCCTGGGCGGCGCTGGGATACGGCGCCGCGACGCTCGTGGTCGGGGGTGCGGGCAGCTGGCTCGGCGTGCTGAGCGGTCGGGCGCTCCGGCTCCGCGGCGGCGGGGGAGGCGCGCGGTGAACGGCGTGTGGGCGGCGCTCGGGATCGCCGTAGCGGGAGGCATCGGTGCCGCGGCGCGGCACCTGGTCGACCACAGCCTGCCCCGTCGCGCACGGGCGCGCTTCCCGTGGGGCATCATGCTCATCAACCTGACGGGCTCGTTCGCGCTCGGGATCCTCGTCGGTCTCGCGATCGATCATCCGCTCGCGAGCGTGCTCTCGGTCGGCCTGCTCGGGGGATACACGACGTTCAGTGCGGCGAGTCTCGACACCGTGCGGCTGCTCGCGAGGAAGCGCTGCGGCGGCGCACTGCTGAACGGGCCCGGGATGCTGCTCCTCGCGACCGCGCTCGCGGCCGCCGGCATCCTGCTCGCACGATCCTGAGGGCCAGCCGCCGGGGCCTCTGCGATCCGTTCAGCGCACCCGCCTCGCGTCGAAGCGAAGATCGGGGTGCGCGTAGGACTCCTGGGCCGCGATCAGCTGCAGCTCGCGCGATCCCGCCGCCAACGTGCGCTCGAGCAGCGCGAACACGCTGGCGGTGGTGCGGGCCAGCGCGTCGGCCGCGTCCCGGGTGCGACGGAAGTGTGCGGTGAACAGCGCCGCCGTGACGTCGCCCGAGCCGTTCACCTTGAAGGGGAGGTGCGGGGTCTGCGCCAGCCAGGCGCCCTCGCCCGTGACGGCGAGCATCTCGATGGTGCCCTCCGGCCGGTCGGGGCGCTCGACACTGGTCACCAGTACCGTGCTCGGGCCGAGATCCCGAGCCGCATCGGCCGACTCGAGTGTGGAATCGAGAGTGTCGGGCGAGGTGCCTGTGATGAAGCCCAGTTCGAACTGGTTGGGCGTGATGAGGTCGGCGTGCGGCACGACGCGGTCGCGGATCAGATCCTGCACCTCGGGCGCGACGTGACAGCCCGACTTCGCGTTGCCGAGCACGGGATCGCAGGCGTAGACGGCATCGGGGCTGTGGTGCTTCACCCGCGCGACGGCGTCGAGGATCGCGTCGCCGATGCTGTCGCCCCCCTGATAGCCCGAAAGCACGGCGTCCACCCGCTCGAGGCCGCCGCGCTCCTCGATGCCGGTGACGATCTCGCGCACGTCCTCGCCCGACATCAGGGGCCCGCGCCACGCGCCGTAGCCGGTGTGGTTGGAGAAGCACACCGTGTGCACGGGCATCACCTCGACGCCGATGCGCTGGAGCGGGAACACCGCGGCCGAGTTGCCCACGTGGCCGTAGGAGACGGAGGACTGGATCGAGAGGAATCGCATGCGACGATCCTGCCAGTGGTCCACCCGATGGACCACTTTCCATGGTCATCGATGTACCAGATGCGTCCCCTCAGATGGCGCGATCGGGGGTGAGGATCCCGCGCGGGTCCAGCGCGCGCTTGAGGGCGCGCTGCACCCCGAGCGCGGTGCCGTCGAGCTGCCAGGAGAGCTCGTGCCGCTTGACGGAGCCGATGCCGTGCTCGCCCGAGATAGTGCCGCCCAGCGAGATGGCGAGGCGCGTGATGTCGTCGATCACCGCGTCGGCCTCGCGGATGCCCTCCGGGTCGTCGGGCGCCTCCACGGTGCTGTGCAGGTTGCCGTCGCCCGCGTGAGCGACGGTCGAGATCCGCTTGCCGTGCCTTTCGGAGATTTCTCCCACCCCGCGGAACATCTCGGCGAGCGCCGCGACCGGCACGCCGACGTCGCAGGAGATCTTGAGCCCGCGCGCGTTGAGCGCGGGGTTGGAGAGCCGTCGCGCCTCGAGCAGGGCGTCGGAGTCGGAGATCTCGGTGTCGCCAGCACCGTGCGCCGCGCAGATGCCGGTGATGATCCCGGCCTGCTCCGCGGCGTCGAGCCCGACGGTCTGCCCCACGAGCATGGCGCCGGCGGGAACGGCGAGGCCGCTCGGGTGGAACGACTCGATGATCTCGACGCTCAGGGCGTCCATGAGCTCGAGCACCTCCGGCCGAGCGGGGCCGTTCACGATGGCCGTGACCGCCCGGCCCGCGTCCTCGACGCGGTCGAAGCTCGCGCGGAACGTGCGGGGCGCTCCCTCCGGCACCGGTTTCAGCCGCACCGTGGCCTCCGTGACGACGCCGAGGGTCCCCTCCGAACCCACGAAGAGGCTCGTGAGGTCGTAGCCGACCACGTTCTTGCGCGTGCGGGCTCCCGTGCGCATGACGCGGCCGTCGGCGAGCACCACCTCGAGGCCGGCGACGGAGTCGGTGGTGACGCCGTGCGACACGCAGCGCAACCCGCCCGCGTTCGTCGCGATGTTGCCGCCGACCGTGCACAGCCGGGCGCTCGCGGGGTCGGGCGGGAAGAACAGTCCCAGCTCGCGGCATGCGTCGTCCAGCTCGCCGGTGATGACTCCCGCCTGCACCACAGCGACGCGGTTCTTCCGGTCGATCTCGAGGATCCGGTTCATCCGCTCGAGCGAGATGATGAGCCCGCCGTCGTAGGCCATGGCCCCGCCGACGAGGCCGGTGCCCGCGCCGCGCACGCTCACCCGTACGCCAGCCGCGTCGGCCCAGCGCAGTGCGGCCGCGACATCCGCGGTCGACTCCGCGAGCACCAGCGCGAGGGGCGTCCCCTCCGGCACGGCGCGCGAGCTGTCGAGCGCGTACGGGGCGACGAGCTCGGGATCGACCACCGCCCGGTCGCCCAGCGCCCGCCGCAGTCCGCTCACGTCGTCCGGGCTCGCGCCGCCAGCACCCATGTCTCCCACGACCTCTCTTCGAGCACTCGGAAGCCTCGATCTCCGCGACCAGCGTATCGTGCGCACCTGCCGGGCCGACGCGTTCGTCGAGCAGACCGGCCCTCAGTCTCCGCGCGGCTCGTCCGGCTCCGCGAGCGGCAGGCTCAGGATCGCGACCAGCCCGCCTCCCGGACGGGGCGACAGCTCGAGCGATCCTCCCGCCGCGCGAGCGGCCTCATCGGCCAGGGAGAGGCCGAGCCCCAACCCGGGTTCGGCCTCCCGGCTCGCGAGCCGGGTCGCGTCTCCGCGGTTGAACGGCTCGATCATCGCGGCGACGGCGCGATCGTCGAGCTCGGCTCCCGTGTTCTCGATGCGCAGGCGGACCCTCCCGTCAGCGGAGCGGAGCGACACCCGTACCCACCCGTCGCGCACGTTGTGCCGCACGGCGTTGCCGATCAGGTTGTCCACCGCGAGCTGGACTAGAGCGGGATCGGCGGCCGCCTCCGGGCGCTCCGGCCGCCGCCCCGCGCCTCCGTCGTCGCCGAGGAGCCCGGCCAGGTCGACGCCGACGCCCAGCTCGACGGCGCGGGCGCCGTGCGTCTCCACGGCCGCGACGACGGCCTCGCGCGGATCCGTCTCGTCGCCCCTCGCCTGCCCGGCGTCCGCTCGCCCGCGTCGCGCCCGGGCGAGCTCGAGCAGCGCCGCGATCAACCGCTCGCTCCTCTCGTTCGCGGCGAGAGCGCGGCGGATCGCGGGTTCGAGGTCGGCGGGCACCCGCCCCCGCGCGAGCGGGATCTCGAGTGCGGCGCGGGTGGTGGCGAGCGGGGTGCGCAGTTCGTGGGACGCGTTCGCGACGAAGCGCTCCTGCCGGGCGAACGCGTCCCGCAGCCGGTCCAGCATCCCGTCGATCGTGTCGGCGAGCTCGCGCACCTCGTCGGGCCGACCGCGGAGCGCAGCGCCAGCGACGGCAGCACGGATCCGGCGATGCCGCCGTCCGCTCGGGGCGCCTCCGCGGGGGGCGAGGCGCTCTGGGGGAGGAACGGCTCCGTGCCCGGGCTCGTCTCGCGGGCCGAGGCCCCTGCTCCCGCAGCATGCGGCACACGGTGTCGCCGTGCACGCCCGGCAGATCCCGATCGAGCAGCAGCACGTCGGCGTCGAAGCGGCCGAGCGCGGCGAGCGCGGTATCGCCGCCGTGGGCGACCTCCACCTCGTGCCCCTCGTCGCGCAGGCCGTCGGCGAGCAGCTCGGCGAGGTCGCGCTCGTCCTCCGCGATCAGAATGCGCATGCCGCGCTCCTCCCTCTCCCCGCCACGGGGAGCGGTCTCCCTCAAGCATGCACCGGGAGCGGTCTGGCGAGGGTTAGGCGCCGGGCCGGATGGCGGCTCTCGCGGTAAAGTCAATTAAAACAAATGTTGCAATCGCTTTACTTGTTGGAAACATTGTGGCAATCTGAAGGCGCGAGAGATCGTCGGCCAGATGCCCGACGAGTGCACACGTGGACGAGGGAGCGGACATGTACGCGGCGGAGCGTCAGCAGCTGATCCTCGACACCGCGCGCTCCGACGGCCGGGTCGACGTCAGCGCCCAGGCCGACGCGCTGGGCGTCACCACCGAGACCATCCGTCGCGATCTCACCGCGCTCGAGCGCAGAGGCCTCCTGCGGCGCGTGCACGGCGGCGCGATCCCAGTGGATCGTCTCGAGCCCGAGACCGGCGTCGAGGTCCGCATCGGCTTGCGGGCCGAGGCGAAGCGGCGCATCGCGCAGCGCGTGCTCGAGGAGATCCCGGCGAACGCCACCCTGCTGCTCGACGCGGGCACCACGACCCTGGCGATCGCTCGAGCCCTTCCGGCGAACGCCTCGCTCACTGTCATCACCAACAGTCTCATCATCGGCGCGGAGCTCGCCGCCAGACCCGGCATCTCGCTGCTGCAGCTCGGCGGGCGGGTGCGGCCGATCACGGGCGCCGCCGTGGGACCCTGGCCCAACGACTCCCTCGCGGGCCTCACCGTGGACATCGGCGTCTTCGGCGCCAACGGCTTCGACGTTGCGCACGGGCTCACGACTCCGGACCACGACGAGGCGGCGACGAAGCGCGCCATGCTTCGCGCCTCGCGCACCACGGTGCTCGCCTCCGACGCCAGCAAGGCCGCGCGCGCGCACCTGTACCGATTCGCCGAGATCGAGGAGATCGACATGGTCGTGACCGACACGGACATCGACGCCGAGCTCGCGGAGCAGATCCGCCGAGCCGGCCCGACGGTGGTGATCGCGTGATCGTCACCCTGACCCCGAACCCGAGCGTCGATCGCGCCGTCACCGTGCAAGCGCTGCAGCGCGGCGAGGTGCTGCGCGCGGCGGCCGCCCGCGTCGACGCCGGCGGGAAGGGCGTCAACGTGAGCCGCGCGCTCGCCGCGGCGGGCGAGGACACCCTGGTGGTGCTCCCCTCCGGCGGTCCCGAGGGGAGCCTGCTCGAGGCGCTGCTCGAGCGGGCCTCCATCCGCCGCGCCGTCGTCCCCATCCCGCACGGGGTGCGCATGAACATCAGCGTGCTCGAACCCGACGGCACCACGACCAAGCTCAACGAGCCGGGCCCGCGCCTCTCTGAGGCCGACGTCGAAGCCCTGCTCGAGGCCGCCCTCGCCCCGCTCGGGGCGGGCGACTGGGTGGCGGGATGCGGCAGCCTGCCCCCGGGCGCCCCCGGAGACCTGTACGCGACGCTCGTGCGCCGCGCGAAGGGCCGCGGCGCACGGGTGGCGATCGACACCTCGGGCGCCCCCCTCGCCGAGGCCATCCCTGCGGCGCCCTCCCTGATCAAGCCGAACCGCGAGGAGCTCGCCGAGTTCGCCGGGCGTCCGCTCGAGACGCTCGGCGCGGTGATCGGCGTCGCCCGTGAACTCGTGGCCGGCGGCATCGAACTCGTCGCCGTCAGCCTCGGACGCGACGGGGCCGTGCTCGTGACCGCCGAGGAGGCGGTGCACGCGCGGGCCTTCGTCACGGATCCCGTGTCGACCGTCGGAGCGGGGGACTGCATGCTCGCCGGACTGCTCAGCGGCCTGGCGCGCGGCGAGGCGCTCGCCGACGCGCTCGCGGAGGGGGTGCGCTGGGGCGCGGCCGCCGTCCGGCTGCCGGGCACCGAAGTGCCCCGACCCGGCGATCTCTCCGACATCGACGTCGCACTCACCGCCGACCCCGACACCTCACTGCCGCTGCACGACTGATTCCCGCCTCACAACCCGCTCCTCACGACACCCCTCCGAAAGGAACCGACATGCCCCTCATCAACGACGAGCAGGTGGTGCTCGACCTCACCGGCGCCGACCGGCACGAGGCGACGCGCGTGCTCGCGGAGCGCCTCGCCGCGACCGGGCGATGCACCGACCTCGAGCTCTTCCTCGCCGACGTGCGCGAGCGGGAGACCAAGATGGCGACGGGCCTCCCGGGCGGCATCGGCATCCCGCACGCCCGCAGCGCGGCCATCACCGAGCCCTCGCTGGTCTTCGGACGCGTCGCCGACGGCATCGACTGGGGCGCGAAGGACGGGCCCGCTCGGCTCGTGTTCCTCATCGCGGCGCCGGCCGACGGCGGCGACGCGCACATGCAGGTGCTGCCGCAGCTCGCACGCGCGCTGATGCGCGACGACTTCAGGCAGGCGCTGCTCGCGGCGGAGACCCCCGCCGAGGTCGTGCGGATCGTCGGCGAGCACGTGCAGCTGGCAGATCCCACGCCCGCCCCGGAGCCCGCACCCGCTGCGGGAGGCGCCACCGCGAAGCGCGCCCTGCGCTTCGTCGCCGTGACCTCCTGCCCCACGGGCATCGCGCACACGTACATGGCGGCCGAAGCGCTCGAGAACGCCGCCGAGGCGGCCGGGCACACGATCTCGGTCGAGACGCAGGGGTCGGCGGGATCGACGCCGCTGCCGGCCGAGCAGATCGCCGCCGCCGACGCCGTGATCTTCGCTCACGACCTCGAGATCAAGGACCGGGGTCGTTTCGCGGGCAAGCCCACCGTGGACGTCGGGGTCAAGAAGGCCATCTCCGACGGCCCGGCGCTCGTGGCGCAGGCGGCCGGGCTCGCCGCCGAGTGGGCTGCGGATCCGTCGCGGGCGGCCGCGGCCGACGATCGCGCGGAGGCCGCCCCGTCGCCTCGCGCGGAGCGCGTCGGCGCGGGCACGAAGCTGCGCCAGTGGCTGATGACGGGCGTCTCGTACATGATCCCGTTCGTGGCGGCCGGGGGCATCCTCATCGCCGTCTCGTTCATGCTCGCCCAGATCGCCCTCGGCGAGAACGGCGCGATCGAGGTGGTGAGGTACGGCCTCACCGGCGACGACGAGTTCAACATCGCGCAGAGCTTCGACCCGGCGAGCCTCGCGTCGTGGGCGGCGCTCGCGTACGTGATCGGCTCGACCGCCTTCGGGTTCCTCGTGCCGATCCTCTCGGGCTACATCGCCTTCGCCATCGCCGACCGGCCGGGTCTCGTGCCGGGCATCGTGGGCGGCTCGGTCGCGGTGGCGATGAACGCCGGCTTCCTCGGCGGCCTCGTGACCGGCCTGCTCGCGGGTTTCGTGGCCCGCTGGATCGCGAGCTGGAAGGTGCACAAGGGCGTGCGCGGCGTGATGCCGGTCGTGGTGATCCCGCTGCTGTCGACCCTCGTCACCGCGGGTCTCTTCATCACCGTGCTCGGACGGCCGATCGTCGCGCTGATGACCGCCATGAACGATGGCCTCAACAACCTCACCGGTGCCGGGGCCCTGCTGCTCGGCGTGATCCTCGGCGGCATGATGGGCTTCGACCTCGGCGGCCCCGTGAACAAGGTGGCCTACGGCTTCGCCACGGCGGGCCTCTCGGCGGCCGGCGCCGCAGCGGACGCGCCGCAGCTGAGGATCATGGCCGCGGTGATGGCGGCCGGCATGGTCGCGCCGCTCGCGATGGCTCTCGCGACAGCGCTGCGTCCGAAGCTGTTCTCCGAGCCCGAGCGCGAGAACGGCAAGGCCGCGTGGCTCCTCGGCGCCTCCTTCATCTCGGAGGGCGCGATCCCGTTCGCGGCGGCCGACCCGATCCGGATCATGGCGGCCTCGCTCGTGGGCTCCGCCGTCACCGGCGGCCTCGCGATGCTCTTCGGCACCACGCTGCGCGCCCCGCACGGCGGCATCTGGGTGCTCCCGCTCATCGGCCAGCCGCTCCTCTTCGTCGCCGCGCTGGCGGCGGGCACGATCGTCACGGCGCTGATCGTCGTCGCGCTGAAGTCGATGAGCCGCGGCCGCACCGCGGTGGAGGCCGCCGCGGCCTGACACCGGAAAGCGAGTGCGGGATCGAGCGGACCCGTATCGATGCCGCACTCGCGGCCCGACGACCGGGCCGTCGCACTAGGATTCTGAACACACCTGATCAAGGAGACACCATGGCAACCCGTTCCGTCACCATCGCTTCCTCAGTCGGCCTGCACGCGCGCCCGGCCTCGCTGCTGGTGGAGGCCGTGACCGAGTCCGGCCTCGACGTGGAGATCGCGCGTCCCGGCGAGGCGCCGGTCGACGCCGGCAGCATCCTCGGCATCATGGCGCTCGGCGCCAAGCACGGCGAGGAGGTCGTGCTCTCGGCCGAGGGCGGCGACGCCGAGAGGGTGCTGGATCGTCTCGTCGAACTGCTCGCAACGGATCTGGACGCGCAGTGACCGACCGCGGGACCGCGCGACCGCCCGGCGCCGAGCAGAGCCGCCACGGCATCGGCGTCAGTCCCGGCACCGCCTACGGGCCGGTCGTGCAGGTCGCGCCGCCCGTCGCGCCGCCCGCGGACGAGCCGGCTGCGAGCGACCCCGCGGCCGCCGCCGAGAGCGTCGTCGCAGCGTTCATGCGGGTCGCCTCCGCGCTCGACGCGAAGGCCGATCAGCTCGATGCCGACGCGCGCGACATCCTGCGCGCCACCGCCCTCATCGCCCGCGATCGAGCCCTGCACCGGGCCGCGGCGAGGCACCTCGAGGCCGGCAGCGGGCCCGCGACCTCGGTCGCGGCGGCGATCGAGGAGTTCGCCGCGCAGTTCGAGGCGCTCGGCGGCTACTTCGCCGAGCGCGTCGCCGACCTGCGCGACATCGGATCCCGCGTCGTCGCCGAGGTGCTGGGCGAGCGCGTGCCCGGCGTGCCCGATCTCTCGGAACCGAGCGTGATCGTCGCCGATGACCTGGCGCCGGCCGAGACCGCTACGCTCGACCGCGCTCTGGTGCTCGGGATCGTCACGGAGGCCGGCGGGCGCACGAGTCACACCGCGATCCTGGCCGCCCAGATGGGCATCCCCGCCGTCGTGCAGCTCGCGGACGCGACGGAGATCCCGGTCGGCACCCCCGTCTCGCTCGACGGCGACAGCGGCGAGGTGGTGCTGCACCCCGACCCGGCCGCCGTCGCGGCGCAGCGCGAGCGCCGCGAGCGCCGAGCCGCCGCCCTCGCGCGGATCAGCGGACCCGGAGCGACCTCGGACGGTCACGGGGTGGCGCTGCTCGCCAATATCGGCGGCATCGAGGACGCCGAACTGGCGGGGCCGCAGGACGTCGAGGGCGTCGGGCTCTTCCGCACCGAGTTCGTGTTCCTCTCGGCCGACCGCGCCCCCACCGTCGAGGACCAGACGGAGATCTACCGGCGCGTGTTCGAGCCGTTCGGCGAGCGGCGCGTCGTGGTGCGCACCCTCGACGCGGGCGCCGACAAACCCCTGGCCTTCGCCGATCTCGGGCCCGAGGAGAACCCGGCACTCGGCCGCCGCGGCCTGCGCCTGTCGCAGGCGCGTCCCGAGCTGCTCGACGCCCAGCTGGAGGCGCTCGCGGCCGCGGCGTCGCTCACCCGCGCCGATGTGCGGGTGATGGCGCCGATGGTCGCGACGGCCGAGGAGGCCGGCTGGTTCGCAGCGCGCGTCGCGGCGAACGGACTGCGCTGCTCCGGCGTCATGATCGAGGTGCCGGCCGCGGCGCTGCGCGCTGAGCAGGTGCTCGGCGCGGTGCACTTCGGCAGCCTCGGCACCAACGACCTGGCGCAGTACACGATGGCCGCCGACCGCATGGAGGGCGAGCTCTCGGACCTGCTCGACCCGTGGCAGCCGGCCGTGCTCGACCTCATCGCCGCGGCGGCCTCGGGCGCTCGCGCGGCGGGCAAGCCCCTGGGGGTGTGCGGAGAGTCGGCCGGCGACCCCCTGCTGGCCCTCGTGCTGACCGGTCTCGGCGTCACCAGTCTCTCGATGGCGGCGGGCAAGGTGCCGGCCGTGCGGCTGGCGCTCTCGGCGCACAGTCTCGCCGACTGCGAGGGCCTCGCCGCTCTCGCGCGAACGGAGACGACGCCGCGTGCGGCGCGAGAGGCGGTGCGCGCGGCGGCGGCCCCGGAGCTGCTCGAGCTGCTGTGACCGCCATGTCCGGCGCGGGGCGCTACGCGCCGAGCCCGTCGGGCGAGCTGCACCTCGGCAATCTGCGCACGGCACTGCTCGCCTGGCTGTTCGCGCGCGCGAGCGGGCGGCGCTTCCTCATGCGGGTGGAGGACCTGGATCGCGCGCGAGACGCGGGCTGCGCCGCGCGGCAGCTCGAGGATCTCACCCGGATCGGGATCGACTGGGACGGCGCACCCGTGACGCAGAGCGCGCGCGGCCCCGAGCACGGAGCGGCGATCGACCGCCTCGCTGCGGCCGGCCTGGTGTACGAGTGCACCTGCACCCGCCGCGACATCCTCTCGGCTCCGAGCGCGCCGCACGCGCCACCGGGTGCCTATCCCGGCACCTGCCGGGACCGCGGCGACGAGGAGCGCCGCGCCGCCCGCGCATCCATCGCGCCCCGCGAGCCCGCCCTGCGCCTGCGCGCGCCTCTCGCGGAACTCGAGTTCGACGATCTGCTGCTCGGCCGCGTGCGAGGCGACATCGACGATCTCGTGCTGCGCCGGGGCGACGGCACGGTGGCCTACAACCTCGCGGTGGTGGTCGACGATGCGGCGATGGGCGTGGACCAGGTCGTGCGCGGGGACGACCTCGCGCCCTCCACGCCGCGTCAGATCCTGCTGCAGCGCCTGCTCGGGCTGCCGACGCCGCCGGCGCTCGAGTACGCTCACGTGCCGCTCGTGCTCGGCCCGGGCGGGGCGCGGCTCGCGAAGCGCGACGGCGCGGTGACGCTCGCCGATCTGCGTGAGCTCGGGGTCGGGGCCGGAGAAGTCCTGAGCAGGCTCGCCGCGTCGCTCGGCCTCGCGAGGCCCGGCGAGCGCGTCGCCACCGCGCAACTCATCCGGCGCTTCGATCCGGCGCTGATCCCTCGCGAGCCCTGGGTGTGGAGCGGCGCTACTTCTTGAGCGCGCGGACGATGCGGGCGAGCGCCCGCCCGGCGACCCACACGAACGGCACGCCCACCGCGAGCAGTGCGATCACGTTGGGCTCGAAGCGCGTCACCCCGTCGCGGGAGACGTAGGCGCCGACCGGCACGGCCATGCCGCCCCCGCCGCCGCCGGAACCCTCGCCCTGCGCGTCCTCGAGACCGCCGCCGTCCTCTCCGGCGCCGAAGCCGTAGCAGGCGCAGGCGACGGGCATGATCGTCGCATCGCCGAGTTCGACGGGATCGCCGTAGGCGGAGCGGACCCCCACCTGGGTGACGGTGTCTGCGAGCTGCTGGGTGAGATGTGCCATGCCCTCACCCTACTCGCTCGGGGCGCCGAAGGCAGCCCCCTCACCGACCGTTCTCAGCCCCGTGATGGCCGCGCCGCGCCGATTCCGGCTGCGGGCGCTTCGCCACGATGTCGTCGCCCGACGAGAGGTGCTTGATGCGTCGGATCACCCACGGCACGAGGTGCGCGCGCGCCCACACCACGTCCTCCTTGCGCGCCTGCCGCCAGTTGTGCCGGGGGAGCGGCGGCGGGTCCAGCGGCTTGAGATCGTGGGGCACGTTGAGGGCGTCGAGCGCCGCGCGGGCGATGGTGTGGTGGCCGAGCGCGTTGAGGTGCAGGCGGTCGCCGGCCCAGTAGCGGCTGTCCTGCAGTTCCTCGAGCGCCCACTGATCCACGACCACGCAGTCGTGCTTCAGTGCGATCTTGCGCACGTTCTCGTTGAAGATGGCGACCTTGCCGCGAATGGTGCGGAACACCGGTTGGAAGACGGTGTCGACCCCCGTGAAGACGAGGATCGTGGCCCCGCTCTCGCTGAGCCGCCCGACCACCCGATCGAGTCTCGCGGCCACCTCGTCGGGGTCGGTCCCGGGGCGGATGACGTCGTTGCCGCCCGCGCAGACGCTGATGAGATCCGGACGCAGATCCAGCGCGGCGTCCACCTGCTCGTCCGCGATCTGCTGGATCAGCTTGCCGCGCACCGCGAGATTCGCGTACGCGAACTCCTCGTCGTAGTCGCTCAGCACCTCGGCGAAGCGGTCGGCCCACCCCCGCAACCCGCCCGGGCTGTCGGCGTCCGGATCGCCCACGCCCTCGGTGAAGGAATCGCCGACCGCGACGAACCGCGCCCAGGGAAGTTCGATCCGATCCTCTGCCACTTATTCGTCCCCATTTCCGGGCGGCGGGCCCGCTCCGAGCATCCCAGCATTCGTTACCGATTATCCTAGAGCGCTGTGGCAGATGCGGATCCCGGGCTTCACCTTCCGGGGACCAGTGCAGCTGAGCACCTGCCGCCGGCCTATCCCGAGCGCGCCGCGCACGGCACCGCGGGCACCCTGCGCGCCTGGCAGGAGGAGGCGATCCGGCTCTACCTGGAGCGGAACCCTCGCGACTTCCTGGCGTCGGCGACGCCGGGCGCGGGCAAGACGACCTTCGCCCTGCGGCTCGCCGCGATCCTGCGCGCCAACCACACCGTCTCCCAGATCGTCGTCGTCGCCCCCACCGAGCACCTCAAGACCCAGTGGGCCGACGCGGCGACGCGCGCCGGGATCCGCCTCAACCCGTCCTACTCCAACGCCGACGGCTTGGGGTACGGGCGCCACTACCACGGCGTCGCCGTCACCTACGCGCAGGTCGCGACGAAGCCCGTGCAGCACCGACTGCTCACCGAGAGCGCCGACACGCTCGTGATCCTCGACGAGGTGCACCACGGCGGCGACGCGCTCAGCTGGGGCGACGCGATCCGGGAGGCCTACGGCAGCGCCAAGCGGCGGCTCTCGCTCACGGGCACTCCCTTCCGCTCGGATGACGCCCCGATCCCCTTCGTGGAGTACGCGCCGCAGGGCGACGGATCCCGCCTCTCGCTCACCGACTACGACTACGGTTACGGACGCGCCCTCGCCGACGGCATCGTGCGCCCCGTCATCTTCATGGTCTACGCGGGCAGGATGCGCTGGCAGACCTCCGCGGGCGAGGAGATGGAGGCCTCGCTCGGAGAGGGCAACACCAAGGACATCACCTCGCAGGCGTGGCGCACCGCGCTCGACCCGAGCGGCGACTGGATCGCGAAGGTGCTGAGCGCGGCCGACCGCCGGCTCACGGAGGTGCGGCAGCAGATCCCCGACGCCGGCGGCCTCGTCATCGCGACCGATCACGCCTCGGCCAGGGCCTACGCCGGGCAGCTGCGGCGGATCACGGGGGAGGAGGTCGCCCTGATCCTCTCCGACGACGCCGGGGCCTCGCAGCGGATCGACGCCTTCTCCGCCGGCGACTCGCGCTGGATGGTCGCCGTGCGCATGGTGTCGGAGGGCGTCGACGTGCCGAGGCTCGCTGTCGGCGTCTACGCGACCAGCTCGTCGACCCCGCTGTTCTTCGCGCAGGCGATCGGGCGCTTCGTGCGATCGCGCCGCCGCGGCGAAGTGGCGTCGGTGTTCATCCCCAACGTTCCCGCGCTCATGCTGCTCGCGGCCGAGCTCGAGAAGGAGCGGGGTCACGTGCTCGAGGGGCCCGGATCTGCGGAGGAGATGTGGGACGCCGAGGCCGCGCTCATGGCCGAGGCCGAGCGCGAGGACAGGGCCTCGAACGAGCTCGAGGAGGCGGAGTTCAAGTACCAGGCGCTCGGTTCGGACGCGCACTTCGACCGCGCCGTGTTCGACGGCGCCGAATTCGGCGGCTACGCCGAGGTGGAGACCGAGGAGGAGCTCGACTTCCTCGGCTTCCCCGGGCTGCTCGAACCGCAGGACGTCAAGGCGCTGCTGCAGCAGCGGCAGGCCAGGCAGGCGCGTCGCTCGGCGACCCGCCAGGGCCTGCTCGAGCACCCGCCTGAGAGGTCCGAGGCCCCGGAGGCGCTGCACCGCACGCTCGGCGAGCAGCGCAAGCTGTTGAACTCGCTGGTCGGCATGTACTCGAAGGTCTCGGGCGAACCGCACAAGGACATTCACAACGAGCTGCGGCGCGTGTGCGGCGGACCTCCGGTCGCGCAGTCCTCCGTCACGCAGCTGCAGAAGCGCATCGACCTGCTGCGGCGCCGGTTGCGGCCGTAGACCGGCGGGCGCGCCCGGGGAGGAGCACCGCGGGATCGGCTGGAGGCTCGAGGTCCGCGACGGCCGCCTCGACGCGCCCGGCCGGCCGAACCCGATTCGTGCCGCGTCCGTATCCGTGCTAAGTTATTCTCTGTTCGGCCGATGGCGGTCCGGATCATTCGCGCGGGTGGCGGAATTGGCAGACGCGCTAGCTTGAGGTGCTAGTGCCCGTATTAGGGCGTGGGGGTTCAAGTCCCCCCTCGCGCACGCGAATGACGAACGACCCCCGACCTGAGATGACGCTTCTCGGGTCGGGGGTCGTCTTCGTCACGACTGTTCTGGGCCGTGCCTCCGCTTCAAGCGCGCGAGGTAGTCGTTGTAGGCGTCCAGGTCGGGATCGCCGTCGATATCCGCGCGTCGATCTCTGGCGGCGGCCCGCTCGGTGTCGGCGCGGAACCAGCGATGCATGATGTACACCGCCATGATCAGGGACGGCGCTTCGCCGTACGACCACGCGAGGCCGCCCGCTGTCTGCTGGTCGCTCAACGGATCGATGCCGAGCTGGAGCGTGCTGTCGGCGAACGCGGTGATCATGAGCGTGGGGCTCATCATGAGAAAGACGCCGAAGAATGCATGCAGCCCGGTCTCGGCGAAGAGATCGACGGCGCGGGCGCCGTAGCCCATCCGCACCGGCAGGGGATCTTCGGAGAGCACCGGGATCGTGAAGAGCAGGCCGGACGCGAGGAATCCGATCTCCAGTGCTTCGTGGCCGCCCGGCAGACGCAGCAGCGGATCGATGATGTTGCCGAGGTACAGGCCGTAGAAGGCCAGCAGATACAGCGGCACGCCGACGACGGGGCTCAGCACCCAGCGAGCCACGCGACAGCGAAGGCCCGCGTGGGCGAGTCGGAGAACCGCGCCGCCGGCGCCCCGGTGCGGCGTCGCACGCAGGAGCAGAGTGCCGGGAGAGCCGAACACGAGCAGCGGCGGAATCGCCATCATCAGCGTCAACTGCTGGAACATGAACACCGAGAACTGCGCACGCCCGTAGCTCTCCACGCCCAGCCCCGTGACCACGAACAGGGCGAGGCATCCGAGCAGGAAGCAGACCGTGCGCGAGACCGGCCAGCGGCGTCGCTGCGCCCAGAGCCGCACCGCGCCGGCGAGGTAGAGCACCGCCAGCACGATCGCGAGAACCGCCAGGATCGATGGTGGATACGGGCCGGGGGTGAGGTACTCCCACATGCCCGGCGGTGTCAGCACGACATCGTCGGGCATCGTCGGGACCCTCTCGGGATCTTCGTGTCTTGACCAACGCAGCACTGGCGGTGTTCCGCATGGCTGTGTCCGCTACCCATGTCTATCCACCCTATCCTAGAACCCTCTGTCCGCTGACAGCCGGTCACGCCGCTGCTCCTCAGATCCGGTGAACGGAGAACCGGGCCAACGGCGGCCCGATCGGGGATGAGCGCTCGGGGCTCGGGGGGCGCCCTCGGGCCGTCTGCTGAGCTGCGCCCGTTTGCGGGAGGGACGAGTTGTCCCTACAGTAAACTGTGGAATCCCGCCCAACCGAAAGGCCGTTTCATGGACTCGAAGAGCCCGACAGACCACCCGCTCCGTCCCGGACTTCAGCGGCGAACGCTGCTGAAGGCGACCGCCTGGGCGGCCCCCGTCGTCGCGGTCGCGACGACGGCGCCACTGGCCTCGGCTTCGGGCGAGGGGAACGACCTGGCGATCGGGGGCTTCGCAGGGGACAATCGAATCGCCTTCAACGCCGACCGGACGCGCTATATGGAGCAGGCCTACACGACCGCGGCCCAGGTCGTCACGGTCGGCGGAGCCGAGCCCACGCCCCCCGGATCGGTGCTCAGCCTGGAATGGGACTCTCGCAACTTCACCGGTGCGACGATCCAGATCAACGGGGGCCCGAGCATTGCTCCGGCCTCGACGGCTCCGACCGGTGCCAACGGCACGGCCGCGACCTTCATGATCTCGCAGGCGATTCCCGTCGGCACCCCGGGGGATCCGGCCGGCGGCCTGTCGCTGAACGTCAACCTCGTCGGTGTTCAGGAGGAGTTCGCGTACGTGGAGAACGCGCACCCCTACGTGGTCGACATCGCACCGCCCAGCGGAACCGACCCCGACCCGACGAACAACGGCTGGCGGACGGAGGCGCGCTACGGCGGCACGTGGGACGTCGCCGTCACCGATTCGACCTGGGGCACCTACCCCGTGAGCCACGCTCGCCCGGTCGAGCAGGGCGGCCCCTACACCGAGGATGTCCGCGTGCCCGGCTCGATGACGATCACGAACCTCGGTCCGAACAACGTGCCGGCGGACTCCATCGGGTTCTACGCGATGGTTCCCGACCGCATCGACAGAAACCCGTCCGTGTCCAATCTGCGGGCGACGCTCAACGGCGCTGCCGCTGCGGGCGCGGTGGAGGAGTTCACGAATGGCTCGCAGGGTGCCTACAGCTCTCAAGTTCTCGTGCCGCTCGTACCGGGCGATGTGCTGCTCCTCGAGTGGGACGTGAGCGTGCTCGACAGCGTCGCCTGGAACGGAGAGGGCATCGGCACGGGCAGTGCGGGGGTCTCCTCTGCGGGCGCCGGCGATGTCGACGGCGGCAACCATTTCGCCGTCGATCCCGGGCCGGTCGGGTAGGCGAACCCGGTCGGCTTTGCCGGGGCCCCGGCGTGTGGCATAATTGATCCTTGTGCCACGGTGCGGCGCTGCCGCGAGGGTCCGCACGAACCGTGAGCCGAGCACTCAGTACTTTTCGATATCCGCGATCCCGGCTTGCGGCGGGCGCAGAGAGTAGACCACCATGCAGAAGCTCGACCACGTCGACGCCGCGTCGCTCAAGAGCGACATCCCCGAGTTCCGCGCCGGCGACACCGTCAAGGTGCACGTCAACATCGTCGAGGGCAGCCGCTCGCGGGTCCAGGTGTTCCAGGGCATCGTGATCGCTCGCCACGGCGAGGGCGTGCGCGAGACCTTCACCGTGCGCAAGATCAGCTTCCAGGTGGGTGTCGAGCGCAAGTTCCCGGTGCACTCGCCCGCGATCGACAAGATCGAGGTCGTCACCCGCGGCGACGTGCGCCGCGCCAAGCTCTACTACCTGCGCGGGCTCACCGGCAAGAAGGCCAAGATCAAGGAGAAGCGCGACGCCTGAGCGTGCCGCCTCCGCACGGGCACAGCATGCTGAGCCTGTGCGACTCTCAGGCTCCCTCCCGCGATGGGTGGGAGCCTGAGATGTCTCTCTGGAAACGCGGGATCGGACCGATGCGCCGATCCCGCATCGATGCGTGGGAGTGGTCATGACCGAAGCCGGGACAGCGGATGCGCCTCGGCGGTCGCGTCGCAGCGGGATCGTCGGGTTCCTGCGCGACCTGGTCGTCATCCTGCTGGTGGCGTTCCTCGTCTCCTTCCTGCTGAAGACGTTCCTGGTGCGCAGCTTCTACATCCCCTCGGTCTCGATGGAGCAGACCCTCCAGATCAACGACCGCATCCTCGTCAACCAGCTGGTGCCCGACCTCGTCCCGGTGCAGCGCGGCGACGTGGTGGTGTTCAAGGACCCGGGAGGCTGGCTGCTGCCGCGCGATACGAACCCCCCGCAGGGGTTCGAGAAGGTGCTGCAGGCCGTGGGCCTCGCGGCCGACACGAGCGACGAGTACGTGGTGAAGCGGGTGATCGGGGTCGGCGGCGACCGCGTGGCGTGCTGCGAGGCGCAGGGCCGCGTCACGGTCAACGGCGTGCCGCTCGACGAGCCGTACGCGGTCATCCCCGCCGGCGAGACCCGCGCCTCCAGGATCGACTTCGACGTGACCGTGCCCGAGGGCGCGGTGTGGGTGATGGGCGACAACCGCTACCAGAGCAAGGACTCGCGCTACAACCAGGATCAGCCGGGCAAGGGATTCGTACCCGAGAGCGAGATCGTCGGCCGCGCATTTCTGCTCAACTGGCCGCTCAACCGTTTCACCTGGCTCGGCACCCCGGACGGTACGTTCACCGGGGTCGAGCAGGCGCGCGAGCGGGCGGGTCCATGACGGCGGCGAACGAGTCCGCGCCTTCGAAGGACCCGAGCCTCGCGTTCGAGCTGGAGTGCTTCGCCGCCGGCGCGCGACTGGTGATCGGCGTCGACGAGGTCGGCCGGGGCGCCATCGCCGGGCCCGTCGCGGTCGGGGTGCACGCCGTGCGGACGGGCACCGCGAGCTTCCCGGCAGGGCTGCGCGACTCGAAGCTGCTGAGCGAGAAGCGGCGGGAGGCGATGGCGCCGCTCGTGCGCGAGTGGGGAGCGGGGAGCGTCGGGTTCGCCTCGCCCGCGGAGATCGACGTCCGGGGGATCGGCGCCATGCTGGGCGAGGCGGCCAGGCGGGCGCTGCTCGAGCTGCACGCGGTCGGCGTGCCCGTGGACCGCGCCGTGATCCTGCTCGACGGCTCGCACGACTGGTTGTCCCCGGCGCTGCGCGGCGAGCTCGACGTGCGCACGCGAGTGGGCGCGGATCGCACCTGCGCGAGCGTGGCGGCGGCCTCGGTGCGCGCCAAGGTGCAGCGCGACGCGGTGATGCGCGAGGCGCACGAGGCCCATCCCGGGTACGGGTGGGCGTCGAACAAGGGCTACGGATCCCGAGCGCACTACGACGGGATCGCCAGCCTGGGGCTGACCGAACTGCATCGCCGCACCTGGATCAGGGAGCGCCGCAGCACCGGGCGGCCTCACGATAGTCTGGTCGGGTGAATTCGACAGCAGACGCACGCGCCGACGGGCGCGCCCCGGCGCAGATGCGCCCCGTGGCCATCGAGCGGGGCTGGAGCGCCCAGGCCGAGGGCAGCGCCCTCATCTCGTTCGGCGCAACCAGGGTGCTGTGCACCGCCTCGTTCACGCCGGGCGTTCCGAGGTGGCTCGCGGGCCGGGGGACCGGCTGGGTCACCGCCGAGTACTCGATGCTGCCGCGCTCCACGAACGAGCGCATGCAGCGGGAGTCGGTGAAGGGGCGGATCGGGGGCCGCACGCACGAGATCTCGCGTCTCATCGGGCGCAGCCTGCGCGCGATCATCGACACGAGGGCGCTCGGCGAGAACACGATCGTCATCGACTGCGACGTGCTGCAGGCCGACGGCGGCACGCGCACCGCATCGATCACGGGGGCGTACGTCGCGCTGGCCGACGCGGTCGAGTGGGCTCGCGCGCAGAGCCACATCCCCAAGCAGGCGCGGCCCCTCGTCGACAGCGTGGCCGCGGTCTCGGTGGGCATCGTCGACGGGGTGCCGATGAGCGACCTCGCCTACACCGAGGACTCCCGCGCCGAGACGGACATGAACGTCGTCGTGACCGGGTCGGGCGACTTCGTCGAGGTGCAGGGCACGGCCGAGGGCGCGCCGTTCAAGCGCGCCGAGCTCGACGCGCTGCTCGATCTCGCGCTCTCGAGCGCGACGGAGCTCGCCGAGCTGCAGCGCGCCGTGCTGGCGCGGGAGAAGTAGGGGGGGCGGAGATGTCGCAGACGCTGGTGCTCGCCTCGCACAACGCGCACAAGCTCGAGGAGCTGCGCCGCATTCTCGGGCCGCTGATCCCGGGCGTCGAGCTCGTCGGCTACGACGGGCCCGAGCCCGTCGAGAGCGGAATCAGCTTCGAGGAGAACGCGCTGCTGAAGGCCCGCGCCGCGGCGGCCCGCACGGGACTTCCCGCGATCGCCGACGATTCGGGGCTGGCCGTCGACGTGCTCGGGGGCTGCCCCGGGATCTTCTCGGCCCGCTGGGGCGGGCCCGCCCGCAGCGACGCGGCGAACGTCGAGCTGCTGCTCTGGCAGCTCACCGACGTCGCGGACGAGCACCGGGCCGCGGGCTTCGTGTGCGCCGCCGCCCTGGCGCTCCCGGGCGTGGACGGCGAGCCCGGCGGGGAGGTCTGCGAACTCGGCGTCTGGCAGGGGAGCGTGCTGCGCGAGCCGGCGGGTGAGAACGGCTTCGGCTACGACCCGATCTTCCGGCCCGAGGGGGAGCAGCGATCCGCCGCTGAACTCGGCTCGGGCGAGAAGGACCGGCTCTCGCACCGCACGCGCGCCTTCAGCGCTCTGGCGCCCGAGATCCTGACCCGCCTGCAACCCGGATGGTAGCGAGATGGGCCCGAGAGGCGAAGAACTCCGCTGATTCCGCCGGATCGAGCGTAGTTTTCCGCCCTTCGCGCGGTATGAGAAACGGAGGATCGCCGTGACCGGCTCACCCGAATCACACGCAGCTCCCGGGGGCGGACTCGTGCGCCCCGACGTCTCCGAGGCCGACGCGGCGAGGATCGCGCGCGAGCGCTACGGCATCGAGGCGGTGGCGCGCGAGCTCGGCAGCAACCAGGATCGCAACTTCGTGCTGGAGGAGGCTGACGGCACCCGCAGCGTGCTGCGCGTCGACCACCCCGTGTTCGGCGACGACGCGAGGAACGCCCAGCACGCGGCGCTCGAGGCCTATCGGGCGGCCGGCGTGCCGGTCCCCTCGGTGCTGCCCGGCCTCGACGGCGAACTGACGCAGCGCTGCGCGCCCGGCTACGCGGTGCGCCGCAGCGAGTTCGCGCCGGGCGAGCCGATGGTGGACGCCGGCTACCTGGCGCCGGTGGTGCTCGAGGAGTTCGGAGCCCTCGCCGCAGCGTCGGTGAACGCGCTGGCCGGCCTCGAGCACCCGGGGCTCGTCCGGGAGCACATGTGGGACATGCGCGCGGCCTACGACGAGACGCTGCGACTCGCCCCCGCGATCGCCGACGCCGGGCTGCGGGGGCGCGTGCTCGCGGCCGCGCAGGAGGCGTACGAGGCGCTCGCCGCGGTGTCGGCGTCGCTGCCCGTGCAGGCGATCCACGGCGACCTCACCGACGACAACGTGACGGGGGAGCGCGGCGGCGACGCCCGGCTGCACCCGCGCACGGTGCTCGACCTCGGCGATCTCGCGCTCGGGTGGCGGGTCGCCGAGCTCGCCGTGACGGCCTCGTCGATGCTGCACCACGAGCCCGAGCGACCGCTCCGGGTGCTCGACACGATCACCGCGTTCCACCGGATCGCCCCGCTCTCGGCCGCCGAGGCCCGCGCCGTGTGGCCGCTCGTGGTGCTGCGTGCGGCGCTGCTCGTGGCGAGCGGCTGGCGCCAGCTCGAGATCGACGGCGGCAACGACTACGCGCGGGAGCGCATCGCGGGCGAGCAGGCCATCTTCGAGGCCGCCACCGGGCCGGCGCTCGTCGAGGCCACCGAGCTGGTGCTCGCGAGCCTCGGCTTCGAGGGCCGGCCGCAGGGCGGGTCGCTCGAACTCGTCTCGCCGCCGTGGGCCGCGCCCGGGCGGGAACCCCTGCGCCCCCTGCTGCCCGGACTCGAAGGCGAGGTGGCGATCCTCGACCCCGGCGTCGAGTCCGAGGCGCTCGCAGGCGGCGCCTGGCGGGCCCGCAACGCCGAGGCCTCCCTCGTGGGGGCCGCGCTCGCGCGCGGGGCGGCCGCAGCCGTGCTGCCCTACGGCGTCTACCGGCTCACCCGCACCGTCGCCGACAGCCCGGAGGCCGCCGAGACCTGGCCGGCCGACACCGAGGTGTGGGTCGGTCCGGGCGACGCGCTCGAGGTGCGCTCACCATCGGCGGCCACGGTGCTCGCCGTCGGGCCGAGCACCGTGGTGCTCGCGCTCGCGGGCTGGCACCTGCGGGTGAGCGGCATCGTGCCGGGCGTGCGGGCCGGTCGGCCGGTCGTACCGGGGGCCGCGATCGGCGAGCTCGCCGGGGCGCCCGCGGCCCGCCCCGTCTCCGTGGGGCTGCGCCGGCCCGACGCGCTGCTCCTCACGGAGGACGGCCAGGGCCGCGCGCAGCTGATCACCCCGGACCGCGTGCCCGCCTGGCGGCGCCTCGCGCCGGATCCCGCCGCGCTGCTCGGCCTGCCGTCGCTCGCGCAGCACGACGAGTCCGGCGACGAGCGGACGCGCCGCGAGGGCATCTTCGCGAGCGCGCAGGAGCGCTACTACGAGCGCCCGATGCAGATCGAGCGCGGGTGGCGGCACCACCTCGTCGACACGACCGGCCGCGCCTACGTCGACATGGTCAACAACGTCGCCGGGCTCGGCCACGGCCATCCGGGCGTCGCCGACGCCGTGAACCGGCAGATCCGCATCCTGAACACCAACTCGCGATTCCTGTACCGCGATCTCGCCGAGTACAGCGAGCGCCTGCTCGCGCTGCTGCCTCCGGGCAGCGGCCTCGACACGGTGCTGCTCGTCAACTCGGGATCCGAGGCCGTCGACCTCGCGCTGCGCCTCGCGCAGGCCGCGACCGGGCGGCGCACGGTGATCGCGCTGCGCGAGGCGTACCACGGCTGGACCATGGCATCGGACGCCGTGACGACGAGCGCGTACGACAACCCCGACGCCCTCGCCACGCGCCCCGACTGGGTGCACGTGGCCGACGTGCCCAACCGCTTCCGCGGCACCTACCGCGGCGAGGCCGGCGACCCGACGGTGGGGGCGCGCTACGCCGCCGACCTCGGGGCCGACCTCGAGCGCCTCGCCGCGGAGGGCCGCGGGGCGGCGGCCTTCATCTGCGAGTCGGTGCTCGGCAACGCGGGCGGCGTGCTGCTGCCGGAAGGCTACCTCGCCGATGTCTACGCGCGCGTACGCGCCGCGGGCGGCCTGTGCATCGCCGACGAGGTGCAGGTGGGCTTCGGACGCACGGGGTCGAGCTTCTGGGGGTTCGAACGGTCGGGGGTGATGCCCGACCTCGTCACGATCGCGAAGCCGATGGGCAACGGCTTCCCCCTCGGCGGCGTCATCACGTCGAAGCGGGTGGCCGACGCCCTCGCCGCGCAGGGCCAGTTCTTCTCGTCGGCCGGCGGCAACCCGCTGTCGTGCCGGGTGGGCCTCGCCGTGCTCGACGCGATGGAGGCCGAGGGTCTGCAGCAGAACGCGCGCGCGGTGGGGGATCGGCTCGCGGCGGGCCTCCGGTCGCTCGCCGAGCGGCACGACATCGTCGGCCCGGTGCACGGCGAGGGGCTCTACCTGGGCGTCGAGCTGGTGCGCGACCGCGAGACGATGGAGCCCGCGAAGGCGGAGGCGGCGGCCATCTGCGAGCGGCTGAGAGAGCTCGGCGTGATCGTGCTCACCACCTCCGAGCGATCGAACGTGCTCAAGGTGAAGCCGCCGCTGTGCCTCACGGCCGAGAGCGCCGACTTCGTGGTCGCCGCGCTCGACCGGGTGCTCAGCGAGGGGTGGTAGGCGGCGGCCGCCCACCGCGCGAGGCGGGCGGCGCGGTAGGATGATCGATCATGGCATCAGCGTCACCCCCCTCGTCCGCGCAGGTCACGCACTTCGAATGCACTGAACCGCAACTCGACGGCGCGACCGTGCGGCTGCGCTACACGGCGCGATCCGGCGCCGGAGCCGTGGCCGAGTTCACCGAGACGATCGAGCTGCCCGCGCCCCTCGACCACGTGCCCGCCACGGTGCGCGACGCCGTGCTGCGGCTGCTGTCGCTCGCGGCGTCGCTCAGCTACTTCAAGGCCTTCGCGCCCACGGCGCTCGCGGTGCCGGGCGGGCTGACCGACGCCGAGCGCGCGTTCGTCACCGCGCTCATCGCGGGCGGCATGGGCGAGTTCGCCTTCGTCAACGGCATGCCGGAGGTGCTGTCGACCGAGGTGCGGGCCCCGCGGCTGACCCCCTCCGCGCCGGCCGTGCCCGCGACGCCCTCGGAGCCCCGTCGCCTGCTCGTCGCCGTCGGCGGCGGCAAGGACTCCATTGTGTCGATCGAGTCGCTGCGGGGCGCGGGCCTCGAGGCGGGGCTCTTCGCGGTGAACACGCAGCCGCCCATGGCGCGCACGGCCGAGGCGGCGGGCCTGCCGCTGCACGAGGCGCGGCGCAGGATCGATCCCGAGCTCTTCGAGCTCAACGCCGCCGGTGCCCCCAACGGGCACGTCCCGGTGACCGCGGTCAACTCGCTCGTCGCCGTGCTCACGGCGCTCGGGCTCGGCTACGACGGGGTGGTGTTCAGCAACGAGGCCGGCTCGTCGTACGGAAACTTCGAGTGGGCCGGCCGCGTGATCAACCACCAGTGGTCGAAGAGCATCGAGTTCGAGCGGCTGCTGCGCGCCTCCCTGCCGGCCGGCGCCCCCGACTACGTGTCGCTGCTGCGGCCGGTCAACGAGATCCGGATCGCGCGCCGCTTCGCGACGCTCACCGACTACCACCCGCTGTTCACGAGCTGCAACCGGGCGTTCCGCATCCACGAGCCGGCCTCGCCGTCGTGGTGCGGCGACTGCCCCAAGTGCCGCTTCATCTTCCTGATGCTCGCGCCGTTCCTGAGCCGCGGCGCCCTGCTCGAGATCTTCGGCGGCCGCGACCTGTTCGCCGACGAGGGGCAGCTGACCGGCTTTCTCGAGCTGCTCGGCGTCGAGGGGCTCGTGAAGCCCTTCGAGTGCGTGGGGGAGCCCGACGAGTGCCGGGTCGCGCTGTCGCTCGTGCGGGAGCGCGACGACTGGCGCGGGCATCCGTTCCTCGACCGGCCCGAGATCGCCGCGGTGACGGCCGCCGGGGCCGAGCGGGAGGCCGTCTTCGGCTGGCACGCGGGCGAGCACTTCCTGTCGCCGCGTCTGGAGGCGGTGGCCCGTGAGATTTGACGAGCTGGTCGGCAGGGACGTGGTGATCTGGGGCGCCGGCCGGGAGGGCCGCGCGGCCCGCGCCGAGCTGGCGCGGCGCGGCGTCACCGCCACCATCGCGGTGACGGGCGGCGGCGCCGTGCCGGGCGACCTCCGGGACGTCGTCGACGGCGATGCGGCGCTCGAGCGGCTGCTCGCGGCCGAGGTCGTCGTGAAGTCGCCGGGGATCCCGCGCACCTCGCCCGATTTCGTGCGCCTGGCGGCGCGCGGCGCGCGGCTGACCTCGCTCATGGACCTGTGGCTGAACGACAACGCGGAGCGCGTGATCGCGGTGACCGGCACCAAGGGCAAGAGCACCACCTCGACGCTCGTGCGCCACGTGCTCGACGCCCTGGGCTACCGCGCGACGCTCGCCGGCAACGTGGGCGTTGCGGTGGCGGGCGACCTCGATCCCGAAGTGCAGGTCGCGGTGACGGAGGTGTCGAGCTACCAGGCGGCCGACCTGACGGTGTCGCCGCGCGTCGCCGTGCTGACCTCGCTGTATCCCGAGCACCTGCCCTGGCACGGCGGCTACGAGCGCTACGTCGCCGACAAGCTCAACCTCGTCGCCCACGGCCCCGAGGTCGTCGTCGTCCCGTCGCGCGAGCACGAGCTCTTCGCGCTCGCGACGGAGCGGGCGGCCGCGGGCACGCGCGTCCTCACCCCGGGCGAGCTCGGGATCCGCGCGCGCGGCGACCGCCTCGCCTGGGAGGGCGCGGGCGAGCTCCTCGCCGCCGAGCTCGGCCTGCGCGGCGCCCACAACCTCGCCAACGCCGCGCTCGCGCTCGCCGCCGTGCACGCGTTCACCGGCATGCCCGACGAGGAGCGCGTCCGCGCGCTCGAGGCCGTGCGCGGTTTCGCGCCGCTGCGGCACCGGCTCGAGGCGATCCCCTCGCGCGACGGCCGCGTCTGGGTGGACGACAGCCTCGCCACGGCTCCGCAGGCCGTCGTCGCGGCGCTCACGGCGTACGCCGAGGCGCGCGTCACCCTGATCGCGGGCGGGGCCGAGCGCGGGCTGCCGTTCGCGCCGCTCGTCGACTTCCTCGCGGACCGGGGCGAGGCGTTCCCTGTGCGGGTGATCGGCACGGGGCCGGCCGGCGCGCGGCTGATCTCCGAGGCCGAAGGCCGGGTGCCCCGGATGGAGTCGGCCCGGAACTTCGCCGATGCGCTCGAGCGTGCGCGCTCGGGCGCGGTCGAGGGAGAGGTGATCCTGCTCTCTCCCGGCGCGCCCAGCTTCGACGAGTTCGCGGACTACGAGGAGCGGGCGGCGGCGTTCAGGGCGGCGGCCGAGGATCGCGCCCCGGGCTAGCGATCCCGGGCCGCGGATCCCTCAGGCGCTTCCGAAGAACTTCCTCATCCTCGGGATCCTCCGGATCAGGAACTGATCGAGGGCGAGGATCACGAGGAGCGACAGGCCGAACAGCGGGAGGAAGATCCCGAGCGCCACGAGCGCGACCAGGAGCAGCCGGCTGCCCCAGACCGGCAGCTTGGCTCGCGGCGCCGCCATTCCCGACGCCGTGCCCCGCCTGGTCCACCACATGATGGGAGCGGACACGCACATGAAGATGACCGCGAGGCAGAACAGCGTCGAGAGCACCGTGTTGATCGTGCCGAGGCGTCGCCCCTCGTGGACCGCGATGCCCTGGGAGACGACCTGCGCGGCGACACTGTAGTCGTCGTAGCCGTATTCGCCGACGACCTTTCCGCTGTACTGGTCGACGTGGACGGTCCGTTCGAGGCTCACCTCGGATTCTGCGGGGTTGCCGTTGTCGTTCCACTGGCTGGACATGACGCTGAAGACGCCCGTCTCGCCGTCGGGGTAGATGACCGAGTAGGGCTCCGGCGCGCCCTGGGCCCGGGCGACGGCGACGGCGTCGTCGATCGAGATCCGCGATGCGCCGCCGGCCTCGCTGCTGCCGAGCGGGCCGCCTCCGATCGCCCACCCGGCCTCGGCGCTGCTCCCGTTCGTGCGCTCGATGAGCTCGCCGATGGTCGACTTCCCGCCCGGATCGTCGGCCCACAACGAGGCTCCGTTGCCGGTGGCGAGCTGCTGGGCGACCGAGCCCCAGACGCCGGTCCACGGCAGTCCGGACACGACGAGCAGCAGGATGCCGAGCCCCACCGGCAGCCCCGCGATCGCGTGCCAGCCGCGCAGCCGCGCGCCCCTGATGCCCTTGGCGCGCGCGGTCCTGCGCGGCCGTCGTCCGAGGAAGAAGATGATGAGCCCCGTGATGGTCAGCACGATCGCCCAGCTCGCCCCGAGTTCGACGATGCGGTCGCCGACGCCCTCCTCGCCGAGGAGGAGATCGCCGTGGATCCGCTCGGCCCAGTCGGAGATGAGCTGGTCGGGTCTGAGCTCGCCGGTCACGGTGGACGTGTAGGGGTCGACGTAGACGTTGACGCTGCTGCCGTCCTCCAGAGCCGTGACGAACACGGTCGCCCGGTCGCCCCGCTGGTCGACGACCGAGAGGATCGGCCTGTCGGGGAAGGCCTCCTTGACCGCCCCCTCCTGCGCGGAGAGCGCCTGCCGCTCACCGCCCTCGGGAACGTTCACGGTGAGGACGCCGGGGTAGGTGAACGCGTCGACCTCGGCGCGGAACATGTAGGTCATGCCGGTCACCGCGAGTACGAACAGCACCGGGATGACGAGGACGGAGCCGTAGAAGTGCCAGCGCCAGAGCGCACCGTACCAGTTCGTCTTGCGGCGCCTCGGCGGGGTTCGCGGCGCTTCGGGGCCGGTCGAGGCGTCGGCTGGGGCGCCGGTTCTGGCGGTGGTCATGGGGAGCCCTTTCAAGCCGAGGCGAATTATCTCTACATATTGTAGTAATAGAATCGTCCCGTGCTCGCATCTCCTTGGGATCTCGTCCTGACCGCCGTCTTCGTCTGCACCGGGCTCGCGTGCCTCGCCGACCTCGCGGCCCGTCGTGGCGCCCGTTCCGCGCGAGGCGATGGGATCGGCGACGAGGAGCTGATCGGCATCGCCCACGGCGTGATGAGCGCCGCGATGATCCTCATGCTGTGGGTGGCCGTCCTGGATGCGGTCACCTGGACGCAGATCGCGCTCTTCGCCATTCTCGCGCTCGCACTCGCGCTGGGCATCCCGCGCGCGCACGGCGCGGCACGGCGCGCCGACCTCTCCGGGCACATCCTGCTGAGCGCCGCGATGATCTGGATGCTCGCGGCGATGCCGCTGCTCATGGCGGGCGCGGGCGCGGCGGGCGGATCCGGCGCCGGCGGTACCGCGCACCACGGCGGCGGCGGCGAGGGAGGGCCCGGCGCGACGCCCGCGTGGGCGGAGGCGGTCAACCTGCTCTTCATCGCCCTCTGCGCTGCCTGCGCGCTGTGGTGGCTGTACCGGCTCGCAGCGGCACGCGGCCACCGGCGGCACTCGGCGAGCCACGCGCTCATGGCAGCGGGCATGGGCGCGATGCTGTGGCTGATGAACGCCTAGCGACTCGGCCGGGCCGCCGTTCGCGCCATCGCCGCCGGCTCGCCCACAGGCTGGAGGTCCACCCCGGTGAGCGCGACCCGCGCGGGTCCGGGCTCCGAACGGTCGAACACGACCTCCAGATAGCCGCGCGGCCGGCTCTCCTCGCCCGCCCGGCCGGCCGGGCTGCCGCTGTAGGCGATCCGCCCCGAGGCCCCGAGCGTCATCCGCTCGTGCACGTGCCCGAGCGCCCAGTAGTCGTAGCCGCGGACCTCGAGCCGGTCGATCGCGACCGGTGCGCAGACCCGCTTGCTGCGGGCGCCGTCCAGGCTCGTGTGGAGCAGGCCGATGTTGACGAGTCCCGGCACCGGATCGGGATAGCCGAGCGCCAGGTTGCGCGTCTCGTCGCGTCGGCCGATCGACTCGCCGTGCACGGCGACGCCGCTCTCCGCCCAGACGTGCGTCTCGGGTCCCACGAGGCCGAGCAGTCGCGCCGACGGGGGGAGCCGGAGCTCGGGGAGGCAGCCGGACTCGGCGTCGTGGTTGCCCGCGATGACGGCCACCGGGATCCCCGCCTCGTGCCAGACCTCGAGCATCGCCTCGAACGAGCGGATCACGCGCTCGTCCGGACGAGCGCGTTCGAAGACGTCGCCGGCGATGAGCGCCCCGTCGTAGGGCGCCCCGTCGCCCGCGCCCGCCAGCACGCGCCGGGTGAGCACCTCCACGAGCAGGGGCCCCGCGGCCGGGTCGGGCTCGGCTCCGTGGGACCGGGCGCCGAGATGCAGGTCGGAGAGGTGGGCGATGCGCATCAGGCTCCCCGCTTCCGCGCCTGCCGCTGGCGCCACACCTCGACGACGATGAGCACGACGGTCGAGCTGAGCACGCCGATCACCGTCATGGCCATCGCCTCCGCGCGGCGCCCCTGGTCGAAGGCGCCCATGATCCAGGGCGAGAGCAGGTTCGTGGAGGAGGGCCGCACGAGCGACGACACGACGACCTCGCGCAGGCCGACGAGGAACGCCAGCAGCCAGCCCGAGACGATGCCCGGCACGAGCAGGGGCAGCAGGATCCGACGGAACCGCTGGGCCGCCGTCGCCCCCGATGCGTAGGCCGCCTCGAGGAGCCGGTCGTCGATCCCGAGCCGCACCGCCTTGATGTTCTGCACCACCATCGGCAGGAACACCACCGCGTAGGCGATGATCAGCATCCAGCGCGTGTTGTAGGGGGTCACGGGCAGCCAGGGCGAGTTCCAGAGGAAGATGAAGCCGATCGCGAGCACGATGGCGGGCACGGTGTCCGGGGCGACCGCGAGCATGTCGATGAGGCGGCGCAGCCCGCGGAAGCGGCGTCCACCGGTGACGCTCCCTGCGGAGCTCATCGGGGCGACGGCGAGCGCGACGGCGACGCCGACGATCACGGCGAGGGTCGCGGCGACGAAGGCGAGACCGAGGCTGTTCAGGAGGGCCTCGCTGCTCGAGCCCGGCCTCAGCACCATCGCGAAGTAGTCGAAGGTGAGGTTCTCGAGGGAGATCGGCTGGGAGCGCAGGATCGTCATCGCACCGAGCAGGACGGCGATGTAGGGGACCACGATCGAGATGAGCGCCGCGAAGCCGAGCCAGGCCCAGCCGAGCGCGCCCCACGCGCCGAGCCCGACGGTGGTGCGGCGCTGCGCCCGGCCCCCGAACGGGGTCGCGCGGCGCCCGACCCACTGCTGGATGGCCCACACCCCGATCCCGAGTGAGAGGAGCATACTCGAGAAGGCCGCGGCGCTCGGGAAGTCGAGGGGGTCGATCGTCACGTCGGCGTAGATCTTCGAGACCAGCACGGGGAATCCGATCTGGTTGCCGATCGTGACGGGTGTGCCGAACTCGCCGGCCGCCTTGATGAAGACGATGAGCGCGCCGAGCGAGTAGGCGCCGCTCGACAGCGGCGCGACGATCCGGGTGAGGCGCTGCCAGGCGGAGGCCCCCGCGATGCCGGCCATCTCGTCGCTCGAGGCCGGGAGGGTGTCGAGGTGGTTGCGCAGCAGCAGGTACAGGAAGGGGAAGATCTCGCAGGCCATGATTGCGGCCATGCCGTACGGGGTGTTGACGAAGGATCGCAGGGCCGCCCCGGCCGGCCCGAAGAGCTGCTCGGCGAGGCCGTTCACCCGGGTGAAATCGAGCCAGGCGAGCGCCGCCACGTAGGGCGGCGTCATGAAGGGGACGAGCAGCAGCACGTCGATCCAGCGGTGCTCGCGCATGGGCGTCCACGACATCAGGAACGCGAGCGGCGCCGCGAGCAGGGTGCTGAAGAGGATCACCAGCACGCCGAGGAGGAGGGTGTTGCCGACCACCTGCAGGTTGTCGGGCCCGAGCAGCTTCCCGAGCGCGGAGGGCTGGCCGTCGTACCCCGTGACGGCTCGGACGAGCACCGCGACGAGCGGCAGGCCCGCGCCCACCACGAGCAGTACGAGCAGGCCGATGAGGCCCGCAGGCCGCTCCCTGCGCGGGGTCGTCGTCATCGCGTCGGGCCGGGGCCGGATCAGCTGAGGTAGCGCGAGGTGAACGTGGCGAGTACGTCCTTGCTGGTCGCCGAGACGTCCTCCCAGGTGAAGTCGAGCTGCTTCACGTCGGTGAGGCTCTTGGCGCCGTCGGCGACGGCCACGGAGGGCTGGGCGGGGATCATGAACTTCTGCGCCGAGATCGACTGGCCCTGGTTCGAGAACATGAAGTCGACGAACGCCTTGGCCGCCTCGGGGTTCTTCGAGTCCTTGAGGATGAACACCGGTCGTGGCGAGACCGTGGTGCCCGAGGCGGGCAGCACGACCTGGAGCGACTCGCCCTTCGCGATCGCCGAGTAGGCCGAGTAGTCGACGCCGCCGAAGACGACCGCGGCCGAGCCCGCGGTCACGCTGTCGAGCGCCGGGCCGTTCGCGCCCTGCACGGTCATGCCGTTGGCGAAGAGGCCGTCGAACAGCTTCCAGGTCCGCTCCTCGCCCCAGGCCGCGACCATCGCCGCGATCAGGTCGCGGGCGGTGCCGGATTCGCGGGGGTCGGGCATGAGCACGAGGTTCTTGAACTCGGGCTTGGTGAGATCCGCCCAGTCGCTCGGGATCGAGGGGGCCGCGTTCGTGTTGACCACGAGCGCCAGCGCTGATCCGTCGCGGCCGGTGAAGCCGTCGCCCGCCCAAGCCGGGGTCACGGTCGAGACGCCGAAGGGCTCGTAGGCGAGAGCGCGGTCGTCGGCGGCGTACTTCGCGGCCGGGGCCCAGGAAGCGACGTAGACGACGTCGGCCTGCGGGTTCTCCCACTCGGCGTCGAGCTTCGCGGTGATCTTGCCGGTCTCGCCGGCGAACACCTCGACCTGCACGCCCGTGAGCTCGGTGAACTTGGCGGTGAGCGCGTCGGTGAGGCCCTGCGGGTTGGCGGAGTAGAAGGTGATGCTGCCTTCGAGACCCTTGGGGGCGACCCAGTCGAGCTCGGAGCTCGTGGTCTCGGGGGCGCTCTCGGCGGCCGAGGGCTGGGCGCTGCCGCAGCCGACGAGGGCGAGAAGCGCGGCGGCCGCGCCGAACGCGGCGATGATCTTCTGGGGGAAGCGGGACATGCAGGGAGTTCCTTTGCTCTGTGGGTGGGTCTGGCACGGATCGGGCATGCCGAGGAGCGGCGCGCCCCGTTCCGGACCGGGATCAGGGTGCGGGATCGGCGCCGTCGAAGCCGATCACGTCGGCCACCCGGACGCCGAGATGCACACGGCTGCCGGGTGCGCAGGCCCGCCGGGCATCGACGATCCAGGGCTTCTCGACGCCCGGGATCGATGCGGCGATGCGGAAGAAGCCGCCGCGGTAGTCGCAGGCGCGCACGACGCCCGCGTAGGTCAGGTCGGCTGCGGGATCCGGCTCCCCGTCCGCCGTGGCGAGCGTCACGGCCTCGGGCCGCACCCCGCCGCGGCGATCGGGCAGCGAGTTGAACGCTCCGATGAACCCGGCGACCATCTCGGTGGCCGGACGCTCGTAGAGGTGCTGCGGCGAGCTGAACTGCTGCACGCGGCCGTCGAAGAGCACGGCGATGCGATCGCTCAGCCCCATCGCCTCCTCCTGATCGTGGGTGACGAACACGGTCGTCACCCCGATCGCGTGCGTGAGGCTCTTCAGCTCCTCGCGCAGCTGGATCTTGAGCGCCGCGTCGAGAGCGGAGAACGGCTCGTCCATGAGCAGCACGTCCGGGCGGGCGACGATCGCGCGCGCGACGGCCACTCGCTGCTGCTGACCGCCGGAGAGCTGGTGGGGCAGTTTCACCGCGTGGCTCCCGAGCCCCACCGTCTCGAGCGCCTCCGTGACGCGGTGCTCGACGCGACCGCGATCGATCGCGGGCTTCGCGACGCGGAGCGGGAAGGCGACGTTCTCGAAGGCGGAGAGGTGCGGCCAGAGCGCGAGATCCTGGAACACCATGCCGATGCGCCGCGCGCGCGGCGCGAGATCCACACCGCTGTCCGCCTCGAACACGGTGCGCTCCCCGAAGCGGATCGTGCCGCTCTGCGGGGTCTGCAGGCCTGCGAGGCAGCGCAGCAGCGTCGATTTGCCGCACCCCGAGGGGCCGAGCACGCTGACGAACTCGCCGGGCCGCAGCGCCAGCGTGGTCGGCCGCAGTCCCGTCTCATCGCCGAAGACGCATGCGACGCCGTCGACCTCGAGCGGCACGCCGGCGGTATCGAGCCCCGGGTCGCCCGCGACGGGCAGGTCCGGGGCGTGCCCGTCGCGCAGAACATTCTGTGTCAGCACCCCCAAATGATGCTCGCCGAAGGTGAGCGGATTCGGGCGTGAGGATAACCGGCGGGCGAACGACGGATTGCCGATGGATGACGGATGTCGGGTCGTGCCAGCCGGTGAGAACGCGTCGGCCCGGGTGGAGCCTCGGATTCCGCGCCACCGAGATGCTCGGGCTCGGGCTCCTGCTTCAGGTACCGCGGGTCGTCACCGCCTCGTCGACCACAGCGCGAGCGCGACCAGGGCCGGCTGGAAGAACAAGCGGGCAAGCCGCTTGCGGTCAGTGTCCAAACCGAAACCGTTACGGCGGTGCACGTACTGGGAGATGTTGCCTGGGAAGATCGCGATGAAAAAGGCCGCTGCGATCGCGCCCACCCGTCGAGCGCGTCTTCCCTGCGAGACGGCGAGGGCGGTTCCCAGCGTGATCTCCGTGATGCCCGACGCGACGACGGTGGTGTCCGGGTCGAGCGGAACGAGGTCGGGGACCTGAGCTTGAAACTCTTCACGGGCGAACGTGAGGTGGGCGGTGCCGGCGAAGATCAGGCCTGTACCGAGCAGCACTCTTGCGAGACGTCTTCCGCGGTGATTCCCCATGCCGCCCATTATGCAGTAGATCCAGACGGGCCGCAGGAGGGCCGATTCAGTGCTGGCTCCCAACTGGTCGCGTCGGCTCGAGCGGGCCGCAACGACGGAGGGCGGCATCCTCGACCCGTCTCATGATTTCACTTGCGCGATACGTGCGCGTGAACCGCAAGGAGCTTCATCCGTGTCTGGAGGTTGAACTTGCGAAGCACGTTGGTGACGTGGTTCTTCACGCTGCCCGTGCTGAGGAAGAGTCGTGATGCGATCTCTCGGTTGGAGAGCCCTGCCATGAGCAGTTCAAGCACCTCTTCCTCGCGAGGAGTCAACGCCTCATGAGGAGTCGATCGAGGTGATCTGGCTGATTGCGCAAGGGCGATGAGAGCCTCTGTCGGGGCTGACCCGAGAACGGTCTGCCCTGAATGGACGCGCCTGATCGTGTCAACGAGCTCCGCTGGCGTCGCATCTTTGAGGAGATAGCCGTGCGCGCCCGCCTTCAACGAAGCCATCAGGAGATCATCATCGTCGAAAGTCGTCAGCACTACACAGCGGGACCGTGGCGAGACGATCCTGAGCTCAGCGATGAGGGTCGGACCGTCCATGCGCGGCATACGAATATCTACGAGGGCGACATCGACGGCGCACTGTTCGATCACCCGGAGCGCTTCGACACCGTCTGCGGCCTCTGCTACTTGTTCGATGCCCTCGGCATGCTGGAGCATGAGCCTGAGGCCTTCGCGGATCATCGATTGGTCGTCCACGATCATCACTCCGATGGTCATCGCGCCGACCGCCTCGGCGTCGGAACCTCGACGCTGAGGATCGCTTCGAGCTGAGGGTCATCTCGAAGGTCGAAGCTGAGGCTTCCTCCCTTTTCCGCAACTCGCTGACGGAGCGACATCAACCCGAACCCCTCCGCTGTACCTGCCCCCGCTGTTCCATCGTTTCGGATCACAAGTCGCGCATCCTCCCGCTCGTATCGGAGCTCGACGTCGATGAGCGTCGCGCCTGCGTGCCGGATCGCATTCGTCACGCCTTCTTGGAGCGCCCGGTAGAGCATGAGCTGTGTGTCGTCGTCGAGTGGTTGCGGCTCACCTGAGATATCGATGTTGAGCGTGACTCCCGCTCCCGCGAGCGTCGCGGCGAATGCACGAAGGGAGTCATGCGTAATGCCTTGTTGCAAGGAGGTGGGGTTGAGCGATCTCACCCACCGCCGTGTGTCTGTGAGCGCAGATCTCACCGTGGACTTCGCATCGCTGATTTGCGCCCAGGCAGCCTCGGGGTCTTTCTCCTTGAGAAGCTCGGCGTTCTCAAGATTCATCGTCACGACGGTGAGGTGGTGGCCGACGGAATCATGGATCTCACGGCTCATGCGAGCGCGTTCCTCTGCCAGCGTGAGTTCTTGAATCCGCCCAGCGAGAACTACCGCTTCGCTCTCACGTTTGCGTGCCCGCCGGATCGCGAGACCCAGCGACACGACGAACGCTGCAGTCCCCAGCACAGTGAGCGTAAGGCGGATGCTCGTCTCGACGCTGTTGTCGAAGACCATGAAGGAGCTCACGCCGAGCACACCCGCCAGGAACACGACCACGGCGATCGTCGCGCGGAGCGAGGCGATGAAGGCGAGGTTGGCGAACCCGATGAGAGGAAGCAGCGCGTGCTCGCCGAAAGAGCCGGTGATTCCCAATGAGAACGAGGCAGCGATAAACACTCCCGCGGGAAGAAGGCTCCTCGCGCCGCCATTCGGTTCCCATCGCAGCGTGAACCACAAGAGCCCGACGAGCACGATGTTGATCGCATGGATCGTCCACTCCAGAGGAAAACCTGCAGCGAAGGCGCCCCACAGGGAGGACAGTGCTGTCATGCCGTAGACGGACCAGAACGCCACATTCATGAGCACCGGGCGCTGGGCACTCGTGTCTCCGGTCACGCATTTCAGGATAGGGCGGGCACCCTCCCTCGCTCTGAGAATCATGACCTTGGTCATGCGCGAACCGGAGCGATGGCACGGGATTTCGCGGAGCAGCCGACCTAGCGTCGAGTTATGCCAGCGCAGCCCGTAGCCCCCACATCTTCGTACGGCTCGGCCGACTTGACGTCCGCCGTCCGCTTCTTCCGCCATCCGGTAGCGGGAGTCGTGACCGTCGTGTTGAGCATGTTCGCCATGATCCTCGGCAGTGGGCTGATCTCTGCCGGGTTCTATCTCCTCGTGGCATGGATCACCGGTGAGCGCGCCGAAGGCGGGTTGCGAACGACGCTACAGATCGCCAGCTACGTCACCACCACGGTGATCGCCGTACTGCTCATCATGCTCTGGCGCAGGCTCGCACAGCTCCCGATGAGGGGATTCGGCCTCGTCCCGCTGTCACGAGCGTGGCTTCTCATCCCGGGGTTCGGTCTCGCTGTCGGCGTCAACTACGCCTCTGCGGCAACAGCAGTCGCAGCCGGGGCATCGACCTGGGGTCAACCTCGGTTCGACACGGTGCTGATCATCACGGTCATCACGATCTTCTTCGGGCAGGCCTTCCCGGAAGAGCTGTTGTGGCGAGGTCATCTGTCGAATCTCCTCGCACGCAGACTTCGCGCCGTCGCTGTGATCGCGACGACCTCGCTGGCGTTTGGTTCGATGCACATCGTCTCCCACAGCAGTGCCCAGAGCCTCGGTGAGCAACTTCTCTACGTTCTGCAAGGGACCGGCCTCGGCTTCTTGACGATCGCGATGCGCTACGGCACTGCCTCCCTTTGGATGGCGGTCGGTTTCCACACCGGCTACAACGCCTTCTTCGAAGCCGCTGCTCCCGTGACCGGGAACTACGGTGTGGAACTTCTCACCAGAGCAGTTCTCCTCGCGGTCTGCGCCACGCTCGTGCTGTTCGTTCGGCGATTTCGCCGGCGGGCCGATCGCGATTTCGGAGAGGCAGCACCCTAGCCCGAGGTCGAGCAGACCGTCTCGACGCGACCGGTGCCCCGTGAACCGCTCGAGTGGGAAGCGCGGAGTATCGTAACGTCTCCTGGACGAGCCGGCTCGCGCCCGTCGTTGCGCGCACGCGGACCCACTGCGTGCACGCCGCGTGCGCGAGGGGGGACTTGAACCCCCACGTCCGAGGACACTGGAACCTAAATCCAGCGCGTCTGCCAATTCCGCCACTCGCGCGCGGGCCCGGTCGGGGCGCCGGGCTCAGCTTACAGGTTCCACCCTCCCGGTCCGTGGTCGCACGTCGGGCTCCGATCACCCGGTATAGTAGTGCCCGCGAAGGGGAGTATTCCGACTTCGCCCGTGTCGTCAGTACGCCGCGCGCCCACCGCGCAGCCGGTGCGGGTGCGGCACCGCGAACGCGGATGCCGGGAAGAGACCTTCGGCGTTTCGCGCATTCCGCGCCGGCCGAAGGAAAGTTGACCTCTGTGACATCTGTGCTCCCGCTCTGGTTCGAGATCGGATCGATGATCGTGCTCGTCACGATCCTCATCGTCGACCTGCTGCTCATCATCCGCCGCCCGCACATCCCCTCGATGCGCGAGGCGAGCCTCTGGGTCGGCTTCTACGTGCTGCTGGCCCTCGTCTTCGCGGGAGCCATCTTCCTGCTCGGCGATGTGCAGTACGGCACGGAGTTCCTGGCGGGTTGGCTCACGGAGTACAGCCTCTCGATCGACAACCTCTTCGTGTTCGTGCTCATCCTCGCGAGCTTCAAGGTGCCGCACGCCTATCAGCAGCGGGCGCTCATGATCGGGATCGTGCTCGCCCTGGTCTTCCGGGGGATCTTCATCCTGGCGGGCGCCGCCCTCATCGAGCGGTTCATCTGGATCTTCTTCATCTTCGGCGCCTGGCTCATCTGGACCGCCTGGCAGCAGGTGCGGCCCGGCGCGGAGGACCACGGCGGCGACAGCTGGATCATCCGCCAGGTGAAGAAGGTCATGCCGATCACCGATCACTACGACGGCGGCAAGCTGCGCACGGTGGTTGACGGCAAGCGCATGTGGACTCCGTTCCTGCTCGTGCTCGTGTCGCTCGGCACGACCGACCTGCTGTTCGCGCTCGACTCGATCCCCGCCATCTTCGGCATCACGCGGAGCCCGTTCATCGTGTTCACGGCCAACGTGTTCGCGCTCATGGGGCTGCGCCAGCTCTACTTCCTGCTGGGCGGCCTGCTCGACCGGCTGGTCTACCTCAAGTACGGCATCGCCGCGATCCTCGCCTTCATCGGCGTGAAGCTGATCCTGAACGCGCTGCACGAGAACGAGCTGCCGTTCATCAACGGCGGCGAGCCCGTGCCGGTGCCGACCATCAGCACCTGGGCCTCGCTCGGATTCATCGTCGCGGCCATGGCTGTCGCCACCGTCGCGAGCATTGCGAAGATGCGCCGCGAGGCGAAGGCGAGCGGCGAGCGTCTGCACCTCGGTGCGCGGGAGAACGCGGAGGAGTGACCGCGCGGGCCCGGTGACGGGCCGGGTGGTAGAATCGTTCGCATGCGTTCGCGGCGGCAGCTTCTTCCCAGCCGCGGCGGGGTTTAGCCCATCGGTCACCCGCCGCGGAGTTCTCGCTTGGCCGATCCATCGCGCCGGCAATCGAATATTTTCGTGCGGCGCGGTGTTGAAGAACACGTGTCCACGACACAGAGACTGAGAAGAGAAGCCATCACATGAGCGATCAGAACGCTGCCGGGACCGTCGCCGAGCGCGCGACGCGGCCCCGCACCCTCGCCGAGAAGCTGTGGGACGACCACGTGGTCGTCAGGGGCGAGAACGGTGAGCCCGACCTCATCTACATCGATCTGCACCTGATCCACGAGGTGACGAGCCCGCAGGCCTTCGACGGCCTGCGCATGGCGGATCGCCCGCTGCGCCGCGTGGACCTCATGATCGCGACCGAGGACCACAACACGCCGACGATCAACATCACCAAGCAGATCGAGGATCCGACGAGCCGCCTGCAGATCGAGACGCTGCGCCGCAACGTCGAGGAGTTCGGCGTGCGGGCGCACCCGCTCGGCGATGACGAGCAGGGCATCGTGCACGTCGTCGGGCCCCAGCTCGGCCTCACCATGCCGGGCGTCACCGTGGTCTGCGGCGACAGCCACACCTCCACGCACGGCGCGTTCGGGGCGCTGGCGTTCGGCATCGGAACGAGCGAGGTCGAGCACGTCATGGCGACGCAGACCCTGCCGCTCAAGCCCTTCAAGACGATGGCGATCAACGTCGAGGGCGAGTTGCGCCCCGGCGTGACCGCGAAGGACATCATCCTCGCGGTCATCGCGAAGATCGGTACCGGGGGCGGCCAGGGCTACGTGCTCGAGTATCGCGGATCGGCGATCCGCTCGCTGAGCATGGACGGGCGCATGACGATCTGCAACATGTCGATCGAGGCCGGCGCACGCGCCGGCATGGTCGCGCCGGATAAGACGACCTTCGAGTACGTGAGGGGCCGGCCGCACGCGCCCAGGGGCGAGGACTGGGACCGGGCCGTCGAGTACTGGAGAACGCTGCCCACCGACGAGGGCGCCGTCTTCGACGAGGAGGTGTTCATCGACGCGACCGAGCTCGAGCCGTTCGTCACCTGGGGCACCAACCCCGGCCAGGGCGTGCTGCTCAGCGACCGCGTGCCGAACCCGGCCGAGATCGAGGACCCGAATCAGCGCGCCGCCGCCGAGCGGGCGCTGGAGTACATGGATCTCGAGGCGGGCACTCCCATGAAGGAGATCCCGGTCGACGCGGTGTTCATGGGATCCTGCACGAACAGCCGCCTCGACGACCTGCGCACCTTCGCGAGCATCATCGAGGGCAAGAAGAAGGCCGACGGCGTGCGCCTCATGGTGGTTCCCGGTTCGGCCCGGGTGCGCTTCGAGGCCGAGGCCGAGGGCATCGACCGGATCGTCGAGGAGTTCGGCGGCGAGTGGCGCTTCGCGGGCTGCTCGATGTGCCTCGGCATGAACCCGGATCAGCTGGCGCCGGGCGAGCGGTGCGCGTCGACCTCGAATCGCAACTTCGAGGGGCGCCAGGGCAAGGGCGGCCGCACGCACCTCGTGTCGCCGCTCGTGGCGGCGGCCACGGCCATTCGCGGCACGCTGTCGAGCCCGTGGGACCTGCAGGAGGACGCCGCGAGGGGCGTCACCCACGACGCCCCGCCGGCATCTCCCGACGCCGCCTCGCCGGCGCGCCGGCGCATCCCCATCATGCCCGTGAACGAGAAGGTCGAGGCCTGAGCATGGACAAGTTCGCCACGGTGACGGGCGTCGCCGCGCCGCTGAAGCGCTCGAACGTCGACACCGACCAGATCATCCCGGCCGTGTTCCTGAAGCGCGTCACCAAGACCGGCTTCGACGACGCGCTCTTCTCCCACTGGCGCCAGGACGAGGACTTCGTGCTGAACCGCCCCGAGTACGAGGGCGCCAGTATCCTGGTGACCGGCCCCGACTTCGGCACCGGCTCCTCTCGCGAGCACGCGGTGTGGGCGCTGCGCGACTTCGGCTTCAAGGTGGTCGTCTCTCCGCGCTTCGCCGATATCTTCCGCGGCAACGCCGGCAAGCAGGGGCTGCTGGCCGCGCAGGTCGAGGAGGCCGACGTCGAACGGCTGTGGGAGGCCATCGACGCGGAGCCCGGCGTGCGGTTGACCGTCAGCCTCGAGGACCGCACCGTGTCGGTGGGGGAGCTCACTGTGCCGTTCCAGATCGACGACTACACCCGCTGGCGTCTCCTGGAGGGTCTCGACGACATCTCGCTGACGCTGCGCAACGAGCAGGCGATCTCGGACTTCGAGGCTCGCCGCCCGAGCTGGATGCCGACGACGACCCCGGTGGAGGCCGCGTGAACGACAAGAACGAGGCCGATCAGGGGCTCAAGAAGGACGCCGCCAAGGCGGGGGCCCGCGTCGGGCTCACCTCCGACGAGATCATCGTCAACGGCGGCCGGCCGCTCGCGGGCCGCATCGAGGTTCGGGGCGCCAAGAACCTCGCCACGAAGGCGATGGTCGCGGCGCTGCTCGGCAAGACGCCCAGCATCCTGCGCAACGTGCCGAACATCTCGGACGTGCGCGTGGTCGCCGGCCTCCTCGCCCTGCACGGCGTGCTCATCACGCGCGGCGACGACCCGGGCGAGTGGCGGCTCGACCCCTCGAACGTCGAGGTCGCCCACCAGGCCGACATCGACGCACACGCCGGGTCCTCCCGGATCCCGATCCTCTTCTGCGGGCCGCTGCTGCACCGCCTCGGCGAGGCGTTCATCCCCGATCTCGGCGGGTGCAGGATCGGCGATCGCCCCATCGACTTCCACCTCGACGCGCTCCGCAAGTTCGGCGCGGTCGTGGAGAAGCTGCCGAGCGGCATCAGCCTGACCGCGCCGAACGGGCTCAAGGGCGCCAACATCGAGCTGCCGTACCCTTCGGTGGGAGCCACCGAGCAGGTGCTGCTCACGAGCGTGCTCGCCGAGGGGCAGACGGAGCTGCGCAATGCGGCCATCGAGCCCGAGATCATCGATCTCATCTGCATCCTGCAGAAGATGGGCGCCATCATCACCGTCGAGCCTAACCGCGTCATCTTCATCGAGGGCGTGCAGGAGCTGCGCGGCTACGACCACCGCGCCATCTTCGACCGCAACGAGGCCGCGAGCTGGGCGGCCGCGGCGCTCGCCACCAGGGGAGACATCTTCGTGGGGGGCGCGCGGCAGGAGGAGATGATGACCTTCCTCAACGTCTTCCGCAAGGTCGGCGGCGACTTCGACGTCTACGACGACGGCATCCGCTTCTGGCACCCGGGCGGCGAGCTGAAGCCGGTCACCATCGAGACCGACGTGCACCCCGGCTTCATGACCGACTGGCAGCAGCCGCTCGTCGTGGCGCTGACCCAGGCGCAGGGCGTGTCGACGATCCACGAGACCGTCTACGAGAACCGGTTCGGCTTCACCGACGCGCTCAACACCATGGGCGCCGACATCGCGGTGTACAAGGACGGCCTGCACGACGACGCCCGCCGCGTGAAGCGCCGCGAGTTCGAGCAGGCCGCCGTCATCACCGGGCCCACGCCGCTCGCCGGCGCGGACATCGAGGTGCCCGATCTGCGCGGGGGCTTCAGCCACCTCATCGCGGCGCTGACCGCGGAGGGGCAGTCGAAGGTCACCAATCTCGGCATCATCTCGCGGGGCTACGAGAACTTCATCGAGAAGCTCAGGCTGCTCGGCGCCGACTTCATCTTCGAGAGCTGAGAGACCCGATGGCGCTCTCCCGGGACGGCATACCGCCGCGGGAGGGCCGCTCCGGAATAATGTGAGGTATGACTGACACGGTGAAGCTCCGGAGCCGCCCCTCGGCTGAGAAACGACGACCCTCCGTGTTCTGGCTGCTGGCCGCGCTGATCCTGCCGCTGTGGTCGCTCATGGTGCGCTACCGCTTCACCCCGCAGTCGCGCCTGCCGAAGACGGGGCCGTTCATCCTGGCTCCCAACCACTACAGCGAGATCGACCCGATCGCCATGGGCGCTGCGGTGTGGCACCTGGGCCGGCTGCCGCGCTTCATGGCGAAGGCGAGCCTGTTCAGGGTGCCCGCTCTGGGATGGCTGCTCCGGGCATCGGGCCAGATCCCGGTGGAGCGCGACGGGGCCGTGCGGGTGCGCGCGCGGAACGGCAGCCCCATGGGCGCCGCCGGGGCGCTGATCGAGCGCGAGGCCGGGGTGATCGTGTACCCCGAGGGTTCGCTGACCCGGGATCCGGGGCTCTGGCCCATGCGGGGCAAGAGCGGGGCGGTGCGGTTGGCGCTCGAGACCGGGATCCCGCTCATCCCCGTGGCCCACTGGGGCACGCAGCGGCTGATGCCGCGCTACGCGAAGCGCATCCACCCGTTCCCCCGCAAGACCATCCACGTCGCCGTGGGCGAGCCGCTCGACCTCAGCCGCTTCAGCGGGCGCTACCCGGATCAGCGGGTCATCGCGGAGGCGACGAACGAGCTGATGGACGCCATCACGGCCCTGCTCGCCGAGCTGCGCGGGGAGCAACCGCCCCCCGAGCGGTGGGATCCCGGCAAGCACCAGCAGAACGAGACGGGGCGCTTTTGAGCACGAGATCCGTTCCCGTGGTCGCCGGCAACGGCGCGCGCAACCGCGGGCGCAAGGTCGCCGTGATCGGTTCGGGCAGCTGGGGCACGACCTTCGCCAAGGTGCTGTGCGACGCGGGGTGCGATGTGACCCTGTGGGCCCGGCGGCCGGAGGTGGCGAACGAGATCCAGGTGGCCAAGCGCAACAGCGAGTACCTTCCCGGCATCAACCTGCCCAAGGGGCTCAGGGCGACGAGCGATCTCGGCGCGGCGCTCACGGGCGCGCGACTGGTCTTCCTCGCGGTGCCCAGCCAGACCCTGCGGCAGAATCTCGCCGACATCGAGCCCTATCTCGATCGCCGCAGCGTGCTCGTGAGCCTCGTCAAAGGCGTCGAGAAGGCCACCACCATGCGCATGTCCGAGGTCATGGCCGACACGCTCGACCTCGATCCGGCCCGCATCGCCGTGCTCTCGGGGCCCAACATCGCCCTCGAGATCGCGAAGGAGCAGCCGACGGGCGCCGTCGCGTCCTGCTTCGACCTCGGGGTTGCCCAGGAGATCGCCACCGCCGCGTCGGCACCGTACTTCCGCACCTACGTCAACACCGACGTGGTGGGCACCGAGCTCGGCGGCGTGCTGAAGAACCTCATCGCGCTCGCGATCGGCATCGTCGACGGCGTCGGCTACGGCGAGAACACGAAGGCCGCCATCATCACGCGCGGGCTCGCCGAGATGACCGAGTTCGCGGTCGTGTCGGGCGCCGATCCCGCGACGCTCTCGGGGCTCGCCGGCCTCGGCGACCTCATCGCCACCTGCCAGTCGCCGCTCTCGCGCAACAACACCGCCGGCCGCCTGATCGGCCAGGGGTACACGCAGGAGGAGACGAGGGAGCAGATGCAGCAGGTGGCCGAGGGGATCACCTCGGTGCATCCGGTGCTCGAGCTCGCCCGGGAGCGCGGCATCGTGATGCCGATCGTCGCCCAGGTGCAGATGGTGCTGAACGGTACCATGGCGCCGAAGGACCTCGGCCCGCACCTCGCCACCGAGGACGACGTGCCCCGGCCGGAGCTGAGCCTCGCGGGGCGCAGGCCCGGCCGATGGCGCCGACTGCTCGACCGCATGAAGGGAAGTCTCGAGTGAATACCGTTGCGAAGCGCACCGTGGTGCTGCTGTTCGGGGGCCGATCCAGCGAGCACGGCATCAGCTGCGTCACCGCCGCGGGCGTGCTGCGGGCGATCGACCGCTCGCGCTTCGACGTGATCCCCGTCGGCATCACCCAGCAGGGCGCGACCGTGCTGATGCGGGAGGACGATCTCGCCGGCTACCGGCTCGAGGCGGGTTCGCTGCCCGAGGTGCGGGACAACGGCACGCGGGTGCTGTGGCCCGCCTCGGTCGCCACGCGATCGCTCACGCTGATCGACGAGTCGGGGGCGCTGCGCACGCTCGGCCACGTCGACGCGGTGCTGCCGATGCTACACGGCCCCTACGGCGAGGACGGCACGGTGCAGGGCATGCTCGACCTGGTCGACCTGCCCTACGTGGGCAGCGGCGTGCTGGGGTCGGCCCTGTGCATGGACAAGCACGCGGTGAAGACGGTGCTCGCCGCAGCCGGGATCCCGGTCGCTCCCTGGCGCACGGTGACGCGCGAGCAGCTGGAGCGTGACCCGTACCTCGTGGAGCGGCTCGACGAGGGGCTGAGCTACCCCCTGTTCGTGAAGCCGGCGCGGGCGGGATCGTCGGTCGGCGTGAGCCGGGTGATCGACGCCTCCGGGATCCCCGGTGCGCTCGAGGTCGCCTTCGCCGAGGATCGCACGGTGCTCATCGAGTCGGGCGTGACCGGTCGAGAGGTCGAGATCGCGGTGCTCGAGGGGCGCGGGGACGATCGGCCGCGCACGAGCTCGGTGATCGGGGAGATCGTGTTCACTGGGCGCGACTTCTACGACTTCGAGGCGAAGTACCTGGGAGCCGCGGGCGTGGAGCTCGAGCTGCCCGCGAGGGTGACGGGCGCGGAGTTCGCAGCGATCCGCGACGCCGCGGTGCACGCGTTCGAGGTGACGCAGTGCGCCGGTCTCGCGCGCATCGACTTCTTCCTCACGGCGGACGGGCCCGTGATCAACGAGATCAACACGCTCCCCGGCTTCACCCCGATCTCGATGTATCCGCGGCTCTGGGAGGAGTCGGGCCTCGGCTACACGGAGCTCATCACCGAGCTGGTCGAGCTGGCGATCGCGAAGCGGCCCGCCTACTGAGAAGCGGGGCTCGTGCACTGGCGCTGCTGCGGCAGCAGCTGCGCGATCGGGCCGAGATCGATGATCGCGTCGGTGCCGTTCACCTGCTTCGAGTCGACGAAGATCGCGAGCCCGGGGGAGCGGCCGTACGCCTCGAAGCGGGTGATGGGCGCGGCCGACTCGTCCGCGACCCAGTCGACGCCGTTCACGGTGAGGCACGGGTCGGTCGTGGGCCCGCTCGGCTCGACGCCGCACTGCAGCTGCACCGCCGCTGGATCGCCCCACGCGCCGGTCGACCGCGCGCTCGTGGCTCGGCGGTCCAGGCCGGCCACCTGCGAGGGCAGCTGCGCGATCACGTCGGTGCACGCGGGGTCGTCGGCGTTCTCGGCCGCCTCCATCGGCACGCTCCCCGAGCAGGCGGTGAGCAGCAGGGCCGCGCCGGCGACCGCGGCGGTCGGCGCGAGGAGGCGAGGGGCCGAAGTTTTCACGGTGCCAGCCTAGCGAGTGCCGCCTGAGACTCCGGGGCGGCCGGGAGCGGAGACCCCGAGTGCTAGCTTGGGGTGGTGGGCGTGGGCGATGATCTCGGACCGACGGTCGGCGAGCTGGGCGAGAGCGGGGTGCTCTCGCGCGTGCTGGCGAGGCTCGGGACGGCCGAGGGGGCCGTTCTGGGCCCCGGCGACGACTGCGCGGTGCTGCGCGTGCGGGGCGACGCGGTCGTCACCACCGACACGATGATCGAGGGCCCCGACTTCAGGCTCGCCTGGCACGGCGGCTTCGAGCTGGGGTGGAAGCTCGCGGCCACCAACCTCTCCGACGTGGCCGCGATGGGCGCCGTGCCGACCGCGCTGACGCTCGCGCTCGCGGTGCCCCACGACACGCGGGTGCCGCTGCTCGAGCGCATCGCCGAGGGGGTCGACGCGGCCTGCCGGGCGCTCGCGCCGGGGTGCGGGGTGGTCGGAGGCGATCTCGGACGCTCCCCGGTGATCACCGCCGCGGTGACGGCGATCGGCGAGCTCGGGGGCCGGGCGCCGGTCACTCGAGCGGGAGCGCGTCCGGGCGACGTGGTGGCGTACGCGGGGGATCTCGGCCTCGCCGGCATGGGCCTCTCGCTGCTCTTCGCCGAGGCGGCCGACCCCGACGGCACTGCGCACGGCCGCGCGCTCCCGGAGCTGTGGGCGCGGCACCCGGAGGTGATCGCGGCGCAGCTCGCCCCGTCGCCGCCGATCCCCCTCGGCGTCGCAGCCGCCCTCGCCGGCGCGACCGCGATGATGGACGTCTCCGACTCGCTGTCGATCGACGCGGACCGGCTCGCGCGGGCGAGCGGGATCGGCGTGCGCCTCGAAGCCGCACTGATCGAGGCCGCCTTCGGGGAGCAGTGCGGGGTGCTGGTGCCGCTCGAGGCCATGCTGACCGGTGGCGAGGATCACGGGCTGCTCGCGACGTTTCCCGCGGGTGCCGACCTGCCGCCCGGGTTCGCGGCCATCGGCGACGCGGGTGAGGGAGCGGGGGTGCTGCTCGACGGCGCGGCGGTCGAGCCGCGCGGCTGGGACCCGTACACCGTGCGGCCGCCGGGGTCGTAGCGCGCGATCCCCTCAGCCTGCTTCCCCGGCCAGCCGCAGCGCCGCCCACAGCTCCGCGCGCGTGTCGGGGGAGTCGAGGTCGGCCTGCAGCAGGGCGGCCGCCGTCTGCACCCGGGCCCTGAGGGTGTGCCGGTGCACGCCGAGCTCGACCGCGGCGGGGCTCGTCTGCCCGTGGTGGGCGAGCCACGCCGCGAGGCTCTCCTCGATGGTGTCGCCGTGGCGCCGGTCGTGGTTCCGCAGCGGGGCGAGCAGTCCCTCGGCGCGGCGCTTCGCCTCGGGGTGGGCGCCCAGCAGGTGCAGCACGCCGTCGTGCAGCGCGGGCAGGTAGTCGACGGGCGCCTCGGCTCCGCTCGCGAGCGCGTAGGCGAGGGCGCGGTCGGCCTGTCCCAGCAGTTCCTCGAGCCCCTGCAGGGCGCCGCGCTCCGAGATCCCGGCCGCGACCCGGTGGGAGAGCAGCAGGCGTCGGATCGCCGGGAGGTGGCGGGTCTCGGCGAGGATGAGCTGCGCCCCCTCGCGGGTCGCCGCGATGAGACCGGGGCTTCCCGCGGCGAGCGACTGCAGGTCCTCCAGCATTCCGGGGTCGGGGTTCGCAGGCGTGCGATAGCGCGCCACCACGACGGGCCCCCGCGGCAGCCGTGAGAGCGCGCCGCGGCCGAGGGTCTCGGCGAGGGCGAGGTTCTTCGCGAGCAGCAGCTCGACGACCGTCTCGCGCAGCGCCGCCTGGGCGTCGTCGATGCCGCTGCGATGCTCGAGCTGCACCGTCGCGAGCGCCGCGACGAGGCCGATGAGCGTGCGCTCCGCGGTGTCCGGCGCTCCGTGATCCTCGACCACCAGCACGCCGAGCACCTGGCCCTGCCGACCGAGCGTCTGCATCTGGACGCCGAGCCCGTTCTCGGAGCCGATGCGTCCGGCGCTCACCCCGCGCTCGACGATGCGGCGCGTCTCGCGACGGATCCATTCCGCCTGCATCTCGGCGCGCGCGGCCTGCGGCGCGAACTCGATGATCCGCCCCGAGCGGTCGGTCACGCAGACCCAGCGCCCGAGCCGCGCGGCCGTCTCGCGTATCGCGGCGCCGAGTCCGTCGCGATGCAGGGACGCGCCGGCCACCGCGCGCTGGGACTCGAGCGCCCAGACGTCGCGTTCGCGCGCCCGGGCGTCGAGCAGGCGGGCCGCCGTCTGCACGATCTCGATGAACGCGGTGTCGTAGGGCACGCGGAAGAGCGGCAGGCCGAAGCGGTCGCAGGCGGAGACGATGCGGGCCGGGATCCGGTCGAAATGGAGGCCGACCGCCACGCCGAGCGCCGCGACCCCCGCGTCGATCAGGCGCCGCACGTAGGCGTCGGCCTCCCGCTGGTCGTGCACCGCGGAGAACCGGGCGCCCGTGGTGAGCAGCACGGTGCGGGGGGTGAGGAAGGGCGTCGGGTCCTCCAGCTCGCTGACGTGCACCCACTGCACGGCGCGCTCGGCGGCGTCCTCCGCGGCGCCCGCGATGAGCACGAGACTCAGCTGGTACTGATGCAGCAGCTCGCCGAGGGCGATCGTGGGCTGCGGGGGCGCGGCGCTCTCCGCACCGGCCGCCGGGTCCTGTGCCTGCGCCATGATCCTCCTCGGTGTCCCGCAGCCACCCTGTCGAAAGTGACGGGAGCTTTCGTCCATTGTGGCACGCCGCTCCGCGTGGCTCCCCGGCTAGGCTGATCCCGAATCACTCGAACCCGCGGCGCATCCCGAGCGGGTCCCCGGAGCCTCAGGCAAGGAGAATCATCATGGTCGATGTCATCGGCGGTCCCTCGCTCCCGCAGGAGCGCAAGCTCGTCACGAGCATCCCCGGCCCCAGATCGCAGGAGATCCTCGCGCGCAAGAGCGCCGCGGTCGCCGCGGGCGTCGGCGTCGCGCTCCCCGTCTCGATCGTCGCCGCGGGCGGCGGAGTGATGGTCGACGCCGACGGCAACTCGCTGATCGACCTCGGATCCGGCATCGCGGTGACCGGGGTGGGCAACGCCGCCCCCCGCGTCGTCGAGGCCGTCACGGCGCAGGTGCGGCAGTTCACCCACACCTGCTTCACCGTGACCCCGTACGACGGCTACGTGCGGGTGGCCGAGAAGCTCAACGAGCTCACCCCCGGCGACTTCGAGAAGCGCTCCGCCCTCTTCAACTCCGGTGCCGAGGCGCTCGAGAACGCGGTCAAGATCGCGCGTCACTACACCAAGAGGAACGCGATCGTCGTGTTCGACCACGGCTACCACGGCCGCACCAACCTCACCATGGGCATGACCGCCAAGAACATGCCCTACAAGGACGGCTTCGGCCCCTTCGCCCCCGAGGTCTACCGCGTGCCCGCCTCGTACCCGTTCCGCGACGGCCTCACCGGCGCCGAGGCCGCGCGGGTGGCGCTGACCCAGATCGAGAAGCAGGTGGGGGCCTCGAACCTCGCGGCGGTCATCATCGAGCCCATCCAGGGCGAGGGCGGCTTCATCGCTCCCGCGGAGGGCTTCCTCCCCGCGCTGCAGGAGTGGGCCGCCGAGAACGGCGTCGTCTTCGTGCTCGACGAGGTGCAGACGGGCTTCGCCCGCACCGGCGACCTCTTCGCCGCGAACCACGAGGGCGTCGTGCCCGACCTCGTGACCACCGCCAAGGGCATCGCGGGCGGTCTGCCGCTCTCCGCGGTGACCGGCCGCGCCGAGATCATGGACTCCGCCCACGCGGGGGGACTCGGCGGCACCTACGCGGGCAGCCCCATCGCGTGCGCGGCGGCGCTCGCCACGATCGAGACCTACCAGCAGGAGAACCTCACCGAGCGCGCCCGCGAGATCGGCGCCATCATCGAGGAGTTCTTCGGCGAGCTGGCGAAGAAGGACGACCGCATCGGCGACATCCGCGGCCGCGGGGCGATGCAGGCGATCGAGCTCGTGGAGCCGGGATCTAAGCAGCCCGCCGCCGCGCTCACCGGGGCCATCGCGAAGCGGGCGGGAGAGCAGGGCGTGATCCTCCTCACCTGCGGCACCTACGGCAACGTGATCCGCTTCCTCCCGCCGCTCGCGATCTCCGACGAGCTGCTGCGCGAGGGCCTGCAGGTCGTCGCCGACGCGCTGGCCGCCAACTGAATTCGTTTCGAAGGGATAGCGACATGGCACTGAAGCAGAACGAGCAGGAACTGCTCGACCGCGTCGAGAGCGGTCTCGGGATCGGCGGGAAGTGGGAGGCCTCGACCTCCGGCGCGACGTTCGACGTGCAGGATCCGGCGACCGGCGAGGTGATCAAGACGATCGCGGACGCGACGGTCGAGGACGCGGTGCGCGCGCTGGACGCGGCGGTGGAGGCCCAGGACGAGTGGGGCCGCACGCCGTCGCGCGTGCGCGCGGAGATCCTGCGCCGCGCGTTCGAGCTGCTGATGGAGCGCAAGGAGGAGTTCGCGCTGCTGATGGCGATGGAGATGGGCAAGCCCATCGCCGAGGCCCGCGGCGAGGTCGTGTACGGCGGGGAGTTCCTGCGCTGGTTCTCCGAGGAGGCCGTGCGCGTGCAGGGCGACTACCGCCAGAACCCGGAGGGCACCGGCAACATCGTGGTCTCGCACCTGCCGGTGGGGCCGTGCTACTTCATCACGCCGTGGAACTTCCCGCTCGCGATGGCGACCCGCAAGATCGCTCCGGCGCTGGCCGCGGGCTGCACGTCGGTGATCAAGCCGGCCGCGCTCACGCCGCTGACCACGATCTACTTCGTGCAGCTGCTCCAGGAGGCGGGCCTGCCCGCGGGCGTGGTGAACGTGGTGCCGACCTCGAAGTCGTCGGCGCAGTCGTCGGCGCTGCTGTCGGATCCGCGCCTGCGCAAGCTGTCGTTCACGGGCTCGACGCCGGTGGGCGTGAAGCTGCTGGAGGCCGCCGCGCAGAACGTGCTGCGCACCTCGATGGAGCTCGGCGGCAACGCGCCGTTCGTGGTGTTCGAGGACGCGGATCTCGATAAGGCCGTCGAGGGCGCGATGCTGGCGAAGTTCCGCAACATCGGCCAAGCCTGCACCGCGGCGAACCGCATCATCGTGCACGAGTCGGTCGCCGACGAGTTCGCGCGTCGCGTGGGCGAGCGGGTCGCGGCGATGTCGATCGGCCGCGGCGCCGAGGAGGGCAACGACATCGGCGCGCTGGTCGAGGAGAAGGCGGTCGCGAACACGGCCCGCCTCGTGTCCGACGCCGTGGAGACCGGGGGCACGATCGTCACCGGCGGCGAGGCGATCGACGGGCCGGGCCACTTCTTCCAGCCCACCGTGATCGACAACATCAGCTCGCGGGCGGCGATCATGCGCGAGGAGATCTTCGGGCCGGTGCTCGGCATCATCCGCTTCTCCACCGAGGAGGAAGCGGTCGAGATCGCCAACAACACGGAGTACGGTCTCGTGTCGTACGTGTTCACCGAGAACCTGGCTCGCGGGCACCGCATGATCGAGAAGCTCGAGACGGGCATGATGGGCCTGAACACCGGCCTCGTGTCGAACGCGGCGGCTCCGTTCGGCGGCGTCAAGCAGTCGGGCGTGGGCCGCGAGGGCGGCTTCGACGGCATCCAGGAGTTCCTCTCGAAGAAGTACACGCTGATCCCGCGCTCGTAAGCGCGGCGCAGTGCTGGATCACCTCGATCCGCTTGACGTCCGATGCCTGCGCGATACGAAGAACTACGCGGCCCGCGACTATTTCTCGATCGATCCGGGCGTGCTGGTCGAAGCGGTGGTGCTGCGCATCCCTCAGCTGCTCAGGCGGGCCGCCGAGCGCATTTGATCATGGTGCCGGCTCCGCCCACCACAGCGTGGTCTCGCCGTAGCGCCTCTCGCGCACTGCGGCGAGACCGGACGGCCAGGAGGGCTCGGGGGAGCGGCTGCTGCGCTCCACGAGCACGGCCGCTTCGGGCGCGAGCAGCGGCACGAGCGCGGCGAGGTTCTCGGCGAGCTCCGCCTCCGAGAGGTCGTAGGGCGGGTCGAGCAGGGCGACGTCCCACGCGGGGGCGTCGGGCGGCGACTCGGCCCCGTCGAGGAAGCCCTGCACCGACTGCCGCACCACGGCGACGGCGGGGGCGGATCCGGGCCCCTGGAACGCCCCGAGCACCGTGCGCGCGTTGCGGCTCGCCACCTGCGCGGCAGCGGGATGCCTCTCGACGAGCGCGACGGCCGCGGCGCCCCGGCTCGCCGCCTCGAGGCCCAGGGCTCCGGACCCCGCGTAGAGGTCGAGCACCCGGCAGCCCTCGACGAGGCCCCACGACTCCAGCGCGGAGAAGATCGCTTCGCGCACGCGATCGCTCGTGGGGCGCGTGCGCGACTTCGGCACCTCGAGGCGCAGGGAGCCGGCCGCGCCGGCGATGATTCTGGTCACTCAACGAGGGTAGCGCCTCGGCCTAGCGGTGAGCGTCGGGGGCCGCCGCTACGCTGGAGGCATGACCCGCGCGACGCTCGACACCGCCCTCGACGGGGTCGTGGGCGCGCGCACCGCCAAGCCGCTCGGGCGCGCGTTCGAGATGCGCACGGTCGGCGACCTGCTGTTCCACTTCCCCCGCCGCTACTCGCGCCGGGGCGAGCTGACCCCGCTGAGCGGACTGCCGCCGGGGGAGCAGATCACGGTCGTCGCGCAGGTGCTCGACGTGCGCGAGCGGCGCATGCAGCGCCGCAACGGCAGCATTCTCGAGGCGCGCATCACCGACGGCACCGGTTCGCTGACGCTCACCTTCTTCAACCAGCAGTGGCGCGTGCGCGATCTCGTGCCCGGGCAGCGCGGCATCTTCGCGGGCAAGGTCAGCGAGTACCGCGGCCAGTCGCAGCTGCAGCACCCCGAGTACGAGCTCTTCGAGCACCGCGACGAGGCTCCGGGCGGCGAGCAGCTCGACGAGGCCGCGGCCAAGGCCTGGGCGGAGACCCCGGTTCCCATCTACCCCGCCACGGCGCAGGTGCCCAGCTGGACCGTGCAGCGGGCCGTCGAGCTCGCGCTCGACGCCCTCGAGCCCGTGACCGACCCGCTGCCGCCCGGGCTTCGGGCGAGCGAGGGCATCATCGAGCTCGCGCGCGCGCTCGAGCTGATCCACCGCCCCCAGCGCGACGACGACTGGCGCGCCGCGCGGCACAGCATGCTCTTCCGAGAGGCCTTCGAGTTGCAGCTCGCGCTGCTCGACCGCCGTCGCCGGGCCGGCCTCGAGACGAGCACGCCCCGCCCGCTCCCGACGGCCGATGAGGCGGAGGCCGGCCCCCTCGCCCGCTTCGACGCGGGGCTGCCCTTCGAGCTCACGGGCGACCAGCGCCGCGCCGGAGCGACCATCTCGGCCGAGCTCGCCGCCGCGCACCCCATGCACCGGCTGCTGCAGGGCGAGGTCGGATCGGGCAAGACGCTCGTCGCGCTGCGGGCCATGCTGCAGGTGGCCGGCAGCGGCGGGCAGAGCGCGATGCTCGCCCCCACCGAGGTGCTCGCCGCGCAGCACTTCCGGTCGATCGTCGAGGCGCTCGGCCCCGAGCTCGCCGCCGAGCTGAACCCCGTGCTGATCACCGGCCGCATGCCCGCGGGCGAGCGCAAGCGCGCGCTGCTCTCTCTTGCCTCCGGGGCGTCGCGCATCGCCGTCGGCACCCACGCCCTGCTCGGGGAGGGGGTGACGTTCTACGACCTCGGCTTCATCGTGGTCGACGAGCAGCACCGGTTCGGCGTCGAGCAGCGCGAGACGCTGCGCCGCAAGGGGGCGCAGCCGCACGTGCTCGCCATGACCGCGACCCCGATCCCGCGCACCGTGGCCCTCACGGCCTTCGGCGACCTCGAGGTCACGACGATCCGGGAGCTGCCGCCGGGGCGGCAGGGGATCGAGACGTTCACGGTGCCCGAACTCGAGATGCCGAGGCGGGCCGCCCGGGTCTGGGCGCGCGCCGCCGAGGACCTCGCGGCGGGGCGGCAGGTCTACGTGGTCTGCCCGGCCATCTCCTCCGGCAACGCGGATCCGGAACTGGAAGACGAGCCCGAGTCTCCCGACCGGCCGCTCGCGAATGTCGAGGACACCGTCGCGGAGCTGCGCGGCCGGCCCGAGTTCGCGGGCGTGCAGATCGAGGGTCTCGACGGCGGCATGAGCTCGGCGGACAAGGACCGGATCATGCGGGCCTTCGCGGCGGGGGAGACCGGAGCCCTCGTCGCCACGACCGTCATCGAGGTCGGCGTGAACGTGCCGGGCGCCTCGATCATGATCGTGCGCGACGCCGACCGCTTCGGCATCTCCCAGCTGCACCAGTTGCGCGGGCGCGTGGGCCGGGGCGAGCACGCCGGTCTCTGCCTGCTCATGACCACCGCCGAGCAGGGCACGACGGCCCGCGAGCGCGTCGAGTCGGTGGCGAGCACCTCCGACGGATTCGCCCTCGCCGAGATCGACCTCGAGCTGCGCCGCGAGGGCGACATCCTGGGCACCGCGCAGTCGGGGGGCCGGTCGACGCTCCGCCTGCTGCGGGTGGCCGAGCACGGCGAGCTCATCGTGCGCGCCCGAGAGCTGGCGGCCGGGCTGCTCGAGCGCGATCCCGAGCTGCGCGACGCCCCCGAGCTGGCCGCCCTCATCGCCCGCGAGCACGAGGCGGGCCACCTCGACAACCTCAGCAAGTCGTAGTTCTCCGTCGCGAACGCGGTACCCAGGTACCACGCGGTGCAGCACTTCCGGGGGATCCGCCGCGCCGCCGCCACTCCTAGCGTGGAATCATCGCCGACCTCCGGCGAGCGCCCACACGAGGAGAGATCATGATCGAGGCACGCGGCCTGAGCAAGCACTACGGCCGGAAGACGGCGGTCGACGACGTCAGCTTCACCATCCGCTCCGGTCAGGTGACCGGGTTCCTCGGCCCCAACGGCGCGGGCAAATCGACCAGCATGCGCCTCATGGTGGGCCTCGACCGCCCGAGCGCCGGCACCGTCACCGTCAACGGCCACCGCTACCGCGACGCCGCAGCCCCCCTCTCCGAGGTGGGCGCCCTGCTCGACGCGAAGGGCGTGCACCCGGGGCGCAGCGCCCGCAGCCACCTGCGCGCGCTCGCCGCGACGCACGGCGTCTCCGACCGCCGCGTCCACGAGGTGCTCGAGCAGACGGGCCTCGCCGCCGTCGCGGGCAAGCGCGTCGGCGGCTTCTCACTCGGCATGGGGCAGCGGCTCGGCATCGCGGCCGCGCTGCTCGGCGACCCGGGAGTGCTGATCCTCGACGAGCCGGTCAACGGACTCGATCCCGACGGAGTGCTCTGGGTGCGCAGGCTGCTGCGCCACCTGGCGGGCGAGGGGCGCACCGTGCTGCTCTCCAGCCACCTCATGAGCGAGATGGCGCAGACCGCCGACCACGTGATCGTGCTCGGACGGGGGCGCGTGGTCGCCGACGCGCCGATCGCCGAGATCGTCGCCCGAGGCGGCGGCGAGCGCGTCGAGGTCTGCAGCCCGGAGGCCGCGCGGCTCGCCTCGCACCTCATGGGCATCGAGGGGGTCGAACTCGAGCCGCGGGGCGACGACCGGTTCGCGGCGAGCGGCATCGCGGCCCCCGAGATCGGCCGAGCGGCCGCTCGCCTCGGCATCGAGCTGCACGAGCTGAGCCCCGTCGGCTCGTCGCTCGAGGACGCCTACCTCGCCCTCACCCGCGACGAGCTCGAGTACCAGGCCGCCTGACCGTCTCCGCACCACCACCGAGTAAGGACCACACCATGACCTCCACCATCATCATCGACGCGAGCACCGCGCCGGCGCCCGTCCCGGCCTCGCCCGCCCGCCGACCCGAGGGCCCGGCCCCGCGGCTCACCTTCGGGGGCGTGCTGCGCTCCGAGCGCATCAAGCTGTCCTCGCTGCGCAGCATCCGGATCACGCTGCTCATCACGGCGCTGCTCGGTCTCGGTCTGAGCGCCCTGATCGCCCTCGCCTGGAGCAGCGAGGTGATGGGATCGGGCGCGGCCGCCGCCGACAGCGCCGGCCTGCAGGCCTACCTGCTCATCGTCTCCACCTTCACCGCTCCCTTTCTGGCGCTGGTGTTCGGCGTGCTCGGCGTCTTCGCGATCTCGAGCGAGTATTCGAGCGGCATGATCCTCTCCACGCTCACCGCGGTGCCGATGCGCACCCCGGTGTTCGTGGCGAAGGCGCTCGTGACCGCGGTGATCGCCGCGGTGACCGCGCTGCTCCTCGTGCTCGGCGGGCTCGCGGTCGCGGTCGCCTTCCTGCCCGACGCGGCGTCGGAGCTGGGATCTGCCGCGGTCGTGTCGGGCGCGCTGGGCACGGTCGCGTACCTGGTGCTCATCACCCTGCTCGCGTTCGGCGTCGCGGGGCTGCTGCGCTCGACGGCCGGCGGCATCGCCGTGGCCGCGGGCATCACGTTCGTGCTGCCGATCGCCTTCCAGCTGCTCGCGCTCACCGGGTGGGAGTGGGTGCCGACGGTCGCGGCCTACCTCCCCTCCGAGCTCGGCGGAACGCTGTCGCAGGGCATCTCGGAGGCGGCGCTCGCGGCGATGGCGACGGTCGAGAGCGCCGGCGCCGCCTCGGGGCCCGGGTACTGGCTCGCCCTCGGGTCGATGACGGCGTGGGCGGCGGTCGTCGTCGTCCCCGCGGCGATCGCCTTCAGGCGGCGCGACGCCCGCTAGCCCGCAGTAGGGTGAAGGGATGACGGAGTCGACGGAAGCCGAGGTGCGCCTCCCGCGCCCGCCGGGCGTGATCCGGCGGGCGCTCGCCGCGCACCCCGTCGCGGTCGACGTCTTCATCGTCGTCTGGTATCTGATCGGATCCCTCTTCGGCGTCTTCCTCGACTTCATGTCCGCGGCGGCGCCCCTGACGGGGAACGACGCCTCGGGGTGGTTCCAGGTCCCCGGCTACCTCGCCTGGCCGTGGTGGCCGCTCACGGCGGCGCGGATCGCCGTCGTCTCCACCGCGCTCCTGCTCCGGCGCCGCTTCCCCCTCGCGGGCCTCGTCGCGGTCGTGCTCGCCAGCATCGGAGAGGTCAGCATCCAGGGCTTCGCGACCGCGGTCGCGATCCTGTTCATGATCTACGCGGTGCCGGTCTATCGCGACGTCGCGGCCGGCTGGCTGGGGTACGGCATCGCCGTGGTGGGGGCCGTGCTCCAGTACTGGCTCGACGCCGGGCTCGGAGCGGCCGGCGTGACCGGGCCGGGCGGGGTGCTCCTCTCGGAGACGGGGCGCGCGCGCGGCGTCGAGGAGGTCCTTGCGCTGCTGCTCATGACCGCGCTCTGGTACCTCGCGATCCTGATGCTCGGGATCAACCTCGGCAATCGTCGCCGCTACCTGCAGGCGGTCATCGACCGCGCCCACCAGCTCGCGCGCGAGCGGGACCAGCTCGCGCGTCTCGCGGTCGCCGAGGAGCGGTCGCGCATCGCCAGGGAGATGCACGACATCGTGGCGCACTCGGTCTCCGTGATGATCGCGCTCTCGGAGGGCGCCTCGCGCGTCACGGAGACCGCCCCGGAGGCCGCGGCCGACGCGATGCGGCGCAGTGCGGAGACGGGACGGACGGCGCTCGCCGAGATGCGCCGCCTCCTCGGCGCCCTGCACTCCTCGGAGGAGCAGCAGGCCGAACTCGTACCGCAGCCCGGAGTGGAGGAACTGCCCGGTCTGGTGGAGGGCTTCGTGGACGCGGGGCTCGCGGTGTCGCTCGAGGTGTCGGGCGAGGCGGCGGGCGACCGGGGGCAGGACCTCGCGGTGTACCGTGTGGTACAGGAGGGGCTCACCAACGTGCTGCGCTACGCGGGCACCGGCGCCCGGGCCAGGGTCACCGTCATGCGCCAGCCTGATCGCAGCGTGGTACAGGTGCGGGACTACGGCAGCCCGGCCGGCGCTCAGACCCCCGTTGCGGACGTGGGGTCGGGCCGCGGGCTCACGGGGCTCGCGGAACGGGCCCGCGTGTTCGGCGGTCGCATCGAGTCGGGGCCGGTGAGCGCCGCGGCTGGCGGCGGCTGGCGGCTCTGGGCGGAGCTTCCGGTGAACTCGGCGGCCGTGCCGGGCCCGACGACGACGGAGAGTGAGGATCGCCGATGAACGACACGCAGCAGATCAGGGTCATGCTGGTCGACGACCAGGAGCTGATCCGCACCGGCTTCCGGCTGGTGCTGATGAGCGAGCCCGGCATCGAGGTGATCGCCGAGGCGGCGGACGGCGAGGCGGCGCTGGCCGAGCTCGCCCGACTGCGGGCCGGGGGAACGGGCTGCGACATCGCACTGATGGACGTGCGCATGCCCGGCATGAACGGCATCGATGCGACGGGGGAGATCGTGCGCGGATTCCCGGAGACGCGCGTGGTGGTGCTGACGACCTTCGACCTCGACGAGTACGCCACGGGGGCGATCCAGGCCGGAGCGAGCGGGTTCCTGCTCAAGGACGCCCGCCCCACGGAGCTCGTGGACGCGATCCGGCGCGTCGCGGCCGGAGACGCCGCGATGGCGCCGAGCGTGACGAAGCGTCTGCTGGAGCAGATCAAGGCGGGGGGCGGGCCCGGGGCGGCCGCGAGCCCGTGGGCCGCCGATCCGGCGCCCGCCGCCGACGCGGCGCTGGGCGTGCTCACGGAGCGGGAGCTCGACGTGCTGCGCCTCATCGCGGCGGGCAGGAACAACGCCGAGATCAGCTCCGAGCTCTTCCTCTCGGAGTCGACCGTGAAGACCCACGTGGGCCGGGTGCTCGCCAAGCTCCAGCTTCGGGATCGCGTGCACGCGGTGATCTTCGCCAAGCGGCACGGGCTGTAGCCGGGGAGATCCGGGGTCTCGCAGCCATCGTTGATCGACGAACCCATAGGCTAGAGGGCATGAGCAAGATCGCCGTTGTTCCCGGATCCTTCGATCCGGTCACCCTGGGGCACCTCGATGTGATCCGTCGCGCCGCCGGGATCTTCGATCAGGTGCACGTCCTCGTCGTCCACAACCCGGGCAAGGACGCGATGCTGCCGATCTCCGAGCGCGTCGGCCTGATCCAGAAGTCGATCGACGAGGATCCCGAGATGCCGGGCAACATCCTCGTCGCCTCGTGGTCGGTCGGCCTGCTGGTCGACTACTGCACGGAGGTCGGCGCCTCGGTGCTGGTCAAGGGCATCCGATCCCAGATCGATGTCGCCTACGAGACCCCGATGGTGCTCATGAACCGCAGCCTGGCGAACGTCGAGACGGTGTTCATGCTGCCGGATCCGGCTCATGCCCACGTCTCCAGCACGCTCGTGCGCCAGGTGTCGTCGCTCGGCGGCGACGTGAGCCAGTACGTGCCGCCGGCGGTCTGCCGCTTCCTCGACAAGTCGCGACCCGTCTGATGCCGACGTCGCGCATATTCCAGGAGAGCGTTCGCGAGCTGCTGCACCGCCCCGGCGAGATGCGGGAGCGCTCCCGGGAGATCGAGGCCCCGGAGAGGCTGGGAGAGGGGCTCGCGCGGGTTCCCGAGGGGGAGCGGATCGATCTCGACGCGCGTCTCGAGTCGGTGCACGAGGGGATTCTCGTCACCGCCGAGGCCCGCACCACCGTGCACGCGGAGTGCGGGCGGTGCCTGCGGGCGTTCACCACGCCGTTTCGAGTCGAGTTTCAGGAGCTTTTCGCGTATACTCCTACGGAGGCCGACGAGTACGGGGTTCACGGTGATCACGTGGATCTTGAACCCCCGCTCCGAGACGCGGTGGTGCTTGCACTGCCGTTCCAGCCAGTGTGTCGCCCGGACTGCCCGGGGCTCGATCCCGAGTCCGGCGAGCCCCGCGAGGCCGGGGCTGCAGCCGAGCCCGACGCGGTCGATCCGCGCTGGGCTGCGCTGGCCGGGTTTCTGGCCGAGGAAGAAGACGTGGATCGGTCAACCGATCCGGAAGGCAACTAGGAAAGAGAGCATCATGGCTGTTCCCAAGCGCAAGATGTCGCGTTCGAACACCCGTCACCGTCGTTCGGCGTGGAAGGCCGAGGCGCCCAAGCTGGTGAAGACCGTCGAGAACGGCCGCACCGTCTACAGCCTCCCGCACCGCGCGCGCGTCGTCGAGGACTCGCAGGGCAACCCCCTCTTCCTCGAGTACAAGGGCCGCAAGGTCGCCGACGTCTGAGTTGGTGTCCACGTCTCGAGGGCCGTCGGGAACGCCGCTGGGCGAACCCGGCGGCTTTCTCGTGCCCTTCGAGGTGGCCGTGGATCCGGAGCTGCTGCAGCTCGCGCTCACGCACCGCTCGTGGGCCTACGAGCACGGCGGTGCGCCGCACAACGAGCGCCTCGAGTTCCTCGGCGACTCCATCCTGGGGCAGGCCGTCACGGTCAAGCTCTACCGCGAATACCCCGAACTGAGCGAGGGCGAGCTCGCGAAGCGCCGTGCCGCGCTCGTCTCGACAGTGGCGCTCGCGGAGGTGGCGCGCGGGCTCGGGATCGGCGCGTCGCTGCGCCTCGGCCGGGGCGAGGAGCTCACCGGGGGACGCGACAAGGACTCGATCCTGGCCGACGCCGTCGAGGCGGTCATCGGCGCTGCGTTCCTCTCGACCGACCCGGAGACCGCGGACCGCTTCGTGCTCGACCTCGTCGCCCCGCTGCTCGCCGACCCCGAGCGCTTCACGGTGACGCTCGACCCGAAGACGTCCCTGCAGAAGGAGGCGGCGCGGCGCGGCCAGCCGCACCCGCCCTACGAGACCACCGGCAGCGGCCCCGACCACGACCGCCGCTACACCTCGCGGGTCGCGCTCGACGGGGTGACGGGCGTGGGCGAGGGCACCAGCAAGAAGGTGGCCGAGCTGGCCGCCGCGCGCGACGCGGTGGAGCAGCTGCGCGCCCGCCGCAAGAAGCGTGCCTGAGCTGCCGGAGGTGGAGGTGGTGCGGGCGGGCCTCGCCCCCGCCGTCACCGGGGCGCGCGTCATCGGCGCGGAGGTGCTGGATCCGCGCGCGCTCAAGCGCCACCTGCCGCCGGAGGCGGGTCGCGCCCGTTCCGCCGACTTCGAGCGGCGGGTGGTCGGGCTGCGGCTCGCGGCGCCCGAGCGGCGCGGCAAGTTCCTGTGGATCCCGGTCGCGCCCGAGCGCGGGGGCGCCGAGCCGGGGGTCGCGCTGCTGGCGCATCTCGGCATGAGCGGCCAGCTGCTGCTGCGCTCACTCGAGGCCGCCGACGACCGGCACGTGCGGATCCGGCTCTGGATCGAGCACCCGGCCCACGGCGAGCTGCGGCTCGACTTCGCGGACCAGCGGCTCTTCGGATCCCTCGCGCTCGACGCGCTCGTGCCGGCGCCGGGCGGCGGCACGATCCCGAGCCAGTCGGGCCATATCGCCCGCGACCCGCTCGACCCGCTCTTCGACGACGGGGCGTTCGTGGTCGCGCTGCGATCCCGCGCGGCCGGAGCGAAGAAGCTGCTGCTCGACCAGACCCTCGTGAGCGGCGTCGGCAACATCTACGCCGACGAGGCGCTGTGGCGCGCGCGGCTGCACCCGGAAGCCCCGGGGCGCTCGCTGGGGCCGCGCAAGGCGCGAGAGCTGCTCACGCGCGTGCGCGAGGTCTTCGCCCAGGCGCTCGCGGAGGGCGGCACGAGCTTCGATGCGCAGTACGTCAACGTGAACGGGCGGGCGGGTTACTTCGCGCGAGAACTCGAGGTCTACGGACGAACCGGACAGCCCTGCAGTCGGTGTGGAGGCCCCATCAAGCGGACCGCCTTCATGAACCGTTCGTCGCACTTCTGCCCGAAATGCCAGCGTTTCCGGGGATCTCGGAGTTCTTGAGCTGACCGGCTCCAGCGACGGCGAGCAGGGCGAGGTGGACGCAGATGGATACGATTGCCGCTGAGAACGGTGTCACCGCACGACTCAGCGGGCCTCTCCGTCGGCGCTCACCGTGCCGTCCTTCCCCCGATGAACGACTGCCGGACGAGTGCGGTCGGATGCGCTGCGTCGTCGTCGGGAAGCTGCTCGGCGATACCGAGCGCGGCTCCGAGACTGGAGCCGATCACGTCGGCGACTTCAGCGGGGATGTCGTCGGGGACGCCGCCCTGCGCCTGCGCGCGGTACAGCGCTGCGCCGATCGAGCCGAGAGCGGCGATGCCCCATGCGGCACCGAACTCGCTGGCCGTCTCCGACAGCGCCGATGCCGCACCCGGGCGCTCCGGTGGCGCGGAACCGACGACGACATCGGTCGCCAGGGTCATCATGGGCGCGATACCGGCTCCGATGAACGCCGAGGCGATGATCGCCAGTGGGAGCCCGCCGTCGGCGGGAACCCTGCTGAACACGAGCATCCCGGCCGCCGCGACCGCGGCACCCGCCCCGAACACGACCGCGCAGCCGAACCGGCCCACAAGCGCGGATGACAGCACGGCCATCGACCCCACCGCGATCAGCGGGGAGAGGCCGGCGACCAACTGCAGGTACTGCGCCTTGTGGAGCATCACCCCGACCAGCATCGAGTCGGGTCGATGCGGCGTTGCGGTGTTCAGGCACGAGCAGCGGGGTCGCGATCAGCAGCTTGCGTCGCCCGATGCGGTCGCCGATGTTCCCCATCACGATGAGCGCCCGGCGTAGGCGACAACCCCGGCCACGCATGGCGGAAACGACTCCGAGATGTCGACCTCTCAGAATTTCCACGGCTGACCGAGCTCATCGCGGGGCCAGCACCGCCGATCAGCCGAGACTGGTTCGCAGACGGCCTGGACCTCATCCTCGACGGTGTCGACCCCCGCAGCGATGCTAGATCTCGAGGAGGTGTGCGATCCCTTCCGGGTAGGTCGTGATCGGGAAGCCGGGGAACCGCATCGTGAATTTCGCGGAGTCGAAGGTGTCGTTCCGCCGGTAGCGGGGCATCCGTTCATCCGCCTCTTTGAGCGCTGGATCGACGAGTCCGCCGATCCTGAACGCCCACCCGGGGACGACGGTGTACGGAATGGTCTTCCCGGGTGAGCTCTTCGGCGGTCAGAGGAGCTCCGCGACCCTGGTCGCGGTCTCCTTCGCCGAGCCGGGGTTCTGGCCGGTGACGAGCCTGCCGTCGACGACCGTGTTGGAGACGAACGGCAGCAGCGCCTTCGAGTAGCGCGCGCCGCGCTCCTTCATCAGTTCCTCCACGTTGTAGGGCACGAGCCCGTCGACGCCGGCGAGAACCTCCTCCCGCCAGGAGAAGCCGGTGAGGTTGCGACCGGAGACGAGATGGCTGCCGTCCGAGAGCCGTGTGTCGAGCAATCCGCAGTACCCGTGGCAGACCGCGCCGACGACACCGCCGCGCTCGAAGATCTCGCGGGTGATCCGCTGCAGCCCCTCGCTGCCGGGGAAGTCGAACATCACCGCGTGACCGCCGGTGAAGTAGATCGCGTCGTAGTCGGCCGAGTCGATCCGCTCGGGGCTGGCCGTGTCTTCTAGCAGCGCCATCCGCGCCGGCTCGCCGTGCCACGCCCTGGCGGACCTGCCGTAGCTCGGAAACTTCAGCGACCGCGGCTCCAGCGGCGACCTGCCTCCGGTCGGACTCGCGATGGTCTGCTCGAAACCGTGCTCGGCGAAGATGTCGTAGGCGTGGGTCAGCTCCGACAGCCACAGACCCGTCGGATGCGACGGGTCGGAGGCGTAGCGATCGACGTTCGTGACGACGAGAAGGATACGGGTGCTCACGGCTCCTCGATTCCGGGTCGGGCGGCGGGTGGGAGGACGGCGGCGAAGGTCGACCGCACGCGCTCGTCGATTGCGACCGGATCGGTGCTGGGGAGCTTGCCGTCGAGGTGCAGGAAGGCCAGCCCGTGAGCCAGGGACCACCCGGCGGTGGCGAGGGGCGCGGGATCGGACTGCGGGAAGATCTCCGTCATGACGGCCTCGAGATAGTCGTGGAGCGCACGGGCGGCCCGCACCCTGTCGTCGTCCTGGTCGTCGCACGCCCGTCCGAACATGAGCCGGAACAGTGCCGGCCTGCGCAGCGCGAAGCGCACGTAGCCGACGGCGAGCTCGCCGATCTCGACAGCCGATACCAGGGGGTCCGTGCCCGCGGCGAGGTCGCTCGTCAGCTCGCGCAGTCCGTGAACCGCCAAGGCCGTCTCCAGTGCCTCGCGGTCGGCGAAGTGCCGGTAGGGTGCGGCGGTGGACACGCCTGCTCGGCGGGCGACCGCGCGCAACGAGAACGGCTCACCGGCCTCGAGCATCTCCAGCGCCGCGAGAACCAACGTCGACCGCAGATCGCCGTGGTGATAGTCGGTCCTCGCCGCGTTCGTGCCCATGGACTCCTCCCCGATAATGTAAGCAATGTTAACATTATGCCGGCCGTCACGCTTCCGGCAGACGGTAGCGGCGGTGAATCACCCGGGGCGCTCGACCCGAGGAGGGGCTGCGGATAGGCTTGTCGCCATGGCTGCTCGGAACGTGCTGCGGATCGAGGACGGTGCGCTGATAGTCGTTCCACGGGGTCTCGATCGTGTATGGAGCTTTCGGCGCCGGGTGGTGGTTCCGCTCGCGAGCATCGCGGAGGTTCGTGTCGAGCCCCGTCCCCACCGGGTGCCGAGGGGCTGGCGCGGTCCCGGTCTCGACACCTTCGTCAAGCTGTCCGGCACCTTCCATCCGAGAGGTGAGCGGCACTACTGGAACTACTCCGGATCCGGCGAAGCGCTCAGCATCAGGCTTGACGGGAGCCAGCACTTCAATCAGCTCTACCTGTCGGTCGACGATGCCGCGGAGGCCCGGCGCCTGCTCTCGGAGGCCGTCGCGTCGATGCGCGCTCGGTGACGCGCGGCGCGGCGCCCCCGGTGCGGCGCTCGGCGAGTTCCGCGTCGTGTAGATCCCCGAGACGCGGTACCTCATGATCGACGGCCACGGCGACCCGAACGGCGACCCGTCGTACACCGCCCGAGGGACTGTGGTGGGCCGAGGACATGGAGACGTTCACCGGCGCCCTCGATGCATCCCGCTGGGACTGGACCATGATGCTCATGGTGCGGGACTGGATCGACCGGGAACTCCTCGAGCAGACGATCGACCTCGTCAGGGCGAAAGCCGCTCCCGCGCGACTCGATGATCTCGGACTCGAAACCCTGGCCGGGGGTACTGCGTGCAGACGCTGCACACCGGCTCGTTCGACGATGAGGGTCCCGGTCGAGCGGGGCATTGGCTCTAGCATTGGGCCTAGCAGTGTGCGACCGGTGCGAAGCGCACCCGGCTCGTCGGGGTGTCCCGGTATCCGCGGCCGGTGGGACTGAGCCACTCGATCGTTCCTCCGGAGCGCTGCCGCGGCCTCCAACCGCAGCCGGCTAGGAACTCGAAGTGCTTCAGCGTGTGATGCTTGCGGCAGAGGTGGGCGAGATTGCCGGGCTCCGTCGGCCCGCCCCGCGCGGCGGGCACCGTGTGGTCGAGGTCGCAGTGATCGAGGCGGCGGGTGCAGCCGGGGAACCGGCAGTGCTGGTCGCGCGCGCCGAGGGAGCGCCTGAGAGCCTCGCTCGGCCGGTAGCGGTCGACCGCGAGCACCGAGCCGTCGACGGGATGGGTGAGCACCCGGTCCCAACCGGTGGCGCGACCCGCGAGGCGTCGTGCGGTCGCCGCGTCGATCGGGCCGTAGCCCTCGAGTTCCGCCGGACCGAGGTGCGGCGCCGCCTCGGGGGTGCTGGGCGCCCCCGCCAGCGCGAGCACCGGGACGGTCACCTGCACGCGGCCCGCGATCGCGCTCGGCCCGTCGCCCGTGCCCGGCTCGCGGGCGAGCAGCAGATCGGTGAGAACATCGGCCTGCGCCTGCGCGAGGGTTCGCGCGGCGGGGGCGCCGGCGCCCCCGTCGGCGGAGCGTGCGCGATGCGCGAGACGGGCGAGGCGATCCTTGATCGCGTACGCTTCGGCGGCGCCGACGGTGGCGACGAGCTGCGCCATGCCGTCGTCGAGGTCGATCACGCGCACGCACCGCCGCTCGCGCGCATCTCGATGCCGCTCGTCGATGCTGCGCTCGGCGAAGTGCTCGGCGAGGCGCCGAGCGTGCGGCCGGAGCTGACGGGCGGTCATGGAGAGCGCGAGCGGCAGCACCTCGGCCTCGTACGCGGCGCGCGCTCGGGGCGCGGCGACGATCTGGCCCGCGTCGACGATGACCTCGGAGTGCCGCAGCGACACCCGCCCCGCCCCGAAGGCATCGGAGATCGCCGGGTAGCGGTCCAGCAGCAGGTCCGCGTGCCCCATGCGGTGCGCCGTCGCCGCCTGGCCGGTGCGCGTCGCCACCGCCACCTCGGCCTCGACGGCGCGGTGCACGAGCTCGCCGTGATCCGCGTGCCCCTCGGCGCGGGCGATCTGAGAGGCGAGCCGGGTCAGCCCGGCGAGCTGGAGGGACTTGAGGTACTCCAGCTGATGGATCATCGTCTCGATCCGCTCGACCGCCGCCACCCCGGCGGCCAGCGCCGCGCGCTGCTCGTCGGTCATGAGGTGCGTGAGATCTTCCATGAGGCCAGTCAACACCCAGCCACCGACACTGTGGGGTCGGGGAGCACCCGCGGGATTCCAAAGATTCGCGACGATCCTTGGTGAGCGATAGACAAAATCTTCCGCTGCGGGCCGGCGTCACCGCCGAGGCGTCGGGCACGGATAGCGTGGTGGCATGGTGGATCTGCATCAGACCGTGCCCGGCATGCCCGAGGGGCACCCCTGGCTCGCGCTGTCGCGGTGGGGGATCGCCTGGCGCACGCTGCTGAGCTCCGTGCTCGTGGGGGCGACCGCGGCCCCGATATCCCTCCTCGTGATCTGGGGGCCGGCCTTGCTCGCCGGCCGGACGCTCGTCTACGGTCTGGCGTTCATCGCGCCGATCCCGGCGGTGCTGGGCGCGCTCTCCTGGGCGATCGGCCCCTGGTTGAAACGCTACTTCCCGTTCTCGCAGATGCTGATCTTCGGCTTCCTCGGCCTCGCCGCGGTTGCGCTCCTCGCATTCGCCTGGCTGCTGATCTCGTCGATCGGCTACACGTGCTCGCCGGATGACTACTGCGCGCCCCCGCTCATGGACTTCTTCTGGTTCTGGATCCTCTTCGCCCTCCCCGTCTTCCTGCAGAGCGCCATCGCCTATCCGCTCGCGATCTGGGCCTCGACCCGGCGGGGCGGGAAGATGCTCTGGCCGCTCCTCGCGGCGGCGATCGCGGTGATCGTCGCGGTCGGCCTGCTGGCGGCGACGGGCGTTATCGAGCGAGTCGCGCGGTAGCCGTCGCGCGGTAGCAGCCGCGCAGCAGCCTCCCGACGGCCGCCGCCCAATAGCCGACGTCGCCGCGCAATAGGCGGGCAAGCGGGGCGCGGGCGGGTAAAGTCGTAGCGATCGGCGATCCCGGATCACCGGGACGTCGCCGCACACGACCCCGAAACCCCGAAACCCCGAGCGAGAAAGGCGGCGGCGTGCACCTCAAGAGCCTCACGCTCAAGGGCTTCAAGTCCTTCGCGCAGCCGACCACCTTCCAGTTCGAGCCCGGCGTCACCGCGATCGTGGGGCCCAACGGCTCGGGCAAGTCGAACGTCGTCGACGCGCTCGCGTGGGTGATGGGGGAGCAGGGGGCGAAGACCCTGCGGGGCGGCAAGATGGAGGACGTCATCTTCGCGGGCACCTCCACCCGCGGGCCCCTCGGACGCGCCGAGGTGCGGCTGACGATCGACAACAGCGACGGCGCGCTGCCCATCGAGTACTCCGAGGTGACGATCAGCCGCACGCTCTTCCGCAACGGGGCGAGCGAGTACGCGATCAACGGCGAGCAGTGCCGTCTGCTCGACGTGCAGGAGCTGCTGAGCGACTCGGGTCTCGGGCGCGAGATGCACGTGATCGTCGGCCAGGGGCAGCTCGACGCGGTGCTGCGCGCGACCGCGGAGGACCGAAGGGGCTTCATCGAGGAGGCCGCCGGGATCCTGAAGCACCGGCGCCGCAAGGAGCGCACGCTGCGCAAGCTCGAGGCGATGGAGACGAACCTCACCCGCCTGAACGACCTCGCGGGAGAGATCCGGAGGCAGCTGAAGCCGCTGGGACGCCAGGCCGAGGTGGCGAAACAGGCGCAGGGCATCGCCGCCGAGGTGCGCGACGCGAAGGCCCGTCTGCTCGCCGACGACGTGTTCCGGCTGAGGCGGGAGCTCGACGAGCTCGCGAAGGACGAGGCCGAGCAGCACTCCGAGCGCATCGTGCTGCAGGAGAGGGTCGAGCAGAAGCAGCTGCGCATCGAGCGGCTCGAGCAGGACCAGCAGAGCGACGAGCTGGACGCCGCGCGCCGCGTCACGATGGGCCTCGAGTCCGCGCAGTCGAGGCTGAGGGGGCTCTACGCGCAGGCGCAGCAGCGGCTCACCTTCCTGGCGACCCAGGCCGAGGCACCCGAGCAGCCGAACCGCGTCAGCCGAGCCGCCGTGGACGAGGCCGGGGCCGAGGCGGATCGGCTCGAGGCGCTCATCCCCGAGGCCGAGGCCGCGTGGCAGCGCGCGGGATCGGCGACGCGGCGGGCGCGGCAGGCGCTCGACGCGATCGACGAGCACATCGCGGCGCAGAGCGAGCTCGTGTCGAAGCACGACCTGCAGCTCTCGCAGCTGCGCGGGCGCGCCGAGGCCGCCGAGCAGAAGCGCGCCACGGTGGCCCAGGAGGTCGCCAGGCGCGAGCAGGCGGTCGCGCAGGCCGACGAGCGGGTGGAGGAGGCGCGGCGGCAGCTCGCCGATTTCGAGGCGCGCGAGGAGATCGGGGAGACGCCGGAGACGGGGCTCGACGACGCCTACCGCGCGGCCCAGGAGCGGCAGGGCGCGAGCGAGCAGCGACGCGACGAGGCGCGGGATCGCCTGCACGAGCTGGAGCAGGAGCGCGCGGGACTCGAGGCCCGCGCGAGCGCCCTGACGCGCTCGCTCGATCAGCGGGACGCCTCCGGGGCGCTGCTCGCCGAGGGGCTCGGCGGCATCAGCGAGCGGATCTCGGATCGGGTGCGGGTGCGGGAGGGCTACGAGGCAGCCGTCGGCGCGGCGCTCGGCGTCTTCGCCGACGCGCTGCTGGCCGAGACGGCGGGCGACGCCGAGGCCGCGGCGGCCGTTGCGAGGGAGCGGGATCTCGGCCGCATGCGGGCGGTCATCGCGCGCAACGGGTTTCCGGCGCGCGCGGGGGCCGAGAGCGACGCGCCCGAGATCGCGGGTCTCACCCGAGTCTCCGAGGTGCTGCTCGACGCGCCCGACGGCGTTCGGGGGGTGCTCGCGCGCAGCTACGTGGCCGCCGAGCTGCCCGAGGCGGTCGCCGCGGCCGACGAGCTGCGCGCGCGGTTCCCCTCCGCCGCCTTCACCATCGTCACCGCCCGCGGCGACGTGCTCACCGAGCACACGCTGAGCGGTGGATCCGGGCTCGCGCCCTCCCGCATCGAGCTGACCGCCGAGCTGGAGCAGGCGGAGCAGCGCCGGGCCGCGGTGGCCGAGCGGATCGCCGAGACCGAGGCCGAGCTGGCGGAGCTGCGGGCGGGGGCCGCCCGCGCCAAGACCGACGCGCAGCAGGCGTACGCCGAGCTTCGCGCCGCCGACGCGCGCCTCGCGGAGCTGTCGCGGGAGCGCAACCGCCTCGCCGCGCGTGCCGAGGCGGCCCAGGCGGAGGCCGAGCGCGCGCGCCAGACGATCGCGACGGTTGCCGAGAGCGCCGCCGAGGCCGCGAGGGAGGCGGAGCGCGCGGAGCAGGCCCGCGCGGAGGCCGAGGCGAAGCCGAGGCCGATCCTCGACGCGACGCAGCGCGAGGGGCTGGTCGCCGAGGTCGATCGGGCCCGCGCGGCCGAGATGGAGGCGCGTCTCGCGCTCGAGACCGCCCGCGAGCGTTCGCGGGCGGGTGCCGCGCACCGGCGGACGCTCGCCGAGCAGTTCGAGGCCGAGCGCCGGGCCGCGGAGGAGGCCGCCCGCCGGGCCGTGCTGCGCTCGCGTCAGGTGGCTCAGGCCGAACGGGTGGCCGACATGCTGCCGGCGATCCTCGACGCCTGCGACCGCTCGCTCGCCGAGGCGCGCCTCGCCCAGCAGCACGCGGAGCAGGAGCGCGCGCGGCACAGCCAGGAGCTCACGCTGCTGCGTTCGGAGGAATCGGCGCTGCGCCAGAAGCTGCAGGCGCTCACCGAGCGCGTGCACGGGGCCGAGCTCAGGAGCTACGAGCGCAAGCTGCAGCTCTCGTCGCTGCTGGAGCGCTCGGGCAACGAGTTGGGGCTCGTCGAGGACGTGCTCATCGCGGAGTACGGGCCGGACGTGCCGATCCCCACGGAGCAGCCAGAGCAGCCAGAGCAGCCCGAGCAGCCCGAGCAGCCCGAGCAGCCGGGCGCCGACGGCGCTCCGTTCGTGCGGGCGGAGCAGGAGGCGCGACTCGCGAAGGCCGAGAGGCGGCTCGCGCAGCTCGGCCGCATCAACCCGCTGGCGCTCGAGGAGTTCGCGGCGCTCGAGCAGCGGCACCGGTTCCTGTCGGATCAGCTCACCGACCTCACGAAGACGCGCACCGACCTGCTCGCGATCATCGACGAGCTCGACCAGAAGATGCAGGGCATCTTCGCCGCGGCCTTCGAGGACACGAGGGCGGCGTTCGCCGAGGTGTTCCCGATCCTCTTCCCCGGCGGCTCGGGCGAGATCATGCTCAGCGACCCCGGCGACCTGCTGAACACCGGCATCGACATGGCGGTGAAGCCGGCGGGCAAGAAGGTGGAGCGGCTCTCGCTGCTCTCGGGCGGCGAGCGCTCCCTGGCCGCCGTGGCGTGGCTCATCGCCATCTTCCAGGCGCGCCCGAGCCCCTTCTACATCATGGACGAGGTCGAGGCGGCGCTCGACGACGCCAACCTCGGCAGGCTGCTGCAGGTCTTCGAGCGGCTGCGCGCGAACTCCCAGCTCATCATCATCACCCACCAGAAGCGCACTATGGAGATCGCCGACGCGCTCTACGGAGTGTCGATGCGCCAGGACGGGATCTCGGCGGTGGTGGGGCAGCGGATCGGGCGCGAGGAGGACTGATCGTTGTGGGTTCGGCACTGCCTCGGCGCTGAACTTTCTAACAAGTTTGTTGCGCCGGTGGTGTCGGGATCGATGGGCCGTGCTCGGAGGGATAGTCTCGGTTGCAGCGCTTCGACAGCGGAGCGCATGCGATACGTGAGAAAGGCGTAGCCCAATGAAGGTTTACACCAGGAAGACGGCCGGGGCGCTCGCCCTGGTCGCCAGCGCGGCACTCGTGCTGGCCGGTTGTTCGAGCAGCGGTAATGCCGGCGGCGACTCGGCGTCGACGACGGACGGCGCCTCGAAGCAGAGCACCGGCCCCCTGCAGATCGCGACGCTGCTGCCCCAGACCGGTTCGCTCGGATTCCTCATGCCGCCCGTGCAGGCGGGCATCGCGCAGGCGCTCTCGGATATCAACGGCGCGGGCGGCGTGCTCGACCAGGACGTCGAGATCGTCGCCAACGCGAACGAGGGCGACCAGACCGACCTGACGGTCGTGGAGAAGGGCGCGGGCGAAGTGATCAAGAGCGGCGCCTCCTTCGTGCTCGGCGCCATGGGATCGGGCCGCACGCAAGCGGTGGTCGACAAGATCGCCGAGGCGGGGATGCTCATGGGCTCGCCGTCGAACACCTCGCAGGACCTCAGCGGCATCAGCCCCAACTACTTCCGCACCGCCCCGCCCGACACGGTGCAGGGCGACGCGCTCGGCAACCAGATCCTCTCCGACGGCGTGACCTCGGTCGCGTTCCTGACCTTCAACGACCCGTACGGCCTCGGCCTGCGCGACGTGATCCAGCAGACCGTCGAGGCGGGCGGCGCCGAGGTCGTCTACGGCGGCAAGGGGGACGGCAACGAGTTCCCGACCGAGCAGACCTCCTTCGCCTCCGAGATCAGCGCGGTGAAGGCGTCGGGCGCCGAGGCGGTCGTCGTAGTGACCTACGACCAGTTCGCCCAGATCGTTCCGGAGGCCGTGAACCAGGGACTCGACACGTCGACGTTCTACCTCGTCGACGGCAACGCCAACGGCTACGAGGAGGCCTTCGACCCCGGCACGCTCGAGGGTGCCCAGGCGTCCATTCCGGGCGCGCAGGCGAACGACGACTTCAAGGCGCAGCTGGAGTCGATCTACACCGAGCAGTTCGACGGCACCCTCGATAGCTTCACCTACGCGCCCGAGGCGTACGACCTGGTCACGCTCGTCGCGCTGGCGGCCGAGAAGGCCGGGGCGACCGACGCCGAATCGATCCGGAAGAATCTGCAGGCGGTCTCTGGCGCCGACGGCGGCGAGGAGTGCAAGACCTTCGCCGACTGCAAGGCGCTGATCGCCGACGGATCGGACATCCGCTACGTCGGCAAGGCGGGCACCGGCCCCCTGAACAAGAACAACGACCCCGCGTCGGCGTTCATCGGCATCTACAAGTACGACGCGTCGAACAACCCGGTCTTCCAGAAGGCGGTCGAGGGCAAGACCAAGTAGCCCTCGCAACAGGGGGCCGGCGAGAGCCGGCCCCCTGTCACGCGCCCGCCCCCTCGTCGGCCGCCTTCGTCTCGACGTCGGCGGCGAGGGTGCCGAGGTAGAGCTCGATCACCTTGGGGTCGTTCGCGAGTTCGCGGCCCGGACCCTCGTAGGCGTTGCGGCCCTGGTCGAGCACGTAGGCGCGGTCGCAGATCTGCAGGCAGCGCCGCGCGTTCTGCTCGACCATGATGATGGTCACGCCGGTCTTGTTGATCTGCCTGGTGCGGATGAAGGTCTCGTCCTGCCGCACCGGAGAGAGGCCCGCGCTCGGCTCGTCGAGCAGCAGCACCTTCGGGTTCATCATGAGGGCGCGGGCCATCGCGACCGACTGACGCTCGCCGCCCGAGAGCGATCCGGCGCGCTGCTTGCGCCGCTCGGCCAGCATGGGGAACAGCTCCCACATCTCCTCGGCGCGCGAGGCGAAGTCCCTGGGCTTCAGGAAGAGGCCCATCTGCAGGTTCTCCTCGATGCTGAGCGAGGGGAACACGTTGTTCGTCTGCGGTACGAAGCCGATGCCCTTGCGCACGAGCTGGTTCGTGGGCGCGTTCGTGATGTCCTCGCCCGCGAGCGCGACGGTCCCCTCCCGGATGTCCACGAGGCCGAACAGGGCCTTCAGGAGCGTCGACTTGCCGGCGCCGTTGGGGCCGATGATGCCGATCAGCTCGCCCGCGTAGGCCTCGAGCGTGCAGCCGTTCAGGATGTTGATGCCGGGCAGGTACCCGGCGGTGACGTTGTCGGCCTTGACCACGAGATCGCGCTCGGCCTGCATCTGCTGGCTCATCGGGCCTCCTCCTCGTCCTCGACCTCCTGGGCGATGGCCGAGATCACGCCCGTCGTGAGCGCCTCGTCGTCGCCGAGGTCCTTGTCGTGGTGCGCGCCGAGGTAGGCGTCGACCACGGCCTGGCTGGTCATCACGTCCTCGGGGAGCCCCTCGGCGATGATCTGGCCCTGCGCCATGACCACGACCCAGTCGGAGATGTGGCGCACCATGTGCATGTCGTGCTCCACGAAGAGCACGGTCGTGCCCTCGTCGCGCAGGGCCTGGATGTGGTCGAGCAGGCTCTGGGTGAGCGCCGGATTGACTCCGGCCATCGGCTCGTCGAGCATGATCATGGCCGGATTCGACATGAGCGCGCGCGCCATCTCGAGCAGCTTCTTCTGCCCGCCCGACAGGTCGCCCGCCATGTCGTCCCTCTTGGCGTCGAGCTTGAACCGCGCGAGCAGTTCCTCGGCCCGCGCGATGTTCTCGCGTTCGCGCGCCGCCCAGAGCGGCCTGATGAGGCCCACGAAGAGGTTCTCTCCGGGCTGGTTGTTCGCGCCGATGAGCATGTTCTCGAGCACGGTCATGCGGCTGAGCGCCTTGGTGAGCTGGAAGGTGCGCACCATGCCCGCGCGGGCGACCTGCGACGCGCCGGTGCGACCGAGGGAGCGACCGTTGAACGACCACTTCGCGTCTCCGCCGCCGATGAGCCGCGGGGTGTTCGACGGACGATCGAAGCCCGTGATGAGATTGAAGAACGTGGTCTTGCCCGCACCGTTGGGCCCGATGAGCGCGGTGATCGCGCCGCGCTGCACCTCGAGGTGACCGACGTCGACCGCGGTCAGACCGCCGAAGTGCCGCTCGATGTGGTCCACGGCGAGGATCGGGTCGGGCTTCGCTACGCCGGGCACCTGCTCCAGCGTGCGCAGCGTCGCGCGGAGCGCCTGCCGGTCGTAGGGGTAGGTCGGATCCGCCGAGGAGGTCGGCGCTACGGACTCAGACATTGAACGACAGCTCCTTCTTATTGCCGAGTATGCCCTGCGGTCTGAAGACCACCAGCAGAATGAGCGAGATGCCGATCAGGATCCAGGCCAGCTGCTCGGTCTGCTGCGCGTTCAGCACCGAGCTCGGGATGAACTCGCCGGCGAAGCTCGTGAGGACCAGACGCACCACGAAGAAGAGGATGCTGCCGAGCAGGGGGCCGAAGATGGTGGCCGCCCCGCCGAGCAGCATGATCATCCAGAGGTTGAACGTGGTGGGACGCCCCATCGAGTCCGGCTGCATCGCCGCGGGCAGCGCCATCACGATGCCGCCGAGCGCGCCCATCACCCCGCCGATGATGAGCGCCTGCATCTTGTAGGCGTAGGAGCTCTTGCCGAGGCTGCGCACCGCGTCCTCGTCCTCGCGGATGCCCTTGAGCACCCGGCCCCAGGGGCTGCGCATGAGCGCCCAAGTGACGAGGATGAAGACGGCGACGAGTGCCCACGCGACGATGCGCGTCCACCAGTCGTCGACGCCGGTGTTCGCGTAGGTGATGCCGAGGATCGTGGTCCGTCCATCGGGGAGGGGCGAGAGCTCGGTGAAGATCGGCCGGTACTTCTGGCCGGAGATGCCGCTCGGGCCGCCGGTGATGTCCTGCAGCGCGGCGAGCTTCACCACCATGCGGATGATCTCCGCCGCCGAGATCGTGACGATCGCCAGGTAGTCCCCGCGCAGTTTCAGCGTCGGAATGCCGAGGATGAGGGCGAACACCACCGCCGCCCCGATCGCGATCAGCAGGGCGACCCAGAAGTCGGCGCCCATGACGGCCGAGATGCCGAAGCCGTAGGCGCCGACGAGCATGAAACCCGCCTGTCCCATGTTCATGAGGCCGGTGAAGCCGAAGTGCACGTTGAGGCCGATCGCCGCGAGCACGAAGGCCGCGGTGGTCGGGGCGATCGCGGTCTGCAGCATGTTCTGCAGGAGTCCAGTCCAGAATTCCATGATGCGCTCCTAGCCGATCCGCTCTCTGCGGCCGAAGATGCCCTGCGGACGGACCAGCAGGATCAGGATGAGGAGAAGCAGCGCCGTCGCGTACTTCAGGTCACCGGGAAGCCAGATGTTGGTGAGCTCCACCATCATGCCGATGATCATCGAGCCGACGAACGCGCCGAACGCGGTGCCGAGCCCGCCGAGGGTCACCGCCGCGAAGAACATGAGCAGCATCGTGCCGCCGGTGAACCAGTTGAGCCCGTTGAACACGAGCCCGAAGAACACGCCGGCGAGACCGGCGAGGCCGCCGCCCACGATCCACACCACGTTGATGACCCGGTCGACGTCGATGCCGGAGGCCCGGGCGAGCGCCGGGTTGTCCGAGATCGCGCGGGTCGCGCGGCCGAAGCGGGTGTACATCAATCCCAGCCCGACGGCGACGATCGCGAGCAGCGAGATCGCCATCGCGACGTACGACTGCACGGTGAGCGTGACCCCCGCGATCGTCACGGTCGCGGCCGTGCTCCGGTCGATGCGCACGACGCCCGAGCCGAAGAAGAACTGGAAGACGTACTGCAGCGTGATCGACAGGCCGATCGACACGATCATCAGCTGCATCAGGCTCAGCCGTCTCCTCCGCAGCGGTTTCCACAGGATCTTGTCCTGCGTCCAGCCGAAGAGGGCCGAGACGGCGACGGCCATGATCCCGGCCAGCCAGAGATTGCCCGTGAGACCCATGAACGCGGCGGCGAGGAGACCGCCCATCGTGACCATCTCGCCCTGCGCGAAGTTGCTGAGCCCCGTCGTCCCGAACACGAGCGAGAGCCCGAGCGACGCGAGAGCGATGAGCAGCCCCATGCGGATGCCCGACACGAACTGCTGCCAGAAGCGCGCCCACGAGAAGCCGCCCGCCGAACTCGCCGCCTGTTCGCCGGAATCCGCCGCTTCGCCCGCGGCCTGCGCCGCCTCCGGATCGTCGGTGAGGGGGAACAGCGCGCTCGCCTGGTTGTTGAGCTGCACCTGCACCTCGCGGCTGCTGAGGCTCTTGAAGAACTCCCCCTCCGGCAGCGACGCCTCGTCGACCTCGACGGTGTAGGTCCCGGCCTCGGTCACGCTGAACACCCAGCGTCCGTTCTCGTCCGTCGTGGCCTGCTGCTCGCCCGAACCGCCGGTGAGCGACACCGAGATGTCGGGCGCTGGCTCCCCGGTGCTCAGCTTGATCACGCCCTGCACGCACGCCGTGGAGGCGTCCGGCGTGCAGTCGGCCCCGAACGCGGGCGAGGCGAGAGCCCCCACTCCCAACGCGGCCAGCAGCCCGGTGATGATGACGAGGAGCAGTCCCCTCGATGCGGTTCGTCTTCGCTGGGGCTTCGGATTCACTGGACCTCCAGTGGTCAATGAATTGTGGGCGCAGCACGAGGCGCCGCTCGGCAACGGTGTCGCCCAAATATATACCGACACCTCGCACCGTGCACGGGCCGGCCCACTGGCGTGTCGGTTTCGTTGTCGGGCCGGCACAGCGCGGAGGGCGCTCGGGCGGCGGATATTGTCGCCGCCCGACGGTAGGATCGTGGCATGGCTGAGCGATCCTGGTCCTTCTCGAAAGCGTTCCGCAGCATCTTCAGCGGTCCCGAGCTCATCACCGAGGAGACCTGGGACGATCTGGAGTCGGCGCTCATCACCGCCGACTTCGGGCCCGACATCACGGACTCGATCCTCGATCAGCTGCGCGCCGACGTCGAGCGGCACCGCGTGACCGAGGTGAAGCAGATGCGCGGCATGCTGCGGGACGCGATCGAGGAGCGCCTGGCGGCCCACGACCCCACGCTCCGCCTCTCCGAGCGGCCGGCCGTGATCCTCGTGGTGGGCGTCAACGGCGTGGGCAAGACGACCACCATCGGCAAGTTCGCGAACTACCTCACCGCCTTCGACAAGAAGATCCTCGTGGGGGCCGCCGACACCTTCCGGGCCGCCGCCGTCGAACAGCTCGGCACCTGGGCCGAGCGGGCGGGCGTCGACATCGTGAAGCCGCAGCAGCAGGGGCAGGATCCCGCGTCGGTCGCGTTCCAGACCGTGGAGCGGGCGAAGAACGAGGGCTACGACATCGCCATCATCGACACCGCCGGCCGGCTGCAGACCAAGGGCGGCCTCATGGACGAGCTGGCCAAGGTGCGGCGCGTCATCGAGAAGCAGGCCCCCGTCGCCGAGGTGCTGCTGGTGCTCGACGCGACGACGGGGCAGAACGGGCTGGCGCAGGCGGAGGCGTTCATCGAGCACGCCGGAGTCACCGGCCTCGTGCTGACGAAGCTCGACGGATCGGCCAAGGGCGGCTTCGTGCTGTCGGTGCAGCAGAAGACGGGGCTGCCCATCAAGCTGGTGGGTCAGGGGGAGGGCATCGGCGACCTCACGGGCTTCACCCCGCACGTCTTCGCGCAGCAGCTGGTCGGCTAAACTGAGCAGCATCATGGCTACTTTCGGGACCCTGTCTGGGCGGCTGACCAAGACCTTCGCCAACCTGCGCACGAAGGGCAAGCTGTCCGCCGCGGACGTCGACGGCACGGTGCGCGAGATCCGCCGCGCCCTGCTCGAGGCCGACGTCGCCCTCGACGTCGTCAAGGCGTTCACCGCGACGGTGCGCGAGCGGGCCCTCGGCGACGAGGTCAACCAGGCGCTCAACCCGGCCCAGCAGGTCGTGCAGATCGTCAACGAGGAGCTCGTCGGCATTCTCGGCGGCGAGCAGCGACGGCTGCAGTTCGCGAAGAACCCGCCCACCGTCATCATGCTCGCGGGGCTGCAGGGCGCGGGCAAGACGACGCTCGCGGGCAAGCTCGCCAGGTGGCTGAGGGAGCAGGGGCACCGGCCGCTTCTCGTGGCGTGCGACCTGCAGCGCCCCAACGCCGTGACCCAGCTGGGCGTCGTGGCCGAGCAGGCGGGCGTCGCGATCTACGCCCCCGAGCCGGGCAACGGGGTCGGAGACCCCGTGCGCGTGGCGAAGAGCGGCGTGGCCGAGGCGAAGTCGAAGCAGTACGACTTCGTGATCATCGACACCGCGGGCCGCCTGGGCGTCGACGCCGAGCTGATGCAGCAGGCCTCCGACATCCGGCGGGCGACCGACCCCGACGAGGTGCTCTTCGTGGTCGACTCCCTGATCGGCCAGGACGCGGTGGTGACGGCCCAGGCGTTCCAGGAGGGGGTCGACTTCACGGGCGTCGTGCTCACCAAGCTCGACGGCGATTCGCGTGGCGGCGCCGCGCTCTCGATCCGCGGCGCGACCGGCCGCCCGATCCTCTTCGCCTCGACGGGAGAGGGGCTCGGCGACTTCGAGCCGTTCCACCCCGACCGCATGGCGAGCCGCATCCTCGACCTCGGCGACATCCTCACGCTCATCGAGCAGGCGCAGCAGGCGTTCGACGAGGATGAGGCCCGCAAGGTCGCCGAGAAGATCGCGAAGGACGCGTTCACCCTCGACGATTTCCTCGGCCAGATGCAGCAGCTGCGCAAAGCGGGCTCCCTCAAGAAGATGATGGGCATGCTGCCCGGCATGGGCAAGATGAAGGAGCAGCTCGACGGCTTCGACGAGCGCGAGATCGTGCGCACCGAGGCGATCATCCAGTCGATGACGCGTGAGGAGCGCGAGCACCCGAAGATCCTCAACGGCTCGCGCCGGCTGCGCATCGCCAAGGGCTCGGGCATGACGGTGACCGACGTCAACCAGCTCGTGCAGCGCTTCGACCAGGCCGCGAAGATGATGAAGACGGTGGCGCGCGGCGGCGTGCCGCAGATCCCGGGCATGGGCCCCGTGCCGGGCATGGGCGGCCACGGCGGCAGGAAGAAGCAGCAGGGCAAGGGCAAGGGCGCCAAGCGCTCGGGCAACCCCGCGAAGCGGGCGCAGGAGGCCGCGGGCGTCGCGGCCAAGCCGGCGCAGGGCGCCGGCGCCGGATTCGGTCTCGGCGCGGGAGCCGGCGCGCAGCCCACGGAGGAGGATCTCGCCAAGCTGCAGCAGATGCTCGGCAAGGGGCTTCGCTAAGGTACAGTAAGTGCTCTGAATTGGTTTCGGGCACCTCCCGGGACTCGGCGACGATGCACAGGGGGCTGGACCATGGCGAAGCTGGACACCGAGGCGGTCGTGTCGCTCGAGGGTGCTGAGCACGGCACCGGCCTCAAGAGGGTCATCGGGCCGAAGCTGCTGCTCCTGCTCATCATCGGCGACATCATCGGCGCCGGGATCTTCGCGATCACGGGGCGCGTGGCGGGCCAGGTCGGCGGCGCGGCCTGGCTGCCGTTCCTGCTGGCGTTCGTGATCGCCACGCTGACGGCCTTCTCGTACCTGGAGCTCGTCACCAAGTACCCCTTCGCGGCCGGGGCGGCGCTGTACACGCACAAGGCGTTCGGGGTGCACTTCTTCACGTTCATCGTCGCCTTCGCGGTCGCCTCGTCGGGCATCACGAGTGCCGCGACCTCGTCGACCCTCGTCGGCAAGAACCTGCTCATCGGCGTCGGCCAGTTCGTCGAGGGGACCCCGCAGGACGCGACGGCCACGATGATCGCCGCGATCGCGATCATCGTGATCCTCGCCCTCATCAACCTGCGGGGCGTCGGCGAGAGCGTCAAGTTCAACCTCGTACTGACCCTCGTGACGCTCGCCATCATGGCCGCGGTGATCCTGATCGGATTCGTCGCGATCGTGAACGGGGGCGGCGACATCGGCCGGCTCGTCGTGTTCGAGACGCCCGAGGATCGCGGGGTCTTCGCCGCGGTGACGATGGCGACGGCGATCGCCTTCTTCGCCATGGTCGGCTTCGAGGACTCGGTGAACCTCGTGGAGGAGTGCAAGAACCCGCAGCGCGACTTCCCCCGGATCATGCTCACGGGCCTCGGCATCTGCGCGATCGTCTACATGCTGGTCGCGGTGACGGTGATCATGGTGATCCCGACCGGCGAGCTGACCAACCCCAAGAATCCCGACGCGGGGATCCTGCTCGACGTGGTGCGCATCGGCGCCCCCGGCATCCCCGTCGACGCGATCTTCCCGTTCCTCACGGTGTTCGCGGTCGTCAACACGGCGCTCATCAACATGCTGATGGCGAGCCGGCTGCTCTACGGCATGGCCAGGCAGGACGTGCTGCCCGCCTTCCTCAGCGTCGTCCTGCCGAAGCGCCGCTCGCCCTGGGCGGCGATCCTGTTCAGCACCGCGCTGGCCGTGGGCCTGGTGGTCTACGTCAACGCCAACTCGGAGAGCGGCATCGTCGGCGCGCTCGGCGGCACGACGGGCCTGCTGCTGCTCTGCGTCTTCGCGGTCGTCAACGTCGCCCTGCTCGTGCTGCGCCGCGACCCGACCCCGGAGGGCGCGTTCCGCGCCCCGACGGTCGTGCCGATCCTCGGCGCCCTGCTCTCGCTCTTCCTCGCGGGGCCGTGGGCGCGCAGCCGGGAGGACTGGATCCAGTACGAGATCGCGGGAGGGCTGCTGGCGATCGGGGTCGGGCTGTGGCTGGTGACCTGGATCGCGGCGCTCATTCACCGGGGCCGGAAGGGCGAGCGCCCGCGCAACGTCGCCAACTTCTAGGGCTCCTCAGCGCCCGGCCGCACCAGGCCGTGCTCGTAGGCGGCGATCACGAGCTGCGCCCGGTCGCGTGCGTGCAGCTTCGCGCGTATGCTGCCGATGTGGCTCTTCGCGGTGCCCATCGAGATCACCAGTTCGCGCGTGATCTCCTCGTTCGACAGGCCGCGGCCGATCAGTGCCAGCACCTCGACCTCGCGCGCCGTGAGCGGGCTCAGCCCGTCGGGGGAGACGGGGGCGTGGCGGTCCAGGTACTCCTCGACGAGCCGGGTGAGGATCGTCGGCGCGAACAGCGACTCTCCGGCCCCGGTGCGCCGGATCGCGTCGACGAGGCGCTCGGGAGGGGCGTCCTTGAGCAGGAAGCCGCTCGCGCCGGCGCGGAGCGCGGCGTCGACGTACTCGTCGAGCTCGAACATGCTGAGCACCAGCACCCGCGTGCCGGCGAGCGAGGGGTCCGCGGCGATGCGCCGGGTGGCCTCGATGCCGTCGCCGCCCGGCATGCGGATGTCCATGAGCACGAGGTCGGGCCGCTGCCTCGCCGCCTCGGCGACCGCCTCCGCGCCGCTCGAGGCCTCGCCCGCGACGGCCATGCCCGCCTCGCCGTCGATGATCAGCCTCAGGCTGTGCCGGATCAGCGGCTGGTCGTCGACGACCAGCACGCGGAGATCGCCGGCGCCCGCGGTTCCCGCGGCGCCCGCGGCGTCCGCGCTCACGAGGCGCTCCGGTCGGGAATGCGGGCCAGCACGCGGAAGCCGCTCGCGGTGGGGCCGGTCTCGAGGCGGCCGCCGAGCGCCGTCACCCGCTCGCGGAGGCCCAGTAGGCCGAAGCCCGCGCCCGGAGCGGGAGCCCAGCACGCCGCCGCGCCCCGATCCCGGATCTCGACCACCACCTCGCCGCTCGAGCGCTCGAGCGCCACGCTCACCGCAGTCGGACCGGCGTGGCGAGCGGCGTTGGTGAGCGCCTCGCGCGCGATCGCGCAGACCGCGAGCTGCACGCCCGGCGACACGGCGCCGAGCTCATCCGGGTCCGGAAGCCGCGCCTCGACCTCGAGGCCGGTCTCGCGGGCGACCGCGAGGATGCCGGGCAGATCGGCGAGGGTCTCGGCCGGGCGGAGGAGCGCCGCGCCGCCGTCCCGCGAGCGGAGCACCGCCAGCATGCGGCGCAGCTCCGTCGTGGCCTCGCGGCCCGTGCGCTCGATGTCTCGCAGCGCGGCCGTGCGCTCCGCATCGGAGTCGTCTCCGGCGGCGCGCGCGGCGGCCGCGGCGCGCACCGTGATGAGACCCAGGCCGTGCGAGGCCAGATCGTGCAGTTCGCGCGCGATCCGCAGCCGCTCCTCCTGGGCGGCCCGCTCGGCCGCCCACACCGTGAGCCGCTCCTCGTGGATCCGCCGCTCCCGCCACTCCCGCCGCGCCGTCGCCCAGAACGCCGCGCTCACGATCACGACGAGCGCCGCGAGCGGCATCCAGGCCTGCTCGGGGCGATCGACGCCCAGCAGGGAGATCGCGAAGAGCGCGACGGCGACCGTGATCGCGGAGGCGAGCCGGGCTCGGCTCCGCCAGACCGGGCGTTCGGAGTGCTGCACGACACCGAGTCTAGGCAGTGCGGCGCGGCGGGCGGATCCGACCCGGGTCCGAGACGGCGCCGCGATGATCGAACCCCGGGTCGATGCCGCACCGCCCCCGCCGAGCTGGGATGGGGGCATGCTCCTCTTCGACAACCTCACCAGGCGCCGCGGCGCGCGCACCGTGCTCGACCGCGTCGCCTTCGAGGCCCGGCCGGGGCGCGTCACCGCCTTCCTCGGACCCAACGGCGCCGGCAAGTCGTCGGCGCTGCGCACGCTGCTCGGCCTCGACGCCACCGACGACGGCCGCGCCCTCGTGAACGGCGCCCCCTACCGCCGACTGCGCGAACCGCTGCGGGTCGTCGGATCGATGCTCGACGGCTCGGGCGCGCACCGTTCGCGCCGAGCCCGCGACCACCTGCTGTGGATCGCACGCGCCGGAGGGATCCCGCGCCGCCGCGTGGACGAGGCGCTGCAGCAGGTGGGGCTGGCCGACGCCGCCCGGATGCGCGTCGGCCAGTTCTCGCTGGGCATGGGGCAGCGCCTCGGGCTCGCCGCCGCGCTGCTCGGAGACCCCGAGGCGCTCGTGCTCGACGAGCCGGTCAACGGCCTCGATCCCGAGGGCATCCGCTGGATGAGAGGGCTGCTCCGCGAACACGCCGACCGGGGCGGCACCGTGCTGCTGTCGAGCCACCTCATGAGCGAGGTGGCCGACGTGGCCGACGACCTCGCGGTCATCGCCGGCGGGCGCATCGTCGCCCGCGGGACCCTCGGCGAGGTCACCGCGGGCCACCCGACCCTCGAGGAAGCCTTCTTCGCCCTCACCGACGGCCGGGGAGAGCGGCGATGAGGGGCCTTCGCCCGCTCGCGGCCGAGCTGCACAAGACCCTGACGCTGCCCTCGACCTGGGTCGCGCTCGCCGTCACGATCCTCGGCACCGCGGCGATCACCGTGCTCAACGCGAACTACGCGCGGTCGGCCATCGCCTCGGGCGACGTGTGGGACCGCGGGCTGCTGTCGCCGTTCGAGACCGGATACTCGGGCATGCCGCTCGGAACCGTCGGCGCGGTCGTGCTCGGCGTCGTGGCCATCGGCAGCGAGTACACCGCGGCCAGCACCGATGCGGGCGGCGGGCGGCAGATCACCACCACGCTCGCCGCGATGCCCGGCCGAACGGGCGTGCTGCTGGCGAAGACCGCCGTCGTGGTCCTGCTCGTCGCGCTCTCCGCGGCGGTCGCGATCCCGCTCAGCACGGGCATCGCCGCCGTCATGCTCGGCGACGCCGCCGTCCCGACCCCGGGCTTCGGCGAGGCCGCCGCCCGGTCGGCGGGCGCGGCGCTCTACTGGGCGCTGACCGCGGTCATGGCGATCGCGATCACCGCGCTCGCCCGCACCGTCATGATCCCGCTCGTCGTGCTCATCGCCAACAGCTCGGTCGTGTCGGTGTCGATCCTGCTCTCGCGGGTGACGCCGCTCGCGTTCTGGCTGCCCGACGCGGCGGGCCAGCGGCTCTTCGGCGACCTCTCGATGATGGAGGGCGCGCTCGACGCCGGCCCCGGCGGGCTCGTGATGGCCGCGTGGGCGGCGCTGCTGCTCGGGATCGCGGCCGTCGTGTTCGCGCGGCGGGACGCGTGAGCGGGCTGGGGCGGGCCGTCGCAGCGGAGGCGGCGAAGCTGCGCACTCTGCCCGCCGCTCCGCTCACGGTGCTCGGCACGGCGATCCTCGCCGGCGCGATCGCGGGGGCGCTGGCCGCGCAGGAGCCCCCGATCCCGGCGGCCGACGCCGTCGCCGGAGCGGTGCCGCTCGCGCAGGCGGGGGCGATCCTGCTCGGCGTGCTGCCCGTCACCCAGGAGTACGCGGGGCGCCAGCTGCGCACGAGCCTCGTCGCCGTGCCGTCGCGCGGCGCCGTGATCGCGGCGAAGACCGCGGTCGCCGCGGCGGCGTCGCTGCTCGCCGGGGCGCTGGCGACGGCGGCCGCGCTGGGCGCCGCGTGGGGCGCGGGGATCGCGACCGGCGACGGGGCGCCGGATCCGCTCGCCGGCGGCGGCAGGGTGCTCGGCGCCGCGCTCTACCTGGCGCTGATGGGCCTGCTCGCGCACGCGGTCGCGCTGCTGCTGCGCGGCCCGGTGCCGGCGCTGACGTCGACGCTCGCGCTCGTGCTGCTGGTGTCGCCGGTGCTCGCCGGGCTCGGAGCGTTCGCGAGGTGGCTGCCGGATCGGGCCGCGGCGGCGCTGTACCTGCCCGACGCCGGGCCGGGCGACTGGCTCGGCCCCGCTCCGGGAGCGCTCGTCGCGCTCGCCTGGATCGTCGCGCTCACCGCGCTCGGCGCGTGGCGCTTCTGCCGGAGCGAACCCGTCCCATGAAGGCTCTAAAATCCCTGTTCGTGACGAAAATTGCTATTTAGCTCCCCGTGTGGGAGGATGGTCGGGTTCGCGCGCCACGCGCGTGTAGGCTTCCGCGCCCGCTCCGGGCCGGCGTCGTACCACCTCTACTCAAGGAGTCATTCATGGCTGTCAAGATCCGTCTGAAGCGCCTCGGCAAGATCCGCGCGCCCTACTACCGCATCGTCGTCGCCGACTCGCGCACCAAGCGCGACGGCCGCGTGATCGAGGAGATCGGCAAGTACCACCCGACCGAGAACCCCTCGCTCATCGAGGTCGACTCGGACCGCGCCCAGTACTGGCTCGGCGTCGGCGCGCAGCCCACCGAGCAGGTGGCCGCGATCCTCAAGCTGACCGGCGACTGGGGCAAGTTCACGGGCGAGGGCTCCACCGAGTCGCGAGTGCAGACCCCCGAGGCCAAGTCCGTGTTCGAGGCCGACGCCGCCAAGAAGCCGGTGCTGCGCCCCAAGTCGGAGAAGCCCGCCGAGGCCCCGGCTGCCGAGGCGCCGGCCGAGGAGGCCGCCGCCGAGACCAGCGAGGGCTAATCCTCTTGGCTGAGCAGGCACTGGCCGAGGCGCTCGACCACCTGGTGCGGGGGATCGTGGATCACCCGGAGCGCGTGCGCGTGGACTCGCGCGACACCGCTCGCGGCGAAGTGCTCGAGGTGCACGTGCACCCCGGCGATCTGGGTCGCGTGATCGGCCGCGGCGGGCGCACCGCCTCCTCGCTGCGCACCCTCGTCTCGGCGCTGTCCGAGACCGGTCGCGTGCGCGTCGACGTGGTGGACACGGACCGGGGCGCCGACGAGGACGCCGCCTGATGGCCGATGCGCGAGAGCGTGCGCGAGCTCCCCGTCCCGCTAGCGGGGCGGGGAGTTTGCGCGTCGGCCGCCTCACCAAGCCCCACGGCCTGAAGGGCGGCATCAAACTCGAGCTCTTCACCGACAACCCCGAGCTGCGCTTCGTGCCCGGCGCGGTCTTCCACCTGCAGGTGCCCGAAGACTCGCCGTGGTTCGGGCGCACCATCACGATGCGCGAGCTGCGCTGGTTCAACGAGTCGCCGGTGGGATTCTTCGAGGAGCTCCCCGACCGCACCGCGGCCGAGGGCATCGTGCGCGCGATCCTCTGGATCGACGAGCGGGCCGTCGCCGAGGGCGAGGAGGAGGACGCCTGGTACGATCACCAGCTGGTCGGGCTCGACGTGGTGCGCGAGCGCGAGTCCGGCGAACTCGAGGTGCTGGGCGTGGTCGCCGAGGTGCAGCACCTCCCGGCGCAGGATCTGCTCGCCGTGACGACCGATCGGGGCACCGTGCTGGTGCCGTTCGTCGAGGCCATCGTGCCGGGCGTCGATGTCGAGGCCGGCGCGGTGCGGGTGACCCCGCCCCCCGGCCTGTTCGAGGACGCTCCGGGGAAGGACCCCGGATGAGGATCGATGTCGTCTCGATCTTCCCCGGCTACTTCGACGCGCTCGACCTGTCGCTGCTCGGCAGGGCGAGGCAGCGGGGCCTCATCGACGTGCGCGTGCACGACCTGCGCGACGCCGCGCACGATCGGCACCGCACGGTCGACGACACTCCCGCCGGGGGCGGCGCGGGCATGGTGATGAAGCCCGAGCCCTGGGGGGAGATGCTCGACGGGATCCTCGGCTCCGACGGCGCCGATCCCGATCCGCTCCTCATCTTCCCCTCGCCCGCGGGCGAGGTCTTCACGCAGCGCACGGCGCGCTCGCTCGCTCGGGAGCGCCACCTGGTCTTCGGCTGCGGCCGGTACGAGGGCATCGACCAGCGCGTCTTCGACGAGTACTCCGAGCGCGGGCGGGTGCGCCTGCTGAGCATCGGCGACTACGTGCTCAACGGAGGAGAGGTCGCCGCGATCGCCATGATCGAGGCGATCGGGCGGCTGCTGCCGGGCGTGGTGGGCAACCCCGAGAGCCTCGTCGAGGAGTCCCACGAGGAGGAGGGCCTCCTCGAATACCCGAGCTACACCAGGCCGGCCGAGTGGCGGGGGCGCGAGGTGCCGCCGGTGCTGCTGAGCGGCGACCACGCCGCGGTCGGGGCCTGGCGGAGCGAGCAGCGCATCGAGCGCACCCGGCGCGTGCGGCCCGAGCTGCTGCCCCGCGAACTGCGCGGGGAGGCGCGCGGGCGGCACGCCGCCGAGTAGCGGCGCGATCCCGTCTCGCGATCCCGTCTCGCGATCGGGGCCCGCGATCCGGCCCCGCGATCCGGCCCCGCGATCCGGGCCCGCGATCCGTGTGCGCCTTTCGGGCGCTTCCATCGACGCGAGGCGTCAGAAAGGCGCACCTCGATGGGCTTCGGCGGCGCCGCGGGACCCCCCGCGCGCCGCCGTGCGGCTCGCGGGGACGGCGCCGCCGCTAGGCTTGTCCCATGCGTGATTTCCTCTCGGCCGCCATCGGCAAGACGGTGCGGCAGGCGGCGCGGTTGCGGGGCGGGGGATCGGCGCTTCCGGGCCTCGTCGTGGAGAAGCTCGACCCCGGTTTCCTCTCCCGGGTGCTCGGCCGACTGCCGTACGGCGTCGTCGCGGTGAGCGGCACCAACGGCAAGACCACAACGACGAAGATGATCGTGGAGATGCTCGAGGCCCAGGGGCTGCGCGTGTTCACGAACCGCACCGGCTCGAACTTCTCGCGCGGCGTCGTCGCCGCGGCCGTTCAGGAGTGCTCGATCGGCGGCGCACTCGACGCCGACATCGCGGTGCTCGAGCTCGACGAGGCGCACGCCATGTACTTCATCGACCGCGTGCCGCCGCGCTTCACGCTGCTGCTCAACGTGCTGCGCGATCAGCTCGACCGCTTCGGCGAGATCGACACCACGGCGAAGCTGCTGCAGCGCATCGCCGACGCCACCGCCGAGGGGCTCGTCGTGAACCGCGAGGACCGCCTGGTCGCGGTGATCGGGGAGCGCACCCGCGAACGCGCCGGCGGACCCGAGGTGCGCGGCTTCGGGCTCTCCGACGAGCTGCTGTCGATGTTTCCCAGCGACGACGACTTCCACGCCGGCGCGCTCGTCGCGGGAGGCGCGGACCGGGGGGAGGCGGATGTCACGCTGGTCGAGCTGGGCGACCACGAGGCGGTGTTCCGCCTCGACGGGGACGACCACCGCACGTCCCTGAGGCTCGAGGGCCTCTACAACACCTTCAACGCGGCCGCGGCGCTCGCCACGGTGCGCATGATCCTGCGGGCGGGGCCGGTCGCGGGGCTGCCGGCCGGCGCGGTGCCGAGCCCGGCGACTCCGGCGATCCTGGCCTCCCTCGCCGAGGTGCGCCCCGCCTTCGGACGCGGCGAGCGGCTGACGCTCGACGGGCAGCCGCTCGAGCTGGTGCTCGTGAAGAACCCGGCCGGCTTCCGCCTGGGGCTCGCCTCCTTCGACCCGGGCGGGGTCGACGCGATGATCGCGATCAACGACCAGTACGCCGACGGGCGCGACATGTCCTGGCTCTGGGACGTCGACTTCACGTCGCTCGCGGAGGGGGGCGTCGACACGGTCAGCGGCACCCGCGCGTGGGACATGGCGCTGCGGCTGGAGCACGACGACGTCGCGGTGGGGCGCGTCGAGGAGGATCTGGGCCGTGCGCTGCGCGAGTTCCGGGGGCGCACGGGCGGGGCGCCCCGGCGCATCTACTGCACCTACACCGCCATGCTGGAGCTGCGGAGGGCGCTCGCCGAGCTGACCGAGGTGGAGGACATCTGGTGACCGGGCAACGAGAACTCGCGATCGTCTCGCTCTACCCCCGCGACATGAACATCTACGGGGACCGGGGCAACGTGCTCGCGCTCACCCGCCGTGCGCGGGAGCACGGCTACGCGCCGCGCGTGACCGAGGTGAACCCGGGCGACGCGCTGCCCGAGGTCGTCGACATCGTGATCGGGGGCGGCGGCCAGGACTCGGGACAGGGCCGCGTGGCGAAGGACCTGTCGGCGCGGGCCGGCGAGATCCGCGCGCTCGCGGGCGACGGGACGCCGATGCTCATGGTCTGCGGGCTCTACCAGCTGTTCGGTCACCGCTTCATCACCCACACGGGTGACGAACTGGTCGGCATCGGCGTGCTCGACGTGGAGACCCGCGGGGGCGGCGAGCGCATGATCGGCAACATCGTGCTCGACTCAGACGAGTTCGGCGAGATCATCGGCTACGAGAACCACAGCGGCAACACGACGCTGGGACCGGGATCGCGGCCGCTCGGACGCGTGATCCAGGGGGCCGGCAACAACCCCGAGGACGGGGTCGAGGGGGCGCGCACCGGCAACGTGATCGGCAGCTACCTGCACGGATCCCTGCTGCCCAAGAACCCCGCGCTGAGCGACTTCCTCGTCGGCGAGGCGGCCCGCCGCCGCTACGGGGACTTCGACCCGGTCGCGCCGGTGGGCGAGACGGTGATGCGGGCGCGCGAGAGCGCGAAGCGGCGCCCGAGGTAGGCGGGAGGGGCGCCTGGCCGGGCGGAGCCGATGCGGGAAGAGCAAAGTTCTCGAGGCCGGGAATATGCGCGCGCATGTATCGGTTGTGCTCTCCAGACACGTCAGTCGAACGAAAGGCACCTCTATGTCAATCACCGCAGATCAGATCCCCGGTTACCGCGTCGGCACGTGGAAGGTCGACCCCACGCACTCCGAGGTGGGCTTCTCCGTGCGCCACCTCGCCATCAGCAAGGTCAAGGGCAAGTTCGAGCAGTTCGACGCGACCTTCGTCACCGCCGAGAACCCGCTCGAGTCGACCGTGACTGCCAGCGCCGAGGTCGCCTCCATCGACACCAACGAGAAGAACCGCGACGGCCACCTGCGCACCGGCGACTTCTTCGCCGCGGAAGAGCACCCGCAGCTCACCTTCGTCTCGACGGGGGTGCGCGAGGAGAACGGGGAGTTCAAGGTCGACGGCGAGCTCACGATGCGCGGCGTCACCAAGCCGGTCACCTTCGACTTCGAGTTCGGCGGCTTCGGCGAGGACGGCTACGGCAATTACAAGGCCGGCTTCACCGCCACCGCCGTCGTCAAGCGCGAGGACTTCGGGCTCACCTGGAACGCCCCGCTCGAGAAGGGCGGCCTGCTGCTCGGCTCCGACGTGGCGATCACGCTCGACGTGCAGGCGGCTCTGGAGAAGTAGGACCGCCCGAGCCTCACCCCGGATCGCCGGTGATGCGGCCGCGCACGCGGCGCAGATCCTCCATGAGCGATCCGATGAGCACCCAGTGCTCCGGGTGCGGCCGCGGGATCGTGTAGGGGGTCGTGAGCGCCGGGGGCTCGGCGGCGCCCTCCTGCTCCGCCGAGGGCTCGCGCGCGAACAGCTCGAGATCGTGCGCGGCCCTGCGGATCTCCTCGACCATGCCCACCACCGAGGGATCCGTGATGAGATCGGGCTCGTAGAGGTCGTACACCGCCCGCGACATCCCGCCGATCTGCGTGACGATCGGCTGGAGCCGCTGGAACAGCGCGTCATCGTCGGCGAGCCCCTGCCGGTAGCGGCGGCTCCGGGGGTTGAGGCGCAGGCTCTCGCGGGCCTCGCGCAGGAGTTCGTGCACCCGGGTGCGCCCGGTCTGCAGCGCTCGGGCGTCCTCGTGCATCTGCTCGAGCCAGTCGTCGTCGCGAGGCCGATCCAGGGCGTCGGCGATCCGGCGCAGCGCCGAGGCGGCGTCCGCGGTGAGCGACACGAGCGCCTCGTGCACGGGCAGGGTGCGCACCGGCGCGACCACCAGAGCGTTGACGGCGACTCCGATGAGCGCGCCGATGAGCGTCTCGACCAGCCGCTCGACGCCGTAGTACAGGTCGAGGCCGCCGAGGGCGATCATCAGCAGGGCGCTCACCACGATCTGGTTGGCGGCGCTCGGCGTCATGCGCAGCAGCCAGCCGAGGGCGAGCCCCGCCACCAGTGCGGCGATGAACAGCCACGAGTGCTGCCCGAGGAGCTCGCCGGTGACGAGCGCCACCGCCACGCCGAGCAGCACGCCGACCACGCGCTCCAGGCCCCTGCTGAGCGACTGGTCGACGTTGTCCTGCACCACGAGGAGCGCGGCGATCGCCCCGAAGATCGGGAGCTGCCCGGGAAAGACGAGCAGGCAGGTGAACCACGCGATGACCACGGCCGCGAGGGTCTTCGACACCTGGATGAGCGGAGCCCGCTCCTCTGCCCTGACCCGGCCGGTGAGCCGACGGGGCGCGCGGCTCCAGCGGGCGAGCCGGCGCCAGATCACAGCAGGTCCAGCTTGCGCAGCTCCTCGCGCAGCGTCGCTCCGTCCGGACCGTACAGCCAGGGCACCCCGCTCGTGCTGCGGTGCAGGTGCGCCTTCGAGCGGCCGCCGGCGAGCACGGCCTCGCCCACGGAGAGCTGCCGGATCATGACCGCGGCCACGTTGTCGGGGTGCGCGGTGGCGAACTCGTGGTACAGCGCTTCGTCGCGCTGCCCGTCGTCGCCGATGAGTATCCACTTGATCCCCGGGAACTCCTCCGCGAGCCGCTTGAGCTCCCGGCGCTTGTGCTCCCTGCCGCTGCGGAACCAGCGATCGTGCGTGGGCCCCCAGTCGGTGAGCAGCAGCGCGCCCATGGGATACAGGTTGCGGGCGAGGAAGCGGCTCAGCGCCGGCGCCGCGTTCCAGGCGCCGGTCGAGAGGTAGACGATGGGGGAGCCCGGATGCCGGGCGACCAGGTGGTCGAGCATCACGGCCATGCCGGGGGTGGCGGAGCGCGCGTGCTCGTCGAGCACGAAGCTGTTCCAGGCGGCGACGAACGGCCGCGGGAGCGCGGTGATGAGGATCGTGTCGTCGATGTCGGAGATGATGCCGAACTGCGCGTTCGGCTTCACGACGTCGATGGGGGCGTCGGCCGCCTCGCTGTCGCCGGCCTGCAGCGTGAGCGTGTGCCAGCCGGGGGAGAGCGAGACCGGCACGATCGAGTCGATCACGCCGCCGCGGTCGGTCACGACCTCGGTCACGGGCTCGCCGTCGATGAGCACCCGCACCGGCTGATGCGGCACCGAGACGCTGGTGAAGGTGCGCCAGCCGCGCACGCGGGAGACCTCCGCGACGTCGGGGCGGAATCGGGTGTGCTCGCGGCTCTCGCGTTTCAGATACAGCACTCGGCCGAGCACGCGCACCCACTCGGTGCTGCCGTAGCTCAGGTACGGGATCACCGACGGCGTCTTGCCGTGCGACACGGCGCGGCGGGCGCGGCGCCCGTGCACCCAGCCCTCCAGACGCGCCGCGAGGCGGGGCCGGGGATCGGGCTGGGTGTTCGATATCACCCAGCCAGTCTAGGGCGAGCGCTTCGCTCGGCGCGGCGCCGGGCGAGAAGTGTCTCGAGCCCGAGCGAAAAGTAGTTCGACGTCAAACCGCATTCGCAGGCGATTCACAGAGAGGATAAAATCAGAGTTGGCCGGTCGCCGACCGGCAGCTCCGGCGAGAATGACATCTCGTGGCGGACCTCACTAAGGGAGTGCACCCTTGGCGGGGTGCCGCGCCCTTCGTTCTGGAGCGATACATGGACGAGTTCCTCGATCCGCTGATCCTGGCGCGCTGGCAGTTCGGGCTGACGACGCTGTACCACTTCATCTTCGTGCCGCTCACGGTCGGCATGGCCCTGCTCGTGGCCATCCTGCAGACCGCGTGGGTGCGCACGGGCAAGGACAAGTACCTGCGCCTCACCCGGCTCTTCGGCCGGATCTTCCTCATCAACTTCGCCATGGGCGTGGTGACCGGCATCGTGCAGGAGTTCCAGTTCGGCATGAACTGGTCGAACTACTCCCGCTTCGTCGGCGACATCTTCGGGGCGCCGCTCGCGATGGAGGGCCTCATCGCCTTCTTCTTCGAGGCGACCTTCATCGGGCTCTGGATCTTCGGCTGGGACAAGCTGCCGAAGAAGGTGCACCTGCTCACCATCTGGATGGTCTGGATCGGCACCGTGGCCTCGGCCTACTTCATCCTCGCCGCCAACGCCTTCATGCAGAACCCGGTGGGCTTCACGATCAACGAGGAGCGCGGTAGGGCCGAGCTCCAGGACATCGGCGCGGTGCTCACGAACCCCGTCGCGGTGACCCAGTTCCCGCACACGGTCTTCGCGGCGGCCATGTTCGCCGGCGTCGTGATCGTGGCGGTTGCCGCGTGGCACCTGCAGCGGGGGCAGTACGTCGACGAGATGCGCACCGCACTGCGCTTCGGCGCGTGGACGAACATCGTCGCGTTCGCGGGCGCAGCCCTCTCCGGTGACCTGCTCGCCCGGGTCATGACGCAGACGCAGCCCATGAAGATGGCCGCCGCCGAGGCGCTCTACAACACCGCGAGCGGCGCCGACGCGTCGTTCTCGATCTTCAGCTGGGGCACGCCGGACGGCACGCAGGAGATCTTCTCGATCCGCATCCCCTACCTGCTGTCCTACCTCTCGAACGGCACCTTCGACGGCAGCGTCGAGGGGATCCGCGACCTGCAGACGCAGTACGAAGCCCTCTACTGCGGCGCCGGCTCCCTGCTGACCTGCCCGAGCAACGGGCAGTTCGCCCCCATCATCTGGGTCACCTACTGGGCGTTCCGCTGGATGATCGGCCTCGGCGCCTTCGCGGCGCTCGTCTCCGCAGTCGGGCTCTGGATCACGCGCAAGAGCATCGACCTGCCGAAGTGGGTGTGGAAGGTCGCCATCTGGACCGCGCCGATCCCCATGCTCGCGTCGCTCGTCGGCTGGCTCTTCACCGAGATGGGGCGGCAGCCGTGGATCGTATTCGGGGTCATGACCACCGAGCAGGGTGTGTCTCCCGGCGTGCCCGGCTGGGCGGTGCTCACGTCGCTGATCGTGTTCACGCTGGTCTACGGCGCCCTCGCGGTGGTCGAGTTCAAGCTGATCACGAAGGCGGCCAAGGAGGGCCCGCCGGATATCGAGCAGGACGACAGCGGCGAACCCGACCCGCAGCGGCTCGCGACGGTGTACTGAACGACGAACGAGGGAAAACGCGCATCATGGAACTCACCACGCTCTGGTTCTTCATCGTCGGCGTGCTGCTCATCGGGTACTTCGTGCTCGACGGCTTCGACTTCGGCGTCGGCATGTCGCTGCCGTTCCTCGGCCGCGACGACACCGACCGCCGCCTCATCATCAACACCATCGGGCCGGTGTGGGATCTCAACGAGACCTGGCTCATCGTCGCGGGCGCAGCGCTGTTCGCGGCCTTCCCGGAGTGGTACGCGACGATGTTCTCGGGCTTCTACCTCGCCCTGCTCGTCATCCTCGTCGCGCTGATCCTGCGCGGGGTCTCCTTCGAGTACCGGCATCAGGGCAAGGGTGCGCAGTGGACGGGCTGGTTCGACCGGTTTATCTTCTGGGGCTCCGTGATCCCGCCCCTGCTGTGGGGCGTCGCGTTCGCCAATCTCGCCCAGGGCGTGCCCATCGCGCCCCTCGAGAACGGCGGCTGGATCTACGAGGGCACCCTGCTGACCCTGCTCAACCCCTACAGCCTGCTCGGCGGGCTCACGCTGCTGCTCATCACCTTCACGCACGGTCTCGTGTTCGTGTCGCTGAAGACCGCGGGCGACATGCGGGATCGGGCCCGACGTCTGGCCACCCGCGTCGGGATCGGCGCGATCCTCGCCGGAGCGGCGTTCCTCGCGTGGACACTCGTGCAGCATCGCGACAGCGACACGTTCTGGGTGATCGCGCTCTGCTCGGCGCTCGCGGCGGCGGCGCTGATCGGCGGCTGGGTCGCCAACCTGCTCGGCCGCGAGGGCTGGGCCTTCACCGCCAACGCGGCGGCGATCGTCTTCGCGCTGCTCGCGGTGTTCATGTCGATGTTCCCCAACGTCATGCACTCGAGCATCGATCCCGCCTACTCGATGTCGATCTCGGGCGCCGCGAGCTCGCAGAAGACGCTCGAGCTGATGACCTGGGTCGCCGGCTTCACGATGCCGCTCGTGCTCGCCTACCAGGCCTGGACCTACTGGGTGTTCCGCAAGCGCCTCACCCGCGAGGCGATCCCGGCCGCCGCTCACTGAGCGCCGACTCCCGGACTGGATCTCGATGAAGCCCCTCGACCCGCGGCTGCTGCGCCACGCACGAGCCGCACGCGGCGTGCTGCTGGTCGGCGCCGCGCTCGGCCTCGTGCGCACGCTCGCCATCCTCGTGTGGTGCTGGTGCCTGGCGCAGGCGCTGACGATCGCCGTGCTGCCGGTGCTCGGCGGGGCGGGTGGCGCGGCCGGCCGCATCCCCGAGGGCGCCTCCGGCCCGGGAGAGCTCCCCGGCCTCATCGGGCTCGCGCTCGTCGCCGTCTGCGTGCGCTCCGCGGCGTCCTGGGGGATGGAGACGGTGGCAGCGCGCGGGTCCGTGCGGGTCAAGGCGCAGCTGCGGGCCGCGGCTCTCGACGCGCTGGACGCGCGCTCGCCGCAGCCCGACGGCGCGTCGGCGGACGACCGCCGCTCCGACGCCGAACTCACCACCGTGCTCGGCCGCGGACTCGACGCGCTCGACGGGTACTTCTCGGGCTATCTGCCGCAGCTGATCCTCACCGCCGTCGCGACCCCGCTGCTCGTCGCCGCGGTGCTGCTCGCCGATCCGGTCAGCGGCGTCACCGTGCTCATCGTCTTCCCCGTGATCCCGGTCTTCATGCTGCTCATCGGCCTCGCCACGCAGGCCGTGCAGGACCGGCAGTGGACGCAGCTGGAGCACCTCTCCGCGTCGTTCCTCGACGCAGTGTCGGGCCTCGCCACCCTCAAGATCTTCGGACGCGAGGGACGGCAGTCCGCGCGCATCGCCCGCGAGACCGAGGAGTACCGCACCCGGACCGTGCGGGTGCTGCGCGTCACGTTCCTCTCGGGTTTCGTGCTCGACCTGGCGGGCACGTTCTCGATCGCGCTCGTCGCGGTGACCGTGGGGACGCGGCTGGTGAACGGTGAGTTCCCGCTCGGCCTCGGACTGTTCGTGCTGCTGCTGCTGCCCGAGGTGTTCGTCCCGATCCGGCAGGTGGGCGCGGCCTTCCACGCCTCCGTCGAGGGCCTCGCGGCCTCGAGCCGCGTGTTCGAGATCATCGACGGCCCGTCGGGCTCCTCGGGTGCTGCCGCGCCCCCCGCGGACCGGGAGGGGGTGGCCGGGCTGCGGCTCGACGCGGTGACGGTCGCGCGCGGCGGCCGGCCCGTCGCGGGGCCCGTGTCGTTCGCGGTCGATCGCGGCGAGTTCATCGCGCTCGCGGGGCCCTCCGGCTCCGGGAAGTCGACGCTGATCGCCGCGGCGCTGGGCTTCGTGCGGCCGGAGACGGGCGCGATCGAGGTCGGCGGCGGGATCGCCTGGTGCGGCCAGCGGCCCGGCCTGCTGCAGGGCAGCATCGCCGAGAACGTCGCGCTCGGCGAGGGGGAGCCGGATCCGGCGCTCGTGCGCCGCGCGCTGCAGGCCGCGGGGCTGCGCGATGTCGATCCCGGGCGCGCCCTCGGCGCCTCGGGAGCGGGCCTCTCCGGCGGACAGGCGCAGCGCGTCGCGGTCGCCCGCTGCCTCTACCGCGCGTGGAGCAGGGACGCGCGCGTGCTGCTGCTCGACGAGCCCAGCTCGGCGCTCGACGCCGCCAACGAGGCGGTGGTCTGCGCGGCGCTGCGCCGCGAGGCCGAGGCCGGCCGCGCGGTGCTCGTCGCGAGCCACCGCCCGGCCGTGCTCGCGGCCGCGGACCGGGTGGTGCGGATCGCGCCGCGCGTCGTGGGGAGCCGAGCATGAGCGGGAGCGGGGCGGTGGAACGGGAGCGCCGCCGGGCGGTGCTCGCGCGGGCGGTGCCGTCGCGCCGGCGCCGGGCGCCCGGGCTGACGCTCGGGGCGCTCGCCGACCTCTGCGTGGTCGGGCTGCTCGGCCTCAGCATGTGGCTCATCGTGCGGGCCGCCGAGCAGCCGCCGATCCTGCACCTCACCTTCGCGATCGTGGGTGTGCGCGCGCTCGCGATCGGTCGCGCCGCGTTCCGCTACACCGACCGCCTGCTCAGCCACGACGCCGCGCTGGCCCAGCTCGCCGTGCTGCGGGCTCGCACGTTCGAGGCGCTCGTGCCGCGGGTGCCGGGCGCGATCGAGTCGCACCGACGCGGCGACGTGCTCGCGGCGTTCGTGGACGACGTCGACCAGCTGCAGGATGAGCCGCTGCGGGTGCGGCAGCCGCTGCTCGTGAGCGGGGTGGTCGTCGGGCTCAGCGTGGTCCTCGTGGGCGTCGTCTCGCCGCTCGCGGGCGCGGTGCTCGCGGGCGCGCTGCTCGCGAGCGGCGGGATCGCGATCCCGCTCGCCCGCCGCATGGCCGGCGCCTCCGACCGCGAGCTCAGCGCCGCCCGCGCCGCGCTCTCGGACACCCTGCTCGAGCGATTCGCGGCCGCAGAGGTGCTCGCGGCCTACGGGGCGCTTCCGCGGCAGCGCGAGCGGATCGCCGCCGCGGAGGCCCGGCTCTCCGAGGTGCAGCTGCGCCGCACCCGAGCCGCCGGGCTCACGGGGGCGCTGCTCGCCCTCGGGGCGGGTCTCGCCTCGCTGCTCGCGCTCGTGCTGCTGCTGCCGGAGCCCGGCCAGGGCGGGCTCTCGGCCCCGCTCTTCGCCGCCGTGGTCGTGGTGCCCGCCGCCGTGTTCGAGGTGTTCGCCCAGGTGCCCGCGGCGCTCGTCGCCCGGCGCGCGGTGGAGGCGAGCGCGGGGCGCGTCGCCGAGCTCACGGAGACGGAGCTGCCGCCGGAGATCCCGGTGGACGATCCCGGCGCCGACGGGCCGCGGGAGGAGGCGGATCCCGCAGCGCCGCTCATCGAGGTGCGCGATCTCGCGGTGCGCCACCCGGGGGCGTCCCGCGACGCGGTCGACGGCGTGGGCTTCGAGTTGCGCGCCGGGCAGACGCTCGCGGTGACGGGGGATAGCGGTGCGGGCAAGAGCTCCCTCGCGCTCGCGCTCGTGCGCCTCCTCGATTACCGGGGCAGCTACCGGCTGCGCGGCGTCGAGGCGCGCGAGCTCCCGGCCGCGGCCGTGCGCCGCACCGTGGGCCTCTGCGAGCAGACGCCGCACCTCTTCGACGCCGATCTGCGGCAGAACCTCAAGTTCGCGCGCGACAGCGCCGACCGGGGCGCCGGGAGCGATGCGGAGCTCATGGCCGCGCTGGACCGGGTGGGACTCGGCGACTGGGCGCGGGAGCGCGGCGGGCTCGACGCCCGCGTCGGCGAACGCGGCGCGCTCGTCTCCGGCGGTCAGGCGCAGCGCATCGCCCTCGCGCGCGCGCTCCTCGCCGACTTCCCGGTCGTGGTGCTCGACGAGCCGACGGCCGGGGTCGACCGGGAGCTCGCCGATCGCCTGCTGGCAGACCTCGTCGGCGCGGTGCCCGCCGACCGGGCCGTGATCGTCATCACGCACACCGGGCTGCCGGCGGGGATCGAGGCGGCCCGGCTCGAGCTCTAGTCCGCCGAGTCCTTCCGGGGGCGTCCCCGTCGCGGCATCGGGTTCGCGCGAGGATCGCGGCCGGCGTCGATCAGGGCGCGCCTCAGCAGCACCTCGATCTGCGCGTTCACGGAGCGCAGGTCGTCGGCGGCCCACTTTGCGACCGCCGTGTGCACGGCGGGGTCGAGCCGCAGCAGCAGTTGCTTCCTGCTCCCGCGGGACGGGCCGGCGCGATCCTCCTCGGACATGTCAGCCGTAGAGCGATCCCGCGTTGATCACGGGCGTCGCCCGCTGGTCGCTCGTCAGCACGAGCAGCAGGTTCGACACCATCTGAGCGCGGCGCTCGTCGTCGAGCGTAACGATGTCCTCGTGCTCGAGGCGGCTGAGGGCCTGATCCACCATGGTCACCGCGCCCTCGACGATCTTCTCCCGAGCCGCGATGATCGCGCTCGCCTGCTGCCGCTGCAGCATGGCCTGCGCGATCTCGGGGGCGTAGGCCAGGGAGGAGATGCGCACCTCGAGCACCTCGAGGCCGGCGATGGCCACGCGCGCTGCGACCTCCTCGGCGAGCTGGGCGGACACGACGTCGGTGCTGCCGCGCAGCGACTGCTCGCCCGGCGCGGGCTCGTCGTAGGGGTGGGTGGTGGCGACGTGGCGCAGGGCGGCCTCGGCCTGCGTCTCGATGAACTCCCGGTAGTCCTCGACCGCGAACACGGCCTTCGCGGTGTCGGCGACCTGCCACACGACGATGGCGGCGATGTGGACGGGGTTGCCGTCGGAGTCGTTCACCTTGAGCTCGTTGGTCTCGAAGTTGTGCACGCGCACCGAGACCTTGCGCCCCGTCGTGAAGGGGGCGACGAAGCTGATGCCGTTGCTGCGCACCGTGCCGACGTACCGGCCGAAGAACTGCCGCACTGAGGTTTGACCGGGCGCGACGATGGTGAACATGGTGAACACGAGCAGCGCCGCGACGACGGCCAGGACGCCCAGGACGACGATCAGGCCACCCGCGGCGCTGCCCCCGTCGAGCACCATGGCGCCCCGGATGACGAGGAGGACGCCGCCAGGGATCGCGAGCACCCCCAGCAGGAACGCGGCGATGCCTGCGGCGCTGCCCCGGTGCCAGGCCGGGCGCTCGGAGATGTCGACGCGCACGCCGTCGTGCCCGACCGGCTCGGTGTTGACGGGTTCGACCTGCGGGGTCGTGGGGTCGTGAGCATCGCTCATGTCGCTGCCTTTCGCTCGGTGATATAAAAATGATATCACTTTTCGAGCGGACGCCAGCGCCGGTCGAGCGCCTCGCGGAACCGTCGCAGCCTGTCCGCCCGGGGGGCGGGGGGCGGAGCGCCGTCGATGCCCGTCACCAGCCGGATGCCGTGCAGCGCGTTCACCGCCCAGGTCTCGCATCGCGCGAGCTCCTCGGGAGCGGGGCGCCCCTCGGAGAGCGACGCGGCCTCCCGCAGCAGCGCCTCGGTCACCGATTCGACGCGATTGCGGGTCCCGGAAGACGGAGGGGCGACGCAGCGGCCCGAGTCGTCGGTGCCGTCCCGCCACCAGACGATGCTCGTCGTGGCGCCCTCGATCACCCGGCCGTCGCCGTCGAGCAGCAGCGCCTCGGCGCCGAGCCGGCGATTCAGCTCGGAGAGCCGCGCGATGCTCGGCCCCTTGCGCTCAGGGCGGTCGAGGCGCACCCCGGGGGCGGTGCGCAGCTCGATCGTGTCGCGCAGCTCGGGCAGCGGGCGCAGCGCGCACGAGAGCTCGGGATCGCCGCCGGGATCGTCGGGCCCCCGGAGTTCGAGGCGGGGGAACCCCTCGCCGTATTCCGCGATGCGGGCGACGGCCTCGTCGAGGAACGCCCGGATCCGCTCGAGGGCGCTCCCGTCCTCGCCCGGCCACGCCGCGAGCGCGGTCCGGGTGAAGCGATCGAGGTGCAGGTCCGGCCCCCGCGCCTCGGCGACGCCCGTGCGGGGGTTCGCCCGCACGCGGAACGAGTCGGCCGCGAGCAGCCGGGGCGGTCCTGCAGTCACGCGCCCACCCTACCGCGGGCATCTCCCGGCGTCTCCAGCCCCCGACGGCGACCGACGGCCGGTACAGTGGTCGGGTGACTGGGAGACCTGCCCGGCGGGCCGACGCCGCGGCCGCCGCCCGCGCGCTCGCAGCGAGCGGCCTGCCCTGGTGCTGGTTCGACGGGGAGGCCGCCGCGCCCGGGGAGCCGCGCGTGAGCCGCCTCGGGGTCGCGAGCGAGGTGCGGACCGCGGAGCGCGGGCGCGAGCGCGGGTTCCTGGCGGGCCTGCGCGAGGGCGTCGGCGGCGAGCGGGCGCCGGGCGCCGGCGGCCTGCGCGGCGGATGGGCGGTCGCGCTGGGCTACGAGTTCGGGGCGGCGCTGCTCGGGCTCGATCCCGCACCCGACACGGCCGCGCCCGGGTTCGCGCTGCGGCTCGACGCGGTGCTCGCCGTCGACCACGGCAGCGGGGGCGGGGAGCTGCTCGGCGAGGCCGGGGCGGTCGGGCGGCTGAGCGGGATCCTCGATCGGCGGCACCCGGCTGCCGGCGCCGGACCGGATCGGGGCCTCGACCCGGCCCCGATCGTCTGGCGCCGCACCGACGAGGCGTACGCCGCCGAGGTCGAGGCCTGCCGCGAAGCCATCCGCGATGGCGAGGCGTACGTGCTGTGCCTCACCGACACGGCCGAGGTGCGCGGGCGCTTCGACCCGCTCGAGCTCTACCTGAGGCTGCGGGCGAGCGGAGCCGCGACGCGGGGCGGCGTGATCGTCGCGGGGGATCGCGCGCTCGTGAGCGCGAGCCCCGAGCGCTTCCTCTCGGTGCGCGGGAGGCGGATCGCGACCCGGCCGGTCAAGGGCACGAGGCGCCGGGGCGAGACTCCCGAGGCGGACCGGGAGCTCTCCGAGCAGCTCGCCGCCGATCCGAAGGAGCGCGCCGAGAACCTCATGATCGTGGACCTCATGCGCAACGACCTCAGCCGCGTGTGCGAACCCGGCTCGGTGGCCGTCGAGGGCTTCCTGCACGTGGAGGCGCACCCCCACGTGCACCAGTTGGTGAGCACGGTGACCGGGGATCTGCGCCGGGGCGAAGACACCTTCACCGCGATCGAGGCGTGCTTCCCGGGCGGGTCCATGACGGGGGCGCCGAAGCGGCGCGCCGTGGAGATCCTCGCCGGGCTCGAGGCGGGGCCGCGCGGGCTGTACTCCGGGTGCTTCGGGTGGATCGACCGCGGCGGCGACGCCGAGCTCGCGATGACGATCCGAGGGGTCGAGCTGCGCGGCGACCGGGCGCTCGTCGGCGCCGGGGGCGGGATCACGGCCGACTCGTGCGCGGCGAGCGAGGTCGCCGAGAAGCACCTCAAGGCGGCGCCGCTGATCGCGGCGCTCGGCGCGGGGCGGGCGGTGCCTCGCGCCGAGGCAGACGGGGTAGTCTTGAGGGATGTGCGCGCCCGCGGCATCGGGCGCGATCCCGAACTCACGAACGATATCGAGGTGTGTGTGAGCGAGCAGCAGGCGCGCGAGATCGAGGGCTACGATTTCAGGGCGGTCCAGGATCGGTGGCTTCCCGTCTGGGACCGGCTGAAGCCGTTCGAGGTCGGTGACGCGGACGGTGCCGGTGCAACCTCCGGCCGGCCCCGCAAGTACGTGCTCGACATGTTCCCGTACCCCTCCGGCGATCTGCACATGGGCCACGCGGAGGCGTTCTGCTTCGGCGACGTGCTCGCCCGCTACTGGCGCGGCCGCGGCTACGAGGTGCTGCACCCCATCGGCTGGGACTCCTTCGGCCTGCCCGCCGAGAACGCCGCGATCGTTCGCGGGGTCGACCCCCGCGAGTGGACCTACGCCAACATCGAGCAGCAGAAGGCCAGCTTCCGCGTCTACGCGCCCTCGTTCGACTGGAGCCGGGTGCTGCACACGAGCGACCCCGAGTACTACCGCTGGAACCAGTGGCTGTTCCTCAAGATGTACGAGAAGGGCCTCGCGTACCGCAAGGCGAGCTGGGTCAACTGGGACCCGGTGGATCAGACCGTGCTCGCGAACGAGCAGGTGCTGCCGGACGGCACCTCCGAGCGCTCGGGCGCCGTGGTGGTGAAGAAGAAGCTCACGCAGTGGTACTTCCGCATCACCGACTACGCGGATCGCCTGCTCGACGACCTCGACGCGCTCGAGGGGCGGTGGCCCGCCAAGGTGCTGAACATGCAGCGCAACTGGATCGGGCGCTCGCGCGGCGCGGAGGTCGAGTTCGAGATCGAGGGCCGGGAGGAGCGGGTGCCGGTCTTCACGACCCGACCCGACACGCTGCACGGCGCCACCTTCATGGTGGTCGCCCCCGACTCCGACCTGGCCGCCGAGCTGGCCGCCGGCGCCTCCGCCGAGGTGCGCATGCAGTTTCAGGCATATCTCGAGCAGACCCAGAAGCAGACCGAGATCGAGCGGCAGAACGCCGACCGCGAGAAGACCGGGGTCTTCCTCGACCACTTCGCGGTGAACCCGGTGAACGGCGAGCGCATCCCCGTCTGGGCATCCGACTACGTGCTGGCCGACTACGGGCACGGGGCCATCATGGCCGTGCCCGCCCACGACCAGCGCGACCTCGACTTCGCGCTCAGGTTCGAGCTGCCGGTGCGGGTGGTCGTCGACGCGCGCGACGCCGAGGGCGAGCCGCTGCCGGATCCGGCTCTGAGCGGCGTGGCGACCGCGGGCGACGGCGTGCTCGTCAACTCGGGCGAGCTCGACGGGCTCGCCAAGGAGGACGCGATCCGGAGGGCCATCGAGGTGCTGGAGGCGCGCGGCACCGGCCGCGCGGCCACCACCTACCGGCTGCGCGACTGGCTGATCTCGCGTCAGCGCTACTGGGGCACGCCGATCCCGATCCTGCACGGCACCGGCGAGCACGAGGGGGAGATGAAGCCCGTCGACCCCTCGGCGCTGCCGGTCGAGCTGCCCCCCTCCGAGGGCCTCGACCTGAAGCCCAAGGGCGCCTCGCCGCTCGGCGCGGCGACCGAGTGGGCGACCGTGATCGACCCCGGCACCGGCGAGACCTGGACGCGCGATCCCGACACCATGGACACCTTCGTCGACAGCTCCTGGTACTATCTGCGCTTCCTGTCGGCGAACGACGACACGCAGGCCTTCGATCCCGAGCTGGCCAAGCGGTGGGGCCCCATCGACCAGTACGCGGGCGGCGTCGAGCACGCCATCCTGCACCTGCTCTACTCGCGCTTCATCACGAAGGTGCTGCACGACCTCGGCTACCTCGACTTCGAGGAGCCCTTCTCGGCGCTGCTCAACCAGGGCATGGTGCTGCAGGACGGCGCGAAGATGTCGAAGTCGAAGGGCAACCTGGTCGAGTTCGCCTCGGAGTTGAAGGAGCACGGCGCCGACGCGCTGCGCGTGACCCTCGCGTTCGCAGGGCCCCCCGAGGACGACATCGACTGGGCCGACGTGTCGGTGCAGGGCTCGGCGAAGTTCCTCGGGCGCGCCTGGCGCGTGGCCGACGACGTGGAGCTCGCCGGCGCGCCGGCGGGGGCCGACCTCTCCGGCGGCGACGCGGCCCTGCGCAAGCACACCCACCAGCTGCTCGCGGACGCCCCGGGGCTCATCGAGGCCTACAAGTTCAACGTGGTCGTGGCCCGTCTCATGGACCAGGTCAACGTGACCCGCAAGGCGATCGACTCGGGCTGCGGCGCCGCGGATCCCGCGGTGCGCGAGTCGGCCGAGGCGATCGCGGTGATCCTGTCGCTCTTCGCGCCATACGCGGCGGAGGACATGTGGGCGAAGCTGGGGCACGAGCCAACGGTGGCGCTGGCCGAGTGGCCGGCGGCGGATCCCTCGCTCCTCGTCGAGGACGAGGTGACGATGGTCGTGCAGGTCGACGGCAAGGTGCGGGATCGCCTCACGCTGCCGGCCTCGGTGACGGAGGCGGAGGCCGAGGCCGCGGCGCGGGCGTCGGCGGCCGTGCAGCGCTCGATCGGGGACCGCGAGGTGGTCAACGTGGTGGTGCGCGTGCCGAAGATCGTGAGCGTCGTCACGCGCTGAGGCCAGGCGGGGGAGTTATGCGCTGACGTCTCAGCCCCCGCGTGTGGCCTTCACCTGTATGGGGTAGCCGGCGGCTTCGCAGGCTTCCACTGCCGTTCCGAGCGCTTGGCCTGCCGCACGGTTGTTCTCGAAGTCCCCGGCCTTCGACTCCTCCGCCACCACGCTCAGCGCCTCCTTCAGCTCGGGGGCGCTCTCGGCGGCCAGGGCGCCCCAGCGCTCGGAGAGCGCAGCCTCGGCCTCCCGAAGCTCGGCGAGGGTCCGCTCTCCGGCCATGTACGCCATCATCTCGTCCCCGAAGTGGCCCTGCAGCACGCCGATTCCATCGCAGGTGCCGCTCAGGGAGAGCGTGTTGTCAGGCTCCGCCTGCTGCTGGCTTTCTCCGGCGCAGGCGCTCAGCGCCAGTGCGAGGGCGAGCGACGCGAGAGCGGAACCGGCTCGTTGCTTGTCAGTAATCATGCGATCCTCCAGGGGGCGGTTCGAGGCTCTTCCGAGATGCTCAGTACTGGTTCCAGATGACCGTTCCGTACCACGTACGTGTAACTCGAAGAGGCCTGCGAGGGTGCGGCGACCGAGATGCCGTCCTTCTCAGCGTCCGCCCCCACCTGCTTTGCCGAGAGGCTCGGGTCGCCGAGCCAGGTCTCGAGCTTCTCGCACCGAGCTGCCCGTTCCATCTCGACACGGCTTCACGCGAGGTCAGGAACACCGGCTCCTCACCGACCCACATGGGGTCGCCCTGAGGTTGCGGCCGACACCGAGCTCGCTATGAACGCTCCAGCGGCCAGAACGACCGCTGCGATCGGAGCGACAACACCCTTGCTCCTCATTGAGTTCTCCTTCCGGGTGGCCGTTGTGGATGGAGTTTGACGAGCACACGGATCCTGACAAGGGTCCGGCCCGAGGAAGATGTGTGATCATCGGCTAGAAGTGAACAGCTGGGAAACGGCTCATTGCGGGTCAGGAACCCCCGGCCCGCCAAACTCCTCAGATGTCGGGCGGTAGGCCTGACTGCTGCTCAATGGTGAGCGGCGCCCCTGGGGCTCGACCAAGTGGCACGAGACGTTCCGTTGAGTAGAGTCAGATCAGGTACCATCGCGTTCACCGCGCATACTTACCCTTCCACGGGAACCAGCAGGTCGGAGCGGACAAAGGGGATGGCCACCATTCGAAACGACTATGAGCTGAGCGGAAGTGCGCGTATCGCCTTCTGGATGTTGGCGGGCGTCGGCCTGATCGTCATGCCGATCGCCTGGGCCTGGTACGGACTGACGCTGTACGAGGAGGAATCGGAGCAAGGGAAAGCGCTTGTTGCTGGCACCACCATGGAGGGTTTTGCTGCAACCTTCGGCTTGGTTCCATTGGTCATCGCTCACGCGATCGGCCTCGGTCTGCTGCTGTACAACGGCTGGCGAGGGTGGGGCGGCAGGGGCCTGGCGTTCGGTGCCGCGGCTCTGGTCATCGCGAGCCTCGCGGGGCTCATCTTCGCTCAGCTGCTCTTCGGCGGCGACCTCTTCGAGATGGGTATCCGTCGGTACGACGAGGGACTGCTCGAATCCTGATCTGCACCTCCTGGTGACACCGAACCAGGAGCGAGCGGATTGATGCCTCGCTATTGCCAGAGCGGGTCGTCAGGATCTCCTACGTTCACAAGCAGATCGAGGCATGGGAGCCCTGACGCCCCACGAACTCGCCTACGAGCACTGCCTAGCCCAGTATGCGCTCAACCCCACGAGCTATGGCGCGTAGATGCGGCCGGAATTCTTCTGTCAAGATTATCTTGGAGGACAAACTTATTGATGTGAGGACGCGTCGGCGTCCGATTCGCTGAACTCGAAGGAGACGGCTTGGGACAAGCGGCGGACGACTTCGACACTCTCTTTCGGCGCCACTATCGGGTGATTCTCCGCTACGTATATCAGCGGGTGGACGACCGAGAACTCGCCGAGGATCTGAGTGCCGAAGTGTTTGCCCGAGCGTGGGCGAAGCATCGGGACGGTCTACGGGTCGCGATGCCCTGGCTCGTCGCTACCGCGAGAAACCTGATCGGCAACGAGTACCAGCGTAGATCCACCGAGCGGGCTCGGATCCTGCGCGTCCTGACGGAGGAACTCGCCGAGCTGGGCGCATGGGATGGGGACTACGAGCACGTGGAACTGAGACTCGCGATGACTCATCTGAATCCTGCGGACGCGCTGGCTCTGCAGCTGAGCTACTGGGACGGCCTGCGGGCTTCTGAAGCCGCGGTTGTCATGGAGTGCTCGACGCCCGCTTTCTGGGCTCGGCTGTCCCGGGCCAGGCGTGCGCTCCGGAAGTTGCTCGCAGAGGAAACTGAGCCGGCGGCGCTGGACGCGGCGAAGGCCTCGGAGGACTGAGACATGGATGATCTGACACAGCGTCTACGTCAGGCGACTTCCTACCAGGAGCGTGAGTTGCCGGCGTCGGGCGCGCGATCGCTGCGGGAGCTCAACGCGGGAGAGAGGCGGCCAGCCGATTCTCCCGCTGAGCATCGTCCCTCGCGCAGTCCGCATACTCGCTGGCCTTGGTCGCGGCGGTTGCGCTCGCGGTTGTTCCGCGTCCTCTGCCCGTCCGGACGACCACGGCGACGATAGAGGTGCTGTTGAACGAACTGCGTGCTTCGAACCCTCCGTCCGGTCAGCGTTCTCAGCCCGGATACTCTCTCGAAGGCTGGTACTTCCTGACGGTTCGGGAGTGACGCGCATCTACGCCGGTGCCCCGATGGACGCCCGTTCGAAACCCATTTCGCCACTCCCGAAGGACGCTCCGGCTCCGGGAACCCTGCTTGAGGAGATGCCGGCTGAGCCCGGGTCGCTGCTCTCTGCGTTTCCGGCAGAGCCACCGGAGGACGCGGAATCCATGCGCGCATATCTCAAGGCGTATCTGGCGCAGAGCGGCTCAGAGGAGCCCAACGATTACCGGGCGGGGGACTACGCGTTCGCTCTCGTCACCCTTATGCAGACATGGACGTTGAGTGACGCCGCGCAGCGAGCTGCTCCTGGACCTCGAGCCCGGCACGCTGCAATCTCAGGAGTCGCATGATCAGATCGTCATCGACACCACCTCTTGGCGGATCCTCGCCTCGGAAACCATCAGTATCGATGGATTCCCGGAGTTCCATATCGCTCCGGGAGATGTCACCTCGTACACCCTCTGGAGATAACCCATGCTGACAGACCGTCACCGCCCTTGCCGACTACCCCGGAGGAACCCAGGTCGCACCGAACGAGATCTCCTGGGACGACGGCAACATGATTCTCACGTTGGAAGCTCCTGGCATCGGTGTTCGGTCGGCGCCGGTTCGCGGCTCAACTCCGCCCCGGCCGGTATCGTGAAGCTGGGGTGCTGATAGCCGCTTAGGGCGCCGGCGTCGGGGCGCAGGCCTGCGCGGGACGTCGACGCGAGTGCTCTCCGTCGCCCACAACGCGCTTATTTTGCCGCGTTGCGGGGAACCTTTCCACATCGAGGCGCCGGCGGGGGGCGGAGTCGAGCGTGGGCGGCCTAGCGTGGCCGCATGCATCCCGAGAACAGCCCCGCGCAGACAGGCCTCGCAGGTGCGCCCGGAACCGGTCGGCACGCTCGGCGCCGCGCCGAAGCGGGCTCAGCCGACGCGTTGACGCCCGAGGCCGTGCTGGAGCGGCAGGACTGGCGGGAGCGGGCCGCGGCGGCCACCCCGACGGACGGGCTCGACGCGTTCGGCTCGCCGGGTCTCCCGCCCGCGCTCGAGCGGCGGCCGGACGCGCCGCTGGGCCGGAGGATCGGGCGCGCGGTCGCGGTCCCCGCGGCGGCGGGAACGGTCGCCTTCCTCATCGCCGTGGTGATCGCGATCGTGCTCACCGCGCTGCAGCTGCGCCCGGCCGCCGAGGCCGCCGAGGAGATCACCCGCTCGGTCGGCGAGGCGGCGCCTCGGGGGGAGACCGCGGGCGGAGGGCAGGACCCTGACGCGTCGTCCGAGCGCGCTCAGCCGACAGCGTCCGGCTCGGCCGCGCCGGTACTCGTCCACGTCGTCGGCGAGGTGAAGAGCCCGGGAGTGGTCGAGCTCCCGGCGGAATCCAGGGTGGCCGATGCGATCGAGGCCGCGGGAGGGGTCGGCGAGGCCGCGGTGCTCTCGGGTGTCAACCTGGCGCGTACGGTCGCCGACGGCGAGCAGATCCTCGTGCCGAACGCGGAGCAGGCGGCCTCGGGCGGAGGCGCCGCAGCCGGAGCCGCGGGGAGCAGCGGTTCGACCGCGCCGTCGGAGGCGGGCACCGGCTCCGGCCCGCTGAACCTCAACGCCGCGGACGCGGCGGCGCTCGAGACGCTGCCGCGGGTCGGGCCCGCGCTCGCCCAGCGCATCATCGACTGGCGCGAGGCGAACGGCGGGTTCACCTCGGTCGAGCAGCTGCTCGAGGTCTCGGGCATCGGGGCGAAGACCCTCGACGGCTTCCGGGAGCTGGTGACGGTCTGATGGATGCATCGGCTCGGACCGGGTCCCTCGAGCGGGAGGCGCGGAACCGCTCGCCCCCGCCCGGGACGTGGCGGCTGTTCGGGCCCGCGCTGCTCGCGTGGGGCTGTGCCGCCGTTGCGATCCTGCACCCCGGCAGCGGTCGGGTGCTCGCCGTGGCGGCGGGCGCGAGCGGAGCCCTTCTGCTGGTGCTCGCCTGGGCGCCTCGGGAGACCGCGCTCCGGAGGGCCGCGCGTCTGGGGCTGCGCCACGGGGCCATCGCGTGTGCGGTGCTGCTTCTCCTGGGAGCGAGCATCGAGGGGGCCGAGCGGGTGCGGTCGGATCCCGGTCTGGCCCGGGCGGCCGAGCAGCAGCGCTCCCTCGAGCTGGACGTGGTGCTGCGCGGGTTCCCGCAGGTACGGGCCTCGAGCGGGGACCCGCGGGCCTGGGCGGAGGCCGGCGTGCGCACGCCGGGCGGCGAGGTGCCGGTGGTGCTCTGGCTGAGCGGCGAGGAGACCGACTCGGTGAGTGCGGAGTCGTGGGCGCCGGGCACGCGGTTGCAGGTGCGCGGTGGACCGGTCGAACTGGAGGCGGGATCGGCGGCCGCGTACGGCGTGCGGGTGGAGCGCGCGGAGGCGGCGCCGGACGGGGGTGGAGCCGCCGGCTGGGTCGCCGGGGCCGGCCGGGTCGCGGCCTCGCTGCGCGCGCAGCTGCGCGAGGCCGCTGCCGCGGTTCCTGGCGCCGAGCTCGTGCCCGGATTCGCCGTGGGAGATACGGCGCTCGTCGACGAGTCGCTCGAGCGGCGCATGCAGCAGAGCTCCCTCCTTCACCTGGTCGCGGTCTCCGGGGCGAACTGCGCGCTCGTCACGGGGGCGATTGTGCGCTTCTCGGCGGTGCTCGGCGTCGGGCGGCGACTGCGAATAGTGCTGGCCGGCGCGGCGCTCGGCGCCTTCGTGTTCGTCGTGGGTCCGGACGCGAGCGTGCAGCGGGCGGCCCTGATGGCCGCCGTCGTGCTGGTCTCGGGCTTCGGCGGGAAACGGGCGGTCGCGCTTCCCGCGCTCGGCGCCGCCGTGATCGCGCTGCTGCTGCTCGACCCCTGGCAGGCGCTGCAGCCCGGCTTCGCGCTCTCGGTGGCCGCGACCGCTGGGATCCTGCTCCTCGTGCCCGGGATCGAGCGCGGCCTATCGCGCCTGCTCCCGCTTCCGCGCTGGCTGGTGCTGCCCGTGGCCGTCGCGCTTGCGGCGCAGCTCGCATGCGGGCCGCTCCTCGTCCTGCTGCAGCCCGGCATCCCGGCGGTCGGGATCCTCGCGAACGTGCTCGCCGCGCCGGCCGCGCCGCTCGGCACCGGCCTCGGGCTGATGGCGCTGCTGCTCCTGCCCGCGTCCGAGGCGCTCGGCGGCGCCGCGACGGTGCTCGCCGGCCTGCCGGCGCGGTGGGTCGCCGCGACCGCCGAGGTCTCGGCGCAGCTGCCGCTCGCGCGGTGGCCCTGGCCGGAGGGGTGGCCGGGCGCGCTGCTGCTCGCGGCGGTGCAGGCCGCGGCGCTGGTGTCGTGGTGGATCGCGTCGCGCCGGATCCGGCTGCGCGAGGATCGCGGATCCGGGCGCCTGCCGTGGCGGGGCCGCCGCCCGCTCTCCGCGCGGGGCCGCGCGATCGCCGCCGTGCTGCTCTGCGCGGCGGCCGGCGCGTTCGCCGGGCCGACCGTCGTGGCTCCGCTCGTGAGCGGGGCCGATGCGCCGCGCGACTGGAGCGTGGTCGCCTGCGACGTCGGGCAGGGCGACGCGATCCTGCTGCGCGACCCCGCGCGCCCCGAACGGGTCGCGCTGGTCGACACGGGCGACGACGCCGAACTGCTGCGGGCCTGCCTCGACCGCTTCGGCGTGCGCAGCATCGCGCTGCTCGTGCTCACCCACGACGACCGCGACCACGCGGGCGCGCTCGGCGCGGCCGCCGACGCGGCCGAGGCGGCCCTCGTCGCACCCGACAACAGCGAGGACGGCGCGGACCGGCCCGTGCTCGCCCAGCTCGACGCCGCCGGGATCCCGTACCGCGCGGTCACGGCCGGAATGACGGGTGCCGAGGGCGGGCTGAGCTGGGAGGCGCTCGCGCCCGCCCCGGACCGCACACCGGCCGACACGAACGCCGCGAGCGTGGTGCTGCTCGTGCGGGCCGGGGAGCTGCCCGTGCTGATGCTCGGGGACACGGGGGAGGAGGAGCAGCGCGCTCTGCGCGCCGCCGGTACCGCGGTGCGCGCGTCGGTCGCGAAGGTCGCGCACCACGGCAGCCGGGATCAGGATCCCGCCCTGGCCGAGGCGGTCGGGGCCGAGGTCGCGCTCGTATCGGTCGGCGTCGGCAACGGCTACGGGCACCCCACGGCCGAGGCGCTCGACGCCTACGTCGCGGCCGGATCCCGACCGCTGCGCACCGACCGCCACGGCTCCATCGCGATCGCCGGGGCGCCGGGGTCGCTGCGCATCTGGGTGGAGCGGGCGGCCGGGCCCGTCCCCGGCTCCCAGTAGGGTTGAGGGGTGGCAGCAGCACGAGGAGCGAAGAGCAGGATCCCGCAGCTCGACTGGAGCGAGGCCCGCCCGGCGCCGGTGGTGCTCGTGAGCGGGCCGGAGGGCTTCCTTGCCGACCGCGCGAGCCAGGCGATCCGCGATGCGCTGAAGGGCGAGCACAGCGACCTCGAGGTGCACGACGTCGACGCCGCGAGCTACACCGCCGGCGAGCTGTTCACCATCGCGAGCCCGTCGCTCTTCGCCGAGCCTCGCCTCATCCGAGTCGAGGGCGTCGAGAAGTGCTCCGACGCGTTCCTCGAGGACGCGAAGCGCTACGTCGCCGGGCCGGCCGACGACACGACCCTCGTGCTGCGGCACGGCGGCGGACAGCGCGGCAAGGCGCTGCTCGACCTCGTGCGGGGCGGGGCGGGCAGCGGCATCGAGGTCGTCTGCCCCGAGGTGAAGAGGGACCAGGATCGGCTGGCCTTCGCCCAGGCCGAGTTCCGGCGTCTGGGGGCGCAGATCACCCCCGGCGGGCTGCGCATGATCGTCGCGGCCTACTCGGGCGGCATCGGCGAGCTCGCCGGAGCCTGCGAGCAGCTGGTGTCGGACGCGGGCTCGCGCCTCACGGAGGAGGAGGTGAACCGCGCGACGGAGGGCCGTGTCGAGACGAGCGCCTTCAAGGTCGCCGACGCCGCGACGGCGGGCCGGGCGGCCGATGCGCTCGTGCTGCTGCGCCAGGCGCTCTCGACGGGCACCGATCCGATCCCGATGCTCGCGGCGCTCAACATGAAGCTGCGCGCGATGGCGCGGGTGTACGGCGCGCGCGGGTCGAGCGGGCAGCTGGCGAGGGAGCTGGGGATGGCGCCGTGGCAGGTCGATCGCGCGCTGCGCGAGGTTCGGGGCTGGCGCGAGGAGGATCTGGCGAGGTGCATCGATCTCGCCGCCGAGACCGAGTGGCTCTTGAAGGGCGGCAGCAGGGATCCCGAGTACGCCCTCGAGAAGTACCTGCTCTTCGTCGCGCGGAAGGGGCGCTAGAACGCGAGAAGCCCCGCCGAGGCGGGGCTTCTTCGGTCTGCGGGGGCGGGCTCAGAGCGCCGCGACCTGCACGGCGAGCTTCGACTTGCGGTTCGCCGCCTGGTTCTTGTGGATGACGCCCTTGGAGACGGCCTTGTCGAGCTTCTTGCCGGCGGCGGCCAGCTTGGCCTCGGCGGCGGCCCTGTCGCCCGAGGCGATGGCCTCGCGGGTCGCGCGCACGACGGTGCGCAGCTCGCTCTTGTACGCCCTGTTGCGCTCGGTCGCCTTGCGGTTGGTCTTGATGCGCTTGATCTGCGACTTGATGTTTGCCACGTTGAGTTGTGTCCTTAGAAAAGGTAGAGGTTGACGGGTTGTTCCGCTCGGCGAGAGAGGGCGCCTCGCGGCATGTGCGGATGTGATCCACACGCAAGCCAAGAATCGATCCTAGCAGATTCTCGTGCCGCGGCACAGTGCGCACGGTCGCCGAGCCGTCCGGCTCACAGCGGCTCGACCTCGTCGCCGATCCGGATGGTCCCGAGCGGCTCGCCTCCCGAGCCTGGGAGGCGGTGCGCCGCCGACCCCTCCGGGAGCAGCAGCCGTCCGAGCGTCGGCTCCGACTGGCCGATGCGCTGCGTGAGCGTCGTGAGCACGCGCGCGTCGCGCACCCCCGTGTCGGGGTTCGCGTGGGTCGCGAGGCAGCGCACGATCGGGCCCTCCGCGAGGAACACGAGGTCGCCGATCCGCACCCGCCCCGTCCAGCCGAGCTCCGCCCACGCCTCGACGCCGTCGATGACGACGTTCGAGCGGAACCGGCGGTCGTCGACCGGGAACCCGAGCGCTGCGCCCAGCGCGTCCACGCTCGCGCTGCCGTGCACCGACACGAAGCCCCGCGGCCGATCCTGGAAGCGGGAGCGCACGCCGTCGCCGACGAGGACGAGCGGCAGGCGGCCCGGGCGCCGCAGACGCGACCCCTCCCGCGTGCCGAGCACGAAGTCGGTGACCGCGCGCACGATCCGCTCCCGGCCCTCGGGGTCGAGCCCCGCCTCCACGAGCGTTCCGCCCGAGGAGCCCGCCTCCGCAGCCTCCGAGACGCGCACTCGCAGCGCCGTCTCGTCGTACTCGAGCCGCAGGGCGGCGAGCGCCGGGAAGTCCTGCAGGGCGAGCCCCCTCGCCTTCGGCCAGTAGTCGAGCCCGTCGCGCCGCTCCGGGACCGCCGCGTCGGCGAAGCGGAAGGCGAGCACCCGGTCCCCGGCGATGCGGCCGTCGGCCTGCACCACGAGCCGTTCGGGGCGCTCGGGTGTGAACCCCTTCACGGGATAGCGGTAGAGGGCTGAGACCTGGGCCATGCAGCCATCCTCGCAGAACCGCGTGGGGGCGGGCGGCTTCGCGCGTGAGCGCAGGCGCGCTGTGGAATACTTGACGGCAATGTCTCCTCGCAGTGTGAACCCACCCGTGCCGGCGTTGACCGAGCCCGCGCAGATCCGCAACTTCTGCATCATCGCGCACATCGATCACGGCAAGTCGACGCTCGCCGACCGCATGCTGCAGGTCACCGGGACGGTGCCCGAGCGCGAGATGCGCGCGCAGTACCTCGACCGCATGGACATCGAGCGCGAGCGCGGCATCACGATCAAGTCGCAGGCCGTGCGCATGCACTGGCGGGCCGAGGGCGGCGAGTACGCCCTCAACATGATCGACACCCCGGGGCACGTCGACTTCAGCTACGAGGTCTCGCGCTCCCTCGCGGCGTGCGAGGGAGCGATCCTGCTCGTCGACGCCGCGCAGGGCATCGAGGCGCAGACGCTCGCCAACCTCTACCTGGCGATGGAGAACGACCTCGAGATCATCCCCGTGCTCAACAAGATCGACCTGCCCGCCGCCGACCCCGAGCGGGTGGCCGGCGAGATCGCGGACCTCATCGGAGGCGACCCCGACGACATCCTGAAGGTCTCGGGCAAGACGGGCGCGGGCGTCGAGGAGCTGCTGGACCGCGTGGTCGAGCGGATCCCGGCACCCGTCGGGCGGGCCGACGCTCCGGCGCGGGCCATGATCTTCGACTCCGTCTACGACCCCTACCGCGGCGTCGTCACCTACGTGCGCATGGTCGACGGCAGGCTGAGCCCGCGCGAGAGGATCCAGATGATGTCGACGGGCGCCGAGCACGAGGCGCTCGAGATCGGCGTGTCGTCGCCCGAGCCGGTGGCCGCGAAGGGTCTCGCCGTGGGCGAGGTGGGCTACCTCATCACGGGGGTGAAGGACGTGCGCCAGTCGAAGGTGGGCGACACCGTCACCGGCAAGCAGCGCCCCGCGACCGAGGCGCTGCCCGGCTACACCGACCCCAAGCCCATGGTGTTCTCCGGCCTTTACCCGCTCGACGGCAGCGACTACCCGATCCTGCGCGAGGCGCTCGACAAGCTCAAGCTCTCGGACGCCGCGCTGCAGTACGAGCCCGAGACCTCGGTGGCGCTGGGGTTCGGCTTCCGCTGCGGCTTCCTCGGCCTGCTGCACCTCGAGATCGTCTCCGAGCGCCTGCGCCGCGAGTTCGACCTCGACCTCATCGCGACCGCGCCGAGCGTGATCTACCGGGTCACCGCGGACGACGGCAGGGAGATCACCGTCACCAACCCCTCCGAGTACCCCGACGGCAAGATCGCGAGCGTGCGCGAGCCCGTCGTGAAGACCGCGATCCTCGCCCCCAAGGACTACGTGGGCGCCATCATGGAGCTCTGCCAGAGCCGACGCGGCAGCCTCCTGGGAATGGAGTACCTCGGCGAGCGCGTCGAGCTGCGCTACAGCATGCCGCTCGGCGAGATCGTGTTCGACTTCTTCGACCACCTCAAGAGCCGCACCCAGGGCTACGCGAGCCTCGACTACGAGCCGATGGGCGAGCAGGAGGCCGACCTGGTCAAGGTCGACATCCTGCTGCAGGGCGACAAGGTCGACGCGTTCAGCGCGATCGTGCACCGCGACAACGCCTACCACTACGGCACCATGATGGCCGAGCGGCTGCGCAAGCTGATCCCGCGGCAGCAGTTCGAGGTGCCGATCCAGGCGGCGATCGGTGCGCGCGTCATCGCCCGTGAGACCATCCGGGCGATCCGCAAGGACGTGCTCGCCAAATGCTACGGCGGCGACATCAGCCGCAAGCGCAAGCTGCTCGAGAAGCAGAAGGAGGGCAAGAAGCGCATGAAGATGGTCGGCCGGGTCGAGGTGCCGCAGGAGGCGTTCATCGCCGCCCTCTCCGGCGACGTCGAGGGCAAGGAGGCGAAGAAATGAGCAAGCGGGAGCAGCCCAAGCGCTCGAGCCACGTCGAGATGCCCGTCGCGTACGCGGCGGTGGGGGCGTCGAAGCTGCCCGATCTCATGCGCTTCCCGCCCGAGGGGAGCACGCCGTACGAGGAGGAGCTGCGCCTCGGCAGCGGTCAGGAGCGTTTCCTGCTGGCCTCGAACCTGCTGATGACGTGGGGCGCGCAGCGCGGCGGCGGCGTGAGCGTCGAGGAGGTCGTGCGCGGGCCGGGCGCCCTGTACGCCGGGCCCAGCTTCGGCGACGACGGCACGCCGGAGGCCGCCGAGTCGGTCGAGGAGCACTTCGGGCCCGACGGCGAACCGTACCTCGTCGCGGGCACGACCGCGACGCTGCGCGCAGAGGGGCGGGAGCCCCGCGGCGTCCTGGTCGTCTACACCGTCGACGAGGATCGCCGCGTGGGGTTCGCCTGGGGCACGAGCGACGAGAACGGCGCCGTGGGCGAGCAGCTCTTCGTGGTCGAGCACCGCGACGACGACACCGTGTGGGCGATCGCGCGCGGCTTCCTCTTCGCGCCGAAGAGCGGACTGCTCGGCGTGAAGGGGCGCTCGGCGATCCGCACCGCCATCGACGCCGCGACGGAGCAGCTCGCCGCGCTCGCCCCCGGCGCGCAGCCCGCGGCCTGACCCGCGATGCCGAGCGCTCTTCCCGACGGCGATCCGGCCCCTGCCGACGGCGCGCTGCCGGCGAGCGCCGCGGCCGGGGCGCGGGATCGCCGCTTCGGCGTGTACGTGCACGTGCCGTACTGCCGGGTGCGCTGCGGTTACTGCGACTTCAACACCTACACGGCGAGCGAGCTCGGCGGCACCCGCCGCGACGACTACGCGGGCCAGGTGCAGCGGGAGCTGAGCTTCGGGGCCGACGTGCTGCGGCGCGCCGGGGTGCCGGATCGCCCGGTCTCGACCGTGTTCTTCGGCGGCGGCACGCCGACGCTGCTGCCCGCCGACGACCTGGCGGCGATGCTGGGCCGGATCCGCGGCGAGTGGGGGCTGGCCCCGGGGGCCGAGGTCACGACGGAGGCGAACCCCGACTCCGTCGACGCGGCGTACCTGCGGCGACTCGCCGAGGCGGGCTTCACGCGCGTCAGCTTCGGCATGCAGTCCGCCGTGCCGCACGTGCTGCGCACGCTCGACCGCACGCACACGCCCGAGCGGGTCCCGCTCGTGACCCGCTGGGCGCGCGAGGCCGGCCTGCAGGTGAGCGTCGACCTGATCTACGGCACGCCGGGGGAGAGCCTCGCCGACTGGGAGCGATCCATCGACGCCGCCCTCGCGACGGATCCCGACCACGTCTCGGCGTACGCGCTGATCGTCGAGCGGGGCACGAAGCTGGCGGCGCGCATCCGCCGCGGCGAGGTGCCGGAGCCCGACGAGGACCTGCACGCGGAGATGTACGAGCTGGCCGACGCGCGCCTCGCCGCGGCGGGGTTCGAGTGGTACGAGATCAGCAACTGGTCGCGCGGCCGCGGGACGCGCTCGCGCCACAATCTCTCGTACTGGACGGGGGAGGACTGGTGGGCCGCCGGCCCGGGGGCGCACAGCCACGTCGGCGGCGTGCGCTGGTGGAACGTGAAGCACCCCGGGGCCTACGCGCAGCGCATCGCGGCGGCCGTCTCCCCGGCGCACGCGCGGGAGCTGCTGAGCGACGAGGCCCGGCGGGAGGAGCGGGTCCTGCTCGAGACGAGGATCGCCGACGGCCTGCCCGCCGACGTGCTGACGCCCGTGGAGCGCCGGGCGATCCCGCCGCTCATCGCCGACGGCCTCATCGACGGCCGGGCCGCGATCGCCGCGCCCGGCCGCGCCGCGCGGGTCGTGCCCACGCTGCGCGGGCGGCTGCTCGCCGACACGGTGGTGCACCGGCTGCTCGGCTGACGGCGCGCTCCTGAGCCTGCGGTAGACTTGGCACTCGGAAGGATCGAGTGCCAGCAGAGGAGGGACGATGGTATCCGAGCGCAGCCTGGCGGTTCTGCACGCGATCGTGAGCGACTACGTCTCCTCCAACGAGCCCGTGGGGTCGAAGGCCATCGTCGACCGGCACAGCTTCGGCGTCTCGGCGGCCACGATCCGCAACGATATGGCCCTGCTCGAGGAGGACGAGCTGATCGCCCAGCCGCACACCTCGTCGGGGCGCGTGCCGACCGACAAGGGGTACCGTCTCTACGTCGACACCCTGGCGAAGATCCGCCCGCTCACGAGCGCCCAGCGGTCGGCGATCGAGCGCTTCCTCGGCGAGTCCGCCGGCCTCGACGACGTCATGGCGCGGACCGTGAGGCTGCTCGCCCAGCTCACCAACCAGGTGGCCGTGGCCCAGTACCCCTCGCTGCGGCGCACCGTGGTGCGGCACATCGACCTCGTCGCGGTCGGGGAGGATCGGGTGCTGTGCGTGCTGATCCTCGGCAGCGGCGTTGTCGAGCAGCAGGTGGCCTGGCTGCCGGCGTCGCGGGTCACCGAGGCCTGGGTGCACGGCCTGCGCGAGCGGATCGCGGACGCGGCCGTCGGCGCCGACGTCGAGACCGCGGTGGCCGCCGTCGCCGATCTCGAGGAGCGCATGCGCACCGTCGTGCGGGCCGACGAGGCCGACGTGGTGGGCAGCGTGCTCGAGGTGGTGCGCCGCCAGCTCCAGGCCAACCGCAGCGACCGCATCGCGGTCGCGGGGGCCGCGAACATCTCGCGCCCGGGCGAGTTCGGCGGCGCCCTGCCGCTGGTGCTGGAGGCGATCGAGGAGCAGGTGACCCTGCTGCGCCTCTTCGACGAGCTCGTGCAGGACGGGCGCGACGTCGCCGCCTCGATCGGCCGCGAGAACGAGGTGTACGGCCTCGCCGAGACCTCGGTGATCGCGTCCAACTACGAGGACGAGGGCACCCCCGTCTCGAAGCTCGGGGTGCTCGGCCCGCTGCGCATGGACTACGCGGGCAACATCGCCGCCGTCCGCGCCGTGGCGCGCTACCTCAACCGCCTGCTGGGCGAGGACCGGCAGGCCTGATCCGGCCCCGAACCAATCATTCCGACTACACCCCGTTTTGAGGAGCTGACACAGTGGCCGACCACTACGAGACCCTCGGCGTGCCGCGCGAGGCGACGGCCGAAGAGATCAAGAGGGCCTATCGGCGGCTCGCGCGCGAGCTGCACCCCGACGTGAATCCCAGCGAGGACGCGGCGGAGCGCTTCAAGGACGTGACGCACGCGTACGACGTGCTGAGCGATCCCGAGCAGCGCCAGCGCTACGACCTGGGCGGCGGGCAGGCCGGCATGGGCGGCTTCGGCGACATCTTCGAGACCTTCTTCGGCGGCGGCTTCGGCGGAGCCGGCCAGCGCGGCCCGCGCTCGCGCTCGGAGCGGGGCGACGACGCGATGATCCGCGTGGACGTGTCGCTCGAGGAGGTCATCTTCGGGGCGCACCGCGAGGTCGCCGTCAACACGGCCGTGCTCTGCGGCACGTGCCAGGGGAGCTGCTGCCAGCCGGGCACCCACCCGGTCACGTGCGATGTGTGCGGCGGCCAGGGCCAGGTGCAGCGGCAGGTGCGCTCGCTGTTCGGCAACGTCGTCACCATGCACCCGTGCGGCAGCTGCCAGGGGTACGGCACGGTCATCGAGCACCCCTGCGTGGAGTGCGGCGGCAAGGGGAGGGTGCGCGAGCGGCGTACGATCCCGATCGACGTGCCGTCCGGCATCGACACCGGCACGCGCCTGCAGATGCGGGGCGGCGGCGAGGTGGGCCCGGGCGGCGGGCCCAACGGCGACCTCTTCATCGAGTTCCGCGTGATGCACCACGACGTCTTCAGCCGCGACGGCAACGACCTGCTCTGCACCATGCAGCTCTCGATGACCGACGCGATCCTCGGCACCGAGGCGAAGCTCGCGGCGCTCGACGGAGAGGTGACCGTCTCGGTGGAGGCGGGCACGCAGTCCGGCGACGTGCTCACCGTGCGGGGCCGCGGCATCCAGGGGCTCCGCAGCACCACCCGCGGCGACCTGAAGATCGCGGTGCAGGTGGTCACGCCCACCAAGCTCTCGGGCCGGGAGAGGGATCTGGTGCGCCAGCTCGCCTCGCTGCGCGGCGACGACTCGCCGCACCTCGGCGAGTTCCAACAGGGCCTCTTCGGCAAGCTCCGCGACCGATTCTTCCGCCAGGGCTGAGGCGGTGGCGGGTCTCTACTACCGCGAGGACCTCCCGGACGGCGCCATCGTCGTCGGCGGGCTCGTCGCGGTGACGGGGGAGGAGGCGCGTCACGCGGTCCGCGTGAGCCGCCTGCGCGCGGGCGAGCGGATCGCGGTGGGCGACGGGCGCGGCGCGGTCGGCGAGGGCGTCGTCAACTCGGCTGAGAGGGACAGCTTCTCGGTGCGGATCGACGCGGTTCGGCGCGATCCCGAGCCCGCGCGGCGCCTTGTGCTCGCGCAGGCCCTCGCGAAGGGCGACCGCGACGAGCGGGCCGTGGAGCAGGCCACCGAGTTCGGCGTCGACGCGGTCGCGCCCTGGTCGGCCGCGCGCTCCGTGTCCCGGTGGGACGGCGGCGAGAAGGCCGCGAGGGGCGTCGCGAAGTGGGGGCGGATCGCGCGCGAGGCCTCGAAGCAGTCGCTCAGAGCCCGGATCCCCGACATCCGCGAGCCGCTCGACCTCGCCGGGCTGTGCGCGCTGGCCGCGCGGGAGGGCGTCGAGGCGCTCGCGCTGCACCCCCGCGCCGGGCGGCGGCTCACCGAGTGGGCGATGAGCGAGAGGGCGGGGATCGCGCGCGAACTCGTCGTCGTGGTCGGCCCGGAGGGCGGCTTCGCCGACGGGGAGCTCGACGCGCTCGAGGCCGCGGGCGCCCGGACCCTCGCGCTCGGCGAGACGGTGCTGCGCACCTCGTCGGCCGGGCCGGCCGCACTCGCGGTGCTGAACGCGGCGCTGGGACGCTGGTAGCCGCACCCGGTAGACTGGTGCGCATGGCAGCAGAGACCGTGTTCGGCAAGATCGTGGCCGGCGAGATCCCCGCCGATATCGTCGCGGAGACCGAACGGATCCTCGCGTTCCGCGACATCGCGCCCCAGGCCGCGGTGCACCTCGTCGTGATCCCCAAGACCGCCGAGTACGCGAACGTGACCGAGCTCGCTGCGGGCGATCCCGAGCTTCTCGCCGAGCTGGTCGCGGTCGCGAAGCGGCTCGCGGAGCAGTACGCGAACGGCGAGTACCGCCTCATCTTCAACAACGGCGCGAGCGCGGGGCAGACCGTGTTCCACGCGCACGCCCACGTGCTCGCCGGCGGCCTCGAGGAGCGATCGCTCGTTGGATCCTGAAGCCGAGACGCCCGAACTGCAGCGCACCGTGATGCTGACCGGGGTGGATCTCGCGTCCTTCCTCGGCCATCGGGATCAGCTCATCGCCGACCTGGAGGCGCAGCACCCCCGCGTCGGCTTCCACGCGCGGGACCAGGTGCTCACGATGCGCGGCCCGGCTGATGAGGTGCTCGCGGCGGAGGCGGTCGTGCGGGAGATCCTGCAGCTCGCGCGACTCGGCGGCGCGGTGTCGCGCCACGACGTGAAAGAGGTGACCCGCATGGTGCACGAGGGCAACGGGCCGACGGCCGCTCAGGTGCTCAGCGAGCCCATCCTCACGGTGCGCGGGCACGCGGTGCGCGCGCAGACCCGGGGGCAGCGGGCGTACGTCGACGCGATCGACGAGCACACGATCGTGTTCGGGATCGGCCCGGCGGGCACGGGCAAGACCTACCTGGCCATGGCGAAGGCCGTGCAGGCACTGCAGCGCCGCGAGGTGGCGAAGATCATCCTGACCCGCCCGGCCGTCGAGGCGGGCGAGCGGCTCGGGTACCTGCCCGGCACCCTCGAGGACAAGATCGATCCGTACCTGCGGCCCCTCTTCGACGCCGTCGGATCGATGATGGACCCGGACGTGGTGCCCAAGCTGCTCGCGAGCGGCACGATCGAGGTGGCGCCGCTCGCCTACATGCGCGGGCGCACGCTCAACGAGTCGTTCGTGATCCTCGACGAGGCGCAGAACACCACGCCCGAGCAGATGAAGATGTTCCTCACGCGCCTGGGGTACGGCTCCAAGATGGTGGTCACCGGGGACGTCACGCAGGCCGACCTGCCGATCGCCGCGAGCGGCCTGCGCGTGGTGAACCGCATCCTGCGCGGCGTCGAGGACATCCACTTCGCCGAGCTGGACTCCGACGACATCGTGCGGCACAATCTCGTGAGCCGCATCGTCGACGCCTACTCGGACTACGAGCGGAGCGGGCAGGAGCGGAGCGGGCAGGATCGGAGCGGGCAGGATCGGACCGCGCAGCAGAGGGGAGACGCACCGTGAGCGTCGAGGTCAACAACGAATCCGGCATCCGCATCGATGAGGCCCGGCTGCAGCGCCTCGCCGCCTTCGTGCTCGAGTCGCTGCACGTGCACCCCGACACCGAGCTCGGCGTGATGATGGTCGACGAGGCGGCGATCGAGCAGCTGCATGTGCAGTGGATGGACGAGCCCGGGCCCACCGACGTGCTGAGCTTTCCCATGGACGAGCTGCGGCCCGGCCGCGTCGACGCGCAGACGCCGGCGGGTCTGCTCGGTGACGTCGTGATCTGCCCGCAGGTGGCCGAGGCCCAGGCCGAGGCGGCCGGGCACGACCTCGCTCAGGAGATGTCGGTGCTGCTGACGCACGGCATGCTCCACCTGCTGGGCTTCGACCACGCGACCCCCGACGAGGAGGCCGAGATGTTCGGCCTGCAGCGGGACCTGCTGCTCGCCTTCGCCATGCACGAGCGATCCCGATGACCCTCGGCCTCGCACTGCTGCTGCTCGCCGCGGCCGGCGCGCTGATGGGTGTGGGCGGTCTGCTCGCGGCGGCCGACGCCGCGCTGAGCGTCCGATCCCGGGCAGAGCTGCTCGCACTCGCGGACGATTCGCCCCGCACGGGCCGCGCGATCCGCGCCATCGCCGAGGACGAGCCGGCGCACGTGAGCGCGCTGAGCTTCGCGCGCGTGTTCGCCGAGACGCTCTCGGCCGTGCTCATCACGCTCGTTGTGGCCTATTCGCTCCAGGCGCTCTGGCTCGAGCTCGTGCTCGCCACGCTCGTGATGACCGCGACGACCTTCGTGCTCGTGGGCTCGAGCCCGCGCACCGTGGGCATGCACCGGCCCGACGGCGTGATCCGCTTCTCGGCGCCGACCGTGCGCGCCCTCCGCGTGCTGCTCGGCCCGATCGCCATCGGCCTCGCGCGATTCGGCGACCGCGTCACCCCCGGCCGCGGATCCGGGCGCATCCGGGACGAGCAGCAGCTGCTCTCGATGGTGGACCAGGCCGCCGAGCACGCGCTGCTCGAGGACGACGACCGCGAGTACATCCACTCCCTCGTGCAGTTCGGCGACACGCTCGTGCGCGAGGTGATGATCCCGCGCATCGACATGGTCACGGTGTCGAGCGAGGACACGGTGCGCGCCGCGCTCGAGCAGCTGCTCGCGGCGCGCCACTCCCGCATCCCCGTGATCGCCGGCGAGGTCGACGACGTCGTCGGCATCGCCTACCTGCGCGACGCGAGCGGGTTCGTGCTGCGACGACCGGGCGAGGCGGAGATCGTTCCGGTGAGCCGCATCGCCAAGCCGGCCATGTTCGTGCCGGAGCTGCAGCGCGCCGACGAGCTGCTGCGCCACATGCAGCGCGAGTCGAACCACCTGGCGCTCGTCGTCGACGAGTACGGGGGCATCTCGGGGCTCGTGACCCTCGAGGACCTGATCGAGGAGCTGCTCGGCGACATCTCCGACGAGCACGACCGCGCGGTGCCCGAGGTGGAGCTGCGGGAGGACGGGGCGCTCCTCGTGAACGCGAGGCTCTCGGTCGAGCGGCTCGGCGAGCTGTTCGAGGTGGAGCTGGAGGACGACGAGGTGGACAGCGTCGGCGGGCTCGTCGCGAAGCACCTGGGACGGCTGCCCGAGACCGGCGACGCCGTGGTCGTGGGCGGCATCGAGCTGACCGCGGCCGACATGGAGCGGAAGCGGCAGCGCCTGCTCACCGTCGAGGCGCGCTGGGTCGGATACCGCGATGAGGAGGGCGAATGAGCGAGCAGCAGCCGGGCGCCGGCGCGGCCGAGGGATCCGGAACCGGGCCCGGGTTCCGCGCCGGATTCGTCTCCTTCGTCGGCCGGCCCAACGCGGGCAAGTCGACGCTCACGAACGCGCTCGTGGGCGAGAAGGTCGCCATCACGAGTCCCCAGCCGCAGACGACGCGGCGCGCGATCCGCGGCATCGTGCACCGCCCCGACGGCCAGCTCATCATCGTCGACACGCCGGGCATCCACCGGCCGCGCACCCTGCTCGGCGAGCGGCTCAACGCGCTCGTCGAGGCGACGCTCGGCGACGTCGACGTGATCGGCTTCTGCGTACCGGCGAACGAGAAGCTCGGTCCCGGAGACCGCTTCATCAACGAGCGGCTGGACGACTTTCCCCGGGCCAGGAAGGTGGCGATCCTGACGAAGGTCGACGGGGCCGCGAGGGGCGAGGTGATCGACCAGCTCGCCCGCCTCGGCGCGCTGCGCGAGTGGGACGCCGTGGTGCCCGTCTCCTCGATGACCCGGGATCGGCTCGACGTGCTCTCGGGCGTGCTGCTGGGTCTCATGCCCGAGTCGCCGCCCCTGTACGGGGACGCGCAGACGACCGATGAGAGCGAGGACGACCGCATCGCCGAGCTGATCAGGGAGGCGGCGCTCGAGGGCGCGCGCGAGGAGCTGCCGCACTCGCTCGCCGCGACCGTCGACGATCGCGAGGAGCGCGAGAGTCGGGACGGGCGGCCGGGCCTGCTGGAGATCTACGCCTCGATCTACGTCGAGCGCGACAGCCAGAAGGGCATCGTGATCGGCAGGGGCGGCGCGCGGCTGCGCGACGTCGGCGAGCGGGCGCGCCGTGAGATCGAGGCGCTGCTCGGCCGGCGCGTGTACCTGTCGTTGCGCGTGAAGGTGCTCAAGGAGTGGCAGCGGGACCCGAAGGCGCTGGGCAGGCTGGGCTTCGAGTAGGCCCCGGCCCGCGAAGAGAACATCGCGGCCCTCATCGTGCTCTGGCGCGACCGCTCCTGGCCGATCGTGTTCGTGCGACACGACTCGGCCGACCCGGAATCGCCGCTCGCGGTCGGCACGCCCGGCAACGCCTTCAAGGACATCATCACCGGAGAGCCCGATCTGCTGGTCGGCAAGACCGTGAACTCGAGCTTCCACGGCACCCCCGACCTGCACGCTTGGCTCCAACGGGAAGGCATCGAGCAGGTGGTCATATGCGGGATCACGACGAACCACTGCTGCGAGACGACCGCCCGCGTCGCAGGAAACCTCGGCTACGACACCGCTTTCGCCACCGTCACCACCACCTCGGCGCTCCTGGGAGGCGAGCGCCCCGGCGTGCAACGCGGTCTACCCCGGCGCGACGACCTCTATTCCGTGTGCGCGGGCAGCCTCGGCGAGCCTGATGTCGTACGTCAGCATCGCCGAAGCTTCGACTCCCAGCGCAGCGGCAAGGTGCAGCGCATCGAGACTGCCCAGGCCGAGTCGCGGGTACAGGCCGGCTTCGCGGAACTGCTCCCTCGTTAGCGGGGTCAGCGTCACGCCGTCGAGAACGGCGGTGATCAGCACCTGATCAATGCGGTAACGCACGCCGATTCGGCGGAGCTCGGTCTCGAGGAGATCGTTGGAGACGAGAGTCAGCCCTTCGTCCAGGTAGCCGCGCAGTCCATCCGACTCCCGCTCGTCGCTGATGAGCTTCACCGCCGCCGAGGTATCGAGATAGACCGCCTGCGCCGGCGCGGATACCGCGGTCGTACCCGTCACCGACGATCCTCGCGCTCGTCATCGACGATCTCGCTCACGGATCGACTGAGCGTGACCTTCGGGAGCGTCGACCAGCCACCGATTCGGCGTGCGGGCCGCGATACCGGGAATGGCAGCACCGGAGTCGCTACAGGGGTGAGATGCGCGACGACGACACCGCGGTTAGTCACCTCCATCGCCTCTCCAGCGGCGACACGGCGCAACACGTCAGCGGAGTTGTTGCGGAGTTCACGATGCGTGATCGTAGCCATACCGTCCGTGTAGCACGATCGGTAGCACGTCTGATTCTCACGCCATCGCCCGGCGCGCCGAACAGCGCACCGCGAGCGCAGCGGCGATTCCCGCCCCGCGTCTCGACGCCGCAGATCCGGGGGTGGGGGTGAGAGGGGTGGGCTCCGCGATCAGCGCCCGCCGCTGAAGCCGCCGCCACCGCCGCCGCCCGAGAAACCGCCCCCGCTCGACCCGCCCGAGCTGCTGGACGTGTAGCTGACGGACGAGTTGAGCGAGCTCGTGAACTGCGAGACGGTGCTGTCGAACGAAGCGATGCCGTGCGCCGCGACGGCCGGGTACCAGTACGGCACGTAGCCGGGGCTCTGCTCGTAGTGCACCGCCAGCGCGCGACTCCACTCCTTCTCGAGCTCGAAGAGCATCGCGTAGGGGAGCAGCTTCTCGTAGAGGTGGATCACGTTGACGGCGCCGTCCTCGAGGCGCTCCGCGCCCGAGTACGACTGCAGCATCTCGATGCGATCCGCCTCGGCGACCCGGATGAACTCGCGGACCCCCTCGAGGTACTCGCGGGTCTCGGCCCCCGCCGGGGTGTGCACCCGCTGGGGGGACACGGCGATGATCGACAGCACGAGCGCGACCGCCCCGGCGATCAGACCCACCACGGCGGCCGCGCCGCCGCGCTGGGAGAGGCCGATCAGGGAGAGCGCCGCGAGTGCGAGGGATCCCGCGATCCCGATGATGCCGAGCAGGCGACCCTGCGGGCTCTGCAGCCGCTGCAGGTATCCGCGTTCGCGGGCCTGCCCGACCCCGCTCGACTGCAGCTTCCGCATCTTCGAGGCGAACGACTCGCTCTGCTTCGGCACGGTGAACGTCTCGCCCGGCTCCGCCTCCGGGAAGAGCTGCAGCATGGTCTCGCGGTCGAGCGGATCGACGGCCCGCGCGGGATCGAGAAGCCGCAGCACGGGCCGCGGCTTCTTGTCTCCGAGGAGGCCCGGCTCCTCCGCGCCGTCCTCGATGCGCAGGGTACCGTTCACCGCGAGGTGCACGAGCTGCGCCGACGCGGCGTTCGACGTCGAGCCGATGATCGGCGCCGCGACGAGCGGCGGCAGCGAGGCCGGCACCTCGTACTGCGCCACGATCGTGCCGCGGGCGGTGCGGTGCCTGCGGCGCAGCGCGACCACTGAGAGGACGCCGGCCGCGCCGATCCCCAGTACCGCCGCCCCGCCGATGTACGGCAGCGTGTCGAAGGCGAAGTTGGGCAGGCGGGCCGGGGGCTGCACGACGCTGCCCGGATCCAGTCCGATCGCCACCGTCACGCCCTCGCGGGCGCCGAGCTGCGGAACCGAGACCGAGAGGGACCCGCCGGACGCGGTGATCGCGCACTCCCGGTCGGACCGGGCGGGGCCGGAGTAGCACCTCGCGTCGCCGTTCAGGCGCTCGGCCAGCCCGGGGGAGAACTCGATGGTCGCCGAGAACGCGTCGATCGGCTGAACGTGCTCGAAGTCGGTCAGATCCCAGTAGAACTCGTCGGCGGCGCCGTCGTCTCGCGCGAGGATCACGTCGCTCAGCGTGTAGCCGATGACGTAGGTCTGCACGCCGCGCACGTACCGATCGTCGCCGGTGAGCACGGAGACGAAGCCGCCCTCGCGCTCGACGTCGAAGGGGATCGGCGCACCCGTCTCATCGGTCACCGTGAAGTCGCGCGGATCGGTGGAAGAACCCTCGTAGTCGACCGGCAGCCCCCTCACCAGCCCTCGGTTCTGATCGAAGTCGGGGAACCGGGCGGTCAGCGTCTCGGTCACGCGGGCGACGGCCCGGCCCTCCTCGTCGACGTCGATCCGGTACTCCACCTCCCAGCTGTCGTAGCTGAAATCGGACACGTCGGCCGCGGCCGGCGCCGCGATGCCGAGACCGAGGATCGCCGCGGCACCGATCGCGATCCCGAGCCCTGCGAGGAACCGTGCGAGCGGACTGCGCTGCATTCTCATGCTCACCAGGGTAGTCGGGCCCGGACTCGGAGCCGCACTCGGGGCCCGCGTGCGCCGCGGCGGGGAGTGGTACAGTGGAGGCATGCTGTTCGGCTCGCTTCTCCTTAGCTGCCGCGACGAGTCCTAGTCTTCAGGCCTCCCTCGTCGCGGAGTTTCGTGTTGGCTGAACCCAGGACCCAGACGAGAAAGTTTCCGAGCCATGAAGAACACGCAGCAGCCCTCGGGCATGCCGATCCATCGCTACCGCCCGTATCACGAGATCATCGCCGTCGATCTCCCCGACCGGACCTGGCCCTCGAAGCGCATCGCCGAAGCGCCCCGCTGGTGCGCGGTCGACCTCCGCGACGGCAACCAGGCGCTCATCGACCCGATGAGCCCCGAGCGCAAGCGCATCATGTTCGATCTGCTCGTCAAGATGGGCTACAAGGAGATCGAGGTCGGCTTCCCCTCGGCCAGCCAGACCGACTTCGACTTCGTGCGCCAGCTCATCGAGGACGGCGCGATCCCCGACGACGTGACTATCCAGGTGCTCACCCAGGCGCGCGAGCACCTGATCACCCGCACCTACGAGTCGCTGATCGGCGCCAAACGGGCCATCGTGCACCTCTACAACTCGACGAGCGTGCTGCAGCGCGACGTCGTGTTCCGCGAGGACCGGGCGGGCATCAAGAGGATCGCCACCGACGGCGCGAGGCTCTGCCGCGCGAGCGAGCACATCTGCGAGGGCACCGAGATCTACTACGAGTACTCGCCCGAGTCGTACACGGGCACCGAGTTGGAGTACGCCGTCGAGGTCTGCAACGACGTGCTCGAGATCTTCGAGCCGACCCCCGAGCGCAAGGTGATCGTCAACCTGCCGGCCACGGTCGAGATGGCCACGCCCAACGTCTACGCCGACTCGATCGAGTGGATGAGCCGGCGCCTGAATCACCGAGAGAACGTGATCCTGTCGCTGCACCCGCACAACGACCGCGGCACGGCGGTCGCCGCTGCCGAGCTCGGGTACATGGCGGGGGCGGATCGGATCGAGGGCTGCCTCTTCGGCAACGGCGAGCGCACGGGCAACGTCGACCTGGTCGCGCTGGGCATCAACCTGTTCACGCAGGGCATCGACCCGCAGATCGACTTCTCGCGCCTCGACGAGGTGCGCCGCACGGCCGAGTACTGCAATCAGCTGCGGGTGCCCGAGCGCAGCCCGTGGGCCGGCGATCTCGTCTACACCGCGTTCTCGGGGTCGCACCAGGACGCCATCAAGAAGGGCTTCGAGCGCATGGCGGCCGATGCCGAGGCCGCGGGCAGGCCGATCGACGAGATCGAGTGGGCCGTGCCCTACCTGCCCGTCGATCCGAAGGATCTGGGCCGCTCCTACGAGGCCGTGATCCGCGTCAACTCGCAGTCGGGCAAGGGCGGCGTCGCCTACCTGCTGAAGAACGACCACCACCTCGACCTGCCGCGGCGCCTGCAGATCGAGTTCAGCGCCGTGGTGCAGAGCGTCACCGACAGCGAGGGCGGCGAGGTCTCGAGCGACGAGATCTGGCGCATCTTCCAGGACGAGTACCTGCCGACGACCGGCGGCGGCTTCGAGCAGTGGGGCCGGTACGAGCTCTTCCGCACCTCGGCCACCAGCGCGGGCGACGGCGTGACGGAGCTCATCGTCGACTACCGCGACGGCGAGGGCGAGCACCAGATCACGGGACGCGGCAACGGGCCGGTCGACGCGTTCATCACGGCGATCAACGAGAACGGGCACGCCGTCACGCTCTTCGACTACGTGGAGCACGCGATGAGCGCGGGCGGCGACGCCGTCGCGGCGGCGTACGTCGACCTCGAGGTCGACGGGCAGCGGCTGTGGGGCGTGGGTATCGACCCCGACACCACCCGGGCCACGCTCAAGGCGATCGTCTCCTCGGTGAACCGGGCCGTTCGCTCGCGGTGGGCGCGGGAGGCGGTGGCGGCGAGCGCCTGAGGCGGGTGTTCGTAGTTTTGTTCGAACGGCCGGAGTGGCGCGGGTCCGCGCGTCGGAGGTTCGCTCTAGGGTGAGTGTGTGATTGCTTCGATTCGCGGGCCCGTGCTCGCCTCCGGTGCAGGTTGGGTCGTCTTGGGCGTCGGCGGGGTCGGCATGCGCGTGGAGGTGCCGAGCGGCCGGGTGTCCCAGGCGGTGCCGGGCGACGAGATCGACCTGCGCACCTCGCTCGTCGTGCGCGAGGACTCGCTGACGCTCTTCGGCTTCGCCACCCAGGACGAGCTGGACGTGTTCGGCCACCTCATCGCCGTGTCCGGAGTGGGGCCGCGCAGCGCCCTCGGGGTGCTCTCGGCGCTCGCCCCGTCCGACGTGGCGCGCGCGGTGGCGGCCGAGGACGAGAAGCCGTTCCGCAGGGTCTCCGGCATCGGGCCCAAGACGGCGAAGCTGATCGTCGTCTCGCTCGCGGGCAAGCTGTCCGAGCTCGGGCTCGCCGCTGCCGGGGGCGCTGGACCGGCCGACGACGAGGATCCCGCGCGGCTCGCGGCGGAGGCGGTGCGCGACGGCCTCGTCGGCCTCGGCTGGAGCGAGCCCGACGCCTGGCAGGCGGTGCAGGATGCGCGCGAAGCGGGCGCTCCGGCGGAGCACTCGGCCCTGCTGCGCGCGGCGCTCGCGCTGCTGCAGGCGGCCCGCGGCGGGGCGAAGCGATGACGGGGGAGCTCTCGCCGCAGGCCGCGCCCTCCGAGCAGGGGTACGAGGGCGCGCTGCGCCCGGCCACCCTCGCGGAGTTCGTCGGCCAGTCGAAGGTGCGACGGCAGCTCGGGCTGCTGCTGAACGCCGCGACGATGCGGCAGCACGCCCCGGACCACATCCTGCTGGCGGGACCGCCCGGTCTCGGCAAGACCACGCTGTCGATGATCGTCGCGGCCGAGCTCGACAAGCCCCTGCACCAGACGTCGGGGCCCGCGATCCAGCACGCGGGCGATCTGGCGGCGGTGCTCTCGGCGCTGACGCCGGGCGAGGTGCTCTTCGTCGACGAGATCCACCGCATGGCGCGCAGCGCCGAGGAGATGCTCTACCTCGCGATGGAGGACTTCAAGGTCGACATCATGGTCGGCAAAGGCGCGGGCGCCACGTCGGTGCCGCTCGAGCTCGCACCGTTCACCCTGGTGGGCGCGACCACGAGGGCCGGCCTGCTGCCGAACCCGCTGCGCGACCGCTTCGGCTTCACCGCCCACCTCGAGTTCTACTCGGACGACGAGCTCGTCAGCGTGGTGCGCCGAGCGGCCGGCCTGCTCGGCTTCGCGCTGTCGGAGCAGGGCGTCGCCGAGATCGCGCGGAGATCCCGCGGCACGCCGCGCATCGCCAACCGGCTGCTGCGCCGCGTGCGCGACTACAGCCTGGTGCACGAGACGCCCGGGGACACCGAGAGCGTGCGGGCCGCACTGTTGCTGTACGACGTGGATCAGCACGGTCTCGACCGTCTCGATCGGGAGGTGCTGCGCGCGGTGGTGGAGCGCTTCGGCGGCGGCCCGGTCGGCCTCTCGACGCTCGCGGTCTCGGTGGGCGAGGAGGCGGAGACGATCGAGGCCGTCGTCGAGCCGTTCCTGGTGCGAGCGGGACTGCTCACGCGGACGCCGCGGGGTCGCGTGGCGACCCGGCTCGGCTGGGATCACGTGGGGCTGGCTCCTCCGCCGGTGCAGGGGGGGCCGCCGACGCTGCTGTGACGCGTCCGGGTGGACGCGATTCATCGGATGGATCCCGTTTTCTCGGCCTGGCTGCAGGGGCTCCCAGTCTGGGCGCGGTACACTTCTCAGATCTGTGCCCTTCGCATACGCACGCGCACGCCCATCGAAAGGACCACCGTTGGACCCGATCACCATTGTGATGTTCGCGCTGATCGCGCTGCTGATCTTCTTCATGTTCCGCAACGGCAAGAAGCGGCAGGCCGCGATGCAGGAGCTGCAGAACGGACTGCGCCCCGGAGCCGAGGTGATGCTGCAGGCCGGCATCTTCGGGACGATCGACTCGATCGATGAGGCCGAGAACCGCGTGACGCTGACGAGCGGCGGCAGCACCTTCGTCGTGCACCGCAACGCGGTGTCGCAGATCGTCACCCCGAGCGATGCCCCCGAGGATGAGCCGGCGGACGCGGCGCTCGCACCGGACGACGACCCGGCGTTCGGCGAGCGCGTCGCGAACGGCTCGGTCGAGAACAGCTCGGTCGAGAACGGCTCGGTCGAGAACGGCGACGCCCCGCCCCAGGAGTCCCGCGATGGCGACCATCCCGAGCAGCCCGGCGCCGAGGAGCCCGGCACCGAGCAGCCCGGCACCGAGGAACGCGGCGACGGGCCGGCCCCCAGGGCCTGACCCGGTCCTCGCGGGGCATCCCGCGACCTCATCGTCTCCGTTCCAGAGAGAAAGCAGTCAGTCTTGGCGTCCACACCCGCCGTACACAGGGCCCGCCGTTCCCTCGTGTTCCTGTTGGTCATCCTCGCCGCCCTCGCGGGCGTGATCACGCTGGGCGTGTTCCGCGGCGACGCGACCTGGACGCCGAAGCTCGCGCTCGACCTGCAGGGCGGCACGCAGATCCTGCTCGCCGCCGAGCAGACCGACGGCCAGGCGGTCGGCGGCGAGCAGCTGCAGCAGGCCGTGTCGATCATCCGGCAGCGCGTGGACGCGGCGGGGGTGTCGGAGGCCGAGATCACCACGCAGGGCAGCCAGAACATCTCGGTGTCGATCCCCGGCAAGGCCGACGAGGCGACGCTGCAGCGCATCGAGGCCTCCGCGAAGCTCGACTTCCGTCCGGTGCTCGCCACGGCGCCCGCTGCGGCCCCTCAGAATCCGGCGGGCGGGGATCCCGCCGCCGGGAGCGACGGGACGGCCCCGACAGGGGATCCAGGCCCGGTCGATCCTGATCCGCTTCCCAAGGGAGCCGGGGATCCCGCGTGGATCACCCCGGCGCTGCAGCAGCAGTTCGACGCGTTCACCTGCGGCTCGAACGCCGCGCTCGACACCCGCGACCGGCCGGCCGACCGTCCGCTCATCACCTGCGACGACTCGGGAGCCGCGAAGTACGTGCTCGGTCCCGTCGAGCTGAGCGGCGACGTCATCACCGACGCCAGCGCCCAGATGGCCTCCACCCAGTCCGGCGCGACGACCGGCGGGTGGGTGGTGCAGATCACCATGAACCAGAAGGGCGCCGATGCGTTCGGCAAGATCAGCACCCGTCTGTACGGCGCTCAGGCGCCCCAGAACCAGTTCGCGTTCGTGCTCGACGGCAGCGTGCTGTCGGCCCCGACCATGCAGGGGCAGATCCTCGACGGCCGCCCGTCGATCAGCGGCAACTTCACGCAGGAGTCCGCGCAGGCGCTCGCGGATCAGCTGAAGTTCGGCGCACTCCCCATCGACTTCACGGTGCAGAGCCAGGAGGACATCTCGGCCACGCTCGGCACCAGCCAGCTCGGCGCCGGCCTGCTCGCGGGCCTCATCGGCCTGCTGCTCGTGGTCGTGTACTCGCTGTTCCAGTACCGCGCGCTCGGCACGCTGACCATCGCGTCGCTCGTCATCGCGGGCGTGCTCACCTACCTGCTGCTGACCTTCTTCTCCTGGCGGCAGGGGTACCGCCTCTCGCTCGCGGGCGTCGCCGGCATCATCGTCGCGGTCGGCTTCACGGCCGACTCCTTCATCGTCTACTTCGAGCGCATCCGCGACGCCCTGCGCGACGGCTTCTCGATCGGGGCCGCGGTCGAGCACGGCTGGAAGCGGGCGTTCCGCACGGTGCTGGCCTCCGACGGCGTCAACTTCCTGGCGGCGCTCATCCTCTTCATCCTCGCCGTGGGCAACGTCAAGGGCTTCGCGTTCACCCTCGGCCTCACGACGCTCGTCGACGTGATCGTGGTCGCGCTCTTCACGCACCCCATGATGGCGCTGCTCGCCCGCACCCGCTTCTACCGCGAGGGCCACCCGGCCTCCGGGCTCGACCCGAAGCGCCTGGGAGCGGTGTACCGCGGCCGTGCGCAGTTCCGCGCTCCCGTCGTGACGGGCAAGAGCGCGGGCAGGAAGAACGCGCGCAGCCGGGGCGAGGCGGAGCGCCGTCAGACGATCGCCGAGCGCAAGGCGTCGGAGAACGCGGGCGCGACCGCCGGAAAGGAGAGCTGACATGGCTCGCTCATTCGCCGAGTTTGGCAACGCCCTCTACACCGGGGAGAAGTCGATCGACTTCATCGGCAGGCGCAAGACCTGGTACCTCATCTCGATCGTGCTCATCGTGCTCTCCATCGTCGGTCCGGCGCTGCGCGGCGGATTCGCCTTCGGGATCGAGTTCACGGGCGGCAGCCAGTTCCAGGTGCAGCTCCCGAACGGGCAGGACCGCGACCTCGCGGTCGCCGAGGACGCCGTTGCGGGGGTGCTGCCGGCGATCGCGCCGCGCGTCACTCAACTCGGCGCGAACGGGATCCGCGTGCAGACGGAGGCGCTGAAAAACGCCGAGAACCGCGAGGTCACCGCGGCGCTCGCGCAGGGCTACGGGGTGTCGGAGGACGAGGTCACCTACTCCTACATCGGCCCCGCGTGGGGCCAGGACATCACGAGGCAGGCGATCATCGCGCTCATCGTGTTCATCCTGTTCGCGGCACTCGTCATGGCGATCTACTTCCGCACCTGGAAGATGTCGCTCGCGGCCATCATCGCGCTCTTCCACGACCTCGTCATCACGGCGGGCATCTACGGCATCTCCGGCTTCGAGATCACCCCGGCGGCCATGATCGGCTTCCTCACGATCCTCGGATACTCGCTCTACGACACCGTCGTGGTCTTCGACAAGATCCGCGAGAACACGGCTCCGGGCGAGTTGAACGACCGGCGCACCTTCGCGGAGTCGGTCAACCTCGGCGTCAATCAGACGCTGGTGCGATCGATCAACACCTCGGTGGTCGCGCTGCTGCCGGTCGGCTCGATCCTCTTCATCGGCGCGTTCGTGCTCGGCGCGGGCACGCTGCGGGACATCTCGCTGGCGCTCTTCATCGGGATCATGGTCGGCGCCTACTCGACCATCTTCATCGCGGCGCCCGCCTACGCGCACCTGCGCCAGGGCGACGCGGCGGTCAAGCGTCACGACGAGAGGGTGCTGCGGGCGCGGGGGACGAGGAGCGCGCCGGCGGATACGGAAGCGGCCGCCGAGGTCTGATCCGGATCCGCAATCCACGCCGCCTCCCGCTTTGCCCTGACCGGCTTGCCGAGTGTAATGTTCAAACATTCGAGGGAGGATGCACGTGGTAGCGAATGACGTCACACAGGGCGGCACGACTGCGCTGCGACGTCTGGTGCCGCGCATCTTCTCCCGAGGCAGCTCCCCGGGGGCCGTCGATCAGCTCGTGCGCACGGTGCGCAGCAACTACCCGCGCGCCGACCTGTCGATCATCGAGCGGGCGTACACCGTGGCCGAGCGCGCGCACCGCGGTCAGAAGCGCCGCAGCGGCGAGCCCTACATCACGCACCCCATCGCGGTCGCCCAGATCCTCGCCGATCTGGGCGTCGCGCCCGTCGCGATCGCGGCGGCGCTGCTGCACGACACGGTCGAGGACACCGACTACGGACTCGATCAGCTCGCGGCCGACTTCGGCGACGAGATCGCGATGCTGGTCGACGGGGTGACCAAGCTCGACAAGGTCAAGTACGGCGACTCGGCGCAGGCCGAGACGGTGCGCAAGATGGTGGTCGCGATGTCGAAGGACATCCGCGTGCTCGTGATCAAGCTCGCGGATCGCCTGCACAACGCGCGGACCTGGGGCTTCGTCTCGAGCGACTCCGCGAAGCGCAAGGCGCAGGAGACGCTCGAGATCTACGCGCCCCTCGCGCACCGGCTGGGCATCCAGTCGATGAAGTCGGAGCTGGAGGATCTCTCCTTCGCCGTGCTCAAGCCGAAGCTGTACGCGGAGATCCAGAATCTGGTGTCGCAGCGCAACCCGCAGCGGGACGAGCTGGTCGGGGTGGTGATCAGCTCGATCGAGGCGGATCTGCGGGAGGCGAAGATCCGCGGCGAGGTGACGGGGCGCCCGAAGGAGCTGTACTCGATCTACCAGAAGATGATCGTGCGCGGGCGCGACTTCGACGACATCTACGACCTCGTCGGCATCCGCGTGCTGGTCAACTCGATCCGCGACTGCTACGCCGTGCTGGGGGCGGTTCACGCCCGATGGACCCCGATCCCTGGCCGGTTCAAGGACTACATCGCGACCCCGAAGTTCAACCTCTACCAGTCGCTGCACACGACGGTGATCGGCCCGGACGGCCGGGCCGTCGAGATCCAGATCCGCACCGTCGAGATGCACCAGCGCGCCGAGTACGGCGTGGCGGCCCACTGGAAGTACAAGCAGCGCCAGCAGGGCCAGCAGGAGGGGCCGAGCTCCAACGACATGGCCTGGCTCGCGCACATCTCGGACTGGCAGGCCGAGACCGAGGACCCCAGCGAGTTCCTCGACGCGCTGCGCTACGAGATCGGGGCGAAGGAGGTCTACGTCTTCACGCCCAAGGGGCGGGTCATCGGCCTGCCGGCCGGCGGGACCACGGTCGATTTCGCCTACGCCGTCCACACCGAGGTGGGGCACCGCACCATGGGCGCCCGGGTCAACGGGCGCCTGGTGCCGCTCGAGACCGCGCTGCAGAACGGCGACGTGGTCGAGGTGTTCACCTCGAAGGATCCGAATGCCGGGCCCAATCAGAACTGGCTGACGTTCGTCAAGAGCAAGCGGGCCCAGAACAAGATCCGCCAGTGGTTCACGAAGGAGCGCCGCGAGGAGGCCGCCGAGACCGGCAAGGTGGAGATCACCAAGGCGCTGCGCAAGCTGGGGCTGCCGCTGCACCAGGTGATGAACTCGGAGGCCCTGCAGCAGGTGGCGCTGCAGCTGCGCTACGCGGACGTGACGGCGCTGTACGCGGCGGTGGGCGAGGGTCACGTCTCGGCGCAGTCGGTGATCGAGAAGGTCACCGCGCTCGTGGTCGACGAGCAGACCTCGACGGAGCCCGCGCTCTCGACGTTGCCGATCATCGAGGCGCCGCGCGCCGGTAAGGCCGGCGGCGAGAGCGGCGTGGTGGTCAAGGGCGCCTCGGAGGTGCTGGCGAAGCTCGCCAAGTGCTGCACGCCGGTGCCGGGCGACGAGATCCTCGGCTTCGTCACCAAGGGGCAGGGAGTGTCGGTGCACCGCGTCGACTGCCACAACTTCGTCAACCTGCGGGAGCAGCAGGACCGCGTGGTCGAGGTGGAGTGGGCGCCGACCGCGAAGAGCCTGTTCCTGGTGCAGATCCAGGTCGAGGCGCTCGATCGCTCGGCGCTGCTCTCGGACGTGACGCGCACGCTCGCCGAGCACCACGTCAACATCCTCTCGGCGTCGGTCAACACCTCGAGCTCCCGGCTGGCGATCAGCCGCTTCGTCTTCGAGATGGCGAACGCCACGCACCTCGAGCACGTGCTCAACGCGGTGCGCCGCATCGACGGCGTCTACGACGTCTACCGCATCACGACCTGAGCCCGGTTCAGAGGCCGCTCAGGCGCTCGCGCGCCAGGGCGCGGTACTGGGCGTGCTGCGCGCAGAGACGCTCGGCCACGCCCCGGCGCCCGTCCGGGACGAGCTGCAGCAGGAGACGGCAGGCGACGCGGTGGCGCGCGGTGAAGCCGGCCGGCAGGCGCAGCAGGTCGTGGACGGTCTGCTCGGGGGTGGTCACCGAGAAGTCGCCGAGCCGCTCGACCGCGTCTTCGGCGTAGCCGAACTGGTGCAGCAGGTGGTCGGGGTGCACCCGCCGCGCGGGCCTGCGCCGGCCGGCCGTCGAGAACTCGAGCGGTGCGCCCGGGTCGCGCGCGGCGCCCCAGATCCAGGCGGCGCTCATGCGGATGGCGATGCGGTCGGGTGCGAGCCAGGGGGCGAGCGCGGCAGCGCGCACGCGAGGGGTCTCGGGCCACCCGACCGGGCGCAGTCCGGGCCCGCAGCGCGCGAGCGCGCCGCGCAGCAGCTCCGCCGACCGGACGGCCTGGGGCCAGCGGTCGATCCGGGGGATCGCGCGCGGTCGCGCGCGCCACACCGGGAAGGGGGTCGTGGAGGTCATGCCTCCAGTGTGGCCCGAGCCGAGCGTCGTCGCCGCCGGTTCACGGCAGAATGTGGATAACTCGCGCTTCTGAGCGAAGCGAGGGCGGGAGGCGGGATCCCGCTCAGTCGCCGATCGCGGCGAGCCAGGACTGCTGGGCCGCGAGCTTCTCCTCGGCCTCGGCCTGCGCCTTGGCGTCGCCCGCGGCGCGGGCCGCCTCGGCCTGCGCCTCCAGCTCGGCGATCGACGCCTCGAGCTGGCCGCGCAGGCCCTCGCTGCGGGCCTTCGTCTCGGGGTTGCTCCTGCGCCAGTGCTCGTCCTCGAGGTGCTTGACGTGGTCCTCGATGCGGCGCAGGCGGCCCTCGACCTCGCGCAGCACCTCGCGCGGCACGCGCCCGATCTCGTCCCAGCGCAGCTGGATCTCGGTGAGCCGCCTGCGCGCGGCCGAGTGATCCCGCTGCTCGAGGATCGGTGCGGCCTCCTCGAGCAGGGCCTCCTTCGCGGAGAGGTTGGCCGTGTACTCCTCGTTGGTCTGGGCGACCTCGGCGGCTTTCGCCTCGTAGAGCACGTCGCCCGCGGCCTTGAAGCGAGCCCACAGCTGGTCGTCGAGCTTGCGACTGGCGCGCCCGGCGGCCTTCCACTCGTCGAGCAGGCCGCGATAGGCGGGGATGCCCTCGATGCCGCTGGGGGCGAGCGCCTCCGCGGCGGCGATGATGCGCTCCTTGCGCTGCCTGACCTCCTTGTTGTTCGCGTCCATTCGGGCGAAGTGCGAGCGGCGGGCCGAGTCGAAGGACTGGCGGGCGGCGCGGAAGCGCTTCCAGAGCGCATCGGCCTGCGCCTTCGGGATCTGCGGGCCTCCGCGCTGCGCCGACTGCCAGTCGGCGAACAGGTGCTCGAAGGCCTGGCTGGTGTCCTTCCAGCGGATCGACTCCTCGGGCTGGGCTGCGAGGCGCTCGGCCTCCGCGACGATGGCCTCGCGCTTCTCGAGCGCCTCCCTCCGGGCCGCCTCGCGCTCGGCCTGCTGCTTCTCGCTCAGCTCGGCGGTCTTCGCTCCGAGCTTGTCGATGCGCGCGCGCAGCGCGGGGAGGTCGCCCACCGCAGCGGGCTCGACGAGCTGCTCGCGCAGCTTGGCGACGGAGTCCGCGGCCGAGACATCCGCGGTGCCCCGGGCGATGCGGGCCTCGAGCAGCGTGACCTGACCCTCGAGGTCAGCGTACTTGCGGGTGAAGTAGGCCAGCGCCTCTTCCGGCGTGCCGTCGGGGAAGGAGCCCACCGCGCGCTCGCCGTCGCCCTCGCGCACGTAGACGGTGCGGTCGTCGTCGACGCGCCCCCAGGCCGTTTCGTTGCTCGCTTCACTCACGGTTCTGCTCACCTGTCGTGTGTGGGCCGGCGCGCCGACCATACGGAATAGACCCCTCCACTATGCCACAGCCAGGGGGTTCGAGGCCGGGATGTCGGTGGCGATCGATACCATTGTGGACGTGGAATCGAGAGCCGTGCCGTCGCACACCGCCCCCATGGCGGTGCGCATGCGGCCGCGCACGCTCGATGAGGTGGTGGGGCAGCAGCATCTGCTGCGACCCGGATCCCCGCTGCGCACGCTCGCCGCCGATTCGGAAGGGGGCGGGGGAGCGGTGTCGGTGATCCTGTGGGGACCGCCGGGGACGGGCAAGACCACGCTCGCCCAGGCGATCGCGCACTCGAGCGGTCGCCGCTTCGTCGAGCTCTCCGCGGTCACGGCGGGCATCAAGGACGTGCGCGCGGTGATGGAGCGCGCGCTCGACGACCGGGATCTCTACGACACCTCCACCGTGCTCTTCCTCGACGAGATCCACCGCTTCACCAAGGCCCAGCAGGACGCGCTGCTGCCCGGCGTGGAGAACGGGTGGGTGACGCTCGTCGCGGCGACGACCGAGAACCCCTCCTTCTCGGTGATCAGCCCGCTGCTCTCGCGCTCGCTGCTCCTGACGCTCGAGCCTCTGCAGCACGCCGATCTGCGCGTCCTGCTCGAGCGTGCCGTGGAGGATCCGCGGGGCCTCTCGGGCGCCGTCGAGGTCGACGACGAGGCGTTCGCGGCACTCGTGCAGCTCGCCTCGGGGGATGCGCGCCGAGCGCTCACGGGCCTCGAGGCGGCCGCGGCCTCGGCGCTCGCGATGGAGCGGCCCGAGTCGGAGGCGGGCGAGAGGCCCCGGGTCACCCCCGAGATCGTGTCGGTCTCGGTCGACCGGGCGCTGCTCCGGTACGACCGCGACGGCGATCAGCACTACGACGTGATCAGCGCGTTCATCAAGTCGATGCGCGGCTCGGATCCCGACGCGGCGATCCACTACCTGGCCCGCATGATCGAGGCGGGGGAGGATCCGCGCTTCATCGCGCGCCGGCTCATGGTGCACGCGGCGGAGGACGTCGGCATGGCGGATCCCCAGGCGCTGCAGGTCGCGGTCGCGGCGGCCGAGGCCACGCAGCTCATCGGGCTGCCGGAGGCGCGGATCCCGCTCGCCGAGGCGACCATCTACATCGCCACGGCCCCCAAGTCGAACGCCGTGATCACCGCGATCGACGCCGCGATCGCCGATGTCAAGCGCGGCAGTTTCGGCCTCGTGCCGAAGCACCTGCGCGACGCCCATTACCCCGGCGCGAAGCGCATGGGCCACGGCAAGGGCTACCGCTACCCGCACAGCGACCCGCGCGGCGTGTCGCAGCAGCAGTACCTGCCCGACGAACTGGTCGACAGGGTCTACTACTCGCCGACGCAGCACGGCAACGAGCGCGAGATCGCCGACCGCCTGGAGAAGATCCGCCGCATCACGCGCGGCGGCTGAGTGTGCTGGCGGCGCATGGTCTGGCGCCGCGCCGCGCACGCGACTCTCGAGAGTAGGTCGCCGGGGCATTGTGGGTTCTGCCAAGGCCGGGTGTGGTGGATTGTGGCGAAGTCGAAACCCACAGCCCCGCTGCCTGTGTTAGCTTGATCAATCAATCGGCGGCTTCGCGGTGGTTCGACGAAGGAGGCACCCCAGATGGCTTCAGCACAACTCGCGCAGGTTCGGCCCGCAGAACCGTCTGGTGAGGTCGCGCGCATCTGGGAGCGATTTCTCAGCGAACCCGCGGCAGATCTGGCGGGTGTCAGGCCTGTCGTCGCGCGATCCTGGTACCGGAGCCGGGCGGCCGGGGTCGATGCAACGGTGGATCGAGGCGTTTTCGAAGAGGGCAGAATCGATGCGCACACGCTTCGAATCGCGGAGCCGATTCTGCGGAAGCTCGACGATTTCGCGGCCGATCTTGGCGGTTACGCCACGCTCACCGCGCCGAACGGGTCCATCAAGGGGACGGACTTCCTCCGCTACACCGAGGGGTTCCCGGCGGGGTACTCGCTTCTCGAAGAGCACTGCGGAAGCAACGGCGAGGGCCTGGCGCTCGAAGAGGGCCGCAGCGTCTGGCTCGCCCCCGAGGAGCACTTCCGGGAGGACATGCGGCGCAACTGGTGCTTCGCCTCGCTGGTGCTGGATCCCTTCCACAGCCGAGTGCGTGCCGTCATCGCGCTGACCTTTCCCGCGAACCGGGTGCGCAGCCTCGATCCGGCCTCGACGCTGCTGATGCTCGAGGGCGTCGCGGCAGAGGTGGCACGTGAGATCGAGGCCAGGGCCTCGGCTGACGAGCGGTTGCTCCTGAACGAGTACCTGACGGTGTCGAGACGCCGAGGCGGTTCCGCCGTGCTCGCGACCGACGGCAAGAACACTCTGATGAACGCCATGGCGACCGCGACGCTGGAGCAAGGCGACTTCGCGGTCGTCTCGAGTTACGCCAAGGACGTGATGACCGCCTCGCGAGGCACGAGGCGCGAGGTGCACCTGCGCGGCCTGGGACTGGTGACGCTGGAGGTCTCGCCGGTGCCCCTGACTCAGAAACGAGCGGGGGCGATCGTCGTCATCCGGCCACGCGCGGGCCTGCAGGGGGACGCGGTGCGGATCGAATCCGGGCTCGTGCGACCGGCACGGCCGGCCGACGGCCTGGACGACGAGTTCGACGGTGTGAGCGCGGAGCTCGACGGGGCGCTCGATCTCGCACGCAAGGCGATCGCTCAGCGGCGGCACGTGATCCTGGTCGGCGAGAGCGGTACGGGGCGCGGACGGCTCGCCGCGGCGATCGCGCGGAGACTGGGCGACGCGCTCGAGATCGACTGTCTGGAGCCCGAGTCGCAGGGCCTCCGCTTCTCGCAGCAGATCCGCCGGATCGCCGCCGCTCCGCCGTCCGCGCTGATCGTGAAGGACGCGGATGCGCTGCTTCGCCCGCAGGCGCAGGAGCTGGTCCGCACGTTGAAGGCGATCACCGGCACCCGGGTGCTGATGACGGTCGCTCGACCGACCGACGCGACGATGCTGGTGGCCGAGGCCTGCGACCTGCTCGAGATCCCGCTCTCGCCGCTCCGGAGCCGGCGCGAGGACATTCCCGTACTCGCCGAGGCGTTCGCGCGCGAGCTGGGGGATCGTGGACTGACGCGCCGCCTCCTGACCGCGCTCACGAATGCCGACTGGCCGCGGAACATCGACCAGTTGCGGGTGGTGGTCTCGAACGCGGTTGAACGCGCGCGCGGCGCCGAGGTGACGGTCGATGATCTGCCGCAGGGGTTCCAGCGGGTGGTCACCGGTGACAAGCTCTCCCGGCTGGAGGATGCCGAGCTCAGCGAACTGCGTGCGGCGCTCCAGGAGGCGCGCGGCAATCGACGGCTCGCGGCGGAACTGCTGCAGATCGGCCGCTCCACCCTGTACCGGCGAATGGACTACTTCAAGAGCCGAGGCCTCGAACTCTGAGCTGATCCGCAACCGAGGCGCGCTCGGAACGGCCGCGGTGCCCGGAGACCCCTCCGGGCACCGCGGCTTGCGTGTTTTCAGGCGCCTATCATGTTCCGATCTGGGACGGAATGCGGCGACGATTCCGCGCTGTACTTGACTCCACGCGCTGCTGCACGAATCCACGATTCGACGGCAGCAGCAGACATGGAGAGAGAGGACAGCGGGCGATGAGCCGTGACAGCGGGGGAAAGATCCTGGTGGCCCCCCACCACTTCCCGGACCTGGACCGTGAGCGGTCGCTCGCCGACGAGTTCGGCTACGAGCTGGTCGTCGCCGCCGACGCCGACTCGTTCCGCGCGGGCCTGCCCGAGGCGGAGATCGTGATGGTCACGCCCTATGCGCGACTCACCGCGGAGGATTTCCCCCTCATGCGCCAGTGCAGAGCGGTGATCCGCTACGGAATCGGCTACGACAACATCGACGTCGGTGCAGCCGCACGGGCCGGGATCCCGGTCTCGATCGTGCCCGGCACCGCGTCCGAGGAGGTGGCGTCGCACGCCTTCGCGATGGGGCTCGCGCTGACGCGGCGGCTCCCGGCGGGCGACACGGCGATCCGCGACTTCGGCTGGGGCGGCATCATCGGTTACGACACCCCGCCTCTCTCGGCGCTCGAGGTGGGCGTCGTCGGCATGGGACGCATCGGTCAGCACGTCGCACGGATGTACTCAGCGGTCGGCGCGAGCGTGCGGGCCTACGACCCGTTCGTCACCGAGAGCTTCGTCGAGATGGCGGGCCTGGACGACGTGCTCGAGAACTCCGACGTCGTGTCCCTGCACCTGCCCCTGAGCGACGCGACCTGGAACCTCGTCTCGGACGAGGTGCTGCAGCGCATGCGCGAGGGAGCGGTGGTGGTCAACGTCTCCCGCGGCGGCCTCGTCGACGAGGTGGCGCTCGCCGCCGCGCTGCGGTCGGGTCGCATCGCCGGCGCCGGCATCGACACTTTCGCACAGGAGCCGCTCGACCCGGAGCATCCCCTGCGCTCCGCGCCGAATACGATCCTCACCCCGCACATCGCATGGCGGTCGAACCGATCCACAGGGGCCCTCCAGGACGGCGCCGTGGAGCGCGTGCGCCTCGCGCTCACGGATCAGCCCCTGATCGACCTGGTGACCGAGTAAGAGTGGAGACGCAGAACGTGACGACGAGCAATCAGACGGAGCGGCCCGCCGCGACCGACCGGCAGACCGCGGAGGATCCGCACCTGCGACGCGGGCCGCGCGGTCATCCGCTCCTTCCCGGGGGCTACGGCCGATCCACCTACTACACCGGCGCGCCCAGCCCCTACGCGATCTGCGGCACGGGGTACCTCGTGACCGACGACCGAGGCCGGGAACTGATCGACGCGAACAACAACTTCACCGCCCTCATCCACGGCAACGCCCACCCCGAGATTGTCGAGGCCGCCACGAAGGCGCTCTCCGAGGGCGCGAGCTGGGGGATCCCGAACCTGTACGAGTGGGATCTCGCGGAGCTGCTGCTCGCGCGCCTGCCGCAGCTGGACCAGGTGCGCTTCGCGAACTCGGGCACCGAAGCCGTGATGTCGGCGATCCGCATCGCCCGCGCGAGCACCGGACGCGAACGGGTGATCGTGACGCGCGGGGGATACCACGGCACCTCGGAGGTGGCGCTGGTGCCCGGCGGTCCCGGCTACACCCGCGGGGTCACCCGGGGCGTCGTCAAGGACGTGACGACGGTGCCGCTCAACGACATCGCTTCGCTGCGGGAGGCGGTCGAGGCGGATGCGAGCGGCTACGCGGCGATCATCCTCGACCTCCTGCCGAACCGCGCCGGACTGCTGAGCGTCTCAGAACCGTTCGTGCGCGAGGCACGGCAGCTCGCGACCAGGCACGGGATCGTGCTGATCATCGACGAGACCATCAGTCTGCGCCTCGGCCACGGCGGAGCGAGCGGCGAGTGCGGGGTATCGCCCGACCTGCTCACCACCGGAAAGCTCATCGGCGGCGGCCTCCCCGTGGGCGCCGTGGTCGGATTGGAGGCGCTCATGCGAGAGACCGATCCGACCCGCCCGGGCAGCCTCCCCTACGGGGGGACGTTCTCCGGGAACCCCGTGTCGATGGCGGCCGGCGCCGCGGCGCTGCGGCTGTACCCGGCGGACGAGGTGGAGCGTCTGAACCGCCTTGGCGACGCCGCGCGCGAGACGCTGAACGCGCGCGTCGCGGACGCCGGGTGGGAGGTTCGAGGCCGTGGATCGCTGATCCGGGCCGTGCCCGTCGGCGCGGAGAAGGTCGACGAGGCCACCCAGTACCGGTTGTGGTGGGAGAGCTACGAGCGCGGCCTGCTGGGCTCGCCGGCGAACCTGCTGTCGCTGTCCACCCCGATGGATCAGGGCGCGGTCGACGACATCGTCGAACGCCTGGCCGATGCGGTCCTCGCCACGGCTGCCTGATCCCGAACCCAGAAGAAAGGAAGACGAACGGTGAAAATCGTTTCCTACGCCCACGATTCGGGTGCGCGGGGCGGCGTGCTCGTCGACGACTCGGTGTACGATCTCGAAGATCTGCTCGACGCGGCCGACGGAGCCGTGTTCGGCTCGACGGCGTCGGTGCGGGAGTTCCTGAGCCTCTACGGCGACCGGCTCGGCGCGCTCTCCGCCGAGATCGTACGGCTGGCCGGGGCGAACGCGAGGGACCGCGTCGGCGCGCGCTCAGAGGTTCGGCTGACGGCTCCACTGCCGGACCCCGCGAAGGTGCTCTGCGTCGGCCTGAACTACCGCGACCACGTCGCGGAGACCGGTCGGGCGCTGCCCGAGTATCCGGACATCTTCCCGAAGTTTGCCTCGACCATGATCGGTCCGGAGGACGAGATCGGGGGAGCCGACATCACCGAGAACCTCGACTTCGAGGGAGAACTCGCGGTGGTCATCGGGCGGTCCGCGAGCCGGGTCGGCCCCGATGAGGCGCTCGACCACGTCGCCGGTTTCGCCGTCCTGAACGACATCACGGCCCGCGACCTGCAGTATCGCGGAACGCAGTGGCTCGCGGGTAAATCGGTCGACGGCTCCACGCCGTGGGGGCCGGCGATCGTCACCCTCGACGAGGTCGGCGATCCGCAGTCCCTGGAGCTCGCGACGCGCGTCAACGGCGTGGAGCTGCAGCGATCCAACACGCGGCACCAGATCTTCCGGGTCGCCGACATCGTCTCCTACCTCTCGCGATTCCTGACGCTGTCGCCCGGCGACGTGATCGCCACGGGCACACCGCAGGGCATCGGGGCGAAGCGCAACCCGCCGATCTGGCTGCACCCGGGGGATGAGATCGAGATCGAGATCGAGCGGGTCGGGGTGCTCAGCAACCGCGTGGCGGATCCGGCCGCGGCCGCCGCGAACACACAGGCAAACACGTAAGAAGGTGCAGAGAGCAGATGAACGAGATCGCAGTTGGACGAGCCGGCGAGGACCTGAGATTCCGCATCGCCGTCGACACCGGAGGAACCTTCACCGATGTGGTGGTCGGCTCCAGCAGTGGGCAGATGGCGGTCGGCAAGGCCCTCACCACCTACGACCGGGTGTTCACAGGATTCCTGGCCGCCGTGTCGCGCGCAGCCGAGTCGGTCGGGTGGACGGGGGAGCAGGTACTGCGCCACGCCGATGTGATCGTCTACGGCACGACCCACGCGACGAACGCAGTGCTGACCGGGAAGGTCGCGAAGACCGCGCTGCTCGTGACCGACGGCTTTGCTGACACGCTGCTGCTGCGCGAGGGCGGACGTCGCGAGGCATTCGATTCGAAGGCCGCCTATCCGCCGCCCTACGTTCCGCGCCACCTCACCCTGGAGGTGACCGAGCGCATCTCCGCCGAGGGCGAGGTGCTCGTCCCGCTCGATGAGGACCGAGTGCGCGAGTCGCTGAGGCCCCTCGCCGATCGGGGCATCGAGGCGGTGGCCGTGGCCTGTCTCTGGTCGATCATCAACAGTGCACATGAACGCCGGATCGCGGAGCTCATCGAGGAGGAGCTGCCGGGCATTCCTTACACCCTCTCGCACGACGCGAACCCGACGATCCGGGAGTATCGGCGTGCCTCCGCGGCCGCGATCGACGCCTCGCTGAAGCCGCTCATGGCGGATCACCTGGGCAAGCTGCGCTCCGACCTGCTCGAGTTCGGGTTCGGCGGCGATCTGCTCGTGGTGACCTCTGAGGGTGCCGTGCTCGACGTAGTCGACGTGCTCGACCGGCCGGTGCTGCTGCTCAACTCGGGCCCCTCGATGGCGCCGCTCGTCGGCGCGGCCGCCGCACCGGACCGGGAGACCGTGGTCGTGTGCGACATGGGCGGCACGACCTTCGACGTCTCGCTCGTGGAGAAGGGCGTGGTGCGCCACACCCGCGAAGCCTGGCTGGGCGAACCGTTCATCGGGCATCTGACCGGTCTGTCCTCGGTCGCGGTCACCAGCATCGGTGCGGGAGGCGGCAGCATCGCGTGGATCGATGGAGGAGGCCTGCTGCGCGTCGGACCGCAGAGCGCCCGCAGCACTCCCGGTCCTGCGGCATACGGTCGCGGCGGCATCGAGCCGACCGTCACCGACGCCTGCGTCGCGCTGGGCTACCTCGACGTCGAGGGCTTCGAAGGCGGCTTCACCCTGGACCGCGAGGCCGCGGTTCGTGCGATCGACACCAGGATCGCCGGGCCGCTCGGCATGGACACGCTGCAGGCCGCGCAGGCGATCCTCGAGGTCTCCGCGCACCAGATGGCCACGGCGACGCGCCAGGCCGCGCTGGAGCAGGGCGTGGATCCGCGCGGTGCCCTCGTCGTCGCGGGTGGCGGCGCCGGCGCGATGGTCGCGGCGATCATCGGAAAGATCCTCGAGACCGACACCGTGCTCATTCCCGCCACGGCGGGTGTGCTCGCGGCCTACGGGGCGCATCGCGCCCCGATCGCCACGGAGTTCCTGTCGCCCCTGCATAACGACACCCGCGGCTTCAACCCGGTGTCGGCGCGCACCGCGATCGACGGCCTCTCAGCCAAGGGCGCGGCGTTCGCCGAACGCTTCCTCGGCGTGAATCCCGATGCGACGACCAGTTACTTCGTCGATGCGCGCTACCCCGGTCAGGCCTGGGACCTCCGGGTGTATCTGGAGGGGGTCCCGAACCCGGAAGGGGACGCGGCCCGGGCGATCGAGCGCGCCTTCCACGCCGAGCACGACCGCCGCAACGGCACGCACGATCCCGACAGCCGCGTCGAGATCATCACCTGGGGCGTGCGGGTCGAGATCCCGCGTCCCGAGCAGCTGAGCGCCGAGTCCGGGTCGGTGGGGGAGACGGTCGTCCATCGCACCGATCCGATCGTGTTCGGCGGCGAGAGCCACGACACCCCGCGCTACCGCGGGGTCACGCTCTCGCCGGGCGAGCGGGTGGACGGCCCCGCGATCATCGATCAGCCGACGACCACGATCGTCATCCCTCCCGAGTGGGATGCGCAGCTCGATGATCGATCCAACATCTACCTGACCCGTAAGGAGGCGTGATCGTGACGCGCGAATTCGACCCTGTGAAGCTCTCGGTGCTGGCCAATGCGTTCGACGGCATCGTGCGAGAGATGACGAACGGACTGCTCCGATCGGCTCGCTCCTCGGTCATCAACACGGCGCGGGATTTCTCGTGCGCCGTGCTGACCGCGGACAACCAGCTGCTCGCCGCTGCCGAGGGCGTGCCGGTGCACGTGTTCGGCGCCGGACCGCTGGGCGAGGACATGATCGAGCTGCACGACGACATCCGCGAGGGAGACGCCTTCCTGCACAACGACCCGTATCGGGGCAACTCCCACGCCGCTGATCACGTGATCCTCGTGCCCATCTTCCTCGAGGGCCGGCATCTGTTCACCGCGGTGACGAAGGCGCACCAGGCCGACTGCGGCAACTCGCTGCCGACGACCTTCTTCGCAACCGCTCGCGATGTCTACGAGGAGGGCGCGCTGATCTTCCCGTGCGTCCGGGTGCAGCGCGACTACACCGACATCGACGACATCGTCCGCATGTGCCGGGCCCGCATCCGCGTGCCGGACCAGTGGTACGGCGACTACCTCGCCTCGGTCGGCGCCTCGCGCATCGCAGAGCGCCGCATCACGGAGCTCGCGGAGAAGTTCGGGGTCGTCGACCTCGTCGACTTCGTCGACGCCTGGTTCGACTACTCCGAACGCCTGGCTGCGAGCGCCATCGAGACGATGCCGGAGTGCGTGCTGCACGGCCGGTCAACACACGATCCCTTCCCCGGCACGGGTCCCGAGGGCGTGCAGCTGCAGGCGACGATCGAGGTCAAACCCCCGGAAGGCCGCATCTCGATCGATCTGCGGGACAACCCCGACAACCTGCCGAACGGGCTGAACCTCACCCGCGCGACCGCGACGGGTGCGGCGCTCGCCGGCATCCTCTCGGGGATCCCGGAGAATCTGCCGAGCAATGCGGGCACCTTCCGCCGGGTCGACGTGCTGCTGCGCGAGGGCAGCGCGGTCGGGATCCCCCGGCATCCGTTCTCCTGCTCGTCCGGGACGACGAATCTCGCCGATCGGATCGTGAACATCGCGCAGGCGGCGTTCTCCCAGATCGCGGATGGCTACGGCACCGCAGAGGGCGCCGCGGGGCAGGCCCCGGCGAAATCAGTGATCTCGGGAACCGACGAGCGCACCGGCAACGCGTACGTGAACCAGATCCTCGTGGGCGGGGTCGGCGGTCCCGCGACGCCGTATGTCGACGGCTGGCCCACCTACCAGCGGCCCGTGTGCAACGCGCTGCTCTATCACGACAGCGTCGAGGTCGACGAGCAGCGCTATCCGATTCTCATCCACGAGCGCGCCCTCGTGGCGGACTCCGGTGGCGCCGGCCGCCAGCGCGGCGGTCTGGGATCGCGAGTGACCATGGAATCCCGGGTTGCGCAGGTGACGCTCACCTACGGGATCGAGGGAAAACTTAACCCGCCCAAGGGGGTGCGCGGCGGTCGCGGCGGCGCCGAACCGATCACCTGGGTCGAGGACCTGGAGACCGGCGAGCGCAGCGAGGTCCCAGTCGTCGGCCGATACGAACTGCTGCGCGGGCAGAAGATCGTCTCGATCACCCCCGGCGGCGGCGGATACGGGGATCCGCGGGAGCGCGACCCCGAGGCGGTGCTCGACGACGTGCGAGAACTGCGCGTCACACCGGAGGCGGCACGGGCGATCTACGGCGTGGTGATCGTCGATGGCACAATCGACGACGAGGCTACGGAGAAGGCGAGGGCATGAGCATGGAACCCATTCGAGTCGGCATCATCGGTGTCGGGAACGTGCTGAACCAGTATCTGGACAAGATCGGCGTGCACCCCGACGTGAGCATCGTCGCCCTCGCCGACGTCAACGCGGCGGCGGCGCAGGCGCGCGCGGCCGAGTACGCGGTGCCGAAGGCGCTCTCGCCGGACGAGTTGCTCGCCGACGACGAGGTGGAGCTGGTGCTCAACCTCACACCGCCGAAGCTCCACGCCCCCGTCACACTGCAGGCGATCGCAGCGGGAAAGCACGTGCTCTCCGAGAAGCCCTTCGCGACCACGCTCGACGAGGCGAGGCAGATCCTCGAGGCCGCCCGCGAAGCCGGTGTCAAGGTGGGCTCGGCTCCCACGACCTTCCTCGGCTCGGGGATGCAGACGAGCCGCAAACTCATCGACGACGGCTGGATCGGACGGCCCGTCGCAGCGTTCGGATCCTTCGCCTGCCGGGGGTACGAGTACTGGCATCCGAACGTGGATCCGTTCTACAGCGCGGGCGCCGGTCCCATGCTCGACATCGGCCCGTACCTCATCACCAATCTGGTGAACCTCTTCGGGCCCGCGGCGCGCGTGAGCGCCTCGGCTCCCCGTTCGTCCGAAACCCGGCCCCGGCCGACGGGCGACGGCGGCTTCGACGGCGTCATCGATATCCGTACCCCCACCCATGTGACGGGCACGATCGACTTCGAGTCGGGAGCGGTCGCCACGGTGGTGGTGAGCTGGGACGTGTGGAACCACCACCTGCCCCATCTGGAGATCTACGGGACGAGCGGATCCATCGCGGCACCGAACCCCGATCACTTCTCCGGCGCTCCGGTGCTGCGGCGCGGTGAACCGCGGGACCTCGCGCTCGATATGACACCTCCCGGCGGGGGCGACTGGCGGGAGACGTCGATCACTCACCGCGACGACGCGTATCGCGGGATCGGCCTGGCCGAGTTCGGCTATGCGATCCGCGCCGACGTCGAGCCGCGGACGGGCGGCGAGTTCGCCTACCACGTGCTGGAGATCCTGCTCGCCTTCGAGGCCTCCTCGGAGCAGGGCCGGCACATCGAGATCGAGAGCACCTGCGAACGGCCGCGGCCGCTGCCCTCGGTCGGTCCGCAGGAGCCGTACCGCTTCGACTGACGGCGAGGTGCGCCCCGCGGTCCCGGGGCGCACACGCGCTCGCCGCGCGGCCGCGGCGACATCGTCGGAATCGACACGAGGAGGGGGCGCAGTGCCTGTGAACCACACCGTTGCGCGGGAGTTCCTGACGATCGCCGACCTCGTCGCCATGCCGCATTTGGGCCTGCGGCTCGTCGCCGGCGCGAGCGCGGCGACGAACCCCGTGCTGTGGACGCACGTCTCCGAGCTCTCCGATCCCGGGCCGTGGTTGGAGGGCGGGGAGCTGCTGATCGTGAACGGCTTCGGCATCCCACCGGATCCCGAGGGGCAGGTCGAGTACCTCGCCCGACTGGCGCATCACCGTCTCGCAGGTCTGGCCGTGAGCGTCAAAGCGCCCGAGTTGAGCCAGGAACTGCTCGACGAGGCCGACCGTCTCTCGTTCCCCGTGCTGCGCATCCCGCGCCAGGTGCCGTTCATCGAGCTCTCGCATCTCGTCGCCGGGGCGAGCGAGCGGTCGGCGCGAGGGCGCCTCTCCCGCCATCTGCGGATCTTCGAGACGCTCCGGCTGCGGAACGGCGCCGAGAACAACGGCGTCGAGATCTATGCGCAGCTGGAGCAGATCTCCGGATACCGCCTGGCGCTGGTATCCCCGGCCGGGCGCCCGCTGCTGAGCGACTGGAGCTGGGTGCCCGATGGGCTGGAGCTGCATCACGGCACCGAGGCCGCTGCTGATCTGCGGGTGATCCCCGACGGGTACGTGCTCCCGCTCTACGTCGGTGATCGGGTGACCGCGTATCTCGTGGGCAAGGAACGAGCCGGGGTCGCTCCGGGCGGCCTCGCGGCGCTGCAGCATGTGAGCACACTCGCGGTGCTCGACGCCATCGACGACCAGCGGCGACGCGAGGCGGTGCACCGTCGAGGGAGCGCGCTGCTGTCGAGCGCGCTGGATGGGCAGCTCGCCGCAGATGACCTGGAGGATCAGCTCATCGATGCCGGCCTCGATCCCGCCCAAGGCCTGAGGCTGCTCGCCCTCGAGCAGCCGAGTGGTGGGTTGAGCGAGATCCGGGTGCGCGACTGGCTCGCCGATCGGGCCCTGCCCCATCTGCTGCTGGCGCAGGGCAGGCTGTTCGCGCTGGTCGCCTGCGGCGAATCGGAGCTGCAGAGCCTCGTCGCCGAACTCGGGATCCGAGCGGGCGCGAGCTCGTCGATCACCGGAATCGCCGAACTGCCGCGCGCGCAGCGGCAGAGCCTCTGGGCGTTGAACCTCGCGGGGGAGTCGCCGGAGAACGCGGTCGTGCTCGCGGAGGAGCAGTTCGGCCTGACCCGCTGGCTGAACCCAGACGTGGAGACGATGGAGCAGCTCGCGAACGGGGCGCTGCTGCCGATCATGCGGCACGACGCCGAGCATGGAACCGAGCTGCTGCACACGCTCTCCGTGTACTTCCAGCAGCAGGGCCGGCTGCGGAAGGCCGCCGCGCAGCTCTTCGTCCACGAGCACACCCTGACGTACCGGCTTCGCCGCATCGAGCAGCTCACGGGGCGGAGCCTGAAGCTCTACCGCGATCTCTTCGAGCTCTGGCTCGCGGTGGAGGCCCGATCCCTCATCGAGTAGGTGCGGGATCGGCACCGCAGGCGACCACCCGCGTACCAAAATGGCACACCGGTGCCGTGCGCGCCGGTGGAAGCATGATCCTCGACACGAACCGGCGCGACCGCCGGGAGCATCGATGTGAGGAGAACGCATGAGCAGCACAGAGGTACGCCGTCGCACCGTCGCGCAGGCCATCGTCGAGTACCTGCAGGTCCAGTACAGCGAGTATGACGGGGAGCGCCGGCGCCTGGTGCCGGGCATGTACGGCATCTTCGGGCACGGCAACTCGGTCGGTCTCGCGCAGGGCATCGACGAGTACGGGACCGATTTCCCCTTCTATCCGGGCAAGAACGAGCAATCCATGGTGCATGCGGCGATCGGCTACGCCAAGGCGACCAACCGCATGTCCACGCTCGCGTGCACGGCTTCGGCCGGCCCGGGATCGACCAACATGGTCACCGGCGCGGCGACGGCCACGACCAACCGTCTGCCCGTGCTGCTCTTCCCTGCGGATATCATCACCAACCGCTTCGGCGACCCCGTGCTGCAGCAGGTCGAGCACCCCGTCGAGCGCGACGTGTCGGCGAACGACTGCTTCCGGCCCGTCAGCCGCTACTTCGATCGCATCACCCACCCGGCGCAACTGTTGTCCACCCTGCCCGAGGCGATGCGCGCGCTGACGGATCCCGTCGATACCGGCGCGGTCGTCGTCTGCCTGCCGCAGGACATCCAGGGCGCCGAGTTCGACTTCCCCGAGTCGTTCTTCGCTCCGCGCGTCTGGCCGATCCGCCGCCGTCCCGCCACCCCGGCCGAGCTTCAGGACGCCGTCGAGATCATCCGCGGCGCGAAGCGGCCCCTCATCGTCGCCGGCGGCGGCGTGCGCTACGCGAAGGCGCAGGAAGCCCTGGCCGCTTTCAGCGCGGAGTTCGGGATCCCCGTGTCCGAGACCTTCGCGGGCAAGGGCGCCGGTCCGATCGGTGAGCTGGGCGTCGGCGGCCTCGGGGTCACCGGCACCGTCGGAGCCGACCGTCTCGCGGAGCAGGCGGATTGCGTGATCGCCGTGGGCACCCGCCTGCAGGACTTCATCACCGCTTCGCACTCGCTGTTCCAGAACCCCGAGGTGCGGTTCGTGCATCTCAACGTCAGCTCCTTCGACGCGCACAAGATGGGCTCGTTCCCGGTGGTGGGGGACGCGAAGCTCTCCCTGGCCGCACTGCACGAGCAGCTGACCGACTCGGGGTATGCCACCCCCGAGGAGTACAGCATCGAGATCGCCGACGCACAGCGGGAGACGGCAGAGCGGCTCGAGCACGACCTGCAGGATTTCCCCGGCGAGGTCATGAGCCAGGCGCAGGTGGCCCGAGTGCTCAACGAGCACACGGGGGCCGAGGATGCGCTCGTGCTGGGTTCGGGCGGGGCGGTCGAGCTGGTGCACAAGTCCTGGGACCCGTCCAACGGTACCGAGATCCACTTCGAGTACGCGAACTCGTGCATGGGCCACGAGATCCCCGCGGGCCTCGGCTATCGCCTCGCAACGCCCGGTGCCCCAGGCGACGTCTTTGTGCTCATCGGTGACGGCACCTACTTCATGCAGCCCACGGAGCTCGTCACGGGTACGCAGCTGCGCGAGAAGTTCACGGTCGTGGTGATCGACAACCGCGGCAATCAGTGCATCTGGCCGCTGCAGGAGGCCAAAGGCGGCAAGGGTGCGGAGTTCGGCACCCAGCTGCGCGAGCGCACCGCTGAGCGCGGCAACTTCGACGGGACCCTGGTCGACATCGACATCGCGGCGAACGCTGCCAGCATGGGCGCGGCCGCCTGGACGGCGACGACCGTCGATGAGCTCCGGGATGCGCTCGCAGAGGCCCGGACGGTCGAGGATCGCCCCGCGGTGATCGTCGCCAGGGTCGAGCCGTACCGGTATCTCTCCGGCAACGGAGCCTTCTGGGACGTGGGGGTCCCGATGACCTCGGAACGTCCGGGGAACCGGGAGGGCACCGCCAAGCATCTCGAGGGGCGCGCGCGCCAGCGCTTCTACGCCGCCACTGCGGCGCCGGGCCGGATCTGAGCGGCCCGTCTCGACTGAAGGCTGAAGGAGAGCACAGATGGCAGCATTCGCCGTGACCGATCCGGCGACGGGGCAGAGCGTCGCCGAGTACCCCGCGACGCAGGACGGTGAGATCGAGTGGGCGCTCGCCGCCGCACAGCGTTCCTACCGCGAATGGGCGCGAGGCACCACGATCGCCGAACGCGCCGCGCTCGCCCAGCGCCTCGCGGAGCTCTTCATCGAGCGCAGGGACGGCCTTGCGGCGATCATCAACCGCGAAATGGGCAAGCCGTTGCGGCAGGGTGCGGGGGAGATCGAGTTCACCGCGGCGATCGTCTCGGCGTTCGCCCGGAACGCCGAGACCTGGCTGGCCGACGAACCCCTGCCTGTGGCGGATGGCCTGCGGAGCTTCTTCCGGTTCCAGGGAACCGGCGTGATCCTCGGTGTCATGCCGTGGAACTACCCGTACTATCAGGTCGCGCGGTTCGCGGTGCCGAACCTGATCCTGGGCAACACCGTCATCCTGCGGCACGCCAGTCAGTGCCCCGAGTCCGCGTTGGCGCTCGAGGGTCTGTTCCGCGACGCGGGCTTCCCGGATGGCGCCTACGTGAACGTGTTCGCCTCCCACCGGCAGATCGGCGACATCATCGCCGACGACCGCGTGCAGGGCGTGTCGCTGACCGGCTCCGAGACGGCCGGCGCGATCGTCGCCGAGCAGGCGGGACGCGCGTTGAAGAAGTGCGTGCTCGAGCTGGGCGGTTCCGACGTCTTCCTGGTGCTCGACACCGACGACCTCGACCGCGCAGTCGAGCAGGCCGTCATCGGGCGCATGGACAACACCGGTCAGAGCTGCAGCGGATCGAAACGGATCGTGGTCGCCGACGCGCTCTTCGACGCCTTCGCGGAGCGGTTCCGGGAGGCGATCGGCGGGCAGTCCTACGAGGCGGGCGACTTCGGCCCGCTGTCCTCGGCCTCGGCGACCAGGACGCTCACCGGGCAGGTGCAGAGCGCGCTCGATCAGGGCGCTCGGCTGCTCATCGGCGACAACGAGCCTCGGGGCAACGTGTACACCCCGTCGATCCTCACGGACATCACCCCGGAGATGGATGTGTACGGCGAGGAGCTGTTCGGCCCGGTCGCGCAGCTGTACCGCGTGGCGAGCGACGAGGAGGCGATCGAGCTGACGAACTCCTCGCCCTACGGCCTGAGCGCCGTGATCATCTGCGAGGACCTCGACCGCGCCGAGCGCATCGGGAATCAGCTCGACGTGGGCATGGTGTTCATCGGCGCCGGCATGCTCGGCGGGCCGGACGTGCCGTTCGGCGGTGTGAAGAAGTCGGGCTACGGTCGCGAGATGGGTCAGGCCGGCATGCTCGAATTCGCCAACAAGAAGCTCTTCCGCTTCGCGGAGTAACGGAGACGGAGGACACGTGCTCGAGCAGTCGCAGATCGAA
>NZ_KZ983988.1 GCF_003569785.1 Leucobacter sp. wl10 | reverse complement strand
CTTACGAGGTCTTCGCTCTATCCGGGCGTACTCACTGCCCGCCCTACACCCTCGATTCCGATGAGCCGGAAAACAGAACGACGGTCGAGATCCCCCTCGGGTGAGATACTCAACAAATTAGGTAGAGTTCAGCTACACCGATTTGTCGTATACTCGGCGCATGGGGAATATCTCGAGACGCCAGGCCCTACGAGCCGGCGCGTGGTCAGTCCCGGTAATCGCTGTGGCTGTAACGGTGCCCGCGGCATCCGCGTCAACGATTGGCCCGTCCGTATCGCTGACCGTATTCGCGGCCGACGCAACCTTCGACCAGATCACCGTGACGACGAAAAACGCCGCTGGCGAAGGCGTCAGCGCGCCCTACGCACTCTCCGCCTTCTGGGAATCAAGCCAGCAATGGTACGACTACGGTGCAGCATCAACCTACGCGGACGGCACGTTAGTCATCCGGGTCCTCAGCAGCCCCAACGTCACGATGTACCGCGTCGTCGCAGTCATCGAGGGGCAGACCACGCAGGCCGTTATCCCTGCTCCCGCCCGCTAGAAACGGAAGCAGAAATACCTGGTCAGATCTTGCTTCTGCCCGGGTATTCCACTGGCGCGCCCCGAGGGATTCGAACCCCCGACCTTCTGATCCGTAGTCAGATGCTCTATCCAGCTGAGCTAGGGGCGCACGTCGGTTTCCCAACCCGAAAGACATTACACGACTCCACTCGAAAACAAAAATCAGCGCGGCCCGGGCGCGGCCCGAAACGAGGTACCCTGGAACGCGTGCCTGAGCAGAGCCCGCAGCCGAACACGCCCCTCGCCGGATCGAGCGCCGAGCTCCGGCGAGCGGAGTCTCTGATCCTCGAGATCCCGGACTATCCCGCGAGCGGGGTCCTGTTCCGCGACATCACCCCGCTCATCGCCGACGGACCCGCCTTCCGAGCCACCGTCGAGGCTCTCGTCGCGCCGTTCCGCGGCGCGTTCGACGTGGTCGCGGGCCTGGAAGCGCGCGGGTTCCTGCTCGCGAGCGCCGCGGCGTACGCCACCGGAGCCGGGCTCATGCCGATCCGCAAGGCGGGTAAGCTGCCGAGGCCCGCGGCGAGGGCGGGTTACTCCTTGGAGTACGGCGTCGCCGAGATCGAGGCGCACGCCGACTTCCCGCGCGGATCCCGAGTGCTGCTGATCGACGACGTGCTCGCCACCGGCGGCACGCTCGTCGCGGCGCGCGAGCTGCTGCGCACGCTCGGCTACGAGGCGGCGGGCGCCGCGGTGCTGTTCGAGATCGAGGGGCTTGGCGGGCGGGACAACGTGGGCGATCCCGAACTGCACACGGTCTTCCGCAGCTGAGGGGCGACTCGATGCTGCGCCGAGAGTGTCCGACCCCGGCGCTAGGGTCGAAGCATGAGCGATAAACGCGGCGGATCGGGCCCCACGGGCGGTCCGCCGCCCGCACCCGATTTCTTCGATCTCGAGGGATCGGATCCCGAGCTGCTCAACTCGGGGCGTCTTCCCGATCCGCAGCCGCAGCACACCCCGCTGTTCCGGTGGCTCGCGCGCCTGCTCACCTCGGTCGAGGCGCGGCTGCGGGCCCGAGGAGATCGCCTGCTGCGGAACGCCATCAGATTCGTCTGGGTGCTCGTGGCGCTCGCCGGAGCCTTCCTGCTCTTCGGCCCGATCATCAACAAGCCGCTCAACATCGACGACGTCCTGGACTCGGCCAAGGTGAGCGAGGTCGACTGGATCGCGACCGACGCCGTCATCGACTACACGCTCGAGCGAACCGCGGATCGCGGTTTCGCCGCCCGGGTCTCCGAGCGGTACACGGCCAACTTCACGAACGGGCCGGAGAGCGTCATCGAGCGGAAGTTCGTCACCGAATTCCAGGGGCACGACACCGGCTTCGAGGTGCGCTCGGCCACGATCGACGGCGTTCCCGCCGAGGTGACCGTGGATCGCGGCGCGACGGTCACCCGGGTGGCGATCTCGCGAGCGGACGGCGCGAAACTGGAGGGCGAGCAGGAGATCGCGCTCGACTACTCGATGCGCGACCTCGTTACGACCGAGGAGGACGCGGCGACGGGACGCCAGATCGACAGCTGGTCCTGGCCCGTCCTCGGACCGAGCTGGCCGCAGGGCACCAAGGGGGTCCAGGTATCGCTGACGCTGCCTCCGGAGCTGGACGATGCGCTGGTGCGCGCTCCCCGCGCCTACGTGGGCTGGCTGCTGCTGGGTGCAACCGAGTGGCTGACCCCCGAGGACCGGACGGCCCAGGGCGTGCGCTACTCCTTCAGCAACGACGATACGCTGCCGCCGTACCCCGATCTCCTCATCGACACGAGCTTCGAAGCGGGTACGTTCTCGCAGCCGCCCACCACGACGCTGTTCTGGTGGCAGACCTGGGGGCCGCTGTTCCCGCTCGCGCTGCTCGCCGCGATCCTGCTGTTCGCGCTCGCCGCCCGCCGCGTCGTCTGGGCCGACAGCGTCGGCGAGCCCTGGTACCTGGTGCGCGCCGAGGTTCCCGACGGTCTCTCGCCCGCCGATGCGGCCCAGCTGCTGGGCCGGCCGTGGCACGCCGAGCTGATCTCGGAGCTGGCGGGCGTAGGTGCGGCACCGAATCGGACGAGACCGACGAAGCCGGCTGCCGAGCGCAAGCAGACCAGGCTCGCCGCCATGGGCGCTCGCGCTCGCGAGCTCTGGTTGACGGCGGTGGCCCGGGCCGGCATGCGCGCGGGCAGGATCGGCAATCTCCCGAGCGTGGTGCTTCAGCGGCTGCGCTGGTCCAGGGCCGACCGGCCGGTGCAGGACGGGCTGCGCTGGGTGCCCGACAGCTACGTGCGAGACACCTTCATCTTCGGCCCCCTCGCGATCGCGCTGCTGCAGTGGGGACTGCTGCGGCAGCTCTCGCAGCAGGTGATCCTGAGCGTCGTGTGGTGGCCCGGCCTGTTCGTGCTCGCATCGACCGTTCTTGCGCTCTGCACCGTGGGAGTCGTGCTCCGCCCGCGCCCGCTGACCCGCGACGGCGCCCTCGCGGTGCAGCAGCTCAAGGGCATCGACGCGTACGCGCGGGCGACGCGGCTGCTCGACCGCGGGCCCGTCGACGAACCGCTGCTGCCGTACGCGGTGCTCTTCGAGGGTCCCCGCCGCGCGGGCCGGAAGGTCGCCGAGCACGCCGGGCGCGAGGCGGGAGACCGGCGGCTCGGGCGCGGCTGGCGCACCGAGCACTTCCTCTCGCTGCCGGCGATCCTCGCCCTCGTCGCGGCCATTGCACTGCTGGCGGGGTCGATCCTCACCGTCGCGACGCGGCCCACCCCCTACACCGAGGCGGACTTCGTCACGTGGCCGGGGTCAGGGCCGTCGGGAACGATCTGGTCGCAGATCGAGGGCTTCGAGGTCGACGCCGAGCTGCAGCGCGACAAGAGCGGAGGCGCGCGCCTGAGCGTCGTGGAGCGCGACACGGTGCGGTTCACGTCGGGCGGTGCCTCGGTTCCGCAGCTGGCCAGGGAGTGGCCCCGCGAACGGCTCGGCCAGGATCTGGGGCTCGAGGTCGAATCCGTGCGCGTCGACGGTGAGGACGTGCCGTTCCGAGAGATCGACGGCCCCCAGAGCGTCGCGATGACGACGCGGATGTCGGACGTGCTCGACGGGCTGTACGAGGTGGAGATCGCGTACACGCTGACGAGCCCCGTCGTCGACGCGCCGGGCGGACCCGACTCGCTGCAGCAGCTGCGGTGGACCGCCTGGTACGACTTCTGGAAGGAGACCTTCTACACGAACGCGGCTCGCCCGTCCGACGGCACCGCTCCCGTGCGTCCGATTCGCCTGCAACTCACGATCGCCCCTGAGATCGCGGACGAGATCCGGTCCGGGGGGTGGATCGACTCCGACGTCGACCGTGATCGGGTGCCGTACGAGCGCGGCAACTGGTACCGGCCCTGGCAGTACGAGAACCGCATCTACATCGGCGGCGACCTCGAGACGTCGCGAGCCTACGATCTGCGGATCGGCAGCGAGAAGAGGCTCGACGACGGCGCGCTCGTCGTCTCGGTCGACGCAAACACCGTCGAATCCCGCGAGGCGGAGGACTCCGCCGAGGGGAAGCCGGCGGGGCCGTGGCAGGTATCGGAGAAGATCAACGGCACTCTCGAGAAGTACGAGCTCAACCTGAATAACGACCTCGGTGCTGTGCTGAACTTCTCTCCCGGCACGTTCTCCGGGGTCGACGCCGGCGCCTACGAGCGGTACCGCACCGAGTACGCGCTGCCCTACGCGACGGTACTCGCGCTCGCGGGTGCCGTCACGGTTTCGTCACTCGGTGTGCTCGTGTTCGCGCTCCGAGTGCGCCGCCGGCCGAGCGCGTCGCTGCGCACGATCGCGTTCGGAGCGATCCCGCTCGCCGCCGTCGCGCAGAGCGTGCTGTTCGGCTGGGCCGTGATGAGCATGGACGGTGACGACGCCCGCGGCTGGGCCGCGATCGTGATCGGAGGGGTCATGCTCGCGGCCGTCACCGCCGAGATCATCGCGCTCGTGCGGCGGCGCAACGGCGGCGGCGCACGAGCGAATCGGAGGCGTTTCGCGAGGGGACGGGCAGAATAGAACCCATGACCCGCATCGACCCCACCGCAGCCTTCCTCGCCGCCAGGGACCAGCTGCTCGGATTCGCCGGAGATCCGGATCGCGCCCGCGCCGAGTTCCGCTGGCCGGACGTCGGCCCCGAGTTCAACTGGGCGCACGACGTCTTCGACCGCCTGGCCGACGGCAACGACGCGACGGCGCTGTGGATCGCCGAGGAGGACGGCAGCGAGCGCAAGCGCAGCTTCGCGCAATTGAGGCAGCGCTCCGATCAGGTCGCCAACTGGCTTCGCGGCATCGGCGCGAAGCGTGGCGACGTCGCCATGCTCATGCTCGGCAACCGGGTCGAGCTGTGGGAGATCATGCTCGCCGCGATGAAGCTCGGCGTCGTGATCCTGCCCACCTCCGTGGTGCTCGGCGCGCACGAGCTCGAGGACCGGGTCGAGCGGGGCCGCGTTCGGTGGGTGTTCGCCGCGGCCGAGGACGCCGTCAAATTCGCGGAGGCGCCGGGCGACTATCGCGGCGTCGGCGTGGGCTTCGACGCCGCATCTCAAGACCATCGCGCGCAGCTCTTCGACTGGCTGCGCTACGAGGAGTCGAGCGCCGCATCGCTGGCGCCGACCCCCAAGACCACGGCGAGCACCGACCCCGCGCTGCTCTACTTCACCTCCGGCACCACGAGCCGGCCCAAGATCGTGGTGCACTCCCACACGAGCTACCCCGTTGGGCACCTCACGACCCTGTCGTGGATCGGCGTGCGCCCGGGCGACGTCCACCTCGTCATCAGCGCGCCCGGCTGGGCCAAGCACGCCTGGTCGAGCTTCTTCGGCCCCTGGCACGTGGGCGCCACGATCTTCGTGGCGAACTACGCCCGCTTCGACGCCGAGTTTCTGGTCTCCGAGCTCGACCGGGTCGGCGTCACCACGTTCTGCGCGCCCCCGACGGTGTGGCGCATGCTGATCCAGAAGCGTCTCGACCGCAAGCCGCGCGCGCTGCGCGAGGTCGTCTCGGCCGGTGAACCGCTCAACCCGGAGGTCATCGCGCGCATTCGCGACTGGTGGGGCCTCGACATCCGCGACGGCTACGGGCAGACGGAGACCACCGCGCTCATCGGCAACATGCCGGGCGACCCGGTCGTACCCGGTGCGATGGGCAGGCCGCTGCCGGGCGTCGACGCCGTGCTCGTCGACCCGCTGACCGGTGAGGAGGTCGAGGAGGGCGAGATCTGCCTGCGGCTGGGTGGCGCCCTGCGGCCGGTCAACCTCATGCCGGGCTACTTCGGCGATCCCGAGGCGACCGCGAGGGCCACGGCCGGCGGCTTCTTCCGCACTGGGGACGTGGCGCAGCGCGGCGAGGGCGGCGTGCTCACGTTCGTGGGCCGCACCGACGACATCTTCAAGTCGAGCGACTTCAAGGTCTCCCCGTTCGAGGTCGAGAGCGCACTCATCGAGCACGAGCACGTGGCCGAGGCCGCCGTGGTGGGCGCCCCGGACGACACCCGCCTCAACGTCGCCAAGGCCTACGTCGCGCTCGCGGGGGGCGTCGAAGCGTCCGCGGAGACCGCCCGCGCCATCCTCGCCCACGCCCGCGTCGCCCTGCCGCCCTACATGCGCGTGCGCCGCGTCGAGTTCTTCGAGCTGCCCAAGACCACCTCCGGCAAGATCCGCCGCGTCGAGCTGCGGCAGCGCGAGGAGGCGGCGTTCGCCGCGGGGGAGCGCATCGGGGCGGAGTGGCGCGAGGAGGACTTCCCCGGGCTCAAGGGTTGAGCGGGCGCGCGCAACCCGGCGTCATGCGATTCACCGCCGCCCCTTCGCAGTGACTAGGATCCGGAGCATGATGCGCATCGAGACCACCACCGCAGGCAGCCTGCCCCGCACGCAGGCTCTGATCGAGGCCAACGCGGCCCGCAGCTTCGAGGACGACGGCTTCACCCTGAAGACGACGCCCGAGTTCGAGGCCCTCGTCGCGGAGGCCGTGCGCGACGTCGTCGAGCGCCAGCGCGAGCGGGGAATCACGCAACCCGGCGATGGCGAGTTCGGCAAGGCGATGTCGAACGCCGTGGACTACGGCGCCTGGTGGACCTACTCCTTCCAGCGCAACTCGGGGCTCTCGCTTACGGGCAAGGACATCTTCAGTCAGCAGCCGGTGCGCTCGCAGCCCGGCGACGTGCGTCTCACGACCTTCCCGGACCGCCGGGACTGGACGCTCTTCGCCGAGGCCTATCAGGATCCGGAGAGCGGAATCAGCGTCGGCAAGAACGCGACGGCCTTCCCCGCGACCACCGGTCCGATCGCCTACACCGGCCAGGATGCGATCGCCGCCGACACGCGCAACCTGAAGGCGGCGCTGCGGGAGGGCGAGCGCGGCTTCCTGACCGCGATCGCTCCGGGGTCGGCCGCCCGCATCGAGAACGACTACTACGCCTCGGAGCAGGATCACATCGACGCCTGGGTCTCGGCCCTGCACGAGGAGTACCGGGCCGTCACCGACGCGGGCCTCGTCCTGCAGCTCGACGACCCGTCGCTCGCCGAGAACTGGGATCAGATCAATCCCGAGCCGAGCGTCGAGGACTACCTGGCGTTCACGCAGATCCGCATCGAGGCGATCAACGCCGCGATCGAGGGCCTGCCGAAGGAGCGGCTTCGCCTGCACCTGTGCTGGGGCTCGTGGCACGGCCCGCACACGACCGACATCGAGCTCAAGCACATCCTGAGGACGGTGCTGGGTGCGAACGTCGGCCAGATCTCCTTCGAGGCGGCGAACGCGCGTCACGAGCACGAGTGGGCGGTGTGGGAGGAGCACCGGGATCTCATCCCCGACGACCTCATCCTGGTCCCGGGCGTCGTCGGGCACTCCACCAACCTCGTCGAGCACCCCGACCTCGTCGCGCAGCGCATTGAGCGCTTCGCGCGGATCGTGGGCCCGGAGCGCGTCATCGCCGCGACCGACTGCGGCCTCGGCGGCCGGGTCCACCCGCAGATCGCCTGGGCCAAGCTCGAGTCGCTCGGCGAGGGCGCGAGGCGCGCGGCCGCGAGGGTCTGAGCGCCGGGCGGGATCGGGCCCGGGGCGCGGTCGGGTTTCCGGCTGCGATGGTCCCCGACGTCCCGCCGTCAGCGGGGCGCGGGCATGGCCCGCGCGGGCGCGCTCGGTTCGGGCGCGGCCGGTGCGAGTGGCACGATCCGTTCTCCCGCGCGCTCCCAGGCCGCGATGAGCCTCGCCGACCCCCACGGGGCCTCGTACGGCAGCAGGTGCCCGCGCTCGGGGAACACGTGGAAGTCTCCCTCGGACAGGCCACTGCCCTCGGGCGTGCACGCGGCGACCGGGGAGAGCGGATCCCGATCGCCGCCGAGCACCAGCGTCGGGCGCGTGAAGGCCCCCGCGAAGTCGGCGACGGTCGATGTCGTCGACGCTCGGAACGCCTCGAGCACCGCGCGTCGGGAGGCGAAGGCGCCGGCCTGTCGTCGGTGCTCCCGCACGATCCACCGACGCAGCGCCGGGTCGCGGGTCGTGGTCATGAGGCGCCCGCCCGCGGCCGCGATCGCGCGGCTGCCGAGCAGCCGGATCGCGTGCCTCTCCGGGAGCAGCTCCGCCAGGGCGTAGTAGGCGCGGGCCGCCGCGGTGGCGATCCTGCGCGGCCCGTCGAGTGGCGGGCGCAGGATCGGATTGACGAGCACCGCGCCCGCGTGCGTCGCGCCGCGCGCGATCGCGGAGGCGACCACGACCGTGCCGAAGGAGTGCCCGAGCAGCAGCCGCGGCGCGAGCGCCCCGGCCAGCTCGAGCAGCCAGCGCCCATGCCCCGCGAGGTCGTGGGGCCCTCCCAGCGGGGAGGAGGCCCCGGCGCCCGGGAGGTCGGGGACGAGCACCCGGTACCCCGCTGTCGACAGCGCCCGCGCGAGAGGCTCGAGGCCGGAGTGGGAGCCCCGGAAGCCGTGCACGGCGAGGATCGCGGGATCCCCGTCGCGGCCGTACCGGTGCACGACCGTACGGGAGCCCAGGATCTCGACGATCAGCGGCGCCTCACGCCGCACGACGGCCTCCGACGAGGGCGGGGATCTCGCGCGCCGCGCCCCCGCGGGCGCGATCCCGCAGCAGACCCCGGTAGAGCGCCTCCGCGCGCGCCGTCAGCCGGCTCTGCGCGAACCGGTCGGTGGCCGTGCGCTCCGCGGTGCCGGGATCCCGAGCGGTGCGCGAGACGAAGGCGGCGAGCGCCGCGGCCAGGGCCCCGACCCCGGTGTCGGCCGCGGTGTGGCGCAGCGGCTCGGGCAGATCCCGCGCGAGACCCCGATCCCGCAGGATCACCGGCGTCCCGACCGACACGGCCTCGTACATCGTGAGCCCCTGCGTCTCGTACCCGACGGAGCTCTGCACCACGGCGTCCGCGCCCCGCATCGCGCGCAGCACGACGTCGTGCGGCACGCTGCCGAAGAACCGCACGCGCGGAGCGACGCCGAGCTCGTGCGTGAGCCGCCGCACCCGCGGGAGCTCTCTCCCCGAACCGTAGACGTGCAGCTCGGCGTCGGCGCCCGATCGGGCGAGGGCCTCCAGCAGTTCGCCGAGCCGCTTCTCGGGGCTGATCCGGCCGGGCCACAGCAGCACCGGTCGCGCGCGGGGCGCGGGTGCGGGAGCCCTCCGGATCGCCGCGAGCAGATCGTCGTCGACCCCGGTGGGCAGCACCTCGATGCGGCGCTCGACGCCGTAGCCGCGCAGCCGCTCGGCGAAATGCGTGCTCGGCGCGATGAGCAGGTCGGCCCGCTCCGCGAACGCGCGCGCGTACTCTGCGACGCTGCGGATCGGGCCCGTGCCGAGGAAGCGCTGGTGCGCGGCGAACAACAGGCGGAACATCGCGCCGGGGAACGGCAGGATCGCGGGCAGCCCCGCCTCCACGTCGGTGTGCATGGTGTGCACCACCGGCAGGCCGTGCCGCCGGGCGAAGCGGTAGCCGTTCCAGGCGCCCCAGACGTCGGCCTGCACGTGCACGACGTCCACGGGCGGGCGGTTGCGGCGCGCGGCGAACGCGGCGTCGATCACGCGGTCGAAGCGCTCGCCCGCCAGGGTGAAGGAGTGCTCGCCCGCCCGCGCGGCCCGCAGCAGCACGTCGTGGGCGCGCGCGTACTGCGGGGACGGCGTGCGCCGCGCGCCGGGCGCGCAGACGGTGACCGTGTGGCCGAGCCGCTCGAGGTGCTTGCGCTGCAGCCCCAGGGAGGCCTGGAGGCCGCCGAGCGTGGCCGGGTGCTGGTCGCTGAAGAAGGCGATGTGCATGGTGGGTCCTCACTGGTCGGGGATGGCGCGCGGGGCGGGAGCGTCGGGCGTCGGCGGAGGGTCGTGCTCTCGGGCGGGCGGCGCCCGCCGCCGGATGCGGCTCACCCCGACCACCCCCGCGCAGGCGGTCGCGCCGAACGCCAGCAGGCCGGCGGCCACGGCCCAACTCGGGCGCACCTCGCCGAGCACCGAGATCCCGATCACCGCCGCCGTCAGCGGGTCGACGATCGTGATCGCCGCGACCACAACCGGTGCGGGGAAGCCGCGGTGCGAGCGCTGCAGCAGCACGTTCGCGACGACGCCGCCCGTCGCGACGACCCCGAGGGCGCCGAGGGCGGCGGGATCGCCGAGCGCAGAGGCGGAGCCGCGATCCAGCACCAGTTCGACGAGCGTCTTGAACACCGTCGTGACGCTGCCGAACACCGCGGCGGCGGCGACGAGGCCCATCAGTCGCACCCCCTCGCCCTCGCGTCCCCGACCCGTGAGCGTCGCGGCGAGGCCGACGGCGGTGAGCGCGGCCAGGATCGCCGTGGTCGCGAGGAGCTGCGCTCGGGGATCCGCCTGGCCGCCGCCCGGAGCGCGGTGGGCGGCGACGAGCGAGACGAATCCGAGGATCCCGACCGCGCATAGCCCGATGGACAGCACGGCGCCGCGCGTGACGACGACCCGGCGGGTCGCGGCCCCGAACGCAGCCGAGGCCGCGAGCGCGACGATGCTCACCGACTGCACGGCGCTCACGGGCGTCAGTGCGAGAGCGGCGAAGTTCGTGCCGACGGCGGCGCCGAGCAGCGCGAGCCCGGTCAGCCAGCGCGGCGAGCGCAGGAACGACCGCCACCGCCCGCCGGCCGCGAGCACCGCCTGCGACTGCAGCTCCGAGCCCGCGGCCATCACCAGCGCGCCGCCGAGCGCGATCGTCAGCCCGAGCAGAAACGCGGGGCTCACTCGCCGCGCCCCGGAGCATCGAGCACCCGGCGCATGACGGGCGACGTCGCGGCGACGCCGGCGCGGATCAGCAGCAGCCCGAGCAGCAGCAGGACCACGACGGCCGCGACGAACAGCGGCGCCACGACGACCGCGATGAACAGCAGCGCGGCCCCGAGCACCGCGGCCGCCGTCGAGGCGCCGACGACGGCGACGTTCGCGGCACCGGTGACGCGCAGGCGGCGGGCGCGATCCAGCTCCGCGCGGGGCATCCCGATCCGGTCGAGGGCCACGTACAGCTCGTGCCGCTCCAGCACCGCGGCCGTCTGCGTGATCGCGACCTGGCAGGCCACCACCAGGAACGACACCGCCACGAGCGCGATCAGCATCGTGCGCGCGTCGCCGAACAGCAGCAGCTGGTCGCGGGTCATGATGGCACGGCTCTTGCTGCGCTGAATCGCGTCGAGGTAGCCCAGCAGGCTGCCGGCCGGGATGAGCACGAAGCTGGCGAGCGCGACCGCTGAGACCTGCCGCCACGCGGCGCGGGGGTCGTCGAGGATCCCGCGGGCCGCGACGAGCGCGGCCGCGTTCGAGGTGCGGGCGGCCCGGGACCGGGCGAACAGCGTCACCGCGAACGGCCCGGCGACCCCGAGCACGGCCGAGACGCCGATCACCGCGACGGTGAGCGCTCCGAAGACCACGGTGAGGCCCCAGTCCGGCGACACGAGCTGGGTGACCAGCACGGCGGCGGCCAGCACCGCTACCGCGGCCACGAGGCGCAGCCGGCTCATGCGGGGAGCGTCCTGCCGGGTGCGCACGCCGAGCGGGCTGAGCACCACGCGCCGCAGGCCGAGCAGCGCGCTCGCCGCCGCGACCGCGACGAGCAGCGGCGGGATCGCGGCGGAGGCCCACCACGGCAGCCACAGCTGCGCGGGATCGAGAGGCTCGCCGTAGACGGTGAGCGGAGCGCCGAGGACGCCGAGGAGGCTCAGCGCGAACGGCAGCCCCGACGCCAGGAGCGTGCCGGCCGCGACCCCGACGATCGCGAGGAGCGCGATCTCTGCGACTGCGGTCCTGCGGACCCGCCGGGCGGAGGCCCCGAGGAGCCGGAGGGTGGCGAGGCGGTCGTCGCGGCTGCGCGCTGCGAGGCGGGCGGTCGCCGTGCCGAGCGTGACGAGCGGCACGACGAGCACGCCGACGAGGCCGATCGCGAGCACCCGGTAGCCCTCCTCGGCGGAGGGCACGCGCCAGAACGCGGCCGCGAGCATCGCCACGGCGAAGGCCAGCAGCGCGGTGACGGCTGAGGCGGCGAGCTGCATCCAGGAGAGGGCTGCCGAGCCGCGGCGGGGCCGGACCAGCATCCACACGGCGCTCATCGGGGATCCCCGATCGGGATCGGGTCGGTGCCCGCCGTCTCCTGGATCCTCCCGTCGCGCAGCCGCACCACGCGATCGCAGCGCGAGGCGACGTGCTCGTCGTGCGTCACCACGACCAGCGCGCTCCCCGGCCCGCGGGCCGTCGCGAGCAGCGCGGTGAGCACCTCGTCGGCCGTGCGGGAGTCGAGCGCGCCCGTGGGCTCGTCGGCGAAGATCAGGCTGGGGTCGGCGATGAGCGCGCGGGCGATCGCGACCCGCTGGGCCTGGCCGCCGGAGAGCTGGCCGATCCGGCGCTCGCCGAGGCCCGCGAGCCCGAGCGCAGCCAGCCGCTCCTCGGATCGACGCGCCGCCTCGGCGCGGGGAACCGAGCGCAGCAGCAGCGGCAGCGCGACGTTCTCGGCGGCCGTCAGCTCCGGCAGCAGCAGCCCCTGCTGGAACACGAAGCCGAAGCGGCTCAGCCGCAGCGCGGAGCGCTCGTCGTCGCCGAGCGAGCCGATCTCGTCGGCGCCCGCAGCGCCCTCCCCGCGCCGCAGCAGCACCCGGCCGCCGTCGGCGGGGATGATGCCGGCGAGCACGTGCAGCAGCGTCGACTTGCCCGAACCGCTCGGACCCATGATCGCGACCGCCTCCCCGGCGCCGATCGTCAGCGAAGCGTCGATCAGCGCACGCGTCTCGCCGTAGGATTTGCCGACGCCCTCGGCGCGCAGCAGCCACTCGTCGGTCATCCGGTTCTCTCCGTCTCTTCCGTCCCTGCCGTATCCGGCCTCCGCAGGACCGAATCGCGCGAAACCGCCTACCCGATCGCGGACCTCCGACCGAAACCGCGCGGGCGGCGAATCGGCCCCGGAACCCAGCATCGAGGGGCCGCTGCTCCGGCGACACCATCCGCGGTACGAAACCCCTCCACCCGCGGGTGGTGGTCCGTGTCGCCGGCCCGCGAGAGAATGAGGACGGAGGAGGGAGGCGCGCATGAGCGGAGGCGATCGCACGGGCGGCGTTCGCGCGCGCGGCCTCGAGGCGCCGAGCGCCGTGCCCGGCCTCCGGTCCCGCCGCCCCCGCATCGTGCGCCGGCTCGCCGACCGACCCCGCATCGGCGACGCGCTCGTGATCCTCGCCTGCACCGTACCGATGGGGTTCGCGATCTACTTCCTGCGGCCGCAGCCCCTCTGGCTCGCCTGCGCCAGCGTCGCGGGCGTCGCGGTCGCGCTGTGGTGGCGCAGGCGGCACCCCTACCTCGTGCTCGTCGCCGTCATGCTCCTGGCTTCGGTCAACCCGGTGCTGACGCCGGGGGACTTCCCCGTCTTCGAGAACGCGTTCGTCATGTACACGATCGCCGCGCGGGACCGGTGGCCGCGCGTGCTCGCGGCCTACGCGGCGAGCATCGCGATCCCGGCCTGCGCGGGGATCGCGAGCACGCTGCTGACGGGTCGCGAGGCCGCCATCACCGGCCTGGTGCAGCCCGTCACGATCGCCGCCGTGGCGATCGGGATCGCCGTGCGCGCCTCGGCCGCGCGCCGCGAGGCGCTCGAGAGCGCGATCGCTCTGCGCGAGGAACGGGCGGCGCTCGCCGAGCGGGCCCGCATCACTGCCGAGATGCACGACGTGGTCGCCCACTCCGTGACGGTGATGATCGCGCTCGCCGGGGGCGCGCGGGTCGGCTGGGAGAAGCATCCCGAGCGCGCGCGGGCGGCGCTGGAGCAGCTGGGAGCGGTGGGCGCACAGGCGCTCGAGGAGATGCAGCGGATCCTGCGCGTGCTGCGCGACGGGGATCGCGATCTCGACGCCGCGCTCGAGACGTCGGGTTACAACCTGCCGCCGCTCGAGGACCTGGTCGAGGTGTTCCGGGTCGCCGGGCTGCCGGTCTCGCTGCGGCTGCAGGGGGAGGTTCCGCCCGACCCGGCCCTGCAGACGACCGTGTACCGGGTGGTGCAGGAGGCGCTCACCAACGTGCTCCGCCACGCCGCGGATCCCACCAGGGTCGAGGTCGAGGTCGTGTGCCGGGACGGCGAGCTCGCTGTGTCGGTGACCGACGACGGGACGGGAGGGCCGGGAGCCGGTGCGGGTGCTGGTGCTGCGGGTGCGGGTGTCGGTCTGCGGGCGATGCGGGAGCGGGCTAATGCGTTCTGCGGCAGTCTGGAAGCGGGGCCGGCGGCGGGGCCGGGCGCGAGAGGCCCGGGATCGGGCGGTCGGGCCGGGGACGGGTCAGGATCGCCCGGATCCGCCCCGCCCCGGCCCGGCTGGCGCACCCGCGTCTCGCTGCAGCTCCGGGCGGAGGCGTCCGCGTGACCGGCGACGAACACCGGATCGAGCCCCTTCGCGTCGTCGTGGTCGACGACCAGCCGCTCGCGCGCACCGGCAACGCGCTGATCCTGGACTCGGCCGAAGGCCTCGAGGTGATCGGCGAAGCGGGGAACGGGGAGGAGGCGATCGAGGCGGTCGCCCGCCTGCGCCCGGACGTCGCGCTGATGGATGTGCGGATGCCCGGCATGGGGGGCATCGAGGCGACGCGGATCATCGCCGACGCGCATCCCTCGACCCGGGTGATCGTGCTCACCACCTTCGACCTCGACGAGTACGCCTTCGGCAGCCTCCGGGCCGGGGCGAGCGCGTTCCTGCTGAAGAGCATCGGGCCGGAGGGGCTCGTGGACGCCGTGCGCACCGTCGCCTCGGGCGCCGCCGTGGTGGCGCCCCGGCTGACGGCGCGCCTCATCGAGCACTACCTCGCGGCACCGGCCGCCGCTGCGCCGCCGGCGCCCGCCGCGCCCGCGGCCCTCGACGTGCTGAGCCCCCGCGAGCGCGACGTGTTCGAAGCGCTCGTGCGCGGGCTCAGCAACGGGGAGATCAGCGCCGAGCTGCACCTCGCGCCGTCCACCGTGAAGTCGCACGTCAACGCGATCTTCGCGAAGCTCCACCTCCGCGACCGTGTGCAGGGCGTGATCCTCGGCTACGAGCTGGGCCTCGCCCGGTCCTGATCCCGACTCCGCTCGCGCGGACCGCGTCAGTGCGCGGCGCCGACGAGCCTCGCGTAGCAGCGGGTGATGCGGTCCCGCCACCAGGCCGCGCGCTCGGGGGACGCCGCGTGCCGGCGCAGCGCCTCCGGGTCGAGGGTCGGCCGGCGCATCGCGATCCCGCCGCCCTGCGGCACGAGCGGATCGGCGGTCACATCGCCGTCGAGCAGCGCCGCCGTGCCGAGCCCGCAGGCGCCGTCCAGCGCGCCGTCCGGCAGCGCCGCGGCGAGGTGCAGCCCCATCGCGATGCCCGCCGAAGTGTCGAGCGCGCTCGAGACGATCACCGGCAGCCCGGCCTCCGCGACGATCCCGAGCGCGCGCCGGATGCCGCCCAGCGGCTGCGCCTTCACGACGAGCAGATCGGCCGCGCCGGCCCGCGCCACGGCCAGCGGGTCCGAGGCCTTGCGCACGCTCTCGTCGGCCGCGATGCGGACAGCGCCCGCTTGGAGCAGAGCATCGCTCTGCGCGTGCGCTGTCCCCGGCCCGTCCTCGGGCCGGGCTCCCAGCCGCCGCCGCACCTCGACCAGCTCGTCCACGCCCGCGCACGGCTGCTCGGCGTAGTCGAGGTCGAACTCGGCGAGCGCCCGCAGCGCGGCGACCGCCTCCTCGACCGTCCAGCCGCCGTTGGCGTCGATCCGCACCCGCGCGTCGCCGCCCAGTGCCTCGCGCACGGCGCGCACGCGCGTCACGTCGTCGGCGAGCGTCTGGCCGCGCTCGGCGACCTTCACCTTCGCGGTGCGGCAGCCGGGGAAGCGGGCGAGGATCGCCGGTACCTCCTCCGCCGCGACCGCGGGCACGGTCGCGTTCACCTCGATGCGGTCGCGCAGGATCGCCGGCTGCTCGTGCCAGCCGAAGTCGAGCGCGGCCGCCAGCCAGGCCGCGGCCTCCGCGTCGCCGTACTCGGGGAACGGCGAGAACTCGCTCGCCCCGCGGGGCGCGTCGAGGATCGCGGCCTCCCGCACGGAGACGCCCCGGAATCGCGTGCGCGCGGGGATCGCGACGACCCGCGTCACGGCGAGCACCTCGGCCAGGGGCGGGAGGGCTGCGGGGCGAGGTTGCGGGTGGTGCGCGAGTCTCATGATCCTGCCCTGCTGCCCGGTTGCTGCGCCTGCAGAAGGTACGGGATCTGCAGAACATATGCCGGATCAGAGTCTATCTGCCATATCTTCTGCAGATCCCGTACCTTCGGGGAGGCCGAGAGGCGGGAGGCGGGAGGCGGGAGGCGGGAGGGGGCACGCGCTGCGAGCCCCGGGCGGAAGTAGGCTGGATCCCATGACGCAGCAGGTTTCAGAGCTCTTCGATCCGGCCGAGTGGGAGGTCGCCCCCGACGCGGAGGGATACACCGACATCACGGCGCACCTCAGCCGCGACGGCCGCATCGCGCGCGTCGCCTTCGACCGGCCGGAGGTGCGCAACGCCTTCCGCCCCCACACGGTCGACGAGCTCTCCGACGCGCTCGAGCGGGTGCGTGTCAACCCGCGGGTCGGCGCCGTGCTGCTCACCGGCAACGGGCCGAGCCCGAAGGACGGTGGCTGGGCGTTCTGCTCGGGAGGCGACCAGCGCATCCGCGGCCGCGACGGCTATCGGTACTCCGACGATGCGGATCCTGCAGAGAAGGCGAAGCCCTCATCGCAGGATGCGATGCGGTCGCAGCCGCATGCCGGGGCGCAGCCGGCCGCCCGGGCGCGCGCCGCACGTCTCCACATCCTCGAGGTGCAGCGGCTCATCCGCTTCATGCCGAAGGTGGTCATCGCGCTCGTGCCCGGCTGGGCGGCGGGCGGCGGCCACTCGCTCAACGTCGTCTGCGACCTCACGATCGCGAGCCGCGAGCACGCGAGGTTCAAGCAGACCGACGCCGACGTGGGCTCCTTCGACGCGGGCTACGGCAGCGCCTACTTCGCGCGCCAGGTGGGACAGAAGAACGCGCGCGAGATCTTCTTCCTGGCGCGCGAGTACGACGCGGATCGGGCGCGCGAGATCGGGGCGGTCAACGAGGTCGTGCCGCACGAGGAACTCGAGCGGACGGGCATCGAGTGGGCGCGCGAGATCCTCGGCAAATCGCCGACGGCGATCCGCATGCTGAAGTACGCGATGAACGCGGTCGACGACGGGATCGCGGGCCAGCAGATCTTCGCGGGAGAGGCGACGCGTCTCGCCTACGGCACCGACGAGGCCGTCGAGGGGCGCGACTCGTTCCTCGAGAAGCGCGAACCCGACTGGAGCCCGTTCCCGTACTCCTACTGAGCGCGGCTCCGCGGCCTGCGCGGCTCCGCAGATCGAAACGCCACGGAAGCTCCGAGACGCCACGATTTTCGCGCAAGTATCGTGGCGTCTCGGGAGAACGCTGCGTTATCGGCGTGCGAAACCGATGGGAGGGGGCGGTGACCGCGCGGCGGGGACTCGCATTCTTCGGGAGGGCGACCCGAGTACCCTGGAACGGTGACTGCGCCCAACGGACTCCGCGCCATCCCCACCGATGACCGCGCCTGGCTCATGGCCGCGCTCGCCGACGCACTTGCCGGCGGTGCCCCGGTGCTGCCGTTCGCCACGGAGACGGCGGGGGATCCCGCACCCGAGGCGGTCGCCGCTCTGCAGCGCGAGACGCTGCCCGAGGACACCGCGGTCGTGGTGCGCACGTCGGGTTCCGGCGGCGTGCCCAAGTCGGTCGCGCTGAGCGCCGAGGCGCTGCGGGCCGGCGCGGAAGCGACCCACGAGGCGTTCGGCGGCCCCGGCCAGTGGCTCGTCGCACTGCCGACCCAGCTCATCTCGGGGCTGCAGATGCTGGTGCGCAGCGAGACCTCGGGCATCGCGCCGGTCTTCTTCGACGGCGGGGACGGCGGCTTCGATCCGAAGCGCTTGCTCGAGAGCGCCGACGACCTCGAGCACGAGCGCCGTTACGTCTCGCTGGTGCCGGTGCAGTTCTCGCGGCTGCTCGATCTGGCCGAGCGGGATCGCGGAGCCGCCGACGCGCTGCGCCGCTTCGACGCCGTGCTGGTGGGCGGCCAGGGCGTGCCGCTGGGCCTGCGCCGACGCGCGCACGCGCTCGGCGTGGCGCTGAGGCGCAGCTACGGCATGACCGAGACGGCGGGCGGCTGCGTGTACGACGGCGTCGAGACCGGGGACACCCGCGTGCGGATCCGGGACGGCGAGGTGCAGCTGGCCGGCTCGACCCTCGCGCTCGGCTACGTCGGCGATCCCGCGCTCACCGCGCAGCGGTTCATCGACGACCGCGACCGCGACGGCTCCGCCACCCGCTGGTACCGCACCGGCGACGCGGGCGAGCTGCTCGGCGGCATGCTCACGGTCACGGGGCGCCTCGACCGCGTGATCATCTCGGGCGGGGTCAACGTGTCGCTCGACGAGGTCGAGCGGGTCGCCAGGGACTTCGCGGGCTGGGGCAGCGCGGTCGCGGTCGCGGCGGCGCACCCGGAGTGGGGGGAGCGCGTGAGCCTGGTCGTGGAGACCGAGGAGGGCGCCGCCGGGTTCGACGAGGTGCGCGCCGCGATCCGGGATCGCCTCGGCGCCGCCGCCGCACCCGAATGGGTCACCGAGGCCGAGGAGATGCCGCGCCTCTCGGGCGGCAAGCCCGACCTCGTCGCGCTCGACGAGTGGCTGGGGCGGCTGCGGGCCGGCTTCCGAGAGGTGCGACGGGTGCACGAGGACGCGAAGGAGGAGCGGTGAGCGCGAGGGATCGGCGCAGGTCGGGCAACCCGGCCGTGCGGGCCGCGGCGAAGCGGCAGGAAGCCGCCGGCGAGCCGCCGAGGGTCACGTGGCGCAACTGGGTCGCGGGCGCGCGCCTGCGCACGCTGCCGCTCGCGGTCGCGCCCGTCGCGGCGGGGACGGGCGTCGCCCAGATGGTGCGGGGCTTCTCGCTGCCCCTCGCCCTGCTCGCGCTCGCCGTCGCGGTGCTGCTGCAGATCGGCGTCAACTACGCCAACGACTACTCCGACGGGGTGCGCGGCACCGACGCGTTCCGGGTGGGGCCCGCGCGGCTCACGGGCTCGGGGCTCGTGAATCCCAAGCGGGTGCTGGCGACCGCGCTCGTGTTCTTCGGGCTCGCCGCCGTCGCGGGGCTCGCGGCGGTCGCGCTGAGCGGGCGGTGGTGGTTCCTGGCGCTCGGCGCGCTCGCGATCCTGGCCGCCTGGTTCTACACGGGCGGCAAGCGGCCGTACGGGTACGCGGGCCTGGGCGAGGTGATGGTGTTCATCTTCTTCGGGCTCGTCGCCACGGTCGGCACCGTGTACCTGCAGACCGAGGTGCAGACGCAGGAGGCCTGGTTCGCGGGCGCCGGCGTGGGGTTCTTCGCGGTGGCCGTGCTCGTCGTCAACAACCTGCGCGACATCCCGACCGACCGGCTCGCGGGCAAGAAGACGCTCGCGGTGCGCATGGGGCGCCGGGCCTCGCAGATCCTCTACATCGCCTGCGTGCTGCTGCCGTTCGCGGTGCCGGCGATCTTCGGCCTCGTGAACCCGGGCATGGTGCTCGTGTGGTTCGTGCTGCTGATCGTCGCACCGTCCGTGCTCATCGTGCTCACCGCCAAGACCCCGCGCGAGCTGATTCTCGTGCTGCAGCTCACGAGTCTCGCGGCGCTCGCCTACGGGGCGCTGCTGGGCATCGCGTTCGCCTTCTAGGAAGTACCCGCCGGGGCGGATCAACCGCGGCAGCAGTGGCCCTCTCCGCGCTGAGCTCGATCCCGTTCTCGCGCCGAGGCCGGGACGGTCCCGCGCGACCGTTCGCTCACCCTGGACAATCGATGACGATCCCGCGTTGCCGCGCCGCCCGGACCCCACCCCGGCCAGTAGTTCTGGCGTATCTCGCCGCCGTCCCAGGTCACTTCCAGCCCTGTGATGCGTTCGAGGAGCGATGCGGGGATGGGCAAGGCGCGCAGATACGTCTCGGCCTGCTCCATCCTCCACCACCCCGGGGTGCACTTGGACACGCTGCATGCGATGACACGGGGGGTCGAGTTTCACTCCGAGAGCCCGCGCCGGCCGGACCGTCCCTCGGCCCGATCCTGGCCTGGTGCTCGCCGGGATCGTGCTTGCCTCCCCGCGGCGGTCCGTTCAGATGCTGTTCATCGGCTTGAGCCGCTATCGAGGTAGTGTCCGTCGCTCCGGACGCGGTCTCGCATGGGGAGGGGATCCGTGAACCGCTCGTCATGTCCATGCGCCCGACCGGCGATCTCTAAGGAGACGAGGCCGTCATCCACCTTGATCTGCGGGTGACACGGCCCGATGGCACGACGTTCGATGCCGTGCGAGAGCCGCCGGTTTCGAATGCGGGGCCTCCCGGACTGCAGACCGCCTCGCTCGTGCATCGACGCGAAGCCTCCCGCCACTGCTACGGAGGGCGGGATCGGCGCACTAGGGTGGAGTCGACATGTCGAATTCCACTCGGGCGCTGCTGTGGCGCATGGCCCCGAGCATCTACGGGCCCACGATCCTGTTCTCGCTCGGCCAGTACGCGATGCTCCCGGTGATCCCGGTGATCGCGGTGGGCATGGGAGCCGGGCTCGGCATGTCCGGCTTCATCGCCTCGGCCGCCGTCGTCGGCCAGCTCGCGGGGAACCTGCCCGCGAGCTGGTTGGTCTCGCGGGTCGGTGAGCGCGTGGCGATGCTCGCCGCCGCCGGCGTCGCCGTGTTCGGCGCGGCGGGTGTGGCCCTCGCCCCGAACCTGGCGGTGCTGGGGCTCTCCGTGTTCGTCGTGGGTTTCGCGGCGGCCACCGTCGCCCTCGCACGGCACTCGTTCATGACGACTCGCGTGCCCGTCGCGTTCCGCGCCCGCGCTCTCTCGCTCATCGGCGGCTCGCACCGTCTCGGGCGTTTCGCGGGGCCCTTTCTCGCGGCCGGGCTGCTCGCCGCCACCGCCTCCTCGGCCGCGCCGGTATGGGCGTTCGCGGTGTGCCTCGGGCTCGCCGCGCTGCTGCTCGGCTTCGCTCGGGACCCGGAGCGCGTCATCGCGGTCGTCTCTGAGCGCGATCCTCGGCGCACCGAGGAAGCGACCGAAGACGTATCTGAGGCGCGGCGAGGCGGAGTCGTCGCCGCGATGCGGGCGGGCCGCGGGGGCCTGCTGCGGGTAGGAGGATCGGCGGCCGCGCTCGCCGGTCTGCGCGCGGCCAAGGACGTGCTGCTGCCGCTCTGGGGCGTCTCGATCGGAATGGACGCCGCGGGCGTCGCGCTGGTGGTCGGCATCTCGGGCACCGTCGACTTCGCGCTGTTCTACGTGAGCGGGCAGGTGATGGACCGCTTCGGGCGGTTGTGGGCCGCGCTGCCCGCGACCATCGCGATGGCGCTGAGCTTTCTGACGCTGGCGTTCACCCACGACCTGCCCGACGCCGAGGCGTGGCTGATCGGCTGCGCGGTGGCGATCGGCATCGGCAACGGGCTGTCGAGCGGCATCAACCTCACGCTCGGGTCGGATCTCGCACCGCGGGGCGATCCCGCCCCGTACCTCGCCGCGTGGCGCACCATCACCGACTTCGGCGGGGCGACGGCGCCGCTCGCGGTGTCGGCCATCGCCGCCGCGTCGATGCCGCTCGCCAGCGCGGCCACCGGGGTGCTCGCACTGCTCGGGATCGCGGGCTTCGCGCGCTGGATCCCGCGCTACGTGCCGAGAGAGCGGGACGGGCGCGAGCCCTAGCCGCGCTTCGCTCGCAATCGGTCATCGCTTGCGACTCTCGCGAGTCGTCCACATTCTTCGTTTCCGGCCGCGATCGGCGGTTTCTCGTCGAGCATCAGGACGAGAAATTCGCGCGCCTCGGGAAGCGGATCGAGGGGCTCGACCGCGAGGTGCGGGCCGTCTCCAAGCGGGCGTTCCCGGAGTGAGCCGTGTCGGCGTTGCCGGAGCAGCCGGGAGCGGGGAGGCGCGAAGCTGCGGCGCCCCGAGGCGGTTGCGCCTCCTTCCAGAGGCCGCTGCATAAACTAGACGGCGTCCGCCCACCGGCGCACGCTCCCCGACCGAAGGACTCCCGCACACCGTGAGCACCACCGATCGCCAGGCCCCCCTCCGCGTCCTGATCGGATGCGACACCTTCTTCCCCGACGTCAACGGTGCCGCGCGCTTCGCCGAGCGGCTCGCCGCCGGTCTCGTTCAGCGTGGGGAGGACGTGCACGTGGCGGCCCCGTCGGTGCGGCACAATCGCACGGGCAGCTTCGTGGAGACCATCGAGGGCGAGCACATGACGGTGCACAGATGGGCGAGCTGGCGCTGGTACCCGCACGACTGGCTGCGCTTCGTGCTGCCCTGGCGGGCCCGCGGCTACGCCCGCAGGCTGCTCGACCGGGTGCGGCCCGACGTCATCCACATCCAGTCCCATATCGTCATCGGGCGCGCGCTCGCCATCGAGGGGGCGAAGCGCGGTATCCGCATCGTCGCGACCAACCACGTCATGCCCGAGAACGTGCTCGACTTCACGCTGCTCCCCGAGCGGGCCAAGCGCGTCTTCGTGCGCTGGGGCTGGGGCGCCGCCGACCGCGTGCTGAAGCTGGCCTCCGCCGTCACCACCCCCACCCGGCGCGCCGCCGACTTCCTCGAGCGCAGCACGCACCGCCGCGGCGTGCTCCCCGTGAGCTGCGGGCTGCGCGCCTCGAACTACACGGCCGACTTCGCGCCTCGCACCGCGAACAGGCTCGTCTTCGTGGGCCGCGTGACGCTCGAGAAGCAGATCGACGTGATCCTGCGCGCGATCCCGCGCATCGATCCCGGCCTCGACGTCAGCCTCACCGTCGTCGGCGACGGCGACCAGCGCAGAAACCTCGAGCGGCTCGCCGGCGAACTCGGCATCGCGCAGCGCGTGCACTTCACCGGTCGCGTCACCGACGAGCGGCTGCGCGCGCACCTCACGGAGGCGAGCGTGTTCGTCATCGCGTCGATCGCCGAGCTGCAGTCGATCGCCACCATGGAGGCCATGGCTTCCGGGCTGCCGATCGTCGCCGCGAACGCCATGGCGCTGCCGCACCTGGTGCGCGACGGCGAGAACGGCCATCTGTTCCAGGCGGGCAACGACCGCGAGCTCGCCGATCAGATCGAGAAGGTGCTGCGGCGCTCGCCCGAGGAGTACGAGCGCATGCAGCGGGCCTCGCTCGAGGCCGTGCGAGTGCACGACATCGACCGTACGCTCGACACGTTCCAGGCGCTCTACCGCGGAGAGCCGGTCGCGCGCTGATGCACGTCCTGATCGTCACCGACCAGCACCCCGAGTCGCTCGGCGGCGTGCAGGTGGCGCTGCGCCTGCAGCGGCGCTACCTCGAGCGGCTCGGGCACCGGGCGACCATCGCCGCCCCCGCGATGCACCGCCGCCGGTACGCGGTCGACCCCGATGACAGCGAGGCCTACGTCGACCTCCCCTCGTTCCCCATCACCCGGGATCGCGAGTACGGGCTGAGCTGGCCGGGCGCGCGTACGGATCGCGCGCTCGCCCGGGCGCTGCGGGAGCTGCCGCCCGTGGACCTGGTGCACGTGCAGGGGGACTTCTGGGGCGCACTGATCGGGCTGCGAGCCGCGCGCGGGTTGCGGGCGCCGGTCGTGATCACGATGCACAACCACGTCGACGAGGGCACGCGGGCCGTGACCCCGCTGGCTCCGCTGGCGTTCCGGGGTCTGCGTCTCTGGCGCCGGCTGGCGCTGGGCCGCCCCCGGGGGCCGGTGGCGCGGGGCGCCCGGGGCGCCTGGCGGTACCTCGCGGAGCTGGCGGCCGAGGCCTCCGCGGTGACGGCTCCCTCGCGGCACTTCGCGGACGAGCTGCAGCGGCACGGGGTCGCGGCCGAGGTGCTCGTCACGCGCGGCGGGGTGGACGACGAGGCGATCGCCGAGGTGCGCGCTCTGCCGCGCTCGCCGAGGCGCCGGCCTCGGCTGGTGTGGCTGGGGCGCATGAGTCACGAGAAGCGCGTGCTGGAGTTCGTGGAGGCCGTGGGGGAGTCGGGGATCGACGCCGACGTCGTGCTGCACGGCGCGGGGCTGCTGCTGCCGCGGGTGCGGGATCGCGTCGCCCAGCTCGGGCTGGGCGATCGGGTGAGACTGGCCGGGCCGGTGCCGCACCGGGAGGCGCTCGCCGCCCTGCACGACGCCGACGCGCTCGTGCAGACCTCGGTCGGCTTCGAGACGCAGGGGCTCACACCGTTCGAGGCGGCCGCGCTGGGCACCCCGACCGTGTTCTGCGACCCGGAGATCGCCGACGATGTGGCCGTCTCGGCGGGGTGGCGGGTCTCCGACGGCAGCGTTTCCGCACTCGCGCGCACGCTGCGGGGGGCGGTCGCAGCCCTGGCCGCGGATCCGGCCGCGCACCGCGTCCCCGCTGAGGAATCCGGGGGATTCCTGCAGTCCGCGCAGACCGAGACCATGCTCGGCGTCTACGCGCGGGCGCTGACCGGGCGGTAGCCGGAGGGTTCTGCCCGCACCCGATCCGTCGCAGCCCGTTTCCGTCGCGAGACGATCCGCGGCCGGACCTGCGGGCCGTACGTCGAGCGGGGTGCCCGAGGGCGACGGTGGCTCGGGGCGCGGTCGTCTCCGCTCAGAGCACCTGGGACATCAGAGCACCTTGGACAGGAACTGCCGGGTGCGCTCGTGCTTCGGCGCGGTGAAGACGAGTTCGGGGTCCCCCTCTTCGATGATGGCGCCCTCGTCCATCACGACGACCCGGTCCGCCACCTCCCGCGTGAAGCCCATCTCGTGGCTCACCACGATCATGGTCATGCCGGCGGCGGCGAGGTCTTTCATGACCTGCAGCACCTCGCCCACCATCTCCGGGTCGAGCGCCGAGGTGGGCTCGTCGAAGAGCATGAGCGCGGGCCGCATCGCGAGGGCCCTGGCTATGGCGACGCGCTGCTGCTGCCCGCCCGACAGGGATCGCGGACGTGCATCGGCCTTGTCGGCGAGATCGATTCGTGCCAGCAGCTCCCGGGCGTAGGCGATCGCCTCGGACCTCCGTTCGCCCTTGACCCGCACCGGCGAGTGCCAGATGTTCTCGAGCACGGTCATGTGCGGGAACAGGTTGAAGTGCTGGAACACGAAGCCGATGTCGGCACGCTGCCTGGCGAGCGCTTTCTCGGAGATGGACGCCGTCTTCCCGTCGTCGCGCTCGCGCTCGCCCATGCGCTGGCCGTTCACGTAGATCTCGCCGCTGTCGACCGGTTCGAGACGGTTGAGCGTGCGCAGGAACGTGGTCTTCCCCGCGCCCGAGGGCCCGACCAGCACGACGACCTCGCCGCGTTCCACCGAGACCGAGACGTCGGTGAGGATGTGACGATCTCCGAACCACTTGTTGACACCGACCGTGCGAACGATCGGTCCGTCTGCGGTCGACACCGGCGCGGTGTACTCCATGCCGCTCATGCTGCGGCTCCTTCCAGATCACCGAGGGGGTTCTTGGGGGCGACTCGATCGCGCCTGCTGCGCATGCCGAAGAGGCGCTTCCAGACCGATTCGGCCCTGGGCAGGCCGGCCTTGGCGTTGAGCCAGTTCTCGATCCAGGTCTGGATCACGGTCCAGACCGTTGTGAGCAGGAGGTAGTAGAGCGCCACCACGATGAAGATCTCGAACGCCTTGAACGTGGACGAGGCCATCGTGCTGCCGATTTGGAACATTTCCGCGACGCCGATGATCGAGAGGATCGATGTGCTCTTCATGAGCCCGTTGAACGAGTTGCCGAGCGGGGGCACCATCACCCGCACGGCCTGGGGCACGATGATCCAGCGCATGGCTGCGAGCGGCGTCATGCCGAGCGATAGCGCGGCCTCCGTCTGCCCCTTCTCGATCGATTCGAGTCCGCCTCGCACGATCTCCGAGATGTAGGCGCTCTCGTTGAGCATGAGCCCGACGATCGCCGCCTGGACAGCGCCTTTGATGAGCACGCCGATCGTGACGTCCTCGAAGCGGAAGACGTTCGCTGCGGCGAATCCGGTGTAGAGGATGACCAGCTGGACCAGGAGCGGGGTGCCTCGGATGACCCAGATGTAGAGGCTCGCGATGACCCTCAGGGGGAGGAAGCGGCTCCGGCCCATCAGCGCGATGATGAGGCCCAGGATCAGCGCCAGCGCCATGGCGACGACGGAGATGAGGACGGTGAGGGAGAGGCCGTTGAGGAAGCTCCGGTTCGGGGTGAGCAGCGCCCCCCAGAAGTAGTCCCAGTCGAATATCATGTGGTGTTGTCCTTATGCTCTATCTAAGCGCGGCGGGACGCGCGGGGTGCCCCGCCGCATGGTGCGCTACTCGGGCTGGGTGACGTCGTTGCTCTGAACGCCCCACTTCTCGAGGATCGAGCGATAGGTTCCGTCGTCGATGAGCTTCTGGAAGGCCTTGTCGAGCGCGCTGTTGAGGTCGGCGTTGGCCTTCAGCGTCGCGGCGCCGATGCGGATCTTGCCCACCGGGTCGCCGGTCATCACGAATGCGCCGTTGGACTGCTTCTCGTAGAAGCTCATGATCTCCGAGGTGTCGACGAACACGTCCACCTGCCCGGCGAGCACCTGCTGCACGGCCGAGGCCGCGTCATCGACGAGCGTGATGTCGAGGGGTTTCTCGCCGTCGGCCTCGCACTTCGCCGAGAGCTCCTCGGCCGCGCCGCCGCCGGTCGCGCCGGTGATCGCGATCGCCTTCGTGCCGCAGAGGCTGTCGTCGAGGCCGGTGAACTTCTTCCGGTTCTCCTTGGCGACGCCAACGCCCGTGCCCGAGTAGAGATAGGGCACGAAGTTCGCGATCTCCTCGCGCTCGGGCTTGATGTAGAGCGAGCCCATGATGACGTCGCACTGCTTGGCTTGCAGCGCCGGGATCAGGCCGGAGAAGTTGTACTCCTCGAGCTTCGTCGTGATCCCCAGCTGCTTCGCCAGGGCGTTCGCGATGTCGATCTCGACGCCCTGCAGCTCGTTGTTCTCGTCGTAGAAGATGTTGGGAGGGCTGTCGCCGGTGCACACGGTGAGCGTGCCGTCCTTGATGATGGCCGGGGGCGCGACCGATGCGGACGGCCCCGAACCGCCGCCCTCGGGCTGCGACCCCGCGGAGCTGCAGCCGGCGAGGGCCAGCGCCATGCCTGTGAGGAGCGCGGTGAACGCCCCGGTGAGAATTCTGGGGGTGGAGTGAGAGGGAGCCACGGTGGTCTCTCCATTCGGTCGGGGATTGAGGTCGCTCCGCTGCGGCGGAGGAGTATGCTGTCGTCAGTGGTAGATGGTCTGACCAACCGACTAAGCTGTGATGGACGATACCCCGACGCCGCGGGTATCGTCAACTGCGTAACCGAACTGGAACAGAAGATTCCGAACCGCGAGTCGGTGAGGCTCCTGCTGTGGGGTTCCGGAGAGGGCAGAATGAAGACCCGGTGACCGAGCCGGTCGAAAGGAGCCGACATGGACTGGGAAGCAGTGGGGCGCGCGACGACCCTTTCAGTGCCCGACCGTCTGTCCGTCGATCTCGAACGATTGATCCTGGAGGGCAAGCTCGCACCGGGGGAGAAGGTGCCGCCGGAGCGCGAGCTCGCCGAGTACTTCGGAGTGTCCCGCCCGTCCATCCGCGACGCATTGCGAGAGCTCGAGAATCGCGGTCTCATCGACCGGAAACCGGGCCGCGGCACGATCGTGCTCGCCCCGGGCGAGCGTGCGAACCTGCCCGAGGATACGCTGGCGATCGTCGAGTCGCTGCGTCCGGAGCTGCACGACATCATGGAGCTTCGGGCGATCATCGAACCGCCGATCGCCAGGATCACGGCGGCCCGGGCCACCTCGCGAGACCTTGCGCAGCTGCGCGAGCTGGTCGAAGCGATGGAGAAGGACGTGACGAAGGAGCGCTACGCCGAGCTCGACCGCGCCTTCCACCAGGCCATCGCGCAGTACGCCCACAACCCGCTGCTCGCGCTCATCAACGAGCAGATCGCACAGCAGATCGCCCCGAGCCGAGCCAGTCGATACCAGACGAAGGCGCGCCGGAAGGCGTCCAGCGCCGCACACCGCAGCATCTACGAGGCCATCGCGGCGGGCGACGGAGAGCTCGCCGAGCAGCAGGCCCGAGCGCACGTGCTCGACATCAGCAAGCAGATCGCTCTCGCGGCGCTCGCCGCCAAGCCTCACGACGAAGGACCGAAATGAACTCCACCGTCAGGCCCCGCGGGGCGATCTCGACGTCGCACCACCTCGCCACCGAGGCGGGGGCTGCTGCCCTCGAAGCGGGCGGCACGGCCGTCGACGCGGCGCTCGCCGCGGCCGCGACGCTCTGCGTGGTGTATCCGAACAACGTGGCGCTCGGCGGCGATCTCGTCGCGCTCGTGCGCAGCCCGGAGGGCGAGGTCCGCTTTCTCAACGCCACAGGCACGGCGCCCGCGGCCCAGACGCTCGAGGCGCTCCGGGAGAAGCACGGCGAGCGGCTGCCCCTGCGGGGCGTCGACACGGTGACCGTGCCGGGCGGGGTGTGCGGCTGGAACGCGCTGCACGGGTACGGCGCCCGGCTGAGCTGGGAGACGCACTTCGAGGCCGCGATCCGGCACGCCGAGCGGGGCTTTCCCAACTCGCGCTCCGTGGCCGCCGCGCTCGTCGAGGACCGCGACTCCCTCTCGCAGGATCCCGGTGCCCGCGCCGTCTTCTACCCCGGCGGCGAACCGCTGGCCGTGGGGGCCCCGCTCGTGCAGCCGGCGCTCGCGGCGACGATGCGCCGTCTCGCCGACCGGGGCTCGGCCGAGTTCTACGAGGGCGAGACGGCCGACCGCTGGATCGCCGGCCTGCGCCGCCTCGGCTCGAAGATCGGGAGGCGCGACGCCGTCGACTACTCGGCGTACTGGGGCGAGCCGCTCGAGGGCGCGTTCGCCGGCCTGCGCGTGCTCACCGGACCTCCCAACACCTCCGGCTTCATGCTGCTGCGGGCGCTGAACGCGGTTGCGGCGGGCATCGAGGATCCGCTCGGCGCGGGCGCCGGGGAACTCGCCCGAGCCTTCCACGAGAGCAACTCGGTGCGCGCGGCCGCGCTCGCCGACCCGGCCTTCGGCGGGGCGTCGGGCGAGCGGCTCGTCGCGATGGAGACCCCCCGGCACCCGATCCGCGGCGCGGCGCGCGCGAGCGGCGACACCGTGGGTCTGAGCGCCGTGAGCTCCGACGGCTGGGCGGTGTCGCTCATCAACTCCGTCTACTGGGGGTTCGGCGCCCACATCCTCGAGCCCGACACCGGCATCGTCTTCCAGAACCGGGGCACCTCCTTCTCGCTCGACCCCGGCTCTCCCAACGCCTTCGCGCCGGGCAAGCGGCCGCGGCACACGCTCATGCCCGTGCTGATCCTGCGCGGCGACGAGCTCGCGTGGGTGCCGGCGACGATGGGCGGACCGGCCCAGCCGCAGATCCATGCCCAGCTGCTGCTGCGGTCCCTCGACGGCGCCGCGCCGCACGAGGCGACGCACGCACCCCGCTGGATCGTCGACGAGGCGGCGGGCGACGGCCCCGTCGCGGTGACGATCGAGGAGGACGTGCCGGAGGCGGCGCGCGCCGCGATCGCCGACGCCGGCTTCGAACTCGCGATCGTTCCGGCGTGCACCGAGGACCTCGGTCACTCGAATCTGATCCGCGTCACCGCCGAGGGGTACGATGCCGCGAGCGACCCCCGCTCCGACGGCTCCGCGATCGTCGTCGCCGATCCCGGCTGATCCCGATCCGCTCCGCCTCCCGATCATCCACGAACCGCAGAATCGATCGCTCAATGACTCACTCCGTCCGACCCTCCATCCTCGTGCTCGCGCTCCTCGGCTCCGCGACCGGGCTGCTCTCCGGCCTCTTCGGCATCGGCGGGGGCGTGATCCTCGTGCCCATGCTGGTGATGTTCCTCGGCTTCCAGCAGAGGCTCGCGGCGGGCACCTCCGTGGCGGCGATCCTGCCGGCAGCGGTGGTCGGCGGCATCGGCTACGCGGTGCAGGGCAACGTCGACTGGATCGCGGCGGCGCTGCTCGCCGCGGGCATCGTCGTCGGAGCGCAGATCGGCAGCTACCTGCTGTCGCGGGTGCCCACGGGCCTGCTGCGCTGGATGTTCATGGTGTTCCTGCTGGGCGTGGTCGTCAGCCTGTGGTTCGTGGTGCCGCAGCGCGACGCCGCTATCGACGTCACGCTGCTCACCGGTGCGCTGCTCGTGCTGACGGGCCTCGTGACGGGGGTGCTGTCCGGGCTGCTCGGGGTGGGCGGGGGCGTGATCGTGGTCCCCGTGCTGATGTTCTTCTTCGGCGCGAGCGATCTGATCGCCAAGGGCACTTCGCTCATCATGCTCGTCCCGGGCTCGATCTCGGGCACCTTCGGCAATGCGCGGCGCCGCAACGTCGATCTGCGCTCTGCGGCGGTGCTCGGGATCGCGGCGAGCGTGCTCTCGCCGCTGGGCTCGGTGATCGCCACCCGCATCCCGCCGTTCTGGTCGAACGCGGCGTTCTCGCTGCTGCTGGCCTTCGTGCTCGGCCAGATGCTCTTCAAGACGCTGCGCGGCTCGAAGAAGTAGCGGCGGGTCCGCCTCCGTCGCGAACCGGGGGACCGGGGCGCCGGATCAGGGCGCGGGGCCGGCGGGAGGCAGGACGACGTCGCTGCGCTTGTACATCGTGAGCAGGGGCTCGACGGAGAACTCGATCTCCGGCCCCGCGAACCGAGCTGTCAGCGAGGCGATGGTGTCGGTGACGTCGCGCTGATCGCGGAAGGCCATCAGCGCCCTCCCGGAGTAGTCGGTCGCCGTCTCCGCCGCCCAACGGCTGTGCGAATCAGCCGCGAGCAGTTCGGTCAGGTCGTCGAGTCGGTCGAGCGGTACGCGCGCCGTGACGTAGGCCTCGTAGGGGAAGCCGAGGAGCGCGGGATCGAGCACGGCGCGGATGCTCACGTGGTCCGAGCGCTGCATCGACTGGATGCGCTTGCGCACGGTCGCCTTCGCGAGTCCGAGCTGAGCGGAGATGGCGTCGATGCTCATGCGCCCGTCCTGCCCGAGCAGGTCGAGGATGCTGAGGCCGACCGCGTCGAGCTCGTGCGGCGGGCTCTGCTCCGAGGCGATGAGCGCCGACCGCTCGTCCTCTCCCAGAGCGGCGAGCTGCGCGTCGTCGAGGATCCCCGGCTGCCACCCGCGCACGGTGCGCCGGTAGTGGTGGATCGGCGAGAGCGAGAAGTCGCGGATCGGCAGCCGTGACAGCTCCCCCTCGATCAGCGCGGAGCGATCCTCAGGCCTGATGAAGCACTCCGCGAGCACCGCGCTCTCCGTCAGGAGCGTCGTCACCCAGAGCGTCTCGGGGCGGTGCGCCAGCCAGCCGGCGACCTCCGCGAGGTGCTCCGGCGCGCAGGAGAGGCGAGCGAGGACCGGGTCTCCCCGTCCGGCGAGCAGCGGGTGCGCGAGCGCGCTGACCCGGACGAGCCCCTGCTCGAAGAGCCGCGTCGCCCGGCGCGACACCGTCCGCTCCTGGAGCCCGGTCACCTGGGCGATCAGGCGCCACGGGGCGCGGCCGTTGCGGAGGAGCGCCGCGCAGATGTCGCGGTCGGTGGGCTCGAGTATCGGATTCATAAATCGGGGCCAGTGTATCGCGGCAGCGGTTGCGAAGGGTTCCGAGAGCGGGCGCGTCCGAGACGCGAGCTTGACAAGCTGGTCACATCGAGGGACTATTCTTTCTGTAATCGACAGTAATTCGATCTAAATATTTCTATCTACTCATTCAAAGGGGAATTGATGGCTGAAACCGACTCGACGGTCACCCGTTGGACCGCGCGCGAGCAGCTCGGCGCGATGCGGCGGGGGGAACTCGGTGCGGTTGAGTTGCTGCGGGAGACCCGGGCGGCCCACGAGCGCGTGAATCCGCGCATCAACGCCGTTGTCACCGTCGATTGGGATGCGGCGGAGCGCACCGCCGTCGAGTCCGATCGGCGCCGCGCCGCCGATGAGCCGGTGCGACCGCTGGAGGGTCTGCCGGTCGTCGTGAAGGACCTCGAGGACACCGCCGGCATGCGCACCACCTACGGTTCGAAGCTGCACGAGGAGCACGTGCCCCGGCGAGACTCGCTCGTGGTGGAACGGATGCGGCGAGCCGGCGCAGTGATCTACGGCAAGAGCAACACCCCTGAGTTCGGCACCGGATCCCACACGTACAACGGCGTGTTCGGCACCACGACGAACCCGTACGCTCCCGAGCGCAGCGCCGGAGGCTCGAGCGGCGGGGCCGCGTCCGCGCTCGCGGCGGGTCTCTGCTCGGTGGCCGACGGCTCGGACATGGGCGGCTCGCTGCGCAATCCGGCGGCGTTCTGCAACGTGGTCGGGCTGCGGCCCTCCATCGGACGCGTGCCGAACTGGCCCGTGAAGGACGCCTGGGAGTCGCTCGCGACGAACGGCCCCATGGCACGCACCGTCGACGACGTCGCACTGCTGCTCTCCGTGCTCTCGGGCGAGGACGCCCGTTCCCCCACCGCCTTCCCCGACGCGCTCGAGCCGGAGATCCCGGAGCTCGCCTCGCCGCTGCGCATCGGCTGGAGCCGCACCCTCGGCGGGCTCGACATCCAGTCGCGGGTCACCGACGTGCTCGACGGCGAGGGGCTTTCCGTGCTGCAGCGCCTGGGGCATTTCGTCGTCGATGTCGAACCCGAGCTGTCGGAGGCCGATCCCGCCTTCCGCGTGCTGCGCGGCCTCGGGTACGCGCGCGGCTTCGGCTCCCTGATCGACGAGCACGGCGACACCCTCAGCCCCGAGCTCGTGACCAACACCGAATACGGTCTCGGGCTGACGCTCGACGACCTCCACCGGGCGCGGGAGCAGCGCACCCGCGTCTACAGCGGTATGGTCGATCTCTTCGCGGGGATCGACGTGCTGGCGGCCCCCGTCACCACGGTGCTGCCGTTTCCGGCCGAGCAGCACTGGCCGCGCGAGATCAACGGGATCGAGCAGCCCGACTACCTCGAATGGATGCGGGCGAGCTGGCGCATCTCGGTCACGGGCTTCGCGGCGATCAGCGTGCCCTGCGGCTTCAGCCCTGAGGGCCTCCCCGTCGGCCTCCAGCTCATCGCCCCGCCGCGCGGCGAACGGATGCTGTTGTCACTGGCCCGCCGGTTCGAACGCGAGCACCCGGTCTGGCGCCGGGTGCCGGCCGTGCTCGCCGACTGACCGCCACCGCCACCCCTTGCAAAGGAGCAATATGAAAGCCAGACTACTGACGCCCGGACGGGCTGCGATCATCGGCATCCCGATGATCGGCTTCTTCTCGACCCCGTTCTGGCCTTTCGCCCAGGATCCCACCCTGTGGTTCGGGCTCCCCGCCGTGCTCGTGTGGATCACGATTCTGGTCGTCCTCACCGTCGCGAGCATTCAGATCGTGGAGACCCTCTACCAGCGGAACGGCGGCCGTGAGAGCGACCGTCTCGATCGCGAGCGGCTCGAGACGGAGCAGATCCAGCAGCTGCGCGCGGAGCGCCTCGCCGCCGAGGAAGAGGAGGGCATCCGATGATCGTCACCGTCGTCATCATTCTCGGGATCGTCGTCATCGGCGCGCTGGGCGTCGCCAGCCGGCGGCGCCAGACCAGCGCCTCGCACTGGGTCGTCGGAAAGCGGGACATCCCGAAGTGGACCACCTGGTTCCTGCAGGCGGGCGAGTCCCTCACCACCTTCAGCTTTCTGGGGCTCGCGGGCATCGCCTTCGGCGGCGGCGTCAGCGCGGTCTACGCGATCGGCTACCTCACGATGGCGTGGCCGCTCAACTACTTCGTCGCGCCGCGCGTGCGCGAGCTCGCCCAGCGCCGCGGCTACCTCACCATGGCCGACTACTTCGAGGACCGATTCCGGGCACGCTGGCTCGGCAAGGTGGTCGCGGTCATCGGCGCCATCACGCTCATCCCCTACCTGCAGCTGCAGATCACGGGCCTCGGCATGATCGTCGAACTCGCCACCGGCAGCTCGGAGGCCCGCGGCCTGAGCATGGTCATCGCGAGTATCCTCGTCGCGCTCTTCGTCGCCTGGTCGGGCATCAAGGGCATCGCGCGGGTCGCGATCTTCAAGGATGTGCTGATGGCCCTCGCGCTCCTCGTCGTGATCGCCGGGGTGGTCATCAGCTTCAACGGCATCAGTCCCGTGTTCGCCGAGATCGCCGACAAGACGCCGACGCTGCTCACGGTGAACGCCGAGGGCTTCGGCACCGTGTGGTTCGTCACCTCGATGCTCGTCACGGTCATCGGCGCCGGCTTCGCGACGCTCCCGCACCTGTGGCCCCCGATGCTCGCCGCGAAGAGCGGCGAGGTGCTGCGGAGCAACGCGAAGTGGCTGCCGATCTATCAGCTCCTGCTCTTCATCCCGATCATGGTGGGGATGGCCGCGGTGCTGAAGCTCCCTTCGGACACCGTCGGCAACGCGGTGCTGCTCACCATGACCGGTGAGACCGTGCCGAACTGGTTGCTCGGCGTCGTCGCGGTGGGCGGCGCAGCCGCGGCCATGGTGCCCGCGGCCGGCATCGTGATGGGCATCTCGACGCTCGTGAGCACCAACGTGCTGCAGAACGTGCGCCCCGCACGCAAGATGACGGTCAACTACGTGGTCATCGTGCTGGCCCTCGGGCTCTCGCTCGCCTTCGGTCTCGTCCGCTCGGACATCGGCGCCCTGCTGCTGCTCACCTACGGGGGTACGACGCAGCTCGCACCGGGGATCGTGCTCGCCCTCCAGAAGCGAGTGCGCGTCGGTGCGTGGCCGGTGGGTCTCGGCATCGTCGTCGGCGTGCTCACCGTCGCGACGATCACCTTCGGCAACATCCCCACCGGCGGCATCGACTCCGGGCTCATCGCGCTCGCGCCGAACGTCATCGTGCTCGTCGCGGCCGAGGCCGTTCGCCGCAGACGGGGCGGGAAGGATGTCGAGCAGGTCGAGTTCGAGGAGGACGCGATGACCCTGGCCGCGAAATGACCGCCGCGCCCGCGGCGGCGTCCGGAGACGGCGCCGCGGGCGATCCCCACCGCTGAACGAAGGAGCCCCATGCTGGACACGCAACTGACCGACGCCGAACGGGCGGCGCTGCACGACACCTACCGGCACCTGCATCGCAACCCCGAGCTCTCGATGCAGGAGCACCGCACCGCGGAGTTCATCGAGGAGCGGCTGGAAGCACTCGGCATCGAGCACTTCCGATGCGGCGGTACCGGTGTCGTGGGGATACTGCGCAACGGAGACGGAGCGGTCGTCGGATTCCGCGCCGATACCGATGGACTCCCGATCGAGGAGCAGACCGATGCGGAGTACCGCTCGGACGCGACCGGCACGCTGCCGAATGGCACGGTCGTCCCGGTCATGCACGGATGCGGGCATGACACCCACGTCGCCGTGGCGCTCGCTGCGGTCGCATCGATGGTGCGTCAACGCGCGGAATGGGCGGGCACTGTGGTCTGGATCTTCCAGCCAGGCGAGGAGACAGCCGCGGGAGCTGCGGCGATGGTCGCCGACGGAATCTGGGATCGAGCGCCCCAGCCCCGAATCGTTCTCGGGCAGCATGTGTTCCCGGCTGCTCCGGCAGGCAGCGTAGCTCTTGCGGAGGGAACGGCGATGGCGATGGCGGACTCGCTGCGGGTTACCGTGCTCGGCAAGCAGTCGCACGGCTCGCAGCCGCAGGACTCGATCGATCCGATCGTCCTCGGCGCGCACATGGTCACTCGTCTCCAGACCATCGTTTCCCGCGAACTCCGGCCGCAGACGCCTGCAGTCGTGACCTGCGGCACGTTCCATGCCGGATTGAAGGAGAACATCATCCCCGAAAGCGCGGAGTTCACGCTGAACATCCGAACACTCACGGAAGACGTGCGCGAGCAAGTGCTCGGCTCGATCACCCGGATCGTGAACGCGGAGGCTCAGGCATCCGGCGCTCCGCAGCCGACGATTGAGGAGATCTACCGTTTCCCGCGGCTCTATAACGATGACACGGAGACCGAGCGGGTGCGCGCTGCGCTGCGTGCGGAACTCGGGGACGAGCAGGTCCGTGACATCGCACCGGCGATGGGTTCGGAGGACTTCGGACATTTGCCCGACAGCATCGGCGTCCCCGGGGTCTACTGGTTCTTCGGCGGATTCTCGAGGGAGAATCCGCCGCCTAATCACTCACCGTTCTTCCTTCCCGAGCTCGAGCCGACTTTGAGCACCGGGGTCCGAGCTGCGTTGGCGGCCATCGGGGACGCCCTCGAACCGAACAGCATCGACGAACCCGACGAGGACTGATGACGTCCCCTCGAACAGGAGAGGAAGACATGATGAATCAAGGCTCGCTGGACGGCGTGCTGGTGGTGGATCTGTCGCGCGCGCTGGCGGGTCCGCACGCGGGGATGGTGCTCGGCGATCTGGGCGCCCGGGTGATCAAGGTCGAGGCCCCGGGATCGGGCGACGATACGCGATCCTGGGGGCCGCCCTTCGTGTCCGGCGAAGACGGTGAGCCGTATTCGACCTACTTCCTGTCGTGCAACCGCAACAAGGAGTCGATCGCGCTCGATCTGAAGAGCGAGGACGGCCGCCGGGTGCTGACGGAACTGCTCGCTCGGGCCGACGTGCTGATCGAGAACTTCCGCACCGGGGTGATGGATCGCCTCGGCTTCGGCACCGCGGTGCTCGCCGAGCTGAACCCGCGCCTCGTGCAGCTGTCGATCACCGGTTTCGGGCACGACGGCCCCGAGGGCGGGCGTGCGGGGTACGACCAGATCGTGCAGGGCGAGGCGGGACTGATGTCGATCACCGGCTCGGGCCCCGACGATCCGCAGCGCGTGGGCACCCCGATCGCCGACCTGTTGGGCGGTCTCCACGGCGTCGTCGGCGTGCTCGCGGCGCTGCACGAGCGGGAGCGCACCGGCAAGGGCCGCGTGGTGCGCACCTCGCTGCTGTCGTCCATCGTGGGGGTGCACGCCTTCCAGGGCACCCGGGTGACGGTCGCCGGGGAGACTCCGGTCGCGCAGGGCAACCACCACCCGTCGATCGCGCCCTACGGGCTGTTCCGGTGCCGCGACGGCGCCGTGCAGATCAGCGTGGGCAACGAGCGCCTGTGGCAGGCGCTCTGCGCCGAGTTCGATCTCGACCCGGCCGCACCGGGGCTCGCCTCGAACCCCGAGCGCGTCGCGAGCCGGGGCGAGACGATCGCCTTCGTGGAGGCCGCGTTCGCCGACTCCGACGTGGCGCCGCTGCTGGAGCGGCTCCGCGGTGCCGGGATCCCGGCGGGCAAGGTGCGCGACCTCGGCGAGGTGTACGCGTGGGACCAGGTCGTCTCCCAGGGGCTCGTCATCGATGTGGAGCACGCCGCGCTCGGGCGCATCGCGCTGCCCGGCCCCGCGATCCGGTTCTTCGATGTCGACGGCGGGGGCGAGACCGAGCGCTCCCGCACCGTGCACGCGGCCCCGCCCGTGCTCGACCAGCACGGCGACACGATCCGCGCCTGGCTCGAGGCGGACGCGTGAGCGGCGCGGCCCGAGGCCCGGCCGCATCGATCGCCGCGGCCGCGAAGCCGCGCCGCCTGTCGGCGCACGACCTGATCGGACTGATCGCGGATCCCGACAGTTACGTCAGCTGGGACGCCGCGCCCGTCGAACCCGACCTGGGCGACGCCTACCGCGAGGAGCTCGTGGCGGCGGCTGCCAAGAGCGGTGTGGACGAGTCGATCATCACGGGCGAGGCCGTGATCGACGGCCGCCGCGTGGTGCTCATCGCGTGCGAGTTCTCGTTCCTCGCCGGCTCGATCGGCGTCGCCTCGGCGGAGCGCTTCGTGCGGGCCATGGAGCGCGCCACGGCGGAGCGGCTGCCCGTGCTCGCCTCGACGGCGTCGGGCGGCACGCGCATGCAGGAGGGCACCGTCGCGTTCGTGGCGATGGTGAAGATCGCGGCCGCCGTCGCCGCCCACCAGGGGGAGGGGCTCCCGTACCTCACCTATCTGCGCCACCCCTCGACCGGCGGCGCGCTCGCCTCGTTCGGGTCGCTCGGGCAGGTCACCGTCGCCGAGCCGGGCGCGCTCGTCGGCTTCCTGGGCCCCCGCGTCTACGAGGCGCTCTACGGCGAGAAGTTCCCCGTCGGCGTGCAGTCGGCCGAGAACCTCGCCAGGCACGGCATCATCGACGGCGTACTCCCGCCCGAGGGGCTGCGCGACGTCATCGCCCGCACCCTGCGCCTGCTCGAGCGGCCCACCCACGCCGAGCTCGCCGCCCGCGCCGCCGATCCCGGAACCGCGAGCGATGATCCCGCCGGATCGGCCGACACATGGGCATCGATCACCCGCACCCGCGACCGGCGCCGCCCCGGCCTCCGCGAGCTGCTGCGGCACGCCGCCACCGACGTCGTGCCGCTCTCCGGAACCGGTCAGGGCGAGCGGGATCCCGGCCTCGCGCTCTGCCTCGCCCGCTTCGGCGGGGTCCCGGCCGTCGTCGTGGGCCAGGATCGCCGCGCCCAGCGCGCCCACGCGCCCCTCGGCCCGGCCGCCCTCCGCGCCGCGCGTCGCGCCATGCACCTCTCCGAGGAACTCCGTCTGCCGCTCGTCACGGTGATCGACACGCCGGGCGCGGCGCTCTCGCGAACGGCCGAGGAGGGCGGGCTCGCCTCCGAGATCGCGCACTGCATCGCCGACCTCGCCACACACCGGGGGCCGACGCTGTCGATCCTGCTCGGAGAAGGCACCGGCGGCGGTGCTCTCGCGATCCTGCCCGCCGACCGCACCCTCGCGGCCGAGCACGCCTGGCTCTCGCCGTTGCCGCCGGAGGGCGCCTCCGCGATCGTGCACCGCGATACCGACCACGCGGCCGAGCTCGCCGAGCAGCAGGGCGTCGCCTCGGCCAGGTTGCGGGCGAACCGCATCGTCGACCGCGTCGTCGCCGAGCGGCCCGATGCCGCCGATGAGGCCGTCACCTTCTGCCGGCGCATGGGCGACGCCGTCGCCCAGGAGCTCGCCGCATTGCAGCTCACGCAGCCCGATCGGCGGCGGGTGCTGCGGCACGAACGCTACCGGCGGCTCGGGCTGTAGGGCGCCGGCCGACTCGTCGTCGACCGGCAGACCGGTGCTGCCCGGGCCGCCGACCGCGGGCTCTACTCTTCGAAGACCTTCTTCGCGATGGCCTGCACGTCGCGGTCGAGGTTGTCCACCCGGGTTTCGAGACGCTCGAAGCGCACCCCCATCTCCGTGCTGAGGGCGTCGATGCGGGCGTCGAAAGTCTCCAGGCGCGCATCGAAGACGTCCAGGCGCGCGTCGAAGGCGTCCATGCGCGATTGCAGCTTGGCCTCGACAACCTCGACCTTGGTGGTGATCTGCGCCGTGTGCGCGGAGAGGGAGCGCATGAAGGACTGGCTCATGAAGGTGAGCATGCCGAAGAGCGCGGCGGCGAAGACGCCGATGATCGTCCAGATCTGCGGATCGTTCAAAGCGCTCACGCACCCATCTTCTCGTGGAATCGGCCGGGGGTACAGCCGATGTTGGCAGAGGTGTCGGGGTTGCGTTCGCCGGGAGGCAAATTTGTGGATAAGTGGCTGAACAGCCCTTTTAATTCGGGATTGTGAGCGAAGTTAGACGGCAATTCTGTCGTATCCGTGGGTGGGTAGATCGTGCTGGGTGCAGGACACGCCGCTCCCCACTCCAATGCACGATCGTGCAGCATCGTGACCGGATTCTCGCCGCGATCGAGCACAGGCTCNTCAGGCTCCTCACGAGGATCGCGTTCGGGTTCCGCTCCATCGATGCGTTGATCGGGCTCGCGATGCTCACCCTCGGCGGTCACCGGCCCGGGTTACCAGGGCGGTAACCCACGGATACATCATAAGAGCCCTTAATTATCTCATTTAGGGATAATTGTGGTTCAATGGGCGCATGACCGATGACGCCCACTCGCTGAAGATCGCCGTCTGGCAGGCCGCGAGCGCGCCGGCCGACGTCGAGGTCAACCTCGCGGCGCTCGACTCGGCCGCGAGTGCGGCGAGCAGCAGGGGAGCCGAACTGCTCATCACGCCCGAGATGTACGTCACCGGCTACAACATCGGCGATCGGGTGCGGCAGCTCGCGGCGGAGCGACCGCTCGAGCGTGTGCGTGGCATCGCGCGGCGCCACCGGATCGGGATCGTCGCAGGCGGGCCGGAAGCGCCGGGCGATCCCGGTCTCGCCGACGCCCCGGTGTTCAACGCCGCCTGGCTCATCGACGAGCAGGGCGAGGTGCTCGCACGACACCACAAGATCCAACTCTTCGGGGAACTCGACCGCGCGCTGTTCGTCGCCGGAGACGCACCAGCGACGATCGCGGACTTCCACGGTCACCGCATAGCCCTCCTCATCTGCTTCGACGTCGAGTTCCCCGAGACGGTGCGCGCAGCCGCGCGGGCCGGAGCCGACCTCATCGCCGTTCCCACCGCTCAGATGGAGCCCTTCGCGTTCGTCAACGAGCACCTCATACGCGTGCGGGCTTGGGAGAACGGCGTGTTCGTCGCCTATGCCAATCAGCACGGACCAGACGGCGCGTTCACCTATGTCGGCCGCAGCGTCGTCGCCGACCCGCTCGGGCGTCATCTCGCAGCGGCGCCGGCTGAGGGCGACGCGCTGCTCGTCGCCGAACTCGATCCGCGATGCCGCGCCGCCGCCCTAACCCAGAGCCCCTACCTCGCGGAGGTGCGCAGCTCCCTGCTCGCGCCGGGCCCCCTTCCCTAGCCGCCCGATCTCCGCAGACCCCCGGCGATCGGCGGTCGCGGGCCGCTTGGGCGGCGCAGCCGACGCCGAACCGAGAAGAACCGAGTGAGGAAGTCCCATGACACGAGAATCCACCCGAAAACGCGAGGCGGAGACGCAGCGGCAGTCCGGGCTCAGCGGCAACCTGGGCACCGGCAGCATCGCCTTCATGGTGATCGCGGCTGCCGCGCCCCTCACCGTCATCGGCGGCAACGCGCCGCTCGCCATCGGACAGGGCAACGGGGCAGGCGCACCCGTCGGCTTCCTGCTCGCCTCGATCGTGCTGCTCCTGTTCGCCGTCGGCTTCGTCGCCATGACGCCGTTCGTGAAGGAGGCGGGCGCCTTCTTCAGCTACGTCACCCTTGGCCTCGGCAGCCGGCTCGGCATGGGAACCGCCTACGTCGCGCTCGTCGCATACACCGCGATACAGGCTGGGATCTACGGCTACATGGGCTGGGCGATCATGGACCTCGTACGATACTACGGCGGTCCCGAGATCCACTGGTCGTTCTTCGCGATCCTCGCGCTCGTCATCGTCGGCCTGCTCGGCTACCGCCACATCGAGCTCTCGTCGAAGGTGCTCGGCGTCGCCCTGGTGCTCGAACTGCTCGTCATGATGGTCGTAAACGTCGCGGTCATCGTCGACGGCGGCCCCGAGGGCCGCTCACTCTCGTCCTTCGACCCTCAGGTGTTCCTCACCCCGGGCATCGGAGTCGCCGTGCTCTTCGCGCTCACGGGGTTCATCGGCTTCGAGTCGACGGCCATCTACCGCGACGAGGCGCGCGAGCCGAGCCGCACGATCCCGCGCGCCACCTACCTCGCCGTCGGCATCATCGGCGTCTTCTACACCCTCTCGGTGTGGGTCCTCGTCGTCGCAGCTGGCCCCGGATCAGTCACCGAGGTCGCCCAGCAGACGCTGTTCGGGTCGAAGAACATGCTGCTCGACACGGCGGGCGACTTCGCGGGCGGAATCACCCGCAGCGTCATGCAGATCCTGCTCATCACCAGCCTCTTCGCCTGTGTGCTCAGCTTTCACAACATCGTCGCCCGCTACCAGTTCGCCCTCGCCAGAATCGGCTCCATGCCGGCGCCTCTCGGCCGAGTGCATCGCCGTCACCGCAGTCCCGCCGTCTCCTCGCTCGTGCAGAGCGTCACCGCCCTCGTTCTCGTGGGAGTGTTCGTGGTCGTCGGTCTGGATCCGCTCGTCGAGGTCTTCGGCTTCATGGCGGGTGTCGCCACGATCGGCATGGTGATGCTGATGCTGTTCACCACGCTCGCCGCGTTGGTGTTCTTCCTCCGCCGTCCCCACCTGCGCAAGAACGTGTGGACGGGTACGGTGGTGCCGGCCGTGGCGGTCGCCGCGCTCGCCGCCTCGGCGTGGCTCGTGCTGTCGAACTTCACCATGATCACGAGCGGCAGCCTCGCCGTGAGCATCGGGTTGGCCCTCGTCCCGCCCGTGGCGCTCATCATAGGCGCAGCCGTGAATCGGAAGGACCGTGGCCGCGCCGTCGACGCCCAAGCGGCCGAGAGGTAACGGGCGAGCGACACGCCCGAGGTACGATCCGTCCCGTCCGCCTCCTGCCCCACTGCCCGGTCCGGGATCCGGCTTCGATGATCCCGGATCCCGGACCTGCTTGTCACCGAATCCGGATCTCTCACCGACTCGGGATCCTCGACCCCCGCAGAACGCCGAGACGGCGGAGGCGACGGATCCCGCCCCTAGACTGGGAGCATGGCCGATGCTGCGCAGCGCGGTGTGGCGACCGCGCGACCCGATCCGGCGACGATGCCCCGCGTCGCCGCGATCTCGCGGCTGAGCGCCGTGGACACCGTGCGCGCCCGGCTGACCCTCGCCATCAATCTCGGGCTGCTGCAGTCGGGGGAGCGGCTCCCGGCGGCAGACGAGATGGCTGAGTCGTTCGGAGTGAGCGTCGCCTCGGTGAAGCGCGGCCTCGCCGTACTGCAGCAGGAGGGTGTCGTCGTGCGGCGGGCGGGGCGCTACGGCGGCAGCTACGTCGGCGGATCGCAGCACGGCGGGCACCACGGCGCGGACGCCCAGGTGCGATCCTTCCTCGACGACGACTCCCACGTGCACACGCTCATCGACGAGCGAGCGGTGCTCGAGGCCGGATTCGCCGCGCTCGCCGCGGTCAGCCGCACCGAGGACGAGGTCGCCGAGCTGCGGCGTCTCACGAGCCGAATGGCTGGGACCCGCAGTTGGGCGGAGTTCCGCAATCTCGATCGGGCGTTCCACCGCAGCATCGTCGAGGCGGCGCGCACGCCCCGCGCCGAGGCGCAGGCCGCGCGCGTCAACGCGGCGCTGGATCCCTATTTTCTGCCCTACGGCATGGGGCTGCTGCACGACAGCAACCGGGAGCACGAACTCATCGCGGACGCCCTCGCGGACGGAGACGCCGGCGAGGCCGCGCGCCTCACGGCTGCGCACATCAAGGAGTTGCACGCCTCCATGTACGTCGGGCTCACGAACGCTGGCTGATCCGCGCGACGGCGCCGCGGGGTCGCGCGCTACGAGGAGGCGAGCAGGTCGGCCACCGAGGGCAGCACCTCGTCGGGGCGGAACGGGAAGCGCTCGATCTCGGCGCGATCCGAGATGCCCGTCATCACGAGCACCGTGTGCAGGCCGGCCTCCATGCCCGCGACGATGTCGGTGTCCATGCGGTCGCCGATCATCGCGGTGTTCTCGGAGTGCGCGCCGATCCGGTTGAGCGCCGAGCGGAACATCATGGGGTTCGGCTTGCCCACGATGTAGGGCAGTTTGCCGGTCGCCTCCGTGATGAGCGCGTTGATGGCGCCCGTCGCGGGCAGCGGCCCCTCGGCGCTGGGACCGGTCGCGTCGGGGTTGGTCGAGATGAAGCGGGCGCCGCCGATGATCAGTCTGATCGCCTTCGTGATCGCCTCGAAGGAGTAGTTGCGGGTCTCTCCCACGACCACGAAGTCGGGGTTCGACTCGGTCATCACGTAGCCGGCCTCGTGCAGGGCGGTGAGGATCCCCGCCTCGCCGATCACGAAGGCGGAGCCGCGGGGCTTCTGCTGCTTGAGGAACGCGGCGGTCGCGAGCGCGCTCGTCCAGATGCGCTCCTCGGGCACCTCGATGCCCGACGCGGTGAGGCGGGCGCTGAGGTCGCGGGCCGTGAAGATCGAGTTGTTCGTGAGCACCAGATACGGGAGCTCCTCGTCGCGCCAGTGCCGCAGCAGCTCGGCGGCGCCGGGAATCGCCCGGTTCTCATGCACCAGCACGCCGTCCATGTCGGTGAGCCAGCACTCGATGTCGCCGCGGCGGGGGTGGATCGTGCTCTCGGTCATGCCATCCAGGGTATCGCCGGCGTGTGAATGCCGGGTTTCGGGGAGCCGGGCGAGGGGGGCGGGGAGGGGCGCGTCCTCGCCCGGCGCAGACCCTCGCCCACTCGGCGTCGGTCTCTCGCCGCGACGCGCGCGGCCGTTACGCTCGGCTCTCGCGTCCGACGAGCTCCGGCACGGCGCTCAGCAGCTCCAGCGTGTAGCTCGCTTCGGGGGCCGTCCACACCCGCTCGGTCGGCCCCTGCTCCACGAAGCGGCCGGCGCGCATCACCGCGGTGCGATCCGCGATCGTGGCGACCACCGCGAGGTCGTGGGAGATGATCACCATGCCGATCCGCAGCTCGTCGACCAGCCCGCGAAGCAGCGCGCCCACGTGCTTCTGGGAGGAGGCGTCGAGTGCCGAGATCGGCTCGTCGGCCACGATCACCCTCGGCTTCGCGAGGAGCGCCTTCGCGATCGCTATCCGCTGTCGCTGGCCGCCGGATAGCGCGTGCGGATAGCGGCTGCGGAGCGCCGGATCGATGCCGACCCGTTCGAGCACGTCGGTGATAGCGTCGATCCCGGCCTCGGGGGCGCGGGCCTCCCCGCGGGCGCGGGCGGCAGCGTTCCACACCTCCTTGAGCTGCCGGACGATCCGGCGTCTCGGGTTCAGCGAGGCGTAGGGGTCCTGGAACACCATCTGCAGCGGGACGAGGGCGTCGGGCCGCCGCCTGATCGGCAGCGGCCTCACCTCCTCGCCGAGGAATCGGATCGATCCGCCGCTCAGCCTGTTGATCCCGACGAGCGCGCGGGCGAGCGAGGACTTGCCGCAGCCGCTCTCGCCGACGATGCCGACGATCTCGCCCGGGCGCACCTCGAGATCGACCCCCTGCACCGCGATGAAGCGGCCCTTGCCCTTCACGCGATAGCTCACGACCGCATCGCGGACGTCGAGCAGCGGCTCGGGTGTCTCGGCGCCCTGCGCCGCGCGGGTTGCGATGCTGTTCATGCTCGGATCTCCTTCGGCAGCGGCCACGGCACCCGTGGCACCGCGTCGAGCAGCACCCGCGTGTACGGGTGCTGCGGTGACCGGAACACCCGCTGGGCGTCGCCCGACTCGATGATCTCGCCGGTGCGGAACACGTTGAGACGATCGGCGATCGAGCTGAGCATCGCGAGGTCGTGCGTCACGAAGATGATCCCCATGCCGCTCTCGCGTCGCAGCTCGTCGAGCAGCCCGATGATGCCCGTCCTGATATTGGCGTCTAGCGCCGTCGTCGGCTCGTCCGCGATGAGCAGCCTCGGTCCGCAGGCGAGCGCGATGGCGATCGAGACGCGCTGCTTCATGCCTCCCGAGAGCTGATGGGGATACTGGCCGAGGAGTCTCCGGGGCTCCCGCAGATGCACGCGCTCCAGCAGCTCGACCGCCCTGGCCCGCGCTTCGAGCTTGCCGAGGCCGAGGTGGAGGCGCAGGTGGTCGGTGAGCTGCTCTCCGAGCTTCAGCATCGGATGCAGGCTCGACGACGGATCCTGCAGCACCATGGCGATCTCGGCGCCGCGGGTGCGCTCCCACGCCTTCGGGGTCTGGGTGAGCAGCTCCCGCCCGGCGAAGCGGAGCGAGCCCGTGGCCGTGAGCCCATCGGGGAGCAGGCCGAGCAGGCTGAGCCCCGTGAGGGTCTTGCCCGAGCCGCTCTCGCCGACGACGCCGACGACCTCGCCGGCCTCGACCGTGAATGACACGCCGGCGACGAGCGGATCGCCGACGCCGCTCGCCCGCTGGATGCGGAGGGTCTCGACTTCGAGGAGGGTCACTGCGATGCTCCGTTCTCGCTCAGGCGCGGTTCGAGATTGTCGCGGATCGCGTCGCCGATGACGTTGAACGCGAGTACCACCGAGACGATCGCGATGCCCGGCACGACCGCGAGCCACCACTGGTCGAAGTACTGCACCGCCCCCGAGATCTGCGATCCCCACTCGGGCATCGGCGGTGCCGCGCCGAGGCCGAGGAAGGACAGGCCCGCGAGGAAGAGGATCGCGGATCCGATGTCGAGCATCGCGAGGACCAGGACCGAGCCGCTCACGGCCGGGAGCAGGTCGACCAGGATCGAGCGGAACGGTCCGACGCCCGAGAGCCGGTTGGAGAGCACGAACTCCGATTCGCGGAGCGCGAGCACGATCGAGCGGACGGCGCGGGCGTAGGCGGGCCACCAGCTGATCGCCGCCGCGATGACCGCGTTGCGCACGCTCGGGCCGAGAGCCGCGGCGATCGCCATCGCGAGGATGATGCCGGGGAAGGCGAACACGAGATCGGCGATGCGCATGAGGATCTCGTCGATCCAGCCGCCGAAGAAGCCGGCGATGAGTCCGATCGCGGTTCCGAGGAGCGCCGCCGCGGCGACGATCATGAGGCCGTTCGGCACCGAGGTGCGCGCGGCCGCGAGGGTGCGGCTCAGGTTGTCGCGGCCGAGGGCGTCCGTGCCGAGGAGCGCGGTCCCGTCCGGCGCCGTGAGAGCCGGGCCCACGGTCGCGAGCGGGTCCTGCGGCGTGAGCGCGGGGATGGCGATCACGAGGAGCCAGGCGAAGAGCACGGCGAACGACACGATCATCGAGGGCGTGCGCAACCACTTCGGGAGGCGCCGGCGCCGGTGGTCGCCGCCCGGCTCGGCGATCATGGTGATCACATCGGTGCGGCTCATTGGAGTCGAATCCTTGGGTCGAAGGCCGAGGCCAGAAGATCTGCGAGGAAGTTCACGGCGAGGAAGATCACGGCGATCACCACGGAGATGCCGGTGATCGCGGTGACGTCCAGGTTCGTGGCGGAGCGGTAGGCGTACTGGCCCAGGCCGTCCCAGGCGAAGATCTGCTCCACGTAGACGGTCGCGGCGAGCAGGAATCCGAACGAGAGCGCCGTCACCGTGATGATCGGGCTCGAGGCGCTGCGCACCGCGTATCTCATGAGCACGCGAGTGCTCGGCAGGCCCTTCACGCGCGCGGCTTTCACCGCGTCGGTGTTGAGGCCGTCGAGTACGGCGCTCCTCGTGAAGCGGAGCACCATCCCGAGGTTCGAGAGCGCGAGGACCGTCGCGGGAAGGATCAGGTGGCTGACCGCGGAGCTCCACGCGCCGAGATCGCCGACGAGCAGGGAGTCGATCGTGAGGAAGCCGGTGACGGTCGGCGGGGCGGTCGCGGTGGCGTCGAGACGGCCGCTGCCCGGCAGCCAGCCGAGCTGGCGGAAGAACAGGGTCGAGCCGACGAGGGCGAGCCAGTACGTGGGGAGGCTGACGCCGAGCAGGGAGACGATGCGCGCGAAGTGGTCGGGCCAGCGGTTCCTGGCGTTGGCCGCGATGATGCCCAGCGTGACGCCGATGAGCACGGAGAGCACGGTCGCCCAGAGGACGAGCTCGAGGGTCGCCGGCGCGTACTTCGCGAGGTCCCGGGCGATCGGCTGCCCGGTCTGCTGCGAGATTCCGAGGTCGCCCCGGAGGAGACCCCCGAGGTATCGCAGGTACTGCTCCCAGATCGGGAGGTCGAGGCCGAATTTCTCCCTGAAGGCGGCGACGGCCTCCGGGTTGGCGAGGGCCTGCTGGCTGAGGTTCGCGGTCTCGGGGCGGAGCGGGACCAGCACGCCGAGCCCGAAGGAGACGAGCGTGATCCCGAACAGTGTGATGAGCGAGGTGCCGAGGCGCCGGAGGATGAAGCGGAGGTATCCGCCGCCGGCGCCCGATCCCGGGGCGGAGCGCTGCTGAGCCTCCGCGCCGGGATCGGTCAGTGTGCGCGTCACGGTGCTGCTTTCCTGCCTGTGATCGGCGGATCTCAGCGGATCTGCGAGAGGTTGATCGAGGCGAGCGGGTCGTGGCTCACGTACTCGACGCTCTTCGAGGCGACGAGGAAGAAGGAGGGCTCGAGCAGGTATGCGAAGGGCGCCTGCTCGTTCATCGCCCTGTTCCACGCGGTGAACGCGGCCTCGCGGTCGTCGCCGGTCGCGACGCGCGCCTGCTCGGCGAGCTCCGCCACCTTCGGAGCCGCCTCGGCGGGCCACTGCACGCGCTGGCCGATGAGGTTGCCCGCGGAGAAGACGAGCACGTCGGAGGGGTCGGCGGTGTCCGGCGGCCACGACCAGAGCGCCATCTCGGTCTCTCCGTCGACGTAGCGCTGCAGCGAGGTCGAGGTGGGTGCGGGGTTGAGCTTCACCTTGAGCCCGATCGCCTCCAGCTGGGTCTGGATCCCCTGCGCGAGCACGTTGTAGTCGATGCCCGCGAGGCGCGTGTAGTCGTTCGCGTAGTCGAGGGTGACCTGCGTGCCGGTCTTGCCTGCGTCGGCGAGCAGCTTCTTCGCGGCCTCGGGATCCGATTTCGGGCCTTCGCCCTCGGGGGAGGTGTACGCGCGCAAGTTCGTTGCGGGGGTGCCGGTGCGCTGCGCGGTCGGCGTCGCGGAGCTCGCCCGACCGAGCATGCTCGTCGAACTGACGGCGATCGCCGCCGTGCCCGCCGCCGGCTGATCTGCCGCGCCCCGCGGGTGCACTGGGGATTCGGGGGGTGCGAAGCGGGAGCGCGGATCCGCCGGGATCCTGGCAGACTGGAGGCATGCACGAGAGAGCGGGACGGCCGGCGCAGGAGCAGGATCTCATCGACGTGGAGGCGCTGCTCGCGGCGTACACGGAGCTGGTTCCGGATCCCGCCGACCCCGCGCAGCGCGTCGTGTTCGGCACATCCGGCCACCGGGGCTCGTCGGTGAAGCGCTCCTTCAACGAGGCGCACATCATCGCGATCAGCGCGGCGATCGCCGAGTACCGCGCGGCCCGGGGGATCCGAGGCCCCCTGTTCATCGGCGCCGACACCCACCCGCTGTCCTCCCCCGCCGAGCACACGGCCCGCGAGGTGCTCTCCGCCGCCGGCGTGCACGTGCTCGCGAGGGCGGGCTCGGGCGACGAGCTGTTCGTGCCCACCCCGGCCCTGAGCCACGCGATCCTCACCCACAATCGAGACCGCGCGGCCGACGATCCGGAGCGCGCCGACGGCATCGTGGTCACTCCGAGCCACAACCCGCCCGCCGACGGCGGCTTCAAGTACAACCCGCCGCACGGCGGCCCCGCCGACGCCGACACGACGAACTGGATCGCCGACCGCGCCAACGAGCTGCTGGCCGGCGGAGTCGGCGCGGTGCCGCGGGCGAGCGAGGACGGGATCGGCGGGGAGCCGGTGGGCCGCTACGACTTCCTCGGCGAGTACGTCGAGTCGCTCGGCGACGTCATCGACGTGGCCGCGATCCGCGAGGCCGGCGTGCGCATGGCCGCGCACCCCCTCGGCGGCGCGAGCGTCGCCTACTGGTCGGCCATCCGGGATCGCTACGATCTCGACGTCACGGTGCTCGGCCCCGGGGTGGACCCGCGGTGGGGGTTCATGCACCTCGACTGGGACGGCAGGATCCGCATGGATCCCTCGTCGGCGTCGGTCATGTCGACGGTCGAGGAGTACCGGCAGCTGTACCCGATCGTCACCGGCAACGACGCAGACGCCGACCGTCACGGCATCGTCACCTCGGATGCCGGGCTCATGAACCCCAACCACTACCTCGCGGTGGCGATCGACTACCTGCTCGCGCACCGCCCCGGCTGGTCTGCGACGGCGCGCGTCGGCAAGACGCTCGTGTCCTCGGGCCTCATCGACCGGGTGGTCGCCGCGCACGGACGGGAGCTGCTCGAGGTGCCGGTCGGGTTCAAGTGGTTCGTGCCCGGGCTCTCGGACGGCAGCCTCGTGTTCGGCGGCGAGGAGAGCGCGGGAGCCTCGTTCCAGCGCTTCGACGGCACGGCGTGGAGCACCGACAAGGACGGGATCCTGCTCGCACTGCTCGCCGCCGAGATCCGGGCCGTCACGGGGCAGTCGCCCTCCGAGCGCTACCGCGAGCTGGTGGAGCGCTTCGGCGAGTCGGCCTACGCCCGAGTCGACGCGACCGCCACCCCGGAGCAGAAGGCGCGGCTCGGCGCGCTCTCGCCCGACGACGTGACCGACACGGTGCTCGCGGGCGATCCGATCACCGCCGTGCTCACCGCCGCGCCCGGCAACGGCGCGCCCATCGGCGGCCTGAAGGTGCAGACCGAGCACGCCTGGTTCGCGGCGCGCCCCTCCGGCACCGAGGACGTCATGAAGATCTACGCCGAGTCCTTCCGCGGGGCGGAGCACCTGGCCGAGGTGCAGGAGGCGGCGCAAGCGCTCGTGGCCCGGGTGCTCGCCTGACACGTCGGGCCCGCAGGGCGCCCCGAGCGTCGCGTGAGCGGGTACGCTGGTGCCCATGCCCGAGAAGCCCGCCGCCAGCCGCCGCTACTCCTACCTCGGGCCGGCGGGAACCTTCACGGAGGCGGCGCTCAAGCAGGTGCCCGAGGCCGCCGGCCAGGAGTGGAATCCGGTCGACAACCTCGGCGAGGCGCTCGGCGACGTGATCTCGGGCTACAGCGACGCCGCGATGATCGCGATCGAGAACTCGATCGACGGCGGCGTGACGGTGGCGCAAGACGCCCTGGCCACGATCCCGGGTCTCAGGATCGTCGGCGAGTACCTCGTGCCGGTGCGCTTCGTGCTCGTGGCGCGGCCCGGCACGCGCCTCGAGGACATCGCGGTCGTCTCGGGTCACCCCGTCGCCTACGGTCAGTGCCGTGCGTGGCTCGACGATCAGGTGCCGCGGCACCGCCACCTGCTGGCGACCTCCAACGTGCAGGCCGCGGCCGACCTCTTCGACCCAGAGAGGGGTATCGACGCCGCGATCGCGCCGCCGGGCATCGAGGAGCACTACGACGTCGACGTGCTCGCCGAGGGCATCGCAGAGAACCCGGATGCCGTCACGCGCTTCGTGCTCGTCGGGCGCACGGCGCCGGTCGGCGAGCCGACGGGCGCCGACAAGACCTCGCTCATCGTCGAGCTCCCCGAGGACCGCGCGGGCGCGCTGCTCGAACTGCTGGAGCAGTTCGCCACCCGCGGCGTCAACCTGACGCTGCTCGCCTCGCGGCCCATCGGCGACCGCATGGGCCGCTACCGCTTCGTCATCGACGCCGAGGGGCACGTGATGGACGAGCGGGTCGCCGACGCGCTGCTCGGCGTGAAGCGGTTCAGCCCGCGCGTCGTGTTCCTGGGCTCGTATCCGCGGGCGGATCGCGTGGCGGCGACCATCCGCGACGCCCACGACGACGACACCTTCCGCGACGCGCGCGACTGGCTGCGCGAGGTGATCGAGGGCGTCGACCTCTCAGAGTGAAAAGCGGCGCCGTCCGCCCCGATCCGGCGCTGATGCGGTCGCGCCGGATCTCCGGCCGAGACCCCTGGCAGATGCGTCAGAGCCGGGGCGACCACTCCGGCAGCACCCGCACGACGAGGGCTCGGGGGTCCACCTCGCCGCTCGCGGCCACCGCGAGCCCGAAGTCGTCGCCGTCGAGCTGGATCGGCTCCGGCCGCGGCACCGCGAGCGCGTAGCGGGTGGCGCGCGTGTAACTGACGCTCCTCGTGTCGTTCGTGAGGTCGATGATGCGGCGCCCCGCCCTCGTCTTGCGCAGCACCCCGTTCTCCCAGCCGATCTTGTTCCAGATGCGCAGCCACGAGAACGGGCCGAGGGGGCGCAGCGCCACCACGTCGAGCTTGCCGTCGTCGAGCTTCGCCTCCGGGATCAGCAGCACGCCGCCGGGCATCAGGCCGCAGTTGCCGATCATCACGGTGTACACCGAGAGGGACTTCACCGGCGCGTTGTCCACGGAGTAGTGGATCTGCAGCGGCTTGTCCGTGAGCATGGTGCGCACGCCCGCGTCGACGTAGGCCAGCCAGCCGAGCCGCTTCTTGAGCGTGGCCTTCGTCGCCGATATCGCTCGGGCGTCGAGGCCCATGCCCGCGAGCACCAGGAAGACGTGCTCGTCGACGGAGGAGTCCTGGCGCACGATCTTGAGCACGCCCAGGTCGATCGCGCGGTTGCGGCCGAAGAAGGCGGCCCGCACGACGTCGTCGAGCCGGCCGAGCGGCACGCCGAGGTTGCGGGCCAGCAGGTTGCCGGTGCCCTGGGGCACGATGGTGAGCGGGATCCCGCTGCCGTGGAGCCCCTCCGCGACCGCGCGCACGGTGCCGTCGCCCCCGCTGGCCAGCACCGTGCTCGCGCCATCCGCGATCGCGCGCCTGGCGGCCGTCGCCCCGGCGTCGTCCTCGGAGGTCTCGTACCAGCGCGTGCGCGTCCAGCCCGCCTGCCGCTCCTGGAGGGCGACGGCGGCGCCGAGCGCTGCGAGGTCGGTCTTGAGCGGATGGTAGACCACGGCGGCGCCCGGCAGGGGGCGAGCGTGGGGGCCGGACATGGCTCCAGCGTAGCGGCGATGCCTGGCTCGGCGCCGTGGGCCGGGAGGCCTGCGGGCGGCGATCGAACCGGTGCGACGCGGGTGCGCGGCGGGCTTGACGCGGATCCGGCACAGACGCGCACCGCTAAGCTGGGAGCCGTGATCGATCCCGTACTGCTCCGCAACGATCCAGAAGCCGTGAAGCGTTCCCAGCGCGCGCGCGGAAACGACGAGGCGGTGGTGGATGAGGCTCTCGCCGCCGATGCCGCCCGCCGCTCGGCGCTGACCGAGTTCGAGACGCTGCGCGCCGAGCAGAAGGAGTTCGGCGGCCGCGTCAAGGCGGCCCCGAAGGAGGAGAAGCCGGCGCTCATCGCCCGGGCGCAGCAGCTCGCCGCCTCCGTCAAGGCCGCGGAGGCCCGCGCCAGGGAGGTGGATGGGGAATTCGAGGCGCTCGCCATGCGCATCGAGAATCTCGTCGTCGACGGCGTGCCCTCGGGCGGCGAGGAGAACTTCGTCACGCTGCGCGAGGTCGGTCCCGTGCCCGAGTTCGACTTCGAGCCGCGGGATCACGTCGAGCTGGGCGAGCTGCTGAGAGCCATCGACATGGAGCGCGGCGCGAAGGTTTCGGGGGCGCGCTTCTACTTCCTGCGCGGCGTCGGCGCGCGGCTCGAGCTGGCGCTCATGAATCTCGCGCTGGATCGGGCGCTCGCCCACGGCTTCACGCCCCTCATCACGCCGACGCTCGTGAAGCCCGAGATCATGCGGGGCACCGGCTTCCTCGGTGAGCACGCCGACGAGGTCTACCACCTGCCGGCTCAGGATCTCTTCCTCACCGGCACGAGCGAGGTCGCGCTCGCGGGCTATCACGCCGACGAGATCGTCGACCTGTCAGCCGGACCCCTGCGCTACGCGGGCTGGTCCACCTGCTACCGAAGCGAGGCCGGTTCGCACGGCAGGGACACCCGCGGCATTCTGCGCGTGCACCAGTTCAACAAGCTCGAGATGTTCGTCTACGCGGATCCCGCGCAAGCCGAGGCGGAGCACGACCGGCTCGTGGCGTGGCAGGAGGAGATGCTGCAGTCGCTCGGCCTGCACTACCGCGTGATCGACGTGGCCGCGGGCGATCTCGGCTCGAGCGCCGCGCGCAAGTTCGACATCGAGGCCTGGATCCCCACCCAGGGCGCGTACCGCGAGCTCACGTCGACCTCGAACTGCACCACGTACCAGTCGCGGCGTCTCGCCACCCGGTTCCGCACCGAGACGGGCAAGACGGCCCCGGTGGCCACGCTCAACGGCACGCTCGCGACCACGCGCTGGCTGGTCGCGATTCTCGAGACCCATCAGCGAGCCGACGGCAGCGTCGCGGTTCCGGAGGCGCTGCGGCCCTACATCGGCGGCCTCGAGGCGCTCGTGCCGGAGGGGGTGTGACGTGACGATCTCACTCGCGCCGAAGGACCGGCACATCATCGCGCTCGACGTCGACGGCACCGTGCTCAACAACGCCGTGATCGACGCCGACCACGAGGACGGGATCATCGATCCCGAACTCGCCTCGGCGATCCGCGGACTGCACGGCGCCGGCCACGAGGTGGTGATCGCGACCGGTCGGTCGGTCGACGCGACGCTGCCCGTCGTAGAGAGGCTCGGCATCCGGCCGGACTGGGTCATCGCGTGCAACGGCGCGATCACGCTGAAGCGGGATCCGCTCGCGAACCGCGGCTACCGCCGCGAGTACGTGGAGACCTTCGATCCGAGCGACGCCCTCGTGCGGATCCGCACGCAGCTCGTCACGGCTCGGTTCGCGGTCGAGCTGGCCGACGGCGGCTTCCTGTACACCGACCCGATCGCGAGCGGCACGCTGCCCTCGGCTCGACGTCACGTGGCCTTCGAGGATCTGCTCGGCGTGCAGGCGACGCGGGTCGTGGTGGTGTCGCCCGACCACCTGCTCGAGGAGTTTCTCGACGCCGTGGAGACGCTGGGGCTCACACACGTCTCGTACGCGGTCGGCCGCACCTCGTGGCTCGACATCGCCCCGCACGGCGTCACGAAGGCGAGCGCCCTGGAGGTGGTGGCGGCGAAGCTCGACATCCACCGCTCGCGGGTGTTCGCCGCGGGGGACGGGCGCAACGACATCGACATGCTGCGCTGGGCCGGACGCCGCGGCGACTCCGTCGCGATGGGCCAGGCCGTGCCGGAGGTGCGGGCGGCGGCCGGGCGCGTGACCGGCACCATCGACGAGGTCGGACTGCTCGCGGCGCTGCGCGACCGCTTCGACTGGCTGTAGGGTGCCGCGCGGAAGACACCCGAGGGGTCGCCGCCGTCCCGGCTCGTCACTCGCACCGATGCGGCTTTGGTAGGCTCGACGGCGGAGGGTTGTCCGAGCGGCCGAAGGAACTTGTCTTGAAAACAAGCAGGCGGTAACCCCGTCTCAGGGGTTCAAATCCCCTACCCTCCGCCACACCGGCCGAGCCGGCGCGCATCGACCCCGCGGGGCGTGCCCCCTCGGCCTCGGTCAGGCGACGATGTAGGGCCGTCGGCGTTCCACAGGTAGAGCAGCGTCGCACTCGAGCAGGAGAGGCCGTCTCGCTGCTCTCCGTGATCTCCTGCACGGTGACCTGGAGATAGTCGACCAGCCCCGGGGAAACCGAGGCGGCCGCTTGCGGAGCGGCCACGAGACCGCGCTGGGGGCCATCACCCCATGATTCTCCTGCACCGAGTGCCCGCTCGCAATGGGGGAGGGCAGAGGGGTGGTCTGCGGATCGCAGCCCCTCAGGCGCTGGTGAGCTCCGCCGCCGCGGGCGCGGACAGCCCGGTCGCCGGTCGCCCGTTGCCCTCGTAGGCGAGGTATCCGCGCTGGATCTCGATCTTGTCCGCGATGAACTTGGCGTCGTGCCAGACGCCCCAGATGAAGGTCGAGCCGCGGTGCGACTGCCAGGGCAGCCCCAGGAAGTAGACGCCCGGCTCGGCGGAGACGCCGCGCTCGTGCTTCGGCAGTCCGCGCTCGTCGAGGGCGTCGACCTGCAGCCAGCCGTAGTCGACGCGGAAACCCGTGGCCCACACGATGGAGGCGACGCCCGCCGCCGCGAGGTCGAGCTCGAGCACGGGGTCGGTGACGCAGGCCGGGTACGGGCCGAGGTCGCGCGCCGCAGGCTCCTCCGGCAGGTCGAGGCCCATGCGCGCGACGTAGGCGTCGGCCTCGTCGAGGATCGAGAGGTAGTTCTCGTCTCCTCGACGGATGTTCTCGGCGAGGTCGGCGCCGAAGCGCATGACGCCGTTCTCGTAGGCGCCGGCACGTCCCACGAGGGTGATGCCGCTCGCCGCGAGATCGCGGAAGTCGATGGTGCGCCCGCCATGGGTGCCGCTCACGGCGATGGTGACGTGCTCGGCTCCCTCGGCCGGGGTCGACTTCTCCCAGAGGCCGAGCGTGCCGAGCCACCAGACGAAGCTGCGGCCGCGGTAGCGCTGCGGCGGGCGGTCGTGCGGGCCGACGGCGAGGGTGACCTCCCGCCCGGCCTGGCGCAGCTCGTCTGCGATCTGCACGCCGGAGGAGCCGGCGCCGACGACGAGCACGGCGCCCGCGGGAAGCTGCTCCGGGTTGCGGTACTCACTCGAGTGGATCTGGCGGATGCCGGCGTCCTCGGGAACGATCGGCGGGAGGGAGGGCAGCTGGAAGGCGCCCGTGGCCGCGACCACGTAGCGCGCCTCGACGGGCCCCGCGCTGGTCTCGGCGACGAAGCCGGCCCGACCCTCGTTGCGGCGCACGGCGGTCACCTCGACGCCGGTGCGGATCGGCAGGCCGTACTTCTCGGCATAGGCCTGGAAGTAGGCGGCGACGCGTTCCTTCGACGCGAACTCGTCGGGGTCGATGTCGTCGAACTCCATGCCGGGAAGCCGGTCGTGCCAGGCGGGGCCGTTGGCCACGAGCGAGTCCCAGCGCTCCGACCGCCAGCGTTCTGCGATGCGGTGGCGCTCGAGGACGATGTGGGGGATGCCGCGTGCGGTCAGGTGCTCGCTCATCGCGATTCCGGCCTGGCCGGCGCCGACGACGAGGACCTCGGTGGCCTCGGCTTCTGGGCTGGACATACGTACTTCTCCACTCGGACGGCTCGATACGGGGAGCGGCTCCGAGGGCGCGAGGGGCATCGGGATCCGCTCCGGGGCGAGCGTGTGCTCGTCCCGCGGTCCCCAGCAAACCCCATGCGGGGCCGGCAAAGCCAATATGCATTCGCGGTGCAATGCATCGCCTTGATAGATGCAATGCGGAAACTGGATCGTTTTAACGCATCTATGGGCAGTGCTCGGAGAGAAGCTCGCGAATTACCGCCTCGACTGCGCGAGCGCGAGCGGAGCGCCTCGACTGCGCGAGGGAGCACACCGCGATGCTGAGGCTCGGCACCGGATCGCTGATCTCGATGGTCACGGTGCGGGCGCCCGTGTAGGTCTGCTCGATGCGCGGGCGCTGGTTGAGGATCGAGTACCCGAGCCCGGCTGCGACCATGGAGCGCACGGTCTCGTAGCTCGAGCTGCGGTACTTCGTCTTCGGTATGATCCCCGCTTGCAGGAGGATCCCCTGGAAGTACGCGCTGCTGCTCGGGAGGTCGAGCAGCACGAAGGGGTCCTCGGCGATGTCGGCGAGGGCGATCCGCTTGCGCGAGGCGAGCCTGTGCCCGGTGTGCACGATGACGTGCGGGCAGAACTCGCCCACGATCTCGCGGTCGACGCCGTCGACGTCGGTGAGGTTGTAGCTGATGGCCAGCTCGGCCCGGCCGCCGCGCAGCGCCGCGAGGCTCTCCTGGTGGTCCCCCTCGAGCACCTCGACCTCGAGCTCAGGGTGCCGCTGCTGCAGCGTGCTGATGAGCTCGGGGAGCAGAAACGGCGCGAGCGTGTTGAAGCAGGACACCGTGACCGAGCCTCGGATCTCGTTCTGTTCGGCGCAGATCGTCTCGATCGTGTCGTTCAGGTGGTCGAAGAGGTGGCGGGATCTCTGAAGGAGCGTCTCGCCCGCCGGTGTGAGCGCGAGGCCCTTGGAGCGCTGCCGGATGAAGAGCGGTGCGCCGAGTGCACGCTCCAGCTGGGTGATCGCCGTCGAGACCGCAGACTGCGCGACGTGGAGCTCTTGGCTCGCCGCGGTCATGTTGAGCGTTTTCGCGCACTCGGCGAAGTAGACGAGCTGCGTGAGCGTGAGCGGAAAGCGCTGCGGCACGGTGGGACTCCCTGCATGATCGATGGCCGGTCTCGCGAGCCGGAGCCATACATCTGTTTGTCAGATACTCTGCGTAACTTTTCACTATTTTACAGAATTCCTCGGACGTCCCGAGAATGGTGGCTGTAGCAGGCGACCATTCACCACTCGACGAGGAGGACACCGTGGCCGAGACGACTCACGTGCGGTTGAGGAAGTTCAACACGAAGGAGACCTACCCCGAGCAGAACCTCGACAACGACCTCTGCCAGGCCGTCGTGGCGAACGGGGTCGTCTACCTCCGCGGCCAGATCGGTCAGGATCTGGACACCCGGGAGTCGGTGGGTATCGGCGACGTGGTGGCGCAGACCGAGCAGGCGATGTCGAACATCCGGGTGCTCCTCGAGGAGGCGGGCAGTCGCCTCGAGGACATCGTCAAGGTGACGGTCTACATCATCGATCCGCGCTACCGCGAGGACGTCTATCGCACGATGGGCAAGTGGCTCAAGGGCGTCTACCCGGTCTCGACCGGCATCGTCGTGCAGGCCCTCGCCCGCCCCGAGTGGCTCGTCGAGATCGACGCGACCGCCGTGATCAGCGAGGCGTAGGCGACGTGACCTTCTCGCTCATCCTCCGCGATCCCGAGACCGGCGAGTTCGGCTCGGCGATCTCCTCGTCCTCGCCCGCGGTCGCCGCGCGCTGCCTCAACCTCGCCGACGGCATCGGCGGCGCCAACTCCCAGAACGTGACCGACCCGCGGCTCGGCCCGGCCCTCATCGAGCAGCTGCGATCAGGATCCTCGGCGCAGCAGGCGCTCGACGCCGTGGTCGCAGCGGCCGACCCCGGGACCATCGACTACCGGCAGCTGCTGGTGCTCGACAGCGCGGGTCGCGCCGCCGTCCACTCCGGCGGCCGCGCGCTCGGCATCTTCGGCTCGGCGACCCGTGAGAACGCGGTCGCGGGCGGAAACATGCTCGCGAGTCTCGACGTGCTCGACGCCCTCGTAGACACCGCGCTCTCCGCGAGCGGGCGCATCGAAGAGCGGCTGTACGCAGCCCTGCGGGCGGCGGTCGCCGCCGGCGGCGAGGAGGGCCCGGTGCACTCCGCCGGCATCTCGGTGGTCGCGAGCGCCGGCTGGCGGGTGACCGATCTGCGGGTCGACTGGGTGGACGAGGATCCGGTCGGCGCCCTCGGCCGCGTGCTGGAGGAGTGGCTGCCGCAGCGGGACGACTACACCGACCGCGGCATCGATCCGGCAGTGGCCCCCTCGTACGGCGTTCCCGGCGATGAGTGAGGCGCTGAAGCGCCGGATCGCCGAGCGCGTCTCGCGGGTGGACGGCGAGCTCGTCGCGCTCTCGAACCGGCTGCACGACGATCCCGAACTCGGCTGGCGGGAGCACCGCTCCTCGGCCGCCGTCGCCGGCCTCCTCGCCGAGCACGGCTTCGCCGTCGAGCAGCCGTACCTGGGGCTCGAGACCGCCTTCCGGGCGGTGCTCGGCTCGGGAGACGGCTTCACGGTCGGCTTCCTCGCCGAGTACGACGCGCTGCCGGGGCTGGGGCACGCCTGCGGGCACAACCTCATCTCGGCGATGTCGGCGGGCGGCGCGATCGCGCTCGCCGAGGTGGCGGGCGAGCTCGGCATCGCGGTCGAGGTGATCGGCACGCCCGCCGAGGAGGGCGGCGGCGGCAAGATCGAGCTGCTCGAGCGCGGGGCGTTCCGAGAGCTCGACTTCGCGCTCATGGCGCATCCCGCTCCCGTGGACGTCGCCGAGGCGCGCCCGTTCGCCGTGGCCCACTGGCACGTGCGGTACGACGGGCGGGCCGCGCACGCAGCCGCCTACCCAGAGCGCGGCATCAACGCCAACGACGCCTTCCTGATCGCGCAGCTCGCGATCTCGCTGCTGCGGCAGCAGCTGCCGGCCGGCGTACGCGTGCACGGCGTACAGACGCGCGGCGGCGAGGCGCCGAACGCGATCCCGGAGCGCACCGAGGGTCGCTGGTACGTGCGGGCCGATACGACGGAGCAGCTCCTCGAACTCGAGGAGCGCGTACTCAAGTGCTTCGAGGCGGGCGCGCTGGCGACGGGCGCGAAGCTCACCGTGACCCCGGAGAGCAAGCGCTACGCCGAGATGCGCACCGATGGTGAGGCGCTCGAGCTCTACCGTGCGAACGCCCTGGCGCTCGGCCGCGACTTCGATGTCGACCCCGTCGCCGCAAGCATGAATCGCGCGTCGACCGACATGGGCAACGTGTCGCAGATCGTCGCCGCCATCCACCCCTACATCGGGGTGGGAGGAGAGGCGAGCAACCACCAGCCCGCATTCGCCGAGGCCTGCGTCGGCCCGGTCGCCGAGCAGACGCTGCGCGACGGCGCCATCGCGCTCGCCTGGACGGCGCTCGACGTGGCGCTCGGCCGATCCGCTGCGGCCTCGCTCCCCTCGGGGAGCTCGGGGAACGAAACCGCCCCGTGAACTCGTACGCCGCCCCCGAGCCCGTCGAGGGACGGATCCCGAACCACACGAAAGAGGAACACATGACCCGCAGTTACGCAGACTGGCAGGCCGCCGCTGCCGCGCTCGAGTTTGACGGCCGCCCGGTTATCGGCGGCGCGCGCGTCGATGCGCGCTCGGGCCTGACCATCGAGAAGACCAACCCGGCGACGGGCGAGCTCATCTCCCGCATCCACGCCTGCGACGAGACCGACGTCGACGCGGCCGTCGCAGCGGCGCGCGAGGCCTTCGAGTCGGGCACCTGGTCGCGCGCCGGCGCCGGCTTCCGCCGCGAGCGCCTGCTCGAGTTCGCGCGGCTCATTGAGCAGCGCGCCGACGAGTTCGCGCTCTACGACAGCCTAGACATGGGCAAGCCGGTGCGCGAGTCGTCGACGATCGACGCCCCGGGATCCGCGGCCCTCTACCGCTTCTACGCCGAGGCGATCGAGAAGCAGGAGGATCTCATCCCGGTGACGCCGCCGGGATCCACCGCGCTCGTCACCCGCGAGCCCCTGGGCGTCGTCGCGGTGATCGTCGCCTGGAACTACCCGCTCGAGATCGCCACCTGGAAGCTGGCCCCGGCGCTCGCCGCGGGCAACACCGTCGTGGTGAAGCCGCCGGTCGAGGCCTCGCACTCCACGCTGCTGCTCGCCGAGCTGGCGATCGAGGCGGGCATCCCCGTCGGCGTGCTGAACGTGGTGACGGGCCGCGGCTCCACGGTGGGCCGGGCCCTTGGCACGCACGAGGACGTCGACATGCTCGCATTCACGGGCTCGACCGAGGTGGCGAAGCAGCTGCAGCAGTACGCGGGCCAGTCGAACATGAAGCGCCTCGCCCTCGAGGCCGGCGGCAAGAGCTCGAACCTGATCTTCGCCGACTGCGACGACCTGCGGCTCGCCGCGGAGAAGGCCGCGTTCGGCAGCTTCTACAACCAAGGCGAGGTCTGCTCCGCCAACTCGCGCATCTTCGTGGAGCGCGAGGTCTACGAGGAGTTCGTGCGCCTCTACGCCGAGGCGGCGAAGGCCTACGCGCCGGGGGATCCGCTCGATCCCGAGACCGGGATCGGGGCGCTCGTCTCCGAGGCGCACGCCGACACGGTGTGGGCGACGATTGAGAACGCGCGCCGCGACGGCACGATCCGCGCGGGCGGCACCCGTCCCGAGATCGGCGGATCCCGGGCCTTCATCGAACCCACGATCGTCACCGACGTGCCAGCCGACCACGAGGTGCACACCCGCGAGATCTTCGGACCCGTCGCCGTGGTGACGCCGTTCGACACCGAGGAGGAGGCGATCGCCAGGGCCAACGAGACCCCCTACGGCCTCGCCGCCTCGCTGTGGACCGGCAGCCTCGCCCGCGCGCACCGCGTCTCGCAGCGCCTCGTCGCGGGTACCGTGTCGGTGAATACGGTCGACGCGCTCGGCTTCACCACGCCGTTCGGCGGCTTCAAGCAGTCCGGCTTCGGCCGCGACCTCTCGGTGCACGCCCTCGAAAACTACACCGACTACAAGACCACCTGGATGCAGTGGGGCTGAGTGCCCCTGCGCGGCCCCTTCCGCCGAGGCCGCCTCCGGTCTCGGCGGAGTGCGCTCGTTCGACCGACGAGGTGCGCTTGCGGGGCTGGTGGGCAGACCGCTCGAGCCCCGATGCCGCTCGTCCAATTCGATCTGATCCACAGATGAACAAGACAGATTTTCACTATTTTACAGATGCTCAGACCGGTGTGACGATGAGTGTGCAACGGCTCCGTCGCCCAGTCAGAGCCGACTGAGAGGACACGAGGGAATCATGACTCTGCAGCAGGAAACCATCGACCTGGCCGATGCCGTCTCGGAGACTCCGAGCGGTCTCGCGGAGATCGCGAAGCGCCACCTGGTGATGAACTTCACCCCCGCGAGCAAGTACCGCGACGACGAGCTGCCGGTGTTCGTGCGCGGTGAGCACTGCTCGGTGTTCGACGAGAGCGGCCGCCGCTACTTCGACGGCCTCGCCGGCCTCTTCTGCGTGCAACTCGGCTACACCTACGGCGCCGAGGTCGGCGATGCGGTGCGCGAGCAGCTCGCCGCCCTGCCCTATCAGACCACCTGGAGCGTCACGCATCCGCCGGCGGCGCTGCTCGCCCAGAAGATCGCGAAGCTCGCCCCCGGCGACCTCAACCGCGTCTTCTTCGCCTCGGGTGGCGGCGAGTCGAACGAGGCGGCGATCAAGCTCGCCCGCCAGTACCAGCAGACCATCGGCCAGGGCAGCCGCCACAAGTTCATCGCCCGCCGCGTCGCCTACCACGGCACCAGCTTCGGTGCGATGTCGCTCAACGGCATGACCGCCGTGCGCTCCATGTTCGAGCCGCTCATGTCGGGCGTGCGCCACACGCACAACACGAAGCGCTACCGCCGCCCCGAGGGCGAGACCCCCGAGCAGACCACCGCGTTCCTGCTCGGCGAGCTCGAGTCGCTCATCGTGCAGGAGGGGCCCGACACGATCGCGGCGATTATCATGGAGCCGCTGCAGAACGCGGGCGGCAGCCTGAAGCCCCCGACGCCCGAGTACTTCGCGGGCGTGCGCGCCCTCTGCGACAAGTACGGCATCCTCATGATCGCCGACGAGGTCATCACCGGCTTCGGCCGCCTCGGCCGCTGGTTCGGCTCGCAGCACTACGACTTCCAGCCCGACATGATCGTCTTCGCGAAGGGCATCGCCTCGGCGTACATGCCCCTCGGCGGCGTGATCGCGAGCGACAGGATCATCGAGACCGTGCTCGACGGCCCGGTCGGCATGTTCAACCACGCGCTCACCTACGGTGGCCACCCGGTCGCCTGCGCGGCGGCGCTCAAGAACCTCGAGATCATGGAGCGGGAGGGCGTCGTCGAGAACGTCGCCGAGCTGAGCCCATACCTCGAGGAGCGGCTCACGAATGTCGCGCAGAAGCACGCGCGAATCGTCGGCGACTTCCGCGGCGACGGCTTCCACCGCAGTTTCGAGCTCGTCACGGATCACGCGGCGAAGCGCTGGGAAGCCGAGCCGATCAGCGCAGGCGACTTCGTCGGGCAGCACCTGAACCCCGCGCTCGTGGAGGTGGGGCTCATCTGCCGCGTCGCCATCGATGCCGAGGGCAACCCCCTCGTGCAGGTCTCGCCGCCGCTCGTGATGACGCGCGCCGACATCGACGAGCTGGCCGATCTGCTGGACCGCGCCTTCACCATAGCGAGCGCCGGCGCCGGCCTGTAGCCGATCCGTCGTCCGCGCGGGGCCCGCGCAACCGCGCGTCCGGTCCTGGCCCCGAGCCGTTCCGACGAGCGACGACCCGGCTGCGGGGCCGGACGGGCACCAGGCATCACCACATTCAAAGGAGATTGACGATGACCGAGCAGGCACTGGTGGAGGGGAAGGCCATCGCGGGACCACGGCAGCCCGCCGCCCTGTGGACGCTGTCCTGGACCGAGCTGTGGGAGCGCTTCAGCTTCTACGGCATCCAGGTGATCCTGGCCTACTACATCTACTACACGGCCACGGACGGCGGCCTCGGCCTGTCGGAGTTCGAGGCGCTCGCCATCACCGGAGCATACGGCGGCGCGGTCTACCTCAGCCAGCCCGTGGGCGCCTGGATGGGCGACCGGGTCTTCTCGGCACGGACCATGGTGGCCGGCGGTGCTGTCGTCGTCATGAGCGGCCACATCACGCTCGCGGTCACATCGGGGCTCGGAGGCCTGCTCGTGGGTCTCGGCCTCATCGTGCTCGGCACGGGCGCGCTGTTCCCGAACGTGCTCGCGATGATGAACTACGTCTACGAGCAGAAGGAGTACTCGCGCAAGCGCGAGGTCGGATTCTCCCTCTACTACGCGGGCGTGCTCATCGGCGCGTTCGCCGGTCCGATGGTCACCGGCTGGCTGCAGGTGGCCTACGGCTTCCACGCGGGCTTCTCGGCCGCCGCGTTCGGCATGCTGCTCGCGCTGGCCGGCTACGCGCTCGGTCTCCGCTCGCTGCCCGAGCAGGCGAAGCGCGTGCCGAATCCGCTGACCGCGCAGGCCGGAGTCCGCGCGCTCGTCGTCGTGATCGCCGCGATCGCGCTCATCGTCGTGCTCGTGCTCGTCGGAGTCATCACCACGACGAATCTCAACAACTACGTCATCGGCGCCGCGATCCTCGTGAGCATCCTCTACTTCGCGGTGATGTCCCGCTCGGGAAAGGTCGACGCCGTGGAGCGCGGCAAGGTGCTCGCCTTCATCCCGTTCTTCATCACCGCGACGATCGCCTGGACCCTGATCCTCCAGCTCTTCACCACCTTCGCGGTCTACGCCGATCAGCGCGTCGACCTCACGATGGGACCGATCACGATCCCGGCGGCCTACATCAGCGTCTTCCAGGTCATCACCGGCATCATCGCCGGCCCGCTCATCGCGAGCGCGTGGCAGCGGCGGGAGGCCGCCGACCCCGCAGGCGCGCCGAGCGCGGACCGGAAGCTCGGTGTCAGCATGCTGATCATGACCGCGACCTACCTGCTGTTCGCGCTGCTGCCGGTGGTCTTCAGCGGGCTGATCCCGCTCGTCGCGGTGATCGTCGGCATGGTGCTGCTGGGCATCTCCGAGGTGAGCTTCGCCCCCCTGTTCCTGTCCACCGCCGGCAAGCACGCGCCGCGGGCGTTCAACGCGCAGATGATGGCCCTCGCGGGCCTCACGCTCTCGCTCGGCGCGAGCCTCTCGGGGTATCTCGGCCAGCTCTACGTCAGCATGAGCGAGATCGGGTTCTTCCTGCTGTGCGCCGGGATCGCGGCCGCGTGCGCCGGGATCATGTTCGTCGCGAAGCCCGCGAAGGGGGCCTGAGGCCATGCCGCACGACGATGCCGTCGTCTGCAATGCGCAGCTGTGGCTGCCCGCGCGGAGCGGGCTCACGGCGCTCGCGATCCGGGACGGGCGGATCTCGGCGCTCGGGAGCGACGAGGACATCCTCGCACGTGCCGGCGACGGGACCGAACGGATCGACGCGGGCGGCGCGGCGGTGCTACCGGGCTTCCACGACGCGCACGTGCACCCGGTCGCCGGCGGGCTGGAGCTGCTCGGCTGCGACCTCGGCGACATCCACGACAGGGAGGACTACGAGCAGCGGATCGCCGGCTTCGCGGCGTCGTGCTCGGATGCCTGGATCGTCGGCTCGGGCTGGTTCGGCGACGTCTTCCCCGGAGGCTTCCCCGACCGGACGCTGCTCGACCGTCTCGTGCCGGACCGGCCCGCGGTGTTCACGAGCCACGACCACCACTGCGTGTGGGTGAACAGCCGAGCCTTGGAACTGGCCGGCATCGACGAGCGCACGCCGGATCCGCATGCGGGCTACATCGAGCGGGACGAGTCCGGCGAGGCCACGGGCATGCTCTTCGAATCGGCCGCGGAGCTGGTGACGAATCTGCTCCCGGCGATCGACGAGCGCGCAGTGGCCGAGGCGCTGCTCGCCTCGCAAGAGCATCTTCTCTCGCTCGGCGTCGTAGGGTGGCACGATGCGCTTCTCGGGAGCGCACTCGGGATCCCGGACGGGTTGTCGGCGTACCTCGACGCGCTGGCGGACGGGTCGCTGCGCGGCCGCGTCTCCGGCTCAATCTGGTGGCCGATGGGGGCCGGACCCGACCGCCTCGACGAGGTGCTCGCGCGAGTCGAGTACGCGCGCGACCGCGGCTTCGCCGTGCAGAGCGTCAAGATCATGCAGGACGGCATGTGCGAGAACTGCACCGCCGCGCTCGTCGATCCTTACACGGGCGTGCATCCCCAGATCTCGGGCGACTCGGTCATCGAGCCCGGCGATCTCGCGGATATCGTCATGAGACTGGATGCCGCGGGGCTGAGCGTGCACTTCCACGGGGTGGGGGATCGCGCGGTGCGCGAGTGCCTCGACGCGGTGGCCCGCGCGCGGGAGCGGAACGGCGCCGGACGGCCGCACCAGATCGCGCACATCGACGTGATCGACCCCGCGGATCTGCCCCGCTTCCGGCAACTCGGCGTGACCGCGAACCTGCAGCCCCTGTGGGCGCGCGACGACCAGGAGATCCTCGAGCGGAAGTTCCCGCTCATCGGTCCCGAGCGGGCGCGATGGCACTTCGCCTTCGGATCCCTTCACGCCGCGGGAGCCCACCTGGCGATGGGGAGCGACTGGCCCGTCACGAGTCCCGATCCGCTCTGGGGCCTGCACACCGCGTGCACGCGCACGGCTCCCGCGGCGGACGTCCACGCGCTCAACGCGGAATCGCGAGTGCCCGCTCAGCCGAACGAGCGCCTCGACATCGAGACCGCACTCAGGGCCTACACCCTGGGCTCGGCCGAGATCTCGGGGAACGCGACGGACACGGGGAGCCTCGAGGCGGGGAAGCTCGCCGACCTCGTGATCCTGACGGGCCCGATCGACGGCGAGGAAAGCTTCGACCGCCTGCGGGTCGCGCGCACGATCCTCGGGGGCGCCACCGTCTACGAACGACCCGGCGCCTCCTCATCCCGACAGAGCCACTCATAGGAGAGAGAACCATGTCCAACGAACCACCGGTCGTCACGAAGACCTTCAAGAAGTTCGAGCAGCAGCACATCCTGCCGATCCCCGAGAACGAGCGCAGCGGCACCAACTGGTCGCTCGCCGCCATATGGATCAGCCTCAACATGATGCCGCTCACCGTCATCACGGGCGCCGTCGCGAGCGGATCCTACGGCCTGCCGATCGGCTGGAGCATCGTCGCGATCCTCGCGGGCAACGTCATCGGCGCCTTCGGCTCGGCGCTGCACGCCTCGCAGGGGCCGCACCTCGGCATCCCGCAGATGCTGCAGGCCCGGGCGCAGTTCGGCTACCTGGGGGCGAGCCTCTTCGCGCTCATCGCGTTCATCATGTTCATGGGCTTCTTCGCGAGCATCCTCATCGTCGCCAAGGATTCGCTGCTCGCGGTCTTCCCCGAGTTCAACAGCACGCTGGCGATCATCGGCTTCGGGGCGGTCGGCGTGGTGCTCTGCGTGTTCGGCTACGAGCTGCTCAGCAAGACCATGGCGTGGCTCTCGATCGTCATCGGCCTGGCGGTGGCGGTTTCGATGATCCTCTTCTGGACGAAACCCGAGGTGACCTCGCAGCGGGCCGAGGCAGCCTTCACCTTCGAGGGGTTCTTCGCGATGCTCGCGATCGGCATCGTCTGGCAGCTGGCATACGCCCCCTATGTCTCCGACTACACGCGCTATCTGCCGAAGGGCACCGGCCCCAAGGCGGCGTTCTGGGGCACCTACCTCGGCCTGGTGGGCAGTTCGGTGTTCGTGATGAGCCTGGGCGTGCTGCTCGGCGCCGCCAACCCGGAGAACCCGCTCGCCGCGCTCGGAGAGTACCTCGGCCCGATCGGCATGGTGGTGCTCATCGTGTTCGCCGTGAGCTCGGCCCTCATCAACGGCGTGGAGCTCTACTCGGCCGTGATGAACGCGCTGACGGTGATGCAGTCGAACTTCAAGACCGTCATCACCTCCGGCACCCGGGTCTGGACAACGGTCGTGTGCGGTGCAGTCGCCACGGCGATCGCGCTGCTCGGCCAGGGCGACTTCATGACGATGTTCGAGAGCTTCCTGACGCTGCTGCTCTACGTGCTGATCCCGTGGTCGGCGATCAACCTGGCCGACTACTTCATCGTGCGCAAGGGCGAGTACTCGATCGGCGACCTCTTCGCCCCCGACGGCGGCAAGTACGGCAAGTGGAACGGCGTCGGCCTCGCCAGCTACGGCGTCGGCCTCGTCGCGCAGGTGCCCTTCATGATCACGCCGATCTTCACCGGTCCCCTGGCCGAGCCGCTGCAGTACATCGACATCGCCTGGTTGGTGGGCTTCGTGGTGACGGCGGCCGTGTATCTCCTGCTCGTGCGCTCCGCCGCGGCGAAGCGTGCCGTGCTGCAGGGGTAGGAACCCTGGAGCTCCGATCCCGGTCTACCTCGGGTCTCCCGCGGCGGAGGCCCTCTGCGAGAAGTAGACCGGGATCAGCGACAGCAGGATCATGACGGTCGCCACGACGTTCACCTGGTTGACCTCGTTGGGGCGCGCCATCTGGTTCATGATCCACAGGGGCAGGGTCTCGACGCCGGGCGGGGCGGTGAAGATGGTGACCACGATCTCGTCGAAGGAGAGCGCGAAGGCGAGCAGGCCGCCCGCGATGAAGGCGCTGCGGAACTGCGGGAAGGTGACGAGGCGGAACGTCTGGCCGATGCCGGCGCCCAGGTCCATCGAGGCCTCCTCGAGGTTGGGGCTCATGCGGCGCAGGCGCGCGATCACGTTGTTGAACACCATCACCACCGTGAAGGTCGCGTGCGCGATGATCATGCCCCAGTAGCCGACGGAGACGCCCATGGGCTTCAGCACCTGGTAGAACGTGTTCGACAGCGCCACGCCGGTGACGATGCCGGGCAGCGTGATGGGCAGCACGATGAGCAGGTTCACCGTGTGCCGGCCGAAGAACGCGAAGCGCTGCAGCGCGAACGCGGCGAGGGTGCCCAGCACGAGCGCGATGGCGGTCGCGACGGCTGCCACGACGACCGAGTTGAGCAGGGCGGCGTGCACGGCCGGATTGGTGAGCGCCTTGCCCCACCACTCGAGGGAGAAGCCCGGGATCGGCCAGCCCGCGACGCGACTCGAGTTGAACGAGTTCATGACGATCACGAACAGCGGGATGTACATGAACCCGAGCACGATCAGGGTGATGATCGCGAGCACGATCTTGGTGGTGCGGCTCAGTCGGAGCATGGCGGTTCTCCCTTGCGGCTTCCGGCTAGATGTTGTCGAGGGCGCCGGTGCGGCGCACGGCGGTCAGGTAGACGACGACGAGCACGATCGGCACGATCGAGAAGGCCGCCGCGAGCGGCGGGTTGAGGTTGATGTTCTGGGCGATGACGCTGCCGATCATCTGCGTGTCTGACCCGCCGACGTACATGGCGGCGATGTAGTCGCCGAGGCTGAGCGAGAAGGTGAAGACGGAACCTGCGATGAGCGAGGGCATCAGCAGCGGAGCGACGACGGTGCGGATGGTGCGGAAACCGCTCGCGCCGAGGTCTGAGGATGCGTCGAACAGATTCGCCGGGATCTGGGATACGGCGGCGTATACCGGAATCGCCATATACGGGAACCAGAGGTAGACGAGGGTGAGGATCGTGGCCGCGATCCCGAACCCCGGCCCCCTCACGCCGAACACGGAGAGCGACCAGTTGAAGAAGCCCTCCTCCGTCCAGACGAGCCGCATGCCGATGATCTTCACGAGGTACCCCGCCCACAGGGGCAGGGTGATGAGCACCGCGAGCGCGGCGCGCAGGGACGGCGCGGCGACCTTCGCCATGAACACCGCGAGCGGGATCGAGAACGCGGCGCTGATGAGGGTCACCGCGAGCGCGATCCCGAGCGTGCGCAGCGCGGTGGATACGAAGGCGGGGACGGTGAGGATCTGCTCGAAGTTCTCGAGCGTGAAGCCCGGCTTGACGCGGGAGGTGAAGGGGTCGGTGGTCCAGAACGCAGTGATGAGCATGAGCGAGAGCGACAGGATGTACACGCCCACCAGCCAGGCCATGGGCAGCGTCAGCAGAGAGGCGAGGCGCCCCCTCGGGTGGCGGTGGAGCGCTGTCGAGATCGGCTTCGGCCGGCGTTCCAGAACGGTCTTGGTGCTCACGGTGTGTCCTCGCTGACGGGTGCGGTGTGCGGTGGGAGCCGGTGGCTCGGGCGCGGACTGGACCGCGCCCGAGCCACCGGGCGGGGCGGGATCGGGGATCCCTAGCCCTTGACGGTCGCCCAGGCGGCCGTCCAGTCCTGGTAGCTGGTGCACTGCACGTCCTTGCGGCCGTCGAGGCACTGCTCGATCGGGGTGGTCCAGAACCACACTTTCTTGTAGTACTCCTCGTCGGTCGCGTTGTAGTAGTCGCAGTGGGCCCTGGCCTCGTCGCTGGTGTCGCAGAATGCGCCGTTGGCGGGCGCCATGCCGAAGTTCATCGCGATCTGGCCGTTGACCTCCGCCGAGCTGGTGTAGTCCATCCAGGCGTAGCCGCAGTTGGGATTCGCGGCGTCGGTCGCGAGCATCCAGGCGTCCGACCAGCCGGTCGAGCCCTCCTTGGGCAGCACGCCCTTGAACTTCTCGTCGCCGGTCGCCTTGCGCAGCACCTCCCACGAGGTGCCGACCACGGAGTTGCCGCCCGTGAAGGAGCTGACGTTGGTGGTGGGGTTCCAGTACTCGGAGACCATGCCGTTCTGCTGCTTCAGCAGGTCGACGGCCGCCGCGAGCTGCTTCTCGTCGAGGGCGTAGGGGTTCTCGATGCCGAGATCGGGCTGCGTGGCCATCAGGTAGATCGCGGCGTCGGCTATGTAGATGGGGCTGTCGTAGGCGGCGATCTTGCCCGCGTAGGGGCTGTTCTTCTCCCAGACGACGTCCCAGCTCGTGGGATCATCGGTCACGACCTCGCTGTTGTACTGCAGGATGTTGGCGCCGCGGCCGATCGGGATGCCGTAGACGTTGCCGTTGAGCGTGTCGTACAGCTGACCCTTCATGCCCTCGACGATGTCGTCGCCGAAGTTCGGGATCAACTCGGTGTTGAGCGGCTGCACGTTGCCGTCGACGATGAGGCGCAGGCTGGCGTCGCCCGACGCCGAGACGAGGTCGTATTCCCCTGTACGCATGAGCGTCACCATTTCGTCGCTGGTCGCCGCGACCTTGCGGTTCACCGTGCAGCCGGTCTCGGCGGTGAACCGGTCGGCCCAGGCGGGTTCGACGAATCCGGACCAGGCGACGATGTTGAGCTCTTTCTCGGTGGCTCCGAGCTTCTTCATCATGGGCACGTCGGGCACATCGATCTGGAGGCCTCCGGATGCGGCATCGCCGCCGCCTCCGTCGCCGCTGGCGCAGCCCGAGAGCGCGAGGCCCACCGCCGCAACGAGGGCCGCCGGCGCGAGCAGTTTCTTGTTCATCATTACTCCTTCGTAGTGCTGGTGCTGGGGTCTTCGAGCGGTGGAACGGGGTGGCGGCCGGAGCGGTATCCGGTCAGGCCGGGGCCTCCGCGCCGCTCGGCACGGCGACCGCGTGGTCGCGCGCGAAGCGGAGGCTCACCGTGTCGCCGCGTCGGATGCCGGGCTCGGTACGCGGGGTCTGGCTGTTCTGCCGCTCGGAGATGAAGCGCACGCCGTGCTCGGTCTCGACGAGATAGCGCGTGCGGGCGCCGGCGTACACCGCCTCGAGGACGCTGCCCCCGAGCGCCACGGTCCTCGCTTCGACGGGCGCCGTGGGCTCTACGAGGTGCACGCGCTCGGGGCGCACGCTGTGCGGCGTGCCGACTCCGAGGATGCGGCGCGCGTTCTCGCCGCTCAGCAGGTTCGTGATGCCGAGGAAGCCCGCCACGAACTCGGTGCGGGGAAACTCGTAGACGTCGCGAGGGCTGCCGACCTGCTCGATCCTGCCGTCGTTGAACACGGCTACCCGGTCGGAGAGCGTGAGCGCCTCCTCCTGGTCGTGCGTCACGAAGATGAAGGTGATGCCGACCTCGCGCTGGATCTGCTTGAGCTCGAACTGCATCTGCTCGCGCAGTTGCTTGTCGAGTGCGCCGAGCGGCTCGTCGAGCAGCAGTACTTTGGGGCGCAGGATCAACGCGCGTGCGAGCGCGATGCGCTGTCGCTGGCCGCCCGAGAGTTGCGAGGGGCGGCGCTCGGCGACGTGGGCCAGCTGCACCTGCTCGAGCGCCTCGGAGACCAGCCGGGCGCGCTCGGTCCCGGAGACCCCGCGAACCCTGAGCCCGTAGGCGACGTTCTCGGTGATGCTCAGGTGCGGAAACAGCGCGTAGTCCTGGAACACCGTGTTGACCTGTCGGTCGAAGGGGGCGGATCGGGTGACGTCCTGGCCGTGGAGCAGGATGCGGCCCGAGGTCGGCTCCTCGAATCCGGCGATCATGCGCAGCACGGTCGTCTTGCCGGATCCGGAGGGGCCCAGCATGGAGAAGAACTCGCCCGCGCGGATCTCGATGTCGAGTTCCTTCACCGCGACGAGGTCGCCGAACTGCTTGTGGACGCCTTGCACGCTGACGGCGATGTCGCCTGTGGCGCCGGTGCCCGCGGCGGGGTTGGTGTGGCGCATGATCTCGATGCTCCTCAACGTCGGTGTCGAATCGGTTCCTGAACAATAACATATGTGTTTATATGTTTTAAGGGCGGGGCGGTTTCCCACGCATTACATTTCGGTCACGCACGGCTCAGCGATTCCTCACGCCGGGCGTGACACACTCGATGCAGGCCACGGATCGGAGGAGCGCGTGAGCACAACCGTCGGGCAGGCGCCTCCGAGCCGCCTGCGCACCGCGGCGTTCGCGCCCATCGGCGAGGAGGGGCGGACCGAGCTCGTCGAGGCCCGGATCGTGCAGGCCATCTCGGTCGGCGCCTTCATCGAGGGCGAGCGCCTGCCCAGCGAAACCGAGCTCTCGGGGCTGCTCGGCGTCGCGGTCGTCACCGTGCGCGAGGCGCTCGGCTCGCTGCGCCACCGAGGGCTCATCGAGACGCGCCGCGGGCGCAACGGCGGAAGCTTCGTGCGGACGAGCCTCGGCGCGGTCGAGGAGGTGAACGCTCGCGCGCTCATGACGATGCCGCGCGTCGCGCTCGCCGACCTCGGCGTGCATTACGAGGTGATCGCGAGCGCGTGCGCCGAGTACGCGTGCATGCGAGCCACCTCCGACGAGCTGGCCGTCGTGCACCGTCTGCTCGGGGAATCGCGCGAACTCGCCCCCGACGTCTGGCGCCGTCGCATCACCGAGGTGCAGCTCGAGCTCGCCGCGCTCAGCCAGTCGGTGCGCCTCACCAACGAGCACGTGACCGTGCAGACCGAGTTCACGCCTCTGCTGGCGCTGCAGGATCTCGACGACCGGGCGCGCCTGGCGACGCACGACGCGCTCGTCGCCCAGACGGCCGCCACCCGGAAGGGGGACATCGCGGCGGCGCGCGGCGCGGTGCGGGAGAGCATTCGCACGTCGGTGCGCTGGCTCGTCCGATTCCGCGGCGAACTGCTCGCGGATCCTCGGGACGAGGCGTTTCGTGCCACACTTGAGTCACGACGGAGAGCCGGTAGGCCCGGCTCCGGCCTCGACGACGAGGGAGACAGGTGAGCACGCAGGCGGTTCGGGATCTCGGCGCCGCGATGGATGCGGTCGACGAGTTCTTTGACGGCGTCTTCGCCCCGCTCGAGGCGTGGTTGCCCCGGCTGACCGCCCGGATGGCTCGGCAGCTCGAGCAGGGGCGGCTGACCGGGGCGCAGCTCGCAGCGCTCGTCGAGCCCGACGCCCATCGGATCCTCGACACGGCCGACCGCCCGCTCTACGGCGCCGGGTACTGCGCCAGCGAACTCTTGGTCTCGGAGGGCAATCCGCTGGCCTGGTGGCAGGGGCCGGAGCGCAGTCTCCTCGCCTCGTCCACCTTCGGGCCGGGGCAGGCGGCGATCGACCTCGTGCGCCTCGAATGGTACCGGGTTCCGCGGGGAACGGGCCGACGGCACGTCGCCGGCCCCTTCGTCGATTACCTCTGCTCGAACGAGATCACCATCACGTCCTCGATCCCGGTACTGCACGAGAACCGCTTCCTCGGGGTGATCTGCGCCGACGTGCTGGTGGCTTCGCTCGAGAACGCCTTGCTGCCGCAGGCGGGCGAGCTGGCCGAGGCGACGCTCGTCAACGCGGGCGGCCGCGTCGTCGTCTCGAACGATCCGGCCTACGAGACCGGAGACCGTCTCGCGGAGGCCGTGTTCGACGGCGGCATTGGCGGCCTCCCGGGCTCGGCGCGCGTCGCGCGCTCCGACCGCTACCCGTTCGCGCTCGTCGCCTCGGAGTGATGTCCGGCGAGGCGCCGTCGGTTGACCGAGGCGCAGTCGTCTCGGGACCGCTCCCGAGAATGTCGTCGGCTACGCATAGCATCGTGACATGGAAACTCCTGCATGGAGCACGAACCAGTTGAAACGACTGGGCTACTGGATTCGCGACGGAGGCGATCCCACGGGTGATTTTCCGTCGTACAGCGAAGTAGAACTCTGGTACTCCGAGCTCGCCATGGAGGTGCAGCGGAAGCTTTCGAGCTACGACTGGCGTAAGCTGCTGGGCCATCGCAAACTGGAGGTCTCGGCGCGGGCGAAGACCGTCGACACGCTGAGGGACAAGCTTCGGAGAGACCGGAGTACCCCGCTCTCGAGTGTGCAGGATATCGCGGGAGTGAGATTTGAAGCCGAGATGACCTTGTCCCAGCAGACGGCGGTCGCAGCGGAGATCGCGCGGATGTACGGGCAGGAGTCGGAGCACGCGATCCATGACCTGCGGTCGAGCCCGCACAGTGGATATCGGGCAGTGCACGTCTGGCTGCGGCTGCCCGCGAGGGTGGAGGTGCAGGTGCGCACGAGAAGCCAGGGCGTATGGGCGAACGCCTACGAAAGTCTGGCCGACCTTGTCGGGCGGAACATCAGATTATGAGGAACTTCCGGAGGATGCCTCAGGGCGGAACCTGACTGAGCAACTGCGCAACACCTCCGTCGATGCGATCACACCACTCGATCAGGCGAAGGATGCCTATGATACCGATCTGGTGAATGGCTCTGCGAAGGATCCTGACGGATCCTTTCAAGCGCGTGATGCGCGTCTCAGCGAGGTCGAACGGTCATGGAAGCAGCTGAAGGACGCTGAACTGGAGATCATCCGGACCCTACAGGAACTCGACGCCGATCTGCGTAGAATGAAGTTGGAGAGAGGAGGCGCGAGATGACTGGTTTTCTGGTCGAGTACCATCGTCCGTCGGGCGACTGGTATGTGCGAGCCTTCGAAGGGGAGAACGGAGCGAGGGAAGCGATGCTCGAGCGGTTCCGGCTCGAGGAACTTCGTGCGAGTGCGGATTTCGAGATCGCGGTGCTCATCGCGGACTCCCTTGAGACGATCAAGAAAACCCACTCGCGCTACTTCGGTGGTCGTGAGCGAGAAGCGGAGTTCTCTCTCCTGCCGATTGCCGCGTGAGTTCTGCCGTCGCAGATCAGAGCAGGTGACCGCCGCCGGCCAGCTTCATCCGGTTCACGAGGTTCTTGACGTCCTGAGCGCGGCTCTTCGAGGTGACCAGCAGCACGTCGGCGGTGTCCACCACCACGACGTCCTCGACGCCCACGAGGGCGACGATGCGGTCGCTCTCCGAGACGACGATGCCGCTCGAGGCGTCGGAGAGCACCTGCGCTCCGTCGCCGAGCACGGCGAGGTCGCTGCCCCGGCCCCGGGTCAGCAGGTTGGCCACGGAGGCGAAGTCGCCCACGTCGTCCCAGTCGAAGTGGGCGGCGATGCACACCATCTTCCCCGCGGCGGCCGCGGGCTCGGCCACCGTGTAGTCGATCGCGATCTTCGGCAGCGTCGGCCACAGCCGTTCGCGCACCTCGGCGCCCCGCTCGGTGTCCCAGGCCGCGGCGATCTCGCGCAGCGCGCGCACCAGTTCGGGCTCGGCCTGGGCCATCTGGTCGAGCAGCACGGTCGCGCGCGCGATGAACATGCCGGCGTTCCAGAGGTAGCCGCCGCTCGCCAGGTACTCGCCGGCCTGTGCGGCGTCGGGCTTCTCCACGAACTCGTTCACGTCGTAGACGTCGAACGGCGCCAGGTCGCCGCGGGCCTTGCCGCAGGAGATGTAGCCGAAGCCGGTCGCGGGGTGGGAGGGGTGGATCCCGATCGTTGCGATGTAGCCCTGATCCGCAGCCTGCACAGCGGTGGTGACGGCCCGCTGGAAGAGCACTTCGCCGCGGATCACGTGGTCGGCGGCGAAGGACCCGAGGATCGCGTCGGGGTCGCGCAGCTCGAGGAGCGCCGCGGCGAGGCCGATGGCGGCCGAGGAGTCCTTGGGCTCGCTCTCGGTGATGAGGTTCTCGGGCAGCAGTTCGGGCAGTTGCTGCGCCACGGAGTCCCGGTGGGAGACGCCGGTGACGACCAGCACGCGCTCGGGCGGGGCGACGGGCGCGAGGCGGTTCCACGTGGCGCGCAGCAGGGAGTCGCCCGAGCCGGTGAGGTCGAGCAGGAACTTCGGGGCGTTGGCGCGCGACAGCGGCCAGAGCCGGGAACCGACGCCGCCCGCGGGAATGACGCAGGTGAAGCGGTTCATGGAGGTCGCGTGATCAGCACTCTCGGTCATGACTGTCAGCCTACTGTCCGGCCCGGGCCCGAGGCGAGGCGGGCGGGGTCGCACTCGCCGAACTATCCCGGCAGGGCGAGCTTTCCCCACGACAGGGAGTCGCCCGCGGCGCTTCCGCGCCGCTGAAGCCTGGGCGGGGCGTCATCGCGCAGCTCCTCCGGCAGGAATCGTTCCGGGGCGTTCTGAAAGGCGACGGGGCGCAGGAACCGGCTCACCGCGGCGGTCCCCACCGATGTGCTGGAGTCGTTCGTCGTCGCGGGCCACGGGCCTCCGTGCTGCTGAGCAGGGGTCACGGCGACACCGGTCGGCCAGTCGTTGAAGAGCACGCGCCCCGCCCGCCGAGCCAGGGCCTGCACGAGGGCGGCGAGCCCCTGCGCGGGCCAACCGTCCTCGGCCTCTCGACGGCCGAGGTGCACCGTGCCGGTCAGACTGCCCTCGATGAACTCATCGACGAGCGGCGCGAGCTCGGTGCCCTCGGGAACCTCGATGACCACGGAGAACGGCCCGAAGAGCTCCTCGGCGAGCAGCTCGCGGTGCGCGCGAAGCGTCTCGAGCGAGACCCGCGCGACGGTCGGAGTGACCCACCCCTGCTCATCTCCGTCGACGCGGATCGCACCCGGCACGAGCAGCTCCACTCCGTCGAGCGCGAGTACCGCGTCCAGACCGGAGGCGTAGGCGGCGGCGATGCGGGGGCCGAGCAAGCGGTGCTCGGAGGGGGCGGCGCCCGATGCGAGCACCGCGACCGCCTCGCCGAAGCCGCCGCCGGTCGGCGCGAAGACCAGCCCCGGCTTCGTGCACAGCTGACCGGCCGAGCCGCCGACGCTCGCCAGATACTCGCTCGCGAGAGCGGCGGCGCGCTCGTCGAGGGCCGTGCGCGTGATGAACACCGGGTTGATGCTGCCGAGCTCTCCGTAGAACGGGATCGGCGCGGGCCGCGATGCGGCGATGTCGGCGAGGATGCGGCCGCCGTGCGTCGAGCCGGTGAAGGATCCCGCGCGCACGCGGGGGTCGCGCAGCGCCGCGACTCCCGACTCCTGGCCGTGGATCACCTGGACGGTACCCTCGGGCAGCCCGGCCTCGGCGACGACGCGCCGCGCGAGGGCGGCCGTCGCGTCGGAGAGTTCGGGGTGGCCCGAGTGCGCCTTGACGATGAGCGGGCAGCCGGCCGCGAGGATCGATGCCGAGTCGCCGCCGAGCACGGAGAACGCGAACGGGAAGTTGGACGCGGAGAAGTTGAGCACGGGGCCGACCGGAATCTGCGTTCGGCGCAGCTCGGGGCGCACCCCGAGGGCGAAGTGCGGGTCGGCCTCGTCGATGCGCACGTCGAGGTGGGCGCCGGCGGCGACGGTCTCCGCGAACAGGCGCAGTTGCACCGCCGTGCGCGTCACCTCGCCGGCGAGTCTGGCCTCGGCGAGGCCGGTCTCGCGCTCGGCGATCGCGACGAGCGCGGCGCGCTCCGCCTCAAGCGCATCGGCGAGGGCGACGAGCAGCTCCGCGCGACGACGACGAGGTAGAGCGGCGAGCGCGGGAGCCGCGTCAGCGGCCCGCGCGAGGACTCGCTCGAGCGCGGCGGAGGCGGTCGGCGCAGCGTCGGCCGGTGCCTCGCGATCCTCGCGGAGCCCGACCACGAGGTCGAGCTCGACGGTCGCGTTCTTCGGCAGGCGGGGGACCCCGATGGCGGTGCGAGCGTGCCGGCCCGCGTCGCCGAGCACCGCTCCGAGCAGCTTCGACGCGCCCTCGGCGACGGCCGGTTGATCGTCGAACTCCGGGCCGCTGGCGACGTAGACCGTGAGCTTCACGATCTGCGCGACCCGGTCGAGTCCGACCGCCTGCTCGATCTGCGCGAGGGCGTTGAGCGCGCTGAGTTCGGCGGCCTCCTGAGCGCGTCCGACGCCGGAAGCGTCGGAGACGGCGCCCGTGAAAGCCACCCCGCCGTCGTGCTTCGGAATCTGTCCGGAGACGAATCCCGTGCCGTTGTGCGAGACGAACGGCGTGTACGAGTACTGCCCGCCCTCCAGCTCGGGGAGGGCGATCCCGAGCTCGGCGAGTCGGTCGTACGGGGAGGCGGCGCTCATCGGAGAGTCCTTTCGTCGGCGGGCGCGTGAGAGCACCCGCGTGGCGGTGTCCGTTCTCGCCCAGTGAAACGACTGGTACCGCACTCGTCCAGTATTGTTTTGGTTTTGAGTAATGCGCTTTCGGTATCATCGGGTGCGCAACCGAATAGTCGCCTGGGTAATGCCGCCACGGACTCAATGAATGCCGAAAGAGTGTTAGACAGGTATCTTCGATGGCTCCAATACTGAGGATCATGCTTCGTCCGCCTCATCGTCGAGGGCTCGTCGAGAGTGGATGCGCGTCCAACCCGACCTGCACCTGCGCACGTCACCACACTTCGAACTTGGGAAGGTCATGAACATCGATACTTCGAAGCCCGCCGCGGTCAGTAACCCGCAGAGCATCGCCGCTCCATCGAGTCTCACCGAGGCCATCGCCATCGCCCCAGCCCGCAAGCGGAGGGCGCTGCCCGGCGCGGTCGACAAGGGCGTCAAGGCCGTCGTCGGCATGCTCGGCATCCTCGCCGTCTGGGAGATCATCGTCCGCGTCTTCCAGATCCCGGCGTATCTGCTCGTCGGGCCCATCGCCGCCTTCGAGAAGCTCGTCGCGCAGCCCGACTACTTCGCGCTCAATGCGTGGGTGACCATCACCGAGGCACTCGCGGGCTTCGGGCTCGGCACAGGCCTCGGCGTGCTGTGCGGCGCGACGCTCTTCTACATCCCGCCGGTGCGCCACTTCCTCTACCCCGCGCTGATCGCGGTCGACACGATCCCGAAGGTCGCGCTGGCGCCCCTGTTCATCGTGTGGTTCGGATTCGGCTTCGAGTCCAAGGCGTTCGTCGCCATGGCGATCGCGTTCTTCCCGCTCGTGATCAACACGTTCGACGGCCTCTCGGCGGTGCCGAACGAACTCAGAGAACTCGCCCGCATCAACAACGCGAGCGCCTGGATGCGCATGCGCAAGATCGAGTTCTGGTACGCGCTGCCCTCGATCTTCTCCGGAGCCAAGATCTCCATCTCGCTCGCCGTCGGCGGTGCGGTGGTCGGCGAGTTCATCGCCGGCACCGAGGGACTCGGCCAGGTGATCCTGCGCGCGAACGCCCAGAGCGACCTCGCCACGATGTTCGCCGCCTTCATGGTGCTCGCGGCCATCTCCCTCCTGCTCTTCTCCCTCATCACGGTGATCGCACAGCGACTGCTGCCCTGGCGCAACCACGTCAAGTAGTCCTCGCGATCCTCTTCGATTCACAGCATCTCCGTTTCAGAAAGGAAGCACGCCCATGCGCGCAAAGAAAACAGTGGTCGCGGCAATGATCGCCGCCACCGCGCTCCTCGCCACCGGCTGCTCCGGTTCGGGCGCCACCGCCGACGGCGGCACCGACCGGGTCAGCTTCATGCTCGACGTCTCCGTCCTGCCGAAGCACGCCCCGTTCTACGCCGCGGTTCAGGCAGGGTTCTTCGCAGACCAGGGCATCGATGTCAAGATCATGCCGGGTTCGGGATCAGCCAACACCGTCGCGTCGGTCGACACCGGCCGCGTCGAGTTCGGCTGGGCCGACTACAACGTGTCGATCCTCAATCGCGCGCAGGGGGCGTCGATCCGCCAGATCAACCTCGTGCAGGGCAAGTCGGCCTACGCCGCCCTCGCCCTGCCAGGATCCGGCATCACCGGCTGGGAAGACCTCAAGGGCAAGACCGTCGCGACGGAGGGCAACGGCGCCATGGTGGCGATGTGGCCGGCGGTGCTCGACAAGCTCGGGTGGCAGGAGGGCGATGTCAACATCGTCTCGGCCGCCGGCGAGGCGAAGATTCCCGGCCTCATCGCGAAGCAGTGGGACGCGAACCTCGCACTCTCCGTCTCCGACGGCCCGACCCTCATCGCCGAAGGCTACGACCCGGTCATCTTGAACTGGGCCGACCTCGGCCTGCAGTACTACGGCAACGGCGTCATCACGTCGGAGAAGACCATCAAGCAGAATCCGGATCTCGTCAAGCGCTTCAGCACCGCGATGCAGCGGGGCTTCGCGTGGGCCTGCCAGAACCAGAAGGAGACGGCGCGGATCTTCGACCAGCAGGTGCCGGGCTTCAAGCCCAATGCGGTCGCGGACGCCGTGCAGGGCCAGTGCGACCTCATGTGGGACGACGAGAACACCGCGGCCGGCTTCGGCACGATGAGCGACGCGGGCGTGCAGAAGCAGATCGATCTCGCAGCCCAATACCTCGGCCTCGAGAACCCCGACCAGATCTCGCCCGCCGACATCTACACGAACGAGTTCCTCGAGCCCCTCGGCCCCGACGACACGATCGAGAAGCCGTCCGCGTGAGCGGTGCGGCAGGAAGGACACCGATCATGACGATCCCCGAACCGGTCATCAGCGTCCGCGACGTGGGCATGACCTACACCGCTCGCGACGGCGCGACCAACACCGTGCTGCGCGGCTGCGACTTCGACATCGCGCCCGGCGAGTTCGTCTCCATCGTCGGCCAGTCGGGCGGCGGCAAGACCACCCTCCTCAAGATCATCTCGGGCCTGCTCGAGAACACCGAGGGCGAGGTGCTCGTGCGCGGCCGAGGGGTGAAGGAGGCGCTGCGCGACATCGCGATGGTGTTCCAGAGCCCGGTGCTGCTGCCGTGGCGCAACAACCTCGCAAACGTGCTGCTGCCGATGGAGTTCCGCAAGCGCTCGACGAGGGAGGCGAAGGCGCACGCGCGCGAACTGCTCGAGCTCGTCGGCCTGGGCGACAAGGCCAAGAACTACTCGTACGAGCTCAGCGGCGGCATGCAGCAGCGCGTCTCCATCTGCCGCGCGCTCGTTTCGCACCCGGAGATCCTGCTCATGGACGAGCCCTTCGGCGCCCTCGACGCGATGACGCGCGATTCGATGAACTTCGAGCTGCAGCGCATCTGGCAGGAGACCAGGCGAAGCGTGCTGTTCGTCACGCACAGTATTCCCGAGGCCGTGTGGCTGGCGGATCGCGTGCTCGTCGTCGGCGACCGCCCCGGTCGCATCATCGCCGACATCGCGGTCGGCCTCCCGCGGCCCCGGTCGAAGGACACCCGCTACGCCGACGAGTTCGCCGAGCTGGTCGCGCAGGTCGAGGGCCTGCTCGGCGTCGAGGCAGGCATCAGCTGAACGAGTACAGGAAGATAAGGAAGGCACACACCATGGCCAAGATCATCTGCGACCCCCGCATCGTTGCCGAGCGCTACGGCTTCGTGCCGAACGAGCGACTGCTGTTCTCGGCGATCCGACTCGACTCGTTTCCGTTCGTGACGCCGCTCGTCTTCGAGGACGAGGGCGAGGAGATCCTGCTCGCCCGTCAGCAGGAGCAGGGCAACATCATCACGGGCGGCGGCGTCGACCCGGCGAAGATCCGCTTCTACGAGCCGTGGGTGACCATCGATCCGCGCCCGGTCGCCGACTATCCGGCCGCCGCGAACCTGCCGGCGCTCGTGAAGGAGCTCGTCGGCGAGCGCCCGGTCGACCTCGACCCGCGCGCGCCCTACGCGCACTACCTGAAGCTCACGGGCGAGGTCGACGTCCGCGTCGAGCTCGCCGAGGAGCGCCCGGTGCACGTCTTCGAGGTCGATCAGGCCTCGGTGCTCTCCCGCTTCGCCGGGTGGCGCGCCGCCGCCGTGCCGGTCGCCGAGCGGCTCATCGCGGAGGTCGACCATCTCGCCGGCCTCGAGCGCGAGCTCGCCGTCGAGGCCGACACCCGCTTCTCGGCGCTGCCGGAACTCGCGGAGGGGCTCGGAGCCGACGCGATCCTGTTCTCGTCGGCGCCCAACTACTCCGAGGCCACCGGGACCGTCTGGCAGCCGGGCGCCCTTGCGCTGTGGGCGGGCGGCTCGCTCTACGTCATCGCGGAGCGGCGACTGCGCGGGATCGCGGGGGCTCCGAGGGGCGCATACGGCTCCGCGGCGCAGGCGATCACCGCGCTCGCAGGCGGTCCGCGCATCGCCTTCGAGGAGCAGTGGGAGCAGAGCGCGCTCGGCATCCGCCTGACCGACGCCGGTGCGATGCTCGTGTCGGCGTCGCGCGCCCTCGGCTCGTGGCGCGACGAGCGCGACCGTGAGGACCTGCCGTTCCAGCTGATCGCGGCCCGCGCGTCGACCACCGCGATCGAGCAGGCGGTCGCGTGGGCGCACGAGCGCCTCGACGCCGGTGACGCGTTCACGGAGAACGCGCTCTACGAGCGGTACCTCGAGTTTCTCGACCGCTTCCGCCACGACGCGGGCATTCCGTTCGGCATCGAGCCGTACTTCACCAACCTGCACTCCTCGCAACGCATGCTGTTCCCCGGCCCGCCGACCGATTTCCCCATCGACGCGTCGACCACCTGCGTGCAGCTCGACGCGGGCGTCAAGGTGGTCGTGGACGGCGTCGTCGTCGCGACCTCCGACATGGCGCGCTCCGTGCTGCGCACCCCAGAGGGGCGCGAGGCCTACGGCATCCTGATGACGGCCGTGCGCGAGGCGATCATCCCGCAGCTGCGCCCCGGCGTCGTCTGCGAGGACGTGCACGCGAAGACGCTCGAGCATCTCGCGACCGTGCGCCCGCGGATGCGGGAGATCGGGCTGCTCGGCGACGAGGTCGACTTCGACGTCGAGTACAGCAAGCGCAACGTGGGGCACCTCATGGGCAAGCAGGAGTCGTTCGCGAACGAGCTGCGCCCCGGATACCGCTTCGTGCTGCGCGAGGGCTCGTACGGCGCCGCCGAGATCCCGTGGCGCTACGACCGCCACGCGATCGGCACCGAGGACCTCTGGTACATCGGCGCCGATCGCACCTACAACCTCACGCTGCGCGAGCAGTAGGGCCCCGACCCCGGTCGCCCTTGCGCGGGCCCGCTGCGGCCCGCGCAAGGGTCAGAGGCCGTCCGCCGCCTGGCTGAACTCGTGCACCATGCGACGGGTGAGCGGGCGGGTGTCATCCCCGCGCCAGACGGCGTGGAGCTCCACGGGACGCGGTTCGGTGGTCGCCAACGGCGCGTAGGTCACGCCCGCGAGGCCGAAGGCGGCCGCCGACTCGGGTACCAGGGCCACCCCGGACCCTGCTGCCACGAGGGCCACCATCGTCGGCACCTGGCTCACCGTGAAGCGGTGGCGCCAGCGCGAGATCGGCATCATGCGCGTGGCGATGTCGTAGAAGTAGCGGGCCTCGACGGGCGAGTGCATGATGATGTCCTCGTTCGCGAGGTCTTCGACGTTGATGGGGCTCGTGCGCCGCGAGAGCAGGTGCCCCTCCGGCAGTGCTACGAGCAGCCTCTCGCTGTGGATGCGTCGAGAGCCGAATTGCGCCGGGTCGAACGGCGGCCGTCCGATCGCCACGTCGATCGTGCTCTTCGTCAGCGCCTCCAGCTGGTGCTTCGTGACCATCTCGCGGAGTTCGATGGTCACGTCGGGGAGCGCCTCGGAGACGCGCGCGAGTATCGGCCCGAGCAGCCTGAACGCGCTCGATGCGGTGAAGCCGATGCGGACGATGCCGGAGAGCCCGGCGGCAACGGTCCGGGCGACCTGCGGCGCTCCGTCCGCGATGGACAGCAGGCGCCGCGCCTCTCCGAGAAACGCGCGACCCGCGTCGGTGAGCTCGACCCGGCGGTTGCTCCGGCGGAGCAGCTGCACCCCGACGGCCGCCTCCAGGCGCTGGATCTGCCTGCTGAGCGGCGGCTGGGTCATCTGCAGCCGCTCGGCCGCTCGTCCGAAGTGGAGCTCCTCGGCGACGGCGACGAGCGAGCGGACTTGATCCAGGGTGTAGGTCATGCGGTCTCCTGTGTCCGGGAACATGGCATCTCGGTACGAGGCTAGTGATGCCTTATGGGTATGTTCCAATCTATATTGAATGTTGGACAGGTATGGGAGGTCGAGCCTAGCGTTGGGGCATCGGACTACCGGCTCCGATCGCACCCGAGAAGCGGTGCGCTTGCTAAGAATCAGTGGAGGATGAACCCTTGCCCACGATAGAACCAGCCGAACTCGCGAACCGGATCGGCTCCGGGCTGCTCTCCTTTCCGGTCACCCACTTCGACGATCAGCTGCGTTTCGACGAGGATCGGTACCGCGAGCACGTCGAATGGCTGAGCGGCTATCCCGTCGCGGGGCTCTTCGCGGCGGGGGGCACCGGCGAGTACTTCTCGCTCACGCTCGAGGAGATCGAGCGCGCGGTCGGCGCGGCGGTGCATCAGGTGGCCGGCCGCGCGGCCGTGCTCGGGCCGGCCGGAGGATCGATGCGCGCGGCCATCGCGCAGGCCCGCGCCGTCGAGGCGGCGGGCGGAGACGGCGTCCTGCTCTTCCCTCCGTATCTGACGGAGGCCGGCCAGGAGGGCCTGGCGGCCTACGTCGAGGCCGTGTGCAATGCCACGGGACTGGGCGTCATCGCCTACCACCGCGCGAATGCGCAGTACTCCGCGGTCACGCTCCAGCGACTCGCGGATCGCTGCCCCAACTTCATCGGCTTCAAAGACGGCGTCGGGTCGATCGAGCAGATGACCCAGATCTACTCGGCACTGGGCGATCGCCTGACCTACGTCGGGGGGCTCCCGACCGCCGAGACGTTCGCGCTGCCGTATCTCGAGCTCGGGGTGACGACCTACTCCTCCGCGATGTTCAACTTCGTCCCGGACTTCGCGATCGACTTCTACAACGCGGTGCGTCGTCGCGATCACGGAGCGGTGTTCACGGCCCTCCGCGAGTTCGTGCAGCCTTACCTCGAGGTGCGCAACCGCGTTCCGGGGTACGCGGTCTCGATCGTCAAGGCCGGCCTTGACGCGGTCGGGCGCTTCGGGGGGCCGGTGCGGCCGCCCCTGCAGGAACTGACCGCGGCGGATCGCGAGGATCTCGCCCGAGTCGTCGAGCGAGCCGCGATGCCCGTGGTCGCCTGATTCGTGGTGACGAGGGGGTCGGGCGTCATCGTGCGCCCGACCCCCTCGGCGCTCGTGCGGATGGGGATCGGGCGGCCGAAACATCTGATGAACTGTTCCGCAGGGCGGGGCGTCCGTGTGCCGGGAGGCCCGGGGAAAGATGCCATAATGGATGCGGCGGATTCTCAGCAACGCTCGGTGACGGAGGGCGTCACGCGAAGAGAAGAGACCGTGTTGTCAGCCGTCGAGCAGCGCTCGTCGAAGCAGGACCAAGGAGGAAACTCGTGTCAGCCCACACGGCAGAGGTCGCACCGGCGGCCAAGCGGAAAAGCCGCCCGGGCGGTACGCTCTATCGCGGCAACGAGGGCATGTGGTCGTGGGTGCTGCACCGCATCACCGGCGTCGCCATCTTCTTCTTCCTCCTGGTGCACGTGCTCGACACGGCCCTCGTCCGGGTGAGCCCGGAGGCCTACAACGCCGTCATGTCGACGTACAAGACGCCCATCATGGGATTGGGAGAGGCCGCGCTGGTCGGCGCCATCGTGTTCCACGCCTACAACGGCATCCGCATCATCCTCGTCGACTACTGGCGCAAGGGCGCGCAGTACCAGCGCGTGATGTTCTGGATCGTTATCGCGGGCTGGGTCATCACCATGGCCGGCTTCCTGCCGCGTCACCTGATGAACGTGTTCTCGGAGTAGGCGAGGGAGAGACCAGACATGACGATGACGATTGAATCCCCGCGTTCCCAGGCGCCCTCGAAGAGGCGCACCAACTGGGAGAAGTGGGGCTGGATCTACATGCGCGTCTCGGGCGTGCTGCTCCTGGTGCTCGTGTTCGGCCACCTCGCCTCCAACCTCCTGATCGCCGAGGGCGGCGTGAAGGCCATCAACTTCGGATTCGTGGCGGGCAAGCTCGCGAGCCCGTTCTGGCAGGTCTGGGACACCCTGCTGCTGTGGCTCGCGCTCATCCACGGCTCCAACGGCATGCGCACGATCGTCAACGACTACGTGGAGCGGCCCGGCCTCGCGAAGACCTTCAAGGTGCTGCTGTTCCTCTCGGCGGCGCTGCTGATCCTGCTCGGCACCTTCGTGATCTACACCCTCGATCCGTGCCCCGCCGGCGCCGATCCCTCGCTCGTCGCCTCCTTCTGCAACGCGTCGTAGCGCATCACAGATTTTCCGGATCGAAGAATAGGACTCTTGTGACCACAGACACCCATCAGGGCGAGGAAGTGACCGTCAAGGACGGTGTCATCTACCATCAGTTCGACGTCGTGATCGTCGGTGCTGGCGGCGCAGGCATGCGCGCCGCGATCGAGGCGGCCCCGAAGGCCAAGACGGCGGTCATCACCAAGCTCTACCCCACCCGCTCGCACACCGGCGCGGCGCAGGGCGGCATGGCCGCGGCGCTCGCGAATGTCGAGGAGGACAACTGGGAGTGGCACACCTTCGACACGGTGAAGGGCGGCGACTACCTCGTCGATCAGGACGCGGCGGAGATCCTCGCCAAGGAGGCCATCGACGCGGTCATCGATCTCGAGAACATGGGCCTGCCGTTCAACCGCACGCCCGAGGGCAGGATCGACCAGCGCCGCTTCGGCGGGCACACCCGCGATCACGGCAAGGCCGCGGTGCGCCGGGCCTGCTACGCGGCCGACCGCACCGGGCACATGATCCTGCAGACGCTGTTCCAGAACTGCGTCAAGCTGGGCGTCAACTTCTACAACGAGTACTACGCGCTCGACCTCGTGATGACCGAGGTCGACGGCCGGAAGCGCCCCTCGGGCGTCGTCGCGTACGAGCTCGCCACGGGCGAGCTGCACGTCTTCCAGGCGAAGTCGATCGTCTTCGCCACGGGCGGGTTCGGCAAGATCTTCAAGACCACCTCGAACGCGCACACGCTCACGGGCGACGGCGTCGGCATCATCTGGCGCAAGGGCCTGCCGCTCGAGGACATGGAGTTCTACCAGTTCCACCCGACGGGCCTCGCCGGCCTCGGGATCCTGCTCACCGAGGGCGCCCGCGGCGAGGGCGCGATCCTGCGCAACGCGTCGGGCGAGCGCTTCATGGAGCGCTACGCCCCCACCATCAAGGATCTGGCGCCCCGTGACATCGTGGCCCGCTCGATGGTGCAGGAGGTGCTCGACGGCCGCGGCGCCGGCCCGCACAAGGACTACGTCTACCTTGACTGCACCCACCTGGGCGCCGAGGTGCTCGAGACCAAGCTGCCCGACATCACGGAGTTCGCGCGCACCTACCTGGGCGTCGATCCGGTGACCGAGCCGGTGCCCGTGTTCCCCACGGCCCACTACGCCATGGGCGGCATCCCCACGAACAACGACGCCGAGGTGCTGAGCGACAACACCACGGTCGTCCCCGGCCTCTACGCCGCGGGAGAGTGCGCCTGCGTGTCGGTGCACGGCTCCAACCGCCTCGGCACCAACTCTCTGCTCGACATCAACGTGTTCGGCAAGCGCAGCGGCAACAACGCGGCAGACTACGCGAAGACCGCCGAGTTCGTGCCGCTGCCCGACGACCCGGCGAGGGAGGTGCGCGAGCTCGTCGAGGGCTTCCGCACCGGATCCGGCACCGAGCGCATCGCGGACCTGCGCCGCGAGCTGCAGGAGGCGATGGACCGCGGGGCCCAGGTGTTCCGCACCGAGGAGTCGCTCACGGAGGTGCTCGGCGTCATCCACGATCTGCGCGTGCGCTACATGAACGTGGGCGTGCAGGATCGCGGCAAGCGCTACAACACCGACCTGCTCGAGGCCATCGAGCTCGGCTTCCTGCTCGATCTCGCCGAGGTGCTCACCTACACGGCCCGCAATCGCAAGGAGAGCCGCGGCGGGCACATGCGCGACGACTACCCGAAGCGCGACGACGAGAACTACATGCAGCACACGATGGCCTACCTCTCGGGCGACCCGCACTCGCCGAACCCGGAGGATCACATCCGGCTCGACTGGAAGCCCGTCGTGGTGACGAGGAACGAGCAGGGCGAGTTGAGATACCCGCCGCTGGAGAGGAAGTACTAGGCGATGAGCACCGCAACCGCTGAGGCGACGACCCCCGACGCCCCCGAGGCCCCGAAGCCCTTCACCGTCACCCTGCTGGTGCGCCGCTACAACCCCGAGTCGGGCCGCGACGCGTACTGGGAGGACTTCGACGTCGAGATGTACCCGACCGATCGCATCCTCGATGCGCTGCACCGCATCAAGTGGGATCAGGACGGCTCGCTCGCTTTCCGCCGCTCCTGCGCGCACGGCATCTGCGGGTCAGACGCCATGCGCATCAACGGGCGCAACCGCCTGGCCTGCAAGACGCTGATCAAGGATCTCGACATCTCGAAGCCCATCTACGTCGAGGCGATCAAGGGCCTGCCCCTCGAGAAGGACCTGATCGTCGACATGGAGCCGTTCTTCGCGGCGTACCGCGAGGTGCAGCCGTTCCTCGTGTCGAACACGGCCCCCGAGTCCGGCAAGGAGCGCGTGCAGTCGATCGAAGACCGGGAGCGCTTCGACGACACGACCAAGTGCATCCTCTGCGCGGCGTGCACCACCTCGTGCCCGGTCTTCTGGACCGACGGCCAGTACTTCGGCCCGGCCGCGATCGTGAACGCGCACCGCTTCATCTTCGACTCGCGCGACGAGAACGCGCAGGTGCGCCTCGACATCCTCAACGACACCGAGGGCGTGTGGCGCTGCCGCACCACCTTCAACTGCACGGACGCCTGCCCGCGCGGCATCCAGGTGACGAAGGCGATCGCCGAGGTGAAGGCCGCGATCCGCACCGGCAAGACCTCCTGACCGTGATCGCGCGGGCGGGTGCGCTGTGGCAACGGGCACAGCGCACCCGGCCCGTGCGGACGTTCTCCCACTTCACGGACGTCGGCGGCAGCGTCCTCTCAGGGGGCATGAGTTACCAGGCGCTGTTCGCGGTCTTCGCCGGCCTCTGGCTGGGGTTCGGAATCTTCGGCATCGTCCTCCGGGGCCGGCCCGAGCTGCTCGAGTCCCTCGTCACCCAGATCAACACCTTCGTGCCCGGCCTGCTGGGCGACGGGGGCGACGACGCCGCGGCCGTGCAGCTGACCACGCTGCTGCGGGCGCGCTCGCTCGATTGGACGAGCCTCGCGGCGGGCCTCTCGCTGCTGTGGGTGGCGCTCAACTGGTTCACCGGCACGCGGCGGTCGATCCGCATCATCTTCGGTCTGGAGGTGAAGCAGTACCGCAACCCCGCGCTGCTGAAGCTGAGGGACCTGGCGCTGGCGGCCTGCTTCTTCGCGGCGATCATCGTGTCGGCGGCGCTGACGGTGCTGAGCTCGAACCTCACGGGCACGGTGCTCGCGTGGGTCGGCGTGGATCCCGAGAACTGGTTCTTCGGCGGCGTGGGCGTGCTGTTGCGCTACGGCGCCATGTTCGTGTTCGACCTGCTCATCCTCCTGGCGATGCATCGCTTCCTCGCCGAGGTGCGAGTGCCGCGATGGCGGCTGCTCGGAGGATGCGCCCTCGGCGGGCTGGCTCTGCTGGGTCTGAAGGTCCTCGGCGGCGCGCTGCTGGGCGGCGTCTCGAGCAACCCGCTGCTCGCCTCGTTCGCCGTGCTCGTCGGTCTGCTGCTGTGGTTCAACCTGCTCTGCCGAACGCTGCTGCTGACCTCGTGCTGGATCGTGACGGGCGAGAATCGGGTGCTGGGGCTGCCCGAGCGAGCGGCGGCCGCCTGAAGGGGGCGCGCCGGCGTCTCACGGCCTACTCCCGCCGCATCCGCCCGGGGTCAGAGCCGGGAGATCGCGGCGGGGATCGCCTCCGCGACGTCGAGTGCGGTGATCGGGCGCCCCGCGCCGTTCGCCTCCTCGTCGCCCGAGGCGATGCGGGCGGCGAGGTCGTGCAGCAGCGCGGCTGTGATGCCGAGCGGTCCCAGCAGCTCGGGATCGGCCCGCACTTCCTCGGCGCGCGCGGCGACGAGGGCGCCGAGGATCCCGCCCAGCACGTCTCCCGTGCCGGCGCTCGCGAGCCACGGCGTGGCGGGCCCCCAGGCGAAGTCGCGGCCGCGCGGGGTCGCGACGACCGTCACCGACCCCTTGAGCAGCACCGTCGCCGCGAGGCGCTCCGCGAGGCGCAGCGCGGCGTCTCGGCGCGCGCCGGCCTCCGTCGGCGGCGGCTCGGAGCCGGCGCGCGGCGGGCGCGGCGCCCAGCCGCCCGGCAGAGCATCCAGATCCGCGTCCCGCCACAGACGCTCGAATTCGCCCGCGTGCGGGGTGAGGATCGCGGGTGCCGTCGGCCCCCCGCCCGAGCGGGCCTCCCGCACCAGGTCCAACGCGCCGGCGTCGATCACGGCGGGGGAGGGGCCGCGCAGCAGCCGCAGCAGGGCCTCGCGCTCCGCGAAGGGGCGCTCGGCCGGGTCGGTGCCGGAGCCGATCAGCCAGGCGTCGCACGGCCGCCCGCCGGGCTCGCCGAACACGGTCTCGGGTCGGGCCGCGAGCACGGCCGCGGCCGGCGGGGGAAGGCCCGGCTCCGAGGCCCGCTCCTCGATCGGCGGTGCGTAGCGCAGCAGGCCCACGCCGGTGCGCCAGGCCGCGCACACGCCGAGCACGGCCGCCCCCGGATAGCGGGCCGAGCCGGTGCGCACTCCGAGCACACCGCGCCGGTACTTGTCGTCGGCAGCGCACGGGCGCCGCAGCCGGGCGGCGGCGCGATCCGGGTTCCACCGCTCGGTCACGATCCCGACGTCTCCCCGGCGCTCATCGCCTCGGCGCGGCCGCGCTGCAGGCCCTCCAGATACGCGCGCACGGCCGACTCGAGCGCGCCGAGCGCGCGCTCAGCCGCCCTGCGCCTCCGCCTCGCCCGTCCCTGGTCGCTGAAGGTGTCGAGATAGACCTTGAGCTTGGGCTCGGTGCCGCTCGGCCGGATCATGACGCGGGAGCCGTCGTCGAGGTCGTAGCGCAGCACGTCGGCGGGAATCTCCGAGGATCCCGGCAGCAGCAGGTCCTGCGCCGAGGCCACGGCAACGCCGCCGAACTCGCGCGGGGGATCCTCGCGCACCCTCGTGGACAGCGCGGAGGCCGCGGCCATCGACTCCAGTCGCAGCGTCACCTGCGCGCTCGCGAAGTGGCCGAAGCGCTCGCTCGCCTCGTCGAGCAGATCCCAGACGGTGCGGTCCTCCGAGGCGAGCTCGCGCACCATCGCGATGGCATCGGCGCTCGCGGAGATGCCGTCCTTGTCGCGCACGATCCGGGGGTGCGTGAGGTATCCGAGCGCTTCTTCGAAGCCGAAGATCAGCCCGGGGACGCGCGATACCCACTTGAAGCCGGAGAGCGTCTCGACATAGCCGAGGCCGTACTCCCGGGCGACGGCTTTCAGCGCCGGGGATGAGACGATGGTGCACGCGAGAGTTCCCGCGACGGCTCGCGCTCCGAGCGCGGCGGAGGCGCGCTCGCGCTCCGCTGCGCGCCACCCGAGCAGCAGGCCGAGCTCGTTGCCGGTGAGGCGGCGGTACCCCGACCGCTCGTCGGGGTGGGGCAGCGCGATGGCCAGGCGATCGGCGTCGGGATCGTGCGCCACGATCAGGTCGGCATCGATGCCGCGCGCGGTGCGGTAGGCGAGATCCAGGGCGCCCGGTTCCTCCGGGTTGGGGAAGGCCACCGTGGGGAAGGCGCCGTCGGGGTGATCCTGTTGCGGCACCGGGGTGACCCGGGGGAGGCCGGCGGAGACGAAGACGCGGCGGGCGATCCGAGATCCGACCCCGTGCATCGCCGTGTAGACGACCCTGAGGCCGGTGTCGGCGCCGACCGTCTTCCCCGGGGCGTCGGGGCGCTGCGGCAGGCCGGCGAGCACGGCCGCCGAGGTCTCGGCCACGTAGGCGTTCGTGACGCCGGGGCCGAGTACGGTGTAGTCGGTGGACCGCGGGATGCCGTCGACGGGGGTCGCGGCGATCCGGTCGATGTGGGCGGCGATCTCGCCGTCGACGGGGGGCGCGATCTGGGAGCCCGAGTCGGCGTCGCCCAGATACACCTTGTACCCGTTGTCGCGGGGCGGGTTGTGGCTCGCCGTGATCATGACGCCCGCCGAGACGCCGAGGTGGCGCACGGCGAACGCGGTGAGCGGGGTGGGCCCGGGGTCGGGCAGCAGGAACGCGCGCACCCCGGTGCCCGCCATGACCTCGGCGGTGTCGCGGGCGAAGACCTCGGAATTGACGCGGCCGTCGTAGCCGATGACGATCGACGGGGGCTCGTCGGCGTCTCCGCGGGCGGCGCGCTCGAGGAGGTACGCGGCGAACCCGGTGCTGGTCTGGGAGACGACCACGCGGTTCATGCGGCGCGGGCCGGCGCCGAGGCGGCCCCGCAGTCCGGCCGTGCCGAAGGAGAGACGACCGCCGAAGGCGTCCTCGAGCTCGGCGGTCGCGTCGGTGCGGCCGTCGCGAGCCCCCGCGATGAGCCTGCGCGCTTCGGCTCGGGTCTCGGGGTCGATGTCCTGCGCGGCCCACTCGGAGGCCGCCCTCGCGAGCCGCTCGTGCGCCTCTCCGCGCGGTGACGCCGATCCCGTGCCGCCCGTGGACGTCGTCGCCATTCCGGGCATTCCCATCGCTGTCGCTCCCTTCCCGCGGCGTGCGTGCGCCGGAGTGCTCTCAAGCTACCATTCGCGCCTGGTGCCTCGCGCCTCGCGGTCCTCGGGCCGGGCGCAGGGCGCCGCCGGGCTGCGGGGGACTCTCCCTAACCGCCGGGGGGCCCGGGCGGGCGCGGGCCGGTATCGTTGGGCTCGAGGTCCCCGCAGCTGATGGCGGCCTGGACCGCGAGCCAGCACTCCGCGGTGTCCTCGATGGATGACAGATCGCGGTCGATGATCTTCTCGATGCGCGAGATGCGGGCGATGAGCGTCTGACGGTGCACGTAGAGCCGCTCCGCGGCGCGGACCCAGCTGCGATTCTCCTCGAGGAACACCCTGAGCGTCTGCGTGAGCGAGGTGCCGCGCTGCTCATCGTAGGTGCGCAGCGGGCCGAGCACCTGGCGCGCGATCCGGCGCAGCTGATCGGTGTCGTGGGGGAGGAAGAGCGAGGCGGTCGTGCTCTCCTCGAAGCGGAGCACCCGCCCGGACTGGTGATTGCGGATCAGGGCGCTGCGGGCCTGCCGCAGCGCCGCGGGGAGATCCTCGAGCTGGTGGAACTGGGCGCTCACCCCGATGCGGGCGGTCTCGTCGCTGAGGGCCTCGAGCACGCGATCCACCCGCTCGCTCGCGTGGGCGAGGACCAGGACCTGGCCCTCCTTGATGGTGGCGAGCGCCGTCGCGCGATGCGCGGAGAACCCGGCGTACACGCGGTCGAGCGTCGAGCGCACGTCGTCGTTCTCGATCACCGCGAGCAGGAAGGGGGGCTCGATGTCGTACGTCGCCACGAGCCGCGCCGCGGGTTCGGACGGGACCGATCCGCCGCACAGCTCGGCCAGCAGCAGCGAGCCGTGCAACTGCTCGGCCTGCTGCATCACGTGCTCGGCGTGCTCCGTGCGCACCGCATCGGCGACCGCCATCGCGAGCGTGATGAACGGTACCTCGTGCGCGGTCTGGAGCACCGGGAAACCGATGTGCGCGGCGTAGGCCAGCGCCGGTTCGGTGATCGGCGTCTCGAGCATCTCCTCGTCGACGGTGACGGCCGCGATGCCGGCGGCGTTCATGCCGGCCAGATAGGCGCACTGGTCGTCCGTGGTCGCGGGCACGCCCATTCCCGTCGTCATCACCAGGGCCCCGCGCCCCAGCCACTTCCAGGGCTCCCGCAGTTCGCACACGTGCGCCCAGGTGATGGCGCGTTCCTCGCCGACTCCCGGTGTCAGCGAGACCGTGCGCGCTGCGGGCAGTGCGAGGAACGACCCGACGGTGAAGGTCATGCTTCCAGCATAGATTCGGCCACCCGGGTCACGAGGGGATTCCGGCCTCGATCGCGGCGGCGGCCCGGTATCCCGAGGAGACCGCGCCCGAGAGGGACTGCGCGAGGCCGGTGTGCTCTCCCGCGAGCGCGACGCGGCCGGCCGGCCGCGCGAAGACCTCGGCGTCCTCCGCGCTCCAGTCGAGCCCCGGCGCGGTGTAGGCGCCGCGCGTCCAGGGGTCGTCGGCCCAGGTGGTGAGCAGCGCCTCTCCGTCGATCTCCAGCTCGGGGCGCATCTCGCGGAGCGCGCGCACCCAGCCCGCCGGCCCCTCCGTCACGCCGAGCGCCTCGAGCGCGAACGGGCCGCCCGCGAACGACGAGAGCGCGTCGATGCGGTGCTCGCCGTCGACGGAGAGGGATCGCCACGACCACCAGGTGTGCTCGGCGTTCTGCAGGGCGATGTCGTCGTCGGCCCGGCTGAGCGGCACGCCGAGCTTCGCCGCCACGCCCATGAACCGGTGGTCGAGGGCGCGCTGCTGCGCCTCGGGCAGCGCGAACCCCAGCTCGAGGTCGCGCAGGATCGGCAGGGGCACGGCCAGCACGGCGGCGTCCGCGTCGAGGCGGCCCCCGTCTCGCAGCCGCACCTGCACGCCGGTGGCCGACTGATCGACGCCCGAGACGGGATGCTCGAGCCGGACGCCTCCTCCGAGTCGGCGCGCCAGCTCGTTCGAGAGCGTCTGGTTGCCGCCGACGAATCGTCCGCCGTCCTCGACGTATCCGTTCGCGGTGGACGACTCGTGCAGCAGCACCGCCTCCGCGCTCACGAGCTCGGGATCCGCCGCCGCCGAGGTGGTGATGCGCCGGTACACGGGGTCGAGGCGGTACCCGGATCCGAGCGCCTCCGCGCAGGCCCGCTCGAGCGATACCCGGGTCTCCCCGTCGGCGAGCATGCGGGCGAGCGTCGCGCGCAGCCGCTCGCTCGTGGCGTCGAGCTCGTCGGACGAGATGACGCGCCCGTTCACGGTGCGGCGCCCGTAGCGCACGTTGTGCGACATGATCGGCACGCCGACCTCGGCCGAAAGCCTGCGGATCGCGAACTCGGTGGGGAAGACGTACTCGCCGCCCCGCTCGGTCACCTCGCCGTTGCCGAGCCGTTCCGACCAGGTGCGCCCGCCCACGCGATCCCGCGCCTCGAGCACGGTGCACCGGTGCCCCGCCTTTTCCAGCTCCCACGCCGCGGTCAGACCCGCGAGGCCGGCACCCACGACGACGATGTCCATGCGCGTTCCTCCTCGAACTGCTTGCACTGCACTGTTCCATGGTATGGTTGGCGGCCCGGTCGAGATGGTGGAAAGCGGCACGAGCGGCCGAATCCTTATGTTCGTACTACGGCCGGACGGGGCGATGTACGAATCTATGAAATATGTCCGCCGCGGTAACGAAGGAGTAACGGCAGCGGTATCCCCGTCGGCGGTTGCTGCTAGCTTCGATGACACCTGCCGGGTCGGGGGCGACCGGATCCCGAGGACGAGACGTCCGGGCGGTGGGGCCACAATCACGATGAAGTGAGGAACCATGTCCACTCTGAAGAACCCCAAGACCCGTCGCGGCATCGCGTTCATCGCGGGCACCGCGGCGCTGGCGCTCACGCTGGTGGCGTGCAGCGGAGGCGGCGGGCCCGCCGAGCCGGCCCCCGAACGCGACCTCGGCACCCCCGTCGCGGGCGAGGTCAAGGAGGGAGCGCTCGACGGCGTCACGCTCACCTTCGCCGGATCCGGCGGCGTCTTCCAGGACGGGCAGACCCAGGCGCTCTGGGATCCGTTCGCCAAGGCCTCGGGCGCCACCGTCAACCAGGACGCGTTCGACGCCGGCAAGCTCAAGGCGATGGTCGACAGCGGCAATGTGAGCTGGGACATCGTCAACACCACCCAGTTCGACACGGCCCGCGGCTGCGGCACCCTCTACGAGAAGTACGACTACTCCCAGATCGACACCTCGAAGATCCCGAAGGGCACCATCACCGACGACTGCATGGTCCCGCAGATCCTGTACGGGCTCGTGCTCGTCTACAACACCGACAAGTTCGGCGACAACCCGCCCACGAGCGCGGCCGATTTCTTCGACACGAAGAAGTTCCCGGGCAAGCGCACGGTCAGCCAGTCGACCTACGTCGATCCGCAGACCGTGGAGTTCGCGCTCACCGCGCAGGGCAAGGACATCAACAGCATCACCGTCGACGACATCGAGGGCGCCTTCAACATGTACCGGGATCTCGGCGACAACGTGATCGGCTGGACGACCGGTGCCCAGGCGCAGCAGCAGCTGGAGGCCGGCGAGGCGGTGATGGGGCTCGTCTGGTCGGGCCGCGGCTACGGGGCCGCCGCCGCGGGGGCGCCCGTCGCCCCGATGTGGAACGAGTGGATGATCATGGTCGACTCGAACGGCATCCCGAAGGGCGTCAAGGACAAGCAGGCGGCCTTCGCCGCGGTCAACTACTCGATCGGGGCCGAGCAGCAGGCGAAGATGACCGAGCTCACCTCCTACGGCGGGGTGAACGTCGACGCGAAGCCGCAGATGGACGAGCTGCTCAAGCAGTGGATGACCACCGAGAACCTCGACACCGGCATCGCGCCGAACGTGGATTTCTGGGTCAAGAACTACGACGCGCTCGCCGCCGCCTGGGCCGGCTGGGCGACCGGCAACTGATCGACATGACCGAGAGCACCGTCACCGGGGGCGTCGCGCAGGCGAGCGCCGTCGCCCCCGGTGCGGATGCCGGGGGGCCGAAGAAGCGGGGGCCGAGGAACTGGCGCCCGCTCCTCCTGCTGCTGCCGGCGTTCGTGATCGTCTCGCTGTTCTTCCTGGCGCCGCTCATCGACGTGTTCATCCGCTCGGTGACCGATCCGCGCCCGGGCGTGCAGAACTATGTGTGGCTGTTCACCACCGATGCCAACATCAACGTGGTCCTGCGCACCTTCGGCACCGCGATCCTCGTGACTCTCGTGTGCCTGGTGCTGGCCTACCCGTACGCCTACCTCATGACGATCGTCTCGGACCGAACGCGGGGCGTGATGCAGTTGTTCATCATGATGCCGCTGTGGACGAGCATCCTGGTGCGCACGCTGGCGTGGATGGTGTTGCTGCAGGACACGGGCCCCATCAACGGGTTGCTGGCCGCGTGGTTCGGGATCGGCCCGATCCCGCTGATCCGCACCACCTTCGGCGTGGCGCTGGGCATGTGCCAGGTGCTGCTGCCGTTCATGGTGCTGCCGCTGTACTCGTCGATGGCGAAGATCGACAAGCGCCTGATGCCGGCGGCTTCGAACCTGGGGGCGAATCCGGTGACCGCGTTCTTCACGATCTATCTCCCGCTGTCGCGGCCCGGCATCTTCTCGGGCGGGGTGACGGTGTTCATCCTCGGACTGGGCTTCTACATCATTCCCGCCCTGCTGGGGTCCTCGAGGGAGATCATGATCTCCGCCCTCATCCAGCAGCAGATCAGCGTGTTCCTGATGTGGGGGCAGGGGACCACGCTCGGCGTGTTCCTGCTGGTGTGCACGATCCTGATCCTCGTCGTCGTATCGCGGTTCAACAGGAGCGGCAGTCTGTTCCCGGGGGTGGACCGGTCATGATCACGAAGCGCCTGCTGGGGGTGTTCGCGGTGCTGATCGTGCTCTGGCTGATCCTGCCGACGCTCGTGATCGTGCCGATGTCGTTCAACGAGGCGCCGTCGTTCAACTTCCCGCCCAAGGGGTTCTCGACGCGCTGGTACGAGAACTTCTTCACCGACCCGAGCTGGGTCAGGTCGCTGCTCTCGTCGCTGCAGGTGGCGCTGCTGACGATGCTGGTGGCGACGACGGTCGGGGTGCTGGCCGCGCTGGGCCTGTCGAAGCTGAGGTTTCGCGGCAAGGGGCTGCTGGAGGGGTACTTCCTGCTGCCGCTGATCGTGCCGGGAATCGTGCTCGCGGTGGGGCTCTACTCGCTGTTCCTGCGGATGGATCTGCTGGGCACGCTGCCCGGGTTCGTGCTGGCGCACACGATCGTGTCGATGCCGCTCGTGATCACGAACGTCATGGCGTCGCTGCAGGGCATGGATCCGCGGCTGGAGCAGGCTTCGGCCAGCCTGGGGGCGGGCCGGACGCGCACCTTCTTCAGCATCACCCTGCCGCTGATCGCGCCGGGCGTGACGGCGGGCGCCCTGTTCGCGTTCGTGACGTCGTTCGACGAGGTGATCCTGTCCCTGTTCATCCAGAGCCCGACGCTGCAGACGCTGCCGGTGAAGATCTTCAACAGCACGACGCAGACCAACGACCCGACGGTGGCCGCGGTCGCGGTGATCACGATGCTCACCTCGGTGGTCGTCATGCTCATCGCGCAGCTCGCCACGAGGAAGAGAAAGCGACCGGTAGCGTGAACGCCATGACCCACAACGACATCCCCGTGCCCGACGGCCACGAGCGGGAGCTGCGTGCGGAGGGGCTGAACACCTCCGCGATCCACGCCATCGGCGAGGCCGGCATCAGCCTGAAGCAGGTGACCAAGCGGTACGGCGAGAAGGCCGTGGTCGACGAGATCGACCTCACGATCGAACCGGGCGAGTTCATGACCTTCCTGGGGCCGTCGGGATCCGGCAAGACGACCACCCTCAACATGATCGCGGGGTTCACCACCGTCACCGAGGGGTTCCTGCACATCTACGGCAAGCCCGTGGCCAAGCTCCCGCCGCACAAGCGCGACATCGGCATGGTGTTCCAGAACTACGCCCTGTTCCCGCACAAGACCGTGTGGGAGAACATCGCCTACCCGCTGCAGCGCCGCAAGCTGAGCAAGGCGCAGCAGCGGGAGCGGGTCGCCGCGACGCTCGCGATGGTGCGCATGGGCGAGTACGGCGATCGCTACCCCTCGGAGCTCTCGGGCGGCCAGCAGCAGCGCGTCGCGCTCGCCCGCGCCCTGGTCTACGAGCCCCGCGTGCTGCTGATGGATGAGCCCCTCGGCGCGCTCGACAAGAAGCTGCGCGAGTGGCTGCAGGGCGAGATCAAGCGCATCCACCGCGAGGTCGGCTCCACCTTCGTGTACGTGACGCACGACCAGGAGGAGGCGCTGTCGATGTCGGATCGCATCGCGGTGTTCAACAACGGCAGGATCGAGCAGGTCGGCACCGCCGAAGACCTCTACGAGGCTCCCCAGACCCTGTTCGTCGGCCGCTTCCTCGGCGAGTCGACGGTGCTGCTCGGCAAGGGCGCCGTGGTCGGCGAGCGGCAGACCGCGATCGACGTCTCCGGACACCGCGTCGTCGCGAACGGGCAGGGCAGCCAGGAGGATCTGGCGATCCTGATCCGGCCGGAGAACCTGCGCCTCGAGCCCGCGGGGACCGTTCCCGCGGAGAGCCAGAATGCCATCCCCGTGACCATCACCGACGTGACCTACCTCGGAGCCTCGCGCCGCTACGCGGTACGCCTGCCGGACGGCGGCGAGGGCGCGGTGCGCCTGGGGCAGGACGCCCGCATCCACAACCGCGGTGACCAGGTCGCCATGATGTGGGACATCTCCTCCGGTGTGCTGCTGGCCGACACGGGCGAGGCGGGGGAGTCGACGACGTAGGCGCGCTGAGGCGCCGCGTCGTCGCCGCGGATGGCCAAAGGCGGATATCGCACGTCGATCCCGAGGATCGCGTGCGATATCCGCCTTTCAGGGTGAGCGGGGCGCGCGTGCGCTACGCCTCGATGTCGACGTCCTTGGTCTCGGGGGTCAGGAGGAGCGAGACGAAGGTGAGCAGCGCCGCGCCGGTGAGGTAGAGCCCCACGTAGACGGGGCCGCCGTCGGCGAGGCCCCACAGCCACAGCGCGATGATCGGCGCGAGGGCGGCGCCCAGGATCGACGACACGTTGTACGCGATCGCCGATCCCGTGTATCGCACGTTCGTCGGGAACATCTCCGGCAGGAACGCGCCCATCGGCCCGAAGGTGAGCCCCATGAGCGTGAAGCCGAGCGCCAGGAAGAACATGACCGTCGCGGTGCCGCCGCCGAGCAGCGGCACGAAGGCGAGGCCGAAGAGCGCGATGGCGCCGGTGACCCGGACGAGCATGCGACGGCGGCCGAAGCGGTCGGCGAGCGGGCCCGAGACGAGCGTGAACACGCCGAAGAAGACCACGCCGAAGATCAGCATCAAGACGAAGCCGTTGTACGTGTAGCCGAGGCCTGGCACGTCGGCGTCGACGGGGCGCGTGCCCAGCGTGAGGGTGTACGAGGTCATGAGGTAGAACAGCACGTAGGTGGCGAGCATCGCGAAGGTGCCGAGGATCAGCGCCCTCCAGTGGTGCCTGAACGCCTCGGCGAGGGGCAGGCGCTTGACCCGGCCGGTCTGCTTCGTGCGCTCGAACGCGCTCGACTCGACGAGCCGGAGGCGCACCCAGAGGCCGATGATCACCATGACGGCGGAGAACAGGAACGGCACGCGCCATCCCCAGCCGAGGAACGCCTCGGAGGGCTGACCGGGATTCGCGGGGTCGGCGAGCGCGATGCTGATGCCGAGGAAGACGGTGTTGGCGATGATGAAGCCGAGCGGCGCGCCCAGCTGCGGGAAGGTGCCGTACCAGGCGCGCTTGCCCGATGGCGCGTTCTCGGTCGCCACGAGCGCCGCCCCCGACCACTCGCCGCCGAGCGCGAAGCCCTGCGCGAGGCGCATGATCAGCAGCAGCCCGGCCGCCCAGGCGCCGACCTGCGTGTACGTGGGCAGCAGGCCGATGAGGAAGGTCGCGATGCCCATGGTGAGCAGGGAGGCGACGAGGGTGGTCTTGCGGCCGAGCCGATCGCCGAGGTGCCCGAAGAAGACCGCGCCGACCGGTCGGGCGAGCATCGCCGCGCCGAACGTCGCGAAGGAGGCGAGGAGCGCGGTGGTCTCGTCGCCCGTCGGAAAGAAGAGGCGCGGGAAGACGAGCACCGCCGCGGTGGCGTAGGCGTAGAAGTCGTAGAACTCGATCGTGGTTCCGACGAGGCTCGCGACGATGACGCGGGATCGGGAGTTGCGGGGCGCGGCGGGGGCTGAGGTTGCGGTGTGGGACACGGACGGCTTTCGGTTGCGTGCGGCGCGCTGGCCGCCGCTGCGTCGGTGTGGCGTCGATGGCTCAGCGCCGTTGACTGCGTGGTTCCTTGTGGGAGGCCGTCGTCCAGTGTACGCCTCACGCGCGGTCGTCGCACCGCCGCCGCGTGCGACGAGCCGCCGCCGGGTCTACCGGCCCACCACCATGATCTCGTGGGGGAGCTTCGAGAGCAGGCTGGTCCGCTCCTCCTCGACCGCGAAGGTGTCGAGCAGGCCGATGCCGCACATGCTCTCGAAATTGGCGACCATGCCGGCTTCGAAGACCCGGTCGTCGTCCTCCCCGCCGACGACGGTGAACTTCCACTCGCCGACCCAGTCGGGCGGGAAGGCGATCCCCATCTCGTAGCCGCCGATCCAGACGCTCGTGTTCGATTCGAAGACGCCGGCGTCCCGGTAGTAGGCGAAGAGCTCGGCGCTGACATCGCCGATCCGCGCGCCCGGACGCGCTCGCTCGGTGAGGATGTCGAATGCGCCGGTGAGAATGCTCATCAGCTCGACGGCAGCCTTCGGCGGCTCCTTGAAGGCGTACAGCTGGGACCGGTTCGAGTGGTAGCGCTGGTAGACGCCGCAGGGGTCGACGTCGAGGAAGTCGTCCTCCGTGATCACCCGTCGCCCCGAGATCTCGTGGTAGACGCCCAGCGCGGCGAGCCCGACGAAGGCGACCTGGTGCAGGCCCGCGGGTTCTCCTCCTGCGGTGGACAGGCCGCGGATCAGCTCCCCGTGGGCCTCGAGCTCGGTCATCCCCGGCCGGAGGACGTCCGCGAGGTGGAGGAGGCCCGCGTCGCAGATCTCCGCGGCCTTCTTCACCGCCCGCATCTCGGCGGCGGACTTGATCATCCGCACGCGCCGCGAGGTGAGGGTTCCGTCGACGACGCGCGCTCCTGCGTCGAGCAGGGCGCCCTCCAGCATCTTCGAGACGGCGGGGTTCGGGATCGCGGAGAACATCTCGAGGCCCACGTTCGAGCCCCGCACCCAGCCCTCTTTCGTGATCTCGCCGATGATGAAGCGCAGCATCCCGCCGCGCTCGTAGCGGGGGAGCAGTCGCACGTCCGCGGCCACCGAGGTGCGGCGGATCATCTCGGTGTGCTCGACGCCCTCGAACAGGATGTAGCCCGCGTCGGCGCGGACGACCGTGCAGGTGAGGGGGCGCCAGTCGCGGGGGCCGTTGGCCTTGTACCAGCGCAGGGCGAGTCCGTGGAGCCAGTTCTGGGCCTCGGGCGAGGAGAGCACGAGCGTGTCGACGCCGTCCTCGTCCATCGCCCGCTGCAGTCGCGCGAGCCTCGCGGCGTACTCCTCCCGGGAGAACGCGATGTGGGGATCGGTGCCCGAGATCCGCTCCTGCTGCTCGGCAAGGAATTGAGTGATCGTCGAATCGAGCATGCTCACCTCTGAGTGTGGTTGACGGGCGGGCGGTGCGGGCCTCGGGCCGCGCTCCGAAGGTGATAATAACATATTATTATGGCGGCGGATCGGCGCCGCCTCCCGCGCCCGGACGCCAGGGGCGCCGCTACGGCGTCCGCTGCTCGACGAGCGCGGCCGCGACGACCTCCGGTGCGAGCGCCGTGGGTTCGGCGGCGTTGCTCGAGAGCGCCTCGAGGAGGCGCTCCGCCTCCGCCGGTGCGACGCCGAGCTGGGTGGTCGCCCACCCGTTGAGCACCTGGAGCATGAGATCCTGGGTGAAGACGTCGGGCTCGGCCAGCGTGCGGATGGAGAGCCCGTCCATGAGTGCGAGCATGCCGGTGGTCAGCAGCCCGGGATCGGCTCCGGCGGGGAGGCGGCCCTGCTGCTCGAGCCGTCGCAGGGCGTCCTCGAGCGGGAGCGCCCACAGCCGGTAGACCTGGGTCGCCACGCCGCGGAGATGATCGGAGCGTCCCGACCCCGCCCAGAGCTCGCTCCAGAGCCCCCATCGCTCCGGGAAGGCGACGGTGCCGAAGACGTGGAGGCGGATCATCTCGTAGATGGACTGCAGCGGGTCGTCGACCGCGTCCATTCGCCGCGCTCTCTCTCGGGCGACGACCTGCATCATCGCGCCGAAGGCGGCGTCGACGAGGTTCTCGCGCGTGTCGAAGTAGTGCTGCACGAGGCCGAGGCTCACCCCCGACTGGCGCGCGATGTCCTTGAGCTTCGCGGCCGCGACGCCGTCGCGCGCGATGACCCGGATCGTGCCGCAGAGGATCTCGGCTCGGCGACGAGTGGCGAGGTCGACCCCGGCGGGCCAGGGATCGCGGCGCGCTGCGGCCGCGGGGGCTTCCTCGATGGTGTGCACGTGCGCTCGGTCTCCTCGGGTCTCGGTGCGTTCAACTGTATGCCACGCGACTGGGTTTGCAGACTCACAATAATGCGTTATTATGATATTCCTGCTCGGATGAGACGAAGGGGTCGACGAAGATGCACCAGAGAACCTCGAGGCTGCTGACAGTCGCGGCCGTCGCGGCGCTCGCGCTCACCGCCTGCTCGTCCGGCGGCGCACCCGCATCAGGCGGCGGCGAGGGCGGATCGCTCGTCTTCGCGAGCTACGGCAGCGCCTACCAGGACGCCCAGAACGAGGCGTTCCTCACGCCCTGGGCGGAGGAACAGGGGGTGACCGTCCAGAACGACGGCCCCACCTCCTACCCGAAGATCCAGCAGATGGTCGAGTCTGGGAACACGATCTGGGACGTCGCGGACACCGAGCCCTACTTCCCGGTCGCCAACTGCGGCGCGCTGGTCGAGAAGCTGGACTTCAGCAACATCGACACCTCGAACTTCCCCGAGGGCACCTGGTCCGAATGCTCGATCCCGATCGCGCAGTACTCGACCATGATGATCATCAACGCCGACACGTACAGCGGTGCAGACGTTCCGAGCACTCCCGCGGACTTCTTCGACCTGGAGAAGTACCCCGGCACCCGGATGGTCCCGGGGTGGGCGGGCGCGGGCGCGCTCGAGTTCGCCCTGCTCGCCGACGGCGTGGCGCCCGAGGACCTCTACCCCCTCGACACCGAGCGCGCGTACGCGAAGCTCGACACGATCCGCGACTCGCTGACCTTCTGGAACACGAGCTCGGAGTCCCAGCAGTCGATGGAGGACGGATCCGCGGACATGTGGCTCGCCTGGTCGGGCCGCGGCTACGAAGCCGAGAAGAACGGGGCGAAGATCGCGCCGATCTGGGAGGACAACCTGCTCGCCTGGGCGAGCCTCAGCATCATCAAGGGCAGCAAGAACGCCGCGAACGCGCAGAGCTTCATCGAGTTCGCCGCGCAGGCCGGGCCGCAGGCGCGCTTCGCGGAGCTGCAGCCCTACGCGCCGGCAGACCTCTCGGCCGAGCCGAAACTCGACGAACTGCAGCAGAAGTGGAACGTGGCGAGCGAGGAGGTGCAGAGCCAGTCCATCGTGACGGACGTGCAGTGGTGGGCCGACAACTCGGCGGACGCGGAGGCCGAGTGGACCGCCTGGTCCACCGGCTGACCCGCGCGTTCGCGCGGAGCACCGGTTCCGCGGGAGCGCATCCCCGTCGATCGGCGCCCACCGCCCCATCATCCCGCCTCAGGAGGACCCATGCGTCAGTCGCGCATATTCGGCGGCCTCGCCGTCGCGCCAGCCCTCGCCGTGATCCTGATCTTCTTCCTGCTCCCCATCGGCGTCATCCTCCTCCGCTCTTTCACCGATCCGGAGCCCGGCCTCGGCCAGTACGCCGCGGCCCTCGCCGACCCGACGACGCTGCGCGTGCTCGGCCGCACCTTCGCCACGGCAGCGGTCACGGTCGTCGTCTGCGTCGCGTTCGGCTATCCGTTCGCGTACCTGCTCACGCTCGTCGGACCGACGGCGCGCACGCTCCTCATGGTGCTGGTGCTCGTTCCGTTCTGGACGTCGCTCATGGCGCGCACCTTCGCCTGGATCTCGCTCCTGCAGCGGGACGGCCCGGTCTCGGCGATCCTCGCCTTCTTCGGAGCAGAAGACGTCACCCTGCGGGGCACGGCGGCCGGCGTCGTGCTCGCGATCGTGCAGATCCTGCTGCCCTACATGATTCTCACGCTGTACACGGCTCTCGCGTCGATCGACCGTCGCCAGCTCGCCGCCGCGCAGAGCCTGGGCGCGAACCGCTACCGCGCGTTCCGGCAGGTCTACCTGCCGCAGTCGCTGCCGGGCCTCTTCGCCGCGAGCTCGCTGGTGTTCATCCTCGCCCTCGGGTTCTACATCACTCCGCAGCTCATCGGCAGCCCCAAGGAGGCAATGATCGCCCAGGTGATCGGGCAGCGCGTCGAGAAGATCGTGGACTTCGCCGGGGCCGGCGCGCTCTCGGGCATCCTGCTGCTCGCGACGCTCGGCCTCTTCTGCGTCGTGGTCCTCGCTGCGACCCCGCTGCGGCGGGGCGTCTCCCAGATGCTGTCGGGGGGTGAGGGCCGGTGAACGAGCGGACGAGGATCCGGCTGCCGCTCCGCCTGTGGGCCGCGGTCGTCGCGCTGCTGCTCGTCGCGCCGACGCTCGTCGTGGTGCCGCTCTCGTTCTCGGACAAGCGCAGCTTCGCCTTCCCCATCGAGGGCTGGTCGCTGCAGTGGTACGAGAACTTCTTCAGCGATCAGCGCTGGTTGGGATCGCTCGGCACGAGCCTCGGGATCGCGCTCGTCGTCGGGATCGTCGCGACCGCGCTCGGCACGCTCGCGGCACTCGGCCTGCGAGCGCTGCGCGCGCGATTCTCGGCGACGGCCCAGGTCGTCGTGATGCTGCCGATCCTGGTGCCGGGCATCGTGGCGGCGATCGCCATCTTCGGCATGTACCTGCGGTGGAACCTCGCCGGTTCGCCGCTCGGCATCGTGCTCGCGCACGTCACCCTCGCGCTGCCGTTCGTGCTGATCCCGGTGGGCACCGCCCTGCGCGGCCTCGACGAGACGATCGTGCGCGCGGCGGCGGTGCTCGGCGCGGGACCGGTGCCCCGGTTCCTGCAGGTGCAGCTGCCCATCCTGACCCCCGGCATCGCCACCGGCTTCGTCTTCGCCTTCGTCACGAGCCTCGACGAGGTCGTGGTCTCCTACTTCCTGCAGTCGCCCGCGCTGCGCACCCTCCCCGTGCAGATGTACAGCTCGGTCACCGTCGAGACCGATCCGAGCATCGCCGCGGCCTCCACGCTGCTGCTCGTGCTCTCCACGCTCATCATCCTCATTCCCCGCCTCGTGCAGGTCGCCCGGGAGCGACGCGCCGCGAAACGACTCGGAGACCCCTCATGACCGCGACCCCCGCTCCCGGCGCCGAGCTGCGCCTCGCCGGCCTCGTCAAGCGCTACGCCGGCGCCGCGGCGGTCGAGAACGTCGATCTGAGCGTCGGCTCGGGCGAGTTCCTCACGCTGCTCGGGCCGAGCGGCTCCGGAAAGACCACCACCCTCTCGATGATCGCCGGCTTCACCGAGCCGAGCGGCGGCAGCGTCGTCTGCGACGGCGTCGAGATCACCGCCGTGCCGCCGCACAAGCGAGGCCTCGGCATGGTGTTCCAGAACTACTCGCTCTTCCCGCACCTCTCGGTGCGCGAGAACGTCGAGTTCCCGCTCCGCCAGCGCGGCGTGCCCAAGCCCGAGCGCGCCAGGAGGGCGCTCGAGGCGCTCGAGCTGGTCGAGCTGCGGGCGCGGGCGAGTGCGAGGCCCGCGCAGCTCAGCGGCGGGCAGCAGCAGCGCGTCGCCCTCGCCAGAGCGCTCGTGTTCGAGCCGCGACTCCTCCTCATGGACGAGCCGTTCGGGGCACTCGACCGGGCTCTGCGCGAGCGGCTGCAGATCGAGCTGCGGCGCCTGCACCAGGAGCTCGGCGTCACCGTGGTCTTCGTGACGCACGACCAGGAGGAGGCGCTGACCCTCTCTGACCGCATCGCCGTGTTCAACGAGGGGCGGATCGAGCAGATCGGCACGCCCGAGGAGCTCTACGCCCGCCCGGGCACCCTGTTCGTCGCCCGCTTCATCGGCGAGTCGAACGCGCTGCGCGGGCGGGTGTCGGACGGCGTCCTCGCGAGCGAAGGCGGCGTGCGCGTACCGGCGAACGGGCTGCCCGACGGCCCGGCGGTCGCGATCGTGCGCCCCGAGCGGCTCCGGGTCTCCGGCGCGCCCGAGGCCGTCGACGGGTGCGCCCTCGACGGCCGGATCCGGGACATCACCTACCTCGGCGCGCAGCGCCGCGTCGAGATCACGACCGACGACGGCCCGGTGATCGTGCGATCCGGAACCGAGACGCCGGCCCCGGGGGCTGGAGAATCCGTGCGCCTGAGCTGGGCGGCAGCCGACACCGCGATCTTCCCCACCCCCGACGATGCAACGGAAACGAGGAACCCATGGACCGCGAGCCTCGCCCCGTCCACGTCAAGCTCGCCGCGCTGACGCCCGTCGCCGCGGATGCCGCCCCGACGAGGGTGCGCATCGCCCGCATCATCACCCGGCGCGATCATCAGAGCGAGCTGACCCAGGGCGTCTGCTGGATGGACCCGGGCGAGCAGACGAACCGCTGGTCGAGCCGCGAGGTCTTCGACCCGGGGCAGGCTGATCACTGGTACGGCCCGGTCGACGAGACCTACTACATCATCCGCGGCCGGCTGCGGCTGACCTGGGTGGGCGACGCCGACGAGGGGGTCTTCGAGCTCGGCCCCGACGACACGGTCTACCTCGCTCCCGGCTGGACCTACCACCTCGAGAACGTCGGCGACGAGCCGGCCTTCTTCGTCTACAGCATGACCCCGGCGCAGGAGTGACCGCCGCGACCGCGCCGGCCGGATGCCGGAGCACCGAGAGGAGCAGACGATGACGGGGATCGATCCGATGCCCATCCACTTCGACGCGGGCGTGCTCGACCACGACACCGGCGACGCCCTGCACGAGGCGGCGCCGAGCCCGTGGTTCGCCGCGAACGAGCCCCGCACCGAGGGGCGGCTGCGGATCGAGCGCATGCACGACATCCTCGAGCGCGGAGGGGGCTGGGTGACGGCCACGCCTCGGCGCCGGTGCCCGCGCTCTCCTGCGTTCGCAGCGGTGACGCGAAGCCCTGGATTCGCGCCGAGTTCACGTCGCCGTGCCGGCGTCCCCCTGGCCCGGGGTGTGCGCTCCGGTGCCGAGCAGCCGTTCGAGCAGCAGCGTGAGCGCCCGATTCACCCGGTCGTCGTTCCAGCTCACCGGATCCTCGACGTTCTTCACGTGGAAGCCGCGCGCGTAGAGGTACAGGATGTCCGCGATCTCCGTGGCGTGCGCGATGTTCGCGGACGCGGCGCTCTCCTGGAACGCGGTGTAGGTGCGGTCGGTGATGTCCATGACCACCTTGATCTCGCTGCCCGCGCCGGCGAGCACCTCGATCCAGAGGCTGCGGAGCGCGGTGTCGTGCTCGTTCGTGCCGCACATCCAGCGAGCCAGGTCGACGAGCCGATCCAGGCCCTCCCCGGCCGCCGACGCCCGATCCCGCTCCTCCACCCAGAGCCCCCGGGCGTAGTCGAGGGCGTTGAACATGAGCTGCGCGCGGCTCGGAATGTAGTTCGTCACGAACGCGGTCGAGCGGCCGAGCTCCTCGGCGACCGCGCGGATCGTCACGGCGTTCGCGCCTCGCTGCTCGGTGATGCGCAGCGTGGCCTCCGCGATCTCCAGGCGCCGCTCGGTCTCGTCGACTGCGTGGGGCATCTCGGTTCTCCTTCGCGGCAATCAAGTTTCGGTAACGGTTGAATGCCTGTCGTTGACCAGCATCGCTGCCTCTAGCGTATGATAAGAAAACATCGTTTTAATACAGCGTTGTATGTGGCGTGAATCGAGAGAGGCCCGACGATGAAGTCTGCAGCGATCCGAGGCATCCGAGCAACTGCCGTTCTGCTGGGAGGTGCCCTCGCGCTGACCGCGTGCGGGGGTGGCGCGACCGGTTCCGAGGGGGGCTCCTCGGGGTCGGACGGGTTCACGTTCGTGACCTTCGGCAGCGCGTTCCAGAAGGCCCAGGAGAAGACCTTCGTGGAACCGTTCGAGACAGACCGAGGCGTGACGGTCACCGTCGACTCCCCCACCGATCTCTCCAAGCTCAAGGTCATGGTGGAGACGGGCAACCCCGACTGGGACGTGTACCTCTCGGGGTCGGCCGAGTCCTTCGCCTACTGCGGCACGCTGTTCGAGAAGCTCGACTTCTCAGGCATCAACCGCGCCGACTTCGCCGAGGGCACCATCAGCGACTGCGGGATCCCGGTCGACACGTACTCGTACCTGCTCGTCTACAACACCGAGGTCTACGGCGACGCGCCGCCCACGAAGCTCGCGGACTTCTTCGACCTCGGGAGGTTCCCGGGCTCGCGCGCGATGGCGGGCGACCCTGCCGAGGGCAACCTCGAGATGGCGCTCCTCGCGGACGGCGTCGACCGCGCCGACCTGTATCCGCTCGACTTCGACCGTGCGTTCGCCAAGCTCGATGCGGTCAAGAGCGAGACCACCTTCTGGGCCTCGGGCGCCGAACAGGTGGAGATGATGGAGTCGGGGCGCGCGGACATGGCTCTCGTGTGGTCGGGGCGCGCCGCCGAGGCCGTGCGGAACGGCGCGACCTACGCGCCGGTGTGGGACCGGAACGCGTACCACTGGGCTTCGCTCTCGATCGTCAAGGGGAGCACCAACCGCGAGATCGCGCAGGAGTTCATCAACTTCGCGGTCTCGCCCGGCCCCCAGGCCGCCTTCGCCGAGGCCATCGACTACGGCGTCGCCAATCTCCGGGCCAAGCCCGAGCTGACCCCGGAATCCGCTGAGTGGGACCCGGGCGCGGCGGAGCGCCGGGCGCAGTCCTGGTCGATCGACCCGCAGTGGTGGGGTGACAACGCCGAGAACGTGCTCTCGCGCTGGACGGCCTGGACCGCAGGATGAGCGGGGACTTCGGAGGCGCGCGGCTCTCGGGGGAGGACCTGCTGCTGACCGGAGGGCGCATCTTCGCCGACGCCGAGGGGAGCGACCCCGCCGAGGCGATGCTCGTGCGCGCGGGCCGCGTGGAGGCGCTCGGCTCCGCCGAGAACCTCTGGGACCGCGCCGGTCCGAGCGCCCCGAGCATCGACCTCCGCGGCCGCGTGGTGCTGCCGGGGATGATCGACGCCCACACCCACGTCGAGTTCTCCGCGATGGCCCGCTCCGAGTGGCTCGACGTGCGGGGGCTCACCCCGGACGAGGTCTGCGAGCGAATCGGCCGCGCCGCCGTGCAGCGGACCGATCCCGACGCGTGGATCGTGGCGCAGGGGACGTTCCTCCAGCCGCTCCCGGGCCGGGAGCAGCTCGACGCCGTCTCGGACGGCGTCCCCGTGCTGGTGCGCGAGAGCATGCACCGGCTGCAGGCGAACACGACCGCGCTGCGGCGGGCGGGCATGGGCCACGCGGCGCCGACGGTCTCCCCGGGCGTGGTCGTCCACGTCGATCGGGCCGGGGTTCCCACCGGGGCTGTCGATGAGGGGTTCCACCTCTTCCCGGTCCCGGCCCTCCCCGGCCATCGTCTCGCGGCGATCCTCAGGAGCGAACTCCGGGACGCCTTCGCGCGGCACGGCGTCACCACGGTCTACGACATCCCGGCGAGCAGAGGCGCGGTCGACGCCTACGGGGAGCTGGCGACCCGCGGAGAGCTGCCGACGCGCGTGACGCTGACCCCGGTGGTCGCTCCCGGGCTCAGCCCGTTGCTGGAGCGGATCGACGACTGGGACCCGGCCTCGTTCGGGGACGGGATCGACTCACCGTTCATCGCCGCCGGGGGGATCAAGATCTTCATCGACGGCGACAACGATCACTCCTTCGACGAGTCGGGGCTCTCCGTACGGCCCAGGAACTGGGGCGCGGTCACCCGCACGCTCGGCGGGCTGCGCGAGGAGCTCATCTGGGCGACGCGCCACGATGTCCAGGTGTGGGTGCACGCGATCGGCGACCTGGCCCAGGACCTGGTGCTCGAAGCCGTCGAGCAGGCCGCGGCGCGCGTCGGGCCGCCGCGCCTGCCGACTCGGATCGAGCACGCCGGCAACCTGAAGCTCGACGCGGGGCTCGTCGCGCGCATGCGCGAGCTCGGCGTCGTACCCGTGCCGACCGCGAACTTCATGTCGACCGACGACGGGAGCGGACTCTACGCCTACCGGAGCCTGATCGACGCCGGCTTCCGGCCGCCGGGAAACTCCGACACTGGCGGCGCGATCGCCGAGGCGCCGAACCCCTGGTTCGGGATCGCGCTGATGCGACTGCGCCGGAACCGGCGGGGGAGGCCGGTGGCGCCCGACGAGCGGGCGACGGTGCTCGAGGGCGTCCGCGGGTACACCGCGGACGCCGCCGCGGTGGCGGGTCTCGACGGGATCATCGGGCGCCTGGCCCCCGGGTACGCGGCGGACTTCGCGGTCTACGACCGCGATCCGCGGTTCCTCGACCCCGAGTCGATGACGGAGGCGGAGGCCGAGATGACGTATGTCGGAGGGAGGAGGACATGGCAGAGGGGCTCCTGAGCTCGGGCACCACCACGGGGGTGTCCGCCGTGCTGAAGCGGTCCGCCGGGGCCGACCGCCTCGGGGCATGGATCCTCATCGCGCCCGCGGTCGTCCTCGTGGGGGTCTGCTTCATCTATCCGCTGGTGTCGCTGATCTCCCGGAGCTTCCTCGAACCGACCCCGGGGCTCGGGCAGTACGTCTCGGTGCTGACCGACGAGACCAGTATGACGATCCTGCTGCGGACCTTCCTCGTGGCCCTGCTCGTCACCGCGGTCACGCTGGTGCTCGGCTATCCCTACGCCTATCTGATGACGCTCGTGAAGCCGAGAACGCGCGCGTTCCTCATGTTCCTCGTGCTCCTCCCGTTCTGGTCGAGCCTGATGGCGCGGACGTTCGCGTGGATCGCGCTCCTGCACCCCGAGGGCGTCGTCGTGACGATGCTCCGCGCCGTCGGCCTCGGCGAGGTCAAGCTCCTCGGCTCGCAGCTGGGCGTGACGATCGCCATGGTGCAGGTGCTGCTGCCCTTCATGGTGCTCCCGCTCTACAGCACGATGAGCGGCATCGACCGCCGGCTGCTCGACGCCGCGCTCTCCATGGGCGCGTCCCGGCTCCGGGCGTTCGCGAGGGTGTATCTGCCGCTCTCGCTCCCCGGCATCGCTGCCGGCTCCGTGCTGCTGTTCATCATGAGCCTCGGGTTCTGGGTGACACCCAGGCTGATCGGCTCCCCGCAGGAGTCGCTCATCGGCCAGCTCATCGAGACGAGGGTCGGCAAGCTCCTGGACTTCCCGGGCGCCGGCGCACTCTCGACCGTGCTGCTGCTCGTCACCCTGGTGCTGCTGCTGATCTCCGCGGGTGCGCTGAGACGCACGCCCGGGGCGGTCGCGGGAGGCGCGCGATGAGCGGGCGGGAGCAGCGCGTCGGATTCGGGCTGCGCCTGTGGGCGACCCTCGTCGGCATCGTGCTCTTCGCTCCGCTGGCGGTCGTGGTGCCGCTCTCCTTCACGGCGAAGAAGAGCTTCAAATTCCCGCCCGACGGGTTCTCCATGACGTGGTACGCGAACTTCTTCACCGACCGCGCCTGGCTCCAGGCGCTCGGCAACTCCCTCTGGATCGGCGTGGTGGTGGCGGTGCTGTGCAGCGTGCTCGGCACGCTCTCGGCTCTCGGCATCCAACGGCTTCCCGCCCGGATCGGCGCTGTCGTCCAGGGCCTCCTGCTGGCCCCGCTGATCATCCCCGGCATCGTCTCGGCGGTGGCGATCTACTCGGTCTTCCTGAAGTGGAAGCTCAGCGGCAACCCCCTCGGCTTCATCCTCGCCCACGCCGTGCTCGCCCTGCCGTTCGTCGTCGTGACCGTCACGGCGAGCCTGGCCGGGTACGACCGATCGCTCGACCTCGCGGCGGCCAGCCTCGGCGCCGGGAGGCTGCGGACCTTCGTCCGCATCACGCTCCCGCTGATCGTCTCCGGCGTGGCTGCGGGGGCGCTCTTCGCGTTCGTGACCTCGTTCGACGAGGTGGTCGCCGCGATGTTCCTGCAGTCGCCGGAGATCCGCACGCTCCCGGTGGAGATGTTCGTCAGCGTGACGAACGAGGTCGACCCGACGATCGCGGTGGTCTCCACGCTCATCCTCGCCGTGACCAGCGCGATCGTGCTGGTCCCCGCGCTCACGCGATCTCAGCAGAGATGAAAGGTGCTCCGATGGCCGAAACGACCTCAGTGCTACGCGGCGGCGTCGATCTCGCCCGGGTCACCAAAACCTATCCCAGCGGCGTGGTCGGGATCGAAGACGTGACCCTGTCGGTGCGGCCGGGCGAGTTCGTCACGTTGCTCGGTCCGTCGGGCTCGGGCAAGACCACCACGCTCAACGCGATCGCCGGCTTCGTCACGCCCACCTCGGGAGCCGTGATACTCGACGGCCGGGACGTGACGGGCCTCGCGCCCAACAAGCGGAGCTTCGGCATGGTCTTCCAGAACTACGCGCTCTTCCCGCACATGACGATCGAGGCGAACGTCGCGTTCGGCCTCCACGGACGCGGGCTCGAGCGGGGCGAGATCCGCAGACTGGTGGGCGAGGCGCTCGATCTCGTGAGGCTGCAATCCTACGGAGCTCGCCGCCCGAAGGAGCTGTCGGGCGGGCAGCAGCAGCGGGTCGCCCTCGCCCGGGCCCTCGTCTACCACCCCCCGGTCCTCCTCATGGACGAGCCGCTCGGCGCACTCGACAAGCGGCTCCGAGACCAGATGCAGGTCGAGATCGCGCGCCTGCACCGCGACCTCGGGACGACGTTCCTCTTCGTCACGCACGACCAGAGCGAAGCCCTCGCGCTGTCGGACCGCATCGTGCTGTTCCGTCAGGGGCGGGTCGAGCAGGCCGGCACCCCCGAGGACCTCTACATGCGCCCGACGTCGCGGTTCGCCGCGGAGTTCCTCGGGGAATCGACGAGCTTCACCGGCCGGCTGACCGAGAGCGGCACGCTGGCGTGGGCGGGAGGAGAGCTCCGCGGCGCGAACCCGAACGGCGCGCCCGCGGGCAGCGACCTCGCCCTGGTCGTGCGGCCGGAGCATATGCGCGTCGCCGCCGGCGATGCGGACGTCTCGGCCGGCGAGAACCGCGTGTTCGGGCGGGTGACGGAGCTCGCGTACCTCGGCTCGCATCGGAGGATCGGGCTGCGTCTGGCGGACGAGACCCGCGTCGTTCTCGAGGAGCGATTCGGCGACGTGCCGGGGGTCTCGTTCGGCGACGAGGTGGCCGTGTGCTGGAGAACTGAGGACGGCGTGCTCGTGGGCGGCGGCGCCGCATGACCGCGCGTCTGTTCTCGGGAGGGGAGATCGTCACCCTCGGCGACGAGCGCGGGAGCGCCGTGCTCGTCGAGAACGGCCGGATCGCGGGCATCGGCGACCGCGAGCCTCTCCTGCGATCGAGCGCCTTCCGCGAGGTCGAAGAGGTCGACCTGCACGGCGCCACCCTGATGCCCGGCTTCGTCGACGGACACGCGCACCTCGAGATGAGCTGCATCGCCCAGACGGAGCAGCTCCTGATGCACGCTCCTCCCGTGACCCGCCTGAGCGAGATCTTCGAGGCGATCGCGAGGCGACGCGCTGAGCAGCCCTCCGGCTGGATCGTGGTCCGGAGCTCCTTCGCGCTCAACCGCCGCGTCGAGGAGCTCCGGATGCCGGATCGCGAGGAGCTCGATCGGGTGAGCCCCGGGGAGCCCGTCGTCGTCTTCGCGGGGCTGCACGTCGCATCCGTCAACACGGCGGCGATGCGCCTGCTGGGGATCGACGAGGAGGCCGGGCAGAGCCCCGGAATGACCGTCCACCGTCGCTCCGACGGCAGTCTCAGCGGCGTGTTCACTGAGATCTGGGACCGGCTGCCCACGGCGAGCGAGGAGGCGGCGGCTGCGGCGATCGATCGGTACGGCCACCGCCTGTTCGGTTCGATGGGCACCACGAGCATCAGCACGATCCCGACGTCCGCGGCCGATGTCCGCGCGCTGCAGGACCTGAACCGCCGGGGGCGCCTGCCGTTCCGCGTGCGCGTGTATCCGCACGTCCCCCGGGTGGGTTCGGTGGACGAGGTGCTGAGCCTCGGGGCGTCGTCGGGGTTCGGGGACGGGATGCTCCGCTTCGGGGGGATCAAGATCTTCGTCGACGGCGAGGGCGGCGACGGCCTGGGGGCGGTGTTCGACGACCTCAAACGGTCGCAGGCCGAGCTCCAGGACATCGTCACGCGTGCGACCGAGGCCCGCGTGCAGCTGTTCATGCACGCCGTCACCGGGGCCGGGATCCGCGCGGCGATGTCGGCCGTTCGCGCGCAGGACGCGCGGCTGCTCGCGAGACTCCCCGCGATGCACCGGATCGAGCACGCCGGCGACTACGCGCCGATCCCCCTCATCGGCGAACTCGCCGCGTCGGGGGTCGGCGTGGTGGCGACCCCGCACTTCGTGGGGTCGGAGGTCGTCGAGCCCGACTTCCAGCCCCTGCGGCGGCTCGTCGACGCGGGCATCCGGGTCATCGGCGCGACGGACTCGACCGGGACCGTGCCGCAGGGCGCGGCGCCCCTCTCCAACATCGCGTCGGCGGTCAATCGGCGGACCGCGGGCGGCGAGCCCTCCCCGCACCGCCTCGAGGTCGAGGAGGCCATCCGCATGTTCACGGATTGGTCCGCCCGCGGCCAGGGCGAGGGAGCCGAGAAGGGCGTGCTCAGGCGCGGTGCCCGGGCCGACTTCGTCCTTCTCGAGGAGAATCCGCTTCGGACGCGGCCGGATCGCCTCGCGGACATCGCGGTTCTGGGCACGTTCCTCGGCGGAACCCGCCCGGGGACGCTTGCTCGAGACCGCGGTTGACTGTACAGTGTTGATCACTTCACTGAACATGTCGTTCAGTGAAGTGATCAACATGTTCAGTCTCGCGAGGGAGCGATATGGGGCGGCCAGCAGCGGCAGTCGAGTCGAACGAGGACGAGGATACCGAGCTCGGTTTGCGGGTCGCGACGTTCAGGCAGTTGCGCGGCATGAGCCTGCGCACCCTCGCGGCGGCGGCCGGAGTGAGCTCGAGCTTCCTGAGCCAGCTCGAGAACGGGCGCACCAACGCCAGCATCGCCTCCCTGCGGAAGATCGCCGGTGCGCTGGGCGTCAGTCCGGCCCAGCTCCTCGACTCGGGCGCGGGCCACACCCGGGGAGTGCTGCGGGCCGCGGATCGACCGCACGTGCCGCTCGAGGGCGCCGAGAAGTACGTGATCTCGCTGCCCCCGCTGCGCAACCTCGAGGTCTACTCCGGGCTCTTCAGCCCCGGCAGCAGCACCGGCGCCGAGCCTTACGCGCACGGCAACGGGCAGGAGATCTTCGTCGTCGTCTCCGGCAGTGTGGTGCTGGAGCTCGGCGGTGAACGCTATTCGCTCGACAAGGACGACTCGATCGAGTTTCTGAGCTCCGTGCCCCACCGCGTGGTCAACGAAACCGACCGCACCGCGGAGGTCATCTGGATCTGCAGCCCGCCGACGCCCGTGGACCGGGTGGAGGACGCCCGGGCCCACCGGGCCGGGCAGGCGTGATCCGAACAGTCACCACCCATCATCAAAGGAGACGATGACATGAAATCGAAGATGGCGCGGCGTGCGGCCGCGGGCGCCCTCGCCGCGATCGCGGCCGGTGCACTACTCGTCGGATGCAGCGCGGGCGGCGGTCCGATGGAAGTGGACCTCGGAAGCGGACCGGCCGAGGCGGGGACGGTCAAGAAGGGCGCGCTCGACGGCGTGACGCTCAGCTTCGTATCGTGGGGCGGTTCCTTCCAGAAAGGGCAGATGGAGGCGGCGGGCAAGCCCTTCGCCGAGGCGTCCGGCGCCACCGTGCTCGAGGACGGCCCGACCGAGTATGCGAAGGTCAAGGCGCAGGTCGACAGCAACAACGTGACGTGGGACGTGGTCGACACCGACGTGATCTGGGCGCAGAAGCAGTGCGGCGAGAAGGGGCTGCTGATGAACATCGACACGTCGATCGTGGACGTCTCGAATGCCCCCCCGAACCTGGTGGGCGACTGCTACGTGCCGGCGATGCAGTACGGCTATGTGTTCCTGTACAACGCCGACAAGTATCCGGATCCGCCCACGGGCTGGGCGGACTTCTTCGACACCGAGAAGTTCCCCGGCAAGCGCGCCATCGCGGGCTTCGAGGACATCGGTCCCGGCATCTACGAGGGCGCGCTGCTCGCGGACGGCGTCGCCGAGGACCAGCTCTATCCGCTCGACATGGATCGCGCCTACCGGAAGATCGACACGATCCGCGACAGCCTCATCTACTGGAAGACCGGAGCCGAGTCGACCCAGATGATCGAATCGGGCGAGGCCGACATGGCGCTGGTCTGGTCCGGTCGCGGCTACGAGGCGGTCAAGAACGGAGCCAACTACAAGCCGGTGTGGAATCAGGCGCTGGTGGTCTACGAGGCGCTCACGGTGCCGAAGAACGCGAAGAACCCCGACGCGGCCATGGCCTTCCTCAACTACTACCTGGGGGCTCAGCAGCAGGCGCGCCTGACCGAGCTGACCTCGTACTCGCCCGTCAACGCGGACGCCCAGCCGCAGCTCGACGAGCTGGGCCGGCAGTTCCTCACGACCGACCCCGAGATCGCCGATCAGATGGTCAACACCGACACGAAGTGGTGGGCCGAGAACTACGACGCCGAACTCGAGCGCTGGCTGAAGTGGCTCCAGGGCTGAGCGGGTCCCCGTGACCACGACGAACATTCCGGCGGTGCGCTCCGCGAACACCTCGCGGCGCGCACCGCTCCGAGCGCTCCTGCTCCTGCTCCCGGCGTACGCCCTGCTGCTCGGAGTGTTCGCCTATCCCGTGCTCGAGAGCATGTGGCGCAGCGTCAGCGAGCCGGAGCCCGGCTTCGGCAATTACGCCTGGGTCTTCGACAACCCGCAGAACATCGACGTGATCCTGCGCACCTTCGGCAACGCGCTGACCGCCACGCTCGTCTGCCTGGTGCTCGCCTACCCCTACGCCTTCCTGATGACCGTCGTGGGGTCCCGCGCGCGGGTCGTGCTGGTCGTCATCTCCCTGATCCCGTTCTGGACCAGCCTGATGATCCGCACCTTCGCCTGGATCGTGCTGCTGCAGGACACCGGGCTCGTCAACTCGCTGCTCGGCCTCGTGGGGATCGGCCCCCTCCAGATGCTGCGCACCAACCTCGGGGTGCTCATCGGCCTCAGCCAGGTGCTGATGCCGTTCATGGTGCTTCCCCTGTACGCCGTGATGTCGGGAATCGATGGTCGGCTGGTAGCCGCCGCTCGCTCGCTGGGCGCACGCCCCTCGGTCGCCTTCCTCCGAATCTTCGTGCCGCTGTCGCTGCCCGGGGTCGCGGCCGGCTCCCTCATGGTCTTCATCCAGGCCCTCGGCTTCTACGTGACCCCTGCGCTGCTGGGGTCACCCTCCGACAGCATGCTCGCGCAGTCGATCTACGCCCAGGTGAGCAGTCTGCTGCAGTGGGGGCGCGGCGGCGCGCTCGGCGTGATCCTGCTGGTCGCGACGTTCGTCATGCTCGGCCTGGTAGCCCTGGTGCTGAGGGGGACCAGGCGCAAGGGGATCTCCGTGGAGGTGTTCTGACATGGATCGCATACGACCCCTCACGAGGAGCCTGCTCTGGGCCATCAGCGGAATCGTCGCGCTGTGGCTGATCGCGCCCACGCTGGTGGTGATCCCGCTCAGCTTCACGGGCAAGGCCTCCTTCGTGTTCCCGCCCGACACCTGGTCGCTGCAGTGGTACGAGTCGTTCTTCACGAGCCGCGAGTGGACGTCGGCGCTCATGAACTCGCTGCTGATCGGGCTGCTGGTCGCCCTGGTCGCGACGGTGCTCGGCCTGCTCGCCTCGCTCGGCCTGCGCGCACTGATCTCCAAGCGGCTCGCGAATTCGCTGCGGATCGGCCTGCTCGTCCCGATGGTGGTGCCCGGCATCGTCGTCGCGATCGGCATCTACGCCATCTTCCTCGGGCTCGGGCTCGTCGGCACGGTGCTCGGCTTCGTGCTCGCCCACACGGTCCTGGCGCTCCCGTTCACCGTGATCGCGATCACGGCGGGCTTCGCGGGCTTCGACGACCGCCTGGAACTCGCGGCGCTCAGCCTGGGGGCGAATCGGATCGAGACCTTCTTCAGGGTCACCCTGCCGAACATCGTGCCCGGCATGGTCTCGGGAGCGCTGTTCGCCTTCGTCACCTCGTTCGACGAGGTCGTGCTCTCGCTCTTCATCAAGAGCCCCTACCTCAACACGCTGCCGGTGCTGATGTACGCGAGCGTGACCCGCGACACCGACCCGACGCTCGCCGCCGCCGCGACCGTCATCCTCGTCTTCACCACGACGCTCGTGATCGGCGCGCTCGTGCTCAGCGGAAGGAAGAACCGTGGCCGAAAGAGCTGACCGCGCAGGTGCGGAGATCGTGCTCGCCGGAGTCTCCAAGCACTACCCCAAGTCGGTGGCCCTCGACGACGTCTCGCTCGTCGTCGAGCCCGGCGAGTTCATGACCCTGCTGGGGCCGTCGGGATCCGGCAAGACCACCACCCTGAACCTGATCGCGGGCTTCACCGACCTCACGACCGGATACATCGAGATCGACGGCAAGCGCATGGATGACGTGCCGGTGCATCGGCGGGGGCTCGGCATCGTGTTCCAGCACTACGCCCTCTTCCCGCACCTCACCGTGCTCGACAACGTGCTCTTCCCGCTGCGTCAGCGCAAGGTGGCGAGGGCGGAGGCGGGCCGGCAGGCGCGGAAGGCGCTCGAAACCGCGGGGCTCGCCGGCTTCGAGGACCGCTACCCGAAGGAGCTGTCGGGCGGTCAGCAGCAGCGCGTCGCGCTCGCGCGGGCGCTGGTGTTCGAGCCGCAGGTGCTCCTGCTCGACGAGCCCCTGGGCGCTCTCGACAAGCAGCTGCGCGAACGCCTGCAGCTCGAGCTGCGACGGATCCACCGCGAGGTCGGTCGCACCTTCGTCTTCGTGACGCACGATCAGGAGGAGGCGCTCACGCTCTCCGACCGCATCGCCGTGTTCGACCAGGGCCGCATCGAGCAGGTCGGCACCTCGAAGGAGCTCTACGAGAGGCCCGCGTCGCTCTTCGTCGCGGGCTTCATCGGGGAGTCCACCATGGTGCGCGGCGACGACGGCACGATGACCGTGGTGCGTCCCGAGCACGGCGAACTGTTCGCCGCCGCCGACCGGGTCGGCCCGGGCCGCGCCGCCGTGCCGGTCACGGTGCGACAGGCCATCTACCTCGGTTCGGGCTGGAAGTTCGAGATCGTGCTCCCCGACGGCAGCACCGGCGTGGTGCGGAGCGAGAACGCGGTCGACTGGCTGCGCGGCGAGAACGAACCTGCCGTGCTCAGCTGGGATCCCGCACTCGCCTCGGTCTTCCCCTCCTGAACCGCTCCACACCCCGCTCCTCGAACCCGAGAAGGAACCCCGAATGATCAACGGCAACGTCTCCCACTGGTGGCAGCAGGTCGGCGCCCCGAAGCAGCGCCCCGAGCTCCCGGGCAACCTGACCGCCGACGTCGCGATCGCGGGGGCCGGCTACACCGGCCTCTGGACCGCCTACTACCTCAAACAGGCGCGCCCGGAGCTGCGCGTCGTCGTCGTCGAGCAGCGGCACGCCGGCTACGGCGCGTCCGGCCGCAACGGCGGCTGGCTCACCGCCGCGATCACCGGAGGCCGCGCCCAGTACGAGCCGACGCACGGTCGAGACGCGGCCGAGCGGTTCCAGCGGGCCATGAACGAGACCGTCGACGAGGTGATCCGCGTGGCCGCGGCGGAGGGGATCGACGCCGACATCAAGAAGGGAGGCGAGTTCAACGTCGCCCACGCACCGGCGCAGGAGGCGAGGCTCCGCGCATTCGCGGCCGAGGAGCAGTCGTGGCGGTACACGGATCTCCGACTCCTCGAGGCCGATGAGGCGAGGGCCAAGATCAACGTCGCGGGCACGCGGGCGGCCGTGTGGCATCCGCACGCCGCGCGGATCCAGCCCGCCAAGCTCGCCGCGGGCCTCGCCGACGCCGTCGAAAGACTCGGCGTCGAGATCTACGAGCGCACCCGCGTGGTGGAGATCGAACCCCACCGGCTGCGCACCACGCACGGTACGGTGTCGGCCGAGTACATCGTGCGCGCAACGGAGGGATTCACGGCGGGGCTGAAGGGGCTCAAGCGGCTGTGGCTGCCGATGAACTCGTCGCTCATCGCCACCGAGCCGCTGCCTGGGGAGGTGTGGGACGAACTGCACTGGAGCGAGGGCGAGGTGCTCGGAGACTTCGCCCACGTCTACATGTACGCCCAGCGCACCGCCGACGACCGGATCGCGATCGGCGGCCGCGGGGTGCCCTACAGGTACGGATCGAAGACCGATACCGACGGCCGGACGCCCCTGGTCACGGTCGAGACCCTGAGCGAGATCCTGCACCGCTTCTTCCCGGCGACGCGGGGCGCCGCCATCGACCACGTGTGGTCCGGCGTGCTCGGCGTGCCCCGCGACTGGGCCGCGACGGTCGGGCTCGACCGCGAGACGGGCATCGCCTGGGGCGGCGGCTACGTCGGCACCGGCGTCACCTCCACGAATCTCGCCGGCCGCACCATCGCCGATCTGGTCCTCGGCGACGACAGCGAGCTGGTGTCGCTGCCCTGGGTGAATCACCGCGTGCGCAAGTGGGAGCCGGAACCGCTGCGCTGGATCGCGACCAAGGGGCTCTACGCCGCCTACGGGGTCGCCGATCGCGCGGAGCTCGGGGGTCGCGAGAAGACCTCGCCCATCGCGCACGTCGCCGACGTGATCACCGGGCGGCACTGATCGAGATCTCAGAACGAGGAGCACATGAGCACCATCCGCACACACTCCGCCCACGACACCGCCGGCGTCGAGCTCGGCGCGCACGCGCCGAAGCCGACGGCACTCGTCGAGGGGCAGACCGAGGCCGCCCTGATGGTATGGACGGGCGGTACCGACGGCAGGATCGCCACGGGCCTCTGGGAGTGCGCGCCCGGCGCCTTCACGGCTGAGCGCGACGGCTACACCGAGATCTGCACCATCCTCTCGGGGCGGGTGACGGTCGAGGTCGAGGGCGAGGAGCCCGAGGAGTTCGGCCCGGGAGACGTGATGGTGATGCCCTCCGGCTGGAAGGGCGTGTGGCGGGTGCACGGGCCGCTGCGCAAGCACTACACCACGATCGACGACTGAGGGTCTCGGGGCCGTCGGGTTGCGCGTCCGGCCGGAGGCACGTCGCGGGCCCCGTCCGACCGGGCGCCGATCCTCGACCGAAGGAGGGATGAAGACCATGAGAGACCGCGCGATCGTGGCGGGCGGCTGCGCCTGGAGGCTGCCGGCCGCTCTCGGGCGCACCCACCCCTCCGCGGTGCTCGCCTGCGGCGACTCCGGCGAGGGGTTCAAGTACGCTGCATTCATGGGCGAGTACCTCGCCGATCTCGTCGCGGGCGGGGACGGCGATCCCGAGTCCCAGCGCCGCTGGGACCCGCGCCGCTTCGGCGGCGCATCGACCCCGCGCGAGCACTTCGACGCCATCGGGCGTCACTGATCCGGAAGGAGCCCCCCATGCACGACCGCACCGCCACCGGAGGAGACCTCGCGCTCGTCGGGGCGCGACTGCGCACCAACACCGGCGAGCACCACGACGCCACCGCGATCCTCATCCGAAGGGGGCGCATCGCGTCGATCGGCGACGACGACGCCGTCCGTGCCGAGGCCTCGGCCGCCGCGATCCCCGTGCGAGACGTCTCCGGAGCGACCGTGACCCCGGGCCTCTTCGACTCCCATACCCACCCCCACTGGGCGGCCGAGGTCACGGATGGCGTCGACCTCGGCGGGCTCGGCACGATCGACGAGCTGCGCGAGGCACTCGCGGCCGAGCACGCGCGCCTGCCCGAGGGCGCCTGGCTGCGCGGCTGGAACCTCGAGTACGAGCCGTTCGAGGCGACCGGCATGCGCGGCGACCTGCTCGAGGACGCGGCCCCCGGCCGCCCGGTCGCGCTCATCTGCTACGACCTGCACACGGCGCTCGGCACCGCTCCCGCGCTCGCCGCCGCGGGCATCGCCGGGGCGCGCGACTTCGACGACGCCAGCGAGGTCGTGGTGGATGCCGACGGTTCGCCGACGGGCGAGCTGCGGGAGCCCACGGCCTACAATTTGCTGTTCGACGCCGCGCCGAAGCCCTCGCCCGACGAGGAGCGCGACGCCCTGCGCGACATGTTCCGCAGGCTGGCGGCGGCCGGGCTCACGGGCGGGGCCATCATGGACGGCAAGGATCGCACGGTCGAGCTGCTGGCCGAGCTCGAGGGCCGGGGCGAGCTGGATCACCGCGTCACCGTGCACCACTGGCACGCCGTCGGCGACACCGACGACGACGTGGCCCGTGTCGTCGCGGCGAAGGACCGCCGCGGGCGCCTGTGGCAGACGGGCGCCATCAAGCTGTTCAGCGACGGCGTGATCGACACGGGCACGGCCTGGCTGCACGCGCCGGACGCCTGCGGAGACGGGCGGGCCTCGTTCTGGCCGTCGTGGGAGCGATACGCCGAGGTGGTGCGCGCCTACCACGACGCAGGCATGCTCATCGCGACGCACGCGGTCGGCGACTACGCGGTGAGCCGCGTACTCGACGTCTACGCGGCGCTGCCGCCGCGCGAGGGCCTGCCGTTCCACTCCATCGAGCACCTGGAGGTGCTCTCGGACGCCGACGTCGAGCGGCTGCGGCAGCTCGCGGGACTCGGTGCCACCGCGTCCATGCAGCCGCTGCACATGCAGTGGCGGGCTGCCGACGGCAGCGACAACTGGGCCGTGCGGCTCGGCCCCGGCCGCGACGCGACGGGCTACCGCGCGCGTGACGTGCTCGACGCGGGGGCGACGCTCGTGCTCGGCTCGGACTGGCCCGTGGCGCAGTACGATCCGCGGCTGGGCATGGCGTGGGCCCGCGGCAGGCGTACGCCCGGCGACCCGTCGGCCCATGTCTTCGAGCCGTCGCAGCGGCTGACGGGGGAGGAGGCGCTGCTGGCGTACACGCTGTGGCCCGCCCGGGCCCGCGGGCACGGGGATCGCGGCGTCATCTCGGTGGGCGCCGTCGCGGATCTCACGGTCTGGGGCGCCGACCCGGTCGAGGCGACTCCGGACGAGCTGCCCGAGGTGCCGATCCGGCTCACCGTTGTCGACGGCCGCGCGGTGCACGAGGCGTAGCCCGCGGGCCGGTCGCGGGTCGGCGGCCTACAGCCGCGCGACGATGCGCGAGAGCAGCTCGGCGAGGCGAGGTTCGGCCGCTCTGCCCTCGGCGAGCACCTCCTCGTGGCTGAGCGGATCCTCGCCCAGGCCTGCGGCCGGATTGGTGATGAGCGACAGTCCCAGCACCTCCAGGCCCGCCTGCCGGGCGGCGATGGCCTCGAGCGCGGTCGACATGCCCACGATCTGAGCGCCGATGACGCGCAGGTACTGGATCTCGGCGGGCGTCTCGTAGTGCGGCCCCGGCAGTTGCGCGTAGACGCCCTGCTGCAGCGACGGCTCCGCCTGGTGCGCCAGCTCCCGCAGCCGCGACGAGTAGAGGTCGGTGAGGTCGACGAAGTTCGCGCCCTCGACGGGAGAGGCGGCGGTGAGGTTGAGGTGATCCGAGATGAGCACCGGCTCGCCGGCCCTGAACGCGGGATCGATGCCCCCGGCGCCGTTGCTGAGGATCATGACGCCGGCGCCGGCCGCGGCCGCCGTGCGAACTCCGTGCACGACCGCGCGCACGCCGCGGCCCTCGTAGAAGTGCGTTCGGGCCCCGATCACGAGCGCGTGCTCGCCGCTGGCCAGACGGATCGAGCGCAGGGTGCCGGAGTGGCCGGGCACCCCCGACGCGTGGAAGCCGGGCACCTCGTCCGCCGGGACCACGGCGACGGTCTCGCCGATCACGTCGGCCGCCCGCCCCCACCCGCTGCCCAGCGTGAGGGCGATGCCGTGGTGCTCCACGCCGGTGAGGCGCGCGATGGTGTCGGCGGCCTCGCGGGCGAGGGCCTGGGGATCCCGAATCTCCGTCATGCGACCAGCTTAGGACTCCGGCGGCGCCTGCCCCTCCGGAGCGGCGGCTTGCTGCGCGGTCTCGTCCTGCGGTTTGAGGACGCGGTAGCCGCGGCGCGCGTTGTAGCCGTGGATCTCGCGGGTGTCGAGGACGGACATGAAGTCGAGGACTTCGGCGGTGATGATCTGGCCGGGGACGAGCACGGGGAAGCCGGGCGGGTAGGGGGTGACGAAGCCGGCGGAGACGGGCTGCTCGTCGCGGGCGACGCGCTCGCGGAGTTCGTCGGGGAGGACGTGCTCGATGTTCTTGCGCCGCTGGCCGCGGAAGAACGCGGCGCGCATGTCGCCGTCGGGTCGTACGCCGTCCGTGGCGTAGCCGGGGGAGAAGGCGCTGAAGTCGGGGAGCGGGGGCATGGGGGTCTCGGGCCTGACCCGGTCGTCGGGGTCGCGCTGGGCCTGCATCTCCTCGAAGCGCTCGGCGAGTTTGACGAGCACCTCGATGAGGTAGGCGATGGCGCTGCGGGAGGTGCCGATGTTGGTCATGAAGAGCACGGTGTTGCGGCTGGTCTTGTTGACCTGGATGCCGTAGCGGTCCATGAGGTGCTCGTGCTTGAAGGTGTCGCCGTCGACGCCGGTGCGGCTGATCTCGATGGTGATGCGGCTGGGGTCGACGACGAACTCGTCGTGCGTCCACGCCTGCCACATGGTGGCGAGGCCGTCGCGCAGCGGCATGGGGCGGCCGACCTCGCGGTGGGCCGCGGGGATGAGGTCGTGGGCGGTGAGCACGCGGAAGGTGCGGCGCAGCAGCGGGTGGCGGGCGATGGCCTGGGAGAGGCTGGTGGCGAGGTCGAGCTGGCGCTGCACGAGCTCGAAGCCCTCGAGTTCGACCTGGCGGCGGCCGATGTCGAGGGAGGAGAGGATCTGGTAGTTGGGGGAGGTCGAGGTGTGCGTCATGTACGCCTCGTGGAAGGGCTCCTCGGCCTCGCGCACCCAGTCCTGGTCGTAGACGTGGATCATGGACCCCTGCCTGAGCGCGGTGAGGGTCTTGTGGGTCGAGTGCGTCGCGTAGACGCGCACGCGGGCCTCCGGGGCGGGGATCAGCCGCTCCCGCAGCCAGGTCTCGTCGTCGCCGGGGGTGCCGTCGGAGCTGAAGAGGCGCTGCTGCTGTTCGCGGTACGCGGCGGCGTGAGCGCCAGTCCTGAGGCGCTCCTGGAGGCGCTTGGCGGCTGCCATGGCGGTGCGGCGGCGGGTGACGGGGTGGAACGCGGCGAACGCGAACCATGCCTCATCCCAGAGGAACACGAGGTCGGGCTTGATGGCGAGGCACTCGGCCATGACGCGCTCGGGGTCGTAGACGACGCCGTCGAAGGTGCAGTTGGTGAGCGTGATCATGCGCACCTCGTCGAGGCGGCCGGCGGCGCGGTAGTCGAGCAGCATCTGCTTGATGCGGCTCAGGGGGACGGCGCCGTAGAAGGCGTAGTCGTTGAGGGGGTAGGCCTCGAGATAGGCCGGGCGCGCGCCGGTGAGCATGACGGCGTGGTGGTGCGACTTGTGGCAGTTGCGATCCACCATGACGACGTCGCCCGGGCCGACGAGGGCCTGGTGCACGATCTTGTTCGCGGTCGAGGTGCCGTTGGTGACGAAGAACGAGTGCTTCGCGCCGTAGGCGCGCGCGGCGAGATCCTGGGCCTTCTTGATGGCGCCGGTGGGCGCGAGCAGAGAGTCGAGGCCGCCCGAGGTGGCGCTGGTCTCGGCGAGCAGCAGGTTGAGTCCGTAGAAGTCGGCGAGATCCTTGATCCACTTCGAGCCCACGACCGAGCCGCCGCGCGCCACAGGCAGGGCGTGGAATACGCCGACGGGGCGGCGAGCGTGGTCCTGGAGCGCGGTGAAGAACGGGGTGTCGTAGAGGTGCGAGACGCGGCGCAGCAGCGAGAGGTGCAGCTCGAGCTGATCCTCCCTGCGGAACACGCGTCGGAAGCGGCGGGTGAGCGCCCCCGCGAGGTCCTCGATATGCGCGCCGGCCATGAGGTACAGGTCGAGTTCGGGCCGGATCGCGGCCAGCGTGTCGGCGAGGCCCAGCACCCGCTGCACCGACGCCAACGAGCTGCGGGCGGGGGCCGACCCCGTGTGCACCTCGGCGCGGGCCAGGTCGACCGTCTCGCGCAGGTCGCGGCTCAGCCGCTGGCGCGTGCGGTCGCTGAACCCCGGCCGCACCACGCAAGCGAGGATGTTCGGGTTCGTGAGCACCGCCGCCACGGCGTCGTCGGCCGAGGGGACGATGACGTACTCGTAGATGAACGAGTCGGCGGGCGCGCGCAGCCGCATGCCCTCCGCGCGCATCGTGTCCCGATCGGACGGCGTGGTCTCGTCGATCACCAGCACCTCGAAGCGCGGGCGCGGGTCGGCGTCGGCCGACAGCTCGGCCCGCTCCAGCTCCTCCAGGTGCTCGTCTCGCGGCTCGTCGGGCACCGTGTCGCCGCGCAGGCGGTTGACCACGCGCCCGATCCGATCGAGCGCCGCGCGGTAGTCGCCCAGCTCCAGCAGCTCGCCGATGTCCCGGACGTATCGCTGGCCGAAGCCGGCCCAGTACATCTCGATGGTCTCCAGGGCGCGCAGCGAGCGATGGATCTCGCTGTCCGCCGCCAGCGCCTCGACGTCGTCGCTGCCCAGCGCCAGGCGCTTCACCGCGAATCGCAGGTACTCCCACGCGTCGCTGCGCAACCGCCACGTGCTCGTCGGCATGCCGGGATCCCGTTCGAGGGCCGTCGCGCCGGTGACCGCGGATCGCGTCGGGTCGCCCCTCTCCTCGTCGCTGCGGGCGAGCGGGCTGCGGCCCTCGTCGGGGGCTGAGCTGCGGGCGGCTTCGATCCTCGTCATGTGCGGCGGTGTCCTTCCAAACGTCTTCGTTCCCCGGGGCCGGGCGCGAGCCTATGAATTATGCGTATCCTTTGAACGTTGATCTTAGGCGCTTCTGCATGCCCGAGCGGGCACCCGGGCGACCGCGGGATGCGCGGGCCCCGGTCGCACAACCTGATGATCTGCCGAGAGATCAGCCGACGAAGGTTAGGGCGCCCTAATATAGAGGGGTGAATCAGCCCGAGCCCTCGACTCCGGAACCGGCGGACGACCCGCAGATCGTATCTGTGATCGACCCGGCCGGTGTCGACTGCGTGCTCGCGGCGGGCGACGCCTCCGATCTCACCGAGCTGCGCGAGTGGTTGCGCCGGCTCCCGGAGGAGTCGTACGGCCAGGTGTTCATCGAGGTCTTCGCCGAGATGCAGATCGAGCCGCTTCCCGTGCCGCCGCACGTGGGCGTGACCTGGCTCTGCCGCGAGCAGCGGGAGATGAGCCCGAGGCCGGGTGCCGGGCGCCGCCGCGGAGAGGCGCTCGCGGGAGCGGTCGACGCGTGGTTCGACGAGTGGCTTTGGGCCGACAGCGAGGCCGTGCGCAACATCCAGCTGTGGATGGGCGCCCGCACCAGCTCGGTGATGCAGAGCTACTGGGCCGGGCTCGATCGCCGCCTCGAGAAGCGCTGGCCCGGATACTGCCAGAACGCCTGTCGCGACTCCTGCCAGCGCAGACACCTCTAGATCGCGGGTTCGCCCTCCGGTGCGCTCGGCGGTGCCGAACGGTCTTAGACTTGTGGGCATGGCGAAAGCGTATGAACGGAAGCATCGCATCGCGGTGCTCGGCGGCGGCCCCGGCGGATACGAGGCGGCGCTCGCGGGAGCCCAGCTGGGCGCCGAGGTCACGCTGATCGAGCGCGCCGGCGTCGGCGGAGCGGCCGTGCTCACCGACGTCGTGCCGTCGAAGAGCCTCATCGCCACCGCGGGCGGCGTGCAGGCCGTGCGCGATGCGGGGCGACTGGGCGTGCAGACGTTCGTCCCGGGAGGCGACGGCAAACCCGTGAGACCCGAGATCGCGCTCAACCTCGCGGCCGTCAACAAGCGCCTGCTGGCCATGGCCGGCGCGCAGTCCGTCGACATGCTGCGATCGCTCGAGGACGCGGGGGTCCGCGTGGTGCAGGGCGAGGGCCGTCTCGACGGCCCGGGCGCGGTGATCGTCTCGACGGCCGCCTCCGGCGGCACCGACTTCGACCACGTCGATGCGGACACGATCGTGGTGGCTGTCGGCTCCAGCCCGCGCGAGCTCGATTCCGCCAAGCCGGACGGCGAGCGCATCCTCACCTGGAAGCAGCTCTACAGCCTCCCGGCGATCCCGGAGCACCTCGTGGTCGTCGGCTCGGGCGTCACCGGCGCCGAGTTCGCCAACGCCTATCGCACCCTCGGCGCCGAGGTCACGCTCGTGTCGAGCCGCGAGCAGGTGCTGCCGGGCGAGGATCCCGATGCCGCCGCGGTCATCGAGCGCGAGTTCAAGCGCCTCGGCATGCGCGTGATGTCGAAGTCGCGCGCCGACGCGGTCGTGCGCACCGACGACGGCGTGCTCGTGACGCTCTCCGACGGGCGCACCGTCGAGGCGTCGCACTGCCTCATGGCGGTCGGATCGATTCCGAACACCGAAGGGCTGGGGCTGGAGAAGGCGGGAGTCGCCCTCACGGAGAGCGGCCACATCCGCGTCAACAAGGTCGCCCGCACCGCGATGCCCTCCATCTACGCGGCGGGCGACTGCACCGACTTCTTCCCGCTCGCCTCGGTCGCCTCCATGCAGGGCCGCACGGCCATCATGCACGCGCTCGGCGACTTCGTGCGCCCCATCGACCTGCGCAACGTCGCGGCGAACGTGTTCACCTACCCCGAGATCGCCACCGTCGGCTGGAACGAGCGCGCGCTCGCGGAGGCCTCCGGGCTGGCCCAGCACGTCACCTACACGGTGCCCCTCAGCGTGAACCCGCGCGCCAAGATGATCGGCTTCACCGACGGTTTCGTGAAGCTCTTCGCCTGGAAGGCGTCCGGCACCGTGATCGGAGGCGTCATCGTCGCGCACCGCGCGAGCGAGCTCATCTTCTCGCTCGCGCTGGCGGTGGAGCACCGGCTCACGGTCGACCAGGTCGCCTCGGCCTTCGCGGTGTACCCCTCGATGACGGGGGCGATCACCGACGCGGCCCGAGCGCTGCACATGCACTGAACCGGCCGCGCGTGCGAACGCCGCCGACGCCCCCAGTACCTCGCTCGCCATCCCCAGACCCCAGGAGTTGCCCGTGACCAGCAATGTTTCGCGCCGCGGAGTGGTCGGCGGCGCCATCGGCGCCCTCGGCGTCGGATCCCTCGTCGGCCTGACGGGCTGCTCGCCGTCGGAGAAGCCGGATCCCGTGCCCTCGGACGAGGACGTGCAGCCGGCAGTGACGGTGCGCGCTGTCGACAACGCCTTCGAACCGGCCGAGGTGGAGATCTCGCAGGGCATGGCGGTGCGCTGGGTCTTCGAGGGCGCGGTTCAGCACGATGTCGTTGCGGTCGACGGCAGCTTCGTCAGCGAACTCATGTCGACGGGCGGCTACACGCACCTGTTCGAGGAGGCGGGCGACTTCGAGTACGACTGCTCGGTTCACGTCGAGATGACGGGCGTCGTGCGCGTGACGGCGGCCTGAGCCGATTCGCCGCCCCCCTGCGCCGCGCGCGGCGGATGGGGTCTCGCGGTTACGTCCGCTGGAAGACCGCCAGGGTCTCGAAGTGGTGCGTGTGCGGGAAGATGTCGAAGGCCCGCAGCGAGGTGAGCTCGTAGCCCGCGTCTCGCAGGGTGCCGGTGTCGCGGGCCAGAGCGACGGGGTCGCACGCCACGTAGACGACGCCCGCGGGAGAGAGCTCGGCGATCTGCCCCATCACCGCTCCGCCCGCCCCGGAGCGGGGCGGATCCAGCAGCACGGTTCCGCGGCGCAGCCGCTCCCGCACGGGCGCCGCCGCCCGCAGCAGCTCGGCGAGATGGCGATCCACCCGCGCGGTGAGCGCGAGCGCGCCGACCAGCTCCGACAGGTTCTCCGCGGCGTCGTCGGTCGCGCCCGCGTCGGTTTCGACCGTGGTCACCCTGAGCCCCGGCCCCGCCGCCTCGGCCATCGCCGCGGCGAGCAGTCCGGCGCCGCCGTAGAGGTCGAGGTTGGCCGCGGCGGGGTCGAAGCGGCCGTCGTCGGCCAGGTCGGAGATCGCGTCCCTGACCGCCGTGAACAGCACGGCGGGCGCCTCGCGGTGCACCTGCCAGAAGCCCCCGGCGCGCACCACGAAGCCGCGATCCTCGACCAGCTCCCGGATCGCGTCGTGCTCGCCCGCGCGTCCCTTCTCGCCGCTCAGCGTGAGGAGCATGCGGGGGTCGTCGGCAGCGGGGGCGACGAGGTCGACAGCGTCGACGCCCGGCATGAGGTCATGCAGCGGGGCGATCTGATTGATGCCGGGCGTGGCGAGCGGCAGCGAATCGACCGTGATCACGCGGCGGCTGCGCGCCGCGTACGGGCCGACCGCACCGGTGCGCGGATCGACGTGGAGGCGCACCCGCGTGCGGTAGCCGAGGCCGGGAGCCGAGGCGTGGTGCGTGTCGGCGAGGCCGGGAGCCGAGGCGTGGTGCACCCCGGCGAGGCCCCCGGCCGCGTCGCCCGGTGCGGGCTCGACCAGTTCGGAGAGGGCGTCGGCGAGGTCCTCGCCCTCCTCGGCCGCCAGCCTGACGCCGCCGAAGCGGCGCATCGCGTCGGCGAGCACCTCGGCCTTCAGGGTCCGCTGGCGCTCGAGGGCGATGTGCCCGAACTCGGCGCCGCCGGCGCGGTCCTCGGGGTCGCGCGCCAGGTCGGCCTCGGCCCAGACGTGCGGGCGGCGGTCGCGGGACGCCTCGAGCACCTCGACGGTGGTGGCCCGCGCGAACGACTTCTTCTTCGCGTCGGTCACGCGGGCCCGCACGCTCTCACCCGGAACGGCGTCGGCCACGAACACCACGCGTCCGTCGTGGCGGGCGACGCTCACGCCGCCGTGGGCGATGCCGGTCACCTCGAGTTCGATCGTCTCCCCGATCTCGAGCGACGGGCGGGCGGATGGTGCGCGTGATGACATGCCTCCCATTCTCCCATCACGTGCACGCCGGAGGATGCGCTAGGCGTCGCGTCGGCCGCGCCCGACGACGAGGCCGTAGACGAGCAGTACGAGGATGGAGCCGCCGATGGCGAGCAGCCAGGTCTCGATCGAGAAGAACCTGCCGATGTCGGCTCCGAAGAGCAGCGAGCCGAGCCAGCCTCCGACGAGCGCGCCCACCACTCCGAGGATCAGCGTGGCGATCCAGCCGCCGCCCTGGCGACCGGGCAGAATCGCCTTCGCGATGGCGCCCGCGATGAGGCCGAGCAGCAGAAAAGCGAGGAAACCCATGACAACTCCCTTCGTCTCCGAACGGCAGACGCCGTCCGGTTTTCAAGTCACGCTAGGGTGCGGCGACCGGGGGGAGTAGGGGCTTGCGAACGGAGCGCGGCCCGGTGTAAGCGCGCGCCCGGTGGCGCGTCAGTGCTGCTGCCCCGGGTCGGGTTCCGGAAGAAGCCGCAGCCCGGCGGGGGCGTTGGCGACCGCCGTGAGCTCCTCGAGCCAGGCGCGATTGATGGCCGGCGTCTCGGCGGCCTCGAATTCGAACTGCAGCGGGACGGACGGCTGCAGCCAGATGCTGCGCTGGATGCCGGCGTCGTTCCAGGTGAACAGCAGGCTCTCCTGCTGCAGCAGCTTCGTCATGATGACCGTGCGCAGGTGCGCGAGTGCGCGGTCGTCGAATCGGAAGATCTGCGACGGTCCGTAGTGCAGGTATCCCACGGGGAGCCCTCCTCAGGGGTGCATGGACGGGAAACGGTGAACGGGTCAGCCCGCTGAGCGCTGCGCGGCGAAGGTCTCGGCCTCTTTCTCGGTGATGAGCACCAGGCCGCGCGGGGTGTGCGACAGTTCGCCGAGCACCTCGATCCAGATCTCGTTGAGCTCCGGGGTGCGGCTGCCCGAGAATCGGAAGATGAGCGGGATCGAGGGCGAGAGCCAGAGCGACACCCGCCCGCTGCCGCGCTCGACCGGATTGGTCCAGCTGAGGAAGAAGCTCTCCTGGCGGCGCAGCTTCATGCCGACCGCCACCTTGAGGTGGGCCAGTGCGCGGTCCTCGATCGGATACTCGACCGTCGCGGCGTAGACGAGGTGTCCCATCTCCCCATCATCCCACCCCGGGCGGTGGCGGCACCAGCCCCGGTAGGGTGGGGCGGGGCTCCCCGCGTAGACTCGATTCCATGCGTCTGTACCTCGCCTCGACCTCGCCCGCCCGCCTCTCGGTGCTCCGGGGAGCCGGCATCGAGCCCGTCTGCCTCGCCCCCGACGTCGACGAGGAGGCGGCGGTCGCCGAGCGCGAGTCGGAGCTCGGGAGGCCGCTCACGGCGCCGGAGCTGACGCAGCACCTCGGCCGGCTCAAGGCCGAGGACGTCGTGCGGCGCCACGGGGACCGGATCGACGGGCTCGTGCTCGGCGGCGACTCGATGTTTCTGCTGGACGGCGAGATCCTGGGCAAGCCGCACCTGCCCGGGGTGGCGCTCGACCGGGCCAAGCGGCATCGCGGCCGCACCGGGGTGCTGCACTCGGGCCACTGGCTCGTCGACTGCACGGGCGGTGCGGTGCGGGGCGCGGCCGGGGCGGTGGACACGGCTCGGGTGATGCTCTCGGCGGATCTCGGCGACGCCGAGCTCGAGGCCTACGTCGGCACGGGGGAGCCGCTGGAGCTCGCCGGCGGCTTCGCGATCGACGGCCTCGCGGGGGCCTTCATCGAGCGGATCGAGGGCGCCCCGAGCTGCGTGATCGGGCTCTCGCTGCCCGCGCTGCGGCGGCTGGTGATCGGGCTCGGTCACGAGTATCCGAGCCTCTGGGACGGCGAGGCGCGGGTGGATCGCCGGGGCGAGGAGGCGACGTGAACAGGGCCCCCGCGCCGGGGACGGCCCCGCCTCCGCGCCGGCGGTAGATCCGGGATCCGCGGAGGATATGCCGGATCCGGCTCTGAACTGCGTATCGTCTGCAGATCGCATGCGGTTCGCAGGCGCTCGGAGCGCTCGAGGGATCACCGCCGGGCGAGCAGCGCGACCGTGAGCGTGGCGATCACGGCGCCGTCTGCGAGATCGACGTCCAGCAGCTCCTCGATGAGCGCCAGGCGCTGGTAGAACACGGAGCGGGAGAGCCGCGCGCGCCGCGCGGCGAGGGAGCGGTTGGCCGGCTGCTCCAGGTAGGCCTGCAGCACCCGCAGCAGGTCGCCGCTGTGGCCCGGGCCGGTCGTCCCGTCGTGCTCGAGCAGCGGGCCGAGCGCTTCGGCCGCGAACTCCTGCACCTCCGGCGTGGCGGCGAGCCCTCGCACGAGGTAGGCGAGCGGCTGCCGCTCCGCCTGCTGTACGGTCACCCTCCCGACCGAGGCGGAGGGATCCAGCATCCCGGCCGCGCGCACCTGCTCGAGCGAGGTGATGAGCGCGCGGATCCGCGTGCCGCTCGGCCCGAGTCCGAGGTGCGCGCCCCAGGAGGCCGGTGCGGTCTCGGGGAGCAGCGCGTCGAGCTCCTGCGCGAGGCGGACCGCGAACGGAGGGGCGGCGGAACCGGCGCTCGCGGTCCGTCGGTCTCCGGGCGGAAACGAGAGCAGAGCGAGCAGGATCGGGCGGCCGTGCTCGGCTCCGGCGGATCCCGCAGCCCCGGCATCCGTATCGGGGGCGATGAGCACTCGGCCGTCAGGGGAGACGGCCCGCCGCAGAGCGGTTTCGAGCATCGTTCGCTCGGGAGGTCCGTCGTGGCCGAAGTCGGCCGGGGCGGAACCCCCGGTCGAGCACAGGGTGGCCCCCAGCAGCACGCGCCCCTCGACGGGAAGCCCGCTCGCGGCGAGCTGTGCCGCGAGCTCGTCGGCGCTCCGGTAGCGCCCTTCGAGCAGCACCTCGAACATGCGCTTCGAGCCCAGCTGCAGCCACTGCTCACCCTCCGGATCGGCCAGGCGGCCGAGCGCGAGCGCGAACGCCCCGAGCTCGAGCACCGTGCGCCGCCCGGCTGGATGCGGCGGGCCCTGCAGCGCGGTCAGGTGCCCCCACCGCCGCCCCTGCGCCTCGACCGGCACGCGGTCCCGGCCGTCGGGCAGCGACAGTGCCCGCGCATCGCTCCAGGCCGCGAGCACGTGCTCGGCGCTCGCCGATCCAGACCACGCGACCACGCGCCGCGCCGAGTCCTCGAGCACCACGGGCGCATCGAGGGCGCCGGCGAGGCGCTCGATCACGTAGTCGACCGGGCTGCGGTTGAGGCCCAGCTCGGTGAGCATGGCGTGGACCTCCGCGCGGGCCGCGAGCGCCTCGTGCTGGTCGGCGAGCACCCGCTGGTGGATGCGCTGCGTGATCTGCACGAAGCGCACCTCGCGACGCAGCACGACGAGGGGGACGCCGCGGGCCTCGCACGCGGCGGCGAGGGGCGCCGGCGCGGCGTCGAAGCTGTGGCCGAGCTCGAGCACCACCGCGGCGGGCTCGGCGTCGAGGAGTCGGGCGGCGAGCGTCTCGAGCCCCTCCGCATCGCGCGGCCAGGCCGCACCGGTGGTGAGCACGAGCTCGCCGCCGTCGAGCAGCTGCGCCGCGGCGGTCCCCGCGACGACGTGCGCCCAGCGGGCCGCACGTTCGAGGCCCGCCTCGCCCGCGACGAGCTCGGGCAGCCCCGCCCGCATCTCGGGCAGCTCGAGCGCCTCGCGCACCGTGATGCGCGCCCGATCGTGCTCCATGTCCCTCTCCAGATCCACTGACGCCGTGACCTTCTGATCCCCGCCGCGAGCCGAGGCTCAAACAAAGTGTATGCGAGGCGGGCGATCTGCGGATGGAGTGCCGGTGGTATCCCGTGAACATCGCTGTGATACTGGGATTCGTCGGGCTTCTGCGATCCCGCACACATTGATCGATTTGAGAGGATTGTCGGATGGCACTCATCCCCCACGTCATCGGCGGCGAGAAGATCACCGCGGCTGAGCGCACCCAGCCGGTGTACAACCCGGCGACCGGCGAACGGCAGCACGAACTGGCGATCGCGTCGCCCGCCACCGTGGAGCAGGCGATCGCCGCAGCCAAGGAGGCGCTGCCGAAGTGGCGGAGGACGAGCCTGACCAAGCGGGCCGACGTGTTCTTCAACCTGCGCCAGCTGCTCAAGCAGCGCACCCCCGAGCTGGCCGCGATCGTCACCAGCGAGCACGGCAAGGTGCTCTCCGATGCGGCCGGCGAGATCGCGCGCGGGCTCGAGAACGTCGAGTTCGCGTCGGGCCTGCTGCACCTGCTGAAGGGCGAGCGCGACGAGCAGGTCTCCACGGGTGTCGACGTGCACTCGATCAAGCAGCCCGTGGGCGTGGTCGCGGCGATCACCCCGTTCAACTTCCCGGTGATGGTGCCGCTGTGGATGATCGCCTCGGCGATCGCGTGCGGCAACACCGTCGTGCTGAAGCCCTCGGAGCGCGACCCCTCCGCGTCGGTGTTCATCGCCGACCTGTTCCGCGAGGCCGGCCTGCCCGACGGCGTGCTCAACGTCGTGCACGGCGACAAGGTCGCCGTCGACGCGCTGCTCGACAGCCCCGACGTGAAGGCGGTGTCGTTCGTGGGCTCGACCCCGATCGCGAAGTCGATCTACCAGCGCGCCGCGGCGAACGGCAAGCGCGTGCAGGCGCTCGGCGGTGCGAAGAACCACATGCTCGTCATGCCCGACGCCGACATCACCGTCACCGCCGACGCCGCGATCTCCGCCGCCTACGGCTCGGCCGGCGAGCGCTGCATGGCCGTGTCGGTCGTCGTCGCGGTGGGCGACGTCGCGGATCGCCTGATCCCCGAACTCACCAGCCGCATCGGCAACCTCACCATCGGCGACGGCACCGATCCCGCGTCCGAGATGGGCCCGCTGATCTCGCGCGAGGCCAAGGAACGCGTGGAGTCCTACGTGGCGGGAGCCGAGGCCGAGGGCGCGACCATCGTCGTCGACGGCCGCGAGCAGCGGTTCGCGGGCGAGGGTTTCTTCACCGGCGTCACCCTGCTCGACCACGTCAAGACCGACAGCAGGGTCTACCGCGACGAGATCTTCGGCCCCGTGCTCGCGGTCGTGCGGGTCGACTCGTACGAGGAGGGACTGCGGCTGATCAACAACCATCAGTTCGGCAACGGCACCGCGATCTTCACCCGCGACGGCGGTGCCGCCCGCCAGTTCGAGTTCGAGGTCGAGGCCGGGATGGTCGGCATCAACGTGCCGATCCCCGTGCCCGTCGGCTCCTTCTCGTTCGGCGGCTGGAAGGACTCCCTCTTCGGCGACGCCCACATCTACGGGCCCGAGTCGATCAACTTCTACACCCGATCCAAGGTCGTGACCACCCGCTGGCCGAGCCCCGATCAGTCGAAGATCGACCTCGGCTTCCCCAGCAACCACTGACGAAACGGCCTCCGAACTGAGAGAATTGCAGCATGACTGACTTCATCGACCTGAACGGTGCCGGGCAGAGCTTCGGCGACACGGCGGCGCAGCGCGAGGTGCGCGAGAACGACCGCCAGTACGTCTTCCACTCGTGGTCGGCGCAGGCGCAGATCAAGCCGCTGCCCGTGGCCAAGGGCGAGGGCGTGCGCTTCTGGGACTACGACGGCAAGGAGTACCTCGACTTCTCGTCGCAGCTCGTCAACCTGAACCTCGGCCACCAGCACCCCGGCCTCGTGAAGGCGATCCAGGAGCAGGCGGGCCGCCTCGCTTCGATCCAGCCGGCCGTGGCGAACGACGTGCGAGGCGAACTCGCCAAGCGGGTCGTCGAGCACTCCTTCGAGGGCGCCCGCTCGGTGTTCTTCACGAACGGCGGGGCCGACGCCAACGAGTACGCGGTGCGCATGGCCAGGCACCACACGGGGCGCCAGAAGGTGCTCGCGCGCTACCGCTCCTACCACGGCTCGACCGCGACGGCGATCACGCTTACGGGGGAGCCCCGCCGCTGGGCGAACGGCGTGCTCGACCCCTTCGTCGTGCACTTCGAGGGCCCGTACCAGTACCGCTCCGCGTTCCACGCCGAGACCCCCGAGCAGGAGGCCGAGCGCGCGCTCGCGCACCTCGAGCGGACCGTCCAGCTCGAAGGCCCCGACACGATCGCGGCGATCATCCTCGAGACCGTCACCGGCACGAACGGCGTGCTCGTACCGCCGACCGGCTACCTGCCCGGCGTGCGCGAGATCTGCGACAGGTACGGCATCGTCATGATCCTCGACGAGGTCATGGTCGGCTTCGGGCGCACCGGCGAGTGGTTCGCCTACCAGGGCTTCGACGTCGCGCCCGATCTCGTGACCTTCGCGAAGGGCGTCAACTCGGGGTATGTGCCCCTCGGCGGCGTGGTCATCTCCGAGGAGATCCACAACACCTTCGCCGACCGCGCCTTCCCGGGCGGCCTCACGTACTCCGGCCACCCGCTGGCCTGCGCCTCGGGTGTCGCGACCTTCGACATCTTCGAGGAGGAGCGGATCCTCGAGCGGGTCCGGGACCTCGGCTCGCGCGTCGTCGAACCGCGCCTCGCCGAGCTCACCGAGAAGCACCCCTCGGTAGGCGAGTTCCGCGGTCTCGGGCTCTTCTGGGCGCTCGATCTGGTGAAGGATCGCGAGACCCGAGAGCCGCTCGTGCCCTACAACGCCTCGGGCGAGGCCGCGGCCCCGATGAACGCCGTCACCGCCGCGTGCAAGAACGCGGGCCTGTGGCCGTTCACGCACTTCAACCGCCTGCAGATCGCCCCGCCGCTGATCATCGAGGAGGAGGACCTGGTGAGGGGCCTCGACATCTACGACGCCGCGCTCGACGTCGCCGACGAGTACTGCACCGGAGCGTAGGCGGGGCGCTCCCACCGGCCGTCGAGCTTGTCGAGATGCCCGGCCGCTGCTCGTGGGCTGAGACCGAAGGGGCCTCGACCTCGCATCGTCAGGTGCGGGATCGAGGCCCCTTCGTCGTGCGGAGGAAGGTTCGTGCGGGGCCTCGGGGCTGATGGACGGCCTCGAGAGGCGGAGAACTCGCCCGATCTTGCCGGAATCGTGTGACTTTTGCGCCTCTCGACGGGGGGAGGCCCGGGGCGGGAGGCCCGGCTGCGGAAGGTTCGGGAGTGCGGGGCTGGGGAGCCGGCGATTGAGCGAGTCTGCGAGCCGAAGTCACCCCCTGCGCCGGCGTGCGGGATCGGCGACGGCACTCAGGGCTGCGGTCCGGTCGCGACGGGGAGGCTCGGGTGGTTCGACCACTGCGACCAGGAGCCCGGGAAGAGGGCGCCGTCGCCGCCCGCGAGCGCCAGCGCGAACAGGGTGTGGCTCGCGGTGATGCCCGAGCCGCAGTACGCGCCGACGCGAGCGGCACCGAGCGCGCCCGCCGCCGTGAAGCGTTCGCGCAGCGCCTCCGCCGGAAGGAAGAACCCGCCGGCGTCGAGATTGCCGCCGGTGGGAAGGTTGCGCGCCGCGGGGACGTGCCCGGCCCTCGGGTCGATGGGCTCCTCGGAGCCCGCGTACCGCTCGGCCGCGCGCACGTCGAGCAGCAGGTGATCCTGAGCGAACGCGGCGACCTCACCGAGATCGAGGCGCGGCAGCCGCCCGGAGCCGAGAGCGACGGAGCCGGGGAGAGGCGCGACATCGCCGCTCTCGAGCGGCAGGCCCGCGTCGACCCAGGCCGGCAGCGCGCCGTCGAGCAGCCGCACCCGCTCGAAACCGGAGTCGCGCAGCAGCCACCACAGCCTGGCCGAGGCGAAGTTGCCGCCGCCGTCGTAGGCGACCACCCGGTCGTCCGGCCCGAGGCCCCAGCGCCGCGCGGCTTCGGTGAGCGAGGCGGGATCCGGAAGCGGGTGCCGGCCCTCGGTCGCGGGGCCGTGCCCCGACAGCTCGGCCTCGAGGTCGACGTATACCGCGCCGGGAATGTGCCCTGCGAGGTAGGCGGGGCGGCCGTCGGGCTGCGGCAGGGTCCATCGCACGTCGAGCACGCGCGTGCGGGGCGCATGCGCGGGCAGTCCGGCCTCCTCGCGCAGCGCGGCGCCGAGCTCGGCGGCATCGATGAGCAGTTCCGATCGTTCGGTCATGCCTGCGATGCTATCTGAGCCGCGCGCGGCCTCTCCGGATCTCCCCGACCGCCCCGGTCGCGTCCGCCGGAGCGGTGCAGCGCGAGGGCGACGGTGGACGGGCGGAGCCTGGGGCAGGCGGGCGGGTGCCCGGGCTCAGACGTCGCAGATCGCGGGAGGGCTGAGCCGAGAGGCGCGGGTGCGCTTCGGCAACACCTTCGGCGACACACGCCAACGCGGCCGGCCATCATCGCTCCGGCGGTCCCGTTCGCCTGCTGGGCGGGCAGAGAGGGCGTCGGTGGTCGTGGGCGCATCATGAGAGAACATGTCCTCGGATGTCGGAACGCCGTGCGGCGCAGGTGCACGCGAGGTCAGGCCAGGTAGGCCCCGGCCTCGCGCACCGCTTCCTCGATCGCGTCGTCGAGGCGCTGATGCGGCCACTCCGTCGACCGGTCGTACGCCCATATGTAGATCCACTCCGCAATCGCACTGATGAGATGCTGCAGCGCGGGGATCGTCGTCGCAGGACGCGGATACCGCGGAAGGCCGCCGAGGATGCCGCCGTTCGCACGATTCAGCGTCGCCTGCTTCCCCGCGGCGAACGGATCGGCGAGCTTCTCCCCGTTCTCGGGGTAGGCGATCATCTGCAGCGGGTACGCGGCACGATCGGGCTCGCCGGCCCGAGCGTAGATCCGCACTGCGGCGGCATACACGTTGCCGACCGAGTTCCACTGGAAGAAGTCGCCGGTGAACGGGATCCGATCGCACACCGCGTACAGCTCGTCGATGTCCAGCGGCTCCGCGGCGGCGGCGATCAGGATGACCGGCTCGAACAGGATCCGCGTGCCCGTCTCGCCCGCGAGGTTCGCCTTCTCCATGGCGCGGTCGGCGAACTTCCGCCCCTTCTCGCTGAGCACGTCACTGTGCCGGTCGATCCAGGCTGCCACCAACGGCACCAGCTCCGCATTCAGCGCCCGCCACTCCTGCGGCTTCAACTTCGTCGGCAACGGTCAGACCTCCAGCCGAGGGGCCGGGTCGCCCGGCTTCTGCTCGCGGGCGCGCTGCCACAGCTGCGCGAAGAAGGTGAGGTAGACGTCGACGTCGTTCAGCTCGAGGTTGCCGAGATCGACCTCGCCGCCGTAGAACCCCGGGACGGTCGCGCCCGCGCACTGCGCAAGCGTCAGCGGTGGCACGCCCTGCGCGGCACGCCACCGCGCGAACGGCTCCGGACGGAGCCCCTCCTGCACCGCGGGAAGCATGACCGCCCGTTCGAAGTCCTCCACAGCCATCCCCCACGGCTCGATCGCCATGTCGAACGGATCCAGCGCCACGATCGTGGCCGGTTCATCCCCGCCGGAGTATCTGCCATCCGCATCGAACGACGAGCTGATCGCGTACTGCCGCGCCCGCCAGTCGAACGCGAACACATCGGCCCGCACACCCAGCTTTCCGAACGTCGCCTCCACCGCCTCCTGCGCGATCGGGCCCGATTCGGCGTCGTGGAAGCGCAGGAGCCCGTCGTTGCCGGACACCCCGCACAAATCACGGTCGGCGAAGAACGAGCCGAGCAACGGCGGCGTCCACGCACCGCTCCCGAGCTGTTCGAACGTCTACTCCACCTCAGCCTCCTTTCCGGGTCACCGCCAAGCTTAGCTCGCGCGTCCCGATCGCCTAGGGCGCCGCGTCGACCACGGTGGTCTCGATCGCGGTGCTGCTCACGACCTCCTCCGGCCCGAAGCCGAACACGTTGACATCGGCCAGCGCGCGCTCGCCGATCACGAGGCCGGTGTCCGGGGAGACGATGATCTCGGTGCGCTCCCCGCCGCGCAGCGCCTCGGTGCGGCCGAAGGCCACGCCCGGCACGCCGTCGAGGCTTTCGACCCCCGGCGTGCTGGTGACGCCCGGGATCAGCGCGAGTGCCTCGAAGAGCGCCGCGCGCTGCGGTGCAGGGATGAGCCCCGAGCGCAGCAGCCTGGCGATCCGCTCGAATCCCTGTCGGGATATCGGCCGGATCGACCCCGATCCAGCCGGATCCCGGTGCCGGCACGGTCGCCGATCCGGGATCCCCCGACCCGGCGTAGAAGGCGCCGTGCGGGGCGCTCAGCCGCTCCACGTTCTCGCCGGACCCCTTGCCAGCGGAGGCGGCCTCGAGTTCGCCCCAGTCGCGCACGAGCACCCACTCGCCGGCGGGATCGGCCGGCATGTAGACGTCGATGGTCTGCTCGTTGGAACGGTAGGCGACCGAGGCGGGGCCCTGCTCGCCGCCCGTCTGGTGGCCCCAGTCGGTGCGCGTGCTCGAGAGGAGGTACTGACCGGGCGCCGGCTCGGCGTCGCTGAACGCGACGGCTGCCCCGGCGATCTCCCGCATGCGTTCGACGGCCCTCGCGTTCTCGACCGCCATCGCGACGTTGCCGCCCGCGAGGGTGAGCGCGATCGCCCCGTCCAGGGCGCCCAGGCTCCATCCGGTCCGGCGCACGGACCGGCGCCTGCGGTTGCCCACGTGGGAGATCGCGGGTACGGGGGCGGGGATCGCGCCGCCGGCACCGGCGCCCGTGGCCGACTGCTGCCCGGCCGCTGCGGCCATGGCTCGTTCGAGGCGCGCCTGGCCCGGTTGAGTCGTGAGCGGACCGTGCCGACGGGAATCTCCAGCGCCTGCGCGATCTCGTCGTAGGAGAGGCCCTCCCAGACGTACAGCAGCAGCGTGTCGCGAGCGGGATCGCGCGATCACGCTGCTGTCTGTGCGCACATGAGGTATTCGCCGCTCCGGGAAGAAAGTTCACGAAAGCCCTAGCAGCAGGATCAATTACATAGCTATCAAATGTAAATATGTATTAGAATGTTGGATATGAGCGGAGAAAAATCGCTACGAGCATCGGAAACCGATGTGCTCGCCCTCGACCTGACCCGCGCGAGCGGGCGCTTCTCCCGGATCGCGGGGCGAGTGCCCGGAGTCGGGTACTCGCTCGTCGCATGGCGCGTGCTCGCTGAGCTGGAGCAGTCGGGATCCGCGCGCGTGAGCGACCTCGCCCAGCAGCAGCGCATCTCGCAGCCCTCCATGACCGGCCTCGTGCAGCGGCTGGAGGGCGAGAGGTGGGTCGAGCGCCGGGCCGATCCCGACGACCGCCGCGCGTCGCTCGTGAGCATCACGGCGGCGGGCCGATCCGCCCTCGACGACTACCGTCGCATGGCGGCCGCCCGAGTGAGCCCCCACCTCGCCGAGCTCACCGATTTCGACCGGGCCACGCTCGCGCGCGCGGTCGAGCTCATGCAGCGGATCGGCGACCGGATCGGCGACCCGAGCGGCTGATCCAGCCGTCTCGCCCCTCCGCCCATCCGACATCCATCATCACTCGAGGAGCCATCACGTCCACCGTCACCGAAACCGACCCGGGCACGGACTCGATCCGCGTGCCGACCGCGGCTCCCGAGGCGCCCGCCGCGCCCGCCCGCAAGCCCTCGATCCTGCGCCAGCCCACGGCCGTCTGGGCGATCGCCTTCGCCTGCGCCATCTCCTTCATGGGCATCGGCCTCGTCGACCCGATCCTGCCGGCCATCAGCGCGGACCTCGGCGCGACGCCCGCGCAGACCATGCTCCTCTTCACCAGCTACCTCTTCATCACGGGCATCGCGATGTTCTTCACGAGCTGGGTCTCCGGACTCATCGGTGTGCGCTGGACGCTCGTCGCGGGCCTCGTGCTGATCGTGCTCTTCGCCGCGCTCGCCGGAAGCTCGGGGTCCGTCGGCGAGATCATCGGCTTCCGCGCCGGATGGGGCCTGGGCAACGCGCTCTTCATCTCCACGGCGCTCGCCGCGATCGTGGGCGCCGCCTCGGGCGGATCCCGCCAGGCGATCGTGCTCTACGAGGCCGCGCTCGGCGTCGGCATGGCCGTCGGCCCGCTCGTCGGCGGCGCGCTCGGCTCGATCTCGTGGCGCGGCCCCTTCTTCGGCACGGCGGCGCTCATGGCGATCGCGCTGCTCGCGATCCTGGTGCTGCTGCGCGCCCCGAAGCAGAGCGCGGCCGAGCGCGCCGCCGCCCGCGCCGCTCGCCCCTCGCTCGTCGCGAGTTTCAAGGCGCTCGGCAACCCGGCGCTGCTCGCGCTCGCCGGCGTCGCGATGTTCTACAACTTCGGCTTCTTCGTGCTGCTCGCCTACAGCCCCTACCCCATGGAGGCCGCGGCGAGGGCGTCGGGGGTGCGCGAGTTCGGCGCTCACGAACTGGGCCTCGTGTTCTTCGGCTGGGGCGTCGCCCTCGCCATCACCTCGGTGCTCGTGGCGCCCGTGCTGACGCGCCGCCTCGGCCTGCGCCCGGTGCTCTTCGCCATGCTGAGCGGACTGGCCGTCTGCCTCGTGCTGCTGGGCGCGTTCGTCGGCTCGCTGCCCGGGCTGATCGCGGTCGTGGTGGTGAGCGGCCTGCTGCTCGGCGTCATGAATACGGCGCTGACCGAAGCCGTGATGGAGGCGACCGACCTGCCGCGCAACGTGGCCTCGTCCACCTACTCGGCGGTGCGCTTCATCGGCGGCGCGATCGCCCCGGCGGTCGCCGGCCCGATCGCCGCGGCCCTGGGCGAGCCCGCCCCGTACTGGTTCGGCGCGGCGTCGATCGCGGCGGCCATCGTCGTGCTCGCGTGCGTCGGCCACCTGCTGCACCGCGTCGGCGCGACGCCCCAGGAGAGCGCAGAGGGCGAGGCGCAGGTCATCTCGGCGGGCGACGCGGCTTAGCGGGCGTCGGATCCTTCCTCCCGTCCGGGAGCGGCCACGAGGCGCTCGGGCTTCTGCGAGTCGGGGCACTCCTCGATCACTCGCCCGTATCCGGGGGCGAAGGGCGGGCCGAACCGCAGTTCCCCGCTATGCCGCGGCGCGCAGCCGGTCGCCGGGCGCCGGTCCCGTCGCGCGCGTGTCCGGCCCCAGCAGACGGTTCATGTGGCGGGTGGTGCGGAGCACGACCGCCCGGTCCGCGATCCTGACCCCCGCCAGCGCCCGCTCGAGCGCGAGCTCGAAGCGGTTGACGTCGGAGAGGCGCCGCAGCCACACAGCGAGCACGAGGTTGTAGCGGCTCGCGGAGGTGAAGGCGAGACGCACCTCGGGCACCGAGGTGATCGTGCTCCGGGCCGCCTCGATCACCGTCGAGGGGGCCTCGATGAAGTACCACGCGTAGACGGGCCAGTCGGTGGCGCGGCGCGCGATGTCGGTGCGGAATCTGAGCACGTCGTCGTGCCGCATCGTGGCCAGCCCGTCGGAGATGCGCTGGGGCGAGATCCCGCTCCGCTCGGCCATGACGGAGACGGGGATCCTGCCGTCTTCCCACACCGCGTCGAGGATGGCGCGGCGCACGTCGTCGGACACGTGCCGCGCCGCGCGCTGCCGCGGCGGCCGGGGCTCGGGGATCCTCGCCACCTCCTCGGGGAGGAGCGAGCGCAGCCGCCAGCTGCCACCCTCGATGAGCGTCTCGCCGGCGGGGTGGGTCTGCATGGTGCGCACCCCCACGACGCTCGCGAGGTCGTTCAGCACCAGCGATGAGAGCTCGTCGAACGAGCGCGGAAGCACGAGCGCGAGCAGGTCCCGCCCACCGGAGGCGTGATCGAGCACCATCACGCTGGGATCCAGGCTCAGCTGCTCGGCGATCGCCGGCCGGTGGACCGGCTCGCACTGGATCTCGATGAGCGCGAGCAGGCGATCCGCCGCGTAGCCGGTGATCCAGGCCAGCCCCTCCTCGCTGAGCCTGGCCCACCTCCTCGCGAGCGTGCCGGAATCGGATCCGAGCACCGTCGCCAGCCTGCTCCAGCTGACTCGGGGCTCGATCTGCAGGGCGTGCAGGATGCGGCGGTCGAGATCGTCGAGGGCCTCGGGATCGAGGCTGTGCATCGTTCCTCCCCCGTTCGTCGGCCTCTCCGCGAAAATTTCGAATACGAGGTCCGTTTTCCGCAGATGTATCTCGATGGTATCCGATAGGGCCTGTCGTCGGAGCACAATGGGGCAGCGAAATCCCACACCCCGATGAGGAGCAGGAATGACGACGACGTCGAGCAGCCCCGAGATGCGCAGCAGGGCGAAGGAGGTATCGCGGGCCGAGGTCGAGGGGCGCCGCGACCAGCTCATCGCCCTGAGCCACGCGATCCACGAGCACCCCGAGGTCTCGTGGGAGGAGCACGAGGCCGCCGCGCTCGTCGCGAAGACGCTCGGCGAAGCCGGATTCGACGTCGAGATCGGGGCCTACGGCGTGCCGACCGCGGTCGAGGCCGTGTACGGCGATGGCGACCTCACCGTCGCCATCTGCGCCGAGTACGACGCGCTGCCCGGCATCGGGCACGGCTGCGGCCACAACGTCATCGCCTCCGCCGGAGTGGGCGCGGCGCTCGGGCTGGCGCCGGTCGCGGAGGAGGCGGGACTGCGGATCAAGCTGCTCGGCACCCCCGCCGAGGAGCACGGCGGCGGCAAGGTGTCGATGCTCGAGGCGGGCGCGTGGGAGGACGTCGACATCTCCCTGATGGTGCACGGCATCACCGAGACCCCCGGCATGACCGCCGACAGCCACGGCGCGCGCGGCATGCGCTCGACAGCGGTCGACCGATTCGCCGTGACCTTCCACGGCCGCACGGCGCACGCCGCCGGCATGCCGGAGCAGGGCATCAACGCGAGCAACGCGGCCGTGCTCGGCCTCAACGCGTTCGCGATGCTGCGGCAGCACCTGCCCAAGGAGACGAATCTCAACGCCTTCATCTCGGAGGGCGGCGAGGTGACGAACATCATCCCCGACCGCTCGGTGGTGCAGATCGAACTGCGCGCCTACGATCTGGATATCTGGCGCGACATGAAGCAGCGGGTGCTCAAGTGCTTCGAGGGTGCGGCCATCGCGACCGGCTGCGAGTGGGAGTGGACGCCGACCGAGCACCCCTACGCCCCGCTGGTGCACGACGAGGCGATGGCCGACCTCTGGGATCGCAACCTGGCCGACCGCGGCCGCACGATCGACCGGGACGCCGTGCTCGGCGGGGGCTCCACCGATATGGGCAACGTCTCCCGGGTCGTGCCCTCGATCCATCCCATGATCACCTTCCGCGGCCACTCGGCTCCAGCGCACAATCCCGCCTTCACCGAGGTCGCGGCGAGCCCCGAGGGCGACGAGGCCGTGATCGACGCCGCGGTGACGCTCGCGGCCACCGTGCTCGACGTCGCGTTCGATCCCGGACTGCGCGCCGACTACCGGCGCAGGTCGGCCGAGCGCCCCGAGGGCGCGACACGGGTGACCCTCAAGGCCTGACCCCGCTCAGCCGGGCATCGCCCGGCTCACGCCCGGCGCTCCGGCGCCGGACCCTCACCCAGTGTCGGGCGACGATGCCCGCGAGACGAAAGAACCCACATGACCAAGAAGACAGCGGCCGCTCAGGCCCCCGCTCCCGCCGCGGGCGTGCGCAACGAGTTCGCGATCTCGTTCCGCAACCCGCTCCTCTGGCTGCTCATCGGCCTCATGGCGGCCGTCGCGGTCGCCGCCCAGCTCATCGGCCCGGCCGCCATCCCGGTCGGCGCGGCCTCGATCACGCTGCTGCCGATGATCTGGGCGCTGCTGCTCGGAGTGATCATCTCGGGCCAGCGCGTCAAGCCGCTGCCCGTCAACGTGCAGCACACGGCAAACGCGATCATGGCGGTCGCGGTGCTGCTGCTCTGCGCGCGGCTCTCGCTGACGCTGGGGCCGAACCTCCCGTTCCTGCTGGAGGCGGGCCCCGCTCTGCTGCTGCAGGAGCTCGGCAACGTGTTCGGCACGATCCTGCTCGCGCTGCCGCTCGCGGTGCTGCTGCGCATGGGGCCCGCGACCGTGGGCGCGACGTTCTCGATCGACCGCGAGCCCTCCTTCGCGATGGTGACCGAGCGCTTCGGCATGAACTCGCCGCAGTACCGTGGCGTGTTGTCGATGTACGTCTTCGGCTCGATCTTCGGCGCGATCATCGTCAGCCTCGTCGCCTCGCTCGCCTCCTCCGCGGGCGTCTTCGACTGGCGGGCGCTCGCGATGGGCGCGGGCGTGGGGTCCGGATCCATGATGGCCGCCGGAGCGGCCTCGGTCACGGCCGCGCACCCCGGGCAGGCGGAGCAGGTGCTCGCGCTCGCGACGACGTCGAACCTCATCGCGTCGATCTTCGGCGTGTATCTGAGCCTGTGGATCTCGCTGCCCCTCGCGGATCGCTTCTACCGCTTCCTCACGCGCGGCCGCGCGGCGAAGGCCCCGAAGCCGACCGGCGGCCTCGTCACGGAGCGCGTGCAGACCGTCGCGGCGGCCGTGCTCGAGGCGCCCCGGGTGCGCATCCCGCTCTGGAACGTGCTGCTCATCCTCAGCGGGGTCGGGGTCGCCGTGGCGATCGCGGCCGCGAAGTCGTTCTCGATCGACATGATCGTGACCTATGCCATCCTCAGCCTCTTCGTGGCGGGCGCGATGTGGCTCTCGAGGCTCACGCGCGGCAAGGTGCCGGCCCTCGTCATCATCATCACGGTGGGGACGCTGGCGACCTCCCCGATCTGCCCGATCGCGCCCTGGCTGCTCGAGGTGTCGGCGAGCGTCGACTTCCTCTCGGTCATCACGATGATGCTCGCCATAGCGGGCCTCAGCATCGGCAAGGACCTGCCGATGCTGAAGGAGATCGGGTGGAAGATCATCCCCGTCGGCATCGTGGTCATCGCCGCGACCTACCTCGGCTCCACGCTCATCGCGCAGCTGGTGCTCGGGATCATCGGGTGACCTCCCCTGCGGGATCGGCCGAGCGCGGGGTCTACGTCTCCGCGCTCGACCTGTTCTCCATCGGCATCGGGCCCTCGAGCTCGCACACGGTGGGGCCGATGCGGGCGGGGCTGGCCTTCAGGGAGCGCCTGGCTGCGCAGGGGCTTCTGCGAAGCGTCACGCGGTTCCGCTTCCGGCTGCAGGGATCGCTCGCGGCGACAGGGATCGGCCACGGAACCCCCGACGCGGTGATCGCCGGGCTGCGCGGGTACGCGCCGGAGACGGTCGATCCCGTCCTCGTCCACGGGCAGTGGGAGAGGCTCGCCGCGGGGGAGGAGCTGCGCGTCGACGAGGTGCCGCTGCGGGCGGAGGACATCGTGTTCGCCCCGCTCTCCCGTCACGAGGGGCATCCGAATTCGATGACGCTGAGCGCCGAGGTCGACGGCGTCGTCGTGGCCGAGGAGACGTGCCTCTCGATCGGCGGCGGATTCATCGAGCTCGTCGGACCGGATCCGGCCGGTGGGGGGCGGCGGGATCGCGAGGACGCGCGCGCCGGCCACGCCGTCCCGGCGCACCGCTACCGCAACGCGGCCGAGCTGCTGCGGCTCGCGAGCAGCCGCTCGATCGCCGAGGTCGCGTGGGAGGACGAGACGGCCCTGCACGGCGAGGAGCGTGCTCGCGAGGGCCTCGCGGAGATCTGGAGCGCCATGCGCGGGTGTATCGAGCGGGGGCTCCGGACGGAGGGCGTGCTGCCCGGCGGGCTGGGCGTCTCGAGACGGGCCGCGGCGGGGTGGCGCGCGCTCGCCGCGCGCGGCGTGCCGAGGGGTTCCGAGGAGTCGCTTGCGATCTACGCCCTGGCCGTCAACGAGGAGAACGCCGCGGGCGGGCGGGTGGTCACGGCGCCCACGAACGGCGCCGCCGGCGTGCTGCCGGCCGTGCTGTACTACGCGGTCGCCGAGAGCGGGTTCCCGTTCGAGCGGATCCGCGCCTTTCTGCTCACCGCGACCGCGATCGGCTCGATCTTCAAGGCGAACGCCTCGATATCGGGGGCCGAAGCCGGCTGTCAGGCCGAGGTGGGGAGCGCCTGCGCGATGGCCGCGGCCGGCCTCACCGCGGTGCGCGGCGGCACGCCCGAGCAGGTCGAGAACGCGGCCGAGATCGCCATCGAGCACCACCTCGGGCTCACCTGCGATCCGGTCGGCGGGCTGGTGCAGATCCCGTGCATCGAGCGCAACGCCGTGGCGGCGTCGACGGCGCTGGCCGCCAGCCGCCTCGCGCTGCTCGGCGACGGCAGCCACGTGGTGCACCTCGACACGACGATCGAGACGATGCGGCAGACGGGCGCCGACATGTCGGAGCGCTACAAGGAGACGAGCGCCGCGGGCCTCGCGGTGAACGTGGTGGAGTGCTGAACCGCCCGAGAAGGAGCGTCGATCCGGTGCGGCGCTGCTAGCGTCGGCGCATGGAGCAGTCCGATTACCGAACCCAGCACATCGAGGGGCCGCTCACCAGGGCGAGCACGACATCGTCCGTGACAACATGCCGTTCGCGAGGCCCGGCAGCGGAGAGCACGGCACCTACTTCATCGGCTACTCGCGCCACCTCTGGGTGATCGAGCGGATGCTGCAGCGCATGTTCATCGGGGATCCCCCCGGGAAGCACGACCGGCTGCTCGACTTCTCCACCGCGACGACCGGTAGCGCCTACTTCGTGCCGGCCCCCGCGATGCTCGCGAGCCTCGGCGACTGAACGCTCGTTCCCGTGGCCGGCGGGGAAGCTCCCGCGGCCGATTCGCGGTGAAACGCGAGCGCGGGGTTTCGGAGGCAGCCCGCGCTCCGGCCTTTCTCGAGCGGCACGTTCGACGGCAGACGGCCCCGATCGCAAAATCCGCAAAACGCGTTGTCGTCATCGACGCGGCTCCCTACAGTTGTCGATTGTTCGGTCGGCTGAAGGAGTGCAATGGAGCTATCTCATCGCGTGGCGACGATTCCCGCATCCGGGTCTCGCTCGAAGGATTCCGGGGCGGTGGTCGCGCCTCGCGCCTCGTCGGTCCGGGCGGGGGAGCTGATGCTCGGGCAGGGGGGCAATGCGGTCGATGCCGCCGTCGCCGCCGCGCTGGTCGCCGGGGTCGTCGAGCCGACCGAAACGACGCTCGCCGGCAGCGGCTTCATGCTGGTCGGGAACGGACAGGGCGAGGTGCGCTCGATCGAGTTCGGGCCTCGTGCTCCTCAACGGGCGAGCGAAGCGATGTTCCGGATCGAGGGGGACGGGCAAGCCTCTCGGGTGCTGGGTCTTGCGTCGGTGGAGGGGAATGCGAACATCGACGGGCCACTGGCCTCCGGGGTGCCGCGCACCATCGCGGGGCTGCTCTGCGCGCACGAGCGCTTCGGCAGGTTGCCGCGGCGGACGGTGATGGATCCGGCCATTCGCGCTGCCGAAGAGGGGTTTCCCGCAGATGCGTGGTTCGTGATGAACGCGCTCAACGACCTCGAGCGCCTCCGCGCGGATCCCGGAGCCCGAGCCGTGTTCCTCGACGACGACGGGCTCCCGCGGGGGCGGAGCCGCCAATCGTTCTACGGCTACTCCGTCGACACACCCGAACCCGTGCGGCAGCCCGTTCTCGCGCAGACGCTGGATCGGCTCGCCGACGAGGGGGCCGAAGCGGTGACGAGCGGACCGCTCGCGCAAGCCCTCGTCGAGACGTATCGCGAGTACGGAATGCTCCTCAGCGGCGAGGACCTCGCACGGTCAGCGCCGGAGATCCTGGAACCGCGTTCGCTGCGCTATCGAGACGCTCGGATCCACGTCCCGGTCGCCCCTGGCGGAGGGGTGACCGAGTTGCAGATCCTGAAGATCTGGCAGCGGTCGTTCCCCGGGGGGTCGCCCCGGGATGAATCGGGCGCACGGATCCGCCGATTGGCACTTGCCATGAAGCACGCGTTCGCGGACCGGTATCACTGGCTCGGCGATCCGGACCGCGTGCCGGTGCCCGTCGACGAGCTCCTTTCGGACGAGTACGCCGGTCGGATCGCGCAGGCCTGCGGAGCGCTCACCGTTCCGGAGTCGTTCGGCGACGGGTCGGCTCCCTGGTCCCATTTCTCGCGGCACGCCCTCCACCGTCCTACCGAGGACACGGACCGCGCGCCCCTGTGGCGACCCGGCGAGGCGACCGCACCGACCACGGGAACGACGCATATCACGACCGCCGATTCCGAGGGCCGTTTCGTGTCGGTGACCCACACCGCGGCGAACCACTTCGGCTCCGGAGTCCTCTGTCCTCGCACGGGCTTGCTCTTCGACTCCGCGATGGCATGGTTCAACGCGGTTCCCGGAAGCGCCAACAGCATCGGTCCGGGTGCTCGACCGCTCGCGAACATGGGCCCGGTCCTCGCGACCGGCCCGCGGGGGACGCTGGCGGCGGCGGGTGCCTCGGGCGGGAGGAGAATCGTCGGAGCGGTCGCGCAGGTCGTGATCAATCTCCTGGATCGCGGCATGTCGCCCCTTGACGCGCTACGCGCACCGCGCATCGACGCAAGCGGACCTCAGCTGCTCCTCCACGAGCATCTGGCCGAGTTCGCGTCGGAGGTCTCCGATCTCGCTCCGGTCATCGTACCCGCCGCGAGCAACTACTTCGCGATGGACTTCGCTCGAGCCAACCTCGTGGGCCGTCACGACGGCGGGTTCGAGTCCGCGATCGACGCTCAGGCTCACTCCCTCTGATCCGCCCATCCGCCCTTCGACGATGAAAGGTCCTTTTGTGAACACACCCGCTGCATCGCGCGGTATCCCCTCCGCACCCTCCCAGAAAACCTCCGAATCGCAGCCGACGCGGCCGACGTCGGCGATCAGGATATTCCTGGTCTCCGGAGTGGGGACCGCGCTCGAGTTCTACGACTTCCTCATCTACGGCCTCGCGGCGGCGCTTGTATTCGGAACGGTCTTCTTCCCGAGCGAAGACCCGCTGGTCGGTATTCTGCTCGGCTTCGCCTCGTTCGGCACCGGCTTCCTGGCGAGACCGCTCGGCGGGATCGTCATAGGCCACTTCGGAGACAGGATCGGGCGGCGCAAGATGCTCGTTCTCACGCTTCTCGTCATGGGTGCGTGCACCTTCGCGATCGGCTGTCTTCCGACGTTCGAGACGCTCGGCCCGATGGCCGCCGTGCTGCTGGTCGTGCTGCGCCTGGTACAGGGGTTCGCGGCAGGAGGAGAATGGGGCGGGGCCGCGCTCTACGGGATCGAGGCGGCTCCCCGAGGCCGGCGCGGGCTGTGGGGCAGCTTCACCAGCATGGGGATCGGTCTCGGCAGCCTGCTCGGCGTCGCCGTGTTCTCAGCGGTCAGTGCCGCCTTCGGCGGCGAGCTCGCGGAGTTCGGCTGGCGCATCCCGTTCTGGATCGGGGGCGTCGTGGTGATCGTGGGGCTCGTCGCCCGCTATATGGTCATGGAACCGGACACCGGGGCCCGGTCGCACTCCGCCCCGAGGCTTCCGCTCCTCGAGGCGATCCGGGTACGGCCTCGTGCCCTCCTGCTGAGCATGGGGGTGAGTTATGGGTACAACACGCTCGCCTATGTCGGGTTCACCTTCCTGCTGTCATACGTCACCCAGTTCGGTTTCGAGCAGACTCAGTCCCTGCTCGCTCAGCTCCTGTACTGCTTCGTGCTGTTCATCGTCGCGCCGCTTGCTGCGCTCGCATCCGATCGACTGGGCCGTCGTCCCGTCATGATCGTCGGTGCTCTCGCGGGCGCCGGGACGCTCTTCCTCTTCTTCGCGGTCGTGCAGGAGAAGAACGCGGCAGCGCTGCTGCTGGGGTTCGCCATCGTCGGCCTCGCGACCGCGCTCACCCAGGGACCCATTCCGGCGTTTCTCGCGGAGCAGTTCCCAGCCCGGATCCGGTACACCGGAGTTTCCACCGCCTACCAGATCGGGGCTGCGATCGGCGGGGGCACTGCGGCGTTCGTCTCCACGGCGCTCCTCATCGCGTTCGACGGCAACCCGTTCGCGGTGGCGGTCTTCGGCGGTGCGGCGATGCTCATCGTGGCACTCTGCTCGCGGGGACTGCGGGAGACGTCGCGCGAGACGCTCGCCGAGATCGATGCGAAGTAGCATTGGGATCGTTCGTCGTGGAAGACATGAGGAGTCGCACGTGGAATCTAGGCCTCGTCTGCAAGACGTGGCCGTCCGTGCCGGAGTCTCGCTCACCACGGCGTCGCACGCCTTCAGCGGTCGCCGCCCGGTTTCCGCTCGTACGAAGGCGGCGGTGTTCAAAGCGGCCTTCGACCTCGGCTTCGTAGCCGACGCACGCGCTGAGCATCACTCTGTGGGGCTGCTGCTCAGGCCGCCGGAGGCCGTTCCCGGCTTCGCATCGGGGACGGCCTCTTTCGCGGCGCTCTCCGGCGCGGTCATGGTCGCGCTTCTCGGGGCCGGCTTCTCGGTATCGTCGTTCCTCACGCTCGACGACATCGGTGATCAGGTCGGCAGGCTGGACGCATTCGTGCTCCTGCACCCGAACCGCCAGGACGAGGTGCTCCGAGCTCTCGTGCGGCGCGGGATCCCGACTGTCAGCTACGATCCGGATCCGGGAGAGGGGGCGTTTCCGTGGTGGGTCGGGCCCGACTACGCGGCCTCGACGCAGAGCATGCTCCGCCACCTCTCGGATCGGGGGGCCAGACGCCCGGCGCTGATCGTGGGCTCGACGCCCAACATGTACATGACGTCGATCGCCGGGCTGTATCTGCAGGAGATGAGGCGCCAGGGGCTGGCGCCCTTGATCCGGGAACTCGATCCGGAGAGCGCTCGGGCCGGAGGGCGCGCGGCCGCCGAATCGCTCCTCAAGCTCCGCGAGCCACCCGACGCGATCCTGACGTCGTCAGGAGTGTTCGCCGTCGGCGCCATCGAGGCCGTCCAGACCGCAGGCGGCCAGGTGCCGACCGACCTGCTCGTCGCCTGCATGATGGATGGTTCGGTGGCCGAGCTCTCCCGCGTACCCGTTACCGCTATGCGTCTCGACGTCCACGCCTCCGCGGATCACGTGACGGCTCTGCTGAAACGGAGACTCCGCGGCGAGCCGCCGCCGCCGCTCCGTCATCGGCTCGAACTCGAGCTCGTGGAGCGGGCATCCACGTTTCGCGAGGGCGCACCGGGGCTCAGCGGCCGCCGGTCGCGAGGCGCATGAGGTCGGTGTCGAGGGCGATGCCGAGCTCGGCGCCGCCGGCGCTGCCGTAGGAGTGCTGATAGCTGGCCCAGGCTCCGGCGCGGACGGCCGAGCGGAAGCCGCCCGACACGAGTGCGACGAGCTCCGTCGCCGCGCGCTCGATGCGCTTGCCGAGGTCGCCACTGTTCCAGTCCTCCGGCGCCGCGAAGAGCGACGTCGGTACGGTGACCGTGCGCAGATACGCGAAGAGCCCCCGCAGCTGATCGTCGACGACGAGCGCGTGGCGCGCGCTGCCGGCCGTCGCGGCGAGCGCCGCGGGCGTGCCGATGAGCAGGTCGTTGTCGAGCACCTGGAAGAACGAGGTGAAGAGCCCGCTGGGGCCGGCCTTGTAGACGGGCGTCGACACGACGAGGGCGTCGGCGTCGCGCAGCGCGTCGCCCGCCTCCTGCAGGGCGGGCGAGACGTGCTGCGCGACGAGCGCGGTGGTGACGTCCTGCGCGAGGGCCCGGAGGTCGATGAACCTGATCCGCAGGGAGAGGCCGCGCTGCTCGGCGAGGGCCGCCGCCTTCTCCGCGATGCGGCTCGCGAGCATCGAGGTGGTGGAGGGGTCGCTCGTGCCGGCGCTCACCACGGCGAGCGTGCGGGATTCGAGACGCTGGGTATCGGGGGTCTGCAACATGGGGTCCTCAGATGGCAGCTGGTGGAATTCGGTGGAGATGCATGGACGCGAGCGACGCGATGCCGGTCGTTACGCGGAGGCGAGCTTGCGGCAGAGCTCGCGCAGGGTGCGCATCTCGTCCGGCGAGAGCGCGGCACCGAGCTCGCGCCCGACGCTCCTGGCGTGGGCGCGGCCGGTCTCGCGCTGCACGCGCACGCCCTCCTCGGTGAGTGAGATGCGCACAGCCCGGCCGTCGTCGGGGTCGGTCTCGCGGTGCAGCAGGCCGCGCGCCACGAGGCGGTCGATCATGCGCGAGAGGGCCGGCTGGCTGAGCAGCACTCCGTCCTGGATCTGGCAGAGGCGCATGGGTCCGTCGCCCTTCGCGAGCGTGTAGAGCACGTCGTACTCGCGCATTCCCGCTTCGCTCCACATGTCCTCGGCTGCGAACACGGCCGTGAGGCGCGCGTGCGCGGTCATGACCGACTCCCAGGCCTCGTTCGCGAGCCTGAGGTCGACGCTTTCGGTGCTCATGGGTTCTCCGATCGATGGGAGGGACGCGGATCAGCGGAGGCCGAACGCGGCCCCGGACCCGCCGGCGCTGTCGAGGTAGGGTGATCCGCCCGTCACGTTATCACCGCGGTTGGCGCGCGGTCGCGGCTGACGCGGCTGCTCGTCGCCGTACTTGGCGCGCACGAGCTCTGCGTGCGTCGGGGCGGCGGCGGGAACCTCGGGATCCCGGTCCCTCGCCATCTCGCGGCGCAGCACGGGGACCACCTCCTCGCCCAGCAGGTCGAGCTGTTCGAGCACCGTCTGGAGCGGCAGGCCGGCGTGGTCGACGAGGAACATCTGGCGCTGGTAGTCGCCGAAGGTCTCGCGGAATCCGAGGGTCTTGTCGATGATCTCCTGCGGGCTGCCGACCGTGAGAGGGGTCTGGGCGGTGAAGTCCTCGAGCCGGGGGCCGTGGCCGTAGACGGGCGCCTCGTCGAAGTAGGGGCGGAAGCGGTCGATCGCGTCCTGCGACTTCTTCGCGATGAACGCCTGGCCGCCCAGGCCCACGATCGCCTGCTTCGCAGCGCCGTGCCCGTAGTGCTCGTAGCGCTCGCGGTAGAAGCGCACGAGGCGCAGGAAGTGCTCGGAGGGGGCGAACAGGTGGTTCGCGAAGAATCCGTCGCCGTAGTAGGCGGCCTGCTCGGCGATCTCGGGGGTGCGGATCGAGCCGTGCCACACGAAGGGCGGTACGTCGTCGAGCGGGCGAGGGGTGCTCGTGAAGCCCTGCAGCGGGGTGCGGAAGTTGCCCTCGGAGTCGACGACGTCCTCGCGCCACAGACGGTGCAGCAGGTTGTAGTTCTCGAGCGCGAGGGGGAGCGCGCTGCGGATGTCCTTGCCGAACCAGGGGTACACGGGCGCGGTGTTGCCGCGGCCGAGCATGAGGTCCATGCGGCCTCCGGCGAGGTGCTGCAGCATCGCGTACTCCTCGGCGATGCGCACCGGGTCGTTCGTCGTGATGAGCGTGGTGCTCGTGGAGAGTTTGAGCGTCTTGGTCTGCGCCGCGAGGTAGGCGAGGAAGGTGGTGGGGCTCGAGGAGAAGAAGGGCGGGTTGTGGTGCTCGCCGATCGCGAAGACGTCGAGGCCGGCCTCCTCCGCGTGCACGGCGATGCGCGCGAGGCCCCGGATGCGCTCGGCCTCGCTGGGGGTCTCGCCGCTGACCGGGTCCCGGGTCACGTCGCTGACCGAGAAGATCCCGAATTCCATGGTGTGCTCCGTTCTGCAGCGGGTGCGCTGGGGACCGCCGACTCGTCCAAGTATATGCGTATGCATATAAATCTAACGCGCGCCGAATCGCGGTATTCCCGACGGATCGAGCGGGCTCGCGGGCGTGCCGGGATCGCGCAGCCCTCACCGCGAGCCGACGAGGAGGGCGGCCTCGTGCGCCCGACCGGACCGTGCGCTCGGGCGCTTACTCCGAGAGCAGGGCCTGGATGCGGCGGACGCCCTCGACGAGCGCCTCGTCGCCGAGCGCGTAGCTGAAGCGCAGGTAGCCGCTCGGGCCGAAGGCCTCGCCGGGAACCGCGGCCACCTCGGCCTCGGAGAGGATGAGGTCGGCCAGCTCGAGCGAGGTGGCCGGGGTGACGCCGCGGAAGGTCTTGCCGAGCGCCGCGGTGACGTCGACGTAGGCGTAGAAGGCGCCCTGCGGGGTGGGGCAGGCGAAGCCGGGCACCCGGTTCAGCTCTTCGACGATGAGCTTGCGGCGGCGGTCGAAGGCCAGGCGCATCCGCTCGATCGGCTCCTGCGGGCCGTTCAGCGCAGCGATGGCCGCGCGCTGGGCGATGTTGTTGACGTTCGAGCAGAGGTGCGACTGCAGGTTCGCGGCGCCCTTCATCACGTCGGCCGGGCCGACCATCCAGCCCAGGCGCCAACCGGTCATCGCGTAGGTCTTGGCCACGCCGTTGACGAGGATCGTGCGATCCCGCAGCGCCGGAACGGCCTCGACGATCGAGACGGCCCGCACGCCGTCGTAGACCAGGTTCTGGTAGATCTCGTCGGCGACGATCCAGAGGCCGTTGGCCTCGGCCCACTCGCCGATCGCCCGCGTCTCCTCGGGCGAGTAGACGGCGCCCGTGGGGTTCGAGGGCGAGACGAAGAGCAGCACCTTGGTGCGCTCCGTCCGCGCGGCCTCGAGCTGCTCCACGGTCGCCTTGTAGCCCTGATCCGACCCCGCGAACACCTCGACGGGCACGCCGTCGGCGAGCCGGATCGCCTCGGGGTAGGTGGTCCAGAACGGCGCGGGTACGATCACCTCGTCGCCCGGATCGAGCAGCACCTGGAACGACTGGTAGACGGCCTGCTTGCCGCCGTTCGTGACGATCACCTGGCTCGCCGGGGCGTCCCATCCCGAGTCGCGCGCGGTCTTCGCGGCGATGGCCTCCCGCAGCTCGGGCAGGCCGATGGCCGCGGTGTAGCGGAAGTTCTTGGGGTCGTCGAGGGCGGCGCGCGCGGCGTCGACGATGTGCTCGGGGGTGGAGAAGTCGGGCTCGCCCGCGGCGTAGCTGATCACGGGGCGGCCCTCGGCCTGGAGCGCCTTGGCCTTCGCGTCGACCTTGAGCGTCGCGGACTCGGCGATGGCGGCGATCTTCTTCGAAAGACGGGAGATGTCGGTCACCCCTCAAGCCTATCGGCTGCGCCGTCGCCGCGCCGCCCGGATCTCTCCGCGAGCGGTTCGGCTGGTTCGACATTCGCAGCCGGATCGCGTAAAGTGATCCGAGGTGATTGACTTTCACCAAAATTTCCTATGCCCGCAAGGCGCGGTGAAGGTCGCGAGATCCCATAGGGCGGTGGCGCAATTGGTAGCGCAGCGGTCTCCAAAACCGCAGGTTGCAGGTTCGAGTCCTGTCCGCCCTGCCAATCCCGTTGGGCGTCCCGAGCGCCGGGCGGGGGAGTTGAAAGGACGTGCGTGTGAGCAGCAGCGAGGTTGAGGAGAGCGGCGGCGTGGTCGAGCGCGCCAAGGCCGATCGTGCCGCGAAGCGCAACTGGTTCAGCCGGATCATTCTCTTCGTGCAGCAGGTGATCGCCGAACTGAAGAACGTGGTCACCCCGACCCGCAAGGAACTCATCAACTACACCCTCGTGGTGATCGCGTTCGTGGTGATCATGATGGCCCTCGTGTGGGTGCTCGACCAGGCGTTCGGCTTCGTCACCGTCTTCATCTTCGGAACGCCGCTCCGCTGACCCCGGTCGACGAGCCCGATCCCGAATCCCGAGCAAGGAAAGCAAGAGCAGATGACCAGCGAGAACAGCAAGACCCCCGAGGCCGACCTCGAATCGGCGCTCGACGCGCTGGTGCAGTCGGTCGACCCGGTTGCCGACGCCGCTGTGGAGGAAGCGCTCGAGATCGACAACGCCGAGGAGGCCGCTGCGGCCGCCAACGCGATCGTCGACGAGGAGACCGAGGACGAGGCCGAGGCCGAGGATCCCTACAAGGCGTTCAAGAAGGATCTGCGCCGCCGTCCGGGCAAGTGGTTCGTGATCCACACCTACGCCGGCTACGAGCGCAAGGTGAAGTCGAACCTGTGGAACCGTCGCGAGACGATGGGCGCGGTCGACGACATCTACGAGATCCAGGTCCCCATGGAAGAGGTCATGGAGGTCAAGAACGGCCAGCGCAAGATGGTTACGCGTGTGCGCATCCCCGGCTACGTGCTCGTGCGCTTGAACCTCAACGAGCACACCTGGTCGGTTGTGCGCCACACCCCCGGCGTGACGGGCTTCGTCGGCAACGCCAACAACCCGGTGCCGCTGCGCCTGGGCGAGGCCTTCGAGATGCTGAAGAGCACCGTCGAACTCGAGCCGGCCGCCACCGCGAAGGGTAAGGCGGCGGCCAACGCCGCCGCGCAGGGCAACGTCGAGATCGACTTCGAGATCGGCGAGACCATCACCATCAAGTCGGGCTCCTTCGAGGGCCTGCCCGGCACGATCAGCGAGATCAACGCTGCCTCGGGCAAGCTGACCGTGCTCGTGTCGCTCTTCGAGCGCGAGACCCCGGTGGAGCTCAGCTTCGACCAGGTCACCAAGATGCTCTGAGCGATTCCGTCTGCGAAGGGCCCCGCTCCCCATTCGGGGAGCGGGGCCCTTCGCGTTTCCGGGGGCGCAGATCTGCAGTGCGGCACATGGAACTCCCGATGCGGGTGTGCGGTACGGCAGATCTCCGTCTGAGAGGCGTTCATGGCGCAAGATGGAGTCCGCGGGCGATCGCGCCGAGCACAAGGTCCTCGACCTCGTGCCACCGATGGACCACCTGCTGATAGCTCACGCGGATGACGTGGTAGCCGCGTATTGCGAGTTCCGCATCGTGGACGTTGTCCGAGTCGCGCTGAGCCCCGGTGTGAGTGAGGCCGTCGATCTGGATGATCAGGCGGTCTCCGATTCGAATGTCCACTCTGCGGCCGTGCGCGCGAGACTGCTGCCGGATCGGTAGCCGCAACCAGCCGAAACGGGTGCGGAAGAGCGTCTCCAGGCCGGAGTCGGCGAAGGGCGTGCACTCTTCGAGCAGCACGCGGGCGTTCCCGCGCAGAGGCAGCGTGGTGAGCGCGGGATAATCGATCAGGCCCCGTTGCAGGGCCGAGTCCCACACCGCGAGCGCGGCGTCATGCGGCTGGCAATGAGCGATCTGGTCGAGCACGTTCTCGATCCGGTCCGCGACTGTGCCGGGCGGGCGCAGGATCAGCGGACGGCGCCAGTGTACGGTCCCTATTCCCACCTCGATGTGTGCTCCGGGTTTGGCGGCGACGTGCAGCCGCTGATGCTCGAGCACCCAGAGGCCCAGACGCTTGGCCTGCGTGACGCAGGTGAGCACGACGCCATGATGGGCCGCCATCACGAGGCCGGGGTCGGCGCTGCGCAGCGCGATCCACCCCCGCCGCGGGCGGGTGAGCCGACCTTCGGCGACGGCGACGGCGATTCGGTGCCTCGAATGCCCGAGGCGGAGGAGCTTGGCTGTCGGGGCGACGCCGTGCATCTCGCGGAGGTCTTGTTCGAGGCTCATGCGCATCAGTTTGTTCGAGTTTTCCGCCGCTTTTAGCCGGCGAAGGGTGAATGCGGATAACTCGGCGGGATTCTGGTGGATGCTCGAATTGTGAGCGACGGAGGAGCATCGCGCGCGAGCACAGATCGAGAGTGAGGCACATGAAATAGGCGAAGAGGATGTGCCTCACGGCAGATATGTGCGGCGGGCGGGCGGCGGGCGCCGCGGCAGCACCGCAGGGGTGCGGGATCCGCCACCGTCGTGTAGAATCGACTGGTTTGCGTCTGCGACCATATATGGGCGTGCGCGCGAACGGCACCGCATCCGGATCGGCCGGAATCGCGGGAGAGCGGGGAGACCCGTTCGAGGAAAGGAAACAGTCATGGCAAAGGCCAAGAAGGTTACCGGTCTGATCAAGCTTCAGATCGCAGCCGGCGCCGCCAACCCGGCACCCCCCGTGGGGCCCGCGCTGGGTCAGCACGGCGTCAACATCATGGAGTTCTGCAAGGCCTACAACGCGGCCACGGAATCCCAGCGCGGCAACGTGGTCCCCGTCGAGATCACCGTGTACGAGGATCGCTCGTTCACGTTCGTGCTCAAGACCCCCCCGGCGGCCGAGCTGCTGAAGAAGGCGGCCGGCGTGCAGAAGGGCTCCGGCACCCCGCACACCGTCAAGGTCGCGAAGGTCACCGCCGAGCAGGTGCGCCAGATCGCCGAGCAGAAGCAGGCCGATCTCAACGCGAACGACCTCGACGCGGCTTCGAAGATCATCGCGGGCACCGCTCGCTCCATGGGCATCACGGTCGAGTAAGGGGCACGGATATGGCACAGAAGTCGAAGGCGTACCGCGCCGCTGCCGAGAAGATCGCGGCAGGCAAGTTCTACACTCCCGCCGAGGCCGTCGCCCTGGCGAGGGAGACCGGTTCGACCAGGACCGACTCGACCGTCGAGGTCGCCGTCAAGCTCGGCGTGGATCCCCGCAAGGCCGACCAGATGGTGCGCGGCACCGTCAGCCTCCCCCACGGCACCGGTAAGACCGCGCGCGTCGTCGTGTTCGCGGTGGGCCCGGCCGCCGAGGCCGCCCTGGCCGCCGGCGCCGACGAGGTGGGCGGCGACGAGCTGATCGAGAAGGTGGCCGCCGGTTACACCGATTTCGATTCGGCCGTCTCGACCCCCGAGCTCATGGGCAAGGTCGGTCGTCTGGGCAAGGTGCTCGGCCCCCGCGGCCTGATGCCCAACCCGAAGACCGGCACCGTGACTCCGGATCCGGCCAAGGCCGTGACCGAGATCAAGGGCGGCAAGATCGAGTTCCGCGTCGACAAGCACGCCAACGTGCACTTCATCGTCGGCAAGGCCTCCTTCACCGCCGAGCAGCTCACCGACAACATCAACTCGGTGCTCGACGAGATCTCGCGCCTCAAGCCGTCGTCGGCCAAGGGCAAGTACGTGCAGAAGGGCGCCGTCTCGACGACCTTCGGCCCGGGCATTCCGCTCGACGTCGCGAACCTCTAGAGCCCGCTTGCCGGGCGGCCGCCGAGGCGGCTCCCGGGCGGCGTCGCACCCGCCTCGAACGGCCTCTCCGCAGTGCGCGGAGGGGTCGTTCGTGCCTTAGGCTATGGGGTATGTCTGCGGGTGGGGAAGTTCGCGCGGAGCGATCCGATGGCTAAGGTTTCATCGGTGAACCCTCCGCGCATTTCGGGCTTCAGCTATGTGCGCCCCCTCGGTTCCGGCGGGTTCGCCCAGGTCTACCAGTACGAGCAGGACATGCCGCGTCGCGTCGTCGCGATCAAGGTGCTCGGCGAGGACTTCACGGTGGCGAGCGACCGCTCCGCGTTCGAGGCCGAGGCGGACGCCATGGCGCGTCTGTCGAGCCACCCCTCCATCGTGTCGATCTTCAGCGCGAGCGTCTCGAGCGACGGCCGCCCCTACATCGCGATGGAGTACTGCCCCGAGTCGTTTCGCAACCGTTCCCGGGGCGACCCCGTGCCCCTCGACCGGGTGCTCGACGCCGGGGTGCGCCTCGCGGGCGCGCTCGAGACGGCGCACCGGTCGGGCGTGCTGCACCGCGACATCAAGCCATCCAACGTGCTCCTCGCGACGACGGGCAGGCCCGTGCTCGCCGACTTCGGCATCGTCTCGCTGCGGGGGCAGATGCGCGGAGAGGGCACCAGCCAGGCCATGTCGATTCCTTGGGCCGCGCCCGAGGTCGTCTCGGGCGAGACGAGCGGCACGGTCGCGAGCGAGATCTGGTCGCTCGGGGCCACCCTCTACACCTTCGCCGCCGGGCGGGCGCCGTTCGCCAACGTCGACGGCTCGAAGCAGTCGCCCGAGAGCCTGAGGGAGCGCATCCGGCGCGCGCGCTACACCCCGGTGCCGGGCGCTCAGGGGTACGAGGCGTTCGACGGGATCATCGCTCGAGCGCTCGCGAGGCGGCCGGAGCAGCGCTTCGCCTCGATGCGCGAGTTCGGGGCGGCCCTGCAGCAGTTGCAGAGCCACTACCGCTTCCATGTGACGCCGCTCGACGTGATCGCGTCGGAGTGGGTTCCGCCGCCGGCGGTCGCCGCGGGGGTTCGCGGGCCGAGCATCTCGACCGTGCAGGCCTCGGGCCGCGCTCAGAGGCGCGCCGAGCTCGCGCAGCGGGGACCCGGCTCGCCGACCCCGAAGCGACGTCCTGCGTCCTCGTCGGTGAGAGCCGCGCTGATCGGAGCGGGCTCGGCGCTGGCGGTGGTGGCCTTGGCGGCCGTGATCTTCGCGCTAGCCGGAGGCCTGTGATGGCGCGCCCCGGCGGGGCCCGAGGCGCGGCGGCGCGGCGGCAGGCCGGTGCGCGGCGTCGGCGGACGCGGGCGATCACCTGGGTCTCGGGCGTCGCCGCTCTCGCGATGATCGCCACCATCGCGGTCGTCGCCGCGGGCTACGACGCCCGGGAGACGCCGCGCGAGGAGCCCTCGGTGTGGGCCGTGCGCAGCTCTGGGCAGTACGCGCGGGTGAACACGCTGACCGGCGAGATCGATACGGTGCGCAGGGTGGAGGAGCCGAGCGGCCTGCTGCAGTCGGGGTCGCGGGGCGTCGTGCTGAGCCACGGCAACGGCCGGGCCTGGGGCATCGACCCCGCCCTCCCGCGCGACCTCGTGGAGGAGCCGGAGGAGCCGGGCGAGCCGGGCTCCCCCGACGGCGGGGACGCCGCGCCCGCCCGAGCGGCTGCGGGCGCGGCCGCCGAGGGGTCGCCCGGCGACGCGATGCGCCTGCCCGACGGCACGCGCGACACCATCGTCGCCGGCGACACGGTGCTGATGCGCACCGAGAACGGAGACGTGTACCTGAGCGGGTTCGCGGGCGGGGCGGACGGGGGCGACGGCGCCTCCGCGCAGCTGACCGAGCCCCGGCTGCTCGACCCGTTCGCCGACGACCGCGCCGGACGGGAGGCCGGGGCGGGCGACCCGCGGCGATTCGTCGCGACGGCCGCCGCCGTCGACGCGGAGGGCACGGTGGCCCTGTTCTCGGCGGACGATCAGGAGGTGCGCTGGTACTCGGCGGATCGGGGAGCGTTCACGGGCGTGGCTCGGGTGCCCGAGCGGGTGACCGATGAGAACGCGCAGCTGGCCGTCGTCGCGGGAAAGTGGGTGATCTTCGAGCCCGCGGCGGGCCTGCTGTGGCGGGAGGGATCCGCCGACCCGGTGGCCGTCGAGACGACGGGCGACGCGCGGCTGCAGGCTTCGAGCCCCGAGAGCACGGGCGATGCGGTGCTGCTGGCCGACGGTGCGGGGCTCTGGGAGCTGCGCGATGGCGAGGTGCGCCGGATCGCCGAGGCCGAGGGCGTGCCCGCGCAGCCGGCGGCGGTCGGCGAGGAGCGCTACGCCGCCTGGCTCGGGCAGACCGGTGCGCAGCTGTGGTCGGCGGGGGGCGGCGTGCGGCAGCTCGAGCTCGACGGCAGCGTCGACATGCCCGGCGACCCCGAACCGGTGATCCGCAGCAACGGCACGAGCGCGCTGCTCTCCGAGGTGGGCACCGGCATGCTCTGGACCGTGCCGGACGGCAAGCTGATCCCCGTGGAGCAGTGGTCGCTCGTCGATCCGCCGAAGGAGCGCGACGGCACGGTGGTGGTCTCCGACGTGACGAAGCAGGAGCCCCCGGTGGCGGTCGACGACGCCTTCGGGGTGCGCCCGGGCGAGCCGGCCCAGCTGCCGGTGCTGCTCAACGACTACGATCCCAACCGCCGCGACGTGCTGACGATCGTCCCCGACGGGCTGGGAGACGGATTGCCGCCCGAGTTCGGCGCGGTGTCGGTGCTGCCCGATGGCCAGGCGCTCGTGATCCAGCCGGCTGCGGGGGCCTCGGGCACCTCGCGCTTCACCTACCGCATCACCGACGGCGTGACGGTCTCGGAGGCCGCGACGGTGACGCTGCGGGCGGTGGATCCCGGTGAGAACTCCGCGCCGCAGTGGTGCCCCGTCGAGGGCTGCCAGCGCGACTGGCCGAGCCCCGAGCTCGTACCGGGCGGCACGCTCGTGCTCCCGGTGCTCGAGGGCTGGGTCGATGCGGAGGGCGATCCGATGATGCTCGCTGCCGCGGCCCCCGCCAACCCCGACGACCCGGTTCGCGCGCTGATCACCGCCGACGGCCGCCTGGCGTTGCGCCACGTCGACCCGAACGCGCCCGACGGCGACATCGCGGTGCGCGTGCGCGTGGCAGACTCCCGCGGCGAATCGACGGAGCGCGAGCTGACGGTGCAGATCCGACGCGGCGCGCAGGCCGTGCTGAGCGCGATCGCCGCGACGGCGGACGCGGGGCGGCCGACCGTCGTGCGCCCGCTGAGTCGCATCGTCGGAGGTTCGGGATCGTATGCGCTGGTGGACGCGACGGTGCAGAGCGGCAAGGCCGAGGCCACCGTGAGCGCGGCGTCCGGCACCGTCGAGGTGCGCTCGGCGGAGGCCGGCACGAGCGTGATCTCGATCACCGCGCGCGATACGGGAACGGACACCGAGATCGACGGCGTGCTGCGCGTCACCGCGTTCGAGGCCGCTCCCCGGTTGGCGCTGCCGCCCATGCGCGCCTTCGTGCGCCCGCTCGCGGACACCACCGTCGACGTGCTCGACGCGGTGCCGGGGGCGAACGGGCGCGAACTCGTGGTGCGCGGCGCCGAGGTGGTCGACGGCGAGCTGCGCGCGGATGTCGTGGAGCACGCGCGGGTTCGGGTCTCCGGCAGCACGGCCGACGGCGCCCCGGGGCGCATCGGCGCCGTCGACGTGCGAGTGGGCGAGGGCGAGCAGGCCGCGACGGGGCGTCTGACGGTGTTCCAGGTGCCCGAGTCGGGAGCGGCCGGGGCGATCGCGGTGGCCGACAACCTGACGGTGCGCGCGGGGGCTGTCGCCGACATCCCGGTGCTCGACAACGACGTCTCCCCGCCGGGGCAGCGCCTCGTACTGAACCCGGAGGTCGGCGGGTCCGGCGCGAAGGGGGAGCTCGCCTTCGCGTCGGGAAACGTGCTGCGCTACCTCGCGCCGAGCGAGCCGGGCACCTACACGCTCAGCTACACCGCCTACGGCGCGAGCAGCCCCGAGGCGAGCGACGTCGGACTCGTGCGCGTGACCGTGCTGCCGCGCGACGGCAACCGCGAGCCGCAGCCCGAGCCGCTCACGGTGCGTCTCGCTCCGGGGGAGCGGGCCTCGGTATCGGTGCCGCTGTCCGGTGCGGATCCCGACGGCGACCGCGTGCGCCTGGTGGGCGTCGGCGCCTCGGACGACGCCCAGGTCTCGGCGACGCTCGCGCCGCGCAGCTCGGCCATCCGGGTGGCGGCGTCTCGGCAGGCCGAAACGGGGGTTCGACTGCTGAGCTACTCCGTGCGGGACGAGTTCGGCGGCGAGGCCGAGGGGAGCCTGCGCGTGATCGTGACCGATCCCGATCCGGGCGCGGGAGCACCGATCACCTACAGCGACTACGTGCGCACCGTGCAGAACAGCGGGGATCCCGCCGCCGTGCGACCGCTCGACAACGACATCGACCCGGCGAACGGCAGACTGGAACTGGTCGAGGTCGTGCCGAACGTGCCGGGCGGCGCGGAGTCGGCGCAGTACCGGCGACTGGTCGACCGGCTGGATCTCTCGCAGATGAGGCAGGGCCGCGTCACGGTGCGGAGCGGCTCGGACCTCGGCACGGTCTCGTACCGCTACACCGCGCGCTCGCCGCAGAGCAAGAGCACGGCAGAGGGGCTCATCGTCGTGCAGGTCTCCGCCCGCGTGGGGCAGCAGGCGCCCGCGGTGCAGGACACGGTGCTGTCGGCTCGGGATCGCACGGAGCTCGAGCAGGGCGGCATCGACGTGGTCACCGATCGGGTGCAGTGGAACGCCGGCGACACGCGCACGCTGCAGCTCTCGGTCTGGGGGAGGGCCTCGGAGCGCTTCACCGTGAGCGGCACGCGCATCTCGGGTGCGTACCGCGCCGAGGGCGACCTGGTCCCGTTCCGGCTGGCGGGAACCGACCTGACCGGGAAGAAGGTGGAGACCTTCGGGTTCCTGGTGATCCCGCCCCTCGACGAACTGCGGCTCACGCTGGTGCCCGGGCTCGCCCCTCTGCGGGTCGACGAGGGCGGGTCGATCGACGTGTCGCTCGCCGACGTCGTCGACCTGGCGCCGGGCGACGACGCCGAGCTCAAGGTCGGCCGCCTGCCCGTGCAGCGGGGCCAGGCGCGCTGCGAGGCGACGAGCGCGACGGGCCTGCGCTACAGCGCGGGCAGGGGGGAGCCCTGGGCCGACAGCTGTCTCGTCTCGGTGAAACTCGTCGAGCAGCGGACGTGGACGCGGCTGGCCCTGCCCGTGCAGATCGTGCCAGATGAGCCGGTGGTCGAGCTGGAGCCGCTCACGCGGACGATCTCGCCCGGCAACTCGGAGACCATCGACCTCCTCGACATGGTGCGCTGGCAGGGCGGCCGGGCGGGGGACACGGGCGCGCTGAGCTTCCGGGTGAGCGGCGGCGGGGCCAGTTTCGAGGTGAGCCCGGCGGGATCCCGGCTGACCGTGCAGGCGCGCGCCGACGCCGTGCCCGGCGGTCAGGACGCCCTCACGGTGAGCGTGACGGGCTCGGGCGAGGGCCAGGCTCTGCTCACGCTGCGCGTGGGCCAGGCGGCGAGGGACGCGCCGCGCGGCGCCACGGTGCAGCTGAACTGCACGGTCGGATCGGACTGCCGCACGCAGGTGATCGGAGCGGAGGGGGAGTACGACCCCTTCGCGGGCCGCAGCGGCGGCGGGCTGACGCTCGTGTCGGTCGACGGGAACTCCTGCGCGTACGGGTCGCTGCGGGCGGAGGGCGGCTCGGTGCGCGTCGCCTGGCCCGACGGGGCGGGAGGATCGGGCGGGCGGTGCACGGCGGCGTACACGGTGCGCGACGCGCAGGGCCGCACCGGCACCGGCGTCATCGAGCTCGACGCGCGGGGGCTGCCCCGGGCCCCGGTCGGCGTCACCCCCGTGAGTGCCGACGCCAGCAGCGTCACGCTCTCCGTCGCGCTGAGCGCCGAGGCCTCGTACCCGGCCGTGTCGGGCGTCGAGCTGGTCTCGGGCGGCCGCGCCGTCGGCAGCTGCGCGCTGGCGGGCGGGCAGGCCTCGTGCACGCTCGCCGGCCTCGCCCCCGGCGAGCGGCGCACCTACACGGCGCGAGCCGTCAACGCCGTCGGCGTCTCCGAGACGAACGCCAACGGCGCGGAGACCTGGGCGTATGTGCCGCCGCCGGCTCCGTCCCTCAGCGCGACGACCGTGAAGTGGCCCGACAACACCCGTCCCGATCTCGGGCGCGTGGAGGTGCGCATCGGCGAGAGCGATGCCGCGGCCCGGGTGCTCTCGATCGACGGTGCGGAGACGAGGATCGACCCCGACGGCGTCTACGAGGTCGCAGCGGGCCGGTCGCTCGACGTCAGTGTGGTCGCGGCCGACAGCGCGGACATGATCCCGCCCGGGTACTCCGGTTCGGACGGTGGCCGAGGCGCGGCGAGGACGGTCTCGGTGACGCCCATCGGGGCGCCGATCGCGGGCGGTGCGACGCTCACGCTGAGCGGGCCGGCCGAGACGGACTGGAGCATCGGCGTCGCGGGCTGGGGCAGGAACGGCGGAGACGAGCTGCGATACCTGTACGGGCTCGAGCAGCAGAAGACGGCGCCGGGCTGCGGCGACAAACCGTCGAGCGGATCCGGGCTCGCCCCGTTCAGGTACTACACGGGGTCGGCGTGCGCCTCCAACTCCTACGGGCGCACCGCTGCCGTCGGCACGGGCACGGTGTTCACCGGCGGCATCGTGCCGCCGCCTGCCGAGGTGAACTATTCGATCAGCAGCACGCCGAGTCCCTCCACGACGAGCTCTTCGGTCTTGTACGGCGCAGTCGCACCCGACGAAGCCGACATGACCACGGTCGAGGGCGGCAGTATCGTCTGGGACGTTCCCGTCTCGTCCGTGACGCCCGGTGATCCCGACGCAAAGGCGCGGCAATGCGTCGACGAGGGCAAGCGCTGCTCCGTCCCCGTCACCATCGGGCCGCCGAACGGCGTCACCCCGTTCACCGTGGCCTGGAACGGCGCGTGCATCGACCCGGCCTCCGACCCGAGCGGCTGGGGCTCCTTCTTCGTGATCGACGGCAGCCCGGGGGCGATCCCGTCGTTCGCCCGCTCCGGCGCCACGAGGGACGTGGCTATGAGCTGGCCCGGCGCACCCTACCAGCCGGCGATCTTTACGGGGCTGCTCTGCGAACCGCCGCCCGAATCGGGGCCTGCGCCCTGAGGCGGGCGGCGATCCCGAACCGAACCGCCCCGACGACAAGGAAGCTGCAGATGACCCCCGAGCCGAAGCTCACCGCCGACCGCACCCGTTCGCGCCACACCCGCGACGTGATCACCGACGAGCGCGCGCGCTGGGCGAGCGACGCCGTGCGCACGGCCGCCGACGCGATGGAGCACGCGATCCAGGGCAAGCGGCGGGTGATCGAGCTGGTGCTCGCCACCGCCATCGCGGGCGGGCACGTGCTGCTCGAGGACGTGCCGGGCACGGGCAAGACCGCTCTGGCCCGAGCGCTCGCGAAGACGATGCACGGCACCTCCTCGCGCATCCAGTTTACTCCCGACCTGCTGCCGGGCGACGTCACCGGCATCACGGTGTACGACCAGAAGCAGGGGGTCTTCGAGTTCCACGCCGGCCCCGTCTTCGCCAACGTCGTGCTCGCCGACGAGATCAACCGCGCCAGCCCCAAGACGCAGTCGGCGCTGCTCGAGGTGATGGAGGAGCACCAGGTCACGGTCGACGGGCGCAGCCACGCCGTGGGCGAGCCCTTCCTGGTCATCGCCACGCAGAACCCGGTCGAGCAGGCCGGCACCTACCGGCTGCCCGAGGCGCAGCTCGACCGCTTCATGATCAAGACCTCGATCGGCTATCCGGATGACGCCGCCATGATGCGCATCCTGCAGCAGATCTCGGTCACGCCCGAGGTGCCGACCGTGATGAGCGCGGGCACGCTCACGCAGCTGCAGCAGTTCGCGCGGGCCGTGCACGTGAGCCCGCTCATCGCGGAGTACGTCTCCCGCCTGATCGAGGCGAGCCGCCGGGCGGGCGAGGTGCGTCTCGGCGCGAGCGTGCGCGGCGCGCTGGCCCTCGTGCGGATGGCCGCGGCGTGGGCGCTCGTGGCGGGGAGGCCCTACGTCACTCCCGACGACGTGCGCGAGTTGGCGATCCCCGTCCTCGCCCACCGGCTCGTGCTCGAGCCCGAGGCCGAGTTCGACGGCGTCACCGCCGAGGCCGTGATCGGGCAGATCCTCATCGACACCCCGATCCCGCAGGAGAACGGCACCGCGTGAGCACGGAAAGCACCCGCGGCCGGCTGTTCCGCACGGGCGCCCGGGACACCACGCGCGGGTCGCGCACCGGCTCCCGCCTGGGCGAGACCCGCACGTCGACGCGCGCGCTGGGCGCCACGCAGCGCCGGCGCGTCGCCGTGCTGCGCTGGTGGCGCAGCTGCAGGCGCCGGTTCGCCCGGACGTGGCGCGGAGCGCTCCACGCGGTCACGCCTCTGGGCTGGTTCGTCGCGGCGCTCACCGCGGTCGGCGTCGGGCTCGGGGCGGGCCTGTCGTGGATCGAGGCCTGGTTCGTCGCGTGCGTGGGCGGGCTGCTGCTGCTGCTCGCGCTGCCCTTCCTCGCGGGCAGCCGCGCCTACGGGGTCGACATCGAGCTCGACCGGGCGAGCATCGTCGCCGGGGGAGAGGTGCGGCTGCGGCTGCGCGTGCAGAACGAGGGTGCCCGCCCGGCGCTGCCGGCCGTCGCCGAGCTGCCCGCGGGCGAGGCGCTGCGGGAGGTCGCGATCCCGTTCATCGGACCGCACTCCGGTGCCGAGCTGCCGATGAGCATCCCGGCGCCGCGGCGCGGCGTCATCCAGGTGGGGCCGCTGACCATCGCCCGCCGCGACCCGCTGGGGCTGCTGCGCCGCGAGGTGACCTGGCCCGAGCGGCACCTCGTGCACGTGCACCCGGCCACGGCTCAGCTGCCGCCGAACTCCGCGGGCCTGGTGCGCGACCTCGAGGGCGCGGCGAATCGCCGGCTCACGGACTCCGACCTCTCGTTCTACGCCGTGCGCGAGTACGCGACGGGCGACGCCATGCGCCACATCCACTGGAAGTCGACGGCGAAGACCGGCGCGCTGATGGTGCGACAGTACGAGGAGTCCCAGACGGCGCGCGTGGCAGTGCTCTTCGACGCCCGCCCCGACGAGTACCGGAACCCGGAGGAGTTCGAGCTCGCCGTGAGCGCGGCGGCGTCGATCTCGGTGCAGGCCGTCCGCGAGGGGCGCGAGCGCTTCGTCGCGTCGGCCTGGGCCCCGGGTCGGGTGCGTCCCAGCATCGACGGCCTCGAGGAGCTGCCGTCGCAAGACCCGCAGCAGCTGCTCGACGCGTGGTCGGAACTGGAGGCGTCGCCCGAGGGGCTGCCGTTCGAGGCGCTGGCGTCGGGCCTCGCGCACTCCCGCCGCCCGCTCTCCGTCGTGGCGATCGTCACCGGTTCGGCGCCCGACCCGACGCGCATCCGCCGCGCCTCCGCGGCCTTCACCCCCGATGTGCGCGTGCTGGCGGTGCGCTGCGAGTTGCACGCCGCGCCGCGCGCCCAGCGCATCGACCCCCTGACCGTGTTCACGATCGGCGCGCTCGTCGACCTGCCCCAGATGCTGATCCGGGGCGCGCGTTGAGCCGGCCGGATGCGATGATCCCCCCGGCCCGCGGCGCCCCGCCGTCGAGCGCGCGCCTGGTCGCGGGCCTGGCCGCGGCGGCGCTTGCGCTCGCCCTCGGGGTGCTCGCGGCGTGGCCCATCTACCGGACCGCCTGGCTGTGGCTCGCGGCGGCGGTCGCGCTCGTGCTCGGCGGCGGGATCGCCTGGGCTCGGGGGCGGTGGCGGATCCCCTTCCCGGTGCTCGCCGCGATCGTGCTCGCGTCGTTCGCGCTGACCGTGGTGCCGGTGGCCGTGCCGCAGTCGCTCACGTCCGGGCCGCTGCGGGGCCTGCTCGACGGGCTGGCCTCCGCCGCCCTCGGCTGGAAGCAGCTGCTCACGCTCTCGCTGCCCGTCGGCACCTACCGCACGGTGCTCGTACCGGCCTACATCGTGCTTCTCCTCTCGGCGCTGCTCGTGGTGGGCGTCGCCCAGCACCCCGGGCGGCGGTCGGCGCTCGCCGCGATCCCGATGCTCGCGCCGGTCGCGTTCGGCACCGTGTTCGGCGCCTCCGAGGTGAGCGCGACGTGGCGCCTCGGGCCGCTCTCGATCGCGGCTCCGCGCGAGATCGGCCTCTGGCTGACCGCTGCAGCGCTCGCCGCGGTCTGGGTGGCCTGGATTTCCGGCGCGGGCCGCCGCGCGGCCCTGCGCCTCGGCCGGGCGGCCGGGGACCGCGGCGGCGGGGCCGCTCGTGCGCTGGCCGGCGCGGGCATTCTCGCCGTCGCGCTCGCCGCCGGATTCGCCGCCGCCCCGGTGCTCGGCTCCGATGCCCGCGCGGTTCCCCGGGATCGCGTCGTCCCGGAGATCGTGGTCCGCGAGCGCCCCAGCCCGCTCGCCGCCTACCGCAACTCCAAGCGGGACGACGCGATCGACCGCGTCATGTTCACCGTGACCGGGGACCGGGGACTGCCGCAGCGGCTGCGCCTCGCGGTGCTCGACAGCTACGACGGGTCCGACTTCCACGTGAGCCGGGCCGAGGCCGGGCGCTTCACCCGCTTCCCGAGCGGCGAACCGCTGTCGGCTCCCAGCAGCGTGACCGTGGAGGTGGGCGAGGGCTACGCAGACATCTGGGCCCCGACGGCCATCCTCGGCTCTCCGCCGAGCTTCAGCGGCCCGCGAGCGGAAGAACTCTCCGACGGGTTCTACGTGAACCGCGAGACCGGCGGGGCGATCGCGGTCCCGCGCGGCGACCGGCCCCCCGGGCTCGCGGCGGGCGACGGGTACACCGCCGACATGGAGACCGCGCCACCCGGCGGCGAGCTCGGCGGGCCGGGCAGCGAGGCGCCGCTCGTCGACCTGGAGGCCGCGCCGGAACTCGCCGCCTGGATCGAGCGCCAGGGCGTCGGGACCGACGCCGAAGGGCTCGCCGAGCTGATCGAGCGGCTGCGCGCCCGCGGCTACCTCAGTCACTCCATGAGCAACGGCGACGGCGAGCGGGCCTGGATCGATCGGCTCGGCGAGCGCTACGGCACGCGGTTCGAGCCGAGCCCGGGCGGGCACTCGCTCGCGCGGATCGAGGATCTCTTCGCGCAGCTCAACGCGCAGCAGTCGGCCGCCGGCGACCGGCCGGGGGAGGCGATGCTGGTGGCGGGCGTCGGCGACGACGAGCAGTTCGCCGCCGCCGCGGCCCTGCTGGCTCGGGCGCTCGGCTACGAAGCCCGGGTCGTGCTCGGGGTGCGGCTCGGCGGCGACGGGGTGCCCGGCGTGCCCGCCTGCACAGGTGCCTGCACGGGCGAGAATCTGGCCGCCTGGATCGAGGTGCGCGGCGACCGCGGCGAGTGGGTCTCCCTCGACGTCACCCCGCAGCTCGAGAACCGTCCGCAGCGGCTCGAGGAGGGCGAGCAGCTGCCGGAGTTCCCGACGACGCCCGAGGAGCGCGACGTGCGCGAGGTCGATCCGCCCAGGGGCCTCGGAGAGCCGGGCGAGAGCGACGGCGGCAACTCCGACGGGCAGGCGGCGTCGTGGCTGTGGCCGGTGCTGCGGGCGGCGGGACTCTCCCTCTCGGCGGCGCTGCTGCTCCTCGTCCCGCTGCTCTTCCTGCCGTGCGCGAAGCGGTTGCGGCGTCGGCGGCGGCGGGCCGATCCGGTGCCCGAGCTGCGCGCGCTGGGCGCTTGGGAAGAGATGCTGGATCGCGCCCGCGACGCGGGGGTGAGGATCCCCGCGGGCGCCACCCGCAGCGAGGCGGCCGCCGCCCTCGCGACGGCACCAGCCGCGTGGGCGGCGGCGCGGGTGGATCGGGCGGTGTTCTCGCCGGACGCCATCGGCGACGAGGAGGCCGCCCGACTGTGGCGCGCGGCGGACGACGACCGAGCCGAGCGGGCGGCGCGTATGTCGCGCCTCGCGCGACTGCGAGCCGAGTACTCGCTGCGCTCATACGGCATCGCCCCGCGCTCGGGCGGCATCGGACAGGGGAGGCGCCGGCCGGCGCCTCCGGAAAGCGAGGCCCAATGAACACGCGACACGACGGCGCGACGGCGAGCTGGGCGGTGAGGTGCCCGGATCCGGTGATCGAGGCCGCCGCCCGCAGCGACGTCGGCCTGCACCGCGCCGTGAACGAGGATGCGGTGCTGGCGCAGCGACCGGTCTTCCTCGTGGCGGACGGCATGGGCGGTCACGAGGCGGGCGACCTCGCGAGCGCGGCGGCGCTCGCTGCCTTCGCCGCGCTCGCCGCCGTGGGGCGCTCGCCCACGGTCGATGAGGTGGCGATCGCGGTCGGGGCGGCCCGGGAGGCCGTCGACGAGGTCGCGCTCCGCACTCGGCGCGGCGCGGGCTGCACGCTCACCGGGGTCGTGCTGGTGGAGCATCACGACGGGCCGCACTGGTATGTGCTCAACGTGGGCGACTCGCGCGTCTACCAGCACCGGGGCGCAGCGCTGGTCCAGATCACGATCGACCACTCGCTGCACGCCGAGCTCGCGGCCGCGGGAGACGAGGCCGCGGCGAGCACGCCTCGCAACGTGATCACGCGAGCGCTCGGATCCGATGACTCCCGGCACGACGCCTGGCTGCTGCCGGTGCGCGCCGGCACGCGCCTGCTGATCTGCTCGGACGGGCTGACGACCGAGCTCGGGGACGAGGAGCTGCGCGCGGTGCTGACGGTCGGCGGGCGCGCCGAGTCGGTGGCGGAGGAGCTGGTGCGCCGCGCCCGCGCGGCCGGCGGACACGACAACATCTCCGTGATCGTCGTCGACACGGTGACGGGGCCCGTGTCGCCCCCTCCGTCGGCCGAGTCCGCCGCGGTCGCCGAGATCGAGGAGGAGACGCTCGACGTGACGAGGCCGGTGCGATGACGGAGAGGCGGCGGGATCGGGATCGGGATCCGGATCGGGATCCGGGCGCAGAGACGCCCGACGAGGCGACGGTGGTCGTGCCGCGGCGCTCGCTGCAGGATCGAGCGCACTCGGGTCGCGCCCCGATCGTGCGCCCGTTCGAATCGGACGACGCCACGACGGTGGTGCGGCCGGAGCCGGTCGATGACGATCCGACGGTGGTGCGGCCCCGACGGGGGCTTGGCGCTCCTCGGCCGGGCGATCCGGCGCCCCCGCTCGCCGACCCCGAGCCTCCGCCGGATCCCCTCGCGGGTGCGCCCCCGATGCACGTCTACGGCGCCCGGGCGGTGCCCGAGGCGGGCCCGTCGGGGAGCGACGATGCGGAACCGCGCATCGGGCCTCCCCCCGCCTCCGGGTTTCGGCCCGCGTCCGAGCGACCGCCCCTGCCGTCGCTCGCCAAGCGCGCCCGGCGGGAGCGCGCGATCACGCTGGTGTGCTACGCCGCCGCGGTGGCGCTCTCGGCGGCCGGTCTGGTGCTGGTCGCGAGACTGGCCTTCGGGTGACAGAATGATGCCGCCCCCGCGCGATCCATGGCAGAGTTGTAGCGGTGCACCGGGCGTCGATGCGGCGCCGGGAGTGAGAGAACGGAACAGAGCAGATGGATAACAGCCCGAACGTGGACTTGACGCCGATCTGGGCGATCTTCGGCGTCTGGTCGCTGGTGGGCCTCGCCTACTACGTCTGGTATCTCTGGTCGCTGTCCCGGCTCTTCCCGAAGCTCGGGCTGCCCTCCTGGGCGGGCTGGGTGCCGCTGTGGAACCAGTGGCAGCTCATCCAGCGCGGCGGCCTGCCGGGCTGGACCGTGGTGCTCGGTCTGGTTCCCGGCCTCGGCATCGTCGTGCTCGTCATGACGATCATCGCGATCAACCGCCTCAACGCCGAGCACGGCAAGGGCCCCGGCTTCACGGTGCTCGGCGCCTTCATCCCTCCGCTGTGGGCGATGCTGCTCGCGGCGCACATCGACGACTACGGCTACTCGGGCCGTGACTACGGCTCCGTCGAGCAGGGCGGCTCTCCGCAGTATCAGCGAGGCGGGGCCTACCAGCCGGGAGCTCGGGAATACCAGCAGTCCACGGGTGACGGGTGGGCGGCGGTTGCGCCTCCGGGACCGGCCGCTCCCGGGGTGCCGGGTGCGCCGGCTCAGCCGCAGCAGTACGCGCCCCCGATGCCGGCCCAGCACGCCGTTCCGCCGCCCGCGCCGCAGGCCGCGCCCGCTGCCGGGTCTCCGCCCTCGGGCCCGGGGCAGCCGCAGCCGGTGAACGCGTGGGGGTTCAGCAGCACCACCGAGGGTGCCTTCGAGCGCCTCGCCTCAGACGAGCAGGCGCCGCGTAGCGCGCCTCCGCTCGGTTCGAGGACGCCCCCGCAGCCCTTCTCCTGGCCCGAGCCGCAGGAGGAACTCGAGGCTCGGCGCGCTCGTGAGCAGGCCGCGGCCCCGGGGCAGGTGCCGCCGGGGCAGGCGCTGCCGGGGCAGGCGCCGCCGGGGCAGGTGCCGCCGGGGCAGGCGCCGCCGCAACCGCCGCAGCCCCAGCCGCAGCCGGTCCGTCTGCCGGAACCGCCCGCCGGGCCCACCATCTTCGATCGTCCCGGGTATCCCGTACCGGAAGCGCCGGCCGTGCCCCGGGGCATCCCCGCCGCGGCAGGCCCGGAGCACGCGCAGGCCCCGCCGCCGCCCGTGGTCCCTGCTCCTGCTCCTGCTCCTGCTCCTGTGACGCCTGTGACGCCCGCGCCGGCCGCGGCGGCCCCCGACGATGAGGACAGCGACGACCGCACGGTCGTCGTCTCGCGGCGGGTGCGCTGGGGAGTCGAGCTGCCCGACGGAGAGGTGCTGGAGCTGGAGGGCGACGACATCGTGATCGGGCGCAAGCCCGAACCCGCGGGCGGCGCGACGGTGCTGCAGATCGCCGATCCCACGCGCACGATGTCGAAGACGCACGCGCGTCTGCGGCGCGACGGCGACGACTGGACCGTCGAGGATCTGCAGTCGACCAACGGCGTCGCCCTGATCGACGAGCGGGGAGAGACGGTGGCGCTCGAGCCGGGTCGCGAGTACGAGGTCATCGACCAGCTGGTCATCGGCACGCTGGAGGTGCGCCTGCGCCGGATCGGCTAGCCGGCGTCCGAGTGCGCTCGCGGCGCCCGGCCCTATTCGCCGCGCCCTGATCCCGCCCGCCGAACCCGGCCCTACCGCCGAACCGGGCCCTACCGCCGCGCCCCGATCCGTGTGCGCCTTTCGGCCGCTGTCCCCGCCCGGAAGGCCCCGGAAGGCGCACACACTTTGAGCGGGTCGTCGCCAGCGGGTCGTCGCCAGCGGGCCGTCGCCAGCGGGCCGTCGCCAGCGGGTCGGGGGATCCGGGGCGCGGGGATCCAGCGCGCGGAGACGACGGCGATTCGAGGCTAGATCAGCCCCTCTGACAGCTGGTTCGGCGTACCGAATCGGTGCCCGGTGATGGAGACGGCCTGCTCGTGCAGGTGGGGCAGCATCTCCACTCGGCCGGCCGAGACCACCTCGCCGCCGTAGACCGCGACGTCGGGCTTGCCCTCCGCGGCCTCGTACACCTTCGCGACCACGGCCTCGCGGGAGGCGCCGGCCACCACGCGGATGCGCGCACCGGCCCTCGGACCCTGCTGCGCCGCGAGCCGCTGCACGCGCGCGGTCCAGGCGGCGTCGTCCTCGAAGCGCACGGCCACGTCGGCGGCGGCGAGCGCGTCGATGACGGGCTGCGGCAGCGCGACGGGGGTGCTCACGGCCGGGGCGGATCCCGCGGCGAGCCCCGCGGCGATCGCGCGCACGGCGTGGTGCAGGGGGGCGTCCGCAGCGATCCGGATCGTGACCGGAACCGGCAGGTAGCGCAGCAGGTTGCGCTCGACGCCCAGTTGCGACGCGTCGTGCGCGATCCCGAACTCGTCGTCCCAGGCCGCGGCGTCGCTGCCGAGCGCGGCGCGCAGCCAGTCGAGTTCCTCGCCGGTCGCGGCCTGCTGGGCGGCGGCTCTCTCCATCGCGCTGAGCAGCGGAGCCACCCTGGGCAGGGGGGCCCACGGCTCGGCGGCGACGGGTGCGTCGACCCAGTCGCCGAGGCCGTGCAGGTAGTTGGGCCCGCCGGCCTTGGTGCCGGCGCCGATGGCCGACTTCTTCCAGCCGCCGAACGACTGGCGGCGCACGATCGCGCCGGTGATGCCGCGGTTCACGTAGAGGTTGCCCGCCTCGATGCGGCGCAGCCACAGGGCGAGCTCGTCGCGGTCGAGGGAGTGCAGGCCGCTCGTGAGCCCGTAGTCGATCTCGTTGACCATGTCGATGGCCTCGTCGAGGGTCTTCGCCGTCATGATGCCGAGGATCGGCCCGAAGTACTCGGTGAGGTGGTACTCGGAGCCTCGCTCCACGCCGTCGCGCACGCCGGGGCTCCACAGCTTGTTGCCGCCGTTCCCGTCGCGGGCGAGTGGGCTGTCGCTCTCGAGCGGCGCAGGCTCGATGAGCCACTTCTCGCCGGGGCCGAGGGTGGTGAGCCCGCGCAGCAGCTTGCCGTCCGGAGCCGTGATGACGGTGCCCATCTGGGTCTCGAGGTGCTCGGGCGTGCCCACCTTGAGCGAGCGCACCGCGTCGAGCAGCTGCCCGCGGAAGCGCTTGGAGGTGGCGACCGAGCCCACGAGGATGACGAGCGAGGCGGCTGAGCACTTCTGGCCGGCGTGGCCGAAGGCCGACAGCGCCACGTCCTTCGCGGCGAGGTCGAGGTCTGCGTTCGGGGTCACGATGATGGCGTTCTTGCCGCTCGTCTCGGCGAGGATCGGCAGGTCGCGGCGCAGTTCGCGGAAGCTGACGGCCGTCTCGTATGCGCCGGTCAGGATCAGCCGGTCGATGCGCGGGTCGGCGACGAGCTTCGAACCGAGTTCGCGGTCGCCGAACTGCACGAGCTGCAGCACGTCTCGCGGCACGCCCGCCTCCCACAGCGCCTCCACCATCACCGCGCCGGAGCGGGCCGAGTTCGAGGCCGGCTTGATGATCACCGAGGATCCGGCCGCCAGGGCCGACAGCACGCCGCCCGCGGGGATCGCGACCGGGAAGTTCCAGGGCGGGATCACGGCGATGAGCTTCTTCGGCCGGTACACGGCGCCGTCGACCTGCTCGAGCAGCTGCCCCAGCATGGCGTAGTAGTTCGCGAAGTCGATGGCCTCGCTCACCTCGGGGTCGCCCTGGTCGAGGGTCTTGCCGCACTCGGATCCCATGACCTCGAGCAGGTCGGCGCGGCGCGCCTCGAGGCGCTCTCCGGCGCGGTACAGGATCCGGGCGCGCTCGTCGGCGCTCAGCGCCTGCCAGGTCTCGGCGGCCGCGAGGCCGCGCTCGACGGTCTCGTTCAGCGTCGCCTCGTCGGCGATGCGCGACGACTCCACCAGTTCGGCGCCGAGGCGCGACGCGACCATGCGCTCCGCGATCCCGCGCCCCCACGCGCGGTTGCCCGGCAGGTCGGGATCGGTGTCGGGCGTGTTCTCGAAGCCGCCGTCGCGGCCGGCCGCCACGCGCGCCTCGACGCGCTCGTCGGCGCCGGCCTCGTCGTTCTCGCGGCGATCCTGCACGCGATTGGGCCGGGGCACCGCGTACGACTCGGCCGAGCTGTCGCCCGTGATGCCCTCGAGCTCGCCCAGCGAGGCGAGGAAGCGCTGCTTCTCGCGCTCGAACAGGGTCGGGTTGTCGTTCAGTTCGAAGACTGCCGACATGAAGTTCTCCTGGCTCGCGCCCTCCTCGAGGCGGCGGATCAGGTAGGCGATCGCCACGTCGAACTCCTGCGGGTGCACCACCGGGGTGTAGAGCAACAGCGATCCGACCTCGCGCTTCACGGCCTCGGCCTGCCCGGTCGCCATGCCCAGCAGCATCTCGAACTCGATCCCCTGCCGTGCAGGGCGGCCTGCAGCGCCCGTGGCGCCGTTCGCGTCGCGAACGTCGGCGGCCCCGCGCGCCTTCGCGAGCAGCCAGGCGAGGGCGATGTCGAAGAGGTTGTGGCCGGCCACGCCGATGCGCACGTTCTGCACGCGCTCGGGGGTGAGGGCGTAGTCGATGACGGCCTTGTAGCTGGTGTCGCTCTGCTGCTTGCCGCCCCAGGTCGCCGTGGGCCAGCCGTGGATCGCGGCGTCGACGTGCTCCATCGGCAGGTTCGCGCCCTTCACGACGCGCACCTTGATGGGGGCTCCGCCGTTCTGCACGCGGTCTGCCGCCCAGTCCTGCAGGTCCATCATCGCGCCGAGCGCGTCGGGCAGGTAGGCCTGCAGCACGATGCCGGCCTCGAGTGTCTGAAACTCGGGGCGCTCGAGAATGCGCTTGAAGACCGCGATGGTGAGGTCGAGATCCTTGTACTCCTCCATGTCGAGGTTGATGAACTTCTTCGGGCTCGCGGCGCTGGCGCGTTCGAAGAGGGGCACGAGCTGCTGCTCGATATGCCCGACGGCCTCGTCGAACGCCCAGTGGTTGTGCGGGGCAACAGTCGATGAGACCTTGATCGAGACGTAGTCGACGTCGTCGCGGGCCAGCAGCGCGTGGGTGCCGGCGAGGCGGCGCTCCGCCTCGTGCTCGCCGAGGATCGCCTCGCCGAGCAGGTTGATGTTGAGGCGCACGCCGTCCCGCTTGATCTTCGCGATCGCCGGGCCCAGCTTCGCGTCGCTCGCGTCGATGATGAGGTGGCTCACCATCTGCCGCAGCACCTTGCGCGCGATCGGCACGACCACGCCGGGCAGCGGCTTCGCGAACGCGCCGCCGAGCCCGATGGCGCCCCTCATGGGGGCGGGGAGAAACTTCGGGGTGAGCGTCGTGAGCTCGTTCAACTTCTTGGCCGCGGCGCTCAGGTCTTCCGGGCGCACGACGCCGTCGACGAAGCCCACGGTGAAGTCGAGGCCGTTCGGGTCGCGCAGCACGCCTGCGAGGCGCTCGGCCGAGGGATCGGCGGGCACCTGCGCCGCCTCGCGCAGCCAGCGCTGCACGAGCGCGACCGCCTCGTCGGCGAGATCCTGGGGGCGGGCGGAGGCGTCTGCGGTGGTCGAGGTGCTCACGGGGACCTTTCAGAGGGGTGAACTGCTGCGCTCGGTGATCATGTAATCCGTGCCGACGCGCGCGGGTGATGAGCACCAGTGTGAAGCCACTGAAGGATGAAGTAAAGCAAAAGTTTCTGGTGAATGATCGTAAAGTCGAGCTTAGCTATTATCGGGATCACGCATGAAGTCGAGGCGTGCGACGCGAGAGGACCGGAGGTTGTGGTGCTGGATATGAAACGATTGCGCCTGCTGTGGGAGCTGTCTGCTCGGGGAACGGTGGCCGCCGTGGCGGAAGCCCTGAACTACAGCCCCTCGGCAGTTTCCCAGCAGCTCGCGCAACTGGAGCGAGAAGCGGGTGTTCCTCTGCTTCGAAAGGTCGGACGTACGCTGGAGTTCACCGCGGCCGCGAAGGCGCTGGTGGAGGAAGTCGGAGAGCTCCTCTCGGGCCTGGAACGCGCAGAAGCCGCGCTGCACCGCGAGCACGACCAGGTGGTCGGCACGGTTCGCATCGCCATCTTCCAGACCGTCGCCCACGCTCTGATGCCCCAGGTGATGCGCGATCTTCGGGTGAAACACCCGGGGCTGCGGATCGAGATGACCGAGTACGAACCGGAGATGGCGCTCCGGGAGACCTGGACTCGCGGGTTCGATCTGGTCGTGGCCGAGCAGTATCCGGGGTATGCGCCCCGCCACTTCGAGGGACTGCGCAGCGAACGGTTGACCGGAGATCCGATCCGCCTCGCGCTGCCCGCTGATCCTTGGAATTGGGCGCGCAACTCGGAAGCGGTGCCGCCGCGTTTCGCCGTCGACGACGTGATCGCCACGCGGTTCGCAGAGGCGAAGACCCTGGTCGATGTTGCGGGCCTCCCCTGGGTGATGGAGCCGAAGGGGGCCGCCTCCCGCCACTTCGCCGAGCAAGCTTGCCGGCAGGCGGGTTTCGAACCCGACATGCGCTTCGAAACCCCCGACCTGCTATCGCACGCACGGCTTGTGGAGTCGGGTAACGCCGTGGCGCTGCTGCCCGGCCTACTCCATGCCGGCGAGGAGCACCGGTTGCGCTTCATCGAATTGGAAGGAGCTCCTCGGCGAACGGTGCTGCTTGCCGGCCGGGCCTCCAACGAGGCGAGACCTGCGCTGATGGCGGTGAGGGAGGCGCTCAAGCGTGCGGCGGACGAGCTGCCCTTCGAGTGAAGTTGGCGCCCCTCTCCCGCCGCTGGAGCGTGGAGTGACCAGCCGCCTATAGGTGAAGCTGAACTTCACGTTATCCTACATTTTTTACAGCTTTACTTCTTATTTTTTTGTGGATAACTTGGGCTCGAGAGACAGTGAGGTTGAAACTCGTGCACCAGGCCAGAGAAGTGAGCGTCGAGCTCGACGGCGTGTCATGCCGGTACGGCGACACCACCGTCGTGGCGGAGCTCGACCTGCAGGTCGGGCGCGGAGAGTTCTTCACGCTGCTCGGGCCGAGCGGTTGCGGCAAATCGACCACGCTGCGGACGATCGCCGGTTTCACCTTCCCGAGCGAGGGAAGCGTGCGTATCTCGGGCCACGATTACACCTACGCATCACCGAATGTGCGCCCGGTGAACTACGTCTTTCAGAACTATGCGCTGTTCCCGCACATGTCCGTCGTGCAGAACGTCGCCTACGGCCTGCGCCGCCGCGGCGTCGGCAAACGGGAGGCTCTGCTCCGGGCGAGGAAGGAACTCGACCGAGTGCGCATGTGCGACTTCTCGGAGCGCCTCCCCGCACAGCTCTCGGGCGGGCAGCAGCAGCGCGTCGCGTTGGCCCGTGCCCTCGTCAACCGCCCCGATGTGCTGCTGCTCGACGAGCCGCTGTCGGCGATCGACTCGCAACTGCGTCTCCAACTGCGTGCCGAACTCACGAAGCTGCAGAAGCAGACCGGCATCACCTTCGTGTTCGTGACGCATGACCAGGTCGAAGCACTGAGCATGTCGGATCGGATCGGGCTCATGGGCAACGGGAGCATCATCCAGGTCTCGACACCCGAAGAGATGTATCGGAGACCGAACTCCCTCGAGACGGCCGAGTTCATCGGCCACTCGGCCATCTTCGAGGGCGTGCTGCAGCAGCAACCGAGCGGGACCTGGAGCTTCGAGACTGCGCACCGCGAGTCGATCCCGGTTCCGGTCTCCTGCGTCGAGGCAGCGGTGAAACCGGCATCCGACATCTTCCACCTCGTGGTGAAACCCGAGGACGTCGTCATAGCCGGGCCGAATGCCGCAGCGTCGGGGCTCGAGGCGGTCGTGGTCGGCAGGCAGTATCAAGGCAGCGACATCGCGTTCGAGCTCAGACTCGCAGGCGACAAACGCATTGTCGTTACGCGCACCATCGCGGAGGACGGCGCCTCCCCGGAAAGCGCCTCCGTAGGAGACCGCGTCGCTCTGATGCTCCGAGACCCCGAGAACCTCACACTGCTGTAGCGCCCCGGCACGGCGCGAGACTGCACCGCCCCAGAACCATCATCAAGGAAGCAAAGGAAACCCGCATCATGACTCAGACTGTCTTGTTCCCCGTCAGCAAGGGCGTGCACACCATCAGCATCGATGATCCGGCGATCGAATGGAAGGAATACCCGCACGAGCTTCCCGGCGACCACAGCCCCGAGGGCACCGGTCCCGGCGAGCACGCAGTCGTCTTCGAATCAAGGGACAAGCGCATCGTGGTCGGCGTGTGGAGGCGCGAGGCCGATCTCGGCTTGATCGCAGGGTCCGGTCAGTGCATCGACGTGGTCGTCGAGGGTAGTGCCACCCTCGTCGACAAGGACGGTCGTCGGGTCACCGCCAATAGCGGTGATCTGATCATCTACAGCGGCGAGGACGAGGGCGAATGGCTGCAGGATGGTCCGATCAAGAAGTTCTACATCCAGATCCAAGACAAGTAATCGTCCCCTGCCCATCGGCAGCCGGGACCACATCGAGGAGGCAACTCATGAGCGCCACCATCAGCCGTCGCAGCTTTCTGCTCGGAACGGGTGCAGCCGTCGCCAGCGGATTCCTGCTGACCGCCTGCTCCACGGCCAAGAAGGGGACGGTCGGCGCATCGGATCTGCTCCGAATAGCCCCGGGGCCGGAGGTCGCCCCCACCGGGACCGTCCGTTGGACGGTCTGGCCGGGAGAGATCAACCCCGACTCGATCGCTCAGTTCGAGGATGAGACAGGTCTCAGTGTCGACTACGTCGAGTCGATGACTGATGCCCAGGCGTTCCTATCGACCGTCAGGCCGCAGTTCGAGGCCGGATTGCCGATCGGTTGGGACCTCATCTCGCTCAGCGGTGCGGTGGCGCCGGTGTTCCTGGAGAACGAGTGGCTCATGAGGCTCGATAAGAAGACGCTCCCCAACGTCACCGAGTACATGTACCCCGAGTTTCAGCAGCTCAAGGGCAACGAGTACATGACGCCCTTCGACCATGCGCCGCTCGGTATCGCTTATGCCGACAAACACTTCCCGAACAGCGTGGAGACGTGGGAAGAGCTGCTCGACCCGCGAGTGAAGGGCCGCGTTGCGCTCTACTCCGAGTTCATCGCGACGATCTCTTCATGGGCTGTATTCCTCAAGTCCACTGGCGAAGTCGCCAACTACCCTGCGAATCTGACCGTCGATGAGGCGAAGATCGTCATCGACTTCCTGCGCCCCCATATCAAGTCGGGTCAGCTGCGCACATCGTCGGGGGAGAACTTCACTCAGCAGTTGGCGACCGGTGACCTCTGGGCGGCGATCGCCTCGCCGCAGACGGTGGCCGCGAACCGCGAGAACGGCATCAAGTTTGCGATCCCGCGGGAGGGGGTCGCCGGCTATGTCGACTACCTCGCCATCCCGATCGGCGCTGAGAACCCCCGGGCATCCGAGGAACTCATGAATTTCCTCTACCAGCCCGAGCAGTTCGCGAGCTTCTTGGCGTGGACCCTTCAGAACCCTGTGATTGACGGTGTCGCCCAGGCGATGGAGAAGGTCGATCCAAGCCTAGTAAACGACCCGACCATCTTCCTCGACGAAGAACTGCGCAAGCGCGTCTACGTGTACCCTCCGGCCTGGAACGAGAAGGAGCGTGAGGAGGTCTCCCGTCTCTGGGCCGAGGCCACAGGGCTCTGAACCGACGCAGGCAACCGAATGGCAGGACGGACATCAATGGGGACCAAGCTGCGGAGACGGACCCGGGGCACGGGGCGGGTGATGACCGTGAGGTCGCTGCTCCTCGCCATCCCGGCGCTCTGGCTAGCGGTGTTCTTCGCACTGCCGCTGTTGTACTCGCTGATGCTGTCGGTCTCGGAGGGCAGTGTGGCAAGTGGGTTCCTGAGTCCGCCCGATGTCTTCACGCTCGACAACTACGAGCGAGTGCTTATGCAGAACGCGATGAACATCCGCAACTCGCTGACCATAGGCGTGCTTGCCACCGCACTCGCGTTCCTCATCGCCATCCCGCTGGCCTACGGGATTGTCTACCACGGCGGCCGCTACCGCAACGTGATGATGGCGCTGGTGCTGATGCCGTTCCTCACGAGCTACATCATCCGCATCATATCCTGGCAGCGGATCCTAGGTTCCGAGGGGCCTCTCGTCAGTCTCCTGCGCGCGCTGGGGATCGTCGATGAGCAGTTCACGATCGTCGGTACTCCCTTTGCGGTGGTCGCGGCACTGACCTATCAATCGATCCCGTTCGTGTTCTTGCCGGTCTATATCAGCTTCAGCAAGCAGGCACCGGCGCTGCGCGAGGCAGCCGAGGATCTCTACTCGGGCCCCTGGGGGCGCAACGGCTTCTGGGTCGGAGCCGGGGTCGGTCTCGGCATGTGCGTGCTCGCGTTCTTCGCGCTGAGGTTCGACGAGAACGACTCGTGGCTCGTGGCGGTGGCTGTGATCCTCGTCGTCGTCACGCTGTGCGGGGCTCTCGCCGCACGATTCATCTCTGCCACGTTCGCGCTGGTGCTCTTCCCGCTCATCAGCAACGGGCTCATGGGTGCGGCACTGCTCAGCCTCATCCCCGCCATCGGCGATTACGTGAACGCGTCGCTGCTCGGCAACACAAATACTCAGATGATCGGCAACGTAATCCAGCAGAAGTACCTGGTGCAAGGGGACTTCACCGGTGCGAGCGCGCTCGCCGCGCTCCTCATCATGCTGCTGCTCGTCATGATCGCCGTCTACGTCAGAATCGTCGGCGCGAAGAAGGTGTTCGACTATGTCGGTTGAATCCGGATCGCAGCGCTCCGATCGTAGCTCGCTCGACACGAGAGCGCTCGATGTGATTCCGCGCGACCTGAAAGATCCCCAGAAGAGTTATGCGAAGAGACCGAGGTTCTCGTCGGGGATGGGCATGCGCGTGTTCATCTGGATCACGGCCTTCTTGGTCAGCATTCCGCTGCTCGTCATGATCGTCTACTCGTTCAACCGGGCGCCTGGCCGCTTCAACTACCGGCTGAACGAGTTCTCGCTACACGGGTGGCTAGACCCTTTTGGGGTGCCGCAGCTCTTCGAAGCGCTGAGCAACAGCGTGCTCGTCGCTCTGTGCGCGGCGGCGGCGACAGCCGTGCTCGGCACGATCGCGTCGTTCGTGCTGACTCGAAAGGGTTTTCCCGCGAAGCAGTTCTGGAGTATGTTCACGTTCATCCCGCTGGCCACCCCCGAGATCATCCTCGGCGCGGGCCTGCTGAGCCTGTTCGTGTCCTCTGCGGCGCTTGAACCGTTCGCCTCGATCCTGCCGGAGGGGCTGCTGTACCCGCTCGGGATCTCCTCGGTGATGATCGCCCACATCACCTTCGGTATCGGATACGTCATCGTCACGACCCGCACGAGGTTCGTTGAGCTCGACAGCCGGTTCGAAGAGGCTGCTGCCGATCTCGGCGCATCCTCCGCGACAGTGTTCCGCACGGTCACGTTCCCACTCGTCTGGCCGTCCGTCCTGTCGGGCTCACTGCTCGTCTTCGCACTATCGCTCGACGATTTCGTGCTCACTAACTTCACTGCGGGCAACACCCCAATGTTCCCAACTTGGCTCTTCGGCTTGCTCAGACGCCAGTTGCCCACGCAGGTGGATGTCGTCGGCGTGATCCTCTTCCTGATCGCGAGCGTGTCGATGCTCGGCTCGCTGCTCATCATCAGGAGCGTGAACCGGGCGCGCAAACCCGGATAGCCTCAGTGGTTTTCTGCGGTCCTTATTCTATATCAGAAGCCCGGCCAGATCCGTATCCGAATGTCGCGGCTCCCAGGATTACGTGGCTCCAAGCCGTACTTCGCCCGACATTCAGCTTCTCGGGCGTATGGTGGTGAAGGTCGGAGTAGCGAGACCCGAGAAAGGGCGCGGCATGAAGATCATCAGCTACAACCTGCGCAAGAATCGAGCCCTGGCCGAGATCGGCGCCCTGGCCGACGAGCACGAGGCCGACGTGCTGTGCCTGCAGGAGGCCGAGTCGGTGGCGCTGCCCGCTCGTCTCGGGCACATGCACCTCGTGCACGCCACGGAGCGCAACCGGCTCGGGCTCGCGATGTACGTGCGCGAGGAGCGATTCCGCACACGTTCGGCGCACGCGTTCCAGCTGAAGAAGTCACTGCACGACCGCATGCTCGCTCCGGCCCATGAACGGTTGCTCGGTGCGCGGCTGCACGACCTCGAGACCGAGCGCGACCTCGTGGTCGCCTCCTTCCACGCGGCCCCGCTCACAGCGCTCAACTCGCTGCGCCGGCACCAGATCCACGCCGCGCTCGGCGAGCTGCGGCAGCTGGGCCCCGGGCTGCCCGCCCTCATGGTGGGCGATTACAACTACCCGGTGTTCAAGGGGCGCCTCGACACCGAGATGCGCAACCACGGCTACGAGCTCAGCCTGAGCGACAAGCGCACCTACACCCGCTACAAGATGTTCCGCGGGCACTTCGACTTCGCGACCTCCTCGGGGCTCGACATCAAGAGCGTGCAGACGCTCGGCCGCGGCCTCTCCGACCACCTGCCGATCCTCGTGTCGGCCGCGCTGCGCGAGGACACGCTCGTTCCGGTCCCCGCCTAGCCCCGGACCGTCGGGCCGCTCGCGCTACGCGCCGCCGGTCGCGAGGTAGGCCGGGATCTCGGCGACGGATCCGAGCAGCGTCGTGTACGGTTGCCCCTCGAACGCGTCGCGGTCGAGCTTGCCCGAGAGCACGCCGACGGTGATCGCGGCGCCCGAGCGGGCGCCCGCCTGCACGTCGACGGCCGTGTCGCCGGCGACGAGCACCTCGGCGACGTCGAGGGTGCCGGTGCGCTCCATGGCTCGGTGGATCATGTACGGCGCGGGGCGGCCCGCGGCGACCTCGTCGCCGCACACGAGGGCGTCGAGCTGCAGCGGTCCCTCGTCCGAGCCCACGACCCAGCCCAGCTGCTCGAGGATCCTTCCGGCCACGTCCACGGAGAAGCCCGTGGTGAGCGCCACCTTGACGCCCGAGGCGCGCAGGGCGGCGATGGTCTCGGGTACGCCGTCGATGGGTGCGGGGGGAGCGCCGGCGTAGAGCCCGTCGAGGATCGATCGGAAGCGGTCGAACGCCGTGTCCACCCTGCCGGGGAGCGCGGGGTCTCCGCCGCCGAGCTCGATGAGCGCGGCGATGGCGGCGCGCTTCTCGGTGCCCATCCAGGCCTGCAGGTCGGCTGGGGTGACGTTGACGCCCGTCTCCTCGACCGCGCGCCGCAGCGCCTCGTAGACGGCGCCCCCGTCGTCGATGGTGGTGCCCGCCATGTCGAAGACGGCGAGGGTGATCATGCGATTCTCCTTAGGCGCTATGGGTGTCGGGATGCGGCCGCCGCACTCCGCACCTGGAGTCAGAGGGGAGCGCGGGAGGGCCGATGCGGCGGGGAGGGGGTCAGTCGTCGTGCTCGAACAGATCGGCGGTGGTGTTCGCCGCCTGCCGGCTCAGCGGTGCGCGGCGCTCGACGGTGTTCTCGACGATGAATGCGGCCATCGAGGGCAGGTAGCGGTCGTCCGCGGTCTCGACGACGGTGCCCGATTCGTCGTAGGCGAGGCGCCGCACGCGCAGGAGCGGAGCCCCCGGGGCGACGTGCAACTGCTCCACCTCGAGCGGGTGCGCCGCGATCGCATCGATCACGTGGCGGGCGCGCACCGGCACCACGCCCACCCGACGCAGCGTCTGGTAGATGCTGCCGTTGTCGAGATCGGCGGGGAGCAGCTGCTTGCCGATCTCGTGGGGGAAGAGGGATCGCTCGAGCATCGCGGGCTTGTCGTCGAGCAGGCGCAGCCTGATGATCTCGACCACCGTGGCGTCGGGCGGGAGCTGCAGCTCCTGGGCGATCTCCTCGGTGGCGGGGCGTCGGCTCGCCTCGATCACCCGCTGGCCCGGCGCCATGCCGAGGTCGCGGGCCCACTCGGTGAACGACATGAAGGTGTCGAACGACTGGGCGGGCGCCGTGCGCTGCACTCGGGGCGGGGCTCCGCGGCCGCCGACGATCATGCCCTCTGACCGCAGTGCGGCCAGGGCCTGGCGCACGGGACCGCGCGAGGTGCCGAACTCGGCGATGAGCGACTTCTCGCTGGGCACGCGGTCGCCGGGCTGCCAGACTCCGGTGCGAATGCGCTGCACCATCTCCGCGTACAGCTGGGCGTGGAGGGGCGAGTTCTCGGTCATGCGGCAAGCCTATAAGTTGTCTTGACTAGTCAGGAGGACTCCCGGGTGAAGGGAGGGTGAATGCTCGATGGCCGTCCGGGGTCGGGATCGGCGTCTCGGTGAACGCTCGAAGAACAGCGCTCATAAAAGTTGTTATGACTACTTTTCGGCCGCACGATCGATGCATGACCTCAGCGAACCTCGCTCCGCGCCTCGCGATCGTCGGCGCCGGCATCGTCGGACTGGCGCACGCCGTGGCGGCGCTCGACGCGGGATACCGCGTCACGGTGATCGAGCAGGACGCCGTCGCCGTGCTCGCGAGCCTGCGCAACTTCGGCCACGTCGGCGTCTCCGTGCAGGCCGGTGAGCTGGGCGAGCTGGCGCGGGAGGCGCTGCCCCTCTGGTGGTCGCTCGCGGAGCGGGCGGGCGTGGAGGCGCGGCGATCCGGCACGCTCGTGGTCGCGCGCAGCGCGGCCGAGGAGGCCGTGCTGCAGGAGTTCGCGGCGGAGCGCGCTCCGGAGGACGCGCGCCTGCTGACCGGCGCCGAGGCCGCCCGGGCGCTGCATCTCGACCGCGTCGCCGCGACTGGGGCGGCCCGGCCGCTCGCGGGTCTCCTCCTGCCCCGGGATCTCACCGCCGACCCGCGTACCGCGGTGGCGCGCATCGCGGCGTGGGTGCACGCCCACGAGCGAGGGGAGGTGCGCTTCGCGACGACCGCGCGCGGCGTCGGCGTCGGCGCCGTCGAGACGAGCCGGGGTCTCGTCGAGGCGGATCACGTGATCGTCGCCGCCGGGCACCTCGTCGGGCGGCTCTTCCCCGAACTCGCCGACCGGGGCGGGGTGCGCGAGTGCGCGCTGCAGATGGCGCGGGTGCGGGCCCCGCACGCGATGGGGATCGGCCCGGCCGTGCTCACGGGCACCTCGATGCTGCGATACGGCGCCTTCGCCGGGCCCGCCCTCGAGGCGCTGCGCGCCGAGATCGCGGCCGAGCGCCCCGAGCTGCTGCAGATCGACGCCAACGTGATGTTCACTCAGCAGGTCGACGGCACCCTCATCGTGGGCGACTCCCACGCCGGTCACGATACGGCGCCGCCGTTCCTCGACGAGCGCTGGTCGCAGATCCTGCTCGACGAGGTCGCCGCCGTGCTCGGCGCCCCGAGGCTCGAGGTGCTCGAGCGCTGGCAGGGTGTGTACGCCACGAGCCGCAGGCAGGACATCCTGCGGGTCAACCCGATCCCCGGAGTCACCGCGGTCTCGGTGACCACCGGCACCGGCATGACCGTGGGCCTCGCAGTCGGGGCCCGCACCATCGCCGGCCTCTGAACCTCCTCTCATCGCACACATCCAAGGAGAACCGTGAAGAAGACCACCATCATCGCCGCCTCGGCGGTCGCCCTGCTGGGCTTCGGCCTGGCCGGCTGCTCGACCTCCGCGGACACCACCGCGTCGGCGGAGGCCTCCCCCACCTGCCCCGGCGGCAGGATCCGCTTCGGCATCCTGCCCTACGAGGACCCCGAACGCCTCGAGCCCGCCTACCAGGTGCTCGCCGGAGCCCTCTCCGAGAAGCTCAACTGCCCCGTCGAGGTCAGCATCACCGAGGACTACGCGGCCGAGGTGCTCGCGATGGAGAACGATCAGCTCGAGATCGCCCAGTTCGGCCCGCTCGGCTTCGTCTTCGCCAGCCAGCGCGCCGACGCCAAGGCCATGGTCTCCTTCGGCGACGCCGACGGCAACCCCACCACCTACACCGGGGGCATCTGGGTGCCGAAAGACTCCGACATCCAGACCATCGAGGACCTCAAGGGCCGCACGCTGGCGCTGGGGAGCCCGGGGTCGACCTCGGGCGACGCCCTGCCGATGTCGGGGCTGGTCGAGGCCGGCATCGAGGACGAGGTGCAGTGGGACTACGCCGGCGGGCACCCGGAGGCGCTGCTCTCGCTCGTCAACGGCACGGTCGACGCGGCCCAGATCAACTCGCAGACCCTCGCGACCGCGAAGGCGGAGGGCACCTTCGACGAGTCCAGGTTCCGCCAGATCTGGAAGTCGGAGCCGATCCCGAACGACCCGATCACGGTGCGCGGCAACCTGCCGCAGGAGTTCCAGGACGCCGTGGAGAGCGCGCTGCTGAGCCTCTCGGCCGAGGACGTCGAGCAGGTCGGCGCCTTCCTGGGCGTCGATCCCGCCGGTCCGCTCATCGCGGTCGACGACAGCACCTATCAGCCGCTCTTCGACCTCGCCGAGCTCATGGGCCTCACGGAGAAGGACGTCTGATGATCGCCGCCGTGCAGGGCGAAACCGCCCCGGCCGAGCGCACGAGAGAGGTGCTGCTCGACGTGCAGGCCATCTCCAAGAGCTTCGGCGACCGCGTCGTGCTCAGGGACCTGAGCATGCGCGTGCACTCCGGCGAGGTCGTCGCCTTTCTCGGGGCCAACGGCTCGGGCAAGTCGACCACCCTGCGCGCGGTGAACGGCCTCATCGAGGCGGACTCCGGCGACATCGTGATCGCCGGGGTCCGCCTCACCGAGGCCAGCCCCCAGCGCCGAGCCGAGGCCAGGCGCACCGCCGCGACCGTGTTCCAGAAGATTCACCTGGTGCGGCGCCGCACGGTGCTGCACAACGTCTGCGCCGGCGGCTTCGCCCGGCTGCCGGGGTGGCGCTCGCTTCCCCCGCTCTTCCCGCGCGGGCTGAAGGAGGAGGCCATGGCCTGTCTCGACCGCGTGGGGCTCTCGGATCGCGCCCACGACCGCGCGGGCAGCCTCTCGGGCGGCCAGCAGCAGCGCGTGGCCATCGCCCGCGCGCTCTGCCAGCGCCCCCGCATGATCCTCGCCGACGAACCCGTCTCGGCGCTCGACCCCAGGGCCGCAGACGACGTCATGCGTCTGCTGCGCGAGCTCGCGATCGAGGAGAATCTCGGGGTCGCCGCGGTGCTGCACCAGCCGCACCTCGCCCGCGCCTACGCGCACCGCGTCATCGGCCTGCGCGGAGGCGCCCTCGTCTTCGACGCCCCCACCGATGAGATCGACGACGCCGAACTGGCGTCCCTGTACCCGTGAGGATCCGCCCGTGACCGACGCACTCACCCGCGAGCGCCCCGAGCACTCGAAGCGCGCTCAGCATCCGCCCGCCGTGCCCCGGGATCCGCGCACGCCCTATCGCGCCGGATCCTGGACCGCGATCATCGCGGTGCTGCTCGTGCTGCACGTGCTGGCCTTCCAGGCCACCGACTTCGAGCCCGAGGCGCTCGTCACCGGCGCCAGGGGCATGTTCAACTTCATATCCGAGGCGTTTCCGCCCGACTTCGGCTCCGAAGTGCTGCGGCAGGGGGTCGAGGGCGCGCTCACCACGCTCTGGATCGGCCTGCTCGGCACGACCATGTCGGTGCCGTTCGCGCTGCTGCTCGCCGTGCTCGGCGCGCGCACCACCTCGCCCAACGGCTTCGTCTACCAGATCGCGCGCGGGATCCTCTCGTTCCTCCGCGCCGTGCCCGACATCGTGTTCGCGCTCGTCTTCGTGACCGCCGTGGGCCTCGGGCCCTTCGCCGGCGTGCTCGCGCTCATCTGCCACAACACCGGGGTGATGGGCAAGCTCTGGTCGGAGGCGATGGAGGACATCGACCCGGGCCCCGAACAGGCGCTGCGCACCGCCGGGGCGAGCCGCTGGCAGGTGGTCGCGAACGCCACGATCCCGACCGTGCTCCCGCAGCTCACCGGCCTGCTGCTCTACCGGTTCGACGTGAACGTGCGGTCGTCGCTCGTGCTGGGCCTCGTCGGCGCCGGCGGTATCGGTCTGCTCATCAACAAGGCCATCAAGACCTTCCAGTTCGACGAGATGCTCACCTACCTCATCATCATCCTCGTCGTGATCGTCGCGGTCGACCTCGCCTCCGCCTGGATCCGCAAGCGACTGCAGTAGCGGCGCACCGGTCGGCCGGGGCGCCCGCCGGCCGTCGGCCCTCGGCGAGAGGGGTACACTGGAGCGCAGGGGGAAGCGTTGCTGTGACACGTTTCGATCGATGGCGCGTAGAGGCGCCGGCGGTCGTGGGCTCGGGTGAGGGAGGACATGGACACGCCAGCCCTGCGCTTTCCCGCGCTTCGCCGCGGGCGCATCACCGAGCTCATCGGAGGGTCGCCCGACGAGCTCTCGCCCCTGACACTGCTGCGCGCGCCCGCCGGATTCGGCAAGACCACGGCCGCCGCGCACTGGGCGGAGGAGCTCCGCGAGGCGGCGGACATCGATCTGCGCTGGGTGCGCTCGGCCGAGCCCGGGAGCGACCCCCGCCTCATCTGGTACCGGATCCGGGAGTCGCTGGGCGGCGACGATCGGCGGCGCGAGCTGTCGCAGGTGCGTGACGACGTCGATCGGATCCTCACCGGGCTCCGACGCCCGATCGCACTGGTGATCGACGACTACGAGCGCGTCACCTCCGGCGAGCTCGACCTCTCGCTGGCGAGGCTCCTGGAGCGCAGCGACCGGCTCTACCTCGCAGTGCTCGGCCGCCGGTTCACCGCGCTCGACGGGCCTCTCGTCAGCAGCCGCGTCGGCGTGACGCTGCTCTCCGGCGAGCAGCTCTCGCTGACGGAGCACGAGAGCGTCGCGCTCGCGGCCCTCTACGGGGTCGTCGATCTCGAGTACATCGCCCAGCTGCACCGGAGGGCCCACGGCTGGCCGGTGATGATGCGGACGATGCTGCAGCGGCTCTCCGAGGGCGCGGGTCCGCGCGACAGCGCGCGCACCCTCGCCGTCTTCGGCCGCCAGCTGCTCGACGAGATGACGGCGCCCGGGGCCAGGCGCGCGCTCCTCGGGGCGGTGCTCTGCCCCGGGATCAGCGTCGAGCTGCTCGCCGAGCTCATCGGCGAGGAGCCGGAGGGGGCCGAACGCACGGCGCGGGAGCTGTGCGAGCGGGGGCTGCTGCAGGAGAGCTTCTGGGAGCACACGACGCGCTACCGGTGCCATGATGGGCTCGCCGGCCCGCTCGGCCCGCTCGCGCTGCAGGAGTTCGGCGACGATGCGCGCGCGATCCGGCTGCGTCACGCGGCGGATCTCGGCCGCGACGACTCACCCGCGGCCGCCATGCAGCTGCTCGACGCCGAGGAGTACGACGGCGTCTCGCGTCTGCTCGCCCGCTACTTCCTGGAGATCCTGCACCCGGGCAGCGGCGTGATCCAGCGCCTGCAGCGGATCCCGGACCAGACGCTCCGCGGCTACCCGGTGCTGATCGGCGCGGCGCTGTACTTGGTGGGGCCGGAGCACGAGGCGCCGGATCAGCGCACCGAGCAGCTCCACCAGTGGCTGCGGACCTCCATCCGGAGCGAGCTCCGCGAGGGCAACTACGAGCAGAACATCGCCGCGATCGGCCTGCTGCTCGTCGCGGAGCGCATGCGCGGGGACGGCGCGGAGGCGCTGCGCATCAGCCGCGACGCCGAGACGAGGATCGGGCAGGTGCCGGAGGGTCGCCTGTCGAGCTACCGCTTCACCCTCCCGCTGCTCTTCGCCGCGCTCGGCCTCGCCGGCCTGGTCGCGGGGGATCTGGAGCTCGGCGAGCGGGGCTACCGGCGCGCCGTCGAGATGGCCGAGCGCTACGGGATCGACTTCGAGGCGCTTCGCGGCTGGAACGGCGTCGCCGCGGTCACGGCGACCGCCGGCGACCTGCGGGCGGCCGAGGAGCACCTGAGGCGGGGGCGGATGCTGAGCGAACGGGCCGGTATCGAGGCTCCGCAGTTCAGCGGGTTCAACGTGGTGCTCGCCGAGGCGCTGATCGCGATCGAGCGGGGCGACGCGGAGCGCGCCTCGGCCGCGCTCGAGGCCGGGCACGGCATGCTGCACCGGATCGAGCAGTGGCCGCTGCTCGTGATCGCGGAGGCGCGGGCGCGCGAGCTGTGCGACGGACCGTGCGCCGCGATCGAACTGCTCGAGCGGCGCAGGGCCGAGGCGCAGGGCGGTCTGCCGGCCACGCTCTACCTGCGCTGCGCGCTCTCCGCGCACGCCGCGCGCCTGCACGTGCGCGTCGGCAATTACGCGGAGGCGGGGCGCCTGCTCGATGCGCTGCCGCAGCCGCACCCCGACGTCGTGCTGGCGGGCGCGCTGCTGCTGCTCTACCGGGGCGACGCCGACGGCGCGCTGCGGCGCACCGAGCAGACCGCCGACCTGCGGCTCTCGCACCGGCAGCGCATCGAGGGGATGCTCGTCGCGGCGGCCGCGCACTGGGCCGGGGGCGACGCCGAGCGCGCCGTCGAGCGCTTCTCCGAGGCCGGGCGGCTCATGCGCGAACTCGGTCTCGGGCAGCTGCTCGGCGCGGTGCCGTACAAGGCGGCCGTCGCGATCGCCCGGGCCGCGCGCGACGCCGGGGAGGCCGACCTCGTCGCGGAGGTCGAGGGCCTTCCCGCGACGATGCGCGCGGAGACGTTCGATCCGCTCACCAGGGCCGAGCTCCGCACCCTCGAGGTCCTCGCGACGGGGCTCACGCTGCCGAGGATCGCCGACCAGCTCTTCATCACCGAGAACACCGTCAAGTTCCATCTCAGGCGGATCTACCGCAAGCTCAAGGTCGTGGGCCGTGCGGAGGCCGTCGAGCGCGCCCGCGAGATGCGACTGGTGCCCGCCGATCCGGAAGCGTGAACCGCGGCGGACGGGCGATCAGGTCTCGGGATCCGACCCCGCTCCGCCCCCGCGCCCGCGCGCGCACCGCGTCGCCGGCCCGTCCTGCGGCAGCTCCCCGCCTGCCGTATTGAAGCGGTGGAGGCTCCTGCGCAGCTGCTCCAGTTCGCCGATGCTCCACCCCTCGAAGCGCTCGTGGTAGAGGTGCGCCCAGCGCTCGCGCAGCTGGGACATGAGCTCCTGTGCGCGGGGGGTCGCGGTGAGCAGCACGACCCGGCGATCCTCCGGCGCCGGCTCGGCGGCCACGAAGCCGAGCTCTCGCAGCTTCGCGATCTGGCGGCTCACCAGGGCCTTGTCCATGTCGAGCATCTGGCTGATGCCGGTCGCGGTGACCGGCCCCTTTCTCAGCACCAGCTGCATCATCATCAGCCCGACGCCCTTCAAGTCGGCGTGCACGTCGTTCGCGTAGCTCGACCAGCGGCTTCGGGTGAAGGCGAAGAACTCGGAGAACTCGGAGATGATGGCCGAGATCTGCTCATCCTCGGGCGAAGAACCGGAACCCGATCCTTCGCCCGGGGTCCGCCGATCCGGGTCGCTCTGCGCGTGCACGGACCCGATCCTACCGACCCTCGTCGGAACCGCGGAAGCGGCGGTCGTCGCGCGCCTCCCCGGATCCCTCCCTCGCCGGCGCCCCGCCCACGGGGACGGCCCCGGTCGCGACCTTGATCGCCTCGTCGAAGGAGTGGTCGTCGACCATGCTGACGGCGCCGGCGGCCGGCATCGCGTCGCGCTCCATCTCGGCGCGCTGCTGCGCGGCGCTCTTCGTGCTGAGCGGGAGATTCGGGATCAGCGCGATCGCGATGATCGCCACGAGGGCGACGGGCGAGGCGGCCAGGAACGCGTTGCCGATGGCGTGGCCGTAGGCGTTCTCGACGACCTCGCGGATCGGTGCTGTGAGCTCGGCGATCTTCGGGATGGCGCCGCCCGACAGCCGGTCGGCTCCGGCCAGAGCGGCGGGATCGGTCTTGGCGAGCGCCGCGAGGCCCTCCTTGACGAACTCGACGACCTGCTGCGAGAGCATCGCGCCCATCGCCGACATGCCCGCCGTGCCGCCGATGGTGCGGAAGAAGGTGACGGCCGAGCTCGACACGCCGAGCTCGTCGGGGGAGACCGTGTTCTGCACCACGAGCACGAGGTTCTGCATGCACATGCCGACGCCCGCGCCCAGCACGAACATCGCGACGCCCACGAACCAGAACGAGGTGTCGTAGCGCAGCTGCCCCATCATCACGAGGCCGGCGAGCATGATGAACGAGCCGGCGACCATGTAGCGCTTCCACTTGCCCGTGCGCGAGATGATCTGGCCGACCAGTGTCGACGCCAGCAGCAGGCCGGCCATCATCGGGATGGTGAGCAGGCCCGACTCGGTGGGGGTCTTGCCGCGCGCGAGCTGCATGTACTGGCCCAGGAAGATCGAGGTGCCGAACATGGCGAGGCCGACCGCGATCGACGCGATGACCGCCATGGTGAAGGTGCGGTTCCTGAACAGGTTGAGCGGCAGCAGGGGTTCCGGGGTGCGCAGTTCGACGACGACGGCGAGGACGAGCAGCAGCAGGCCGCCGCCGACCATCGCGAGCGTCTCCCACGACCACCAGTCGAACTGGGCGCCGCCGAGGGTCACCCAGATGAGCAGGCTGGCGAACCCGGTCGAGATGAGCGCGGCGCCGAGGTAGTCGATGCGCACCCTCCGCTTCTCGGTGTGCAGATGCAGGGTCTGCTGCAGCACGATGATCGCGACGACCGCGATGGGGGCTGCCACGTAGAAGTTCCAGCGCCAGCCGATGGCGTCGGTGATCCCCCCGCCGAGCAGGGGGCCGCCCACGGTGGAGACGGCCATGATGGCGCCCATGATCCCCATGTACTTGCCGCGCTCGCGCGGGCTGATGATCTCGGCGAGCACGATCTGGCCGAGCGCGCCGAGGCCGCCGGCTCCGAGCCCCTGCAGCACTCGGAAGGCGATGAGCCAGCCGGGATCCTGCGCTATCCCCGCGAGGGCCGAGCCGACGGTGAAGATGACGAGCGATGCCTGCAGCAGCGCCTTCTTGCTCGTGAGGTCGGCGAGCTTGCCCCAGATGGGCGTCGAGATCGCGCTGGCGAGCATCGTCGCCGTGACGACCCAGGTGAAGGCGGCCTGGTCGCCGCCGAGGTCGGCGATGATGATGGGCATCGAGGTGCCGACGACGGTCATCGAGAGCATGGACACGGCCATGCTGAGGAAGAGTCCGGTGAGTGCGAGGTTCTTCGCGCGCCCGGTGAGCACGCCCTCGGCGGGCGGGAGCTGCTGGGTCTGGGTCTGTGCCATTCGGAGTGTGGAGTCTTTCGTGGTGCGGGATCGCTGCTTAGTTGACGGATATCAACTATATACAGTTGGTTGATCTGTGTCAACCAACTTCGGGATCGCGCCGCCGGAGCCGTGCGCCGGCGCCCGGCACGGGTAGGGCAGAATGGACGGCATGGGCGTGGAGAGCGGCAGCATCAGGATCGGCGTGATCGGGGGCGGGCAGCTCGCCCGCATGATGGTGCCGCCGGCCCTGCACCTGGGCCTCGGCATCAGCGTGCTGGCCGAGACCGAGGGCTCCAGCGCGGAGCGTGCCGCCGACGCGGTGGGGGACTACCGGGATTCCGAGACCGTCTACGCCTTCGCCGGCGCCGTCGACGTGGTCACCTTCGACCACGAGCACGTGCCGGGCGAGATCCTGCGCGAGCTCGAGCGACGCGGCGTCGCCGTGCACCCGCGCCCCGACGCCCTGCAGTACGCGCAGGACAAGATCCTCATGCGCGAGAAACTGGGCGAGCTCGGCGTGCCGATCCCGGCGTGGGCGGCCGTGGAGGACGAGGCGCAGCTGCAGCGCTTCATCGAGGCCCGCGGCGGCCGCGCGGTGGTGAAGACCGCCCGCGGCGGCTACGACGGCAAGGGGGTGCGCGTGGTCTCGGACGCCGCCGAGGTGCGCGACTGGTTCACCGCCCTGGCCGAGGACGGCCGCGGGGGCCGGCTGCTCGCCGAAGAGCTCGTCGATTTCACGCGCGAGCTCTCGCAGCTGGTGGCGCGGCGGCCGAGCGGCGAGACCCGCACCTGGCCCGTGGTCGAGACGATTCAGCGCGACGGCGTCTGCGCCGAGGTGCTCGCGCCCGCGCCCGTGCAGGATCCCGCCACGCTCGTCGAGGCCGCGCGCATCGGCACGGCGGTCGCCGAGGGCGTGCTGGTCACGGGAGTGCTCGCCGTCGAGATGTTCGAGACGCGCGACGGCCGCGTGCTGGTGAACGAGCTCGCGATGCGCCCCCACAACTCCGGGCACTTCTCGATCGAGGGATCCGTGACCAGCCAGTTCGAGCAGCACCTGCGCGCCGTCGCCGACCTGCCGCTGGGCGACACGTCGATGACGGCGCCGGTCGCGGTCATGGTGAACGTGCTCGGCGGCCCCCCCGAGGGACCGATGCCGGTGCGCTACCCCGCAGTGCTGGCCGAGCACCCGCGCGCCAAGGTGCACAGCTACGGCAAGCAGCCCCGGCCCGGCCGCAAGGTGGGGCACGTCACGGTGACGGGCGAGCACCTGCACGAGGTGCTCGCCGAGGCGCGGGCGACGGCCGCCGCGTTCGCCTGAGCCGGGATCCCGCCCGCGCGCGGGATCCAGCCGGCCCGCCTGAGCGACGACCCCCTGCCTGAGCGGCGGCGGGAGCGGCGGCGGTGACGGGAGCGGCGACGGTGGTGGCGGCGGCTACGATGGGTCGCATGAGCGACACCACCGCGGCGCCCCTCGTCGGCGTGATCATGGGCAGCGACAGCGACTTCCCGGTGATGGGCGACGCCGTGCAGGTGCTGCGCGACTTCGGGATCCCGCACGAGGTCGAGGTGGTCAGCGCGCACCGCACCCCCGACAGGATGGTGGCCTACGCGCGAGAGGCGGCCGGGCGCGGGCTGCGGGTGATCATCGCGGGCGCGGGGGGCGCGGCGCACCTGCCCGGCATGGTCGCCTCGATGACCACGCTGCCCGTGGTCGGCGTGCCGGTGCCGCTGGCCCGTCTCGACGGCCTCGACTCGCTGCTCTCGATCGTGCAGATGCCCGGCGGCATCCCGGTGGCGACCGTGTCGATCGGGGGCGCGAAGAACGCGGGCCTGCTGGCGGCGCGCATCATCGGGGCGAGCGATGCGGGCATCGCCGATCGGCTCGGCGCCTATGCGCGCGGGCTCGCCGACACGGTCGAGGAGAAGAACGCGGCGCTGCAGAGGCGCATCGCCTCGGACCGGTAGGTGCCCGCGTCGGAGGCCGGCGATCCGCGGGCCGCAGCCGGAAGCCGCCGGTACCGGCGCGCCCTGATCGCGCTCTTCTGCGCGGGGCTCGCGACGTTCGCGCAGATGTACTCCCCGCAGGGGATCCTCCCCGATCTCGCGGTCGAGTTCGGAGTCGCCGCGGGCGTCTCGTCGTGGGCGGTGGGCGCCACCACGATCGGCGTGGCCCTGGGCGTGCTGCCGTGGGCTCGCGCGTCAGACCGCTTCGGGCGGGTGCGGACGATGCGCGCGGCCATGGCAGCGGCGATGGCGATCGGCCTCGTCGCGCCGCTCATGCCCGGCTTCGGCCTCTTCATCGCCGCGCGAGCGCTCGAGGGGATCGCGCTCGCGGGCCTGCCCGCCATCGCGGTGACGGCCATCGCCGAGACGGTTCGGCCCGGTGCTCTCGGCGGCGCGGTGGGCACGTACATCGCGGGCACCACCATCGGCGGGCTGCTCGGGCGCATCGTCGCGGCCCTCGTCGGCGAGCCGCTCGGCTGGCGCTGGGGGGTGTCCGCTGTGGCGGTGCTCGCGGCGATCGCGACGATCCTGTTCCTGCTGCGGATCCCGCCGACGGTCGTTCCGGCGCGCCGGGGTGCGCCTACCCCGAGCGCGCTCGCCTCCAACCTGCGCACGCCGGGCGTGATGGTGCTCGTGGCGCAGGCGTTCCTGCTGATGGGCGGCTTCGTGGCGGCCTACAACTACCTGGCCTTCCGGCTGCAGCACGACCCCTTCGGCCTCACACTGGCGCAGGTGTCGTGGATCTTCCTCGCGTATCTCGCCGGCGCCGCGGCCTCGCGCTGGGTGTGGAGGCTGGCGCGCAGGATCCCGCCCACGGGAGTGCTGCTGGGGTGCGTCGGCGTCATGCTCGCGGGCATCGCGCTCACGCTGCCCGCCTCGCTGCCGCTCGCGATCCTGGGGCTCGTGCTGTTCACGGGCGGCTTCTTCGCCGCCCACTCCATCGCCAGCGGTCTCATCGAGCGCCGCGCGAGCGCCGAGGGGCGCAGCGTCGCGCCGCCGCTGTACAACCTGGGCTACTACGCCGGGTCGAGCCTGCTGGGGTGGCTCGGCGGCGTGGCCTTCGCCCTGGCCGGCTGGACCGGCACGGCCCTGATGGTCGGCGGGGCCGCGCTCGCGGCCGGGGCGCTGGCCTGGGCCTACGCGCTGACCCGCGGCGGCATCGCCGCGGCCGACCGCCCCGCGGAGTGAGCGTGGGGCGCACGGCTCGGCGAGCCCGGTTCGGCGGTTCGGGATCGGCGCCCGGGGCGCCGGCCGAGGGCAGACGAGGTCAGAGGTTGGCGTGCGTCTCCCAGAGCTGCCAGGCCGCGCCGTGCCAGCTGAAACCCCGGCTGCGGTCGCAGGCGAGCACGGCGAGCTGGGCGAGCGCGGCGGTGTCGCGGAACAGGCGGGTGTACTCCGCGGCGAAGGGGCCGGCGCTGTCGGCCGAGAAGCCCGCGTCGAGCACGAGCTCCGCCGTGGCCGGGTGCCCCGCGTGGAGCACCGGAACCGCCGCGCACATGGCGCCGAGCAGCGCGTATCCGGTGCTCGAGAAGTTCTGCGGCTGGAGCATCAGGGCGGCGCCGGAGAGCGCGGCGCCGACGTCGGCGAGCTCGCGGGGCCGCACGACGACCACCCGGCTGCGGAGCTCGTCGGGCACCTGGACGCCGCGCGGCGCGGCGCCGTCCCGGTCCCGTGGGGAGACGCCGGGATCGAATCCTTCGATCACCGCGAGCGGGGGCAGCGAGGGGTCGAGGCGCAGCGCGTCGAACAGCCATTCGAGGCGGCCGTGCTCGCCGTTGAAGGCCGTGGTCACGGCGTACCGCTCCGGGAGGCCGAGCGCTGCGCGCCGCTCGGCGGCGTCGGGGCCCGGGAGGAACTCGGCGGGCGGCGCGAGCTGCAGCACCTGCACCGGCAGGTGCTCGCCGTACTGGTGCTGCAGCACGCGCGCGGTGGCGTGCGTGGGGGTGAGGATCACGTCGGCGAGCTTCACCGCGCGGCGGGTGAAGGCGCGGAAGAGGCGGGCCTGCGATCCTCCGAGCAGCGCCGGGGATTCCCACGCGATGGAGTGCGGGATCGTGACCGAGGTCTGAGAGCCGTCGTCCTCGCCGCGGGCTCGCAGCGGCATCATGGGCGTGAGCGCGTGCACGAACTCGCCGTCCAGCGGGCGGGCGGTCGTGCCGCTCTGCCACACCAGCGGCAGCATGCTGGCGCGCATCGGCAGGTGCTCGATGCGGATCAGCGGCGAGTCGAAATCCGGGGCTTCGCTGCCGCGGGCGACGAGGAATCGGGCGCTGCAGCTGCGCGGCGCGGTGTCGGCGACGGCCTTGGTGAGGTCGCGCGCCGCCGCCGCGTGGAACTCGGCCTCCCAGTCGGGAAAGGGCTCGGCAATGAGGGTGAGCGTGGCCATGTTCCCCTCCCCCTTGCCGTTCGACAGCCGACCAAACGCGTGTCTAACGCCTTCACAGTCATTGTATTGAGTCCCCGCGTCGAAGTCTGAGGGATCGGCGAGGAGGAAGGGCGTCAGGTGTAGCCGTGATGAAACCGTGATCTTGGGGATCGCCCATTCGGGCCAAGTACGCTAGTGCGCATGCGTGTTTTGCTGACAGGCGGTGCCGGGTACATCGGCTCGCACACCGCCCTGGTACTCATCGAGCGGGGTCACGAGGTGGTGCTGCTCGACGACTTCTCGAACAGCAGCCCTGAGGCGGTGCGCCGTGTCGAGGAGCTCACCGGAGCCCGCATCCCGGTGATCGAGGCCGATCTGGCCGACCGCTCCGCGGCCGCAGCAGCGCTCGAGGGCGTCGACTTCGACGCCGCGATCCACTTCGCGGGCCTCAAGGCGGTCGGGGAGTCCGTGGTCGAGCCGACCCGCTACTACCGGGTCAACATCGACTCCACCCTGGCCCTCCTCGATCTCATGCGCGAGCGCGGCGTGACGAGGCTGGTCTTCAGCTCGTCGGCCACCGTGTACGGCGATCCCGAGTACGTGCCCGTCGACGAGGCGCACCGGGCCGGCGTCGGCCTCACCAACCCGTACGGCTGGTCCAAGTTCATGAACGAGCAGATCATCCGCGACGCCCAGGCCGCCTGGCCCCGGCTCGGCGCCGTGCTGCTGCGCTACTTCAACCCGGTCGGCGCCCACCCCTCCGGCCGCATCGGCGAGGACCCGAGCGGCATCCCCAACAACCTCATGCCGTTCATCGCGCAGGTCGCCGTGGGCAAGCGCGAACGGCTCAGCGTGTTCGGCGACGCCTACCCGACGGTCGACGGCACCGGCGTTCGCGACTACATCCACGTGATGGATCTCGCGGAGGGGCACGCGGCCGCGCTCGAGCGCATCGAGGCCGGCGTCGAGGTCTACAATCTCGGCTCCGGCACCGGATCGAGCGTGCTCGAGGTCGTGCGCGCGTTCGAGGAGGCCTCCGGCCGCCCCGTGCCCTACGCCGTCGCGCCCGCGCGGGCGGGCGACGTCGCCGAGATCGCCGCCGATCCCTCGCGCGCCAACGCGCGGCTGCGGTGGCGCACGACCCGCAGTCTCGCCGACGCCTGCCGCGACGCCTGGACGTGGCAGTCGGCGAACCCGGACGGCTACGCCGCATGAGGCTCGACCTCGAGCGGCCGCTCCGCCACCCCGACGCGGAGTCCGAGCCGTTCATGGGCAAGCGCGCCCGGTGGCTGGTCGTGATCGGCTTCGTGCTGCCGGGCAGCGCGCAGGTGCTCGCCGGCAGCCGTCGGCTGGGCCGTTTCGGGCTCATCGCCACCTTCCTGCTCCTCGCTGGCGGACTCGCCGCACTGCTCGGGCTGCTGCTGGCGCGCGTGCCGACCCTCTCCTTCTTCACCGACGGCATCGTGCTGCTCGTGGTGCAGATCCTGCTCTTCGCCTACGCGGTGCTCTGGCTGGTGCTCGGCTTCGACACCCTGCGCCTCACGCGCCTGGTGCGCGTGCAGCGGGGCTGGCGCGTGCCGATCGCGGTCATCTCCGTGCTGCTCACGGTGCTGCCCTCGCTGGGTGCGGCCTGGGCGGGCACCGCGGTGAACGCCGGCCGCAACCTGCTCGGCGATCTCTTCCAGGGGGCGCCCGCGGTCGAGCCGGTGGACGGCCGCTACAACATCCTGCTGCTCGGCACCGACGCGGGAGCCGACCGCGAGGGCATGCGCCCCGACAGCATTTCGCTCGTGAGCGTCGACGCCGAGACGGGCCAGTCGGTCATCGTCGGCCTGCCCCGCGAGCTTCAGGGCGCACCGTTCCCCGAGGAGTCGCCGATGGCCGCGGTGTTCCCGCAGGGGTACTGCGACGAGGTGAACAACTACGAGGTCATCGAGGGCGGCGGATACTACTGCTACACCACGGGCAATCTGAACTCGCTCGTCACGGAGGTCGAGGATTCGGGATCCCCCTCCTACGCCGGCATGTACTCGGACGCGGTGTCGCGGGGCTCCACCCCGGGCATCGAGGCCACCAAGGACGCCGTGGAGGGGGCGACGGGGCTGCAGGTGCAGTTCTACGTGCTCGTGAACATGGACGCCTTCTCGAGCCTCATCGACGCGCTCGGCGGAGTGACGGTCGACGTGAAGGAGCCGATCCCCGTCGGCGGCCAGATCGACGAGGCCACGGGCGAGCTGACCGGCGTGGAGTGGTGGATCGAGCCGGGCAGGCAGGGCCTCGACGGCTACGCGGCGCAGTGGTACGCCCGCTCCCGCTACGGTTCGGTCAACGGGGACTACGACCGCATGGCCAGGCAGCGCGAGCTGCAGGCCGCGATCCTCGCCCAGATGAGCCCGGCCAACGTGCTCGCGAAGTTCCAGGACGTCGCGGCCGCCGGCACCCAGCTGGTCGAGACCGACATCCCGCAGTCGATGCTGGGCCGCTTCGTCGACCTGGCCGCCAAGGCGCGCGCTTACGACCCGGTCAACGTCGAGCTCGTGCCGCCCGCGGTCGACCCCGCGGCGCCCGACTACGCCGTGATCCAGCAGCTCGTCGCCGACGGCGTCGCGGCCGCATCGCCCGCCCCGAAGGAGGAGACTCAGTGAACCGCGGGTGTCCTGTTGATAAACTCTGGCCACTGTGGCGAGCAACGAGCATGATCCCGGTGAGCCGTCGGTAACCCCCGAGGCCGAGGGGGAGCGGCGGCAGGCGCGGGCCGGTCGGCCCCGTCTCCTCTGGGGCGCGGCCATCGTGGGCTTCTGGGCGCTCGTGCTGGTCGGCGCCGTGCTCGCGGGGATCGGCCTCTGGGTGCGCCGCACCTTCGGGCCCATCTCGGTCGACCAGCTGCTCAGCAATCTTCCCGGCGGGGGAGGCGCGGGCGCGGGCGGCGGCGAGCTGATCACCGGTGCGGTGGTGTCCGGCCTCGTGGTGCCGGTGGCCTCGGTGCTCGCCGCGGCCCTGGTCGTCGAGTGCGGGCGTCGCGCGCTGCGTCGGCGCGGTGCGGTGCGCGGCCTCCGCACGCTGCTGCTGCGCGGGATCGCGGCGGTGCTCGCCGTGGTCGTGCCGCTCGGCGGCGCGTCGTTGCTCGGCTCGACCATCGGGTTGAGCGACTACGTGCAGGCCCTGATGCGGGAGAACGCCACGGGCGTCGATCTCGCCGACTACTACGTCGAGCCCCGGCCCGCCATCGACTCCTCGGTCTCGGGCGGGCGCACCGCGCGGTCGAGCGAGCGGACCGGGCCCGGCGCGGGCGAGCGCAAGAACCTCGTGGTCATCTACCTCGAGTCGGTCGAGGACTCCCTCGCCGACGACAAGCTGTTCGGCCGCAACATGCTCGCCCCCGTGCAGCGGGCGACCGAGGGCTGGGCGTCGATCCCGAGCCTGCAGCAGTACGACGGCGGCGGCTGGACCATGGCCGGCATCGTGAGCACCCAGTGCGGCATCCCGCTGCGCACCGCGAGTGCGCTCACCGGGTCCACGGAGCTCAACAACCTGGGCACCGAGGGCAACGAGGTCGGCGACTACATGGGCGGCGCGACCTGCCTGGGCGACGTGCTGGCGAACGAGGGCTACCGCAACGTCTATCTCGGCGGCGCAGACGGGCGCTTCGCCGGCAAGGAAGCCTTCCTGCGCACCCACGGCTACGACGACGTGTACGGTCTGAGCGACTGGCGGCGGCTGGGCGAGACCGAGGTGCGCGAGGACTGGGGGCTCTCCGATCGCAGGCTCTTCGCCCGCGCCCGTGAGGAGGTGACGCGGCTGTACGAGTCCGGCGATCCGTTCAACCTGACCATGCTGACGCTCGACACCCACGAGGGGCCGCGCGTCTACGAGTACTGCGACTGGAACAGGGGCAGCGAGGCGGCGATGACCGCGATCACCAGCTGCTCGATGCAGCAGGTGTCGGGGTTCGTCGACTACCTGGACAAGCAGGGCTATCTGAAGAACACGGCCGTCGTGCTGATGGGCGATCACCGCAAGATGATCGCGGAGGGCGGCAGCTTCTGGAAGGAGCTGAAGGGCCGCGAGAATCGCACCGTCTTCAATCGCGTGTGGAGCCCCGACGGCGCACGGTTCGCGCGCAACGAGATCGACCAGTTCAGCATGTATCCCACGCTGCTCGAGCTCGCGGGCATCGAACTGCAGGATCGCCGGGCCGGGATCGGGGTGTCGGCGCTGGCCGCAGCCGACGAGGTGCCCAAGGGCACGATCCTCGATCTCAGCGACCAGGAGTACGAGGATCTCGTGCGCTCGCGCTCCGTCGCGTTCTATCGCGAGCTGTGGGGCTGAGACTCGTTACACTTGAGGCCGATGCGAGCGAAATGGAGAGTGTGCGCATGCGCGTGACCGCCGTACTGGTGGCCTACAACCGGCGGGAGCTGCTGCGGGAGTCGCTCGAGGCCCTCGCCGCCCAGAGCCGTCCGGTGGACCGCCTGGTCGTGGTCGACAACGCCTCCGACGACGGCTCGGACGAGGCCGCCGCCGAGCAGCTCGACCACTGGGGCGAGCGCGCCCGCCTGCTGCGCCTCACCGAGAACACGGGGGGCGCGGGCGGCTTCGCAGCGGGGATCGCCGCAGCCGTGGCCGAGGACGACGTCGACTGGGTGTGGGTGATGGACGACGACACCGTTCCCGGCCCAGACGCGCTCGCGGGCGCGCTTGCCGCGCACGAGCGGTACCGCGAGACCGGGCAGGACGACCTCGCCGTGATGGGATCCCGCGTCCTCTGGACCGACGGCGACGACCATCCCATGAACACCCCCAAGCCCAAGATCCGGGCCTCGGCCGACGAGCGGGCCCGGGCGGGGGAGGCCGGGTGCGTGGAGATCCGCTCGATCTCGTTCGTCTCCGCCTTCCTGCGCGCGGCGCGGGTGCGCGAGCGGGGGCTGCCGGTCGCCGACTACTTCCTGTGGAACGACGACTTCGAGTACTCCGCACGGCTGCTGCGCGGGGCCCGCGGCCTGTTCGTGCCGGGGTCCGTGGTGACGCACAAGACGGCGAAGCGGGGCTCGAGCGACCTCGATCCCGGCCCACGCTTCTACTACGAGGTGCGCAACAAGCTGTGGGTGTTCCGCCTCTCCCGGGCGCTGTTCGGCTGGGAGAAGCTGCTCTACGCGGCGGCGACGGCGCGGCGCTGGTTCCGCACCTTCCGGGCCTCCTCCGATCGAGCGCAGCTGCGCGACTGCCTGCGCCGCGGGTGGCGGGACGGCTGGCTGCGCGCTCCGCGACCCACGCGGGTGGTGCTGCGCGACACGGGGGTGCCCGTCGACGTGATGATCGAGGTGGAGCGCCTCTCCAAGCTCGGGGAGCGGTAGGGCGCTGCTCGCGTTTTCCGCTGCCTGCTGCCGCGCCCGCGGTCCCGTCCCCGCCGTCTGCCGCCCCGCCCCCGCCTGCCCCGTCCCTGCCCCGCCTCGTCCCTGCCCCGCCTCAATCCGTGTGCGCCTTTCGGGCGCTTGACCGCCGCGCGACCGCCCGAAAGGCGCACACGGATGCGCTGACGCGGGATCCGATGCGACCGCACTCCGCCCCCAGGGCACGAGTTCCCCGGTTCCTGCGGAAGTTGCTCACATTCGCGGTTTCTCGGTGGCATCGCCGGGGGTCGTGCTGCCATCGTGAGGTCATGGCACCGCGACCGCACCCTCTCCCCGATGCCCTCGGGTCCGAGTTCTCGCGTGCGTCCGCCCACGCGCACGGCGTCGGAGACCACCGGCTTCGCCGGCTCGACCTCGAGCGCCCGTTTCGCGGGGTGCGGCGGCGCAGGGGAGTGGGCGGCCGGCTCGGTGCGCGATCCGGTGGAGCGGACGAGCCGCACCCCGCCGAGATCTGGCGCGACCGCCAGCGGGAGTCCGCGCGGGCCTACTCCACGATCATGCTCGAGCACCAGTTCTTCGTGGGGATCACCGCTGCGCTTGTTCGCCGGCTCCCGGTGCCCGCGCCCCGGGAGCTCTGGCGTCCGTGGGATCGCGACGCCACGGCGAGGCTGCTCGACCCGAGCGATCCCGACCACCCCGTCAACCGCATCGAGATCGGGGTGTTCGCGCCGGGTCGGGCGCCGAACCGCACCAGAGTGCGCGGAGTCAAGATCCAGCCGCACCTGGCGAAGATCTGCGAGCACGATGGGCTGAGGATGCTCGACGCGGCCAGTCTGTGGGCGACCCTGGGGCCTCGTCTGGACCTGCCGGATCGTGTCGCGCTGGGCGACGCGATCATCCGCATCCCGCGCATCGGGGGCAACCTCGGGCCGCCGCCGAGGCGAGCGTACGCGACGCTCGACCAACTCGTCGCCGTTGCCGCGGTGAAGGGCCGCATCGGCCGGTCGAAGCTGCTGGAAGCGCTTCCGCTGCTGCGGGAGGGGATGGCGTCGGCGGCCGAGTCGCACCTGAGGCTGGCGATCGCCGACGCGGGGCTTCCCGAACCGGAGCTCGACTACGACGTTCACACCGACGGCGGTATGTACCTGGGCACCACCGAGTTCGTGTATCCGCAGTTCCGGCTGGCGGTCGAGTACGAGGGCGATCATCATCGCACCGAGACCGGGCAGTGGAACCGCGACATCGACAAGCAGGCCGCCTACCGGGACGCGGGCTGGGAGACGATCCGCGTGACCGCGGAGAAGCTGTATCGTCGACGCCCGGCTCTGATCGCGGAGATCCGTGCCGCGCTGATCCGTAGGGGGTGGCGCCCGTGACGGAACGCCCGACGCCGATTCCCCGAGGCATGTGCCCCCCAGGGCCCGTGCCGCCCGTGCCTTCTTGGGCCCGATCCGTGTGCGCCTTCTGGGCGCTCCACTGCCGTGTGAGCGCCCAGAAGGCGCACCTCGATCGCGGAGCGACCGGCGCGGGCGGGGGCCACCGGCACCGCGCCACCGGGGGCCACCGGCCCCGCGCGCTACCGGGCGGCACCGGACCACCGCGAGCCGGCCGCCACCGGTGTTCCCGGGGCGACCCCGGTAGGCTGTGGGACCATGGCAGACCCCGATGCTGCGAGCCCCGATCCCGCCCGCCCGGCCCGGGCCGATTTCTCCCTGCTGCTCCCGGTGTACGGAGGCGACGATCCGGGCTTTCTCCGGCTTGCGTTCGAGAGCTCGGTCGACCTCCAGACGCTGCGGCCCGCGGAGGCCGTGATCGTGCAGGACGGCCCGGTACCCGAGGCGCTCGCCGCCGAACTCGCGCGGATCGAGGCCGAGAGTCCGATCCCGGTTCGCGTCGTGCGCCTGCCGGAGAACCGAGGCCTCACCGAGGCGCTCAACCGCGGTCTCGAGGCCTGCGACCATCCCGTGGTGGCGCGCATGGACGCCGACGACGTGTCGCGGCCCGAGCGCTTCGAGCGCCAGTGGGAGCTGCTGCAGCGCGGCTACGACCTCGTGGGCACGGGAATGGAGGAGTTCGAGTCGGATCCGGGGCGCCCGAGCGGACTGCGCACGCCGCCGGTGGGCTCGCAGCGCATCCGGGATCACGCCCGCACCCACAACCCGTTCAACCACCCGACCATGATGTACCGCGTCGCGGCGCTTGAGCGGGTGGGGCGATACGAGCCCTTCGGCAGGATGGAGGACTACTGGCTCGGGATCCGGCTCATCGACTCGGGCGCGCGGGTGGAGAACATCGCCGAGCCCCTCGTCGGGTACCGGGTCGGATCCGGCGCCTTCGCGCGCCGCGGCGGCTGGAGCGAGGCGCGCACCGAGTGGCGGCTGCAGCGGGAGATGCTGCGCATGGGATTCGTGACCCCCGGCCAGTACGTGCGCAACGTGGTGATGAAGGGCCTCTACCGTCTGCTGCCGGCCGGGGTGAAGCGGGTGCTGTTCCGGCGGCTCATCGGCCGCGGGCTGCCCGCGGATCGCGGGTGATCCTGCCGAAGACCGGCACGGCGCCGGGCGCGATCTCCTCGACGAGTCGGGGCGGATCCTCGTTCCGTCGACGGCGTTCGGAGCTGTAGAAGACGCCGCGCTCGCGCCGACCTCGGCGTCCCGGCTCCGAGCAGCACCGCGCCCGGCCCGCCCATCCTCGCATGCTCAGCGGGCGGAATCTTCGAAGACCCTCTATGCTGGACAAAGCTTCAACTAGGGGATGAGGGTTCGACGATGCTTTACGCCGAGAGGGAGACTCGCGCGTCCACAGCCCGGCGGGCCACACCGCCGACGCGCCTGAGATTGCTCGGGATCGCGATGTTCGCCGCGCTCTGCACCGTGCTCTCGCTGTTCGCCGTTCCGACGGCCGCGCAGGCGAATCCGTCGGCGGGGTTCAACCCGGGTCAGATCATCTCGGACGCGAATTTCTACGACGGCGGAGCGATGCCGGCCGAGCAGATCCAGAGCTTCCTGAATCAGCAGGTACCGCGCTGCACCATCGGAGACCCGGGGCGGCTGGCCTGGTCGCCGTACGGCAGCACCATGATCGCGGGCAGCTGCCTGAAGGACATCCGTTTCTCGACCGCGTCGCGCGCCGCGAACGCCTACTGCGGGGCGTATCCGGGGGGCACGAACGAGACGGCGGCGACCATCATCTCAAAGGTCGGCCGGGCCTGCGGCATCAGTCCGAAGGTGCTGATGGTGATGCTCGAGAAGGAGCAGAGCCTCATCACGGACACGTGGCCGACCGTCCGCCAGTACGACCGAGCCATGGGGTACGCGTGCCCCGACTCGGGCCCGAACAACTCGGCCAACTGCGACCCCAGTCAGACCGGGTTCGCGCAACAGGTCTACCGGGCGGCCTGGCAGCTGCAGGTGTACAGGGCGAACCCGGCGGGCTACAACTACCGGCCGTTCCAGACCAACACCATTCAGTGGAATCCGAACGCCGGCTGCGGGACGTCGCGGGTGTACATCGAGAACTGGGCGACGGCCGCCCTCTACATCTACACGCCCTACCGGCCGAATCAGGCCGCCCTCGACGCCGGCTGGGGCACGGGCAACAGCTGCTCGAGCTACGGCAACCGCAACTTCTACAATTTCTACAAGCAGTGGTTCGGGTCGCCGGTCTACCAGATCGACGGCAGGTTCGCGGCGCTCTACCAGTCGATGGGGGGTGCGCAGGGCGAGCTCGGCTACGTGGCGGACAACGTCAGAACGCGCTCGAACGGCGACGCCGGGCAGCTGTTCCAGAACGGCGGCCTGTACTGGTCGGCGTATGCCGGAGCGCAGCCCGTCGTCAAGGGGTTCCACAAGGTGCATCTCGCGCAGGGCGGATTGAACGGCAGGCTGGGCGTGCCCTTCGAGGCGGAGCAGAGAATCGCCGCGAACACGGTGAAGCAGGACTTCCGCGGCGGATCGATGTACTGGTCGAAGGCGGCCGGGACGCACATCGTGTACGCCGGCGCGATGCGCGACGCCTACCGCGCGGAGGGCGGCCACGCGGGCTATCTCGGGGTGCCGGTCAGCGGCGAGGCCAAGCCCCGCGGCGGCATGGCGCGGCAGGACTTCGTCGGCGGATCGCTCTACTGGTCGCGCGCGGGCACCTACGCCGTGAAGAACGGCGCGGTGATGAGTCTCTACCGCTCGCTCGGCGAGGTGACGGGCAGGCTCGGGCTGCCCACGAGCGCCGAGCGCAAGCCGCTCCCCGGCATGGCGGTGCAGGACTTCGAGGGCGGAGCGATCTTCTGGAGTTCGGGCCGCGGGGCGAGCATGCTCCAGGGCGCAATCCTGCAGGCGTATCGGTCTGGTGGGAAGGAGACGGATCCCTCGTACCTGGGGGCTCCCGTCGGCGGCGAGGACAAGCGCGTGTGGAACGCCGCGAAGCAGTCCTTCGACCGGGGCGCCATCTACTGGACGAAGGAGCACGGCGCCTACCTCGTGCGGCTCGGCGGGATCCGCGATCGCTACCTGCAGCTCGGAGATTTTACCGGTTCGCTCGGGCTTCCGGTGAGCAACGAGATCAAGCAGAAGCGGGCCGGCAACGTGCCTGTCGCCAAGCAGCAGTTCGAGAACGCCACGATCTACTGGTCGCGCACCACGGGCGCGCAGCCGGTGCGCGGCGGTATCCTGAAGACCTACGTGGCTCAGAAGGAGAACGTCGGAGACCTCGGCAGCCCGCTCGGGCCCGAGCGTCGTCTGAACGCCACCCAGGCGGAGCAGCGCTTCGAGAAGGGCACGATCCTGTGGACCACGGGGAAGGGCGGAACGGTCACCCTCGGCGATCAGCCGATCATCGCCCCGCCGGCGGTGGGATCGCCCGCCCCGCCGCAGGGGGTGGAGGGGACGCCCGGAGGCGACGCACCGAATCCTGAGGATCCCCCCGCGCAGGAGCCGCCGGTGACCCCCGGAGATCCGGCAGCTCCCGAGCCCCCCGCGGGCGAGGAGCCGCCGGGACCGGGGCAGGAGCCGCCGGGACCGGGTGAGGAGCCGCCGGGTTCCGGGGAGCCCGTGCTCCCCGGCGGGGTGATACGGCGCGAGGGCGCGGATCCCGCCGCGGATCCGGTGCCCGCGCCCGGGCCCTAGCACCGCCGCGCCTGCGCGCGAAGGCGCAGAAGCGGCAGAAGCACAGACCGATAGATTGGAAGACATGAGGGCAGGTCCGCGGGTTCTGGTGTTCCCGGCGTGGCGGGACAATCCGTATCTCAATCTGCTGGGGCTCAATCCGCAGACGGCGGGGTACGCGTTCCTGCGCACGACCTCGTTCCACGGCCTCCTGGAGCGCCTCGACGAGTTGCGCGACGGAGACGTGGCGCACATCCACTGGACCACGCCGATCCTGCAGAACGCCGACACCGAGGAGGAGGCGAGCCGACGTCTGGCCGAGTTCTCGGCGGCGCTCGAGCATGTGCGCGGCCGAGGGGTGAGCATCGTCTGGACGCTGCATAACCGCCTGCCGCACGAGACCCGCTATCGCGAGCTGGAGGTCGAGCTCTACCGTGTCCTCGAGCGGGCGGCAGACACGATTCACGTGATGGCTCCGGCGACCGCCGAGGTCGTGGCCGACGTGGTGCGGCTCTCCCCCGAGAAGGTGCGCGTGATCCCCCATCCCAGCTACACCGGCATTTACGACACCGGATTCAGCAGGGCGGCGGCGCGCGACTCCTTCCAGCTCGGCGCAGACGACTACGGCGTGCTCTTCCTCGGCCAGATCCGCCCGTACAAGGGCGTCGACGCGCTCGCCGCCGCCGCGGGCATCGCGCAGAGGCCGGACAAGCGCCTCGCGCTGATGCTGGCGGGAGCCGTGAAGGATGTGCCGCTCGAGGCGTTCCTCGACTCGTTGCCGTCCGGGGTGCGCACGGTGTCGCACTTCGGCTTCGTGCCCGACGGCGACCTCGACCGCTGGTTCACCGCCGCCGATGTGGCGGTGCTGCCGTACCGCGCGATTCTCAACTCCGGCAGCCTGCACCTCGCGGCCACCTTCCGGGTGCCGGTGGTGCTGCCGGACGAGGCGCATCTGCGGGAGCAGTTCGGCGCGCTGCCCTGGGTGGCGTTCTTCGACACAGAGCGACCGGTCGAGTCGATCGCCGAGATGCTCGGCGATCCCGGGCTCTTCGCCGGAGTGACGGGCGAGGACTTCGACCGTTTCAACGCCGAGATCACGCCCTGGAAGGTTTCGCGCCGCTACCGCGAGCTGCTCGACGAGCTCACCCGCGATTCGCGTCCTCTCACCCGCTGACGGCCTGCCGCAGCCGCTCCGAGAGGTAGGGCTTCATCGTCGCCAGATAGCTGGCGGTGAGGTGTCCGTCGGCGTCTCGATACGCGACGACGTTGCCGACCACGGAGGGGCAGCGGTCCGCCTCGCAGACGAGGTCGATCGTGGAGACGACGCTTGCGGCACCGGGAAGGCCGTTCGCGATCTCGGCGATGGCGTCGGGGTACGCGGTCGCCGCAGCCAGCGGGGTTGCGCAGTCGTTGTTGGTCACGTCGAAGCCGACGCGCTGCACGCACTGGAGCGACTCCTCGGACGGGATCGGTACCGACTCGAGCGCGACGATGGACGCCCCGCTGTCGGCGGCGGCCCGCCACAGCTCGGTGCTCTGCCGCACGCCCTCCGCGTCGAGGCTCTTCAGCGCCTTGCGGGAGGCGGCCGTGAGGATCAGGTCGTACGACCCGGGGGCGGTGAGCGCGTTTTGCGCGAGCGTCGCCTGGCTCTCGCACGGCTGCCCCGGGTGCGGTACCCATGCGCAGCCCCAGCCGACATAGGTGGTGACCTTCCAGTCGAAGTCGCCCGCGAGTTCGCGCAGCACGGGGATGTACATCGCGGCCTGGCTGTCCCCGATCAGCGCGACGCGCTTGGCCGAGGGACTGTCGCTGCCGAACGTGCACGACTTCGGCGCGTCGTTCTCCGCCCGCCAGCACTCCGAGGAGTAGGCGCCGCCCGTGTCCTGCTGGAGTCCGTCCAGCGCCGGGACGATGGTCGAGCTCGGCTCGCACCGGGCGCCGGTCTGCAGCGACGCGGCGCCCAGGCACTCGGTGGCGACCGACTCCGCGGTCCCCGTGCCGGCGGCCTCGGCCGCGTCGGCGATGCGCTGGTACCCGACGAAGGTGAGCGCGAGCGTGAGCGCGCCCGTCGTGAGAATCGCCGTGGCCTCCATGGCGCCGATGCGCCGCTTGGAGGGGCTCTTGCCCGGCGTGAGCCAGTCGGAGTAGCGGACCGGATTCTCGACGAAGCGATAGGTCAGCGTCGAGAGCAGCCACGTGAGCACGATGATGCCGAGGAGCACCGGGCCGGTGACCGGCAGGATCTCCGGCGCCAGGACGATGAGCGGGAAGTGCCACAGGTAGAGCGAATACGATCGGTCGCCGAGGTGCTGCGCGATCCGGTTCGTCAGCGGCCACGCGAGGCGATCGTAGCGATCCGGGGCGTCGACGCCCGCGGCGATGACCGCGGCGGACCCGAGCACCGGAAGCAGCGCGAGGGAGCCCGGGAACGGGCTCTCGGGCTTGAGCACGAATGCCGCGACGAGGATGAGCGCGAGTCCGCCGTAGAGCAGGATCGCCCGCAGCGCGTCGGGGAGCCGCCTGAAGAGCGGAGCCGCGCAGGCGAGCGCGGCGCCCACCGCGAGTTCCCAGAACCGCGTGAACGACGAGAAGTACGCGAAGGCGGCGTTGGTGGCCGTGTCGTAGATCGACCAGGCGAGCCCGAGCGCGATGAGGGCCGCGAGAAACCCGCCCACCGCGAGCACGCGTGCCCGCGGCGTCTTCGCGAGGGCGAAGAGCAGGATCAGCGCGAGGGCCAGATGAGGTAGAACTGCTCCTCTACCGAGAGGGACCAGTAGTGCTGCAGCGGGGAGGGCGGAAGGCCCTGCTGGAAGTAGTCGGTGCCGGTGGCGGCCATGCGCCAGTTCGCGAAGAAGAGCGTCGAGGCGACGGCGTCCTTCCACAGCGAGCGGAACTGGTCGAGGCTGAACAGCGCGAAGCCGGCGATGGTCGTGACCGTGATCACGAGGACGGCGGCGGGCGCGATCCGTTTCGCCCGCTTGATGTAGAACGTCTTCAGGGAGATCCGGCCGCGGCGCTGGTGCTCGCGCAGCAGCAGGCCCGTGATGACGAACCCCGAGATGACGAAGAAGACGTCCACGCCGATGAAGCCGCCGGACGGGAAGTCCAGGGCGTGGGCGAAGATGACGAGGAGGACGGCCAGCGCGCGGAGCCCCTGGATGTCGAGCCGCAACCGGTGCGAGACGGGTGCATTCATGTCCGCGGCGGCCGACCGGGGAGCGGGTGCGCGAGATTGTCCACCCGGGAAGAATAGCAAGCGAGACGGACCGGGTCGGTGTGCGAACGCTCCAAGGGCGGTGTGGGAGGATGATATGTTGAGGCGTTCATCGCGCGTGCGCGCAGTGCAACGCATGCAAATGCCGTGTACCCGGAGGTCCCCGTTATGAAGCTGAGCGTTAAGGGTTGTGGTTATCTGGGGGCGGTGCACGCGGCTGCCATGGCCTCGCTCGGGCACGAGGTCGTCGGCGTCGATCCCGATGCTCGGAAGATCGCCGCGCTCGCGGAGGGGCGGCCCCCCTTCTTCGAACCGGAGCTCGCCGAGCTGCTCCGGTCGAGCCTCGAGTCGGGGCGCCTCACCTTTACGACCGACACCGCCGCTGTCGCCGACGCCACCGTGCACTTCATCGCCGTCGGCACTCCGCAGGGTGCGGACGGCCTGGGCGCCGACCTTCGGTTCGTGGATGCGGCGATCGACGACCTGCTGCCGTTCCTCGAACCCGGCGACCTCGTCGTGGGAAAGTCGACGGTACCCGTCGGCACGGCTGCACGCCTCGCTGAGCGCGTGCGTCAGACGGGGGCCGCACTGGCCTGGAACCCCGAGTTTCTGCGCGAGGGGTTCGCGGTGCGAGACACCATCGCGCCGGACCGCATCGTCTACGGGCTCGCCTCCGACACGGGCGAGCGCGACGCCGAGATCCTGGACGCGGTGTACGCCGCAGCGCTGCAGCGGGGCACCCCGCGTCTGACGACGGACTACGCCACGGCCGAACTGGTGAAGGTGGCCGCGAACTCGTTTCTCGCGACGAAGATCAGTTTCATCAACGCGATGGCCGAGATCGCCGAGGTCGTCGGGGCGAACGTGGTGGAGCTCGCCGATGCCATCGGGTACGACGAGCGGATCGGCAGGAAGTTTCTGGGCGCCGGCCTGGGCTTCGGGGGCGGCTGCCTGCCGAAGGATATCCGGGCGTTCACCGCTCGCGCCGAAGAGCTGGGCCGGGGCGAGTCGGTCGTCTTCTTGCGCAACGTCGACGAGATCAACCTTCGCCGCCGCAGTCGTGCCGTCGAGATGGTCGCCGAGGCCCTGGGCGGAGAGGTGCGGGGCCGTCGCGTCTCGATCCTCGGACTGGCCTTCAAGCCGAACTCCGACGACATCCGCGATTCTCCGGCGCTCGATGTCGCGGTCACCCTGCACGATCTCGGCGCCGAGATCGTCGCCTACGACCCCGAGGCGATCGCCAACGCGAGGGTCGGACACCCGCAGCTGCGCTACGCCGACGGCGTCGAGCAGGCCCTGCAGGGCGCGGAGGCCGTGGTGCTCGCGACGGAGTGGGCGGAGTTCAAGGCACTCGATCCCGAGGCCGCGGGGTCGCTGGTCGCGCAGCGGAGCATCATCGACGGACGCAACGTACTGGTCCCGGAAGACTGGCGCGCGGCCGGCTGGGACATCCGCTCGATGGGACGATGAGATGAGCGGGAGCCAGACGCCACGGGCGGCGGTCGTCGTGCGCACGAAGGATCGCCCCGAGTTCCTGCGCCGCGCGATCGGGAGCATCGCGGCGCAGAGCCTCGCCGCCTGGGAGGCGGTGATCGTCAACGACGGCGGCGATCCCGACGGCGTCGACGGGATCGTCGCGGAGTGGCCCGATGCCGTGCGCGATCGCATCCGCGTCGTGCACTCTCCGGAGTCGCGGGGCCGGTGGGTGAGCGCGAACGCCGGGGTGCTCGCCACGACCGCCCCCTACCTGGTGCTTCACGACGACGACGATTCGTGGCACCCCGATTTCCTGCGCCGAGGGGTCGAGTACCTCGACGACCGCCCCGAACGCGGCGGGGTCGTGTCCCGCATCGAGATCGTGTGGGAGGAGAACCGCGACGGCGCTCTCGTGGAGACCGGTCGCGAGATGTTCCAGGAGCATCTCCCCGCGCCGCTGCTCGGAGACACGCTGCTCTTCAACAGGTACGTGCCGATCGGCTTCCTCTACCGCCGCGCGCTCCATGAGGAGCTCGGCCTGTACGACGAGCGCCTTCCCGTGGTGGGTGACTGGAGCTTCAACCTCAAGGTGCTCGTCCGCGGCGCCCTGGAGTATCTGGGCGACACCCCGTACGCCTACTGGCACCAACGTGCCGCGGCCTCCGGGCTGGACGGCAACAGCGTGATCGCCGCGAGCGAGGATCACGTGAAGCACGATGCCCTCATCCGCGATCAGGCGCTTCGCGAGTACATTCAGGAGCACGGCCCGGGCCTGGCGCTCTACCTCACGAAGTTCGTCGATCAGCGATTCGTCGAGGTCGAGAACGGCATCCGCGACGAGATCAGGCGGTCCAGCCTCGTCGGGCGGGTCTATCGGAAGGTGCGCAACCGGCTCCGGTAGGCCCGTTTCGGCGCGGTCAGCCGTTCAGCGCCTTCACGGCGTCGTCGATGCCGCCGTCGAAGACGACCCTGCCGTTCTTCAGCACGATGCCGCGCTCGCAGAGTTTCCTGACCTCGCCGGCGTTGTGGCTCACAACGAACATGGTGATGCCCTGCTGCTGCAGTTCGAGCATCTTCGCGGTGCACTTCTCCCGGAACGGGGCGTCGCCGACCGACAGGATCTCGTCGACCAGCAGCGTGTCCACCCTGGTGTGCACGGCGACGGAGAAGCCGAGTCGCGAGTACATGCCCGAGGAGTAGCGCTTGACCTCGGTGTCGATGAACTCGCCGATCTCCGAGAACTCGACGATCTCGTCGAAGCGCTCGTCGGTCTCCTCCTTCGACATGCCCAGGATGGCCGCGTTGAGGTAGACGTTGTCGCGCCCCGTGAGATCGGGGTGGAAGCCCGCGCCGACCTCCAGCAGGCCGGCGGTGCGGCCGCGCGTGCGCACCCACCCGTGATCGGGCTGGAGCACGCCGGAGAGGAGCTTGAGCGTCGTCGACTTGCCCGATCCGTTGCGCCCGAGCAGGGCGACGGACTGGCCCTCGGGCACCTCGAAGCTCACGCCGTCGAGCGCGTTGAAATCGCTCGAGATCTCCTTGCGCTTGATCGCGGAGATGAAGGTCTCCTTGAACGAGTGCGTGTGCTTGATCTTGAAGGTCTTCCGAACGTCGTCGAGCACGATCGCGGGCCTGTCGCGGTCGGCCGGGTCAGAGGTTCTGGGCAAAGGAGTCCTCCAGCCGGCGGAAGGTCAGCTGACCGATGAGCAGTGTGATGAGCGCGATGACGGCCGCGATGAGCGTGAAGCTCAGCAGCTGCTCGGGGCGCGCGGAATCCGGCTCCAGGGGAAGCCAGAACGCGTCGTGGAACATCTCGACGGCGGCGGTCATCGGGTTGACCATGTAGAGGTGGTAGAGCCAATCCGGCGCGCGGTCGCGCACCATCTCCCACGAGTAGAGCACGGGCGAGGCCCAGGTGGAGAACATGAGGATGAGATCGACGATGTTGCGCGCGTCGCGGTACGCGACGTTGATCGAGCCGAAGAACAGGCCGAGCCCGAGCGCGAAGCAGAGGATCACCAGGACCCCGACGATGAAGGTGACGATCTGCAGCCAGGTGAGGGTCCAGCCGACCACCAGGGCGACGGCGAGCAGGAGCGCCGCCTGGGGGAGGAAATGGATGAGCGCGACGCCCAGCGCGGACACCGGGAACAGCTCGCGCGGCAGATAGATCTTCCTGATCAGGGATCCGTTGTCGGTGATGGAGCTCGTCGTGTTGCGCAGGGCCTCGCTGAAGAGGTTGACCGCGACGATTCCCGAGAAGAGGTACACGGGGTAGAACTCGAAGCCGCGGTTGACGCCCATGATGATGCCGACCACCACGTAGTACATGAGGAACTGGGCCGCGGGCCTCACGTACGACCACACCCACCCGAGCACCGAGCCGTGGTACCGGGTGGCGGTGCCCTTCTTCAGCAGCAACGAGAGCAGGTACCGATGGCGGAACACATCGAAGAGCCCCTTGCTCTTGCCGGGAGTGTCGAACTCCGGATCGGACAGGGCGGAATATTGGGTCACGGACGAGTAGTTTACTCTTTTCCCGGCAAAGGCCCGCTCAGACACCGGGAGCCACGGAGACGGGTCGCAGCTCGTGCCGGGCCGACCACCACGCCACGGTCTCCCCGAGCGTGCCGAGATTCGCGGACTCCGGATCGGAGCCGGTGAGCAGATCGCCCGCGCGATAGCGGGCCATGAGCGCCTCCGAAAGGGCCGCCTCGTGCCCGGCGCGCTCGAGACCGACGGCGTTCACCCCGAAGAGACGCGGGGGCGTGCCGTAGACCTTCGCGAACGGCGGGACGTCGCGGGTGACCGGCGTGCCCATGCCGATCATCGCGCCGGGCGAGATGACGCGCCGCTGGTGCACGACCGCGTTCATGCCGATGTTCACCCGATCACCGATGACGCAGTGCCCCCCGATCGAGACGCCGGCGGAGATCGTCGCGTCCGCGCCCAGGAGCACGTCGTGCGCCAGGTACGCGCGATTCAGCACCCAGCTCCGCTCGCCGACCTCCGTCTCGCGGTAGGTGCCCTGATGGATCACGGCGCCCTCGCGAATCACGGCGCCGGCCCGGATGCGCACGCCCGCGTGCTGCAGATCGCCGGTCCAGGCCGCGTTCTGCGGCAGGCTCGACATCTCGGGTGGAGCTCCGATCTGGGCGCCCGGCCCGATCCAGACGCCGTCCTCGAGCACGCACGGGCCGAGGATCACGGCGCCCGGCCCGATCCTGACGCCGTCGCCGACGTCGACTCCTTCACCGATGATCGCGTGCGGGCTGATGTCGCTCATGGCAACGAGCATAGTGCGCCGGAAACGCCCGGATGATCAGCAGGAGATGCGGAAGAGCGCGGCATCGCCCTCCCGGTCGACCTCGGTGAGGACCGGGGAGCGGTCGAGATCCTTCATGCGCTTGAACGGCTGCTCGCGGGCCGTGTCGTTCTTGAAGATGTATCGCGTGCCGAAGTCGAGCACATACTCGACGTCGAGCTCGCGGGAGAGCTCGCACGCCGTCGCCGGGTTCGGCACGAGCGCGTCGACGAGCTGGTAGAAGCGCTGATCGTAGTTGCCGTTCGCGTGGGGGAAGAAGACCTCCCGGTCGGCCAGAGCGTAGGCCAGGGCGCTGCCGTTGAGCGGATTGTTCGCGATGACCTCGTCCTCGGGCACCTCGTCGGGAAGGCGCTCCAGCAGGCGCAGCTCGTCCTCGCTGAGCAGCGTGCCCTCTTTCGGATCGTAGCGCGTCTGCACCTCCCGCAGCGCAGAGTCGCTGCCGGCCTGACCGACGGCGACGAGAAACACGAGGGCCGCCGCCGTCAGCACGCGCAGCGAGCGGCGGGGACGCGCCGACATGGCCGCCAGGCGGCGCAGGCCGGGCCTGAGCATCGTCCACCCGGCGGATGCGCCGAGCACCGCGAGCGGGAATGCGCCGAACGGCACCAGCGCGGCGAGCCTGCGCGGATCGTTGTACCACGGGCTCAAGAAGAGCGTGCGCCAGTCGGAGGAGGGGAACGCGTCGGAGATGAAGTAGAACGCCGCGAGGGCAGCCGCGCTGCCGATCAGCCAGCGCAGGGGGCGGAAGCGCCACGCCAGCACCGCGCCGAACAGCACGAGCGCCGAGACGGCCCAGGCGTGCCCCTCGAGGAAGGGCGTGCCGCCGATGATCTCGAGTACCGCCCGGCGAGGGCCGTAGAAGCCCGACCACGAGTTGTCGGAGGTGCGTCCCACGATCCACGCCCCGATGGCGAACAGCGCGAACGCGAGCACGCCGACCACCGCGGCGAGGCGGCGCAGCCATCTGCGAGCGCCGCCGGGGACCCTGTGACCCCCGGCCCCCGGGACCGCGGCTCCGAGCCAAGCTCGCACCGCCGCGAAGAGCACGGGGGCGGCGGCCCAGATGAGGAGCACGTAGAGCACGCCGGGGTGGGCGAGCACGGCGGCGCCGAGCGCGCCGAGCGCGAGGATCCAGCGCGTACCCGCCGACAGCGGCATCGCCCGGCGGGCGGGACCGACGTTGAGCAGCTGCAGCATCGCCATGAGCAGGAAGGGCAGCAGCGCGAGCGAGAACAGGTTGGGGTAGAGCACCCCGTAGCCCGCCAGGAACAGCGGGAAGGTGGCGAACGCCGCCGAGAGCGCGCCGGAGACGAGCGTCACCCTGGTGCTCGGTCCGGCGACCGCGCGTCCGAGGGCGACGGCGCCGAGGGGCCAGACCACCGCCGAAACGGTGATGAGCGCCGCGTTGGTGGCGACGGGGATGGAGACGCCGCTCAGCTGCACGATGAGCGAGACATAGGCGTGCCAGAGCGTGGGATAGAAGGCCGGGGCACCGGGAGAGGTCAGGTCCATCGCGAACGGCGACGCCGACCCCGAGTCCATGATGTGGCGCACCGCGTTCAGATGGAACATCGCGTCGAAGGTCTGCGACACCGCGCCCGGGGCGCCGAGCCCGGCGAGCAGCGACAGCGCGATCGCGCCGCCGCCCACGGCAGCCGCTCCCACGGGAATCCAGAGCGCCCGCATCGATGAGCCCGGGTTCCGGGGCCGCGCCGCGACGCCGAGCCATCTGCGCAGGAGGAGCAGGAGGAGAGCCAGGGCGGCCGCGCAGATGAGTGCCGGCAGCAGGGACCAGCCGAGCCCGGCGATCGGAGCGAGCAGGCTTGCGAGCGCTATGACGGCGAGACCCGCCGGGATCGCGACGACCACCACGGCGAAGCCGCGCAGCCGGAGGGCGAGGGCGGCCGGGATGCCGAGCACCGCGATGATGGCGACGGCCAGGGATGAAGCCGCCGCGAGTGCGATCCAGGAGCTCACTCGTCGGTCTCCCCGGTGCCGGAACGCGGCCGCGGCGGGTGCTCGGCGTCGCCCCGCTCCCGGATCCGCGCCTCCATCAGGGCCACCGCCCGAGCCAGCTCGGTCACCCGCGCGTCGCTGCGGGCCTTCGCGCGCACCACCGAGACCGCGAAGATGAGCATGGCCACGATGAAGAGGTAGAGCAGCAGGTCGGTGCCGCGCCCGATGCCGAAGAAGTTCGCGACGGTCGTCAGCATCCCGGGGAACAGGATCGCCACGACGGCCGCGGTGACGAAGAGGATCGCGAAGATGCGCTTGAGCGCGAGCGACCGCTCGCCCGGCAGGAAGCGCACGGCGAGCGATGCCGCGATCACCACGATCGCGATGAGGAGCACTTGGAAGAGGGTCATGGCGCGCCTAACGGATGATCAGGTCGACGAGGATGTTCACGGAGTTGAGCAGCGACTGCCCCTTGGCCCTGGAGTAGTCGGAGTAGATCACCTCGACGGGGTGCTCAGCGTACGGGAGGCCCGCGCGCCCCAGCTGCACGACGATCTCGGTTCCGTGGGCCATGCGGTCCTGCCGCAGCTTGACCCGGCGCAGCGCGTCCTCCCGGATCACGCGCAGGCCGTTGTGCGCGTCGGTCAGGCGGGTGCGTGTGGTGACGTTGGTCACCGCCACCGCCGTCTTGAGCACGATCCTCTTGAGCACGCCGGGGTCGGTGCGGTCGTCGAGGAACCGGGATCCGAACACGATCGCCAAGTCCTCGTCGCGGGCGCGCTCGAGCATCGCGGCGGCGTCCTCGGCCCGATGCTGACCGTCGGCGTCGAACGTCACCACGTAGCGGGCGCCCCGCTCGAGCGCGTACTCGAACCCGGTCTGCAGCGCCGCCCCCTGCCCCAGGTTGATCGGGTGGGTGACCAGGCGGGCGCCCGCCGCCGACGCGATGCCCCCGGAGCCGTCGCGCGATCCGTCGTCGACGCAGACGACGTTCGGAAACGCCGGTACGAGACCGCGCACCACGTCGGCGATGACGGAGGCCTCGTTGTAGAGCGGGATGACGACCCAGGTGTCGGTGTTGGCGATCGCACTGGGTGCCGCCGGGTCTCGGGTCATACAGGTATTCTGACAGACCGCGGCTGCGGGGGAGCGAACTCCCGCACCGCGCGGGCGGGGATCGGCGGACGATCGGCGCCCGTTTCCGACGGGAGCACCCCGGCTGCGGGGGCGCTCCCGCACATGCGGGTATTCTGGCAGATGATGAGTGCGCGATCCCGTGCGCGCGAAAGGTGGATCCATGTCAGCTGAGTTCATTCCCGCGGCGAGGCCGATCGTCGGCGACGAGGAGCGGGAGGCGGTGGACCGGGTGCTGCGGTCGGGGATGATCGCGCAGGGTCCGGAGGTGGCGGCGTTCGAGCGGGAGTTCGCCGAGCACTTCGTGCGCGGGCGCGCGACGGTGGCGGTGAACTCGGGTACGAGCGGCCAGCACCTGGGCCTGCTCGCGGCGGGCGTGGGGCCGGGGGACGAGGTGATCGTGCCGTCGTTCACCTTCGCGGCGACGGGCAACTCGGTGGCGCTGACAGGGGCGACGCCGGTGTTCGCGGACATCGAGCCGCGCACGTTCACGCTCGACCCCGAGTCGGTGCGGGCGTCGATCACGCCGCGCACCAAGGGGATCATGCCGGTGCACCTCTACGGGCACCCGTTCCTGGTGGACGAGCTCGAGGCGATCGCGAAGGAGCACAGCCTGGCGATCTACGAGGATGCGGCGCAGGCGCACGGAGCGTCGTGGCGGGGTCGGCCGGTGGGCACCCTGGGCGACTTCGCGATGTTCAGCCTGTACCCCACGAAGAACATGACCTCGGGCGAGGGCGGCATGGTCTCGTGCGCGAGCGAGGAGATCGCGCGGGGGGTGCGTCTGCTGCGCAATCAGGGCATGGAGACGCAGTACGCCAACGAGGTGGTGGGGTTCAATGCGCGGATGACGGACGTGCACGCGGCGATCGGGCGGGCGCAGCTGAGGAAGGTGGACGCGTGGACCGAGCGCCGCCGCAGCAACGCGGCCGTGCTGAACGCCGGGCTCGCCGGGGTGGCCGGGGTGACGACGCCCCACGTGGCCGAGGACGCGGTGCACGTCTACCACCAGTACACGATCCGCGTCGACGCGGCCGAGCGCGATCGCCTGCGCGACGCGCTGAAGGAGGAGCACAACGTCGGCTCGGGCGTGTACTACCCGATCCCGAATCACCGCCTGCCCTCGCTGGCCCCGTTCGCGCCGGGTCTGGAGCTGCCCGAGACCGAGCGGGCCGCGGCCGAGGTGCTGTCGCTGCCGGTGCACCCCTCGCTGAGCGAGGGTGATCTCGACCGGATCGTCGCCGGCGTCACCGCCGTGCTGAGCGCGGGTGCATAGACCCCGCGCATGAAAGAGATCTGGCGGGTCCTCCTGCAGCTGCTGCCGCTCCTCCCGAAAGGCGCGCAGCGCTACTTCGTCGGCTACGTCGTGGTGACGAGCCTGATCGCGGGGCTCGACGCGCTCGGCATGTCGCTGCTCGCGCTCACCCTCCCGCGCGCGATCGAGAGCCAGCCGATCTCGGTGCCTCTGGTGGGCGAGGTGCCGGCCGAGGCCGCGCCGGTGCTCGTGCTCATCGCGCTCGCGCTCATGATGCTGAAGTCGGTGCTCAACGTGGTGCTGCAGTGGTTCGCCACGCGGCGCTTCGCCAAGTACGAGCTCGAGATCGGCGACCGGCTCTTCCGCGCCTACATCAACTCCAGCTGGGAGGAGCGGTCGAAGCGCTCGGTGGCGGAGATCACGAGGATCGCCGACGCCGGCATCGCCAACACCATGGCCGGCTTCGTGCTGCCGCTCACGCGGGTGCCCTCGGCGTTCTTCACCTTCGTGCTGGTGCTGGGCGTGCTCGTGGCAGCCGATCCCCAGACCTCGGTCATCGCGTTCGTGTACCTCTCGCTCGTCATGCTGCTCGTGCACTTCGTCGTCACGAAGCGAGCGCTCGAGGCCGGCCAGGTCAACCTCGACTACAGCTACCGCGTGGCCAACCTCATGACCGAGATGATCGAGGCGCTCAAGGAGCTCAGCCTGCGCAACCGTCTCGGCGAGGTCGCCGACCTCGTCACCGCCAATCGACGTCACAGCACGCGGGCCCGGGCGAACGGGTCGTTTCTGGGGGTGCTGCCCGGCTTCGCCTACGAGGCCGCGCTGCTCGGCGGCATCGTGCTCATCGGCGGCTTCTCGGCCTGGCAGGGGAGCATGCAGTCGGCGCTCGCGTCGGTCGCGCTGTTCGCCGCCACGGGGTTCCGGCTGATCCCGGCCCTGACCGGCATGCAGGGCGGCATCGTGCAGGCGACCGCGAGCATCCCCGGCGCGCGCGACGTGGTCGGCGACCTCATCACCTCGGAGCGCGACATCCAGACCTCGCAGACCCCTGCCGACACGGCCGAGCTCGCCGAGAACCCCCGCCGCCTGCGTCTCGACGACGTGCGATTCCGCTACCCGGGCGCCGACGAGGACGTGATCCGGGGCATGTCGCTCGACATCCCGCTCGGCAGCTCGGTCGGCATCGTCGGGCCGTCCGGCGCGGGCAAGTCGACGCTCATCGACCTGCTGCTCGGCCTCAGCCAGCCCTCCTCGGGCGAGATCTCGCTCGACGGGGAGCCCCTGCGGTCCGTGCTGCGGCAGTGGCGCGGGCGCGTGGGCTACGTGCCGCAGCGGGTGGCCCTTTTCGACGGCACCATCGCCCAGAACGTCGCGCTCACCTGGGCCGACGAGATCGACCGCGACCGCGTGATGCACGCGCTCGAGCGGGCGCAGCTGGGCTCGCTCATCGCGTCGCGGGCCGGCGGCATCGACGAGCGCATCGGGGAGCGGGGCGTCTCCCTCTCGGGCGGGCAGCAGCAGCGGCTCGGGATCGCCCGCGCGCTCTACACCGATCCGCTCGTGCTCGTGCTCGACGAGGCGACCAGCTCGCTCGACACGAAGACCGAGGACGAGGTGACGAGGTCCATCAAGGCGCTGCAGGGCGAGGTGACCCTCATCTCGGTGGCGCACCGCCTCTCGACCATCAAGGACTACGACCGGCTGTGCTACCTCGACGACGGCGTGATCGTGGCGCACGGCACCTTCGCCGAGGTGGCGCGGCGGCACCCCGCCTTCGGCGAGCAGGTCGCCCTCGCGGGCCTCGCCGACTACGTGCGGTAGGGGGCGGCGGTGTGCCGCGCCGCCGCTCCCCGGGCATCCCCGCACCCGGCCTCGGGGCGACGCTTCCCCTCGAGCACCGTTTTACCCAGCGGCACAGATTCACCTTCAAGCACATCGGATCCGGGAAAACACGTGCTTGAAGATGAATCTGTGCCGCTGGGCGGGGCTGGGGGCGGCGAGGCTGGGCGGGGCGAGGCGAGGCGAGGCGAGGCCGGGCGCCGCGCATCCCGCGCCGCTCAGTACGTGCGCCGCATGATGCGGTACCCCGCGAAGAGCGTGCGGAACGGAGCCTGCGCGCGCAGCGCCTGGAGCGGGTTGCGCGTGAGCAGCGACGCCGGCGACAGGTAGGCGTGGCGGGCGTCGAGCGCGCTCGCGATCGAGGCGGGGGTGCTCGCGAGGTTGCGCAGCGCGTCGAACACGGCGTGGTCGGCGCGCGAGAGCAGCCGGTCCGCGCCCGGCGCGAGCCGCTCGAAGCGCTGCAGCAGGGCGAGCAGTTCGTCGCGGTTGGCGGCCAGGTCCTCGGCGTTGCGGGTGCGGGCGAGGATCGCGTCGAACACGTGGATGCGGATCAGCTTGAGCACGATCGCCGTGCGCTCGGCGAGGCCGGCCGTCGCGAACCACGGTGCGGCCTCGATCTCGTCGAGAAACGCGAAGTCCTGGGCCACGGGGCGGGGAGCGAAGGTGACCCGGTCGCCGGCGTCGGCGTTGATCACGTACGCCGGTCCGCGGAGGTCGTAGGCGAGGTCGCGCCCCGTGAACCAGACCGTGAGCGAGTAGGCCAGATCTTCGCCCGAGGGCAGCCCCGCGGTCAGGCGGAGCTCGCCGAAGCGGCGGCGGTCGATGAGCCCGAGCGGCGCACTGCGGTAGGCGAGGCGGTCGCGGCGCGGATCGAGCCGGCGCGTGCGCCGTCCCCACCGCACAGGGGGGTAGGGATCGGTCTTGCCGTCGGCCAGCTGGATGCGTGCTAGAACGGCCTCGGCCCCGGTGGCGGCCTGCAGCGCGAGCCAGGAGTCGATCGCCCCCGGCGCGAGCTCGTCGTCGGAACCCATCACCGAGATGAAGGGCGCGGTCGAGTTCGCGAAGCCGTGGTTCATGGGCCCGGCGGGGGAGCGGATGCCGTCCTGCAGTTCGAGCAGTCGCAGCCGGGGATCGTCGGCGTGCGCGCCCAGGTTGCGGCGGATGATCTCGGGATCGATGTTGTGGGCCACCACGTTGACGCGCACGGGCGCCTCGGTGTGGTCGAGCACTGAGGCCGCGGCTCTCGCGATGGGCCGCGTCTCGGAGTGGACCGCGATGGTGAGGTCGACGAGCGGCTCGGTCATGGTTCGATGCTATCGCGGCGCGAGGGAGCGGATCGGCCGGCGCGAGTCACGCGACCATGTCGCGCATGGTGCGGCGCGGCCCCTGGCGGTGCAGCGAGAGCAGCGGGTTGCGGGTCAGGATCGCGTCGAGCCCGCCCAGCCAGCGGGCCTCGAGCAGCGCCATCACCCGATCCGCGTCGGCGTCGGGAGCGGTGGCCGCGTCGATCGCGGATCGATCCCTGCGCGACAGCAGCGCGAGCGAGCCGGGCGCCATGCGCTCGACGCGGTCCACGAGGTCCCGAAGGTCCGTGACGTGGTGCGCGAGGCCGCCGCCGTTCGGCGAGCCGTCGTCGTGCAGCCGCGCCAGCACCGCGTCGAAGAAGTGCAGGCGCAGCACCTTGACGCCGAGCACGCGTCGCTCGCGGCGGGTCAGCCGCTCGAACCAGTCGCTGCCGGCGATGGCGTCGAGGAAGGCGAAGTCGTCTTCGAGGCTGCGGCGCTCGGCGGTCACCCGGTCGGCGGCGTCGTCGCCGACGAGGTAGGCGGGACCGCCGCGATCGTAGGCGATCGAGGCGCCGCTGAAGCAGATGCGGGCGGTGAGCTCGAGATCCTCGCCCGAGCGCAGGCCGGGGGTGAAACGGAGCGCGCCGAGGCGTGTGCGGGAGAGCAGTCCGAGCGGCGCACTGCGATAGACGAGGCGGTCCTTCACGGCGTCGAGGTCGCGCGTGCGGCCGGGGCGCGTCGGCGGGAGCGGATCCGCAACCCCCTCCGCACCGTGCTCGATGCGGGCGAGCACCGCGTCGGCCTCCGCGTCTGCGGCGAGCGTCAGCCACGAGTCGAGGGCCCCTGACCGGAGGGTGTCGTCGGAGTCGAGGAAGGCGAAGTAGGGGGCGGTCGCCCGCTCGATCCCGAGGTTGCGCGGCCCGGCGGGAGAGGGGATTCCGTCCTGCAGTTCAAGCACCTCGACCGCGGGATGCTCGGCGAAGCGGCCGAGCGCCGATCGGATGCCGGCGACCTCGGTGTTGTGCGCGACGACGAGCACGCGCACGCGCGCCGACGTGCCGTCGAGCACCGATGCGACGGCCCGCTCCACGGGCCGCGTCGCGGCGTGCACCGGGATGATCACGTCGACGGCGTACTCGCTCATGCCTCGATGGTACCGGTGGGCGGGGCGGGGTCCGCCGTACGCATTCGCCTCCGTGGTCGCCCGAGCCCGCCCGAGCGCTCCGGCTCAGACGTCGATCCAGCGGCCGAGCAGCGCCCGCGCGCTCGCCTCGCCGGAGTGCACGGTGCGCACGAACCCGGGGCCGGCCGCTGCGCGCGCGCGCGCCTGCTCGGGGTACGCGACGAGACCCTCGAGCACGTCGCGAAGCGTTTCGGGCGTGGCCTCGACGATGGGGAGCGGCAGGCCGAACTCCCGCTCCACCCGCTCGCGGACGAACGGGAGCACGTGCCCCACGACGATGCGGCCGGCCGCCATGGCCTCGCAGGCCGCGACGCCGTACGAGCCGAGCCGGAACTGGTCGAGCACGATGTCGGCGCCCGCGAAGACGCCGGGCATCTCGGCCGATGGGGTGCCGGTGATGAGCGCGTAGTCGATGGCGCCCGAGTCGATGAGGGGCGCGAGCGCCGGCTCGATGCGGTCGCTGCCCTTCTGCAGGGCGTTGCTCGACGCGTGGATGACCCGCGCCCGCTCGCGCGGAAGCACCGGCGCGGCGGTCGCGAACCGCTCTGCGTCGACCACCACGGGGCACCAGTGCGCCCACGGCACGTCGGCTGCGAGATCGGGGGTCGAGATGAACGTGGGGCGCCGCAGCCGCTCGAGCAGGGCGAGGTTCTCGCGCGCGTCCCCGCGCAGCACGTCGGTGCGCGGATCCTCGGTGTACGGCGACCAGGGCGTGAGCCCGATGTGACGGTCGGGATCGCGCACGTCGGTGCCGTGGCACAGGAAGGCCACGGAGACCCCGGCCCGCTCGAGCGCCAGCACCTCCGTCTCGAGGTCGCGCCCGAAGCGCTTGCCGAACATCGGGCGCTCGGCTTCGACGAGCACGTGAGTGAAGCGCCGCGCGGCCTCCCACTCGGCGTTCGCCCACTCCTCCGACGCGTTCACCGCGGCGATGGGCACGAGGGTATCGGCGGGAAACGCGAAGCCGCCCGGCAGCTCCACCGCCATGTTGCGGGCGCCGATCCGGGAATCGGCCCGCTCAAGTGCGCCGGCCCAGAGCCGTCCCTGGCCCGCATAGTTGGTGGGGGCGATGTACACCCGGATCGCGGTCTCGGGTACCTCGGTGACGGGCGCCCTCCCTCCGCCGAGCAGTCGGCCGGCGAGACGGCCGACGAGGCCGTCCGGGTCTCGGGCCGCCGACTCCATGAGGCGCTGCGTCCAGCGCGGCATGCGCGAGCGGTGCTTGACCGCCCAGCCGGCGAGTCGGGAGAGGAGGCCGCTCATGACGCCGGCCTCCGCCGCTGTCGCTCCGCGGCGGCCGCGACGACGGTCTCGGCGACCCGCCGAGTGACGGCGCGCATCGAGTGGCGCCGGGCCGCCCACTCGGCGAGGTCGCGCCGCAGCTCGGCGCCGAGGGGCCGGTCCGCCGCATCGCCCATCGCGGCCGCTATGGCCTCGGCGTCGTAGTCGACGGCCGTGCCGACGGGTGCCTCGAGCGCCGACCGCTCCATGAACGGGCCGGTGGGTCCGGGGCCCGCGAAGATCACGGGGCATCCCGTCGCGAGCGACGAGTACGCCTTCGAGGTGAAGGCGTACTCGTAGCCTCCGCCCGGCCGCAGCGTCGCGAGGCTCGCGATAGCCGAGGCGAGCTGGGGGCGCAGCTGCTCCGCGGGCACCGGATCGGCGAACTCGACAGAGTCCCCGATCCCGAGCGCCTCCGCCCTCATCCGCATCGGCTCCTGCTCGGTGCTGTTGCCGACGAAGCGCAGGCGGTACCCGGGGTGCGTCTCGGAGAATCGGGCGAAGGCGTCGACGAGAATGTCGGCGCCGTGCAGCCCCGTGAAGGTGCCGGCGTAGATGAAGACCGGCTCGATCTCTGCCTCGGAGTAGTGGAACACCGACGTGTCGGCGCCGAAACCGGTCACCACCATCGGCGTGCGCACGCCGAGGGAGCGCGCGCGGTCCACCACCCCCTGCGAGATCGTCACCATCGAGGCGGCCCCCCGCATCGCGAACCGCTCGAGGGCGCGCAGCACCCGGACCACGAGCCCCGAGCTGGTCGCCTGCCCCGCCGCGTCCGACCAGACGTCGGCGGCGTCGTAGACGTAGGGGATGCGCCGGATCGCGCAGACGACGCGCACCACCGCGCCCGTCGTGGGCGGGGGCTCGACGAGCACGGCGGCCGGCCGTCGTGCGAACAGCAGCCTGAACGCGAGCGGCAGGTCGAAGCTGAGGTACTGCAGGTAGCCGCGCACGTACCCGCTGCGGTCGCGCAGCACCGGGAACGTGCTGATCCGCTCGCCCCGCGATCCCTCGCCCTGGCCGGGGAGGGGCCGTGCCGTGAGCACGTCGACCTCGTGCCCCGCCTCGAGCAGCGCGTCGGCCACCCCGCCGAGGAAGAAGGAGGCGGCCGCGGGCTCGGGGCGGTAGATGCGTGAGACGATCGTGATGCGCAAGGGGCTACGCCTCCAGGAACTCGCGCATGAGCACCTCGCGCGAGAAGTCGCCGCTGTGCAGGCGCCGCACGAACTCGGGCCCCTGCGCGGCGATCGCCCGGTAGTGGTCGCGGCGCAGGGCGATGTCGCGCAGCACGTCCTCCAGGTTCTCGGCGTTGGTCTCGGGGATCGGCAGCGGCAGCCCTGCGCGCCGCTCGACCTCGCCCCGCACCTGGTCGCTCACGTGCGCCAGCACCACGCGGCCGGAGGCCATGGTCTCGCACGCCGCCACGCCGTAGTCGCCCACCCTGAACTGGTCGAGCACCACGTCGGCGTCGGCGAACACGGCCGGCATCTGGTCGTTCGGGATCCCCTTCAGCTCGACGTACTCGATGAGCCCCTCCCGCTCGAGGCGCTGCACCACCGGGGTCACATAGCCGGTGCCCTTGGTGATGGGGTTGGTGGGTGCGTGCACCACCTTGATGCGGTCGCGCGCGAGGAGCGGCCGGTCGTTCGCCCACTTCTCGACGTCGATCATCACGCCGAGCAGGTGCGCCTGCGGCAGGTCGAGCAGCAGGCCGGGCGTCGACACGAACGTCGGCAGGCCCGTGTCGGCGATCAGTTTGAGGTTCTTCGCCACCACCGGCTCGACGAGACCCGGATCCACCCACTCGTCGTCGCGGAAGAACGACCACTCCTCGCTCGCCGCGTGCGTCGAGGGCAACCGCACGTCGGTGCCGTGCCCGATGAAGCCGACCTCGAGCCCCGCCGCCTGCAGCAGCTCGATCTGCCGGTACATGTCTCCCTCGAACCTGCCTCCGAGGATCGGGTAGCACGCTTCGATGAGCGCGTGCGTGTAGTCGCGGGCGAGGGTCTCGTACATCGCGCGCTGCCACGAGCGGGAGTGCTCCGCCGTGCGCCAGGTGACCGTGTAGTCGGCTGCGTACTGCAGCGGGTTGTTGGCCTCGTGCACGTAGTTCTTCGCAGACACCCGCCCCGTCTGCTCGACCGCGCGGGCCCAGCGGTATCCCTGGCCCGCGTAGTTCACAGGGCCGATCATGAGGCGGATGGGCTTCGTCATGTCGGGCGCGGGCGGTGCGGGCGGGGTGACCCCGCGCGCTCGGTCCACACCCGAGGCGATCGCGTCCTGCGCGAACTTCGGGACGAGCTTCCAGACGCGTTCAGCTGCGGGGTGCACCGGCGGGGTCCTTTCGATCGGGGGCGATCCAGTGATCGCGGAGCGCTCGGGCCGCGAGCCGCCCGTCGTGCACCGCGCGCACGAACTCGACGCCCCTCGCGCGTGCGGGGGTGAGGTCCTGCGCGGTTGCGAGGCCGCGCAGCAGCGTCTCGAGCGAGTCGGGGTCGGCCTCGAGGACGGGGAGCTCGCGACCCGTCTCCTCGCGCACCGCGGATCGCACCTGGGGCGAGACCTGCCCCACGGCGAGGCAGCCAGCGGCGAGCGCCTCGCACGCGGCGACGCCGTACGAGCCGGCGCGGAACTGGTCGAGCATCACGTCGGCCTCGGCGAACACCGCGGGCATGTCGCGCGAGGGCACGCCGCGCACGAGCCGGAACTCGATGAGACCCTCGTCGCGCAGCCGTTCGAGCGTCGGCAGGATCATGTCCGTGCCCTTGTACGCCGCGACGGAGGGCGCGTGCACCACCCGCAGCGGTGCGCCGGGCGCGCGCTCGATGCGATCCTGCGCCGCCCAGCGCTCCGGATCCACGGCGACGGGACACCACCGAGCGCCGGGCAGATCGACGAGCAGGTCGGGGGTCGAGACGAACGCGGGCCTTCCGCTGCCGGTGACGAGCGCGATGTTGCGCGCCGCGAGCTGCTCGGCCCGCGGCAGGTACACCGCGGGGTCGTCGTAGTAGGAGAGAGGGTTCCCGGCGATGTGACGCGAGGGCAGCCGGATGTCGGTGCCGTGGGCGAGGAACGCGACGTTCACCCCCCGCTCCTGCAGCGCGCGGGCCTGCGCGGCGACCGAGCGGCCCATGAGGCGGCCGAACGGCGGCTCCTCGGCCTCGATGAGCACGTGCGTCGCGCTCGCCGCAGCCGCGAACTGCCGCCGCTGCCAGTCGGGGTCGTTGTGATAGGTGCCGACGGGTACGAGGAGGTCGGCGTCGAAGGAGAAGCCGCCCGGCACCTCCATCGCCATGTTGCGGGCCGAGATACCGGGATCGAGCGCCTCGAGCGCGCGCGCCCAGACGATGCCCTGGCCCGAGTAGTTGACGGGCGCGATGAGCACCCGGATCGGCCTGTCGTCGAAGGCGGTGGTCGGGATCGAGCCCCGCGGGGCCGACCTGCCGAGGCGCCTGGCCGCGATCCGGCCGATCGGGCTCATCGGCGCGTCCGCGATCCGGTCGATCAGGGCGTTCATCCAGGACGGGTAGGCGTTGCGATTCACAGCGGGCGAGCACCCGTTCGTCCGGTCGTTTCCATGCGGTCATCTTACTCTGCGGGGAACGCCCGGACCCCGGCTGCCGTCCGGTGGCCCCGACGGCGCTGGGATAGGATGCGGGCATGGATAAGCAGTCGCTGTTGCAGCTGGTCGCCGAGATTCTCGAAGTCGATGAAGCCTCGGAAACGAAGAGCCTCGAGGAGCAGGGGTGGGACTCTCTCGCCAACCTCTCCTTCATCGCCGAGATCGACGAGCGCCTCGGCGCCGAGATCGACGCTGACGAGCTCGCCAAGGCGGAGACGGTCGACGATCTGCTCGCGCTCGTGACCGCCGCGCGGTGATCCCCTCGGCGGCTGACGCGGAGGACCGGGACTTCCTGGGCCTCGCCGGACGTGCGCTGCTGATCACCGGCGCCTCGTCGGGGATCGGCCGGGCTGCCGCGGTCGCCGCGAGCCGCGAGGGCGCGCGCGTGGCGCTGGTCGCGCGCCGCGCGGATGCGCTTGGTGAGACGGCCTCGATGCTCGACGGGGAGGGGCACCGCGCCTTCGCCGCCGACCTGGCCGAGCACGCGGGCCACGGTGAGCTTTTCGCCGGCATCGTCGGCGAGATGGGTCCGCTCGACGGCATGCTGCACGCCGCGGGAGAGCACGCGGCCGCCCCGCTGCGCGCCATCACCGCGAAGCACGTGAACACACTGCTCAGCGCGAACGTGACGAGCAGCGTGCTGCTCGTCAAGGCGTTCCGCAGCCCGAAGGTGCGGGCCGAGCGTGCGAGCGTGGTGCTCATGTCGTCGGCCGCGGGCCTGGTCGGCGAGCCCGGGGTGAGCGTGTACGCGGCGTCGAAGGCCGCGGTGTCGTCGCTCGCGCGCTCGCTCGCGCTCGAGCTGGCGCCCGAGGGCGTGCGCGTGAACAGTATCGCGGCCGGCATCGTCGAGACGCCGCTCACAGCACGACTGCGGCGCACCGTGGGGCAGGCCGGATGGGAGGCCATCGAAGCCGCTCACCCGCTGGGCGTCGGCTCGCCCGAGGACGTGGCGAACGCCGCGCTCTACCTGCTGTCGCCCGCTGCGAGGTGGGTCACCGGTACCACGCTGGTAGTGGATGGCGGATACACCGCAAACTAAGTGTAGAGTCTGAGGCATGACCGTACGTGTCGTCGCTGTCGGCTATCACCTGCCCGAGCGAGTGCTTTCGAACGAGGAGCTCTCCGCCGAGTTCCCCGAGTGGTCGGTCGAGAAGATCGCCGCCAAGACGGGGGTGCACCGCCGCCGCGTCGCGGCCGAGGACGAATTCACGTCGGACCTCGCGATCGCCGCCGGAAACCGCCTGCTCGAGGAGCACGGCATCGAGGCGCACTCGATCGACTACCTCATCGTGTGCACGCAGAGCCCCGACTACTTTCTGCCGACGACGGCGTGCATCGTGCACGAGGGGCTCGGCCTGCGCATCGACGCGGGGGCCGTCGATCTCAACCTGGGCTGCTCGGGATACATCTACGCGCTCGGCCAGGCGAAGGGTCTCATCGAGTCCGGTCAGGCGTTGCGCGTGCTGGTGATCACCTCGGACACCTACACCAAGTTCGTGAACCCGGCCGACAAGAGCGTGCGCACCATCTTCGGCGACGGTGCGGCGGCGACGCTCGTCGCCGAGCAGGATGAGGGTGCCGCGGGCCGCGGGATCGGCGCCCCGTTGTACGGCACCGACGGTTCGGGGGCCAGGCACCTCGTGGTGCCGAACGGCGGGCTGCGGCCCGGTACCGACCTCGAGCCGAAGTCCGCGGCCTCCGAGCGCGGCATCTCGAGCAACGGCTACGACCTGTTCATGGACGGGCCCGAGATCTTCAACTTCACGCTGCGGGTGGTGCCCCACTCGGTCGCTCGGATTCTCGAGCGGGAGGGCCTGCAACTCGACGACGTCGACCTGTTCGTCTTTCACCAGGCCAACGCCTTCATGCTCGAGCACCTGCGCAAGAAGCTGAAGGTGCCCCGGGAGAGGTTCTTCGTGTCGCTCGCCGAGACGGGCAACACGGTCTCATCGACGATTCCGATCGCGCTCACCGAGGCCCAGCGCGAGGGGGTGCTCCGGCGGGGAATGCGGGTGATGCTGCTCGGCTTCGGCGTCGGCCTCTCCTGGGGCGGCCTCGTCCTCGAGTGGTGAGGCCCGCGCCGGGGAGGCTCCGGCGCGGGAGGATCCGATCGATGAACGACATGATGTCCCCTACCCCGAAAGTGCAGGGCCGATGAAGGTGCAGAGCTTCGAGACCCACGACTACTCGCTTCGTTCCTACGCCGATACGCTGCGCGCCTACCGGGAGGCGGGCTACGCGGTGACGAGCTTCGAGCGGTATCTCGCCGAGCCGCGGGAGCGGCACATGATCCTGCGGCACGACATCGACAACACCATCGAGCAGGCCGCGCGGGTGGCGCGCATCGACGCCGAGGCCGGCTGCACTGCGACCTTCTTCCTGCGCGTGCACGCTCAGGGGTACAACCTGCTCAGCCTGCCGTCGCTGCGCATCGTGCAGGAGATGGAGCAGCTGGGCCATGAGGTCCAGCTTCACCTGGAGGGGGGTGTGTGCGGATGGCTCGGCGGCGACGACCTCGAGTGGGCCGATCGTCAGCGCGCGGTGTTCGAGGCCGCCGTAGGGCGCCCGCTCGGCGGATTCAGCTCCCACGAGCCCGCGCGCATGGGAGGAATGGAGTTCGCGAACGGGCTGCTGGAGCGGTGGAGCGACTCGGTCGCCTATCACGCCTACGAGACGCGCTTCATGATGCCCGATATGAAGTACCTCAGCGATTCGAGCGGCCGGTGGCGCGAGGGGCACTTCGGGCTGTGGGTGGGCAGGGAGCCGCTGATGCAGGTGCTCACCCACCCGTTCTGGTGGTTCGAGAAGGTTCCCGCCGAGAACTACTGAAGCCTCGGCGGGCCCGGCCGTCATCTCTTATTGTCGCCGAGGCGCTTCGCCGGATTGCCCACCCGCACCTCGTTCTCCGGGATCGACTTCACCGCGACCGCCCCGATCCCCAGCAGAGAGTCCCTGCCGAGCGTGAGCCCCTGGATCACCGATGCGTTGGGCCCGATCCAGACGTCGTCCTCGATCACGACGCTGCCCGAGATCTCGGCGCACGCCGTCACGATGACGTTCCTGCCGATGCGGCAGTTGTGCGCGATGTGCACGTGATCGTCGATCTTGGTGTAGTCGCCGATCGTGGTGGGGGCGATCGTCCCCGAGCAGACCGTGGTGAAGTTGCCGACCTCGGTGTGCGCGCCGAGGCGCACGGATCCGATGTGCGGCACGTGGAAGTTGTTGCCGTCGGCGTCCTTCTCGATTCCGAATCCCTCCTCGCCGATGACGGCCTGGCTCTTCACGAGCGCGTGCTCGCCGACGACCACGTTGTGCCCGATGACCACGTGGTCCCGCACCTCGGCGTGCGCCTCGAGGACGGCGCCCGCGCGCACCACCGTGTACTCGCCGACGTGCGCGGTCTCGTGCACGCGCGCCGTGGGGTGGATCCGCGCCGTCTCGGCGATGCCCGGTTCGGAGCGGGGGGCGAAATGGCGGGCGACGGTCTGTCCGAAGGCCGCTCGCGGATTCTCGACGAGGATCAGGGCGCCGGCGGCGCCCCCGGGAAGCTCGGTGCCGAGCGGGGCGAGCACGACCGCGCCGCTCGCCATCGCCCGCGCGAAGTCGGCCGCGTACTTGCCGGTGTCGCCGACGAAGGTGACGGCGCCGGAGCCGGCGTCGGCGAGCGGCGCGGGCCCGGAGACCGGCAGGTCCTCGCCGATCAGCCGTGCGGAGAAATCGGAGGCGATGGTCTGAGCGGTGAGGGCAGTCATGCCACGACTGTAGCGCGCTCGGCGGCTTCCCCGGTGGAAACTCATAGACTGGGGGAGTTCGCGTCGATCCGTGCGGTCGCGTTATCAAAGTGGTGCCTGGGTCGAGTCTCTCGAGCGCGCGGCCCCAGGCGATGCCGTGCCCCGAGTGATTGACAGGGCGATGAACATTCGCACCGGCTTGTCGTCAGAAGGCCCTGGCCGGGATGGAGCTCCTCGGCGCGGGCTCCCCGGGGCGCCTCGCCGCGATCTTGCCGATGAGGCTCATCGGCGCGTCGGCGATCCGGTCGATCGCGGCGTTCACCCACACAGAGCTGGATTACCAGCTCTACCGGTTCGTTTCCGAGCGGTCTTCTCTGTTCTGTGCAGGCGTGATCGGAATCTTCCAATAGTGCCAGAACTGGTAGTCACGATTAGCAGATGGATTGCACATGAAAACTATTAAGACCCTAAAGTAAAGAATATGAATCTTGACGAGACATAACTTGTTAATAATTTTTTAAGTATGTAAATTGAGAGGTGTATGCATACCATTACATATGTTTAATACATGTGCAAAATTCTCAAAGGAAAGAACAAATGCTTAAAAAAGACTTAGATTGATAGGCGTAGTGGCAGGACTGGTGTTGATGGCAACATCAGGCGCTCCTGCGGTGGCCAATGGGACTGGCCAGGAGTATCACTCTCAAGCAGGGGATGTCTTCGCGCAGGAACCCTCTGAGGACGCGGGTTCCGCGAAGGGCGCTCGTGCCACATACGGCTACCTTGTCGGGGATCCTATCTACTTCAACTCGCCTGGCTACAATCCGGGTTCTTGCACCGCCTCCTGGATCGTTAGCGGCTACTCAGGCTGGTTCATTCTCTCCGCGGCGCATTGTGGGGGTGGTGTTGGAAGTACTGTGTACGGCACTGGTTCAGCGTTCGGCACCATAGCCGCTAAGAAGTCCAGCCCAAACGGTGACTCAATGTTTTTCTCGTACTACAGCAATGTCATCCCATACCAGATCGTTGTCGACCCGAGAACCGGTGCTCGTCCTGGACCAGGAGGAACGGGGCGTGTCACCGGCACCATGCCTACTTCCTCTCAGTACTCGGGCGTACTTGTGGGAAAGATGGGCAAGACTACCGGCTGGACTGAGGGTCGCATCACGGGAACCACCAGCTGGAAGGGTGTTCGAGCTTTTGTTACGAACTACTGGTCTTCGGGCGGTGACTCCGGAGGGCCGGTCTGGCAAGCGACAAGTGCAGGGGTGAAGGCCGTTGGTATGCACGTGGGATCGATCTCTATAAGTGGTATACGTATCGGTGCGGTTTACATTCCGATAGACACGCTGCTCAGCCAGTGGGGGCGTGGATGAATGTCTTCTCTTCTCCGTATGGCCGAGGCGCCGAACCGGGGTTGACCCTGGATGTTCCTGCCGACCGGCCGGGCCCCGGTCTCATGTCGGTCGGACCCTCGAAGGGGGCGGGCGCCGAATTCCCTGACGGGCTTGAAGACATCTGTTCGAAGAAGGACTGCGTTTTCGTTGAGGAGTAAGCCAGTGCCTGCGAGTATGGTGACATGGGGGCCGTGTGGGCGGAGGTAGACGATGCGCAAATGGGTTCTTTGCGGGGTGGCGGTTGCGGTGGTTGTCGTCGGCGTCGGCGGTGCGGCAGTAGCGTCGGCTGGGCGGTTTCAAACAGGCCGCGAGGATGTTGACCTCCCCGTCCCCAGCATTGCTCCAGTTGAGACGCCGGCGCCCGGCGGAGGTACTGGCCAGCGAACGATTGGTCCTTGGGATTTCCCACCGGGTTGGGACGAAGTGTCTCCATCGTTGAAAGACCCGTGTGCAAATCAGGAGTGCGTCTATATCGATGAGTAAGCGGGAACCGCGCATCAGGGCGGCTGCCGAGTTCGCTGAATGCGGTACTCCGGTCGCAGAGGCGGGGACGACGGTTCTTGCCGTTCCGAGTCGTTGAATACGTCAGACCCTGCTCCTTTGTTGCGGGGAAGAGGATTCTTCGGAACGACGTCGGTTGCTGGGCAGCGCTCGCGCGAGGGACTGGCCGGTGAGAGCTGCAGTCATGCCACGACTGTAGCGCGTGCTCGGCGGCTTCCCCGGTGGAAACTCATAGACTAGTGGGGTCCGCGTCGATCCCGCCCGGTTGGGCGCGTCGTCAGTGTGGTGAGGAGCAAGCATGGCAAACCCGAACATCGTCCTCTTCGGAGCCGGCGCGATGGGGCGCAACCACGCGCGCATCATCTCTTCCTCGGCCCGCGCCGAGCTGGCCGGCATCGTCGACCCGTTCGAGGCCAGCGGCCGTGCGGCGACCGAGCAGTACGGCGGCGAGTGGTACCCGGAGGCCGAGGAGGCACTGAAGCGCGCCGACGCGGTGGTGGTCGCGGCCTCGACCGAGTACCACTATGGCATCGCGAAGCAGGTGCTCGACGCGGGCCTCCCGGTGCTCATCGAGAAGCCGGTGTGTCCATCGCTCGAGCAGACCGAGGAGATCCTCCAGGCGGCGGAGCGCGCGGGAGTGCCGGTGCAGTGCGGGTTCCTGGAGCGCTTCAACGCCGGCGTGCTCGCGGCGCAGTCGCTCATCGAAGAACCGGTCTACGTGCGCGCCGAACGGCACTCGCCGTACTGGTCGCGCATCAAGACGGGCGTCGCGTGGGACATGCTGGTGCACGACGCCGACCTCGTCTCGCGCATGTACGGATCGGTCACGCCCGATTCGGTGAGCTCCGAGCTCGGCTTCTTCCACCCGGAATCGGTGGCGGGCGCCGAAGACGTCATCGACATGACGCTGCGCTTCCCCGGAGGCGGGATCGCCTCGGCCTCCGCGAGCCGCATCGGTCAGCGCAAGGTGCGCCGCGTGACGGTGCAGTCGCTCGACTCCATGGTGGAAGTCGACCTGCTGCTGCGCGGCGTGACGAAGTACCGCCACACGAACATCGAGAGCACGGGCGACAAGGTCGGCTTCCGGCAGATGACGGAGATGGAGGTGCCGGAGGTCTCGGGCCTCGAGCCGCTCGCGGCTCAGTTCGAGCACTTCGTCGACCTCGTCGGGGGGCGCGTCGACGCCGACGAGGAGCGCCGCAGCATCCTCCCCGCGCACCGCATCATCGCGGCCGCACTCGCACAGGGCTGAGCGCCCGGCCGATCGCGGGGCCGCTCAGGGAGAGTACGGCTGCCGACCCGGCTCCGTGCGGAAGAAGGTGATATACCGCTCGGGCAGCGCAGCGGTGTCGACCGGGGCGATCGCGAAGGAAGTCGGCGAGGAGAAGCCGAACCAGTACCGGGTGTCGTAGTCGAGGGCCAGCGTGCCGGCCGACTCGCTCAAGCACTCGGGAGTCGGTTCAGACGGGGCCGGGCCGATGCTGAGCAGTCCGGGCGCGGTGCTGAACCTCGTGACGCCCTCGCCGCCCGGCGGCGGCTCGACCCAGTTGTCGCCGTTGCGCTCGAGCGTCCAGGTGCCGAAGAACTCGTGGCAGCCGACCGTTGCGCGCCACGCCCCGTCATCTGAGAAGTCCACGATGCTCGATGCGGTGGCGGAGGCGGGGCCGATCCAGCGACCCGCCAACGAGATGCCCGTCTCCCGTCTGCGCTCCAGAACGGTCTCGACACCGGTCTCGTCGGTCAGGATCAGCCGCCCCTCGTTGTCGAGCTCGACCGACCGCGCCGACCGCATCGCCTCGGGGAGCGGCTCGTTGTCGCAGCCGACCTGGGTCATGGCTCCGGCCCCGCCGACGGTGAGCGCGCCGTCGGCGTCGACCTGCCAGGTGCCCTCGGAGCTGTTACAGCCGTCGGAGGCGATCCAGAGTCCGTACTCCGTCAGCTCGATGAAGGCATCCTGATTGGCGGGCTCGGGTGCGCGCCAACGGCCGAGGACCGCCTCCTCGAGCGGGAGGGAGGATGGATCGACGCGCGCCGTCGACGGATTCTGTGAGCCCCCGGCCGGCGACTCGGCGCCGCCTTCCGGGGCACCGACCGCGGGAGGGCGCTGCTCCCCGGTCTCGGCGAGGGGCGTTGTGAGCTGGGAGGCGGCGAGCACGGCGCCGAACGCGAGCACGCCCGCGCCGACGACCCCGAGCGTGTGGGTGAAAGCGGACATCGGCGGCCTCCCTGCGACCGAGCGGTGATGTGATTCGAAGTCTAGGCTCCCGCCGGTTAGCGAGAGGTTTGGCGGCGCCATCGGCGACGATCTGCGGCCGTCCCTCCGGCGGCAACCGGCCCTCGGGCCCGACGGCGCGCCGCGCCGCACGATCCGTGTGCGCGTTTCGGCCGCTCGCCGCGAGACGAAGCGCCCGAAACGCGCACGCGGATCGCGCACGCGGATCGCGCACGCGGATCGCGGCCGGCGCGGGCATCGTGGCCGGTGCGCTTCAACACCGACCCTGCGCGGCCGTCTCACGGCCCGTCGCGAGGCTAAGCTGGTGCGCATGGATCTTCTCGTCGTCGGGTCGGGTTTCTTCGGTCTCACCGTCGCGGAACGCGCAGCGAGCGCGGGCAAGCGGGTGGTCGTGATCGATCGTCGTTCGCACATCGGTGGGAACGCGTACTCGGAGGCCGAGCCCGAGACGGGGATCGAGGTGCACCGCTACGGCGCGCACCTGTTCCACACCTCGAACGAGACCGTGTGGGAGTACGTGAACCGCTTCACCGAGTTCACGGGCTACCAGCACAGGGTGTACTCCAACTATCGGGGCGAGGTGTACCCCCTGCCCATCAACCTGGGCACCATCAACCAGTTCTTCCGCGCCGCCCACGGGCCCGACGAGGCGCGGGCCCTGATCGCGAAGCAGGCCGAGGAGTTCGACACGAAGCAGGCGAAGAACCTCGAGGAGAAGGGCATCTCGCTGATCGGGCGCCCGCTCTACGAGGCGTTCATCCGCGACTACACCGCGAAGCAGTGGCAGACGCCCACCACCGAATTGCCCGCCGAGGTCATCTCGCGCCTGCCCGTGCGTTACACCTACGACAACCGGTACTTCAACGACACCTATGAGGGGCTGCCCGTGAACGGGTACACGGCGTGGCTGGAGCGCATGGCCGACCACCCGAACATCGAGGTGCGCCTCGAGACCGACTTCTTCGACGAGTCGCAGCCGCTCAACAAGCGGGCGGTCGTCGGCACCGCGCCCGTCGTCTACACCGGCCCCGTGGATCGCTACTTCGACTACGCCGAGGGCGAACTCGCCTGGCGCACCCTCGACTTCGAAACCGAGGTGCTGCCCACCGGCGATTTCCAGGGCACCAGCGTGATGAACTACGCCGGATCCGACGTGCCCTACACCCGCATCCACGAGTTCCGCCACTTCCACCCCGAGCGCGAATACCCGGCCGACAAGACCGTCATCATGCGCGAGTACTCCCGCTTCGCGAGCCGCGACGACGAGCCCTACTACCCGGTCAACACCCCCGAGGACCGCGCTCGGCTCCTCGCCTACCGCGAGCTGGCGGGCGCCGAGGACCGCGTGCTGTTCGGGGGGCGCCTGGGCACTTACCAGTACCTCGACATGCACATGGCCATCGGCTCGGCGCTCACCATGTACAACAACAGGCTCGCCGAACTGCTCTAGCCCGGCCACCGGCCCGGCGCCGGTGTCCGCGGCGTGAACGGTGCGCAGCTCCTCGTGTGCAGCGGGCGAACATTGGGTGATGGAGCGTCGGGTCGTCGCCTCGCGCGGCCGGCAGGTCCCACGATGGAGGCGTGAAGGTCGCGCTCATCGCTGAATCTTTCCTCCCTCACATGAACGGTGTCACGGGTTCCGTCCTGCAAGTTCTCGAGCAGCTGTCCCGCCGGGGGCACGAGTTGCTGGTGATCGCGCCCGACGCGGGCCGGACGGTCGATTGCGGGATCGATCCCGATCTCCGCGGCGCGCGCATGGAGTTGCTGCGCTCGTACCCGTTGCCCTCGTATCCCGACGTCCGCGTGGTGCTCACCCGCCCGGCGAGGATCTCGACGATTCTCAGGCGGTTCGGCGCCGAGGTCGTGCACCTCGCGTCGCCGTTCGCCCTCGGCTGGGCGGGCGTGCGGGCGGCCGAGACCCTCGGCATACCGTCGGTCGCGGTCTACCAGACCGATGTCATCGCCTACGCCGACAAGTACCGAGTGCTCGGGGGCGCGCCGATCGTCGCCTCGCACGTCACCCGCCTGCACCGTCGCGCCACCCTGACGCTCGTCCCGTCCACATCGACGCACGCCCAGCTCACGGCGCTCGGTATCGAGCGTCTTCGCCACTGGGGACGCGGCGTCGACGCCGAGCGGTTCGCGCCGGAGCGTCGCAGCGAAGCCTGGCGGAACGAGGTCGCTCCCGGCCGGTCCATCGTGGGGTACGTCGGGCGGCTCGCGCCCGAGAAGCAGGTCGAGGATCTTCTGGCCGTTCACGATCTTCCCGCTGCGCGGCTGCTGATCGTCGGAGACGGCCCGAGCCGTGCCGAGCTGGAGCGTCTGCTCCCTCGAGCTCATTTCACCGGGCATCTCGGGGGCATGGAACTCGCCCGGGCCATGGCGAGCATCGACGTGTTCGTGCACCCGGGGGAGACGGAGACCTTCTGCCAGACGGTGCAGGAGGCGCAGGCGAGCGGCGTCCCGGTCGTCGCGACGGGGAAGGGCGGACCGCTCGACCTCGTGCGCAACAGCATCGACGGCTGGACCTACCGGCCGGGCGATCTCGCGGAGATGCGCTCCCGGGTCGAGGATCTCGTGGGGGATCACGGAAAGCGCGCCGCGTTCTCTCGGGCAGCTCGCGGATCGGTGCGGCATCGAACCTGGTCGTCCCTGTGCGAGCAGCTCGTCGACCACTACCGGGAGGCCCAAGAGGTGTGTCGGCCCCGGGTTCTCGCGGGGATGCCGTCCCGCCCGTCGTACCCGCAGGCTCGCTCCGCACCGGCAGGCGCCGCGCCGAACTGGAGGCGGTACGTCGCGCTGGGCGATTCGGTCACGGAGGGACTGTGCGATTCTTCGCGCATGCCCGAGGGCGAGTACCTGGGCTGGGCGGCTCGGCTCGCCATGCTCCTCTCCGACCGGAAAGCCGAAGAGGCGGGGATCCGGTTCGCGAACCTTGCGGTGCGGAGCAGGCAGGTGCGCCACCTCGAGGCGCAGGTCGATCAGGCGCTCTCGATGCGCCCGGACCTGGTGTCCGTGCTGATCGGCGCCAACGACCTGGTGCGCGCCCGGATCGATGTCGACGGGGCCGCGCGACGCCTGAACGAACAGGTCGCCCGGCTTCGGGCGGCCGGCGCCGACGTGCTGATCGGCACCCCGTTCCTGCCCGGGAGTCGCGTCTTGCCCGTGCTCGCGAACCGCTTCTCCGAGTTCGCCGACCGCGTGCGCGAGATCGCGCGCTCCCACGGCTGCTATCTGCTCGACACCGCGACCATCCCGGGGATCGCCGACCCCGACGTGTGGGCCGATGACCGCGTGCACCTGACCCCGGCGGGCCATCGGATCCTCGCCTACCACGCGGCGGCCGTGCTCGGCGTCTCCGACGCCAAGGTTCTGGGGTCGCTCGAGCGGGCCTTCCACGACGAGGCCGACACGGAGCGGGGCAGGCAGGGGATATCGCGGGCCGAGTGGCTCAGGGCGTACGCTCTGCCCTGGCTGTGGCGGCGGATGCGCAGGCGGACGGCGGGCGACGGGCGAGGCCCGAAGCATCACGACTACGTGGAGTTGTCGCCCGATGCGCTGGGCGAGGCGGCGAGCCCCGCTTCCTGATGCTCATGCGCCGGGGCGAGAGCGGTGCGGGTTTCGGATGTCGGGCCCGGGATTCCGCCCCGCCCCGAGACCTCACCCCAGAAAGCGCCCGACGCGCGGGATCCTGCTGATGAGCACAGCGGTGACCGCGCTCGGGATCAGCACGAGCAGCGTCAGCGCCGGTACCGAGATGAGCGGGTGCGCGAACTCGGTGGTGAGCCCGAACTGCCGGTACACCCACTGGAAGAACGGGTGCACGAGGTAGATGCCGAACGAGTAGTTCGAGAGGAAGCCGACGATGCGCGAGGGCTCGCGCGCCGGATCGCCGCGGTCTCCCGCGGCCTTCACCAGGCAGAAGACCGCCACGGACACCGCCAGCACGTTCGGCGTCAGGAATCCGTAGAACAGCTCGTCCCACTCGCCCGCCCGCCGTGATACCGCCGCGGTGCCGACCGCGGTCGCGGCGAGGCCCGCCGCGCCCGCCCCCGCGAGCGCCCACAGCTGCCAGGGCTGCAGCCGCACCCGGCTCAGCAGGTAGCCGAGCACGAAGTACGAGCTGTAACCGAGCACCAGCTCGAGCTTCGCGGCGCCGAGCATCGATCCGAGCACGTCGCCGATGGCGGGCACCCGCTCGAGCATGGGGAACACGTAGGCGAAGGGGAGGGCGAGGCCGACGAAGTACCACGCCACGCGGCGGTCGCGCACGATGGGGCGCAGGATCGGGACCAACAGGTAGAGACCCATGAGCGCGAGCAGGAACCACAGGTGGAAGTGGCCGGTGAAGAACCGGGTCACCAGCTCCGGGAAGGAACCGCTCCCGCCAGGCCCGTAGACGTTGACGAGGGCGAAGAACAGCGACCACGCCGCGAAGGCCGCGGCCACGCGCGGCAGATACTTGCGCCACAGCGCCCGCCAGGTCACCTCCCGCGAGGGGTCGAGGAACAGCGCCCCGCTGATCATGAGGAACACGGGCACGCAGAAGCGCGGAAGGCTGTTGATCCAGTTGAGTACGTCCCAGCGCCAGCTCTCGACGGGTGCCTGGTGCCACTCGGTGATCGCGGCGTGGATCGTGACGACCGCCAGGATCGCGATCGCCCGGAGCGCGTCGAAGTACCAGAGGCGCTGGGTCGCGCTCCCGATCCGCGTATGCGAAGCCACCATCATCGGGATGATAACAAACGGGGCCCGCTCGGCCTCCCAGCCGGGTCGCCGAGAATGGGCAGCGACCACACAGCCCGCTCACCGGTTCGCGGAGCGCGAGTCGTACTACGGTGTATGGGGTACGATGAGCCGGGGGAGGCCGACGGATGGATCTTGGACGTGAAGCCCCGCACCCGACGGTGAGCGTGATCCTTCCGGTCTACGACTCCATGCCGTACGTGACCGCGACGCTCGAGTCGGTGCTGGGGCAGGATCTCCGCTCGATCGAGGTCATCGCCGTCGACGACGGCTCGACCGACGGTTCGGGCGAGGAGCTCGACCGCTTCGCCGAGCAGGATCCCCGCCTCACCGTGGTGCATCAGGCGAACAGCGGCTGGCCGGGAATGCCCCGCAACCGCGGGCTCGAGCGTGCGAGTGGCGAGTTCGTGTTCTTCATGGACTCGGACGACACGATGGCTCCGCACGCGCTCAGCGCCCTGGTCGCCATGGCGGAGGAGCGGGACGCCGACGTCGTGATCCCGAGGTTCCAGGGAGTGGGCGGCAGGGGCGTGCAGTCGCTCTTCAAGCTCCACCCCGAGGGCGAGATCTCGCTGGAGCGGGCGATGGAGACGCTGTCGCCGCAGAAGCTGTTCCGCCGCTCACTGATCGAGCAGCACGCGCTCAGGTTTCCGGAGGGGCGGGTGCGTCTCGAGGACGGCATCTTCGTGACCGCGGCTTACGTACGGGCGCGGCTGATCCTGTTCTGCGGCGCCGACCCCCTCTACTTCATCGCCAAGCGCGACGACGAGAAGAACATCTCGTCGAGCCCGATCCAGCCCGAGAACTACGTGGGGTCGTGCCGACGCATCGCGGCCACCCTGCTTGCAGAGGTGCCCGATCCCGAACGCGCGCGTCGCCTCGTGCAGCAGCTGTTCGCGCGAAAGGGCCTCCGCTTCTACGCTCCCCAGCGCTGGCAGCGCATGACGGATGACCGCAAGGCCGAGTGGGTCGCGCAGCACCGGGCGTTCCTCGACGAGCTGGTGGCGCCGGAGCGCGACGCAGCGATGGGCAACCCGACCAATGCGCAGCTGTGCCGACTGATCCGGGCCGGCGATCTCGAGGGGATCGACACCCTCGTCGATGCGCAGGCCGATCTGGCGCACGAGTCGGTCTGCCTGGGCCTCGAAGCGGTGCCGGGCGGGGTCGAGGTGATGGTCGAGGTGATCCCGAGCGCCGAGGAGCGCCTGTTGAGCGGGGCGTCGAAGCCCGGCCCGGCGCGGGTGGCCGCCGCCGAACGGCTGCACCGCCTGCTGCGGCCGACGCTGCGCTGGCGCGTCGGCCGCGGAGTCACGCGCCGCGCGGAGAGCTTTCTCGCCGGGGGCGGGATCCGGGTGTATCTCCATCTCTCGGGGAGACGGGTGGGCAGGGGTATCTCGGTGCCCGGCCGCCGCTTCCGCGTCGCCGGGAGGCCCGACGCGCTCGCCTACCGTTTCGTGCTGCCGCTGGAGCTGATGCGCCGGTTCGCCCGCGATCGCGTCGACCTCTGGACGATCCTCGAGGTGCGGGGCAGTCTGAGCGGCCGCCGGGCGCGGGTCGCTGCCGCAGACGGGCAACCGAGCAAGGCGGCCGGCATGCGCCTGTACGCCACCGAGCACGGCAACGCGAGCCTCGACCTGCGGGCCCCGGCGCGTGCGCCCCGAGGCGCGGGCCCGCGAGCCTGAGGGTCTCTACCGCCCCTCGAAGGTCTTCTTCCATTCCTCGACCGAGGCGATCCTGGGCAGCGCCTCCCGGTACTCCCGCGCCAGCCGGTCCCAGTCCTTCTCGATCTTGCGGGTGAGCGCGCGCGACTCGCGCAGCAGGCGGCGAAACTTCGCGCGGTCGTGCCGGTACCACATCTTGCCCGCCCCGTCGGCCGAACCCACGATGACGCTGCTGTGGTGCGGGATGCGCCACCACAGCGCGTCCTGCTTCGGGTACTCGAGTTCGGGCGCATGCTCGTCGTTCTCGTTGCTCTGCCGCAGCCAGTGCTGCGGCACCATTCGCAGGGTGAACAGGGCGAGGCGCAGCCCGGTCGGGTAGTCGCGGGGCTTCTCGAGCAGCGGCAGCGCGCGCCCCCCGCGAGAGACCGGCGCGTTCTCGTCGCCCGAGCGGTAGACGCGAGTCTCGGGAAAGTCGGCGGCGCGGGCGCGGGCCTGCGGCATGTCCTTCGCGATGTCGTCGTGCAGCCGACCGGGGCCGCGCAGCACGGCGCGCATGCCGTCGACCGCGAGCTGCACGGCGTAGTACTGCATGTTGAGCAGCTTCTTGATGTCCTGCCGCCCGCTGTTCTGCAGCAGTCCGCCGCCGCCGGGCCGATCGGAGTGCAGCAGGCCGGCGACGATCCGGTTGCGGGTGTGGAAGAACGCCTGCCAGTCCTGCGAGTCGTCCTTGTCGATCCACGATACGTGCCAGAGCGCCACGCCGGGCAGCGAAACGGTGCGGTAGCCCGCCTCCTTCGCCCGCAGCCCGTACTCGGCGTCGTCCCACTTGATGAAGGCGGGAAGGGCGAGCCCGATCTCGGCGATGATGCGCTTCGGGATCATGCACATCCACCAGCCGTTGTAGTCGGCGTCGAGGCGGGCGTGCATCCACGGCGTCTGGCGCAGGTTGCGCCTGCGGAAGTCGTGTCGGTGCTGCTCATCGAACGACGGGCCCCACATGAAGGGGCCGGGCCGCACGACCTCGGCCCAGGCGTGCAGCACGGGCTTGTCGAGCAGATCGAACATGTGGCCGCCCACGATCACCGGGGTGCGGCTGAAACGGCCGAACTGCAGGGCGCGCAGCGCGCTCTCCGTCTCGAACTCGACGTCGTCGTCGAGCAGCAGCAGAAAGTCGGTGTCCTCGCGCTCGAGGGTCTCGGCCATCGAGCGGGCGAAGCCGCCCGATCCGCCGATGTTGCCCTGCTCGATCACGCGCAGCTTCTCGCCGAGCCGCTCGGCGGCCGCGTCGAAGCCCGCCTCTTCGCGCACCTTGCGCGTGCCCTGATCGACCAGGAAGACGCGGTCGATGGCTTCGAGCAGCGCCGGGTCGTCCGCGATGCCCGCGAGCGTGGCCACGCAGTAGTCGGGCTTGTTGTAGGTGGTCATGCCGAGGCTCAGCCGGCCGGTGGAGACCGGCTCTGCGTCGGTGGTCCAGGCCCCGCTCTCGAGGATCAGCTCGTCGGTGCTGGCGATGAGATCGAACCAGTACCAGCCGCCGTCGCTGAACGACCGCAGCGGCAGATCGAACACGCTTTCGTCGGATCCCCTGACCGCGCGGGAATCGACGCGCTGCTGCACCCCGGAGGCGTTGGAGCGGTAGACGATGATGGTGCCCGGTCCCTGTGTGCGCAACGTGAGCGCGACCCGGTCGACTACGGTCCAGCGCTGCCAGTACGAGGCGGGGAAGGCGTTGAAGTAGCTGGCGTACGAGACGCGCTGCCCCGAGCGCACGCGCACGCTGCTGCGCGAGAGCACGTTGTCGATGTGCGCGTTCTCGCTCAGGCGCACCGGCCGGCCGCGCACGGAGGTCCACGTCTCGGCGTCGGCGTAGAGCGGCAGCACGTCGGGGTCCTTGGCGATGGGGAACACGACGTTCTGGAGCGTGGTAGGCATCTTCTGAGCACCTCTCTGCGAACTGGCGCGTGGCCGGAGTTGTCGCGGCCCTGGGCCTGACAGTCTAGTCAGCGCGGCCCCGCGCCGACCTGAGCGCGGCCTCTACTCTTCCCCCTCGCGAGGTGCGTAGACTCCGCGGAATCGCTTGAACTCCTGGTGCGGGATCAGAGCCTCCGATACGTCGAACCGCTGGGCGAACTCCGCGGCCTGCCGGCCCTTGTGGTCGCCGGTGAAGTGCACGAGGAAGTGCTCGTCGAGAGAGTCCTCGAAGTGGAACGGGCGGGTATTGAACGCCTCGTAGGACAGCCGCCGCACGAAGTCTCTGCGCTGGTACCGGGGCTGCGTATTGAAGTGGAAGACGAACGCGTCCTGGTCGCCGTGGGTGTAGTAGCCGTAATCGTTCTCGTCCCACCAATCCCGGATCCGCTCGTCACGGTAGTCCTTCGCGACATCGTCGAGGAGCTGCCGCGCGAGCTGCGTATTGCGCACGAAGAAGTTGCCAGACGAGAGCCAGGTCTTCTTCCCATCGTTGACCGGGCTCTCGCAGAAGACGAAATCGGTCTTCCTGGAGACGTCGAGGAACTCGGTCAGAGGCATCTCGGGGCGGGTGAAGAAGGCGTCGTCGTCGATCCAGAAGAGCCAGTCGAAAAGCGGCAGCAGCTTCTGGATCTTCTCGAGCTTGGTGTTGTGCTTGAACGTCTGCACGGGCGCGATGTCGAAGATGTAGGTGTAGCCGTGCCTCCGGGCGTAGGCCTCGTGATTCACATGCGCGTAGGTGCGCAGATGATCGCAATAGCTCACGATGCCGATACGGGGTGTGCGTGACATCCAGTCATTTTATCGGTTCTCGCGACGAGTGCAGACCTGACCGATCCATTCACGCTGAACGGGCTCGGCGGTTCGGGCCCGGTTCTGCTCGTTCAGCGACGCGACGCAGGAGTTCGAGAAGAAGACTCACCCCGTTCCATCCATCGACCAGAGCGGCAAGTGCTTCGACGTCGTCTTCGTTGAGCGGCCGTTTTCCGTTGACGCGTTCAGAGACATAACCGACGCCTCGGCCCATCTGCTCGGCCAATCGGGTGCCCGAGACATCGTTCTCCTCCATGAACGAGCGATACTCTTCAGCGAAAGCAAGCGAGAAGATGCCGACTTCGGGATACCTGCTCACACCTGATTTTTGCACAGCTAACAAATCAAACTCAATTAGACAGATGCGTTCGTTGCGAGCAATCGCATTCTGTGAGCATACGAGGCATGAACTCGTTACGGAATTTCACTCGGCAAGCGATTCGGGTTGCTCTTGCCGTTGAGGGGAAGAATCAGGTCTGGCTCGCGAAGCGGCTGCCTATATCCCCCTCATCATTCACGCGGCGGATGACCGGTGCGGCTTGCTTCGAGATCGAAGAACTCGTGCAAATCGCAAACGTGTTCAGCATCGATGCTCCGGCGCAGCTCACGGTCTCACTGAGGCTGTTCGCGTCGATGCACCGTAGCGGTAGGGACCTCTCTGCTCGAAAGGAGAAAGGAGGTGAACAGGCTTATTAACTTGCCATCAAAATGAATGAACACTGAGACATACGGAAAGGAATCATGACAATTTCATTTGACGCCTGGGCGGTCTCTGTCGATGGTCAGTACATCGACAAAGACGGTTATGGCGATCCGGTCACGCAATGTCACGATGTGTGGCTCGACTATCTGGTACGCGTTGTCGGAGGATCGCAGACCATGGGATATGCGCCCACTGGTTTTGCGGACAGTGTGTGGATCAACTTCCCCGTGAACGGGGTCGACGCGGTTGTGACCAGGTATAGCGGTACGGAGGGCCTCCGAAAAGGAGATGTTGTGTTTTGGGCTTATGGGAGCGCCAGCTACCCATCTTCCCACGTAGCAGTTGCCCTTGACAGCCCGTCCGGTGGGTCGGTGTACTGCATGACCCAAAATCCCGGCCCTACTCACCGGGAATATCTCACCCTCGCAGGAGCACTCGGCTACCTGCGGCCAAAAAATGTAACGATTGGAGACGATGAAATGACCCCGGCACAGGAAGCAAAGCTCGACAGCGCCATCGCTGATATTGCCTGGCTGAAGACGCGAGTAGGCGGGACGACAAGTGCCACCTCGCTCACTGATGGAGCTAAGAACACCGACTGGCTCAGGGAACGCATCGGTGGCACTGAGAACTCTAAGAACTTGGCGAACGAACTCGAATGGCTCAAGGGCCGTGTGGGTGGGGTGACGGATTCCAAGACTATCCACGAGTACCTGAAGGGAATCGACCAGAAGCTCTGAGTTGGTGTCCCACCCGCAGAGCACGCGCACCTTTGTTGCCGCGTTCGTTGGAGTTCTGATCACCCGCCTCGTCTCTGAGGTCGAAATGATCCAGAACGTGGTCAGATGGGTCGACGGCGTATTCGCTGAGGCTGGGTATCCGGGCTTCTCGGTTCTGACGGTCGTGGAATCGGCGGTCGTCGGCGGTGTTATCCTGGCCTACCAGTCGATTGCTCAGTGGCTTGGAAACCGCTGGCCATCCGTCGAGAGATTGCTACTCGGGTCAGGTTCTCGCCCGCGCTACGTCTCCCGTCACGGTAAGTGAGCTCATAGATACGGTGATGAGTGACGAGTCCGAGCTGCCCCATACTCTGGGGTCGGCTCGGGCTCGTCCTCTTCAAAGCACTACAGGGGTGTCACCCTCTCAATGTTCCGTAATGAGCTGTCGGCGTAGCTCTCGGTGGTTCTGAGGTGTGACCGTGCGCTGGGCACGCTCGCGTGCCACTGCGGGCAGCGAAACTCCTCAGAGTCAATCATCTTCTACCCGACGGACGCGATGAAGCATCACAGCAGCTCGCCGCCGCGTGCCGCGCGCGATCCGTTTCGTGTGACGCGCGACGCCGCCCGCGGCGAGTCTCGCAATCCGCCTCGGCGTATCGAAACGGATTGCGAGCGGGGTCTCCCCGCCAACGAGTACGGCCTTCAGCACGTCGACCCGGGCGACGGGGTCGGCGTGCTTCGCGTAGACGGTCTCGGTCACCGTGTGGCCGTCGAAGCGCCACTCGACCGCGATGTTCCATACGCCGAAGGCACCGAGCGTCTTCGTGGAGATGAGATGAGCACCGTCCGAATCCGGGCCGGTCGGAGCGGGCAGCACCAGCCGCCTTCCGGTGCGGTCCCACAGAACGAGGTCGGGCTGGGGCGCAGTCGGCGTGCCGAGCTTGACTTCGAGGCGCACCGACCGTCCCTTGACTCGGAACGCGGAGATCTTGATCTTGCCGGCGGCGACCACTTCGTGGAGCCACTCCGGGATATCGTCGGAGCTGGTGCGCAGAAACTCGAAGAGCAGCTGTTCGCGATCCTCGATCTGGTCGGCGGGCACCAGCTCCTCGACGTACGATCCCAGTTTTTCGAGGGCCGCCCGCAGGACCGAGGGGTCGTGTCTGTGCCAGTTGTCGATGAGCGTGCGAAGGAAGTGCTCGCGCACCATGACTTTGACCCGGTTGACGGACTCCTGATCGCCGTCCGCGCAGTGCTGTCGCAGCACCCGCAGCGTGGCGGGGTCGCGAAGCTCGGCAAGCACCTGCTCCGCCGTCGTCGTGTGGGTGCCGGGCCACAGCTGCAGCAGATCATGCCGATTGTCGCTCGTGAGCAGCGCGTACAAGTCTTTCCGATTGCTCTGCAGCTCGTGCAGCACCTGCGGCGGGGCTTGGTCATGGAGATATCTCGCCGCCTCGGCAGCCTCCAACCAGGTCGCCTCGTTCTCGGAATTGATGGCCTGGCCGGCGAGGCCGCGCAGGTGGGCGTAGATGTCCCAGCTGAGGAGATTCGTGAAGTAGATCTCCCGCGCGGCTGGGCTCAGCACGCCGTTCAGGTACTGGTAGCACTTCAGTTCCTCTCTGAAGTGGTCCCGCAGAGACCCCAGTTCGTGCGCCTGCGACGACATCGAACTGGTGCCGGGACGCCTGCGATAGGCGTATCCTATTTCGGGCACGATATCGATGCGGTCGGCGGCAGCGTACGCCACGCTCATCGCGAAGATGTCGTTCGAGCGGGCCGAGTCCGAGAACTCGATCCCGTTCTCCACCCACCAGTCGCGACGGAACACTTTCTTCCAGCAGACCCGATCACGCAGTAGCATCGGTTCGTCGTTCAGCGTGATGCCGGTCCGCAACGAATCGTAGACCGGAATGCTCTGGCTGCGCTGCGCCGTCGCCACAGTGGAGAACACCAGGTGGTCGAGCACCGCCATGTCGCTGCCCGTGGCGTCGAGCGTGCGCGTCATGATCTCGAACGCGTGTTCTGGCACGACATCGTCGCCGTCGGCGAAGACGAGGTATGCGCCTTCGGCCTGCGATAGGCCGAAGTTGCGGGCGGATCCTCCACCCTTGCCCGGGTTGTCGAACAACCGTAGCCGTCTGTCGGTCTCTGCGTGCCGCTCGATGATCTCACGGGTACCGTCCGCCGACCCGTCGTCCACGATGATGGCCTCGAAGTCGGTCATCGTCTGCCGCTGCAAGCTGAACAGGAACTCCTCGATCCACTCGGCGACGTTGAACGCCGGGACCACGAGAGTCAGGAGGGGGGGACGGTCGGGGCTCGGGCCGGTGGGCTGCGGGCTGACTGAAGGCACTACTGGGAACTCCAAGAGGTGGTCATCTAGGATGGACGGTCGAGAGCATTGTATTATGGCGAGCTTATGGAAGGACGTGCCTTGCCCCCGAGATTGTCCCTGATCGCGCCAGTCTACAATGTGGAGGAATGGCTCGAGGAGTGCCTGCTCTCCATTCAGAACCAGACGATCGATGACTGGGAGGCGATCGTCGTCATAGACGGCAGCACGGACGGTTCCGAGGCCATCGCACGAAACTTCGCCGACAGGGACCCTCGATTCTCGGTGCACGTCTTCGGGAACGACGGGCCAGGAGCGGGACGCAATCGCGGGCTCGCTCTTGCGACGGGCGAGTATGTCATGTTCGTGGACGCAGACGATTACATTACCGTGGATGGCGCCGCCGTGCTGATCGACTCCCTGGAGCGCACGGGGTCCGACTACGCGACCTCGATCGGTTCAGATGTGTTCCCCGACCAGCAGCCGCAGACCTACTGGGCGCACCGAGGCCCGCTGTTTGCAGAGAGCCGGGAGCGTGTGAGTGTGCGCTCGCGCCCGGACCTTGTGCTCGACCACACCAGCTGGGCCAAGGTGTTCCGCCGCGCGTTCCTATTGCAACACGGTCTTCAGCACCCTGAGCGCACCCTGTACGAGGACGTGCAGCACCAGGTCGCCGCGGCGCTCGCAGCGTCGAGCGTCGACGTGTTAAATGTCGTCACCTACTTCCATCGTCGTCGCGCGGGCGCGATCTCGGCGAACCATCACGGTAGCGAGGTCGTGGTCGACTGGGTGACGCAGGTGCGCGAGGTGCGCGGCCGTCTCGTCTCGTTCGGTGACGGCGAGGTGCTCGGAGCGTACCTTCGGCGGCTCATCCCGAGCGAGGCGCCGTTGCGGGTCAAGGTCGCCGGATCTCTTGGGGACCGGGCGCTTCAGGATGAGCTGAGGGGGCTGCTGATCTCTCTGCTTGAACAGGCGGCCGACCTCGGGGTCGTGTACCCGGACACCATGAACATGCTGTTCGTCAGGCTCTTCGCCGATGGCACGCTGCAAAGCCGCTGGTCGCTCGACGGCGGGTCGACCCCCCTGGTTCTGGAGATGGAGGACTGGGGGAAGCGCGTCGAGACGGATCTCGCTGCGATCGGCGCGCTCCACTTCCGGCGCCCGCCCGAACAGCGATTGGGGCGGTTGATATTCGAGCGCACGATTGTGGACGGTCAGGCGGCGGGGGCCTGGCGAGATCCCCGGCTCGTCTCGCGACTGGCCGAGGCCTCTGCGGCGCTGCCGAGGGGTGTTGCCGAACAGCTCGCGAAGGCGGTCGAGGGAAGGTTTGGGCTGTACGCCTTTGTCACCCGGGTTCTGAGTGGTGGATCCTCTGAGGTGATCGACCCCCAGCATGTCTTCGACGCGCCGGTGTTCTCAGCAACCCTCAAGGAGGCCCGAGCGTCCGCCGGGGGCGCCGCGACGGAGTTCCTGCTGACGGGTGAGGCCGAGGTTGTGTTGCCCCAGCTCGAAGACCCTCGCGTACGGGGAGAGGTCGTACTCCGACCACAGGGGGCCGCGCCTCGGTTCCTGCCTGCGACCCTCCTGCGCACGAGCCTTGGCGAGGGTGGGGATCGCGCAGGGTACCGCTGGTCGGCCAGGCTGGAGATGAAAGATGGTGAACGCCTCGAATCGGCGCCGGTGTTCCTGCGCCTCTCGCACCCGGTGCTCGGGCGAGCCGACGAACTCGTGGTGATTCCCGAATCGCTCCGAGCCGTGGGCGGAGCGGTTTCGGAGCACGTTTCCGATGTCGTCTTCGGCTCGGACGGCATGTCCGCTCGCGCTGTGGCGGTGCGCCCGTGGAGCGCGAGCGACTCTGAGGCCGAGCCGACCGTCGACCAGGAGCCCGCGACGCAGGTGCTCGCTTTCCCGTATTGGAACTCGAATCCGTTTCTCAACATCTTGTATCTAGCGATCCGCGCGGAGAGCGGTTTCGAGGTGCATAAGGTCGTGCTCCTTCCAGACATCCTGCGGGGGCTGCGCCGCCTGCGAAGCGGCGACATCGCCCACGTGCACTGGACCCGTACCATCTGTCAGGATGCGGAGACCGAGGACGAGGCGAGGAAGAACCTCGACCGCTTCACAACGGCCGTTCAGCGAGCGCGGGACCGGGGCGCGAAGCTCGTCTGGACTGTGAACAACGTGGTGGCGCACGACGCCAGGTATCCCGAGGTCGAGGTCGAGCTCAACAGAGTGATCGCGGACATGGCGGACGTCGTGCACGTGATGGCGCCCGAAACCGTGGATGCCGCTTCTGAGTACTACTCCATTCCGGCGGATCGGGTCGTGCACATCGACCATCCCAGCTATGTCGGGGTGTACGGGAGGCCCCTCGAGCGCGCCGAGGCGCTCGAGCGTCTGGGGGCACCGGATCGGGCGCTGAATGTGCTCTTCTTCGGCCGTATCCACCCCTACAAGGGCGTAGACCAGTTGCTGGGCGCGCTGGCGCTGCCGGAGTGCGACAGGCGAGAGGACATCGGCCTGTTCCTCGCGGGAAAGATGAACCCGGAGCACGCGCCTCAGATCGAGTCGATGCTGCCCGACGCCATCCCCATCACATCGAACTTCGAATTCGTGCCCGACGCGGAGGTGCCTCTGTGGCTGTCGGCGGTTGACCTGCTGGTGCTGCCGTACCGGCGAGTGCTGAACTCGGGCAGCCTACATCTCGCGGCGACCTTCGGCGTCTCGGTGCTGCTCCCCGATGAGCCGCACCTCGTGCGGCAGTTCGAAGACGAGGAGTGGGTGCACTTCTACGACAGGCGGCGGGCCGAGTCCGACATGGCGCGGTTTCTCGGCGAATGGGAGCCCTCCTCCGAGGAGCGGGAACGGGCGCGAGCGTTCGCCCGGGAGCGCCTGCCCTACGCCATCTCGTCGAAGGTCAAAGACATGCTCGTACGCACCGCGCAGTCTGGGAGTGCGGGAACTATCAGAGGCGCGGCGTGAGTACCGTCTCTGTTCTATCGGGTGTGGCCTGCTTCCGTTGGCGCCCGGCGGCGGACGGTGAGCAGCTCCTGAACGTCGGCGATGAACTGGGACCTATGCTCGTGCGCGCGATGCTCGCCCGAGCCGGCGTGCGCCAAGATAGAGCAGCCGACCCGTCTCGTCGACTGCTCTCGGTCGGCAGCGTTATGCACTTCGCGGAGCACGGAGACGTCGTGTGGGGGAGCGGGGTGAACGGTAAGGTCGGGCTCTCCGCGTTGCCGAGCACGCTCGACGTGCGCGCGGTTCGCGGTCCGTTCAGCCGCACGGTGCTGCTCGACCGCGGCCTTGCGGCCCCGGAGGTGTATGGTGATCCGGCGTTGCTGCTGCCTCGCTATCGCCCTGAGCTCATCGCCTCCGAACGCGGCGACGACACCCTCGTCGTGCCCAACCTGAACGATCTGGAGCGCTTCACGGAGTTCGACGGCGACGAGGAATGCGCGGTGTTGAGCCCGGTCGGCGACCCCGAGGAGATCGTTGGGCGCATCGCACGAGCGGGCTTCGTGATAGCGACCTCGCTGCACGCGCTGGTGCTGGCCGATGCCTTTGGCGTTCCCTCCCGGCCACTGCGGGCGGCGGCCGAGAACCCCTTCAAGTACCTCGACTACTACGCCGGCACGCACCGAGCGGACGTTGTCTTCGCCTCGTCGGTTGCAGAGGCGCTCGAACTCGGTCCTGTGGTCGCACCAGAGGTCGATCTGGATGCCCTCGAACGGGCGTTCCCCTGGGACTTGTGGAATGCGGCGCCACCCGAGCCGCAGACGGCTGCGGCAGACGCGGAGTCGACGGCGCACCGCGCGGAGCTAGGCTCCCGCGCGCTACCGCTCGCTTACGCGGGCCTGAGAGCTCGCGGTCGTGCCCAGCACGGCGAGATCATCCGGCTTCTCGGATCCGATCCCGATCCCGACGCCGCGCGAGCCCTGCTGCGCCTCGACCAGTTCATGTCGGTCAATCCGCCCGACCGCGGGATCGCGCGCGAGGAGGCCGAACTGCTCGGCATCCGGCTCCCCCATCTGCAGCGGAAGGTGGCTGGGGAGGGGAGAGCTGCGGATGGCTCGCCGTTGCTCTCCGTGGTCATGCCCACACACAACGTCGCTCCGTGGGTCGGGGAGGCTCTTGAGACGGTGCTCGGGCAGGGAATCGAGCGCATGGAGGTCATCGTCGTGGATGACCACTCGACCGATGGAACGCGTGAGATTGTGGCCGACCGCGCCGAGCGCGACGAGCGGGTGACGTTGGTCGAGGCCATCAGCCGCGGGGGCGGCACGGCGAGGAACATTGGAGCAGACCACGCGCGCGGCAAGTACCTGGTCTTCTGCGACGGGGACGACATCGTGCCCGACGGAGCTTACGCCGCCTTGATCGCGAGCCTCGAGGAGAGCGGATCCGACATCGCGTTCGGCGACTATCTCAAGTTCAGGCCGGTCGACACGTGGCGGCCGACCCAGAACATGCAGGCGTTCTCTCGCGCCAGGCGGCGAACGACCCTGGCCGAAGAGCCGACGCTCATGTACAGCAGGCCCTGCTGGAACAAGGCCTTCTCCCGCGAGTGGTGGGACTCCCGGCGGATCCGCTTCCCCGACGTCGCGCGGTCGAACGATATCGTGCCGATGGTCAGGGCCTATCTGATGGCCCGCTCCGTCGACATCGTGCCGGACGTCGTCTATCTCTACCGGGAACGCCCGGGCGGAAGCTCGATGACCGCCCGCTCCGACTCGGCGACGTCGATGCTGAGCTACCTCTCGCAAGAGCTGGAGTGCGCGCAACTCGTCGCGGGTGCGCAGCGTCCAGAACTCTCCGAGGTGCAGGCGGATCTGGTCTATGCGCGGGATACCTACGTGCAGGTCGGGAAGTACCTGACGCGCTGGGAAGCACCGAGTGGCTTGGACCGAACGGTTCGCGAGGCGCTGCAGCGCCTGCTGGACGAGGTGTCAGACCCGCCGACGTGGGTCGATCCTGCCCGATGCGCGGTGGCGAGACTGGTCGGCAAGGGCGATTTCGCGGCCGCTAAGGCGCTATTCCAGGCACTGGATGAAGGTACTCCGCGAGAGGACGCCGCGCGGTTCCACGCGTGGAAGAACGTGCTCGACAGGCTGCAGGCCCGCGGCCTGCTCGACGAGGCGATGCGACAGCGGCTGCGAGGACTGCTGCTGCCCGTGCTCGCCTCGCCGGTTGCCGCCGACGAGATTGTGAGCTGGTGGCAGCTGGTCGGACGCGTCGACCACTACCTCGGCAACTCCGCGCTCGCTCTGGTTCCGGAGGCCGGGCGCAGGGGCGGCATCGACGACTGGCCATTGCTGTTCCGAAGCCGCGCAGCGGGTTCGCTGCTCGAGATGGAGCAGCGAAGAGCTGACCTCGTGGTGAGAGGGCGCAGCACGCTGGGAGAAGACGCCGTCGAGCCCGTGCTCTACTGCGGCGACCGGGCGGACCTCGTGGCGGTGCGCGCGGGCGAGACGGTCTGGCATCGGCATCCCGACGGTGGCGGCTGGGAGTGGCGCGCGAGTTTTCCCATCACGGGCTTGCCGCTGCACCAGGCGATGGTGCCTGCTCTCCGCGAGCGGATGGGCGGCGTCGTCGTGTCGGTGAGCGGCGAGGCGCCCGTGCCGGAGTACCGCCGCAGGGACGGGGTGCTCTACGAGCCCGCCGGCGGATCGCTCATCGTTCGCCGCCGGCGACACTGGGGGCCGCGAGCGGTGAAGCGGGGACTCCTGATCGCGCGAGATCGCCTCTCGCGCGTGGTCGGGCGATGAGGCGCCGAGGGGCTACACGTCGAGACGGTGGCTCACCCGCCAGACGGCGACCGTGAGCTGCGGCACGTCGGCGGCGATCTCGCGCAGCAGATCGAACTCCACGCGGTCCGCGTTGCGCCGGTGCTCGAGCGCGTCGGGACCGCCGGAGAGTGCCGCGAGGCGGGCCAGGCCGAACTCGGCGAGCTGACCGCGATCCTCGAGCATCTCGTCGCGCAGCGCGATCACCACGAGGTCGTCGACCTCGGGCACCTCGGCGAACGCGTCGGCGGGGTCGTCGCCGTCGCGCACGCGGTGCTCCATGAGCGTCTCCCGCTCGAGCCGCGCGTCGGCCCGCAGCCGCCGCAGCCGCTCAGTCGTCATCAGCACGGTGTCACCGGCCGATCCGGGATTGCGGCAGCTCGAGCGCGCCCGGTTCGGTGTGCTCCGCCTCCGAGCGCACGAATGACCGATGCGGTTCGCCTCGAGCGCCTCGCGCGCGGGGGATGGGCACGCGACGCCACGGCAGCTTGGTCGGCTCGGTGTCGAGCGACGGCAGCTGGAAGTCGAAGCGCGACTTCACGGCGATGAGGATCAGCAGCAGCCAGTTGCCCTCGATGAGCAGCCGGCTCTCGGTGAGCGACTGCACGAGCAGCGCCACCATCACGAGGAACGGCCACAGCGCGCTCGTGGCGTAGGGCCGGGGAACGCCGAAGCCGCGGCGCGGCGGATCCACCGCGCGGAACCAGGCTCGCCACATGGTGAGCACCACGATCGGCGCGAACGCGAGCACCCCGACGATGCCGAGCTGCAACCAGACGTCGAGCCACGCATTGTGGGCGCTCATGACCGTCACGCCGGCCTTCACGTCGAGCGACTTGAACGGCTCGGCCCAGGGAGCCCAGTAGCTCACCCACCCCCAGCCGAACCAGGGCCGCTGCTCGGCGAGCTCGATCACGCTCCGCCAGGTATCGAGGCGACCCGTCATGTCGCCGCTCTTGCCGAGCAGGCCGAAGACGAAGTCGCGGGCGAAGAGCACGAGCGAGACGGCGGCCACCACGAGCGCCGTCCCCGTGATGTAGAGCGGGGCTCTGCGCTCCGGGCCCAGCCTGCGCGCCCACAGCGCCAGTGCCAGGGCGGCGAGCACCGCGGCGAGCGCCACCCACACGGTCGCGCCGCGGGTGAGCAGGATCGCGGCGAGCGCCGCGCACACCCAGAACCAGCCCGCGAAGGATCTCACGAGGCCCGCGCGCAGCTGGATCACGAACACGATCAGACCCAGCAGGGCGATGAAGCCGAACAGCACCGAACTCGCCACGACGCCCTGGATCGGCCCCCCCGAGAACAGCAGATCCCTGCTCCACAGCAGCAGCTTCGAGTCGTTGTCGGCGAGGTCCCCGGAGAGGAAGCTCTGCCGCACAGGCTGCCGCACGAGCAGCGAGACCCCCAGTTCGAAGAGCAGCGAGACGCCGATCAGCCAGCGCAGCGCGGCGCCGAGCGTGCGCAGCACCTCGTGCCAGGTGAGCACGAACGCGAGCACCACCGCGAGCAGCGTGGTGGCCAGCTGCGCGGCGACGCCCAGCACGCTCTCGAGACGGTACTGCGACCAGGCGATCGAGAGCACCGCGAGCGCCAGGAACCAGTAGAGGGGAGACGGCAGTCGGTACCAGCGGAAGCGCTCCGGCTTCAACCGAACGAAGAGCGCCGCGCCCCACACCGTGAGCGCCAGGGCGATCGCGAGAAACCCCCACCAGCCCACCAGATTGCGCACCCCGTTGCTGCCGATCGTGAGGATGAAGACGCAGATCGCGTACGCGCTCACGCCGAGTCTGGTCTTGCTCTCCGCCATAGTCGGTATGGTAGAGCATGGTGCCTGCGGCCGGATGAGCGGGCGCCGCAGCCGGGAGCGGAAGGGGCTGAGGGCGACGTGCTGATCTTCATCGAGAACATCCCGCGCGCATACGCGTGGGGCTCGAAGGACGCCCTGCCCGATCTGCTCGGCACCGAGCCGAACGGTGAGCCGCAAGCGGAGTTGTGGCTCGGCACGCATCCGGGAAACCCGGCGCACGTGGCCAAGGCGACGCCCGAGGCGCACACGCTCATCGACCTGGTCGAGAGCGATCCCGAGCTCTACGGCGTAGACGGCGGCCCGCTGCCGTTCCTGCTCAAGGTGCTCGCCATCGGCGCGCCGCTGTCGCTGCAGGTGCACCCGGATCCCGAGCAGGCCGCGGCCGGGTACGCGGCCGAGGAGGCCGCCGGCGTGCCGCGCGACGCCCCCCATCGCAACTACGGCGATCCATATCACAAACCCGAGCTGCTCGTCGCCCTGAGCGAGGTGACGGCGCTCAGCGGCTTCCGGCCGCTCTCGGATGCGCGGCGGGATCTCGCGGTCCTCGCTGCGGCCCTGCGGGGCGACGGAGACGAGGGGGCGGCCGCCCTGGACGGGGTCTCGGAGCGTCTCGCGGGCGCCGACCCCGAGGCGCTCCGGCGCGAGTTTCTCGACTGGGTGTTCCGCGGCGACGCCGCCGCGACCTCCGCGCTGGCGGCCGTCGAGCGTGCGGCGGCTTCGGCCGAGCTCGACCCCGCGCGCGGGCGAACGCTGCGGGATCTGGTCGCGGCGCATCCCGGAGACCCCGGAGTGCTGGTGTCGTTGCTGCTGCACCTCGTGAGCTTGTCGCCGGGCGAGGCGGTCTTCCTGCGCGCCCGGCAGATGCACGCCTACCTGAGCGGCATCGCGGTCGAGGTCATGGCCTCCTCGGACAACGTGCTGCGCGCGGGGCTCACGCAGAAGCATGTCGACGCGGCCGAACTGTGCCGCGTGGTCGACACGTCCGAGCTTGCCGAGCCGCGCTTCCCCTGCCGGAGAGCGGCGCGGGGGCTGGTGGCCTGGCGACCCGAGGTGCCCGATTTTCGGTTGATGCGGGCTCGGCTCTGCGACCCGGACGAGCGCTCCGGATCCCGCATCGAGGACGCTGCCCCGCTCGTCGAGGTGACCGCCGAGCATCCTCTGGTGCTCGTGGTGACCGCCGGGCGCGTGCGCATCGAGCGCCCGGCCCGCGAGGGCGCCGAGCTCGCCGAGGTCGCCGCGGCCCGCCGCGGGCAGTCGCTCTACGTGTCGGCGGGCGCGCCGATCCGCCTCACGGGCCACGGCGAGGTGTTCCTCGCGACGGTCGGCGGCTGATTCCGCGGTGGCCGGCCTCGGGGCCGCGTACGAGTACACTGGTGCGCGTGTCGAACGCCGATATCCGTGACCCTCGAGACCGCGCAGCCGGCGCCGAGCGCGACGATCGGCTCGGCGGACTGGGACGGGTGCTCATCGCCGTCTACATCGTGCTGGCCATCGCGGCGACGTTCCGCTCGATCTATCAGATCCTCGCGAAGTTCGACGAGGCCCCCCTGGCGTACTCGCTCTCGGCGGTGTCCGGGGTCGTCTACGTCGTGGCGACGGTCGCGCTGATCAAGGGGATCCGCGCCGCGCGACGGGGGAGCACCGTGTGGCGGGGGGTCGCCTGGTGCGCGCTCGTGTTCGAACTCGGCGGCGTGCTGGTCGTCGGCGCGCTCAGCATCCTCGAACCGCAGCTCTTCGCGCACCCCTCGGTGTGGTCGCGCTTCGGCAGCGGCTACCTCTTCATCCCGCTCGTGCTGCCCGTGCTCGGCCTGATCTGGCTGCGCCGTACCGCGCGGGCTCCGGCGACCGCAGCCGGCGCGGGGCGCGAGACCCGGGGTCGGGCCGCGAACCGATCCGTCGCGGCGGGAAACGAGGGATCCGCCTGATGCGCGTGATCGAGGCACTCGAGGCGATCAGCCCCGAGGAGTTCGCGGGCGGCAGCTGCGTGGCCATCGGCAAGTTCGACGGGCTGCATCGGGGCCACCAGGCGATCCTGCGCAGCGTCGTCGAGTCGGCTCGCGCCGAGGGGCGGAGGGCCGTGGCGCTGACCTTCGCCAACAACCCCCTGAGCTATCTGCGGCCCGAGCTCTGCCCGCAGCCCCTCATGAGCCGCGAGCAGCGGCTCGAGGCGTTCGAGGCGGCGGGTATCGAGGTGTGCGTGATGCTGCGGTTCGACGGCGATATCGCCTCGATCCCGGCCGAGCGCTTCGTCGCCGAGGTACTGGTGGAGCGGCTGCGCGCCCGGCACATCGTGATGGGGGCCGACTTCCGCTTCGGGCACCGCGGCGCGGGCGACGGTGCGCTGCTGCGCATCCAGGGCGAGCGCTACGGCTTCTCCGCCGATGTGCTCGAGCTCGTCGAAGACGGCGAGGCGGGGCAGGTGTCGTCGTCGCGCGTGCGGGAGGCGGTGCTGGGCGGCGACGTCGAGTCGGCGGCCCGCATGCTCGGGCGCCCGCCGGCGGTGCGCGGCGAGGTGGTGCACGGTGACGCGCGCGGCCGCGAGATCGGCTTCCCCACCGCGAACCTCGGCGGGGAGCTCGAGGGGCTCGTGCCCGCCGACGGCGTTTACGCCGGCTGGGTGGTGGTGCGCGGCGAGCGCCTGGTCGCCGCGATCTCCGTCGGCGCCAATGTGACCTTCGACCCCGCCGGGGAGTCGCGGGTGGAGGCGTTCGTGCTCGACTTCGACCGCGACATCTACGGCGAGCGCGTGGAGGTGCAGTTCGCGCGACGGCTGCGCAGCATGGAGCGCTTCGAGTCGCTCGAGGCGCTGATCGCGCAGATGCGCGCCGACGTCGGCCGCACGCGCGAGCTCCTCGCCCCCTGAGGGCCGCCCGAACGAAGAGGCCCGGCACGGCGATAGCGTCGGGCGGGCAGTGGTAGGATCGGAGTACGGTCGCGCGAGCGCTTCGCGAGCCCCATGCCGCGCATGAGGTCAGGCTCCGAACCCGTGAGCGACCTGCGCCTCGGCACCCGCGCCGAGATCGCACCACGCTGATCAGGAGATCCATTGGCAACCACCACTGCCAGGCGTCAGTCCACCGTCGTGGACGGCGCCGTCGCGAAGAACGCCGTCGTAGTGAAGAGCAAGGCCGAGCCGCAGCGGGACAAGGCCGCACCGCCGCGCTCGAACGGCCGTCGCAAGCACACCCACAACGAGGGCATCATCCCCCTGCTCGCGCGCGCCGTGCGCGAGGTCGAGGCCTCGGCCCAGCGCGGTAAGGCGAGCCCGGCCGGCCGCACGAAGTTCCACGTGATCGCGCTGCTCATGCGCGAGGAGCGCGCCCGCGTCAGGACCGACGAGAACGTGAGCGAGGCCGAGCGCTCCGAGACGCTGAAGCGCCTCGACGGCGTCGCGGCGATCCTCGCCAAGACCGCCGCCCGCGACACGAGCCTCATCACGCTGCTCGAACCCGCCGCCCCGGTCACGGAGGCGACCCGCCTGCTCAAGCGCAAGATGCTCACCCAGGCCGGCATCGAGCTGCCGGAGGACGAGCCGAGCAAGGCGGAGCCCGCCCGGGCACTCGTCCCGCCGGAGCTCGCCGAGCGCCAGGTCGAGCCCGCGGGCATCGACGCGCGGCTGCTCGCGAACCCGTTCCTCACCCCCGACCTCGCGCCTCCCAGGCAGCCGACCCCGGTGGTGCGCCTGGCCAACTGGGAGCTGTTGGGGCCGCTGCTCAAGTCGTTCGAGCAGGGCGGCGGGGGATCCGCGTGCATGGAGCTTCCCGAGCCCCCGGTGCCGGATCGCCTCGCCCCCGCCGGGCGCGAGCTGATGTCGCATCAGGCGCGCTTCCTCGCGAGCGTGGCCGAGGGCCACCGCAGCTTCCTGCTGGCCGACGAGCCGGGTCTCGGCAAGACGGCGCAGTCGGTGCTCGCCGCGAGCGTCTCGGGCGCGTATCCGCTGCTCGTGGTGGTGCCCAACGTCGTCAAGATGAACTGGGCGCGCGAGGTCGAGCGGTGGACGCCGCAGCGCCGCGTCACCGTCATCCACGGCGACGGCCAGGACATCGACGCCTTCGCCGACGTGTTCGTGGTCAACTACGAGATTCTCGACCGTCACCTCAGCTGGATCTCGCGCTTCGGCTTCAAGGGCATGGTGGTCGACGAGGCCCACATGATCAAGAACGTGCAGTCGCAGCGGTCGCGCAACGTGCTCGCCATCGCCGAGCGCATCCGCGAGCGCACCCCCGGCGTCTCGCCGCTGCTCATCGCGCTCACGGGAACCCCGCTCATCAACGACATCGACGACTTCCGCGCGATCTGGCGCTTCCTCGGCTGGACCGAGGCCGAGAAGCCCGGCCCGGAGCTCATGGCGCGGCTCGAGAACAACGGCTGGACGCCCGCCGACCCCGCGTTCTACCCCGAGGCGCGCCAGAGCGTCATCGACATGGGCATCGTGCGCCGCCGCAAGGTGGACGTCGCGGCCGATCTCCCCGCGAAGCGCGTGGTGGATCTGCCCGTCGAGCTCGACGACGAGGCGGGCCGGGGGATCCGCGAGGCCGAGGCGCAGCTGGCCCGCAAGCTGCTGGATCGCTTCCTCGCCGTCAAGCGCGGCAAGCTCGGGGAGAAGCTCAGCGACGACGCCATCATCCGCATGGTGTGCGCGCAGGAGCTCGAGGAGTCGAACGCGTCGGCCGACGGCATGAACGTGTTCACGATGGTGCGGCAGATCGGCCAGGCCAAGGCCTCACTCGCGGCCGACTACACGGCGCAGCTCGCGCGCTCGGTGGGCAAGGTGGTGTTCTTCGCCAAGCACATCGACGTGATGGATCGCGTGGAGGCGCAGCTCGCCGAGGCCGGCCTCAAGACCGTGTCGATCCGCGGCGACCAGACGGCGTCCTTCCGCCAGGAGCAGATCGACGCGTTCAACAAGGATCCCGAGGTGTCGGTGGTCGTGTGCTCGCTGACCGCGGCGGGCGTCGGGGTGAACCTGCAGGCCTCGTCGAACGTGGTGCTGGCCGAGCTCTCGTGGACGGATGCGGAGCAGACCCAGGCGATCGACCGCGTGCACCGCATCGGCCAGGACGAGCCGGTCACGGCGTGGCGCATCGTCGCCGCGCAGACGATCGATGCGAAGATCGCCGAGCTGATCGACGGCAAGGCCGGGCTCGCGGCACGCGCGCTCGACGGCGCAGCAGCACCGGCCGAGGACGCCGACTCGGTGCAGCTGCTCGCGCTCATGGGCGTGCTTCGTCGCGCGGTCGCCGAGGCGTAGCGGCGCCCGCCCGACGACGGTCCGACGGTGGCCGCTTCCGTACCGAATCTGGCGCTCATGCCCATGTCCGCCCGGATCCTGCCACCGCTACGATGGGTGTCGACGCCCATCTGATGCCGGCTTCTCGAGCATTGGCGAGGGGATGAGTGAGGAGGCCCATGCGCATCGGTGTGCTCTGCTCCGGCGGTGACAGCCCCGGCATGAACGCCGCGATCCGCGGCGCCGTGCTGCGCGGCGTCGAGGTGCACGGCTTCGAGATGGTCGGCTTCATGGACGGCTGGCGCGGATTCCACGAGGCCGACCTGGTGCAGCTGGACCGCCCGGCCGTGCGCGGCATCTCCCCCCTCGGCGGCGTGATCCTCGGCACCAGCCGGGTGCAGCCGTTCGTCGGCGGCCAGGGCGACGCCGCAGACATGCGGGTGATCCGGGATCGCATGCACGGGTACGGGCTCGACGGCTTTCTGCTCGTCGGCGGCAACGGCACGCAGACGGTCGCGAAGATGCTGAGCGACGCCGGCATCCGGGCGATCGGCCTTCCCAAGACCATCGACAACGACCTCGGCGGCACCGACTACACCTTCGGCTTCGACACCGCGGTCTCGATCGCCTCCGAGGCCATCGACCGGCTGCGCACCACGGGCGAGTCGCACCGCCGCTGCATGGTGCTCGAGGTGATGGGCCGCGGCGCCGGCTGGATCGCGCTGCACGCCGGCATGGCCGGAGGCGCGCAGGTCACCCTGATCCCCGAGCGTTCGGAGTCGATCGAGCAGATCTGCGACTGGGTGCTGAGCGTGCGGGATCGCGGCCGCTCCTCGCTCGTGGTCGTCGCCGAGGGGTTCAAGCTCGAGGGCTCCGAAGCGGAGGTGACCCGCGAGGGCCTCGACGGGTTCGGGCGGCCGCGGCTCGGCGGCGTCGCCGAAATGCTCGCCCCGCTCATCGAGCGCCGCACCGGCATCGAGACTCGAGCCACGGTGCTCGGGCACGTGCAGCGCGGCGGATCCCCCACGGCGTTCGACCGGGTGCTGGCGACGCGCACCGGCATCGCCGCCGCCGATGCCGCGCGGGCCGGGCAGTGGGGCACCATGGCCGGACTGCGCGGCGACCGCATCGAGATGGTGTCGCTCGAGGAGGCCGTGGGGCGGCTGAAGACCGTGCCCGAGGCCCGCTACGAGGAGGCGCGCCTCAACTTCGGGTAGGCGTCGTACGATTCGCCGACGCTTGCCGGGCCCGTTGGAGGGATGGCGCTCGGACAGCTGACGGCGGTTCGCATGCGCTGTACCGACCGCGGGTTGCGAGCGGCTCCCGAGAACTCTTGCGTTCAATCTTGTAAACGTATACAGTAAACGTATTCTGTAAACGTATTCAAGTGTGATGCGAGGTGGCATCGGAATGAGTTCGACGGCAGCAGGCTTCGCGGAGAGGTTCCGCAACCGGTTCAGTTCCTACATCGACGGTCGATTCATCGAAGACTCGGGCGAGCCTCAGGCGGTCGTCGATCCGAGCCGAGACCGAGTCTGGGCGGAGTTGCTCGTGGATCTGGACCAGGTGACGGTGGCTGTCGATGCGGCCGCAGCGGCTCAGTCGGCCGGATGGGCCGACTCCGCCGCAAAGCGATCGGAGACGCTTCGGGCGGTCGCGGCCCTGGTGGAGGCGGAGGCCGAGGCACTCGCAGAGTTTGAGACGCTCGCGACGGGCAAGCCCATCGCCGCCACGAGGGCCGAGGTCGTGCATGCGGCCGTCTGGTATCGCTACTACGCGTCGGTGATCGAGACCGAGCGGGAGCAGTCGCTGTCGCTCTCCGCGACGAAGAGCGCGCAGATCCGCCAGGAGCCCATCGGGGTGATCGGGGCGATCACCCCGTTCAATGGGGCGTTCTCGCTCGGAGCCTGGAAGTTCGCGCCCGCGCTCGCCGCCGGTAACGCCGTCGTGGTCAAGCCTCCCGTGGCCTCGAGTATCAGCACGCTCTTGCTCGCCGAGCTCATGACGCAGGCGGGCCTGCCCCCCGGCCTGTTCAATGTGGTGCTGGGCGACGCCGCTGTCGGTACCCGACTCGTCGACGATCCCCGTGTCGGTGCGGTGACCTTCACCGGCAGCACCGGCGTGGGCCGTGCTATCGGCGCCCGGGTGGCCGGGCGCATGGGGCGCTTCGTCTGCGAAGCCGGCGGTAAGTCCGCTCACATCGTGATGGATGATGCCGATCTCGCCAGCGCGGTCATCGCCGCGGCCCAGGGCGTCTTCAGTGGCAGCGGGCAGACCTGCGTAGCGGGCTCCCGGCTGCTCGTGCACCGCGATGTCTACGACGAGTTCGTCTCGCGCTTCGTCGCTCAAGCCTCGAAGCTCATGGTCGGCGATCCCATGAGCGAAGGTGTGCATCTCGGCCCCATCGCCACCGCGGCGCAGTACCGCAGAGTGCGCGACCTCATCGACGGAGCCGTTGCGGAGGGTGCCTCGGTGCTCCTCGACGGACGCGATCCCGATATCGCCTCCGGCGATGCGAACGGCTTCTGGGTCGGCCCGACCATCCTCGGCGACGTGGGGGAGGACGCCGTGATCTGCCGCACGGAGGTCTTCGGGCCGGTGGTCGTCGTACAGCGCGTCGACTCGTTCGACGAGGCGATCGTCCTGGCCAACGACAGCGATTTCGGCCTCGCGGCCGGCATATGGACCGGATCCCAGGCGCGGGCGCACGAGGCCGCCTCCCGGCTCGCCGCCGGCACCGTGTGGATCAACACCTATCGCGGCATGGACTGGCGCACACCGTTCGGCGGGTACAAGCAGTCCGGCCTCGGGCGAGAGAACGGCATCGAGGCGCTGCACGAGTTCCGCCAGTTCAAGACTGTCGTGCAGGATGTCGCCCCCGCCGTCGATCCGTTTGGCATCGCCTGAGCGGCCCGCCCCACCATGAGATCCAGACCCAAGACCAGAGCAAGGAGCTCCGAACAGATGTCAGAACACCTCGTCGTAGATTGCCTGGAGTACAGTGCCCCGACCCGTGAACGATTCCTCGAGTGGCAGCGCGGCCGCGTCGGCTGCGTGCACGTCACGATCTCAGTCTGGGAGACGGCTCGCGAGACGCTCTCGGTGCTCGGCAAGTGGAACGACCTCTTCGCCGAGAACGCCGACCTGATCGACCTTGCCCGCACGGTGGACGACATCAGGCGCATCAGCTCGGAGGGGCGCACCGCGGTCGTCTTTGGGTTCCAGAACACGACTGCGCTGGAAGACGACATCCGGCTGGTGCAAGTCTTCCACGACCTCGGGGTGCGAATCATCCAGCTCACCTACAACACGCAGAACAGCATCGCGGCCGGATGCTGGGAGGACGACGACTCCGGCCTGAGCACGCACGTCGGACGGGGCTTCGTGCGCGAGATGAACGACGTCGGCGTGCTCATCGACCTCTCCCACTGCTCAGAGCGGACCTGCCTCGAAACGATCGAGTACAGCGAGCGCCCCGTGGCGATCACACACGCGAACCCCATCGAGTTCGTGGGCTCCGACGTAGAGCTCAATCGCCGGCCCAAGTCCACTGAAGTGCTGAAGCGCCTTGCCGAATCCGGCGGAGTCGTCGGCCTCAGCCCCTACGTGCGCATGCTCAAGGGTGGCAAATCGGCCACTCTGCAGAGCTTCGTCGACATGACGCTCTGGACCATCGATACGATTGGCGTCGATCACGTGGCCTTCGGCACAGACTTCTACACTGGTTACGACGTCTCGATGGTCGAATGGTGGCGCGCTGGTCGCTGGGGACGCCGGAGCCCCGTCCCGATCGACTACGATGCGCCGGTGGTCGAGTGGCCCGACTGGTTCGATTCTCCCGAGGCTTTTCCGCAGGTGATCTCCGCGCTGTCCGACTCCGGCCTCGACGACGCCCGGCTCGGGCAGATCCTGGGCGGCAACTGGCTGCGCCTCTTCGGGCAGACGTTCTCGCCTACGAACGGATCTTGAACATGTCCCATCTCAAGCGCGCAGTCGTGATCGGAGGCGGTCACAACGGACTCGTGTGCGCCGCTTACCTCGCGCGCTCGGGAGTGCAGACCACGCTGGTCGAGCGCCGTTCCTCGCTCGGTGGAGCCGTAGGCTCATTCGAGTACCTCCCTGGTTATCGGGCAGCACTGACCAACTCACCGGGCTCGTTCGAGGGTCGCGTGATGACGGAACTCGAACTCGAGCGGCACGGATTGCGATTCCACCGGCCCGAGGTCACCGTCGCCCAGCGCTTCGAGGAGCGGACCTTCGTGGGGTTCCGCGACCGTAACCGGGTCGCCGAGCAGATCGAGGTCTTCCAAGCGGGCGAGTACGCGCGGTACCGCGGCCTCATCGACGACCTCAACGACCTCGGGTCCGTGATGGGACTCTCGGTGTGGCAACGGCCGGACTCCCTCGAGGAACTGCGGGCGCGCCTGCGGGGCGCCCCGCAGCGCGCGCTCTTCGAGCAGGTCTTCGACGGCTCGCTGATGGACCTGCTTGATGAGCGGTTGCGCTCTCCGCATGCGAAGTCGCTACTCATGATGCTCGCGCTGCCCGGCACGCTGCAGTCTCCCCGGGAGCGGGGATCCGCGCTCGGGTTGATGCTGCGCCCGTGGTCGATGGCCTCGCTCCTTCCCGGCGAGGACGACACCGCGGCGAGGTCTCCGCTGCGGGGATCCGTAGGAACGCCGATCGGTTCGATGTCCGCGATCATCGATGCACTCGAACGATCCGCTCGGGCTTCGGGCGTCCAGATCACGACCGGCTGTGCGGTCCGGGAGATCGTAAAGGACGGCGACGGGGTTCGCGGAGTCGCGCTCGAGGACGGCGGCATCATCGAAGCGGAGGCCGTGGTGTCTACAGTCGAACCCAGCCTGCTGCAGAGCGCGCTGCTGGATGATCCCGACGACCTCGTACTCGGTTATCGCGTACCGACGCCGACGGGCAGCGCCTACAAGCTCGCGCTCGCGCTCGACGGGCTTCCCGACGTCCCCGGCCTCCCGGACGACGTCGATCCTGAACAGGTGCTCGGGTCTCAGATCCGAATCGGTTCGTCGCCCGAGCACATCGAGCACGCCATCCTCGCCGGTCTCGAGGGGCGCGTCGCTGACGAGCCGATCATGTGGGGAATGGTCCCCTCGGTCGTCTCACCGCAACTCGCCCCGGAGGGGCGCCACCTCATGAGCGTCAACGTTTGGTACGCGCCTCATTCGCTCGGCGCGGAGTACTGGCGCAGGCACGGCGAGACCTTCGCCGCTCGCTGCGTCGCGCTGCTCGACGACCAGCTGCCCGGCCTGGCGGCTCGGGTGGCCGCGGTGAGGGGGCTTACCCCGTTCGACATCGAGGAAGAGTTCGCACTCACCGGAAGCAACATCACCCACGGCGAGATGACGCTCGAGCACTTCTTTGATCGGCGACCGCACCCTGCGGCCGCCGATGGGCGCGCCGCTCTTGACGGCCTGTACCTCGGTGGATCAGGAAGTTGGCCCGGCGGATATGTGACCGGTGTACCCGGGCGGAATGCCGCTCGGGCTGTGCTGCAAGATCTCGGCTTCGCCACTAGATAAAGAAGGAAGAACATGGAGTTTCTCATCAACATCAACATCGCATGGCCGGAGGCCATGAGCGACGAGGAGATTCGGGAGATCTCAGTCGCCGAACGGCAGCGGGCCGCGGAGTTCGCGGAGCAGGGGGCTCTCGTGCGCATGTGGCGTGTGCCGGGGCGCCGCGAGAACTGGGGCCTGTGGCGTGCGGGCGACCCGACGGAGATGCACGACGTCATCTCCTCCCTGCCGGCCTGGTCCTACATGCAGGTCCAAGTGATCCCGCTCGCGGACCATCCGATAGATCCCGTCCACCGGTAAAGTTATGGCTCTTTACTGAAATTCCTGAGAGGAAATGATCATGTCGCAGGGTGCAATTCCGTTGAATCCGAGGGCGCGTCGAGGGCACGAATCCAGTGTGACCGAGGTCGCCAAGGCCGCCGGGGTGTCGATCGCAACGGTGTCGCGGGTGATCAACCGGCCGGAGGTCGTGAGCGCGGCGACCCGGGAGCGAGTGCTCGCGGCGATGGAACATCTGCAGTTCAGCGTGAACCCGGCAGCCTCGGCGTTGCGCCGCGGCCACGGCAACATGATCACGGTGCTCGCCGCGAGCCTCAGCCAGCCCTGGTACACGAAGCTCATGCGAGCTCTGGAGCTTGAGATCGATGCAAGGGGTTTCACGATGATGCAGGTGGATCTGCAGCACGACCCGGCCGTGCTGCAGCGCATGCTGCAGACGAATGGCCGCCAGCTTTCCACGGGCCTCGTGCTCGCGACCGGCGACCTGCTCACGGACCGGGCCACGTTCGACGCGATCCGCTCCGTGCACGAGACCCACCCGCTGGTCGTGATCGGCCAGCACATCGAGGACGCCACCTGGCCGACAGTGCGGTTCACCGACGAGGAATGGGCGTACCGGGCTACGAAGGAGATGCTCGAGTCATCGGAAACGGTGGCGTTCCTCGGCAGGCTCGGCGGCTCATACCTCGCCTCGGAGCGCCTGGCCGGCTACCGCCGCGCGATGCAAGAGGTGGGCGTCTCCGACGAGGGACTCGTCTGGCGCATCGGCGACCGGGGCTATCAGACCGGTCTCGTCGAGGTGCTTGCTCGGATCGAGGCCGGCGAACTGCCGGAGGCGATCTTCGCCATCAACGACGAGCTCGCCCTCGGCGCCTCCCGGGCGCTGCTCACGGCAGGCTACCGCATCCCGGAGGACGTCGCGGTGATGGGCTTCGGTAACACCGAGTTCCTCGACTATGTGACGCCGACGCTCTCCTCGGTCGACGGCTCGGCGGCTGACGCGGCCCGCGTCGCTATCGAGGCGCTCTGGGCGCAGCTCGACGGCGAGGCCTACGACCCGCTCACGGTGCTGGAGCGCAGGATCGTGCACCGCGAATCCACCCGGCACCCTGAATCTTCCCGCACCACTCCATACCCACACGCAAAGGAGCGAACATGACTATGAGGAGAAGCCTGACGAGATGGATGCTCGCAGGCCTGATCGCGGTCCCACTCGCGATGAGCGGATGCACGGCCGGCGGTGGCTCGGCCGGCAGCGGAGCCGCTGCAGCCGAGACGATCGTGCTGGCGGCACAGGGTGAGGTGCCGCCCCTGGACCCGCAACGGCTCACCGGTACTATCGGCCTGCGCGTTTCCGACGCCATCTACGACACTCTGGTGCGGGAGAATCTGAGCGAGGCTACCAAGGGCGCCTCCAAGATCGCACCCGCGCTCGCCGAGAGCTGGGAAGTATCTGAGGACGGGCTCACCTATGACTTCACTATTCGCGGGGGCGTGACGTTCCACGACGGAACCGAGCTCACGGCGGAGGCGGTCAAGCTCAACTTCGATCGCATTCTGGACCCGGATTCGCCGGTGTACTCGGAGACGGCAGCGGCCAACATGAAGTTTCTCACGAGGTGGATCGCGAGCACGTCGGTGAAGGGCACCGGTGAGTTCACTGTCACGCTCTCGAACTCATTCCCCGAGTTCCTGGGCTTGCTCAGCGACCGCCGAATGGGCATCATCAGCCCCAAGCTGCTGCAGACCGCAGATGAAGATCAGATCGCCGCGACGCCGATCGGCACGGGCCCCTATTCCACCGACGGTATCGTTCAGGGCGAAGACATCCAGCTCGAACGGAACGCCGATTACTGGCGAGGCGAGCCTAAGACCCGGCGCCTCCTCTTCACCTCGATCTCGGATGCGAACACCATGGTCTCGGCGCTGCAGACGCGTCAGATCGATGTCATTCTCAGCGCGGGATCGGCGCAGGTCGCACAGCTCAAGGGAGACGAGTCGGTCACCGTCCAGTATCCGGATCCGGCGAACTCCTACTTCATCCGTCTCAACACCCGCGCCGCGGGGACGGACAATAAGCTTGTGCGTCAAGCGCTGAACTATGCGGTCGACCGTGAAGGTATCGCCGCGGTCATGAATGGACAGGCCTCGCCGCTCCCGGGAGCGATACCTGCGGGTAATCGTGCTTGGGATCCCACGGTGAACGACACGTACACCTACGACCCCGAACGGGCGAAGACGCTCCTACGGCAAGCGGGTGTGGACATGCCGCTTCAGATCAGCATCATGGCGCCAAGCGAAGGCCCCGGATTCTCTCAGGCGCGCGATGTGATGTCACTGGTGCAGGAGGATTTCGCAAAGGTCGGTGTCGAGCTCGATGTGCAGTTCATGGAATTCACCGCGATGGTGGCGGAAGAATCCGCCGGATACGCCGACGATATCGCTGGTTCGTTCAACGGGTGGACGACGGGTTCGGAGCTCGCGTACTGGCTTGAGAACATGTTCAGCCCCGATCTCATCCCGCCGACCGGTACGAACCGGGGCTGGTACCAGAATGTCGAACTCGGAAACGTGTTTGCGCAAGGTCGAGCGGAGCTCAACGACGACGCGCGCAACGCGATCTATCGCCAGGCGGCGGAGATCATCGATGAGGATGCCCCCTGGGTGTTCCTCTACCAGGATCGCCTGCCGCGCGCATTCGCGGCCAACGTATTGGGGCCCGTAGAAGCGCCAAGCGTGTACTTCGACTATTCGGTATTGCAGAAGTCCGAGTAGTGGTGCGCTGACCGGCTTATAGCGAGTGAAAACGAAGATTCAAAGGAGAAGATGACAATGATGCTTGGATGGCGAGCCAAGATAGGCCAGATCCGTCCCGCTACCGCGATCGAGGGGGCGGAGGAGTGGCGCTCGGTACAGGTGCCCGGCGTGGCGTACGCCGACGCACGCACGATCGTGCCTCGCGTCGACAAGGACGGACTGCAGGTCATGATGTCGCAGGTGCTGGAGGCATCGCGCCAGCTCGAGACCTCGAAAGTCGATCTCATTGTCCAATGCGGAGCACCGGGGACCTTCCTGGAGGGTCCCGATGCCGACGACAGAGTGACCCGGCAGATCCTTGAAGCCGTCGGGATCCCGGCGATCACCATGCACGCCTCGACAGTCAAGGGCCTGCAGGTGGTCGGCGCGAAGACCGTGGCCCTCGCAACGATCTACACGGAGGATGTGAACCAGGTGCTCGCCGAGAACCTGGAATATCACGGAATTCGGGTGACGTCTATCGAGGGCCTTGAGATGACCGATCCGTACCAGGCGAGTCTGCATGACATCGACAGCGCGTACCGTCTCGGTCGTGCCGCATATCGTAAGTCCGGGGGTGCCGATGCGACTTTGATTTCCTGCGGCACATACCGCACATTCGGCATGCTCCGGTATCTCGAGATGGATACGGGAGCACCGGTGATCACGAGCAACCAGGCGACGCTCTGGAACGCGTTCCGTACGCTCGGCCTTCCAGATCAGATCCCCGATCTCGGGGCCCTCTGGTCAGCAGCCTGAGCCCGCCGATACGGCCGGAGAAGGGAGACGCGTCATGAGCGCACAAGGCACCTCGGCGCCGCCGACCGGGCCTTTCCGGGCGTTGGCGCGACGCCGTGACGGGGGTGGCCGCCCGCGCGGCAGGGGAGTGGGGTGGGGCAACTGGGTCGGGTTTGCCATCCTCGCCGCGGTCTCCCTTCTTGCGGTCGGGGCTCAGTGGATCGCCCCTTACGATCCAGCCGCGGCCGATCCGCTGCAGAAGTTGCTGCCACCGTTGACAGAGGGGCACCTGCTCGGCACCGATGAACTCGGGCGCGACATGCTGAGCCGTCTCATCTACGGAGGCCGATTCGCGCTTTTCGTGGCGGTGGTGCCGACGGTGCTCTCGGCGGTCATCGGCGGTGTCATTGGTCTGCTGTCCGGCTACATCGGGGGCTGGCTCGACGCGCTCGTGATGCGCATCTTCGACATCATGTTCTCGTTTCCCGGCATCCTCCTCGCTCTTGGCATCGGTGCCGCTCTCGGCGCGGGAACCGGCTCGATGATCGTGGCTATGGTGGTCGTCACCATTCCGGAGACCGGTCGCGTGGTACGGGGAGCGGTGCTTGCCGTGCGCGAGGAACCCTATATCGAATCTGCCGTCACGCTTGGGCTCGGACGAGGCAGTATCGTGCTGCGTCATATCGCCCCGAACGTGCTGAACCCCATGATCGTCATGGCGTCGCTCCAGACGGGGAACAACGTGATCCTCGCCGCGAGCCTCAGCTTCCTGGGACTCGGAGCCAAACCGCCCACGGCCGACTGGGGCGGAATGCTGAGCGGCGGAAAGGCCGTTATGGTGACCTCGCCTCATGTCGCAACGCTGTCGGGCATCGCCATAGTGATCCTCGCAGTAGGCTTCAATCTCGCGGGCGATGCCCTGCGAGACAAGTTCGATCCTCGAACCCGCATCAGCGCGGTGCGCACGCTCGGAGGTCTCAAATGACACGCTTCATTCTCAAACGGCTGGCACAGCTGGTCCCGGTGTTGCTCGGTGTCACGCTCGCGGTCTTCCTGCTCCGGCAGATCATCCCGGGAGACGCGGTGGACGTGCTGCTCGGCGGCATGGCGAGTGAGGATGATCGTGCGGCCCTGCGTGACGAACTCGGGCTGAACCAGAACATCTTCGTGCAATATCTCACCTATCTCTGGGGTTTGCTGCGGGGCGATCTCGGTCGCTCGTCGACCTACAACGCCCCCGTGCTAGGAGTGCTCGTCGAGCGACTCGGGAACACGGCTATCATCGCGGTGCCGGCGGTTGTTCTCGCCTCGGTCGTCGGTGTCGTCGCGGGCGTCTGGGCCTCGCGAAAGCCCAACAGCTTCCGCGATCGCTCGGTCACGGTGAGCGTGCTCTTGCTGACGAGTATGCCGTCGTTCTGGCTGGGCATGCTGCTCATCATGCTCTTCAGCCTCACTCTTGGCTGGTTTCCTGTTAGCGGCATGCAGTCCCTCATCGGCGGGGGCGGATTTGCGGACGTGCTGCAGCACGCGATCCTGCCGATCCTCACGCTCGCCGCGTGGTCGCTCGCCGTGATCACTCGCATGACCCGCACTTCGATGCTCGGAGTGATGTCCAGCGACTACGTGCGCTCGGCGGTGGCCCGCGGACTCGCACCGCGGCAGGTCGTGTACGGGCACGCGCTGCCGAACGCGCTACCCGCCGTTATCACGGTCATCGGCCTGCAAGCGGGATTCCAGCTCAGCGGCGCAGTGCTCACAGAGACCGTGTTCTCCTGGCCGGGTATCGGGTTCGCGATGGCCTCGGCGATAACGAACCGCGACATGGCTCTGCTGCAAGGCGGGATCCTCTTCATCGCTGTCATCTTCGTGTTCATCAACTTCTTCGTCGATGTGCTGTACGCGGTGCTCAATCCGAAAGTCAAGGTGGACGCATGATCTCCAACGCCCCATCCGCTCCGCTGCTCAGCGTGCGGAACCTCGGCGTCAGCTTCTCCCGCAAGGGCCGGTCGGCTCCGGCCGTGCTGGATGCCGCCTTCGAGGTGCGCAGGGGAGAGGTCGTCGCGATTGTCGGGGAGTCCGGCTCGGGGAAGACGACCCTCGCCATGACCGTGCTCGGGCTGCTGGCGGGGAACGGCACGGTCACGAGCGGGTCGATAGAGTTCGACGGCGAGGAGATGCTCGGGGCAAGCGCCAAGCGCTGGACCGAGGTGCGGGGCAGCCGTATCGGGCTCGTACCCCAGGATCCGATGTCCAATCTCAACCCGATGAGGCGGATCGGAGATCAAGTCGGAGAGGTGCTGCTGCGCCACCGCAGAGCGACCAGGCGGAACCTCGAGAAAGAGTGCTGTCGGCTGCTCGAGCGTGCGGGCGTCTCAGACCCCCGCACGCGGTTGTACCAGTACCCGCACCAGCTCTCGGGCGGTCTCCGCCAGCGGGTGCTCATCGCGATTGGCACCGCGTGCGATCCGCAGCTGCTCATCGCCGACGAGCCGACGAGCGCGCTCGACGTGACCGTCTCAGCCCGGATCCTCGACCAGATCGCCGAGATCTCGCGCGCCGCGGGCATGGCTGTGCTGCTCATCACCCACGACCTGGGCCTTGCCGCCGAGCGAGCTGACCGTGTCATCGTCATGCAGCATGGACGAGTCGTTGAGACCGGTGAGGCGGCCCGGATCCTCTCGTCGCCCGAGCACCCCTATTCACGGCAACTCGTGGCCGCCGACCCGGGCGTGCGGGCGCGGATCGGCAGCTCGACGTTCAAAGCCCCTCGGTTCGATCCCGAAGATCGCATCGTCGAGATCGACGCGGTGAGCAAGATTTACCGGCGGCGGCGGCGCGACGAGCCCGTGCTCGCCAACACGGACGTCAGCCTCAGCGTGCCGAGGGGGAGCACCGTCGCTCTCGTCGGTGAGTCCGGCTCGGGCAAGACGACCGTCTCACGACTCATGTTGAAGCTTGAGGAGCCGAGCAGCGGCAGCCTGCACTTCGACGGCGTCGACATCATGGAGATGGACCGGACGCAGATCGCCGACTTCCGCAAGCGCGTGCAGCCTGTGTTCCAGGATCCGTATGCGTCTCTCAATCCGATGATGACCGTGCGCTCCATCGTGCGAGAAGGGCTGGATCATCACCGGATCGGGACCCGCACGGAACGTGACGGCCGAGTCGACCGGCTGCTCGAACAGGTCGGGCTGAAACCCGAGCTGGCATCGCGGCACCCGTCCGAGCTCTCCGGCGGTCAGCGGCAGCGGGTCGCCATCGCCAGAGCGATGTCAATGGAGCCTGAACTGCTGGTGTGCGATGAACCTGTATCGGCGCTCGACGTGGTCGTCCAAAGACAGGTGCTCGATCTGCTGCGCGAGCTTCAGCAGCAGAAAGGTTTGAGCTACCTCTTCATCACGCACGACCTCGCAGTGGTGCGAGAGTTCGCCGACATCGTCTATGTGATGCGCGGGGGAAGGATCGTCGAGTGGGCCGATACGCCCGCCATCTTCCAGCGCCCTCAAGACCCTTACACCTGGCAGCTGCTGGAATCGGCTGGCATGGCCGGTCCTCGAACGGTGTAACGATCCGCTAGGTACGATCCCGCATTCAACCCGCTCCCTGGGAGGAGTTTCCTTCGCAACCTGAGCGGGTGACGCGACGCGATTCATGATGAACTGGCGGTAATTTCGAACGATGAGTGAACGAACGGTGAACCGGCATCCGGCTTGACCTGCCGTAATCGAGGTGAAACCATGATGTACGGCGCGCGCGAGGCCGTTCCAGGCCGCCGGTACTCGGTGAACGGGAAGTGACTTCGCGGGTGTTCCCAGCACCCCCGATCCCGAACGAAAGACGCCGGTGGAACTCACTCTCATCGTGCTGCTGGTCATCGCACTGGCACTGTTCTTCGACTTCACCAACGGCTTCCACGACACCGCCAACGCGATGGCCACCCCCATCGCCACCGGTGCCATGAAGCCGAGGATCGCGGTGCTGCTCGCCGCGATCCTCAACCTCGTCGGCGCGTTCCTCTCGACCGAGGTGGCCAAGACGATCTCGGGCGGGCTCATCAACGAGGGCGACGGCGGGGTGCTCATCACCCCGGAGATGATCTTCGCGGGGCTCATCGGTGCCATCGTCTGGAACCTGCTGACCTGGCTCTACGGCCTGCCCTCCAGCTCGTCGCACGCGCTCTTCGGGGGCCTCATCGGCGCGGCCACCGTCGGCGCCGGCTTCGCCGCGATCAACGGGGGCGTGCTCCTCTCCAAGATCCTCATCCCGATGCTCGCCGCTCCGCTGACCGCGGGCATCGTCGCTTTCACCGCCACGCGCGTCGCCTATGCGATCACGCGCCGTCACGACGGCAGGAAGGACGGCCGCGGGCGCTTCCGCCACGCCCAGATCGCCTCCTCCTCGCTGATCGCACTGGCCCACGGCACCAACGACGCGCAGAAGACGATGGGAGTGATCACGCTCGCCCTCGTCGCCGCGAACCTGCAGGAACCGGGAACCGGGCCGCGTTTCTGGGTGATCGCCACGTGCGCCTTCGCCATCGCGCTCGGCACCTACTCGGGCGGCTGGCGCATCATCCGCACGCTCGGCGCGGGTCTCACCCAGGTCAAGCCAGCTCAGGGCTTCGCCGCCGAGACCAGCACGGCGGCCACGATCCTCGCCTCCAGCAACCTCGGCTTCGCGCTCTCCACGACGCAGGTGGCCTCCGGCTCCGTGATCGGCTCGGGTCTCGGGCGCCGCGGCTCGAGCGTGCGCTGGCGCACCGTCGGGCGCATCGGCCTCGGCTGGCTCTTCACGCTGCCCGCCTCGGGCGTCGTGGGTGCGCTGGCCGCGCTCATCGCGCAGCTCGGGCCCGTCGGCATCGCCATCGATACGGTGCTCGGCTTCGGGTTCATCCTCTTCATCTTCTGGCGCTCCCGGCACAACCGGGTCGATCACTCCAACGCGATCCCCGTGCCCGACGTGGCGGAGTCCGGCTACGCCGTGCGCATCCGCAAGGGCAAGGTGAAGCCCGTCAAGACCAAGACCGGCACCGTTCCGCGCCTCACCCCGGTGGCGCAGTCGGCCGTGCGCGACGACCTCGCCGCGCGCGAGGTCGAGCGGGCCGCCCGCGCGGCGGCTGCCGGTGAGACGACCGAGACCGGGAAGGGGGAGGGGCGATGAACATCGATTGGGTGGCGTTTCTCATCGTCTTCGTCGCCGCTCTCTGCTCCGCCGTGTTCGTGGTGATGCTCTACTCGCTCGGGATCCGCTTCCTCGCGACGCCCGCCCCGCGGGTTCGCCGAGCAGACGGCACCTTCGAACCCGACGGACCCTCGCGCGACGACGAGGACGACGACGTCGACGACGCCGGCCGGCCCCGCTGGGCGACCGTCGCCGCCAACGCCTGCTTCGGTCTGTCGGCGCTGGTCGTGCTGGTGGGGATCGTCCTCATCATCCCGACCCTCCGCTTCTGGTGACGCGAGGGCGGCCGATCGCCCCGTTCGAATCGAGGTGCGCCTTCTTGTGGTTCCCGCCGAACCGCAGCCCCCAAAAGGCGCACCTCGATGAGGTCTGGGGCCTGAGGGGCGGGGGTGCGAGGGGACGAGCGCCCGGCCGCTTCCCGCATCACGGAACCTACATGCGCGCGTGAGTAGGATTGTGCCGTGGAAGAGCGCAGAAGCGAGGCAGGCGGCGGCGCGCCCCGGGAGGCGGGCGACGCCGCGCAGGAACTCCCGCTCGGAATCAGGGTCGCCGCGGCGTGGTCGTGGCGCCTGATCATCATTGGGCTCGCCCTCGCCGGGTTCCTGTGGCTCGTGGTGCAGGTGCGCATCATCGTGATCCCGGTGCTCATCGCGATCCTGCTCACCGCGCTGCTCGCGCCGGTGGTGCAGTGGTTCGCGCGCCAGGGCGCTCCCCGGTGGATGGGCGTGATAACGGCGATCGCCGTCTTCGTCGCGGCGGTGTGGATCCTCGTCACGCTCATCACGACGCAGCTGCGCGAGGGCTTCGACGACGTCGCCAGGCGTTCGGAGGAGGTCTGGTGGCAGGCGCTGCGCTGGGTGGAGGCGACCTTCGGCGTCTCGGCCGGTGAGATCAAGACGTTCACCGATCAGCTCTGGAGGACCGTCGAGGAGAACCAGTCCGAGATCTGGAGCGGTGCGCTCGGCGTCGCGACCACCGCGGGTCAGCTCGTCACGGGCGCGCTGCTCACGATGTTCTCGCTCATCTTCATGCTCATCGACGGCAAGCGCATCTGGTTCTGGGTGATCGGCTTTCTGCCTGCCAAAGCGCACGCCGCCGTCGACGCGGCCGGCCGGGCGGGCTGGGTCTCCGTCGGCCAGTACGTTCGGGTGCAGATCTTCGTCGCGTTCGTGGACGCCGTCGGCATCGGCGCCGGCGCGGCTCTGCTCGGAGTGCCGCTCGCGATCCCGATCGCGATCCTCGTGTTCCTGGGATCCTTCATACCGTTCCTCGGCGCCATCACCACCGGCGTCCTCGCCGCCTTCATCGCGCTCGTCTACAACGGGCCCGTGAACGCGCTCATCATGCTGGGCGTGGTGATCCTCGTCAACCAGATCGAGGGCCACGTGCTGCAGCCGTTGGTCATGGGCAGTGCCGTCAAAGTGCACCCGCTGGGCGTGGTGCTCGCCGTGTCGACGGGCGCGCTCCTCGCGGGTGTTCCCGGTGCACTGTTCGCGGTGCCCATCGCGGCATCGGCCAACTCCATCGTCAACACGCTGGTGAGCAGGGAATGGGTTCCCGGATCGGACCCCGTCGCCGAGTATCACCGGCGCGACAAGATTCACCGGAGGGCCCGGCACCGGGTCCGCGCGCTCGCGCGACTGCGGCGCAAGGAAGGACAGTCATGACCCAGGCTCAACCGGCTCTCGAGCTGGAGGATTTCGAGCGCGCGCTCAAGGTGGTGCACCGGGTGACTCAGCGTACGCCGCTGGAGTCTTCGCGGTATCTCGCCGAGATCCTCGGAGTGCCCAAGGTCTACCTGAAGTGCGAGAATCTGCAGCGCACAGGGGCCTACAAGCTGCGCGGAGCCTACAACCGGCTCTCGCAGCTGTCGGACGATGAGCGCGCTCGGGGCGTCGTGGCGGCGTCGGCCGGAAACCACGCGCAGGGCGTGGCGTTCGCGGCGCGAGAGCTCGGGATCAAGGCGACCATCTTCATGCCGCTCGGCGTGGCCCTGCCCAAGCTGCAGGCGACCCGCGGCTACGGGGCCGAGGTCGTGCTCGAGGGGGCCACGTTCGACGAGACGAACCGGGCGGCTCAGCGATTCGTGGGCGAGACGGGGGCGCTGTTCGTGCCGCCCTTCGACGATGCGGCCGTGATCGAGGGCCAGGGGACCGTCGCGCTCGAGATGCTCGAGGCGGCCCCCGAGATCGAGACCATCATCGTGCCCGTCGGCGGAGGCGGGCTGATCTCCGGCGTGGCGGCCGCGGCGAAGCAGCGGGCAGCGCGCGACGGGCGGCCGTTGCGCATCGTCGGCGTGCAGTCGGAGAACGCGGCGCCGTTCAGGCCCTCGCTCAAGGCGGGGAGGCCGGTGACCACCGAGACCCGTCCCACGATCGCCGACGGCATCGCCGTGGCGCGGCCGGGCGACCTGAACTTCGAGATGGTGCGCGAGTACGTCGATGAGGTGGTCACCGTGAGCGACGACGACATCGCGCGCGCCATCGTCATGCTGCTCGAGCGAGCCAAACTGGTCGTCGAACCGGCGGGCGCCGCCGGCGTGGCGGCGATCCTCGCGGGCAAGGCGCACGTCAGCGGGGTCACGGCGACGATCCTCTCCGGGGGCAACATCGATCCGCTGCTGCTGCAGCGGGTGATCGGGCACGGTCTCGCCGCCTCGGCCCGGTACCTCAAGCTGCGCATCCTGCTGCCCGACATGCCGGGCCAGCTCGTGCGCACGGCATCGATCGTCGCGGCGCAGAACGCGAATGTGGTCGAGGTGATCCACACCCGGCACGCGACCGAGCTGCCCATCAGCGAGGTCGAACTCGAACTGCACATCGAGACGCGCGGCCACGAGCACGGCGACACGGTCGCCCAGGCGCTGCGCGACGCCGGGTACACCGTGAGGGTCGGCGAGCGGTACTGAGCGCCGGGCTCCGGGCTGGAGGCGCCGTTCAGCCGAGCGGGCACCCCGCTTGCGCCGCGAACAGGCGGATCGCGCGCTGCGCATCGGCGACCGTGATGCTGCCGCCCGCCACGATGTGGAGCCCGTAGGCGTCCTCGAGGGCGACGAAGTTCATGGCGGTGTCCTCGAGCGGCCCGGTGAGTGCGAACTCGCCGGCGGCCGCGCCCTCCTCGAGGATGCCGCGGTAGAGGTCGAGCTGCTCGCGGTAGAGCCGCTGCACCAGCTCGTCGTGCAGCGGCGATTTGCCCGCGAGCACGTCGAACTCGTAGAGCAGCCGCATGAGCGCGTCGTCCGGGCCGTCGGGCAGGCCCGCCTCGATGGCGGTGGCGAGCTTCGCCGGCGCGCCTCGCCGCTGCGCCACGAGCGCTGCGCGATCCTCGCCGACGCGCCGCATGCCCGCGGCGTGGGCCTCGACGAGGATCGCCTCGAGGTCCTCGTAGTAGTACAGCAGGGCCCCGCGCGTCACCCCCGCCTGGTTCGCGACGTCGGTGAGCGAGAGGTTGCGCAGTCCGTGCTCGGCCGCGGCCTCGAGTGCGGCCTCGATGACCTCCATGCGGCGCCGCTTCTGCGTGCTCGGTCGTGCCATGCCTGCCAGTATGCCAGTATGACAGGCCCGTTCTGCCGCTCGTGTCCTGTCACCGTCGTGTCCTGTCGCCTCTGCCCGTCCTGCCTCGTCGCCTGCCCCGCCGCCTCAGCCGTCGCCCCCGCCCCTCCCCGCCGAGACAGCATAGTTTTCCCGAGACCCCACGATATTCACGCGATTCTCGTGGGGTCTCGGGAAAACTATGGCCTCTCGGCGACAGCAGGAAGCGGGGGCGACGGCTGAGGCAACGGGGCAGATGAACGGAGGAGCGGAAGGGCAGACGAGCGCGGAGGTGAGACGGAGGCCGGGGCTGAGCCCCGCTCGGGATGCCGAACGCCGCCGCTATCGGCCGTCCCGGAGCGGGATCGGCACCTTGAACGATCGCAGCATCCTGGCGAAGTGCTCAAGGGTGCCCGCATCGCGCGATCCCCAGTGGATCATGCGATCGCCGGTGGTGCCCGAGATCCAGTTGTCGCGACGCTTCTCCCTGAGGACCCTCTCCGCGGGCGTCATACCCCCGAGCATCTTCGGGTCGGAGTACTTCGCGTCCCCGTCGGCCTCGCCGAGGATCCCGAGCCCCAGCAGCTTGAAATCCGCGTAGTAGAAACCGCCGTTCGGCGCGGGGACGGATACCTGCAGATCGACGGGTATGTGCAGACGGTGGAAGTGCAACCGGCTGACGCTTTCGAGCGTCGAGTCCGCACGAGGGTCGGCGAACTCGACGACCCTGCGGAGCAAGCGGATGCCCCGTGCGCCGGCGGATGCCCTCGCCCGCTCGCGCATCTCCTCCCGCCAATCGCGCCACAGCCCAGCGTCGACGTCGCGCTCCCGTCGGGCGCGGAGGCGCAGAGCGGCATCCGCGCATCCCAGAGTCATCTCCTCGGTTGCGATGCGTGACAGATCGGCGATGGTGCGCTCGGCGCTGGTGCAGTGAATCCCTACGATGTGCCCGGTATCGGCGGTGGGAACAGTGAGCCTGTGGCGAGCCACGAGGCCGCTGCGGGTGGTGCTCGTCGTCGAGACGGTGTGCACCGGTTCGTCGCGCAGGCCCCACAGGGGCAGGCCGTGCAGCACCGCGGCCGAGTGGTGCGAGAACAGCGGCGGCTCGATCGCATTTCGGTGCGCGGCCATCACCTTCGCGAGGTGACGGCCCTCCGGGAACCACGTGTTCCAGGTCTCGCGCTCCACGAACCACCCGTGCGCCACGCGCAGCAGGGATCCTGCGCGCAGCCGTCCCTCGAGCTCGCGGGAAGTGGCGCCGTGTCCTCGCAGATCCGCCACGCTGAGCAGAGCGTCGGCGACGCATCGGATGCGCTCGGGGATGTCCATGGCTCGAGTCTGCGGGATCCCGGGTGCGGTGCGCGGCGTGCGCGGTGGATCTGTGGATAGGTGGTGAGTGAGTGCGGGTTGTGAGCGAAGGGCCGGAGGGGGCTTCGGCGGTTGCGCGGCGCCCTGTCGGGGCCGAGCGCGCTCGGGACGCCACGATTCTCCCGAGGCGCCACGAAAATTACGTGAATAGCATGGCGTCTCGGGAGAATCATGGCGTCCCGGCGGGAGGGAGAGGGGGAGCGGGAGGGGAAGGAGGGAGAGGGGGGGCGGGAGCAGGAGGGGAAGGAGGGAGGGCGGGAGCAGGAGGGGAACCGAGGGCAGGAGGGCCGGGAAAAGTTTCTTGACATTGAAGTAAATTAATTTACTCTAGAGTAAAAGAACTTGCCCGCGCGACCGACCGCGCGGAGAAACCGGAGCGGACATGGCCGTCGACACCCTCTTCACCGGCGGAAGGATCCGCACCTTCGATCCCGAGCAGCCCTGGGCGGAGGCTGTCGGCGTCACGGACGGCCGCATCGGCTACGTGGGCAGCGCCGCAGACGCGCCCGCGGCCCGAAGCACCGTGCAGCTCGAGGGCCGCCTCGTCACGCCCGGCGTCGCCGACACGCACAACCACCTGCTGCTCGGCTTCGACGACCTCGCCGTGAGCCTCGACCAGGTGACCAGCCTCGACATCGTGCGATCCCGCATCGCCGAGTTCGCCGAGACCCACCCCGGGCTCGAGTGGATCTGCGCCGAGAACGCGCTCTACTCCGTGGTCGAGGGCAGGCGGCCCAACGCCGACGACCTCGTGGGCGTCACCGACAAGCCGGTCTTCATCACCACCTACGATCAGCACTCCGTGTGGCTCAACCGGCCGGCGCTCGCCAAGCTCGGCATTCTGAACGGCGGCGACATCGCCTGGGGCAACCCCGAGATCGACGCGACCACCGGCGAGCCCACCGGCTGGATCACCGACTTCTACACGAGCGCCATGACCATCGACGGCCTCGCCGAGCTGCAGCGCGACATTCCCATGTACTCGCCCGACCGCCGATACGGCAAGATCGTGAACAGCCTCGACATGGCGGCCCGCTTCGGCATCACGACGGTGGTCGAGCCGCAGGTGCCGCTCGCCGAACTCGACCTCTTCGCCCGCGCCGAGCGCGAGGGCCGCCTGACGAGCCGCACCATCGCCGCGATCTACCACCCGGTCGGCGCCGACGGCGACTTCCGCGCCCGCATCACCGAGGCGATCCGCGAGACCCCGCAGCACGAGCGCTTCAGGCTCGGCCCGGTCAAGCTCTACGCCGACGACGTCATCGAGCCGCACACCGCTGCGATGCTCGAGGACTACGCCAACCGGCCCGGGCACCGAGGCCACACGAGCCTCGAGCCCACCGAGTTCACGAAGCTCTTCGCCGAGCTCGACCGTCTCGGCTACCAGGTGCACACGCACGCGACGGGAGACTGGGGGATCCGCCTCACGCTCGACGCGATCGAGGCCGCGCAGCGCGCGAACGGCCGCGCCGACACCCGCCACGGCATCGTGCACGTCGAGTGCCTCGCCCCCGAGGATCTGCCCCGCTTCCGCGAGCTCGGCGTCGTCGCCGCCATGCAGCCGCGCCACGCCTCGCCCGACCTCGTCGCCGGCACCTGGATGGAGAACGTGGGCGAGGCCCGCTGGGACCGCGCCTGGCGCTTCCGCTCCATGATCGACTCGGGCGCGCGCGTCACCTTCTCGAGCGACTGGCAGGTCGGCGAGATGGACCCGCTCGTCGGCGTCTACAGCGCCATGACCCGCGCGGGCCTCGACGGCTCGCAGGCCTGGACCCGGGACGAGCGCGTCGGCCTCGATGCCGCGCTCGAGGCGTACACCAGGGGCGGGGCGGAGGCGTTCCACCGGGAGAACGCGCTCGGCATGCTCAAGGAGGGCTACCTCGCCGATCTCGTGGTCTGGTCGGGCGATCTCTACGGCATGGAGCCCGCCGAGATCCTCGAGCAGCGCGCCGATCTGACCGTGGTCGGGGGCCGCGCGATCCACGACGTCCGCGGCGAGATGGGCGGATCACCCGCGGCCGCGAACGCGCAGGATCCGGCCGGCACGGGCCAGAGCTGCGGCGATCCCGATCCCGGCCGCCACAGCCACGCCCACGCAGAGTAAGGATCCTCCCAGATGTCAACGTTGCCGTCCCACACCGGAGTCGCCGCGGGCGACGACCAGATCGCGCACCTCGTCACCGGCGAGGCCGGCGGGCTCAAGCCAACGCTGAAGCTGCGCCACCTGGTCTTCATCGGCCTCGCCTACATGGCGCCCGTGGCCGTGTTCGACCTCTTCGGCATCGTCTCCGAGGAGACCGACGGGCACGTGCCGCTCGCCTACCTCGTGGTGATGATCGCGGTGCTGTTCACGGCGTTCAGCTACTCGCGCATGGTGCGGTTCTTCCCGATCGCGGGATCCGCCTACACCTACGCCAAGGAGGCGATCAACGCGCACCTCGGCTTCCTCGTGGGCTGGGCCACGGCGCTCGACTACATCCTGCTGCCGATGGTCAACGCGATCCTCTCGGGCATCTACATGGGGGCGATCTTCCCCGGCGTGCCGTTCTGGGTGTGGGTCGCGCTGACCGTGATCATCTGCACCGGTCTCAACCTCGTGGGCGTGAAGCTCTCCGCGAACCTGAACATGGCGTTCGTCGTGATCCAGCTGATCGTGGCCGTCGTCTTCGTGGTGCTCACGATCGCGAACATCGCGAACGGCGCGAACGGGGCCGAGTTCGGCTTCCGGCCGTTCTACTCGGGCGACATCCAGATGGTCTCCATCACCGCCGGGGCGGCGCTGCTCGCGCTCTCCTTCCTCGGCTTCGACGCGGTTTCGACGCTCGCCGAGGAGGCCGAACGGCCCACCCGGGACATTCCGCGCGCCATCTTCATCATCGTGCTCGTGGCCGGTGCGTTCTTCCTCACGGTCTCGTACGTGATGCAGTCGCTCTTCCCCGACGTGTCGCTGCTCGAGGACGTCGTGGGGGCGTCGCCCGAGATCGCGAAGTACATCGGCGGCGCCGCGTTCCAGGCCGTGTTCGTGGGCGGTTACATGATGGCCGTGCTCGCCTGCGGCATCACGCAGCAGATGAGCGCCGCCCGGCTGCTCTACGCGATGGGGCGCGACGGCGCGCTGCCCCGAAGGCTGTTCGGTCGGGTGAACCCGCGCACGGGCGTGCCCGTGGCCAACGTGCTGCTGGTGGCCCTGGTCGCGCTCACCGCGACCTTCGTCGACATCGACCAGGCGACGGCGATGGCGAACTTCGGCGCGTTCCTCGCATTCACCTTCGTGAACCTGTCGGTGATCTTCATGTTCTTCCGCTTCCTGAAGCGGCGCACGGCCGGGGCGTGGCTCTCGTTCGTGCTCGTCCCGGCCGTGGGCGTGTCCATCAACGCGTGGCTGTGGCTCAACCTCGACGGTCTCTCCAAGGTCATCGGCGGCGTCTGGCTCGCGGCCGGCCTCGTGTTCCTGATCGTGAAGACCCGCGGCTTGCGCGCGCCCGCGCCCGACCTCACGGGTCCCATCAACATCGGCATGTACGAGTAGCCGTCGAGCGTTCGCGCGTTTTCGGGGCTCCGTCCGTCGAGGAATCCCGGGAACGCACGAGCGGCGTACGGGACCGCCCGGTCAGCCGGCGTAGGTGTCGACCGCGAGGATCTTCACCGAGATCCGGTTGCCGTTGGGCGCCGCGTAGTTCGTCTCGTCGCCCACGCCCAAGCCCAGAATCGCCACGCCCAGCGGGCTTTCGGCGCTGTAGACGTCGAGATCGCTGCCGTCGGCGAGTTCCCGATTGCCCAGCAGGAAGCGCTCCTCATCGCCGAAGATCTCGGCGGTGACGACGGTGCCGATCTCGACGATGCCGCTGGCTTGCGGGGCGTCGCCCACGAAAGCGTGCTTCAGCAGCTCGTCGAGGTCGCGAATGCGCGCCTCCATCTTGCCCTGCTCGTCCTTCGCCGCGTGATAGCCGCCGTTCTCCTTGAGGTCGCCCTCCTCGCGGGCCGCCTCGATGCGTGCCGCGATCTCCTTGCGGCCCGCGCCCGTGAGATGGTCCAGTTCGGCCTTGAGACGGTCGTGGGCTTCCTGCGTCAACCAGGTCTGCGTGGGCTCGGCCATGATCGATCCTCGTTTCGTGTGCGCGGAGTGACTTCGTGTGCGCGGTGCTCGACGTGGGCGGGATCGCGTGTCTGCATCGCGGCGCGGGATAAACACAGCGCCCCGATCGAATCAGGGCGCGGCTTCCAGGATACCACTGGAGTTCGGCCTGTCGGGCGGCGCTGCGCCGCGTCCGCCGGCGACGGGGATCCGAGCCTACTCCAGCACCCAGCACTCCCGAACCGACGCCGCGGTGGCGGGGTTCGTCGTGACGAGACCCGTGGTGATGGTGTAGGAGCGCTTCTCGCTCACGGGCAGTTCCACGACCTTCCAGCCGACCGTGGACTTCACGCTGTTGAGCGCCTCGACGGCGCAGGCGACGGGGGTGCTCGCCGGAGCGCTCACCTCGAATTTCACGTCGAGCGTCAGGTCGCTCTGCTTGGTGAAGCCGATGTCCTGCCAGGAGACGCGGTTCGCCGTCTGCCAGCCGCTGAACAGCAGGAAGCACACGCCGGCCGCCACCAGCAGCGCCGCGACCGCCCAGGCGAAGCGCCGATCGAGGCGCCGCCTGCGGCCCGCACCGTAGCGCTCCTCGAGCGACTGACCGGGCGCGGGCGCCGATCCGGGTCCGGAATCGACCGCGGCCGTCTGGGACACGGGAACCTCCGATCCGCGCTGGGTAAACTGGATGACTGTTGCCAGAGTACCGGGAGGCTCCCGAGAGGTACGTGAGAGGACGCGCATGACGCTCAGGTTGATCGCGGTGCACGCGCACCCCGACGATGAGTCCAGCAAGGGCGCCGCGACCTACGCGCACTATCTCGACCAGGGCGTCGAGGTGCTGATCGTGAGCTGCACGGGCGGCGAGCGGGGCGACGTGCTCAACGAGCTCGTGGCGCGCGATCCGAAGAGTCGCCGGGATCTCGCCGGTCTGCGCCGCGAGGAGATGACCCGGGCGCGCGACGTCATCGGCTTCGAGCACCGCTGGCTCGGCTACCAGGACTCGGGCCTGCCCGACGAGGGCGACCCGGTGCCCCGGGGATCCTTCGCCGATATCCCCGTCGAGGTCGCCGCCGAAGCGCTCGTGCGCGTGGTGCGCGAGTTCCGCCCCCACGTCATGGTCACTTACAACGAACAGGGCGGCTACCCGCACCCCGACCACATCCGCTGCCACGAGGTCAGCCGCGTTGCCTGGGAGCGCTCGGGCGATCCCGGGGCCTACCCCGATGCGGGGGAGCCCTGGTCCGTCAAGAAGCTCTACTACGAGGAGATCTTCAACGCGGAGCGGCTCACCACCGTCTACCAGTGGCTGCTCGACCACGAGCCGGATTCGCCCCTCGTCGGCCAGCTCGCCGAGCTGCGCGAGTGGATGAGCCGTCGTGAGTACCGGGGCACCGCGAAGATCGAGGTCGGCCGCTTCTTCGAGCGCCGCGACGAGGCGCTGCGCGCGCACGCGAGCCAGGTGCCGCCCGACAGCCCGTTCTTCTTCTGGCCGAACGAGCTGCAGCGCGAGGCGTGGCCGTTCGAGGACTACCGGCTCGCGGCGTCGCGGGTGGCGACGAGCGAGTTCGAGGCCGATCTGTTTCAGGGAATCGAGGAGGAGCGCGCGTGAACGTGCTGAACATCGCGGTGCGAGTCGCGGAGAAGACGAAGTTCGACCCCAACACCGTGACGCCGGGGGTCGCGGGATTTGTCTTCACGGCGATCCTCGCGGCGGGCATCATCGTGCTCGGCTTCCTGCTGGTGCGCCGCCTGCGCCGCAGCGCCTACCGCGCCGAGGCGCGCGCGCGGATCGCGGACGAGCTCGCGGGCGGGCGAAGCGCGACGGACGAGCCGGGCGAGGAGCCCGATTCCTCGCCCAGCCCCGATTCGCCCGCCCGCCCCGACGCGCGGGACTGAGCCCTTGAGCGGCCGCGACCGGGGCGACGACCCAGGCCCCGGCGGGCCCGACCTCGACGGGGCCTACGGCGATGAGCGGTGGCCGGGCGAGGCGTGGGGCGCTCCCGCGCCCGAGGGCTGGGGGGATCGCGGTGCCTTCGGGGCGGGGATCGTGCGCCCGGGCGCCGGCCCGGGGGCCGGGAGCGGCGGATCCGCGGATCCCGCGCCTGCGCCGCCGGCCGCCCGCTCCCACGCGGGCGAGGAGCCGCTCGCGGTGCTCTCGGAGGTCTTCGGCTACGACTCCTTCCGCGGCGAGCAGGAGGCTATCGTCCGCCGGGTGATCGACGGCGGCGACGCGGTCGTGCTCATGCCGACGGGCGGCGGCAAGTCGATCTGCTACCAGATCCCGTCGCTCGTTCGCGAGGGCACGGGGGTGGTGCTGTCGCCCCTCGTCGCGCTCATGCACGACCAGGTCGCGGCGCTGCGGCTGGCGGGGGTGCGGGCCGCGGCGCTCAACTCCGCGATGCCGGTGGAGGATCGGCGCGCGATCGAGCAGGCGTACCGCGACGGCCTGCTCGACGTGCTGTACCTCGCGCCCGAGCGGCTCGCGGCTCCCGGCACCGTCGAGCTGCTGAGCCGGGGCCGCATCGCGCTCTTCGCGATCGACGAGGCGCACTGCGTGTCGCAGTGGGGGCACGACTTCCGCCCCGACTACCTGCGCCTGGGCGCCCTGGCCGAGCGGTGGCCCGACGTGCCCCGCGTCGCGCTCACCGCCACGGCGACCCCCGAGACGCACCGCGAGATCACCGAGCGGCTGCACCTGGACGGCGCCCGGCACTTCGTGTCGAGCTTCGACCGGCCGAACATCCGCTACCGCATCGTCTCGAAGCAGAACGTGCGCTCGCAGCTCGTCTCCTTCATCCGCGGGGAGCACGCGGGCGAGGCGGGCATCGTCTACGCGCTGAGCCGCAAGCGCGTGGAGCAGACCGCGGCCGCACTGCGCGAGGCCGGGATCGACGCGGTCGCCTACCACGCCGGGATGCCCGCCTCGGAGCGGCTCGAGGCGCAGACCCGATTCCTGAGCGAGGACGGCGTGGTGGTGGTCGCCACGATCGCGTTCGGCATGGGGATCGACAAGCCCGACGTGCGCTTCGTCGCCCACATCGACCTGCCCAAGTCGGTCGAGGGCTACTACCAGGAGACCGGCCGCGCCGGCCGCGACGGCCTGCCCTCCGAGGCCTGGCTGGCCTACGGCCTGCAGGACGTGGTGCAGCAGCGGCAGATGATCGAGACGGGCGACGGCGACGCCGCGACGAGGGCCAATCAGACCCGTCATCTCAATCAGATGCTCGCGCTGTGCGAGGGCGTGGAGTGCCGTCGGGCCTTCCTGCTGCGCTATTTCGGTCAGCAGGCGCCCGCGTCGTGCGGCAACTGCGACGTCTGCCTCGACCCGCCGAAACTCTGGGACGCCACGGTCCCGGCCCAGATGCTGCTCTCGACCGTGATCCGCACGCAGAAGGAGCGCCGCCGCACCTACGCCGCGGGCCAGCACATCGACGTGCTGCGCGGCGTCGGCTCGGAGCGCGTCACGCAGATGCGGCTCGACGGGCTCTCGACCTGGGGCATCGGCAAGGAGTGGTCGGTGGCGCAGTGGCGGGGGCTGGTGCGGCACCTGCTGGCGGTCGGCCTGCTCGAGGCGCGCGGCGAGTGGGGGGTGCTCGCGCCCACGGAGGCCGCGAAGCCCGTGCTGCGCGGCGAGGAGCCGGTGATGATGCGCGAGGAGATCGTGTCGCGCGCGGGCCGCGGCGGGGGTCGCTCGGGCGGTTCGGGATCCGGAGCCGCGAAGCGCTCGGCCGCAGCCGCCGACCTGTCGCCCGAGCAGGCGGAGGTCTTCGAGCGGCTGCGCGCCTGGCGCGCCGAGGAAGCCCGCAGGCAGGGCGTGCCGGGGTACGTGGTGTTCGGCGACGCGACGCTCGCCGCACTCGCCGCGCACCGGCCGGCGGACGACGAGGAGATGCTCGCGATCTCGGGCATCGGCGCCGTCAAGCTCGAACGCTACGGCGCGGCCGTGCTCGAGGTGCTCGCGCGGGGTTGAGGCTCTGCGGCGCGGCGCGGGGGCGCGCGGCGCGGGGGCGCGCGGGGCGGGGGCGCGCCGGGCGCGGCGGTTCGGGTCAGGCGGCCGAGTGCTTCGCGCTGCCGGCGCCCGCCCACTCCCGCAGCACGTTCTCCCAGGGGGTCGGCTCGAGGCCGGACTCGACGGTGAGGCGGCCGGGACGCAGCTCGCTCGGCGCGTTCCAGAGGTAGCGCTGGCGGAAGAGCTCGCGCGTGGCGGGAGAGACCGACGCGCCCAGCGCGAGCGCGGCGCTCGGGATCCGGCCCACCCCGGCGGGGGCGCGGCCGACGGCGGCAGCGGCGTCGACCGCCATGCGGCGCTGCGATCTCGCGGGGGCGGTGGGGGCGACGAGAACCGCTCCGCCGGGCTCGGCGAGCGGAACCGCGGCCGCCATCGCCCGGGCGAGGTCGGGCAGGTAGGTGACGGCGTGCGGGGCGTCGGGATCGCCCATCACCAGGGCCCGGCGGCCGGCCGCGGCGGGTCTCAGCACGGTCGCCAGGATCACCGAGGCCTTGGGGCGCGCCGTCGGCCCCACCAGGTCGGAGGCGACGATCGACGCGGTGCGGGCCGCGTGGGCGGCGCGGGCCGCCAGCAGCCGCGCGCGCACGCGGCCCAGCGGCGAGACGGGCGCGATCGGGGTCTCCTCGTCGAGATCGCGCGCTCCGCGGCCGAAGGCATAGACCGACTCGGGGAACACGACGGGGATGCCGAGCCCGGCCGCGACGTCCATCACCGCGGTCTCGCGCTGCGGCAGCTCGCGGCTCCAGGCGCCGGCCGAGTATGCGGCGTGGATGCAGTGGAAGATCGCCGCGGCGCCCGCGGCCGCCGAGCGGAGCGCGTCCCAGTCTCCCGCGTCGCCGCTGCGCACCGCGGCTCCCGGTACCGCGCCGGCTCCGCCGCGCAGTACGGTGACGCCGTGGCCGGCCGCCGTGAGATCCGCGGCGAGCTGGGTGCCGATCTGCCCGGCGCCGGTGATGAGGTAGCGCATGGGTGCTCCTTTTGTGATCAGTGCTCTCTATTTCGCCACTCACAATACCGATACGGGCTCGCAAAAACAAGAGCAGTGATCACTGAATTGCGCGGAGCACTCCTCGATGACAGACTGTCGGCATGGAACGCCCTCGTCGCACCCACGCCGAGGCGCGAGCGCAGATGCGCGAGGGGATCCTGCGCCTCGGCAACGAGCAGCTCGCGCAGGTGGGCGCGGCCGCCCTGTCCGTCCGTGAGATCGCGCGGGGGCTCGGCGTCGCATCGTCGGCGATCTACCGCCACGTGGCCAACCGAGACGAACTGCTGACCCTGCTGCTCGTCGACGCGTACGGCGACCTCGCCGACGCGGCGCTGTTCGGCGACGACCCCGGGGCCCCGCCGGCGGAGCGCCTCGCTGCGCTGGCGCGGGGCGCGCGCGACTGGGCGGTCGCGAACCCCGCGCGCTGGGCGCTCGCCTACGGATCGCCCGTGCCCGGCTACGCCGCGCCCGCCGAGCGGACCACCGCTCCCGGCACCCGGGTCATGGCGGCCTTCCTCGCGATCCTCGCCCTGGGCGATGCGCCGGATGGGCCTCGCGGATCCCGCCCCGTCTCCGAGGGTCTCGCCGCCGAGCTCGCCTCCGGCGCCGAGGAGCTCGGCGTGCGGGCGGATCCCGGTCTCGCCGCAGCGGCGGTCGAGGCCTGGACCGGCCTCATCGGCCTGATCAGCGCCGAGGTGTTCGGGCAGCTCGGCCCCGACCTCGCCGAGCACGGCGCCGAGCTGCTCGAGCGGTGGACGGCCGAGACGGCGCGCCGCTTCGGGCTCGCCGGATCCTGAACCGCGGCACCGCCTACCGCAGATACACCGGATCCAGCGCCACGAGCAGCGCCGCGGTCCAGTGGCACAGGAACGCGAGCACGGTCAGCGCGTGGAAGATCTCGTGGAAGCCGAACACGCCCGGCACGGGGTTCGGGCGCTTGATCCCGTACACGATCGAGCCGAGCGTGTAGAGCAGCCCGCCCGCGATCACGAGCACCATGGCCCCGAGATTCGCGGCGGCGATGTCGGCGAGGTACATGACCGCCGCCCACCCCAGCAGCAGGTACAGCGGCACGTAGAGCCAGCGCGGCGCCCCGATCCAGAATACGCGGAAGCCGATCCCGAGCAGCGCGCCCGCCCACACGAGCACGAGCAGCAGGATGCCCTTCCCCGGAGGCAGTGCGAGCAGCGCGACGGGGGTGTAGGTGCCGGCGATGAGCAGGAAGATGTTGGCGTGGTCGAGGCGCCGGAAGACCTGTCTGGTGCGCGGCTTCCAGTTGAAGCGGTGGTAGAGGGCGGAGACGCCGAAGAGCAGCAGGCTCGAGAGCATGAACACCGCCGACGCCCACTTGGCGACCGGCCCCCGCGCGAGCGAGATCAGCACGATGCCGACCGCGATCGCGGCGGGGAAGGTGCCGGCGTGGATCCAGCCGCGCCAGCGGGGTTTCGGCTCCGTCGACGCGGCCGATTCGGCGCGCGGCTGGTCGTCGGGGTGGTCGAGGGCGTCCTCGAGAAGCGGCAGCGAGAGGCCGTCGGGATCGGGGAAGCGGCGTTCGGCGCGAGGGGTTTCGGGGACGCCGTTCGTGCTCATGCTACGAGTGTATGTTCCGTACAGTTCTGCGGGGGCATGCATGTGGGGGATCTCCAGCGAGAATTCCCGGCTGCTCCGGTCGTCGCCCCGCCCTAGCGATACACTCGTGAGAGTGAACGCCCAGCCCACGCCGCCGCGCGCCGGTCTGCTCTACCGGCTCTACCAGCGGCGCCTGCGCCGGGAGATCGACCCGTCGAGCGTGCCGGGCCACATCGCGGTGATCGTCGACGGCAACCGGCGCTGGGCCAGGCAGCGGCTCCAGGAGCGGGCGGCGTACGGGCACCGCGCCGGTGCGCAGAAGGTGCTGGAGTTCATCGGCTGGTGCGAGGAAGCCGGCGTCGGCACGGTCACGCTGTACCTGCTCTCGGCCGACAATCTGCGGGCGCGGGACCGGCAGGAGCTCGAGGATCTCTTCGGGATCATCGGCGGCCTCGCCGGGCAGCTCGCGAAGAATCCGCGCTGGCGCGTGAAGCACGTGGGGTCGTGCGACGGGCTGTCGGAGGCGCTCGCGGCGGCGCTCGCCGCGGCCGAGGCCGAAACGGCCGAGCACGACGGGCTGCACATCAATCTCGCCGTCGGCTACGGCGGCCGCAGCGAGATCACCGCGGCGATGCGCAGCGTCATCGCGGAGCACCAGGCCGAGGGCGGAACGATCGACACGCTCGCCGACCGGCTCACCCCGGAGGTCATCGGCGAGCACCTGTGGACGCGCGGGCAGGCGGATCCCGACCTGATCATCCGCACCTCGGGGGAGCAGCGGCTCTCCGACTTCATGATCTGGCAGTCGGCGCACTCGGAGTTCTACTTCGTCGAGGCGCTCTACCCCGACCTGCGCGAGGTCGACCTGCTGCGCGCCCTGCGCGACTACTCCTCGCGCCAGCGGCGGATGGGGGGCTGAGCATGACGCGAGACACGAGCCTGCCCGACCTGAGCGGGCAGCGGGTGCTGGTGACGGGGGCGTCGGGCGGCATCGGAGCCGGCATCGCGCGGCGGTTCGCCGCCGCCGGGGCACGGACGGCGGTGCACTACCGGGGGGCCTCGTCGGCGTCGATCGACGCGGCGTTCGCGCTGGTCGAGGAGCTGCGGGACCGCGGTGCGCGCGCGGTCGCGGTGCGCGCCGACCTCGCGGAGCCGGGCGCGGCGGTCAGGCTGGTCGTCGAGGCCGTGCGCGCGCTCGGCGGGCTCGACGGGCTCGTCAACAACGCCGGAATCCAGCCGCTCGCCCCGCTCGCCGAGACCTCGCGCGAGGAGTGGGACGAGGTGCTCGGCACCAACCTCGGCGCGGTGTTCGAGCTGTCGCGCGAGGCCGCCGCGGCGATGGGGGCGGGCACCGCGGGCTCGGGATCCCGAACCTCGCCCGGTCCGCGGTCGAGCCGCTGGATCACGCACATCGCCTCGATCGAGGCCAGCCGCCCGGCCCCGGCCCACGCGCACTACGCCGTCGCGAAGGCTGGGCTGGTGATGCACGCCCGGGCGGCGGCGCTGGAGCTCGGCCCGGCGGGGATCCGGGTCAACACGGTGTCTCCCGGGCTCGTGGCCCGGCCCGGCCTCGCCGAGGCCTGGCCCGAGGGCGTCGAGAGCTGGATCGCGCACGCTCCGCTCGGTCGGCTCGCGACGGCGGACGACGTCGGAGACGCCTGCGTGCTGCTCGCCTCGCCCGCCGCGTCGTTCATCACGGGTCAGGATCTGGCCGTCGACGGCGGCATGCTCGCCACCCCCGGCTGGTAGGCCGGGCGGGGCCCGACGGGAATGTCCGGGGCGGGCGATACAGTGGCCTGGACGACGAAGGAGGCACCATGGGCGAGACCGTACTGCGGGCCGACGCGATGCTGACGCCCGAGGGGGTGGTGGTCGGCGCCGAGCTGGCCTTCGACGGCAGCGGACGCATCACCTACGCGGGATCCGCGCGCCCGAGCGCCCCCGGGGACCCGGATCGCGAGACGCGCGACCTCTCCGGTCACGTGCTCATGCCGGGACTCGTGAACGGGCACACCCACTCCGCGATGACGCTGCTGCGCGGCGTCTCCGACGACGAGGGCTTCATGCCGTGGCTCGCCGCAGTGCAGGCGCTCGAGCAGCACCTCACCCACGAGGACGTGGCGACGGGGTTGCAGCTGGCGATGGTCGAGATGATCGAGACCGGAACCGTTGCCTTCGCCGACATGTACCACTGGGACGAGCGGCTCATCGAGCTCGTGCGCGCGGCCGGCATGCGGGCGATGGTCGCGCTCGCCTCGTTCGCGCCCGATTCCGTCGGCTTCCCGGGCGTCTCGTCGTGGACCGGGGCCGAGGCCGTCGAGCAGACCGAGGCGCTCGCCGAGCGGTACGCCGGCGACCGGCAGATCCGCGTCGCCTACGGCCCGCACGCCCCCTACACCTGCCCGCCCGAGTTCCTGCGCGACATCGCCGCGCGGGCGATCGAGTGCGGGATCCCGATCCACACCCACGTCTCCGAGTCGGCGGCGGAGGTCGAGCAGATCCGGGAGCGCTACGGAACGACCCCCGGCGAGCATCTCGCCTCGCTGGGCCTCTTCGACGCCGAGGTGCTCGCCGCGCACTGCGTGCACCTGACCGAGGGCGAGATCGGGCTGTTCGCCCGCACCGGCACCGCCGTGAGCCACAACCCGGTCTCCAACCTCAAGCTCGGCTGCGGCATCGCGCCTCTGCCGGAGTGGCGGGAGGCGGGGCTGCGCGTCTCGCTCGGCACCGATTCCGTGGCGAGCAACAACACGCTCGACCTCTTCGAGGAGATCAAGACGGCGACGATCCTGCACCGCGGCGCGCGGCAGGACGCCGCGATCGTGCGCGCCTCCGACGTGCTCGACATCGCGACCCGGGGCGGCGCCGAGGCGATCGGCTTTCGCGAGACCGGGGCGCTCGAGGCGGGTCGCCTCGCCGACGTGATCGCGCTCGACGTGACGGGATCCACCGCGACCCCTCTCGACCTCTCGGCGCAGCCGCGCGCCCTCGTCTCCCACCTCGGCTTCGCCGCCACCGGGGCCGACGTGCGGCACGTGTTCATCGGCGGGCGGCACGTCTACGCCGACGGCGAGCACCTGACGCTCGACGCGGGGGCGATCCGCGCCCGCGCGGCGCGGGCCCGCAAACGGCTGGCCGCCGCGGGTTCGTGAGCGGCTTGCCGGCACCGGGCGCATCATCCGCGGAACAGGCGGCCGATCCGCCGCCGAACCGCATACCTCGCGCGGATCGCAGCCCCTCTGCGGCGCACACGGACCACACGAACGAAAGGCACCCCGCATGGCACCCGTCAGACTTCCCGCCGACGCCGAGCTCCCGCTGCTGCGAGCCCGGGTCTCCGATCTCGCCGACCGCGCGCTCGTGGTCGGCGATCCGGCCCGCGCGGCCCGCGTCGCCGAGCGCCTCGACGACGCGCGGCAGCTCGCCGCCAACCGCGAGTACCACCTCTACGCCGGCAGCCACCGGGGCGTACCCGTCACGGTGGCCTCGCACGGCGTCGGGGCCGCTGGCGCGGCCGTCTGCTTCGAGGAGCTCGCGCGCGGGGGAGCGACCCGCATCATCCGCTCGGGCACCGCGGGCGGCATGCAGCCGAACGTGGTCGACGGCGCGATCGTCGTGGCGACGGGCGCCGTGCGCGCCGACGGGGTGAGCCACCAGCTCGTGCCCACCGAGTTCCCGGCGCTCGCCACCCCCGAGCTGGTCATCGCGCTCAAGGGCGCGGCGGCCGGGACCGGCCTCGACGTGCACAGCGGCATCGTGGTGACGGGCGACATGTTCTACCCGGGCGACGTGATCACGGGCGTCGACCTGCGCATGTGGCAGCGGGCGGGCGCCGTCGCGGTCGAGATGGAGGCCGCCGCGCTGTTCGTCATCGCATCGCTGCACGGCATCGAGTCGGCGGCGGTGTTCGCGATCGACGGCAACCCGCTCGCCGCGCAGGACGAGTCGATGGACGGCTACGATCCCTACCGCGAGATCGTGACGCGGGCGGTCGACGGCGCGCTCGCCGCCGCGCTCGACGTGCTGGTCGCGTAGGGTGGGCGGAGCCTGCGGTTCCCGGAATCCGGTTCGCCGCCTCGCCGTGTGAGGCGTTCCCGCTGTGAGAGTTTCGACCCGGATTCGGCCCGGCGGTCGGCCCGCGCCGCCCGCCGCCCCCTACGCGATGCGCGAGCGCTCGAACGCGTCGAGGCTGATGCCCTGATCCAGCACCCGCTTGGCCCACTCCTTCGCGGAGTGCAGGCTGTGGTCGCGGTAGTTGCCGCAGCTCACCGCCTCGGTGCCGGGCACGTCCTCCCAGGTGACGCGCTCGACCAGGTCCTCGAGCGAGCTCTTGATGGCCGCCGCGACGGTCTCGGTCGAGGGCTCGCCCCACGCGATCAGGTGGAAGCCCGTGCGGCAGCCGAACGGCGAGATGTCGATGAGGCCATCGAAGCGGGTGCGCAGCAGCGCCGCGAGCGTGTGCTCGATGGTGTGCAGGCCCGCGGTCGGGATCTCGCCCTCGTTGGGCTGCACGAGCCGCACGTCGAAGTTGGAGATGGCGTCGCCCCTCGGGCCGCGTTCCACGCCGATCAGCCGCACATACGGGGCCAGCACTCTCGTGTGATCCAGGGAGAAGCTCTCGACCTCGGCCAGTTCGACATCGCTCATGCGGCCAGTGTAGCGAGCGACGCGGCGCTCGCCCCGAGTGCGACTCCCCGTTACGGGCGCCCGCGGGGTACGCGTGCCGCGGCCGCGCCCTGAAGCGGGAACCGGAGCCCCGATCGGCCGCCTCCCCAGTGGGAGAGCGACCGATCGGGGCTCCGGTCGAGGGGCGCCGCGGGCCTGCGGCGTCCGGTCACGCGGCCCTCGCGAACTCCTTGCGGGTGAACGCGATCCGCGCCCGGGAGGGGGCCGCGGGATCCTCGGCGACGCGCACGTCCCAGCCGGCTCGTCCGAGCCGCTCCAGGTCGTCCCTGGCCTCAGCCAGGCTGTCGGTCTCCACGAGGTACAGCGTGCGACCGGACGATCGGTACACGGAGCGGTGCTGCGCCCAGTCGGGCACGAGCATCTCGCGGCCGTCGCCGAGGGAGTGATAAGGGGTGCGCAGGGCGCGCGCCCGGTGCTGGTCGGTGAATGCGGTGATGCGGTGTTCCATGTTCGAGTCCTCTCTGGCGCGCACCACCGTGGTGCGCGATCGGTGAAATGCACGGCGGCAAGCCAAGGAAGGCCTGTGGAAGAGGCCATCGCCGTGCTGCTGAGCTTCGCGTGATGCGCGGAGTTGAGAAGTCGACGCCCTGGATCTGCTCCATGTGGCGGAAACGCGTGCTGTTCGCAAGCTCAGCTTGACAGTATAGAACGAATCTTCGAGAAGCGCTAGTGTTGATGCGGATCAGGATCGATGGCGCGGAGCGCCGCAGGGAGAAGCCGATGACAGAGCCCCGCACGCTGCTCGTGTTCGCGCACCGCGACGAGGCCTCGGCCTTCGCGGATGTTCCCCATCTCGTCACGGGAGTCGGCAAGGTGAACGCGGCGGTGTCGCTCGCGGATGCGCTCGCCGCGGGGGACTTCGGCCGGGTGGTGGTGCTGGGCACCGCCGGCGTCGTGAGCGACGGCGAGGAGCGTCCGCACCTCGACGAGGTCTACCAGATCGTCGGCGTGGTGCAGCACGACTTCTCCCTGCCGTCGCCCGAGCTGCGGCCACGGGGCGAGGCGATCCTGCCCCCCGAATCGACCGCGGTGCTGGCCACCGGCGACGCGTTCGTGAGGGACGACGCGCAGCGGGCCCGGATCGCGGGGCTCGGCACCTCCCTCGTCGACATGGAGGCCTACGCGTACGCGAGCGTCTGCGAGCGCTTCGACGTGCCGCTGCAGCTGTTCAAGATCCCCTCCGACTTCGCCGACAGCTCGACGACCGACGAGGAGTGGGACGCGATCGTGTTCCGCAAGAGCGAGCAGCTGCGCGAGTTCTGGCGGGCGCGGCTGGACAGGGCGGAGCCGGGGCCGCCGGGGCCGCCGAGGCCGCCGGAGGGGGACCGCGCGTGAGTTCGAGCTTCTTCGCACTCTTCGATGACATCGCGGTGCTGGCCAAGGCGGCGGCCGCGTCGATCGACGACGTGGCCGCCGGAGCCGCGAAGGCGTCGGCGAAGGCCGCGGGCGTGGTGATCGACGACGCCGCGGTGACGCCGCAGTACGTGCGGGGCATCAACCCCAAGCGGGAGCTGCCGGTGATCTGGCGCATCGCCCGGGGGTCGCTGATCAACAAGGCGGTCATCACCGCGGCGATCATGCTGCTGAGCGCGTGGGCGCCGTGGGTGTTCCCCTGGATGCTGCTGATCGGGGGCACCTACCTCGTCTACGAGGGCGCCGAGAAGGCGTGGCGCTGGATCGGCTCGCTGCGGGGCGAGGAGCGGGAGAGCACGGTCGAGGAAGTGCTCGAGCGCCCCGCCGTGGACGAGCGGCAGATCGTCGGCAGCGCGGTGCGCACCGACCTCGTGCTCTCGGCCGAGATCATGCTCATCTCTCTGGCGAACATCGACACCGACGGCTGGGGGATGCGGCTCATGATCCTCGTCGCCGTCGGCCTGTCGATGACCGTCGCCGTGTACGGGGCCGTGGCTCTGCTGGTGAAGATGGACGACGCGGGGCTGTGGCTGATGCGGCGAGGATCCGGGCCGACGCGCCGCTTCGGCCAGCTGCTCGTGCGGGCGATGCCCGCGGTGTTCCGCACGATCAGCGCGGTCGGCGTGGTCGCGATGCTGTGGGTGGGCGGCCACCTGCTGATCGTGAACCTGTCCGAGGTCGGCTGGCACGCGCCCTACGGTCTTCTCACCGGCGTCACGGAGGCGGTGCGCGCACCCGGCTTCGCGACCTGGCTGATCGACAGTGCGCTCTCGGCCGTGTTCGGGCTGGCGTGGGGGGCCGTGGCGGTCGCGGCGGTGGCGCTCGGCCGGAGGCTGGCGGGGCGAGAGTAGCGGTGGCGGGCGGGGAGGCCGCGAGAGTGGACCCGCTGCGCGCTCAGTCTCCGCTGCTCTGGCCGACCGGGTCGGCGATCCGGTCCGCGTTCTCCGGCTCGCCGCGCCTCCTGTCCGCCCGCCGGGCCAGGATCTGCTTCGCCGCGATGTCGGCTCCCGCCAGCAGCGGGGAGGGCTTGCCCGGTGTCGCGCCGATCGCGCTGCCCGGCTGCGTGCTGAGCGCGGGGATCCCCAGCACGATCACGCGCGCGTCCGCGGCGCCGTCGGCACCGACGAGGTTGAAGCCGTGCAGGGCGCCCTCGTCGACCTCTGCGAGCGTGGTGTCGAGGCTGGCAGTCGGGACGCCTTCGATCGTGCGGATGCGCGCCCTGCCCGTATCGAGCAGCGAACGCAGGAGCGGATCGCTCGTGTTCGGCACCTTGCCCTTGGACATGCGGGTCTCGACCAGGATGGGCGACAGCGCGGAACGGCCCGAGATCGGTGAGGAGAGACGGAACAGGCGCTCCCGCTCGTCGAACCCGACCGTCGCCTCCGGGCCGATGAGCTCGATGACGCCCGCCTCGATCAGCGCCAGCACTTCACGGGTGCGCGACGAGGGCGGGCCCGAGGCCATGAACAGCGCGTCGCCGTCGAACCAGCCGTGCAGGTCGTGCACGGCTGAGTCCCCGCTGAGCGCCCCGACGACGCCGAGCCTCGCGACCCTGCCCCGCAGCATGCCCATGGCGCGATTCACGGCGGCGCGCGGGTGGCGCGAGGGGTGCGTCATCGAGCCCAGCTCGTCCTCGACGTGGCGCCGCACGAGCTCCGCCCAGCGCTCCGGCCCCACGCGCACGCCTCGAGTGGGCCGGCGCAGCTCGTCGATCGAGAAGCGGTGACGGTCGTCGGCGACGTGCCGCTCGAGCACGCTCTCGACCCCCGGTAGACCCGACGCCGCGTCCAGCCGCTCGCGCCAGCCCGGCACCACCGCGTTCGGCGCCCAGCGCTCGAGCGCCGCGAGATGGGCGTGAGCGAACTCGGCGGCGAGCGTGGGGAACACGTCGTGCCTGAGCGAGAGCCCGCGCTGCGCGCCGAGCCCCTCGAACCACTCCGGCACCGCGTAGCGCACCTCGAAGGGCGCCGTCGGCGCATCGCCGTCGGGCTTGCTGCGATACGGGAGGCCGCGGCGGGAACCCGCTACGATCCTGGGCTCGCGCCCGCTCGCCACGTAGCGGAGCCGGCGCAGGGCATCGCCCTCGACCGGTTCGAAGCGACCGCCCCACTGCCTGCTCAGGTGCCCGACGACGTCGAAGAAGTTCGCACCGAGTCCGCGGACGAGGATGGTGGAACCGGCGGTCGCCCCGGCGGTCGGGAACATCAGCTCCCACGGCTGTTCGGCGGGCATGTCGGGTGCGATGTAGGTGAGCCCGTGCTCGTCGGCGGTACGCGCGAGCTCCCGCGCCTCCGGTGTCGGGCGGGCCTGCACCATGCCCTGAGCGAGCACGACGACGGGCGCGCTGAACACTCTTCCGTCGGAGAGCAGCACGTGCCTCAGACCCTCGCCGGCGACGAGGTCGACGGCCGAGCCCAGCACCTCTTCGACTTCGACGAGGCCGCTGGCCTTCGCGGCGTCGAGCTGGTCCCGGTAGTAGACGCCCTGGACCCGCCGGGTCGGGAAGTCGAACGACCGCAGCCCGCGCGCCTCCGCGACCACCCAGTCGGCGAAGGGGTGCGCGCCCGCGCGCTCGACCTCGGCGATCCAGTCGCCGAGCGCGGGACCGGGAGCGGGAGGCCCGCTCATGGGCGTCGACTCGTCGGGGTGGATGGTCGTCGCCGCGACCGTCGTGTTGTTCAGATACTCGGCGGGCTGGTCGGTGCGCCACGTGGCGCCCGCGGCGATCTCCACCGAGTCGATGAGCACGACCCGCAGCGGCGCATCCGCATCGGTCCGCGCCCCGGCGCCCGGCGCCGAACCGATCGCCTCGCGCGCGGCGCGCAGCCGGGCGACGAGCCGAGCGACCGTCGCCACCGCGCGCGGTCCCCCGCCCACGAAGACCGCGTCGAATCGGTGATCCCCGCGGCTCAAATCCGGTATTCGATTCCGTCGTCGACCAGGGGGCGCACCTCGACGTATCCGTCGATGTTCTGCACCTTCACGGGCAGGCCGTACACGTCGCCGAGCGTGTCCGACCTCAGCGCGTCCGTCGGGGTGCCGTCGGAGACGATCCTCCCGTCGTGCAGCAGGACGATCTGGTCGCAGAATCTGGCCGCGTGGTTGAGATCGTGAATCGCGATGAGCGCGGTGATGCCGTGTTCGCGCGACACCCGTCGCACCAGCTGCAGTGTCTCGATCTGGTATCGGAGGTCGAGCGCGCTCGTCGGCTCGTCGAGCACGAGGATGCGCGTGTCCTGCGCGATCGCTCGCGCGATGAGGGCGCGTTGCTGCTGGCCGCCCGAGAGCTCCGACATGTTGCGGTCGACGAGCTCGCCGAGCCCCAGCAGGTCGATCGCCTCGTCGACCTTGCGCCAGTCGACGGCTCTCGGCGCGATGCCGAAGTGCGGGGTGCGGCCGAGCAGGACGGCCTCGTGGACCTTGAGGTCGAACGGCGCCTCTCCGCTCTGCGGAACGTAGCCGACCTCGCGGGCGTGAGCGCGCCTCCCGAGCGCGGACGCGTCCTGGCCGTTCAGCAGCACGTCCCCGGAGGCCGCCCGGTGCACCTGGGCGATGACCTTCACGAGCGTCGACTTGCCGGAACCGTTCGGGCCCAGCAGGGCGCAGAACGAGGCGTCCGGCACCGTGAACGAGACGCCCTTCAGGATCTCGCGCTTGCCGTACTTGAACTTGACGTCCCTGACCTCGAGAGTCATCGCATCGCCGTCTTTCGCGTCAGGATCAGGTTGATGAAGATCGGTGCGCCGATGAACGCGACCACGATGCCCACCGGCACGACCGCCGGCGCGATGACCGTGCGGCCCACGGTGTCGGCGACCAGCAGCAGCAGCCCGCCCGTGAGCGTCGCGAACGGCAGGAGGAACCGGTGATCCGAGCCGATGATCAGTCGGGCGATGTGCGGGCCCACGAGGCCGACGAAGCCGATGATCCCGCAGAAGCTCACGACCACGGCCGCGAGCACGACCGACATCACGATGAGCCCGAGGCGCAGCGACGACACGTTCACGCCGAAGCTCCGCGCCGCATCGTCGCCGCCGAAGGCGACCGCGTTGAGATCCTTCGCGAACCACAGCGTGACGGGCACCGAGAGCAGCAGGATCAGGCCTACGACCTGCACGTCGCCCCAGTTCGCGTCGTTCACCGAGCCGAACGTCCAGCGCACGATCGCCTGCAGCGTGTTCTCGCTGGCGATGAACTGGAGCGCGGCGGTCAGCGCCTCGAACAGCTGCGTCATCGCGATGCCGAGCAGCAGCAGCGTCGCCACGGCGAGCTTGCGGGCGGAGGCCAGCGACAGCACCAGTCCCGATACCAGCAGCGCCACCACCAGCGCGCTGCCGATGACGATCCACGACGGGAGCGAGTTCGAGCCCGCGAGCGTGATCGCCAGCGCCGCGCCGAACGCGGCGGCGGGGGAGACGCCGAGCGTGAACGGGCTCACCAGCGGGTTGCGCAGCAGACCCTGCATGAGCACGCCCGCGAGGGAGAGCCCAGCGCCGGCGGTGAAGGCGAGCAGCACGCGCGGCAGGCGCAGTTCGACGATGATCGGATACTTGTCGGCGAGGTCCCCCGTCAGGGTGCCGCCGAAGATGCTGAGCCACACGGACTGGGCGACGTCCGCCAGGGTCACACCCGAAGTCCCGATGACCACGGCGAGTCCGATCGCGAGCGCGCTCACGATGGCGCCGATCACGATCATCAGCGACTTCCAGCCCCCCTGGCGCCGACCGCGCTCGTCGGACTCTTCGAGCGCTTCGAGCTCGTCCGTCTGGTCGCTCATCGCTTGAACGGCCCCTGGATGTAGTCGTCGGCCGACGTGAACTCGGCGCCCTGGAACTCCGTCACCCAGCGCTTGAGATACACCTCGGGGTCGACGTCGGCGAAGAGATCGGGGTTCAGCCAGGTCGCCAGGTAGAGGGCGCCGATCGCCTTCGCGCTCGCGCTGGTCGCCCACCCGTTCGTCACGTAGACCTGGCCGTTCTGAACGGCCTGTATGCCGCCGAAGCCGGGTCGTGCGAGCATCTCGTCGGCGACCTCCTGAAAGCGGTCGACCGGTGTGAAGCTCGGCTCGAACTCCTTGAAGATGAGGGCGGGGTTGCGCGAGACGACCTGCGCCGGATCGACGGTGAGCTCGTCGGAGGAGCTCCCGCCGGTCGCGTCGGCGAACACGTTCCGGCCCCCTGCGGCCTCGATCATGGCGTGGAACCCGGATGCCGGGAGCACGGTCAGATAGGGGTCGACGGTCTCGAAGTACACGGGCACCGGATCGACGCCCTTCAGCCGCTCGGCGAGCAGATCGTTGATCTCTTTGTTGAATGCGAGGAGTTTCTGGGCGCCCTTCTCGGCTCCGAAGATCTTCCCCAGGAGGTTCACGGTGTCCTCGAACGCCGCGTAGTCCCAGGCCGTCGCCACGACGACGGGGATGTTGAAGCCCTTGAGCTGCTGCGCGGCCTCCTGCCAGACCGCGTTGCGGGGCAGGATCACGACGTCGGGGTTCAACTCGGCGATGGCCTCGTAGTTGAGCTGGTCGAGCCCTTCCGCGATGATCTGGTCGCCGCCGATTCCGAGGTACGGGAGCCGGTCGCTCGACGTGCGGTCGGTGCCGACGATCGTGTCGCCGGCACCGATGGCGCGGATGATCTCGTTGCCGTAGCTGTTGATGACGACGGCCCGCTTGACGGGTCCCGTGATCTCGACCTTGCGGCCCTGATCGTCGGTGACGGTGATGGTCTCGGCCGACTTCTCGGCGCCGGTCGTGACGGTACCGCAGCCCGCGAGGGCGAGTGCCGAGGCGGCGAGCAGCGCGACGACGCCGACCGCGCGCCTGCGCAGAGTTCGCGGGGCGCGTCTGGGACTACGGCCGGCGTGGGAGCGGGCGGGAAACGACATGGCGGGTTCCTTTCGCAGAAGGGCTGGGCTCCTCGGCGGGGTTGGATGTTCGGGATCTGGAAACTGGGGTGGGGGAGGGCGGTGGGGCGGTCATGCGCCTGGCGTCTCGAGCCGGGTCCGCTCGCGACGCAAGGGCCCAGGGGTGCGGTGCGTCCGGAGGAGGGCCCGATCCCGGGACCCTCTCAGTCGTTCGGAGGGACCATCGGTTCCCCGAGCGTCAGCATGAGCCGGTTGGCCCAGGCGAAGAAGGCGGTCGACGCGATGAGATCCGCGAGTTCGCCTGTCGTGAGGCCGAGAGCGCGGAGCCGTTCGATCTCCGCTCCCCGCAACCCGGGGCGCAGCAGGGAGAGCCGCGCCGCGGCGTCGATGATCGCGCTCCACCGCTCGTCCTGACCCTCGGAGAGCGGCGCCACCGACACGGCCTGCCAGTTCGCATCGCGCTCGAGGGCCGAGGCCAGAAGGCGGTCGACGTCGCCGGGCCGCTTGCTGAACACGGCCGACTTCCGCGCGTGCACCGAGGCGCAGTAGATGCAGTCGTTGACCTTGCTGGCCACGGCCGCGCTCAGTTCGCGCTCTGCCTTGGGGAGGCCCTCGCGGGGCAGGAACACGGCGTTGTCGAGGGCGCTGCGGGCCTTCAGGATCGCCGGCACCCGGGCGAGGAGCCGGAAGTACGGGCTGTTGGCGGTCGTCTTCGCGGCGAACGAGTCGGCCTGCTCCGGCGTGAGGTCGCCCTGCTCCACGGGCGGCACCCAGGGCTGCCACTCGAGCACCTCGCGCGTGAACTCGCGCGGTTTCGGGTCGCCGGTCGCCGTCAGACCGCCGAGCTCTTTGACGCGGCCGTTCGTGCGGGGAGCGGATGCGGGCGGGGGCTGCTCGTCGAGCGCCCGGCCGTCGAGCGCTGAGAAACCCGCGACTGCGCGTGCCAGGTAGCTCTCGTACGCCGCGAGCTGGCTGACCAGCACGATCTCGTCGGGCGACACCCCGGCGTCCGCGAGCAGCAGGAGGTCGTCTCGAGTGGCCAGCGCGGGGGAGACGACGAGGATGTCGAGGTGATCGCGAAGGAGTCGCACGCGATCATCGGCGATGTCCGCGCCTTCGGCGACCGTCGGGTCGGCGCCCTCGGCGGAGTGCAGCTCGTGCAGCGGAGCGTTGCCGTGCCAGGCGGCGACCCGGGCTGCGAAGGCGCGGAGCACGCCGGCCGGGAGGGCGTGCTCGCCGCCGTAGAGCGCGTCGTATGCGAGCCCGGTCTGCTCGAAGACGGCGGGTTTCGCCCTCCGCAGCTCGATGAGGTGCTCCGAATCGCCGATGAGCCGCTCGAGGGGGTCGGTGAACGTCATAGTGTGTTGCTCCTGTACGGATCCGTGCGGGTCACCAGCGATGGCACCGCTGAGGGCCTGAGTCGACCCTCCGATGCGCGCGGAAGGTTCGCTGCAGCTCGGGTCGTACCATGTTGCCTCAGACCGGCCGCGAGTGCGGAGCACGTTACGAACCGTGACGAGTGCGCGGCGGCTCCGCGGCCCGCCGCCGCGACCGCTTCGGCACCGCGACCGCTTCGGCACCGCGCCCGCGAACGAGGTGCGCCTTCTGGGCGCTCGCGCCGCAGCGGAGCGCCCAGAAGGCGCACTTGTTTCACCTAGATCTGGTCGATCCGGGCCGATCACCTGCCGCACCGGACTCGCCGCCGCCGGAGGGCTCCGGCTGTGCCGCGGGAGGGCCGGCAGAAGGCGACCCACCCAACCCCTCCGCACGTGCTGGCCGGTAGCCCCCGGTAGCCCCCATGCCGGCCCCACATGACGCCCAAGCAAAACGAAAACCCCTGCCTGAGCAGGGGTTTTCAGTGGCGGTGACGGTGGGATTTGAACCCACGGTGCGGGGTTACCGCACACGACTTTTCGAGAGTCGCACCTTCGGCCGCTCGGACACGTCACCGCCGAAAAGGATACGCGATTCCAGCCCCGAGTGCGAATCGACGGTCGGGCCGCCGTCCGGGGTGCGGGCTCGGCGTGCGGCGGATTGCAGCGGGTTCAGGCCCCCGCCCCCCAGCCGAAACGAGGGGCGACTTCTCCCGCGAACAGCTCGATCGAGCGCAGCACGTAGTCGTGGGGCGCGTCGACCGAGTGCACCTGGATGGCCACTTCGTCGGCGTGCTCGAGTGCGCGATCGGCGGCGAGCGACTCGGCCACGTCGTCCGGCGTGCCCAGGTGGGTGTCGCTCCGACGGATGAACTCCTCGACGGGGGCGCCTTCTGGCACCCCGAAGAGGGAGGCGTATCTGCGCAGCCCTACGTCGGCGAAGCGGAGCGCCTCGGCGCGGTCGTCCGCTACGAAGACGGTTCGGGATGCGGTGATCCTCGGCTCGAGGCCGGCCGGGAGCGCCTCGAGGTAGGCGTCGATGATGGGCCGCTGGATCTCGTGCAGCTGGGCGTCCTCGCGACCGGCGACCCGCGGCTGGGTGCGGCTGAGCAGCAGACCGTGCCCGGGGCGTCCCGCGCGCGTGCCGCCCGCCGCGCTGAACGTGGCCTGCCACACGCGGTCCTTGAGCGAGCCGGGCTCGGGATAGAGTGCGTTGCCCCCGCCCAGCTCGCCGCCGCCGAGCGCTGCGATCAGGGTTTCGAGCTTGCGCTCGTAGTCGGCCGTCTTGTTCTGCAGCGACAGGCCGAAGGGCGCGAACGAGGCGGGGGTGCCGCCGCTGCCCAGCCCGAGGTCGATCCGGCCTCCGCTCAGCAGGTCGGCGACCACCGCGTCCTCGGCGACGCGCACGGGATCCTCGAGCGTGAGGGTGACCACTCCCGTGCCGAGCCGAATGGCGGAGGTGTGCGCGGCGACGTTCGCGAGGAGCACGAACGGCGACGGGAGCCCGCCCTCCGCGGCGCGGAAGTGGTGCTGGGCCACCCAGGCCCGGGCGAACCCGCACTGCTCGGCGCGCCGGATCTGCTCGGTCGCGAGGCGGAAGCGCTCGGCGGGCGGGACGTCGTCGAGCAGGCGGGTGAAGAAGGCGGTATCGGTCATGCGGGGCTCCCGTGGATGGTTGAGGCACAGGCTAGCGACCTCGGCGCGAGGAGCCAACGCGGCCCGTCAAGATCGGTCACACTGGTTCGGTCGGCGACGGTCGGCGACGGTCGGCCAAGGCCGGCCCGGTCGGCCCGGCGACGGAGGGCGAGCGCGCGGTGCGCGAGGGCGGGCCGATCGCCTCTCGATCGCCTCGACTGTCCGAGGTCACCGGTAGGCTCGCCCGCATGGCGAAGACGAACAGCGTGTACGCGTGCTCGGAGTGCGGCTGGCAGACCTCGAAGTGGGTGGGCCGATGCGGCGAGTGCCAGCAGTGGGGCACGGTCGAGGAGCGGGCCCGGGAGGGCGCCTCACTGGCCCGCACTACCCGGGCGGCGCCACCCGCGGCGGGCCGGGAGGCGCGGCCGATCACCGAGCTGCGCGGCGACTCCGTGCGGCACCGGCCCACGGGGATCGGAGAGCTGGATCGCGTGCTCGGGGGCGGGGTCGTGCCCGGGGCGGCGATCCTGTTCTCCGGTGAGCCGGGGGTCGGCAAGTCGACGCTGCTGCTCGACGTGGCCTCCCGCTTCGCCGCTCCCGCCGCAGCGGGGCGGTCTGAGACGACGGGGGAGCGGGTGCTCTACGTGAGCGGCGAGGAGTCGACCGGTCAGATCCGCATGCGCGCCGAGCGTACGGGCGCCCTGCACGACGCCCTCTTCCTCGCGAGCGAGACCGATCTCGCGACCGTCCTGGGGCACATCGACGCCGTGGATCCGTCGCTCGTCATCGTCGACTCGGTGCAGACCCTGGCGAGCGCAGAGGTCGAGGGCGGTGCGGGAGGGCCCGCGCAGGTGCGCGAGGCGGCGGCGGCCCTGATCCGCGCGGCGAAGGGGCGCGGCACCCCGGTTATCCTCGTGGGGCACGTCACCAAGGACGGCTCGGTGGCCGGCCCGCGACTGCTCGAGCACCTCGTCGACGTGGTCTGCCACTTCGAGGGCGACCGGCAGACCTCGCTGCGCTTCCTGCGCACGCTCAAGAACCGTTACGGGCCCACCGACGAGGTCGGCTGCTTCGAGATGGCGGATCGAGGCATCGCCGAGGTGCCCGACCCGAGCGGGCTCTTCCTCAGCCGCGCCGCGGCACCGGTGAGCGGGACCTGCGCGACCGTGGCGATGGAGGGGCGGCGGGCGCTGCCCGTCGAGGTGCAGGCGCTCGTGGCGAAGAGCGCGACGCCCAACCCGAGGCGCGTCACGAGCGGGGTGGATCCCTCCAGGGTGGCGATGATCCTCGCGGTACTCGAGCGCCGCGCCGGCGCCCGGCTGCACGACCAGGACGTCTACGTCTCGACCGTCGGCGGAGTGAAGCTGGCGGAGCCGGCCGCCGACCTCGCGATCGCGCTGGCCGTGCTCTCGGCGATCACGGACCGGCCGCTGCCGCACGACCTGGCCGCGTACGGAGAGATCAGCCTCGCGGGCGAGGTGCGGCCGGTCGTGGCCGGATCTCAGCGCGCGGGCGAGGCGGCGCGTCTCGGATACGTGCGAGTGATCGACGCGGCCTCGGCCACGCTGGACCGGGCCAGGAAGGACGCGGGCCTGTGAGTCCCCGAGAGACGAGTACACTTGCAGAACGTGAGCAACAACACGGTAGATGTCGTGCTGATCGGCGGTGGCGTGATGAGCGCTACCCTGGGCACGCTGATCAAGCAGGTGCAGCCCGACTGGACGATCGAGATCTTCGAGTCCCGCTCCGATGTCGCTACGGAGAGCAGCAACGCCTGGAACAACGCGGGCACCGGCCACGCGGCCCTCTGCGAGCTCAACTACATGCCCGAGGGCAAGGACGGCAGCCTCTCGGCGGCCAAGGCCATCGACATCAACGAGCAGTTCCAGCTCTCGCGCCAGTGGTGGTCTTCGCTGGTCCAGGCGGGCGTGCTGGGCGAACCCTCGACCTTCATCAACCCGACGCCGCACATGACCTTCGTGCGGGGCGAGGCCAACGTCGACTACCTGCGCCGCCGCTACGAGCTGCTGAAGCCGGAACCGCTCTTCGCCGATCTCGAGTTCAGCGCCGACCCCCGGCAGATCGCCGAGTGGGCTCCGCTGCTCATCGACCGGCGCTCCAAGGACGAGGCGTTCGCTGCGACCCGATCCGAGAGCGGCACCGACGTCGACTTCGGGGCACTCACGCATCAGCTCATCGGCCACCTCGTCTCCGAAGGGGCGAAGCTGCACCTGGGCACGCAGGTGAAGAGGCTCAGGCGGCGCGCGGACGGCACCTGGGACGTGTTCACCCGCTCGCTCGCGGGCTACGGGCGGCAGATCGTGAACGCCAGGTTCGTGTTTGTCGGCGCCGGTGGCGGCGCGCTGCATCTGCTGCAGTCGTCCAGGATCCCCGAGATCAAGGGCTTCGGCGGGTTCCCGATCAGCGGCAGATTCTTGAAGTGCGACAACCCCGAGATCGTGAAGCAGCACCGCGCGAAGGTCTACGGCAAGGCCGCGGTGGGGGCTCCTCCCATGTCGGTGCCGCACCTCGACACCCGCGTCGTCGACGGTAAGGAGAGCCTCCTCTTCGGACCGTACGCCGGCTTCAGCCCCAACTTCCTCAAGAAGGGCTCGTGGTGGGACCTGCCCGGGTCGGTGCGCCCGCACAATCTCGGCCCGATGCTCAAGGTGGGACTGACCGAGTTCTCGCTCGAGAAGTACCTGGTCGGCGAGGTGCTCGCCAGTCGTGAGACGCAGATGGGTGCGCTGCGGGAGTACATGCCGACGGCGCGCGCCCGGGATTGGGAGATGATCACCGCGGGTCAGCGCGTGCAGGTGATGAAGCAGGATCCGCAGAAGGGCGGCGTCCTGCAGTTCGGCACGGAGGTCATCACCGGCGCCGGAGGCTCCATCGCTGGTCTGCTCGGCGCCTCGCCGGGCGCCTCGACCGCGGTCTACGCCATGCTGGGGGTGCTCGAGCGCTGCTTCCCCGAGCAGTTCGAGCGGCAGTGGAAGCCGGCCTTCAAGCAGCGGGTGCCCGCCCTCGGCGAGGGACTCAACGGCGATCCCGAGGCCGCCGCGGCGTCGCTGGCGCACACCGCCGAGGTGCTGAACCTCGTGCGCGCAGCACCGCCGGCCCCCGTCGCGGATTAGGCCGAGACCGACCAGGTCGGCCGCCCGACTCAGGCCGGTGGCGCGATCCGCTCCTCGGCCAGCAGCTCCTCCAGGAACGCCGCGGTGTCCTCCCAGTCCTCGACCGCGCGGCAGGGCACGCCGAGCGTCTTGACGGGGTAGTCGTTGCCGTCGGGATCGAGCCGGTCGCCGACGAACAGCATCTCCTCGAGCGGAATGCCGGTGTTTGCCTCGAGCTTGCGCATGCCGTAGGCCTTGTCGATGCCCCGACGGGTGATGTCGACCGAGGTCGATCCGCCGCTGCGCACCTCGAGTCCGGGCAGGCGCGCGGCGACGGCAGCCCGCAGGGTGTTCTTCTTCGAGCCGTCGGGATCCCACCGCTGCTTCGCGGCGACCGGCGCGCGCTGGCCGAGGGCGGAGAAGGTGACCTGGGATCCGCGATCCTCGAGGATCTCGCCCCACGGCTCCGCCTCCCACAGCCCCAGCCGTTGCGCCTCCTCGCGCAGTGCCGTCAGCGCTGCGTCTCGCTCGTCCGGCGTGAGATTCTCGCGGTAGACGGTGACCCAGGCGCCGTTCTCGCGGTGCTCGTAGCGGGTGCCGCACGTCGGCAGCAGGTGCAGCCGCTCGAGCGCGGTCTCGTCCACGCCCTGGAAGGCGTCGAGCCGATCGACCAGCTGCATCTCGAACTGCTCGAAGTTGCCGCCCGAGATCACCGCCACCGAGGTGCGGTCGAGCAGCCGCGCGAAGACCGCGAGCATGCGCGGTTCGACCGGGGATTTCGAGGGGGCGAGGGTGTCGTCGAGGTCGAATGCGATGAGGCGGGGGATCGTGGGCACGCATCGATTCTTCCACAGTGTGACGACCGTCCCCCGCGGTCTCGCAGCGCGTGGAAGGTGCGCTCGGGATCGGCCCCGGCTCGCGGCGCGGCCGGGGCTCGCCGGCCGAATGCGCCGAGTCAACATGATTCTCCCGAGACGACACAGTATTCGCGCGATTCCCGTGTCGTCTCGGGAGAATCATGTCGTCTCGGTGACCACGCGGAAACGCGAGAGCGATGCGTCGAGTGCTCCCCGAACGTAGCCGATGGGCGACGCCGCCACGGTCTGCAGGAACGCCACGGTCTCGGCCGTGATCGCCTCGCCGGGGATGACGTTGGGAATGCCCGGCGGGTACGCGGCGAGAGAGTCTGCGGAGATGCGTCCGACCGCCTCCGAGGCGGACACGATCTCGTGCCGGGAGAAGTAGGCGGAGCGGGGGCGCATGAGCATGGGGACCGGCTGGGGGAGCGCGGGGAAGTCGAAGACCTCGGGGGTGGGCGCCCGGTCGGCGCGGTCGGCGATCTCGAACAGGGCCCGCGAGAACCGGGATAGGTCGGGGCGTTTTCCCGGTCCGATGAACGCGACCACGGCCTGGGCCGTGGAGATCTCGAGGTAGACCCCGTAGTCGGCGCTCAGCACGTCGCGCATCCGGTGGCCGCTCAGACCGGTGGACGAGACGTCGATCGAAACGCGCAGCGGGTCGTGCGCGACGATGTCGGGGAATGCGGAGAAGCCGTCGGAGATGATCGTGTACCGGCCGTCGTCGCGAAGCGCGCCCCGCAGATCCTCGACGACGGCCAGGGTCTCGCCGATGAGCTCGCCGCCGTGCACCAGCGCGTGTCGCGCCACATCCAGGGAGCCGAGCAGCAGTGCGCTCGCGCTGGTGGATTGCGTCAGCATGTAGGCGCGGTCGAGCATCGGTTCGAGCGCCGCCGCGAAGGGGCCGTCGCCGAGGTGGAGCATGGCCGACTGGGTGAGGCTGCCGCCGAGCTTGTGCGTGCTCGACACCGTGATGTCGGCTCCCAGGCGGGCGGGCGACTCGGGGAGAGCGGGGTGGAACCCGAAATGAGAGCCCCACGCGCCGTCCACGACCAGCGGTGCCCCGTGCCGATGCGCCACCTCGGCGAGGGCCGCCACGTCGGCGACCGCGCCGAAATAGCTCGGCGAGATGACGTACACGGCGGCGATCACGTCGTCGTCGGACGCCGCGCGCGTCAGCGCCTCGTCGAGCGCGCGCGGGTCGACCCCGTGGTTGATCCCGCGCTCCTCATCGATGCTGGGGAAGACGAACCGGGGGAGCAGATCGCCGAGGAGCACCCCGTCGGTGAAGCTCGAGTGGGCGCTGCGCTGTGCGACCACCGTGTCGCCGCGGTGCAGGCCGGCGAGTGCGAGCGCCGCCATCCGGTTCGCCTGCGAGGCGCCGTTGGTCAGAAACCAGGTGCGCCGTGCGCCCCACGCCTCGGCTGCGAGGCGGGTCGCCTGCACGAACGCCGAGGCCGGGCCGACGTCGATCCCGTCGATCAGCGGAGGGATGTCCATCGCGAGGGCGCGCTCGCCGCAGAACCGGCTCAGCTCCTGCGACAGCCCGCTCGGTGTGGCGCCGTGACCGGGGACCATCAGGTTCACGGTGTCGCGCGCCTCCTGGGCTTCCAGCGCGGAGGCGTACGGGGTGGCACGCTGCCTGTCGTCCATCGTCGTGGGGAACTCGGTCATGCGGTGCTCCTTCGCGTGGAGTCGAGGGCGACGACTCCCGATACTGACCCGGATCAGAGATATTCTAAATTATACGAAATATCGATATTTTACAGAATTGGTACTCTGAGATACATTAGTTCGCGATGGCGGCGAGTACGCGATCGGAGCAGACGGCTCCCTCCGTATCGCGTCTCCACAGATCATCAGAGACGAAGGAGTCCGCAGACATGTCCGAAACCACTCTCGCATCAGGGGAGGGAACCGCCTCAGGCGGGAAGCGCAAGCTCCGCATCTGGGAGGTCACCGCACTGTCCGTCGGGTTCATGGGCCCCGTCATGGCCATGGCCCTCAACGGGATCGGTGTCGCCGGTCTCGTCGGCAAATCCGTTCCGTTCACCTTCGTGCTCGCCTTCATCGGCACGCTGCTGGTCGGTTACGGTTTCATCCGGCTCACCGGGTACTTCACGCACGCGGGATCCGTCTACGCTCTCGCGGGTGCGACGATCGGCCCGCGCGCCGGCTTCTTCGGCGGGTTCGCGCTTCTCGGCACCTATCTCTTCTTCTCGGCGTGCATCCTCGGTGCGACGGGGGTGTTCTTCGGGGCTTGGGCCGAGCAGTTCGGCGGAGCGCTCCGTGCCGTGCCGTGGATCCTGGTCGCGCTCGTCGTCTCGGTGCTCGTCGTGATCCTGAACATCCGAGAGTCGCACGTCGTGACCCGCGTGCTCTTCGTGATCGGCTCCCTCGGGGTGCTCGCGATGCTGGTACTCGCCGCGGTGATCTTCTGGCGGGTCGGCACGGGGACCGGGCCCGTCGAGGGCGCCACGATCGACTGGAGCACCTTCCTGCCGGGCGACGCGAGCGGTACCGCGGTTCTGACGGCCTCCGTCTTCGCCTTCCTCTCCTGGGCGGGATTCGAATCGGGCGCCTCGCTCGGCGAGGAGACCGAGAACCCCCGCCGAGTGATCCCGCGCGCGCTGCTCGGCGCGATCGTCGTCGCCGGCGTGCTCTACACCGTCATGATGTTCGCGCAGACCGTCGGCTACGGCACCGGCGAGGAGGGCGTCGCCGCCTTCGCCGGGGCGAACTCGACGCTCACGAGCCTCTCCACCACCTACATCGGGCGCGAGTACGCGCTTCTCATCGCCTTCATCGCGTTCGTCGTCGCCTTCGCCTCCGTGCTGAGCTCCACGGCGGCGGCGGCCCGCCTCATCTATGCGCTCGCACGCGACGGCTTCGGCCCGAAGCGCCTCGGCGTCGCGAACCCCAGGACCGGGGTCCCGACCGCGGCCGTGTTCACCACCGTGGTGCTCGCCGTCCTGCTCGCGGGCGGCATCGCGGCCTTCGGCGGCACCGCCTTCGACGCCTACTACTGGTATGCGACCATCGCGACCCTCTGCATGGTCGTCGCCTACGGCATGACGTCGGTCGGCGTCATCGTGTACGTCTTCCGCGGTCGCACGAACATCCCGAAGTGGGAGGCGATCCTGCCGGTCCTGGGACTGCTCTATCTCGCATTCGTCTACTCGGTGCAGGTGATCGGGCAGGAAGCGCCCTACACCTACTTCCCCTGGATCGCGGGTGCCTGGTGCCTCATCGGCCTCGCCATCATCCTCGTGATGCCGAAACTCGCCCAGCGCATCGGCGGTCGGCTGTCGGTCGAGGATCTCGGCTAGTCTGCACCTCGTCCGCCGCACCCACCCGAATCCGGAAGGATGCCCCGCAATGCCCCCCACGCCGCCCCACGTCCAGGCCCTCGGCGAGATCCCGCTCATCGATCACCACTGCCACGGCGTGGTCGAGCAGACGCTCGACCGTCCCGCGTTCGAGGAGATGATCACGGAATCGAACTGGGCGGTGCCGGGCGGAACCTCGATGTTCGAGTCGCAGCTGGGCGTCGCGATCCGACGCTGGTGCGGCCCCGTGCTCGATCTGGAGCCGCACGCGAGCGCCGAGCACTATCTCGAGCGCCGCGCGGAACTGGATCCGAGAACGGTGAACGAGCGACTGCTGAGGGCGGCCGGCATCGACCGATATCTCATCGAGACCGGGCACCGCGGCGACGACATCCTCGACCCGGAGGGCATGGCGACCCGATCCGGGGCCGCCGCCGACACCGTGGTACGGCTCGAACGGGTGGCCGAGCAGCTCGCAGAGTCGGAGCCCGCCGCCGCCGGATACCCGGATCTGTTCCGCGCCGCACTGCGGGAGCAGCTGCGCGACGCGGTCGGCGTGAAGTCGATCGCGGCGTACCGGATCGGACTCGACTTCGATCCGGAGCGACCGAGTGACGCCGAGGTGCGGCGCGCGGCAGCCTCCTGGTTCACCGAGATCGAGGGCGGAGCTGCGGTCAGGATCTCCGACCCCGTGCTCATCCGCTTCGGGATCTGGACGGCGGTCGACGAGGGTCAGGCGATCCAGTTCCACATCGGCTTCGGGGATCCCGACGTCGATCTGCACCGCTGCGATCCGCTGCTGCTGACCGAGTGGCTCAGGCTCACCAGGACCTCCGGGGCCCGGGTGCTGCTGCTCCACTGCTACCCCTTCCACCGCAACGCCGGGTATCTCGCGCACGTGTTCCCGCACGTGTTCTGCGACGTGGGGCTCGCGATCAACTACGTGGGGGCGCGCTCGCCGCAGGTGATCGCCGAGTCGCTCGAACTCACCCCTTTCGACAGAGCGCTCTTCTCGACGGACGCGTGGGGGCTGGCCGAGCTGTACCACCTCGGCGCGCACCTCTTCCGCCGCGGGCTGCACGCCACGATCGATGAGTGGATCGCAGCCGGAGAATGGAGCGCGGCCGACGGCGATCGGCTCATCCGCAGAATCTGCGGGGAGAACGCGATCAGAGCCTACGGGCTCGACCGCGTCCCGGCCTTCCCCGCGGCGGGAGGTGCCGCGTGATCCGCGAAGCGTTCGCCGCGCGCCTCACCGAGTTGACGCTCGCGCGAGTCCCGGCGGCCGTCCTCGACCGCCAAGCACTGCATCGTGCGCCCGAGCTCTCCGGCCTGGAGCGGGCAACGGCGGCGTGGATAGCCGAGCGGATGCCGGTGCCGATGGAGGTCGTGGCCGGGACCGGTCGCATCGGTCGCATCGGACCCCGTTCCGGCCCGGCGATCGCGCTCCGCGCCGAGCTCGACGCGCTGCCGGTGGTCGAGGCGACGGGGGTGCCGTTCGCCTCGAAGAACGGCGCGATGCATGCCTGCGGGCACGACGTGCACCAAGCCGCGCTCATCGCCGTATCGAGAGCCGTAGCGGATCTCGCGGCCGAGTCGGACCTGCCGTACGCCTTCGTGCCGCTCCTGCAGCCGCGCGAGGAGGCGTACCCGTCCGGCGCGCTCGACATCGTGCGCTCCGGGGTGCTCGCGCAGCAGGAGGTCGCCGCCGTGGTGGCAGCGCATGTCCATCCGAGGCTCCCGGTCGGATGCGTCGCGACCGGGAAAGGCCCCACGAACGCCGCAGCCGATGAGATCACGGTGACCGTGCGAGGAAGAGGGGGTCACGGAGCATACCCGCACGAGGCGACGAATCCGATCCCGGTGCTCTCGCAGATGGTCGTCGGATTGAACGAGGTGCTCCGCCGCACGGTCTCACCGATGCGGCCGACGCTCTTCACCGTCGGCCGCATCTCGGCGGGCGAGATCGCGAACGTCATCCCTGAATCGGGATCCTTCGCCGGGACTCTGCGAACCATGGACCGAGACGATCGCGTCGAGGTGCACGCGGCGATCCGCAACTACATCGAGGGCCAGGCTCTGGCGCACGGAGTGACCGCCGAGGTCGCGATCACCGGCGGCGAGCCCGTGCTCGAGAACGATGCCGACCTCGTCGACCTCGTCGATGCCCGTCTGCAGAGCGCCGGCCTCGAGATCGGCGAGCCGATGCGCTCCTGCGGCGCCGATGACTTCTCCTTCTTCTCGGAGGAGCTGCCGGGCCTCATGGCCTTCGTCGGCGTCGAGACCTCCGGGGCAGATCCACAGCCGGGCCTGCACCACGCGAGCTTCCTACCGGACGAGGGATCCGTACGCCGGCTGGCGCTCGTGCTCGTCTCGGGATACCTCGGCGCATGCGACCTGCTCGACGCTCGGACCGGGACCGGCGGCGACGAGGCCGGGTCGATCCGCAGCGAGGAGAGGGTCGACGCATGACCGGTGAATCCCCGCTGCTCGTGCGTGACGGCCGTGTGATCGCGGGCAATCAGAAGTTGCGGTTCTTCCCCGCGAGCGTCGTTTCGGGCCGCGGGAGCGAGGTCGTCGACGACGCCGGTCGGCGACTGCTCGACCTGTCGGCCTCGTGGGGGGCGAACAGCGTCGGTCACGCCCACCCGCGGGTGGTGCGCGCGGTGCAGACGGCGGTCTCCGAGGGGGCCGGAGCCAGCGTGCTCTCCGCGACGAACCCTCACGCGGTGGCGCTCGCCGAGGCGCTCCTCGAGCGGGTGGCCGGTGCCGAGGATCGCCGCGTCCTCCTCGGCCACTCCGGAACCGACGCCAACAACGCCGCGCTAGCCGCCGCGCGGGCCGCCACGGGCCGCCGCCGGGTGCTCGCCTTCCACGGGGGATACCACGGTGGTTTCGGGGCCGCGCAGTCGGTGAGCGGGGTCTTCGTCGACGGCGGCCTCCCTGGGGACCCGGACAGCGCCCTGCTCGACTACCCCGCCGCGAGTGGAGACCGGATGCGCGAGGCGGCCGATCTCGACCGGGTCTTCGCCGAGCTCGACTCGGAGCTGGCGTCGGGCGATGTCGCCGCGGTCATCGTCGAGTCGCACCAGTCCGACGGAGGGCTCGTCGTGCCGCCTCGCGGATTCCTCCGCGGCCTCGACGACCGCGCCCGCGCAGCCGGAGCGCTGCTCATCTGCGACGAGGTGAAGATCGGTCTCGGCCGGACGGGGCTGCTGCACGGCTTCCAGCACGAGGGGACCGAGCCCGATATCGTGACATTCGGCAAGGCGCTCGGAGGAGGGCTGCCGCTCTCCGCGGTCGTCGGCCCGGCAGCGGTGCTCGACGCCGCGCCCGCGAGCACGCTGCTCACGACCGCGGGCAACGCGGTCTCGGCGGCGAGCGGGCTGGCCGTGCTCGAGACGATCGAAGCGGAGGGCCTCGTCGAAGCCGCAGCGCAGCGGGGCGCCCAGATCCGGCGGCTCATCGCCGAGGTGGCGGATCGCACCCCCGAGATATTCGATGTCCGAGGTCGAGGACTGAGCCTGGGAGTCGAGCTGCGCGTCGACCCGGGCTCTCGAGCCGATGGAGGCGCCGGGCCGATCGAGCGCGCCGCCGGCTTCGCGAAGCGGACCGTCTACCGGCTCTGGCAGCTCGGCGCGGTCTGCTACCTGGTGCGCGGCAACGTGCTCGAGTTGACCCCGCCGCTGAACCTGACGCCGGAGGAGGCGCAACGCGCGATCGAGATGCTTGCCACGGCGATCCACGACGTGCGCGCGGGCGCCGTCTCCGACGCCGAGATCGCCCCGTACCGCGGATGGTAGAGGAGAGAACCGGCATGCAGGGATCGAGGACGCTGGCAGAGGCGTTGAAGAAATCGTTCGATGTCATGAGCCCCTCGGAGAAGAAAGTGGCGAGGGCCCTCATCGCGGAGTATCCGGTCGCGGGCCTCGAACCGGTCGTGAAGCTCGCCGAACGCGCGAGTGTCAGCGCCCCCACCGTGTTCAGGATGCTCGCGAAGGTGGGCATCCAGTCCTACCCGAGGATGCAGGAGATCCTGCGCGAGGAGATCGCTCTGCGCACCACTTCTCCGATCGACCAGTACGAGGCGATGGGAGAGGGGAGCGGAGCCGAACACGGGGTGCTCGGCTCGGCCAAGGACGTCTTCGTCGGGGGGATCACGAGCAGTTTCGCGGCTGTCCCTTCATCGGAGTTCGACCAGGTGGTCCGGCTCCTCGCCGACCCGAAACGGTGCATCTGGACGGTCGGCGGACGCTACAGCAGCCTGGTCGCGGAGTACCTCTCGATCCATCTGCGTCTGCTGCGCCCCGGCGTGCGGCACGTCGGCCGTTCGGAATCCGATAAGTCGCTCGCGCTGCTCGACTTCGGGCCGCGCGACGTGCTCGTCGCATTCGATTACCGGCGCTATCAGGAGACGACCGTGTCGTTCGTCGCCCGAGCCAAGGAGCGCCGTGTGAGCACGGTGCTGTTCACCGATCCGTGGCTGTCCCCCGCAGCGAAGTGCGCCGACTATCTGGTCTCGAGCTCCGTCGAGGCGCCGAGTCCCTTCGACTCGCTCGTTCCTGCGCTCGCGCTCGCGGAAACCGTGGTCGCCGGCGTGGTCGCGCAACTCGGCCCGGAACCGCTCGGGCGGGTCCAGGCCTTCGACGAGTGGGAGTAGCGGTGCTCCTGCTCGCCCACCCGAACGCCGTACCCGCGACGCCGCGATCTTCGATCAATGTAAGGACGCATCATGAGAAAAGAACCACTGTCCATCATCCTGACCTCCGACCTGGCAGCGAAGGCGCGGGGGCGAGCCTTCCCCCAGCAGGATTTCCAGAAGTATCTCAACACGGGCTGCGGCTGGGTGCCCGCCAACCTCGCGATCGACGCCTTCGGGTCGATCGTCACGCCGAACCCGTTCGGCTCGGTCGGCGACCTTCGGCTGATGCCCGACGTGTCGAGCATCGCATCGCTCGCGCTGAACGACTCCGGCGAGCAGACCACGATGGTGCTCGCCGACATCCACACCCCCGACGGGAAACCGTGGGACTGCGACCCCCGAACCTTCCTGAAGCAGGCGATCGCCGACCTGAAGCAGGAGACCGGGCTCAGCGTCGTATCGTCCTTCGAGCACGAATTCATGCTCCTGGTGAACGATGAGCGGCCCGTGAACACCCCGTTCTCGCTCGAGTCATATCTGGAGGAGGAGGAACTGGGCGGGCGGCTCATCGCAGCGCTCGACGATGCCGGTCTCGAACCGGAGATGTGGCTTCCCGAGTTCGGGCGCAACCAGTTCGAGGTGACCGTCGCGCCCTCCCCGGCGCTCGTCGCCGCCGACCGCGCCGTCTACCTGCGCGAGATCACCCGGCACGTTGCGAGCTCGGTCGGCAAGCGCATCACGTTCTCTCCCATCATCGAGGAGAACGGCGGAGGGAACGGCGTGCACATACACGTGAGCCTCCGCGACGAGGACGAGCGGTTCGTGACCTACGACCCATCCCGGCCGGGCAGCCTGTCCGAGATCGCCGGCTCGTTCGCCGCAGGGATCCTGCAGCACGCCGAGGCGATCCAGGCCATCGCCGCGTCCGCCCCGATCTCCTACGAGCGGCTGGTGCCGAACCACTGGAGCGCCGGAGGGGTCTTCCTGGGCGAGAACAACCGTGAGGCGATGCTGCGGATCTGCCCGCTGTTCAACACCCCGGGCGCGAACCATCAGAAGCAGTACAACCTCGAGTACCGGGCCGCCGATGCCACGAGCAACCCTTGGCTCGTGCTCGGATGCCTCATCCGCGCGGGATTGGAGGGAATCCGCGCGGGACTCGACGCGCCGAACATCGTGCAGGGCGAGTCCAGCCGCTTCACCGAGGCGGAGCGGCAGGCCCACGGCATCCGCAGCATCCCCGCCTCGCTCGAGGAGGCATTGCGGGCCTTCGAGACCTCCGAGGTCGCACGAGGCTGGTTCAGTACCGGATTCGCCGAGACCTTCCTCTCAGTGAAGCGCGCCGAGATCCGCCGGGTCGAAGGGATGGAGACGGGGGAGCGCTACGCAGCGTACGCGGCCACCTACTAGATCACGGCGTTCAGGGGCCGGTCGACGCCCGAGGGCGGGCCGCCGGCTAAGCTAGGCTGGACGGGTGACCAGGCACTTCCTCAGAGACGACGATCTGACGCCCGCCGAGCAGCGCGAGGTGCTCGATCTGGCCGCTCGCCTCAAGCGGGAGCCCTACTCGGAGCGCCCCCTGGAGGGCCCGCAGTCGGTCGCCGTGTTCTTCGACAAGACCTCCACCCGCACGCGCTTCAGCTTCGCCGCGGGGGTCGCCGAGCTCGGCGGCAACCCGATCGTCATCAACCCGGGCGAGGCGCAGCTCGGGGTGAAGGAGTCCATATCCGACACCGCTCGGGTGCTCTCGCGCATGGTGTCGGCGATCGTGTGGCGCACCTTCGCGCACGGGGGTCTCGAGGAGATGGCCGCGCACTCGCGCGTTCCCGTCATCAACTCCCTCAGCGACGACTTCCACCCGTGCCAGATCCTCGCCGACCTGCAGACCATCCGCGAGCGCAAGGGCGAGCTCGCGGGACTCACTGCCGCCTACGTGGGCGACGCCGCGAACAACATGGGGCACTCCTATCTGCTCGGCTTCGCGACGGCGGGCATGCACATCCGCGTCGCCGGTCCGGCGGGGTACCTGCCGCGCGAGGACATCGTGACCGATGCGACGAGGATCGCGTCCGAGACCGGCGGCAGCGTGACGACGCTCACCGACCCCCTCGAGGCGGTGCGCGGCGCAGATGCGGTCATCACCGATACCTGGGTGTCGATGGGGCAGGAGAGCGAGAGGCGGGATCGTGTCGCGATCTTCAGCCCGTACCGGATCACGCCCGAGCTGATGGGGCACGCGACGGACGACGCGATCTTCCTGCACTGCCTGCCCGCCTACCGCGAGTACGAGGTCGCGCCGGAGGTCATCGACGGGCCGCAGAGCGTGGTCTGGGACGAGGCCGAGAACCGCGTGCACGCGCAGAAGGCGCTACTGGCCTGGCTGTTGGCGCGGTCTTAACGGTCTGCTGCACGCGCTCGGGCAGCACCGGTCGGACTCGAACAGCGAGAGGGCCTCGATGATGTCGTTGGCCCGATGGAGCCGTGCGACCCGGGTGATCGCTCCAGGAGCTTGGGGGCTTGGATCACCCACGCTCACCGCCGCGTTCCACGCTCACGGTGCACTCGGCCGTCTCCACCATCCCGTCCCGAACTCCGCCGCGAACCGGTCGAAGGACTTGTTCGCGGTGAGGCCGTCGACTTCGCTGCGCCTGCCGAGCGCGGGATAGAAGAGAGGCGCGAGGGTCCGCTCTGCGCGCTGCGAAGCACGCTCGCTCTCTCGGAGACCGATCCGCACCGGAATCATCTTGCTCCGAGGTGTTGGGGGGACTGCGCAGCGATCCCGCCGCAAACCTGGATTGAACGCGCGGCCCGACTTCACGTTATGTGCGGATGCTCTTCGGTCCCTACTCACGAGCGGCGAGCGAGTATCCGGATAGGCTGTACGGGTGATTGAGAGCATCGAGGAACCGAGTACCGGCACCCGCGCCGCCGAGGCCGGCGCGCTCTGGGGCGGCCGCTTCGCGAGCGGGCCCTCGCCCGCGCTCGCGGCGCTGAGCAAGTCGACGCAGTTCGACTGGGTGCTCGCGCCCTACGACATCCGCGGCTCCAAGGCGCACGCCTCCGCACTCGCCGCCGCCGGGTATCTGAGCGAGCAGGAGCTCGCCGACATGCGTGCCGCGCTCGACGAGCTCTCGGCCCGCGTGGCCGACGGCCGCGCCCAGCCCGCCGAGGACGACGAGGACGTGCACTCGGCGCTCGAGCGCCTGCTCATCGAGATCGCCGGGGCGCGGCTCGGCGGCAAGCTCCGCGCCGGCCGCAGCCGCAACGACCAGATCGCCACCCTCGTGCGGCTCTACCTGCTCGACCACGCCGCGATCATCAGGGGCGACCTGCTCGATCTGCTCGACGCCATCGACGAGCAGGCCCGCAGGCACCCCGACGCGATCCTGCCCGGCCGCACCCACCTGCAGCACGCGCAGCCGGTGCTCCTGGCCCACCAGCTCGCGGCGCACGCCTGGCCGATCGTGCGCGACCTCGAGCGACTGCGCGACTGGGAGCGGCGCGCGAGCGCCTCGCCGTACGGCGGGGGAGCGCTCTCCGGGTCCTCGCTCGGCCTCGATCCCCGCCTCGTCGCGCAGGAGCTGGGCCTCGGCGATCCGCTCGAGAACTCCATCGACGGCACGGCGGCCCGCGACGTCGTCGCCGAGTTCGCCTTCATCTGCGCCCAGATCGGCCTCGACCTCTCGCGCCTCGCCGAGGAGATCATCATCTGGAACACGAAGGAGTTCGGCTTCGTGCGCCTGCACGACGGCTACTCGACCGGATCCAGCATCATGCCGCAGAAGAAGAACCCCGACATCGCCGAGCTCGCGCGCGGCAAGTCGGGCCGGCTCATCGGCAACCTGACCGGCCTGCTCGCCACGCTCAAGGGCCTGCCGCTCGCCTACAACCGCGACCTGCAGGAGGACAAGGAGCCCGTCTTCGACTCGGTGCACCAGCTCGAGGTGCTGCTGCCGGCCTTCACCGGCATGGTGGCGACACTGAGCTTCGACACCGACCGCATGGAGGAGCTCGCGCCGCAGGGCTTCTCGCTCGCCACCGACGTGGCCGAGTGGCTCGTGAAGCAGGGGATCATATTCCGCGACGCGCATGAGATCTCGGGAGAACTGGTGCGGTACTGCGAGGGGCGCGGGATCGAGCTGCACGAACCCTCGGATGCCGAGCTCGCCTCGGTCTCGGAGCACCTGACTCCGGGCGTGCGCGAGGTGCTCACGATCAGCGGCTCGGTGAACTCGCGCACCGGCGCCGGCGGCACCGCCCGGGTGCGCGTCGACGAGCAGCTGGCGCGCCTCGCCGAGCGCATCGCCGAGTTTCGCGCCTAGCGACCGGGTCCGGGACCGGGACCGGGCCCGCGACCCGCACGTCTACACCTATAGACATGAGTACAAACAACCATTTGTGCTATGCTGGCCGGGAGGCGAAGGGAGCAGCGCCATGGCCGCCGAACCCGCGATCGATCCGGATCCCGACAGCGACAGCGACCTCGATCGCGCCCTGCGCGCGCTGGCCGACGGGAATCGCCGCGCGATCCTGCGGGCGATCCGCTCCGAACCGCAGTCGGTGGGCCGCATCGCCGAACGACTCGGCATCTCCCAGCAGACCGCGTCGCACCACCTCGGGGTGCTGCGCGACGCGGGTTTGGCGATGGGTTCGCGAGACGGCACGCGCCACCTGTTCGCCGTGAGCACGGACGGGCTCGCAGCGGTGCGCTCGTATCTCGACGACTTCTGGCCGGCGAAGCTCTCGGCGCTGAAGGCGGCCGTCGAAGCGCGGGAGGGGCCGGATCGTGGCTGAGTACAGGACCTCGATCGAGATCGAGGCCGATCCCGACACCGTCTTCGACTACCTCACGACCGAGGCGGGCATGACCGCCTGGATGGGGCAGAGCGCCGCGCTCGACCCGCGCCCCGGAGGGGGATTCGCAGTCGACGTCGCGGGGTACCCGGTGCGGGGGCGGTATCTGCACGTCGAGCGGCCGTTCCGCGTGGTCGTCTCGTGGGGCTTCGCCGGCAGCGAGGATCTTCCGGCGGGGGCGTCCACCGTCGAGTTCAGACTGAGCAGAGTCGAGCGAGGCACGCGGGTCGAGCTGACGCACTCCGGGCTTCCCGCGTCCGAGGTCGAGGGCCACGCCGACGGCTGGGGCCACTTCCTGCCGCGGCTGCGCATCGCCGCGCCCGGCGGGGATCCCGGATCTGACGCCTGGCGGCCACTGAACGGGCGGACGGGCGCCGCGCAAGGCGACCACGAGCACAGGAGGACACCGTGACGCAGAGATCCGCTCTCGAGATCGTGCGAGAGTACCACCGCGCCTGGACGAGCGGCGATGTGGATCGCGCGATGACGCTGGTCGCCGACGACATCACCTGCCGGGCGCCGGGGGAGGACCTCGTCGGCAAGGACGCGTACCGCGCGTTCATCGCGGGTTTCGCCCCGGTGCTGACGGGCGTCGCCGACATCGCGGGCTTCGCGGAGGGGGAGCGCGTCGCGCTGTTCTACTACCCGCAGACCGCCGCGACCTCGACCGCGCCGGCCGCCGAGTGCTTCACCGTGCGGCACGGCGCGATCGTCGAGAGCGTGCTCGTCTTCGACCGCCTCTCGTTCGGCCCTCCGGCCGCGTCCTGAGGAGTCGGCCGTGACACCGGAGCAGACCGGGACCGCGGAGCGCCTGCGAGCGCTGCTCGACGGCGAGCCCGTCACGCGCGAGACGTCCATGTTCGGCACCCGCGCGTTCATGGTGAGCGAGAAACTGGCCGTCTGCGTGCAGAAGGACGGCGGGCTCCTGGTGCACATCGAGCCTGAGCGGTACGACGAGCTGGTCGAGCAGGGCGCCGAGCAGGCCGAGATGGGGGCGGGCCGGTCCATGGGGCCGGGGTGGGTGACGGTGTCGGCCGAGTCGATCGCGGGCGAGGATCGGCTGCGGTTCTGGGTCGCCGCGGCGCTCGAGTACAACCGGATCCTGACCGGGAGAGCGGCGTGAACGACGCCGTCGGATCACCGGAGTTCGCCGGCTTTCCGCCCGAGCTGTTCGTCTTCTTCGAAGAGCTGCGGCGGGACCTCGCATCCCGATCGCTCACGCTCGGCCCGGGTGCCGAGCAGCCCCTCAGGACCGTTCCCCGCGGGTACCCGCAGGAGCATCCGCGTGCGGAGGTGCTGCGCTGGAAAGGCGCCGCGGTGGTGCAGGAGTACGACCGTGCGCCATGGATGCACGCCCCCGAGGCGCTCGACAGGATCCGCTCGGTCTGGCGCGGCGCGGATGCGCTGAGGGCGTGGCTCGAAGCCCGCGTCGGCGCCTCGACGACCCCCGCGAGCTGAGCGGCATCTCGGCTCAGGGCCCCGGATGGCGGCGCCCCGATCCGCGAACCGCCCCCGCGACCCCGCCCGTCGTGCAGCGGATCGCCCGTCGTGCGGATCGCATCCCCGGATCCGGATCCGCACGAAATAGGATCTCCTGCACGACGGGCGCGGTACGATGGCAGGCGTGTCAGCAGTAGAAGAACGCGCCGAGATCCTGGCGGCCCAGCGCAACGACGACAGCTTCGAGACCCTGTGGGACGAGCTGGAGTGGCGCGGGCTGATCCACGTCTCGACCGACGCCGGGGCCCTGTCGGAGCTGCTCGAGGGCGAGCCGTTCACCTATTACTGCGGCTTCGATCCCACGGCGCCGAGCTTGCACCTGGGCAACCTCGTGCAGCTGCTGCTGCTGCGCCGGCTGCAGCTCAAGGGCCATAAGCCCCTCGGTCTCGTGGGCGGATCCACCGGCCTCATCGGCGATCCGCGCCCCACGGCGGAGCGCACCCTCAACAGCCGCGACGTCGTGGCCGAGTGGGTGAAGAGGCTGCAGGGCCAGGTGACGCGCTTCCTGTCGAGCGAGGGGGAGAACGCCGTGCGCCTGGTCAACAACCTCGACTGGACGGCGCCCCTGAGCGCCATCGACTTCCTGCGCGAGGTCGGCAAGCACTTCCGCGTCGGCACGATGCTGAAGAAGGAGGCGGTCGCCGCGCGCCTGAACTCGGAGGAGGGCATCAGCTACACCGAGTTCAGCTACCAGATCCTGCAGGGCTACGACTTCCTCGAGCTGTACCGGCAGTACGACTGCGTGCTGCAGTCGGGCGGCAGCGACCAGTGGGGCAACCTCACGAGCGGCATCGATCTCATCCACAGGGTCGAGGGCCGTTCGGCGCACGCCATCGGCACGCCGCTCATCACCAACGCCGACGGTTCGAAGTTCGGCAAGAGCGAGGGCAACGCCGTCTGGCTCGACGCCGAGATGTGCTCGCCCTACACCTTCTACCAGTTCTGGCTCAACCAGGCCGACGCCGATGCGATCGACCGGCTCAAGGTGTTCACATTCCTGTCCCGCGCCGAGATCGAGGACTACGCGCGCCAGGTCGCCGATGAGCCGTTCAAGCGCGCGGCGCAGAAGCGGCTCGCGCTCGAGGTGACCGCGCTCGTGCACGGGGCCGCCGCGGCGCAGGGCGCGATCGACGCCTCCGAGGCGCTGTTCGGCCGTGGCGATCTCGCCGCGCTCGACGAGGCGACGCTGCGGGGCGCGATCTCGGAGCTGCCGCAGGCCGCGGGAGCGGTGGGCGCTCCGCTGGCCGAGCTGCTGGCCGAGTCAGGGCTCGTGGCGAGCCGGGGCGAGGCGAGGCGCGCGATCAAGCAGGGCGGCGTGTACGTGAACAATGCTCCGGTCGACGACGAGGATGGCGTGCTCTCGGCCGGGGATCTGCTCCACGGCCGCTACGCCGTGCTGCGCCGCGGCAAGAAATCGCTCGCGGGCTTCACGCTGAACGGGGCATGACGGTGCGGATCGCTCTGTTGCAGGCCGAGGCGGTGCCCCTGGATCCGGAGCGCAACCTGGCGGTGATCCGCGAGGCCGCGACGGCGGCTCGGGCGGCGGGCGCGGAGCTGCTGCTCACCCCCGAGCTCTTCGTGAGCGGGTACGCGCCGGAGCTGCTTGCCGGATGGCTCACCGCCGAGCGGGTGGCGGATTTCCCCGCTGCGCTTGCCGGGATCGCGATGGAGACGGGGCTCGCGGTGGCCGCGGGCTTCCCCGCCGCCCGGGCTGGCGGCGGGTTCGTGATCGCCGCCGGCCTGTGGGATGCCGCGGGCGCCGAGCTGCTGCGCTACGAGAAGGTACACCTGTGGGGCGACGCCGAGAGGCGCGCGTTCGTGCCGGCCGATGCGGCTCCCGGGGTCGCCGCATGGAACGGTCTGCGGGTGGGGTTCCAGATCTGCTACGACATCGAGTTTCCCGAGCCGGCGCGCCTGCTGGCCGAGCGGGGCGCCGACCTCGTGCTCGTGCCCACCGCGATCGACGCCGATTCCGCCTACGTGCCGGAGGTGATCGTGCGGGCGCGGGCGGCGGAGAACGGGTTCGTCGTGGCCTACGCCGATCACGCGGGTGCCGACGAGGCGTCGGCGGACGGCCCGCCGGGATTCGCCGGTCTGAGTATCGTGGCGGGTCGCGAGGGGAGGGTGCTCGGCCGGGCCGGCGCCGGGAGCGAGCTGCTGATCGCCGATCTGCCCGACCCTACGGCCCCGCGGGTCGCGGACTACCTGCGGGATCGGCGTCCCGGCGTCTACGCGGGCTGGCGCTGATCCGGTCCCCCTCGCCGTACTGCTCCTTCACGACGCGCAGGTTCGCCCAGGTGTCCATCGCGGAGACCTCGGGGTGGCTGCGGAGCCGGTCGGCCAGGTCCACGAGGTCCTCGGAGGTGTCGGCGGAGAGCGTGGCGATGAGGTCGTAGTCTCCGACTGTGACGGCGAGAAACTCGGGGCCGAGGGTGCGCACGTAGGCGATGGCGTCCTCGAGGCGGCCGCCGGCGGTGATGCCGACGCCGAGGGACGGAATCTCCGACCGGGCGCCCCGCACGGGGATGCCGACCACCTTCACCGCGCCGTGCCGGGTGAGCCGTGCGAGCCGCAGCCGGGCGCCGCTGGGGGAGATGCCCGCCGCGTCGCCGAGCTCTCGCAGGGAGGCGCGGCCGTCCTGCTGCAGGTGCTGCACGATGATGCGGTCGGCGTCGTCGATCGCGAAGCTGGTGCGTCCGGTGCGCAGCGGAGAGTAGAGGTTGACCTCGATGCTCTCGTAGAGGTGGGTGCGGATGCCGCGCACCCCCGGAAGGGCGCGGATCGTGTCGACGGTGTCGCGCAGGTGCGGGTCCGGGCCGACCCGGATCTCGGCGTCGATGGCGTAGGTGCCGCTGATGTCGGCGACGAAGGTGGTCTCGGGCATCGCCGTGAGCGCCTCCCGTGCGGGGGAGGTCGGCCCCGTGACGGTCAGTTGCAGGTATGCGAAGCGCTCGTGCCCGAGGAGGTCGGGGCTGATGGACACGGTCAGCCGCAGCTCGCCGCGTTCGATGGCCTGCTGCACGATGCGGGCCACCTGCTGGCGGGGGATCCCGAGCTGCGACGCGATGCGCGAGTAGCTCGCCCTGCCGTTGTTCCTGAGGGCGTGCAGGATCCTCAGCCGCAGCTCCTCCGGATCGGTGCTCTGCTCGGCCATCTGATCTCCGGATTACTCGATGCGTTCTCGGCGATTGTGCACCTGAAGGCGCCAGATCACCGATATCTAATCTTCGAATGCCCAAGAATAGTGCATTCGTGCACATAACCACATTTCACGATGAAAAATCGTTTCCCACGACCGGCTTCTTGTGCTTATCTTGACTGCAGCTTTGCGGCTGCGAGCGGATACACGAGGAGGTATGTCCCCATGAGCACGAACCCCCACCTCGAGGCAGAACTCGAGCGACGCCTGACCGAGATCGAGACCGCCGAGGCCGCCGATCCGGCGCACGCCACGCTGAGCGGGCGCAGTCTGACCGCATTCCTCGCCGTCGTGGTCGCCGTCGCCGCCGTCGCGTGGGCGGGGACGCTGCTGTGAGCGCCGCGAAGATCCGCTCGGGGAGCGTCGAGCAGGAAGTCGCGGCCGAAGCGACGTACGGATCCATGCCGCTGCTCAAGCACGAGCGTGTGTGGGGAGCCGCCGACTTCAGCTGGGTGACCATCAGCCTCGCGATCGCCACCTGGGCGTTCCTCACCGGAGGCGCCACCGTGCTGCTCGTCGGCTTCGTCGACGGCATCGCATCGATGCTCATCGGCAACAGTCTCGGCCTGGCGATCATGGTGCTGGGCAGCGTGGTGCTCAGCCAGCGGCTCGGGGTGGAGCAGTACCGCGCGCTGAAGTCGGTGTTCGGGATCGCGGGCGTCGGCATCGTGGTGTTCACCGTCGTGCTCCTCGTGGAGATGGGGTGGACCTCCCTGCTCGGGGTGATGTTCGGGCGGGCGTTCACCGAGATCTCGAACCAGGCATTCGACGCGGGGCTCGACCCCTTCGGGCCGCTCGTCACCGTGTTCGCGCTCGCCGCGATCGCCGGCGGCTGGATCGTGCTCTCGCGCGGGCCGGTGACGATCAGCAGGCTCAACCGCTTCGTCGCCCCGGGGCTCCTCGTGATCGTCGTGCTCATGATGGTGCTGCTCATGTCCCAGCGCTCCTGGACGCAGCTGCTCGAGGCGCCGCCGATCGCGCCCTTCGAGAACGAGCAGCTCAACTTCATGATGGCGGTCGAGTTCAACCTGGGCGCCGGCCTCTCCTGGTGGCCGGTCATGGGCACGCTCGCCCGCCTCACCCGGCGCCCGAAGGCCGCGCTGTGGCCCGCCTACGGCGGGATCCTGCTCGGCACGGTGGTGGCGCAGATCGTGGGGATGGCGGCCGCGCTGATGATCGGCGAAGCCGACCCGACGGCATGGATGGTGCCGCTCGGCGGCCCGATCCTCGGGGTGCTCACCCTGCTCTTCGTGGGCTTCGCCAACGTCACCAGCATGGCATCGATCGCGTACTCGACGGTGCTCGCGCTGAAGCAGTCGAGCGGGCGTGCGCTGACCCGGGTTCGCTGGCCGCTGCTCTGCGCGGGATTCATGCTCCTGCCCGCCATCCTGGCGTTCTTCCCGGCGTTCATGTACGAGCGTTTCATGACCTTCGTGGTGGTCTCGGGCGCCTTCATCGCGGCGCTCTGCGGGGTGATCATCGCCGACTACTTCATCGTCCGCCGGCAGCGCGTGCCCATTCGGGCGCTGTACGCGAGCGGTGCGGACGACCCGATGCGCTTCACCGGAGGCGTCAACGTCGCAGCGCTCGTCTCCGTCGCCGCGGCCTCCGTCTTCTACCTCTGGGTCTACAACCCGGTCACGCTCGCCACCCAGCCGTTCTTCCAGTACGGCACGGCCTCGGTTCCCACCGTCGTGATCGCGATCGTCTGCTACCTGGTGCTGAACCACCTCGTCTACGTGCGCCGCGGACGCGGCGCCTACGGGCTGCCCGATCCGCTCGCGGCAGCGGGAAGGAACTGAGAGTGACTGAGACGGCCGAGCCGATGCGGGTACGAGCAGCCGTGTACCGGGGCGACGACGGGAACCGGCTCGCGGTCGAGACGCTCACCCTCGCCGCGCCCGAACACGGCGAGGTGCGGGTGCGGGTACGAGCCGCGGGGGTGTGCGGCTCCGACCGTCACGTGCTCGACGGGGAGTGGCGGGTGCCGCTGCCCGCGATCATGGGGCACGAGGCGGCGGGCACCGTCGAGGCCGTGGGGCCCGGGGTGCGCGGGCTCGCGGTCGGCGACCACGTTATCCTCGCGTGGCATCAGGCCTGTCAGCGCTGCGGCGAATGCGCCGGAGGCAAGCCCTGGGCGTGCACGCGAGCGAGGTCGAACGACTCGTTGCTGCCCGACGGCACCACGCGGTGGAGCGACGCCGACGGATCCGCGGTCTACCCCTATCTCGCCACCGGAGCCATGTCCGAAGCCGTCGTGGTCCCGGAGTTCGCCGCGATCAGGATCGACGAGCGGGTGCCCTTCGACGTGGCGAGTCTGATCGGCTGCTCCGTCGGCACCGGTTACGGCGCCGTCGTCAACAACGCCCGCGTGCTCGCGGGGGAGTCGGCCGTGGTGATCGGCGCGGGGGGAGTCGGCCTGTCGATCATCTCGGCGCTCCGCCTCGCTGGAGCGACCCCCATCGTCGCCGTCGACGTCTCCGAGGCGAAGCTCGCCGAGGCTCGGCGGGCCGGCGCCACGCACGCCGTGCCGAGCGGAGCGGAGCTGCCCGAGCGGGTGACGGGGATCACGGCCGGCGGCGCCGATGTCGCGTTCGAAGCGATCGGCCGGGTGCAGACGATGCAGCAGCTGCCCGAGCTCATCAGGCCGGGAGGGCGCGCCGTCTTCGTGGGGCTCCCGCCGGAGGGGCGGAGAGTGGAGGTCGACGGGCTGCTGCTGGCCTACGAGGGCAAGACGATCATCGGATCGAACTACGGCGGGCTGGTGCCGGCGCGCGACTTCCCCCGCGTGGCCGGCGCCTATCTCTCCGGGGCGCTGCCGCTGGAGGACCTGATCAGCGCCCGGGTGGGCCTCGACGAGGTGAACGAGGCGTTCGACGCGATGCGCCGGGGCGAACGCACCCGCAGCGTGATCGTGTTCGACGACTGATCTCCGCCGATCATCGCACCGCCGCCCGGGCCGGACTCACCGGCGAACGCGCAGCCGCCAGCCCCAGCGCAGCACGTTGCCGAGCGCCTCGAGCACGATCCCGATGCTCATCTTGGAGTGCCCGTCGACCCGCTCGACGAAGGTGATGGGCACCTCCGCGACGGGGCAGCCGAGCCGCTCGAACGCCCAGGCGGTCTCGACCTGGAAGGCGTAGCCCTGCGAGTCGACCGCGTCGAGGTCGAGGCGCTCGATCCAGCGCGCATCGATGGCGCGGAACCCGCTCGTCAGGTCGCGCAGCTCCGAGCGCAGCGCGATCCGCGCCACCCGCGTGCCGGTGTGCGACACCCAGCGGCGGTACCACGGCCAGCCCACGATGCGCCCGCCGGGAACCCAGCGCGCGCCGATGGCGAGCCCGCCGCACGCTCTCGCCGCCGCCACGAGCCGCGGCAGCTCGGCCGGCAGGTGCGAGCCGTCGGAGTCCATCTCGACCGCCAGCCCGTAGCCCCCCGCGAGCGCCCGCCGCAGCCCCGTCACGTAGGCGGTGCCGAGGCCGAGCTTGGAGCCGCGGTGGAGCACCGTCACCCCCGCCATGCCGCGTGCCAGCTCATCGGCGATGCGGCCGGTGCCGTCGGGGCTGCCGTCGTCGATGACCAGGATGTCGGCGTCGGGCAGGTGAGCCCGCACGCCCGCGACGGTGGCGGGCAGCGTGTCCCGCTCGTTGTAGGTGGGCAGGATCACGAGCACGTCGCCGGACTGCTCGTGCATGGCGATCCTCGATCCTCGATCCTGACGATCCTGACATCTCCCCAGCCGGTGTGACGCCGCGGCTTGCTAAGCTGGGGCGTTGTCACAATTTGGCAACGGCGGTGACCGGCGCTGACGCGAGTCTCGGCGCATCGGCCCACCGTGCAAACCCTACAGGAGAGACACCGTGGCGACAGTTCTCGAAAAGCTCCTTCGCGTCGGCGAGGGCCGCATTCTGAAGAAGCTCCAGCGTCAGGCGAAGCTCGTTGCCGAGCTCGAGCCCTCGTTCGAGGAGCTGAGCGACGAGGAGCTGCGCGGCGAGACCGACGAGTTCCGGGAGCGCCTCGAGAAGGGCGAGCCGCTCGACGACCTGCTGCCCGAGGCCTTCGCAGCGGTGCGCGAGGCGGCGAAGCGCACCATCGGCCTGCGCCCCTTCGACGTGCAGGTGATGGGCGGCGCCAACCTGCACCTCGGCAACATCTCCGAGATGAAGACCGGTGAGGGCAAGACCCTCGTCGCCACCATGCCGGCCTACCTCAACGCGCTCGCGGGCAAGGGCGTGCACGTGGTCACGGTCAACGACTACCTCGCCAGCTACCAGAGCGACCTCATGGGGCGCGTGTTCCGCGCGCTCGGCATGACGACGGGCTGCATCGTCGCCGGGCAGGATCCCGCCACCCGCCGCGAGCAGTACAACGCCGACATCACCTACGGCACCAACAACGAGTTCGGCTTCGACTACCTGCGCGACAACATGGCCTCCGACGCGTCGGAGCGGGTGCAGCGCGGCCACTTCTTCGCCATCATCGACGAGGTCGACTCGATCCTCATCGACGAGGCGCGCACCCCGCTCATCATCTCGGGCCCGTCGTCGGGGGAGGCCAACCGCTGGTTCGCCGAGTTCGCGCGCATCGCCCGCAAGCTCGAGCCCGGCGCCGACTACGAGGTCGACGAGAAGAAGCGCACCATCGGCGTGCTCGAGCCCGGCATCGAGAAGGTCGAGGACCACCTCGGCATCACCAACCTCTACGAGTCGGTGAACACGCCCCTCATCTCCTTCCTCAACAACTCGATCAAGGCGAGGGCCCTGTTCACCCGCGACAAGGACTACGTCGTGCTGAACGGCGAGGTGCTGATCGTAGACGAGCACACGGGTCGCATCCTCGCCGGCCGCCGCTACAACGAGGGCATGCACCAGGCCATCGAGGCCAAGGAGGGCGTGCAGGTCAAGGCCGAGAACCAGATGCTCGCCACGGTGACGCTGCAGAACTACTTCCGCCTCTACGAGAAGCTCTCGGGCATGACCGGCACCGCCGAGACCGAGGCGAGCGAGTTCATGTCGACCTACCGGCTCGGCGTCGTCCCCATCCCCACGAACAAGCCGATGGTCCGCAAGGATCAGCCCGACCTCGTCTACAAGAACGAGGAGGCCAAGTTCGGGCAGGTCGTCGAGGACATCGCCGAGCGCCACGAGAAGGGGCAGCCGGTGCTCGTCGGCACGACGAGCGTCGAGAAGAGCGAGTACCTCTCGCGCCTCCTCGCGAAGAAGGGCGTGCGCCACGAGGTGCTGAACGCGAAGAACCACGCGCGCGAGGCCGCGATCATCGCGCAGGCCGGACGGCTGGGCGCCGTCACCGTCGCCACCAACATGGCCGGCCGCGGCACGGACATCATGCTCGGCGGCAACGCCGAGTTTCTGGCCGTGCAGGAGATGACCGCCAGGGGCCTCTCCACCGAGGACGATCCGGAGGGCTACGAGGCCGCCTGGGACGACGTGTTCGCCGCCGTCAAAGAGACCGTGGCCGAGGAGGCCGAGAAGGTCATCGTCGCCGGCGGACTCTACGTGCTCGGCACCGAGCGCCACGAGTCGCGCCGCATCGACAACCAGCTGCGCGGCCGCTCCGGCCGTCAGGGCGACCCCGGCGAGAGCCGCTTCTACCTCTCCCTCGCCGACGACCTCATGCGCCTGTTCAACTCGGGCGCGGCGGCCGCGCTCATGAACCGCGACAGCTTCCCCGACGACCTCGCCATCGAGTCGAAGGTGGTCACCCGCGCGATCCAGAGCGCCCAGAGCCAGGTCGAGCAGCGCAACGCCGAGATCCGCAAGAACGTGCTGAAGTACGACGACGTGCTCGATCGCCAGCGCAAGGCGATCTACGGCGACCGCCAGCAGATTCTCGACGGCGAGGAGATCCAGCCGCGCATCGTGTCGTTCCGAGAGCAGACGATCGACGCGATCCTCGACTCGCACGGGCACGAGGGCGACTGGGACTTCGACGCGCTCTGGAGCGACCTGCGCCAGGTGTACCCCGTGGGCATCACGGTCGACGAGCTGCTGGCCGAGACCGGCGGATCCCGGGTCGATCGCGCCTTCCTGCGCCGCGAGATCCTCTCCGACGCCGAGGTCGCCTACCAGAAGCGCGAGGAGACGCTCGGCGAGGAAGCCATGCGCGAGCTCGAGCGCCGCGTGGTGCTCGCCGCGATCGACCGCCGCTGGCGCGACCACCTCTACGAGATGGAGTACCTCAAGGAGGGCATCGGCCTGCGCGCCATGGCCCAGCGCGACCCGCTCGTCGAGTACCAGCGCGAGGGCTTCACGATGTTCGAGGGCATGATGGGCCAGATCAAGGAGGAGTCCATGGGGCTGCTCTACAACCTCGAGGTGAAGGTGCGCCCGGCGGAGGGGCCGCAGGATCACGTGCACCTCGAGGGCGGTGGGCTCGAGGAGCAGCAGACGCCGGATCAGTCCAAGCTCAGCTACAGCGCGCCCGACGAGGACGGCGCGCCCGCGGTGGTCGGGGCGCAGGATCCCTCGGCCAAGGGAGGAAACGCGCGGGCCGCCAGGGCCGCCCAGGCCGCGGGGAGCGCGAACGCTTCGAAGGGAAGGCCGCAGCGCGGTGCGTTCGGGCAGGAGGTTTCCGCTGCAGACGGCGCTCCGGCTCCCGCGAACCGCGCGGAGCGCCGAGCGAGCAAGAAGAAGTAGTCACACCGCACCGAACCGTGATCCGCGTCTGCGGAGCGACTGGGAGACATCCATGGCAAACGAGACGAATCCTCGTCCCTCGAAGAACGAGCGCCGAGCGCAGGCGCGCGAGCAGGCGCGTCTCGCCCGCGAACGCGAGAAGAAGCGCGAGAAGCGCAACCGCCTGTTTCTGCAGGGCGGCGTCGTGCTGGGTGCGCTGGCGGTGCTCGCGGTCGTCGCGCTCGTCCTCACGCAGACCATGAGGCCCGCGGGCCCCGGCCCGCAGAACATGGCCACGGGCGGGGCGATCTTCACGAAGGATCTCAAGGTCGTCGAGGGGCCGGCGCTGCAGTCCGGCGAGGAGCGCCAGGCGCCGAAGGTCGATCGCGAGAAGCTGCCGCTCGACGTCACCGCCTACGTCGACTACATGTGCCCGGCCTGCGGCAACTTCGAGCAGCAGTACGGCACCATGCTCGAGAACTACGTCGGCAGTGGCGACATCCAGCTCCGAGTGTACCCGATCAACTTCCTCGACGGCACCTCGCTCGGCACCAGGTACTCGACGCGCGCGGCGAACCTCTTCGGCTGCGTGGTGGAGCAGCAGCCGGACGTCGCCTTCGCCGTCCACAAGCGGTTGCTGAGCGCGGAGGTGCAGCCGCAGGAGGGCACGTCGGGCCTCACCGACGACCAGCTCGTGAAAGAGGCCGAGGCCGCCGGCGCCGACTCGACGACCGAGCTGCGGCAGTGCGTGAAGGATACGCGATTCGGCCCCTTCATCTCCGCCAACACGAAGGCCGCGACGGGGACCGGGGTCCAGGGCCTCGCGAGGGGAGCCAGGCTGCTCATGCCGCGCAGTTCCACCGAGTTGCAGTCCGAGGGCGAGCCGCAGCGCCTCGTCGCGACCCCGCTCGTCATCGTGAACGGGCAGCAGTGGGACGCCACCAGGGACGGAGACCTCGAGTCGTACCTGCTGAAGGTGAAGAGCGAGGTGGAGCAGCAGAACCGCAACTCGGCCGGTTCGAGCGGCGCCGATTCGAGCGGCGGGAGCGGATCGGAGTAAACTGCTCGGGCGGTCCCTCCGGGCCGCCCCTCGCCGCCTTAGCTCATCAGGTAGAGCAGCAGCCTTGTAAACTGCAGGTGGTCGGTTCGAGTCCGACAGGCGGCTCGCGAGCCTCGCTCGGCTCCGCGCCCCCGGCCCGGCGCCCCCTTCCCCATCCCCGTCCCCATCCGTGTGCGCCTTCTTGCTGCTTGCCTGCCTCGCAAGCGTTCGAAAGACGCACACGGATGGTCAGTCGGGCGGGCGCGGCGCCCACCGCACCGGTAGGGTTGGTGGGTGCGCGCGAGGTGGAGGGTCTGGGCCGCACTCGCGGGCTCGGGGCTCGCGGGTGTGCTGGTCGCGCTGCAGACGCGCGTCAACGGCGGCCTCAGCCAGCACATCGGCAGCGGCTACGTGGCGGCCGCGGTGTCGTTCGGCTCGGGCCTCGTGATCATGCTCCTGGTGCTGGCGGTCTCGCGGCGCGGGCGCCTGGGCCTGGGCCTGCTGCGCAGTGAGCTGCGCTCCGGTCGCCTGCCGGTGTGGGCGGTCTTCGGGGGCGCGAGCGGTGCGCTGTTCGTGCTCGGGCAGGGTCTCGTCGCGCCGCTGACCGGGGTGGCCATGTACACGGTCGGGATCGTGGCGGGCCAGGTGCTGGGCGGGCTGCTATTCGACCGGCTCGGACTGGGGCCGGGCGGCAGGATCGACCCCTCCTCGGCGCGACTCGTCGGAACCGCGCTCGCGGTCGTCGCGGTGCTCGTCGCCGTGGGCACCGATGCCGGACCGTTCGTGTGGCTCGTGGGGTTCCCGGTGCTGATCGGGGTCTGCGTGGCGGCGCAGTCGATGGTCAACGGGCTGGTTCGTGCGGCCGCGCAGAGCGCGGTCACCTCGACGCTCGTCAACTTCGTCGTCGGCACGGCGGTCCTCGTCGTCATCGCGGCGATCTCGATCGGGATCTCCGGCTGGCCGACCGAGTGGCCCGCCGCCCCGTACTTCTACCTGGGCGGGCTCGTCGGCACGGTGTTCATCGCGATCGCCGCGATGCTGGTGCGCACCGCGGGGGTGCTGCTGTTGAGCATGTCGAACGTCGCCGGCCAGCTGCTCGCCGCCGTGGCCTTCGAGGCCGGGCTGCCGCTGGCCGACGGGCTCACGCCGGGCATGATCGCCGGGGCGGCCGTGGCCCTGCTCGCGGTGACGGTCGCCGCGCTGCCCGCGCGGAAGGGCGGTTAGAGCACCGTGAGGTGGCGGTCGATGTCGAGCGGCTTCCGAGGTTTCGGCTTGCGATCCCGATCCGGGATCCCGCCCACGTAGAGCCAACCGAGCAGGTACTCGGGCCGTTTCACGCCGATCGCCTTGCGCACGGCCTTGCTGCGCGCGTACGAGCCGGTCTTCCAGATGGATCCCCAGCCCGCCTCGTGCAGCAGCAGCCCCAGCAGGTGGGCCACGCCGCTCGCCACGGCCTCCTGCTCCCAGAGCGGCACCTTTCCGCTCTGGCGCGGGCTCACCACGACCACCAGCACGAGCGGCGTGCGGGTGGCCTTCGCGATGTACTTGTCGCGATCGCCGCCGGCCGCCTTCGCGAGCCCTTTGCCCAGCTTCTTGCGGGCCTTGCCCCGCAGCTCGATGATGCGCCACGGCCGCAGGTTGGAGTGGTCGGCGACCGCGTTCATGGCCGAGACGATGCGACCGAGCTCCTCGTGGCTCGGCGCCGCGTCGGTCACCTTCGAGTGGGATCGGCGGGCCTGCAGCGCCTTGAGCGCCGGGCTGGGCGATCCCGAACCCGCCCGGGCGGGGAGCGCGGCGGCGGCCCGGCGCGCTGCGGGCTCGAGGTCGGCCGCGTGCGATGCTCCGCCGCTCACGGACGTTCGCTCGATTCGGGATCGGCGTCCGCTTCGAAGCTCAGCGCGAGAGAGTTCATGCAGTAGCGGTCGCCCGTGGGGGTGCCGAATCCGTCGGGGAACACGTGCCCGAGGTGCGATCCGCACTCCGCGCAGCGCACCTCGGTGCGCACCATGCCGAGGCTGCGGTCCTCGATCAGTTCGACGGCCTCCGGGCGCACGCTCTCGTAGAAGCTGGGCCAGCCGCAGCCGGAGTCGAACTTGGTGCCGGCGACGAAGAGTTCGTTGCCGCAGGCGCGGCAGCGGTAGAGACCGTCGCGGTGCTCGTCGAGCAGCTCGCCGGTGCCAGCTCGCTCGGTGGCGGCCTGGCGCAGGATCGCGTACTCCTCGGGGTTCAGGCGCTCCCGCCACTCGTTCTCGCTGAGCTGGAGCGGGTACTCGTCGGAATTGATGGGCTTGCTCATGGGTGTCCTTGGCTCGACGGCGGGTGACCGAAGTCTACGCTGCGGAGGCGGGAGCCCGCTGGGCGATGGCGTGATGCTCCGACAGGGACGCCGGAGATCCCGGAGAGGGATTCGGGGCGTTCGGGGCGGGAATTCACAGCGGACTTGCAAGGTCAGATGAAATTCGTCAGACTTAGAGGCGGCGACTTAGGTATGTCTAACCTTATCGTCATCCGATGTTAGTCCGCGGGCCTCTGCGCGCGGACTCCAGCCACGCACAAGGAGCGCTATTCCTCATGTCTGTTCGTAAGAAGCCGCGCAGGATCGCCTCCGCGCTGCTCGGCCTTGTCACATCAGTCCTGGTGGCCGTCACCGGCCTCGCCATCGCTCCGACGGTGGCTACCGCCGCGGAGGGCACCGTCTCGGACGGCACCCTCTCGTGGGGGTTTCGTGAGTCGTGGCGGAATTACGT
>NZ_KZ983987.1 GCF_003569785.1 Leucobacter sp. wl10 | reverse complement strand
GCAAATAAGTATCTATTTACGGGACACACCACTAGAAGCAGCGCCGCTGCCGAAGCTGTGACTTGCGACGTTAAATGTCGTGGTTCTCGCGTCGCTTATCGTCCGATCAGAAGTGCTTCCTGGGCTGCGTCGACGGCCTCCGGGGTGAGGCGTGTATGCCTGTTGATGTCGAGGATGCGGTTGACCTGGGTGACGAGCCGGTCGGCGAGGCGAAAGTTTCCGTTGGTTGCGCGGACGATCGCGGCGAGAGCTGCCGTGTGGGCGAGACCTGCATCATCCGGGTCGGGGTCCGGTAGGCACTGCGCGATGACGGCGGTGAGCTCGTCGCTGCGGAGGGGTCGGTATTCGTGAGCGAAGCCGATGCGGCTGTAGAGCTGAGGGTAGCGGGCGAGACGCTTCTCGATGCCGGGCATGCCAATGAGAATGACGCCCATTCGGTGGCGGTCGTAGAAATCGCGGACTTGTTCGAGGCCTGCGGTCTTGAGCCGGTCGGCTTCGTCGATGATGAGCAGTTCGGTGTTCCCGCTGTATTGGGATTCGGCGTGAACGTAGGGGTCGACGTGGCCGTGCTGGGCGTAGTCGATGGCCCAGGAGATGTGTTGGCAAGCGCGCGGCAAGCCTTGGTCGATCTGCTTGATAGTCGCGGCGACGGTAGGCGTAAAGAATGCCGTTCTGCTTTGCTGGACCGCCTCAGGGACGGGCGGCAGGGCGCCGGTGCTGCGTGAGAGGGGGTGCCATTGTTCCCATTCGTCGGTGCCGGCGTAGTGGCGGGCGGAGAGTGTCTTGCCGATCCCGGGTGGACCGTAGCAGAGGCCGATGTAGCGGTGCGAGCGAACGGTGTCTGCGAACTCTTTGAACCGGCGGTGCTCCCGCGTGGTCACGAAAGCGGGCCGCGTGTCTGCGTGGGGTGGTGGCGCTTCTTTGAATTCATCGAAATGGCCGCTGAGGAACCGGCGCCCGTCATCGCCCGGCTCGAAAAGGACGGAGATGGGTTTGCCGTCGTCTGGTTCAGTCGTTGGCATAGGTTCTCAATCCGTGTCGGGCCGGGGGTGGCGTTGCGCGGTTGGGTGCACTCTCCGGTACAGGCGCAACTTCGGGGCGGTGGCGGGTGTCTTCAGGTAGTGAGCCAGCGTGAGTGGTGAGCTCGCGGAGCTGCTGTTTCAGGGCGCGGCGTTGCTGGTTCCTCGCGGTTTGCAGATCGGTGAACGAGACGGTCTCTGAGGAGCGTTCGGGCGCGATCGCGCGACACAAAAATGCGTTGTCGTGGAACACTCGCACCTCGCCCAGGTCGCGGGGGTCGTATCGGACCGTGACCTCTTCGCCTACATACGCGGCGAGGACCGGTGAGATGTATCGGGTCGATGCGAAGCGGATCCCGTCGCGTTGCACACGTCGTGTTGCCGCAGCCGTCAGCAGGAGCGAGTCGAGGTCTTCCGGGTGAGCAGGCATCCGAGGAATGAAGCTGTCGCTCCGCCATCGTGCGTGAGGGGCTGCGCCGGTCGCTGAATGTGGTCGTTCGTTGTACTCGTTGACGATGAATCGCTCGAGCACGTCATCGAGTTGGTGCAAGGTCAGGCTGGGTTCGCTGACGGGTGCCCCGCCGGTGCCGTGCGGGATGAAGCCGGGCAGGTGTGGCAGCAGCTCGGTCGTGATCGTTCGGTAGAACCGTTCGATCTTGCCGCGCCCCTGCGGAACGCCAACCCGCGAGTAAATCATGCGCACGTGGAGGTCGAGGCAGACGTGTTCGATCCTGGTCGAGGTGAAGTCGGACCCGTGATCGCTGTAGAGGATGTCCGGGAGGCCCGACACCACCCACTTCGGGTTTCGTTTCCGAGCGACGGCCTGATGGAACGCCAGTGCGGACTGCTCGGCCGTGGGTGCTGAGACGCTGAGTGCGTAGCCGGCGATTGCTCGCGAGTAGTCGTCGAGCGCGATTGTGAGCCAGGGGCGGACGGGTTGCTGTCGGTCGTTGAGGATCATTACATCGAGCAGGGTGTGGTCCATCTGCCACTGCTCATTTGGCGCGGAGGTCGAGCGGCGGTAGACCAGCTCGAACCTGTCGCGATATGCGGCGTCCCCGCCGTCAGCGAGAGCCGTCAGGCCTGGGTCGAGCGAGTGCACGATCTCGCGGACCGTGGTGTATCCCGGGGCTGGCAATCCACGATCCCGGGCAATGTCACCGATGCGGCGGTGGATGTACGCGATCGTCGGCGCGGGCCGGCGCACAGCAAGCGCCTCGATTGCGGTGACCAGTCCGGCGGCAGTGCGCGTCGATCCCTTATCGCGGCGAGGGGCTCTCCCGAGCTGCCCCGTCTCCATTCGAGCTGCCCAGCGTTGCAGAGTCCGCACCGCAACTCCGGAGTGCTCCGCAAGCCGCGTCCACGGCACCCCATCCTGGTGTTGGCGCACAAGCTCGGCTTTCTGCCGGTCGCTGAGGTGCGCCATGATCCCTTGTCAGGCCCGCTCGACGTGCTCGGCCAAGTGCCGATAGATCGTGGGCCGGGACACCCCGAACGTGTCGGCGATCTCTTGGACGGTGTGGCCGCCCTCGTCATACATCGCCCAGGCTTGCCGAACTTTCGTCGGCGTCATCTTGAACTTCGGGCCACCCTTCCGCCCGCGTGCGCGGGCGGCCGCGAGACCATCATGAGTGCGCTCCACGATGAGGTCGTGCTCGAACTCCGCGATCGCAGCGAGCATGTGGAAGAACAAACGCCCACCCGGCGTGGTGGTGTCGATGCCCTGCGACAGGGCCCTTAACCCGACCCCACGCTGCTGAAGCTCGTCCGCGACTTGTTTGAGGTTCCGCACAGACCGGCCGAGCCGGTCAAGCTTCGTCACCACGAACGAGTCCCCCTCTCGCAGATATCCGAGGGCTTCCGTCAGCGCCGGCCTTTTCGCCAGGGTGCCGGATGCATGTTCCACGAAGATCTTGTCGCAACCCGCAGCTTCGAGCGCATCCGTCTGGCCGTTCGGATTCTGGTCTCGGGTCGAGACGCGCGCGTAACCGATCGTGGCCATGCCTCAGCGTATCGCGAACGCCGCGCGGTTTACATAGATCGCCGACACGAGTCATGAGACGCGACTCACCAGCCTGAGCGAGGAGAACATCGACTGACTCATTAACGGTCGTTTGCAAGCACCCGTGGGGCTGACCGGGATCGGCGGTCACACCGCAGGGCCAATGCCGCAGCCCGACGCCGAGCCCGCAGCAATACTTAGAACGGATGTACAAGAATTAGACCGATCGGTCTAAACTAGTCATATGGATACCATCGACGTGTACGGACCGCCCGACGCTCGCATGCGCCCGCCCGCGCTGCAGCTCGAGCGCAGGGCGATCCCGTGGTGGATGCTGCGCAACCTGCTGCTCTGCGGCATCCCCCTCACCGCGCTCATCGTCGCGGCCGCCCTGTGGGAGTCGCTGCGTGTCTGGCTCCTCGCGCCGACCATCGTCTTGGCGGTGCTGCTCGTCGTCACGGTGGCGCTCGAGCCCTTCTGGCGCTTTCGTGTGCACCGGTGGGAGATCACTGAGCGCGCGACGTACGCTTCGAACGGATGGCTCATCGTCGAGTGGCGCGTGGCGCCGACCTCGCGCATTCAGACCGTCGACGCGCTCCGCGGACCGTTGGAGCAGCTGTTCGGCCTGTCGACCTTGCGCGTGACGACGGCGTCTTCGTACGGTGCCATTTCGATCCGCGGACTCGACCGTGCTACCGCAGAGGAGGCCGCCGCGCGCCTCGCGATCGTCGCAGGGCTGGAGGAAGGGGACGCGACATGACCGCCGACGCCGTCGACGGCGCTCGCGCCGCCGGCACCGCGGATAGCGCGCCCGCTGCCACGGACGAGGTGCAGTGGCAGCGGTTGAGCGTGCGCGTGGTGTGGGTCGACATCGTCGTGAGCCTGCTCTCGCTCACCCCGACATCTGTCGCGGTATGGGGCTTTGGCGTGCCCGTGACCTTCGGCGCGCTCTGGCCGCTAATCTTCGTCGCGGTGTTCGGTGTGACCGGCGCCGTCTCCGACATCCTCAGGTGGGCGTTCACCTCATATCGGGTCACGCCGTTCGACATCGAGCGCCGCACGGGACTCTTCGTCCGACGCCACCGCACGCTGCACCGTGACCGCGTCCGCAGTGTCGACACTGTGGCGAAGCTCCGCCACCGACTCGCCGGACTACGCATCGTCACGGTCGGTGCCGGGCAGCAGACCGGCGCGGGGGAATCGGCGCTCGTACTCGACGCCCTGTCGAGAGCGGATGCCGCGGCCCTCCGCTCGCAGCTGCTCGACGCGGCGGCGCCGTGCCGCACGGCGACACCCGCCGCCAACGACAAGGAGACCGGCGCGCCCGCAGCATCCGACAATCTGCGGAACCCCTCGATCGAGAGCGTCGAGGTGTTCGCGACCTTCCGGCCACGGTGGGTCTTCTATAACATGCTCAACATCTGGGCTTTTCTTATGACGGCGGGCCTCCTATGGGGAGCGTTCTGGTTCCTCTCGTCGTTCGGCATCGACCTTTTCGGGTTCGTCGCGCGGCTCGCCGTCTGGGACGTGATCGGCTGGGTCGGCGTGACCCTCCTCGTGGTCGCGGCCGCCGGCCTCATCGGTGCGATCGGACTCGGCGTCACGTTCCTCCTCGGCTATTGGCGCTTCGAACTCGCGCGCACGCGCTCGGGCGAGCGCACCTACCTGCGCACCCGCCGCGGGCTGCTCAGCACCCGGGAGGTGAACCGGGACGAGTCGCGCATGCGCGGACTGACGATCTCGGAACCGGTGCTGTGGCGATGGATGGGTATGGCCGACACGAACATCATCACGACCGGACTCAACCTGTGGGACGCTGAGGAGCCCGCGGCGATCCTGCCCCGCGGTCCGATCTCGGTGGCGCGGCGCGTCGCCCGCGACGTTTTCGGAGCGGCGAACCCTTTCGAATCAGTGGTGAAGCGGCACCCGCGTAACGCCCTCCATCGTCGGCTCTGGTGGGCGACCGCACTGTCGGCGATCGCACCCCTCCTCCTCGCCGCGCCCGCGGTGACGGGCGTGATCCCGGCGTGGATTCCGTGGGCGACGCTCGGGTTCTGGCCGATCGCACTGGGCGCTGCGGTTATCGCCTACCGGGCACTCGGCCACACGATCGACGGCGACTACCTCGTCGTGCGGGGCGGGCTGTTCAGTCGCAGCACGTCCGTGCTGCGTCGCGACGCGGTCAGCACCATCGCCGTACGGCAGTCCGTACTGCAACGTCGCATCGGACTGTGCACCGTCTCGGCGATGACCGCGGCGGGCTGGTGCGCCTACGAGGCACCCGACGTGCCGATCGCAGACGGCATCGGCTTCGCCGACGACGCCGCGCCGGGGCTCCTCGATGGGGTCCTCGTGCGAGCGACGCCGTTCGGGCGGGGATGATGGGACGGTGCCGTCACCAGACCTCGCCTCGCGCACCTTCACCGAGAACGCGCGTCGCGCGCAAATAATCACCGCCGCGATCACGACGGTCAACGAGATCGGCTATCACCGCGCCTCGCTGTCCGAGATCGCGGTGCGCGCCGGCGTGGCCAAGAGCGCCATCGTCTACTATTTCGGCGCGCGGGACCGGCTGCTGCTGAGCGTCGTCGACCAGGTGTTCACGGACCTCGGTCAGGAGGTCGCGCAGGTCATCCTCGCCGAGACGAACCCCGTTACACAGCTCAAGGCCTACCTGCGCGCGTACCTCAACTACGTCGGATCGCATCGCGCCGAGGTGACCGCCGGAATCGAGATCGTGGTCGCACACCGCACAGAGGACGGCACCCCTCTCTATCTGACCGGCACCGAGGAAGACTCAAGAATCATTCGCGACATCCTCGCCGGAGGCATGGACGCCGGTGTTTTCCGACAGATGCCGCTGTCCGTTGCGGTCTCGATCGTCGAGGCAGTCCTCGACGTGGGTGTCACCGAGGTGCAGCGCGACCGCAGCGTCGACCTGACCCCATTCGTCGACGAGACCGTCGCGTTCGTCCTCCAAGGCCTCCGCGTCGAGCGCCGCGACACCTAAGCAGGCGGCAACCTCCGCGAAACATGTGACATTCACCGTCGCGATTCACAGCCGAAGCTGACACCACTTCTTTAAGTGGGCTCTTCATTGAGATCACTCCCCGGATCTTCTCGGAGGGGTCAGCTTTTGATCCCTCCACATTCCTCAGCTTACGCAACCTCTACTAAAAGTAGAACATCCAACTTGCTTTAATACTCCCTTTTCTCTCTCCCACCCTTTTAAGCCGCTCTCACGCATCCAGTAGCCCAGCGTCGCCGTCATCGCCGCGGCTCCCGTCGCAGACATGTCATCCGACTGCTGTAGCGCGAGCGCATGAGGCGCTCGGCGGTGGGCGCCGACTCCCCCGCGTGCAGCGGGCCGCAGCACGATGCGTACGGCGCGCCGCCGCCGCAGGGGCAGGGCCGCGCGCCGCCGCCGTTCACCACCCGCCCCGCGACGGGCTCGGGGTACGCCGCACGGTCACGCGCTCCCTCCTCGCAGCTCGCCGCGCAGGGCCGCCTGGAGCGTGTCCAGGCGCACCCCGCCGAGCGCGAGCGCCTCCCGGTGGAAGTCGCGGATGTCGAAGGGCGATCCCTCGGCCTCGGCGCGATCCCGAGCCTCGTCGCGCAGCGCCTCCCAGATGCGCTGCCCCACCTTGTACGCGGGCGCCTGTCCGCCCCAGCCGAGGTAGCGCAGCACCTCGAAGCGCACAAAGCCGTCGTTCATGGCGACGTTGTCGCGCATGAAGCCGAAGGCGTACTCGCCGTCCCAGACGCCCGCGCCGTCAGGCCGGCGCTTGCCGAGGTGCACGCCGATGTCGAGCACCACCCGGGCCGCACGCATGCGCTGGCCGTCGAGCATCCCGAGGCGATCCGCCGGGTCGTCGAGGTAGCCGAGCTGCTCCATGAGCCGCTCGGCGTACAGCGCCCACCCCTCCGCGTGCCCGGAGGTGCCGGCGAGCTGGCGACGCCACTCGTTGAGCAGTCCGCGGTTCACCACCGCCTGGCCGATCTGCAGGTGGTGCCCGGGCACGCCCTCGTGGTAGACGGTGGTGAGTTCGCGCCACGTGTCGAACTCCGTGACGCCCTCGGGCACCGACCACCACATGCGGCCCGGCCGCGAGAGGTCGTCGCTGGGGCCGGTGTAGTAGATGCCGCCCTCCCGAGTGGGCGCGATGCGGCACTCGAGCGCGCGGATCTCGGCCGGGATATCGAACTGCGCCGCCGCGGTGGCGGCACGGGTCGAGCTGACGGACGCCTCGCGTCCTCCCCGGAACCCGCCCGCCAGCTCCGCGACCGCGCGATCGCTCGTCTCCTGCATCCAGCGCTGCAGCGCGTCGGTGCCGCGCAGCTTCCGGGCCGGGTCGCGCTCGAGCTGCGCGACGGCCTCGGCGACGATGCCGGGTCGAGGATCGCCGCCCACGATCTCGGCGGCGACCCGCTGCTGCTCGGAGGTCATGCGCGCGAGCTCCTCGAGCCCCCACTCGTAGGTCTCGTCGAGGTCGACGCGCGCGCCGAGAAAGGCCTCCGAGGCGAGCTCGTAGCGCTCGCGGCCGAACGCGTCGGACGCCGGGGCGTGCGGGGCCAGCTCGCGCTCCAGGAACGACGCGAGATCGGTGTACGCCGACGACGCCGCGGCTGCGGCCGAGGCGAGCTCGAGCGAGAGCGCGGCGGGCGCCTCCCCCGCCGAAGCGGCGAGCCGGGCGAAGAATCCGGGATCCTCGACGGTTCCGGCCGTGCGCAGCGCCTGCGCGGCCACCGCCTCGACCTGCCGCGCGGCCGGCACGAGGCCGCGCGAAACGCCCTCCGAGAGGGAGGCGCGGTAGCCGGTGAGCGCGCCGGGCACCGCGCGCAGCCGGGCGGCCACCAGCTCCCAGCCCTCGGGCGAGTCGGTGGGCATGAGGTCGAAGACGTCGCGGATCTGCTGGGCCGGAGAGTCGATGACGTTGAGGTCGCGGAGCCGCTCCCCGGCATCGTGACGGGCGAGCGAGAGCCTCAGCTCCGCCGCGAGGTCGGCGCGCGTCACCGCGTCGACCCCGTCGGCCGCCTCGGACGCGACGAGCTGGGCGAGCGCGCTCCGCTCGGCTGCCGCGCGTCCCTCCGAGCCCTCCGGAGAGTAGTCGGCGAGGCCGCTGGTCGCGCGCCCGATGTACGTTCCGATCGCGGGATCGTGCGCGACGAGGGCATCGACCCACGCCTCGGCGACGCGATCCACCTCGGTTGGCCGGCGCCGATCCCGGTGCTGCTGGAGCTGTGCACTCATGGCCTCCAGCCTATGGGAGGGGCGTCCGCCGACCCTCAGCTCACGTGCAGCCCGGGGAGCCGGGGGCGGGCCTGCGCGGCGACGCCGGGGTTCCGGGATAGGATGGAGTCGGCGCGCCGCGCCCCACCGACAGCAGCGAGGAGACACCGTGAAGATCCGCACCCGCATCGCCATCGCCGTGACCGCAGCGCTCGCATCGGTCTTCGCGGCCGCTCCCGCGTTCGCCAACGCCGGCAACGACAGCGAGTCGATGTTCTCGACGGCCGGCGATCCGCTCGATATCGTCGCGATCTCCGTCGTCGGCGTCGTGCTGCTGGCGATCGTGCTGATCGGCTCGACCCTCATCGGCAACCTCTTCGTGAAGAAGAAGTAGCGCACAAGACAGACGCGAGGGGTCCGGCTCGCACCGGCGCCGGCGAAGAACTACCCCGCGGCGACGCGGATCCCCGAGACGCCGGGATCCACAGCCCCCCGCACGTAGCCGGTCGGCGAGGCCGCGACCGCCTGCAGGAAGGCGACCGTCTCGGCCGTGATCTCCTCGCCGGGCAGCAGGTTCGGGATGCCAGGGGGGTAGGCGGCCAGCGTGTCGGCGGACACCCGGCCGACCGCCGCGCGGGCGGGAACCACCTCGCTCGCCCCGAAGTAGGCGTCGCGCGGCGGCATGCGCAGCGCGCCGGGCTCGGGAAGCTCGGGGAACGCGGCGCCGGCGCCCTCGGGCCCCAGTCGCGCGGCCTCGCCGGCGACCTCGCCGAGCGCCGCCGTGAAGCGGTCGAGGTCGGGGGTGCGCAGCGCGCCGATCACGGCCACCACGCTCGTGGCCGTCGACATTTCGAGGTACACCCCGTGCTCCCGGATCATGCGCCCGCGCACCCAGTGCCCGCTGCGTCCGAGACGGGAGACGTCGATGGGGACGCGCAGCGGGTCGGTGGCGACGATGTCGGGGAACGCGTCAAAGCCGTCGCTGATGATCGAGAACCGCGCATCGCGGCGCAGCCGCTCGCGCAGCGCACCGGCGGCGCGGACCGCGGCCCCGATGCGCTCCTCGCCCACGACGAGCGCCCGCCTGGCCGCGTCGAGCGAGCCCATGAGCACGCCGCTCACGGAGGTCGACGCCGTCATCGAGAAGGCGCGCTCGACGAGCGGTTCGAGACGGTCGGCGAAGGGACCGTGGCCGAGGTGCAGCATGGCCGACTGGGTGAGGGATCCCGCGAGCTTGTGCGTGCTCGAGACCACGAGGTCCGCGCCGAGCCGCGCCGGCGACTCCGGCAATTCGGGGTGGAAGCCGAAGTGCGCACCCCAGGCGCCGTCGACGATGAGCGGGGCGCCGTGGGCGTGCACGACCTCGGCGAGGCCGCGCACATCGCTGACCGAGCCGAAGTAGCTGGGCGACACGACGTAGACGGCGGCGGCCGCGCGGCCCTCGCGCTCGGCGCGGGCGAGCGCCGCATCGAGCACGGCGGGCGAGAGGCCGTGCGCGATGCCGTGACGGCCGTCGATACTCGGGGCGGCGAAGGACGGGATCAGGCCGGCGAGCAGCACGCCGTCGGTGAGGCTCGAGTGCATGCTGCGCTGGATCAGGATCCGCTCGCCGAGTCCGCGCACCGCGATCGCCGCGGTGCGGTTGGCCTGCGAGGCGCCGTTGGAGAGGAACCAGGTGCGGCGGGCGCCCCAGGCCTCGGCCGCGAGGCGCTGGGCCTCGGCGAGTGCGGAGTCGTCGCCAAGGTCGATGCCGTCGATCATGAGCGGCACGTCGAGCCGCGCCACGCGCGGGCCGAAGAGATCCGCGATGTGCCCGCCCCCGTCCAGGGGATCGTTGCCGTGGCCGGGCACCATCATCGACAGCGGCCGGGACTCCCCGAAGCGCTCGAGCGCAGCCGCGTAGGGCGCCCGTCGCTGCTCGGGCGAGAATCGCCGCGAGAACGGGGCTCCGGCCGGGAGACGGATCTCGTCCACGACGGCGGCCGAGCCGTCTCCCTCAAGGCCTGCCTCCGCGGCTCTCGGATCCTCTTGCAGCATGCCGCCAGCATGCCGCAGGCGCGCAGCGGAGCGGAACCCCGCAAACACCTCCCTGGAACCATATACTGTATGGAGCAAGGCGGGCCGCCAGGGCGGCCCCGTTCCAGCAGAACCGGGGGCACGCATGATCGATCTCCGTCAGCTCCAGGCGCTCGGCGCCGTCGCGGCCGAGGGCTCGGTGGCCCGCGCCGCCACCCGGCTCGGGTGGAGCCAGCCCACGGTCGACTACCACCTGCGCAACCTCGACCGCCTCGTCGGCGCCGACCTCACCGTCCGCAGCACCCGGGGCAGCAGGCTCACGGCCGCCGGCGGCCTCATGCTCGAGCGCGGCCACGAGATACTCGGCCTCGCCGAGCGCGCGCTCACCGACGTCCGCGACCTCGCCCAGCTCGGCAGGATCCGGCTGCGCTTCGGCACCTTCCCCACCGCGGCCTCGCGCCTGCTGCCGGGCATCGCCGGTCGAGTGGCCGAGCTCGGGATCGAGCTCGACACGACCCTCGAGGAGCTCGCCCCGCTGGTCACGCGCGTCAATCAGCACACGCTCGACGCCGCCCTCGTCTACGCGGCGGGCGGATACCAGCTGCCGTTCCGCTCCGAGGTGCACACCACGCACCTCTTCACGGACCCCATGCTCCTCGCGCTGCCCGCCGCGCACCCGGCGGCCGAGCACCGCAGCTTCGACCACGAGGCGCTGCTCTCCCTCGCGGGCGACAGCTGGGTGATGGGGTCGACACCGGGCGACACGCTCGACGATCTCGTGCACGAGGTGTTCCAGGCCGAGGGGCACAGGATCGAGGTGGCCATCCGCACCGACGACTACTCGGTGGTGCTCGGGCTCGTCGCCGCGGGGATGGCGGTCGCGCTCGTACCGAGCCTCGTGGGCAACCAGCACGCCGAGGGAGTCGTGCTTCGACCCATCGATGATCCGCGATTCGCGCGCGAGCTGCTGCTCGCGGCCCCCGCCGGACCGGGCGGACCGTCGGCGGCCGTGCGCCAGCTCGCGGAGGCCGTGCGGCGCTCCATCAGCGCGCTCGGCTGAACGGGTCAGTGCCCCGCGGGGCCGCCCTCCTGATCGACGGGCTTCTTGACGAAGAAGGCCAGCACGACCGGCACGAGTGCGATGCACGCCGCGGTGAGGAACGCCGCGTTCGCGCCGGGCTCGCCGGCCGCGGCGGTCGACAGCCCCTCGGCCTCGCCCGAGCGCAGCGACGTCGAGTAGATCGAGATCAGCACCGCCGTTCCCGCGGCGCCCCCGACCTGCTGCAGGGTGTTGAGCACGGCCGAGCCGTGGGAGTAGAGCGACCGGTCGAGCGAGCCGAGCGACGCCGAGAACAGCGGCGTGAACGAACCGGCGAGGCCGAGCGACATCATGATCTGCACGATCACGAGGAACCAGGTCGGCGTGTGCTCGCCCACCGTCGAGTAGATGAACATCGAGGTCGCGATCAGGATCGTGCCCGGCACGAGCAGCGTCCTCGGACCGCGGAGGTCGTAGACGCGCCCCATGACCGGGCCCAGGAGGCCCATGAGTAGCGATCCGGGCAGCAGCACGAGACCCGCCGCCGTCGGCTCGAGGCCGGCGACGTTCTGCAGGTACAGCGGCAGTAGCGAGAACGTGCCGAACATCGACAGGGCGACGACGCCCATGATGATGACCGCCACGACATAGTTGCGCGACGCGAACACGCGCAGGTCGAGCAGCGCGTCGTTCCTCCTCTGCAGCGCCAGCTGGCGCCACACGAACAGCACCAGGAACACGGTCCCGCTCGCGAGGACGACCCACGGCAGCGCGCCGCGCGGCGCGCCCGCAGGCCCGCCCTCCCCTCCGCCGAGCTGGCTGAGGCCGAAGACGATGCCGCCGAAGGCGACGGCCGACAGGATGATCGACAGGACATCGATGGGCGCCCGGCTGGTCTCCCCCAGATTCGTCATCCACTTCGCGCCGAGGAGCAGCGCCACGACCGCGATCGGGAGGATGATGCCGAAGAGCCAGCGCCAGCCCAGCTGGTCGAGCACCAGGCCGGAGAGCGTCGGCCCCGCGGCCGGCGCCAGGCTCATGACCAGGCCGACGCGCCCCATCATGCGGCCCCGAGAGCGCGGCGGCACGACGTTCATCATCGTGGTCATGAGCAGCGGCATCATGATGCCGGTTCCGGCCGCCTGCACGATGCGGCCGAGGAGCAGCATCGTGAAGCCCGGGGCCAGGAGGCAGATCGCCGTGCCGGCCACGAACGAGATGATCGCGGCCAGGAAGACCTGTCTCGTCGTGAAGCGCTGCAGCAGGAACCCCGTCGTGGGGATCACGACGGCCATCGTGAGCATGAAGGCGCTCGTCAGCCACTGGCCTAGCTCGGGCGGGATCCCGAGAGCCGCGTTCAGCGCGGGAATGGCGATCGCCATCGTCGTCTCGTTGAGAATCGCGACGAAGGCCGCCACGAGCAGCAGCCAGATCACCCGCATGCCCGCGGGGTCGATCCCGTCCGTGCGCGCGGGTACCCGCACCGCGGCAGTATCAGTCGTCACGTAGCACACTCCTTGAGCAGATGGGGCGGCCTCCACCCGGATCTCGCAGAGGATCCGCCGGAGGCAGACGAGTTACATTACACCCGTCCCCTTGCGCAGCGCAAGCGGCGCGCGTCACGCACTGAAGGGGTCGCGCAACCGGCGCAGGAACTCCCGCGTCTCCTCGCGCTCCGGCCGCTCGAAGATCTGGGCGGGCGGTCCCGACTCGACGATCACCCCGTCCTTCAAGTAGACCACCCGGTCGGCCACGCGCCGCGCGAACGACATCTCGTGCGTCGCCATGACGATCGTCGAGCCGGACGTCTTGAGCTCTCGCACGAGGTCGAGCACCTCGCCGACGAGCTGCGGATCGAGCGCGCTCGTGATCTCGTCGAGCAGCAGCAGCTCCGGATCGGTCGCGATGGCGCGCGCGATCGCGACGCGCTGCTGCTGACCTCCGGAGAGCCGGTCGGGGTACTCCCCCGCTTTGTCGCCGAGCCCGATGCGCGACAGCAGCGCGAGCCCCGTCCGCTCCGCCTCCGCCCGCGGGGCCCTGAACACCTTGCGCGACGCGAGCGTCACGTTGTCGAGCACGTTCATGTGCGGGAACAGGTTGTAGTGCTGGAACACCACGCCGATGCGGGCCCGCACCCGGTCCGCGTCGGCCCGCGGATCGGTGATGTCCTGGTCCCCCAGCAGGATCCGTCCGTCGTCGACCTGCTCGAGCAGGTTGATCGTCTTGAGCAGCGTCGACTTGCCCGAGCCCGATGCGCCGATCAGCACGACCACCTCGTGGCGGTCGACCGTCAGATCGATGCCGCGCAGCACCGGGTGCTCGCCGAAGCGCTTGTGCACCCCCTGCACGTCGAGGACGGGGAGAGACGCGGGATCCCGCACCGTCGCCTCGCTCATACCGTGCCCCCCATCTGCTCGCGCCGCTGCGCGCGAGCCGTCATCCAGTCGGTGAGGCGGATGAACGGCCATGCCAGCAGCACGAAGAGCACGCCGGCGAGCACGTAGGGCGTGAAGTTGTAGCTCGAGGCCACCTCGATCTGCGCCGCGCGCACCGCGTCGACCGCGCCGAGCACCGAGATGAGCCCGACGTCCTTCTGCATCGACACGAAGTCGTTCATGAGCGCCGGGGTGACCTTGCGCACCGCCTGCGGCAGCACCACGAGGCGCAGCGTGCGCCCGTGGCTGAGGCCGAGCGACCGCGCCGCCAGCCGCTGCGACGGGTGCACGGCGTCGATGCCGGCCCGCAGCACCTCTGCGACATACGCCGAATAGCAGAGGATCAGCGCGATCGTGCCCCAGAACTGCGCGGGCACGCGTCCCGTGAGCCCGAGCCCCGGGATGCCGAAGCCCACGAGGTAGAGCACGAGGAGCACCGGGATGCCGCGGAAGACGTCGGTGTAGCCCGAGGCGAGCAGCCGGATCGGCGTGAACACGGCGCCCTTGAGCGTGCGCGCGACCGCGAGCAGGGTGCCGAGGATCGCGACGCCCAGCGCCGCGACCACGAGCACCTGGACGTTGAGCCAGAGCCCCGTGATGACGCGCGGGAACGACTGGATCGCCATCTGCGGGTCGAAGAAGGTCTCGCGCACGCGATCCCACCCCGGGCTGCTCACCAGCACGAGCGCGATCACCGCCGCGAACACGAGCGTGCTGACGACGCTGACGAGGATCGAGCGCCGCTTGCGCGCACGACGATACTCGCGCCGTTCGAGCTCGATCTGGGACGGCTCGAACGGCACGGCTCCGGCTGCTGCGGTCACGCGGGTCTGCTTCGGGATCCGCTACTCGAGCACCGGGGCGCCCTGGTCCGTCAGCCACTTCCGCTCGAGCTCGGCGAGCGCGCCGTTCTCGCGGAGCGCGTCCACCGCGGCGGTGACGTCGGCCGTGAGCGGGGAGCCCTTGGGCAGCAGGAAGGCGAACTCGTCGCCGCCCTGCTCGGACCCCAGCTGGCCCACGATCACGCCGTCGTCGAGCTGCGCGTCGCGCACGTAGAACGCCCCCGGCAGATCGGTGACGAGCGCGTCGATCGTGCCGTTCTGCAGTGCCGCGACGGTGTCGTCGACGCTGTTGAAGACCTGCAGCTGCTGGTTCGGGGCGATGACGGCCTCGGCGACCGCGAGGGAGGTGGTGCCCGAGGCGACGCCGATGACGACGTCCTTGAGGTCGGCGATGCTCTTCGCCTCGGCGGCCGGGGTGCCGCTCGCGGCGACCACGGCCTGGCTGGTCACGTAGTAGGGGGACGAGAAGTCGACGGCCTTGGCGCGGTCCTCGGTCACCGAGAACTGCTGGATGTTGAGGTCGAAGTCCTTCGGGCCGGGGGCGATCGCCGAGTCGAAGCTCGTGCGCACCCACTCGACGTCGCCCTGCGCGTACCCCATCTTCTCGGCCACCGCGTAGGCGACGGCCGCCTCGAAGCCCTCGCCGCTCTCGGGGGCGTCGTTCAGCACCCAGGGAGCGTAGGCGGGCTGCCCGGTGGCTATCGTCAGCTTGCCCGGGGTGATCGTCGCCGACCCCGAGGCGCCGGAGCCGTCGGAGGAGGAACCGCCGGTGCATGCCGAGAGGGCGAGCAGCGCTGCGGCGCCGACGGCGACCGCCGACGCGAGGCGGGAGGTGCGGGACATGGAGGTTCTCCTTCTCCGTGACGTACGGGATCCGATCGCGCGGCGGATCCCGCGCATGCCGGTGTTCATTCTACGGCGCTTCGGGTGCGCACACGCGACGCACGGGTCGCACCGGGTCACGGGGAGCGATCCTCGCCCGCCACCACCGTGCGGCGCGCCCGGCCCGCGCCGTCCTCCACCAGCTCGATGAGCGCGGCGTCGGGATCCCGCGCCTGCACGTCGAAGCACGCGAGGTCGGCGACGGCTCCCACCCCCAGCTGGCCGATGCGCTCGCGCCCCACGTGCAGTCCGAGCGCCGCGGCTCCCCCGAGGGTGGCGGCCGTGAAGAGGCGCTGATGCAGGTCGTCGCCGCGGTAGCCCTGCGCACGGGCCACCCGATGGAGCACCGCGACGTCGGCCAGCAGATCGAGCGAGGGGGAGGACGACAGCGAGTCGGTGCCGACCGCGACGAGGTTGCCCTCGCGCAGGTAGGCGGCCACGGGCGGCATGTCGAGGCCGATCACCTCGTTGGATCGCGGGCACAGCGCCACGCTCGCGCCGCGGGCGCGCAGCAGCGCGCGATCCTCGGCGCTCACGTACACGCCGTGCGCGATGTGGCAGTCGGGCCCGAGCACCCCGAGGTGGTCGACGAACTGCGTCGAGGAGACCCCGATGCCGTGCGAGCGCAGCGCGCGGAAGCTGTCGGCGCCGAGCTCGGGCCAGCCGCCGTGCCCGCCGGGTCCGGCCCCGGCGTAGCCGTCGATGCCGTCGAACTCGCGCTCCATGTGCGCCTCGGCGAGGTGGATGTGCAGCCGCAGCCCCTCCTCGCGCACGATGTCTGGCAGTTCGAGCAGCGGCTGCACCTCGAGCGAGTAGGGGGCGTGCGGCGACACCCCGGCGCCGGGGGGCGTGGGGATGCTCCGGATCTGATCCCGCACCTCCTCGCGCGCGGCGGCGTCCCAATCGGCGTTGCTCGCGCCGTACACCTCCCAGTAGGCGATGCCGTGCATGCCCGCGTCGTGCAGGGCGCCGAGCGCCTCCCGGTCGGTCACCACGTCGGCCGCCGCCGTCACGCCCGCGGCGAGGCTCAGGCGTGCGCCGTCGGCGGCAGCCGCGGCCCAGTCGTGATCACCGCGCGCGTACGCCAGATCGAAGGCGTCGCCCCAGTCGTCGAAGCCCCCGTAACTGCGCGCGGCCACCTCGGACATGCGCGTGTACTGCAGGTGGGTGTGCGCGTTGACCAGTCCCGGCGCGAGCACCCCGTCCCAGTGCTCCTCGCGGAAGCTCGCGCCCCTCGCCTCAAGCGCGTCGAGCACCCAGCGGCGGTCGCCGACGTGCAGGATGCGCCCGTCGCGCACCGCCACCGCGCCGTCCGGGATGCGGGGGCTCGTCACGGGGAAGACGAGGGACGCGCTGTAGACGACGATCTGCGGTTCGATGCTCACCCGTCGATTCTAGGGTTCCGTCCCGCGCCACCGTGCACCCGGGCCACCCCGCCGCGCTGCCCCCGCCGGGCCGCCCCCGCCGGGCCACCCCGATCCGTGTGCGCCTTTCGGACGCTTCCCGACGAGGCGAGCCGCCGAAAGGCGCACACGGATCGGGCGCGGCGGCGGTAGCGGGGTGTTCGGGTGCCGCCGGTCGAGCCCGGCGTCGGGTGCGGGTGCCTGCGAGCGGCGTCAGGCGCCGGGGGCGCGGTAGCGGTGCACCGTCCAGGGCTGCGCCGCGCCGCCCGGGCGGGCCGCGGCGCGCGCGGGATCCGCGGCCGCCGCGCGGGCCGCGAGCGCCGCACGCGCGACCAGGTGCTCGTCCTCGGCCGGCAGGGCGTGCACTCCGGCCGGCAGGTCGTCGCGCGCGAGGCGCACGAGCGCCGCGAGCTGCGTGGCGAACGACAGGTCCATCACCTCGATCGGGTTGCCCTCGGCCGCCGTGTAGTTGACGCCCCCGCCGCCCGCGAGCACGATCGGCCCGCGCGCCGCTCCCGGCGCGACCCACTCCTCCGTTCCCGGCGCCGCCGGAACGCGCCGCCATCCCGCGGCGCGCAGCTCGTCGAGCGCCAGCTCGTCGTCGATGCCCCCGGCGACGGCGACGGCGGCGCCGGGCCGCAGCAGCGCGAATCCGGCCGCGTCGAGCGTGTGCCAGACGCCGGTCGCGCTCACCACGACATCGGCGGCGGGGAGCGCCTCCTTCGCCTCTCGAGCCTCGAAGCCGTCGTGCACCGCCGCGAGCGCCCGCACGGGATCCCGCTCGACGACCGTCACCAGGGCGCCGAGCGCGGCCGCGAAGCGCGCGGTCCCCACCCCGACGGGCCCGTAGCCGATCACGACCCAGCGGGTCCCCGCGGCACCGCGATACCCCGCGCCGACGGCCCCCGGCGCGCCCCAGCCCGCGGCGTCGAGCAGGTCCGTCACCGCCAGCACGCACGACTGCCCGGTGCCGACGAGGTTGTCGAAGCCGGTCTTGGTGCGCGCGTCGTTCACCGCGATCACCGGGATGCGCAGCTCGCCCGCCGCCGCCATCTCGCGCAGGGGGCGCACCCCGCTCGTCGTCTCCTCCGCCGCGCCGCGCAGGCGCCCGAGCGCCGCGGTCCGCCCGGTGTGGGCGAGACGGATGAGGTGCGCACCGTCGTCGACGAGGTAGTCCGGACCCCAGTCGAGCGTCGCCGCGGCGTTCTCGGCGTCGATGCGCTCCGGGATCCCTCCCGCGCCTCCGGCGGTCGGAGCGAAGACGCGCACGCGGCCGGTCGCGGCGAGCGCCGCCGCGACCTCCGGGTCGGTCTCGGAGGCGGCGCTGAACACGGCGACCTCGCAGCCCGCGTCGGCGAGGGCGAGCGAGAACGCCGCCGTCTTGGGCTCGAGCACCAGGCTCACCGCGAGGCGGGGCGGCTCGGCGCGGGCCGGGCTCAGCGAGGCGGCGAGCGACCCGGCCAGCGCCGCCGTCGCGCGCATGCCCCGGGCCGCCCAGGCGATCCGCGCCTCCGCGTCTTCGGCCCGCGGCGACCGCACGCCGCCGTCGCACCCGACGACCACCGCGCCGAGCGGAGACGCCGGATCCGCGGGCCGCGCGGGCCCCGCGAGAGGCGTGCACCCGGCTGCGGCATCCACGAACACGAACCCGGCGGGCCGGCCGACGCTGTCCTCGAAGCGCGCCCCCATGCGCGCGAGCGCGTCGCGAAGCCGTCCGCCCACCGCCTCGCTCGTCACATCGATCCGGGCGACGCCGCCGGCGATCAGGCGATTCCCGGCCCGGGCCGCCGCCCGGATCATGCGCTCGACCACGAGGTCGGGAGCGGGTCGCTCGCTGTCGTGGCCCTGCATGCTCCGAGGATATCGGAGCGCGCGGCGCACACGGGGGCGACGATGTGCGACGCACCGGGATCGAGCTCGTCCCGCGCCGGTGCCCGCGGCGCGGTTTCGACGCAACCCTCTCCCTCCGTGCGGTCCTCCGGTCTAGGCTGACGCCATGTCGAGATACCTGGATGAAGATCAAGCCGCCGCCGACGACCTCCGCATCGTGCACGAGCCCGAGCAGCACCGCTACGCCGTCTACCGGCGCACGGCGGACGAGGACCGGCTGGTCGGCGAGGCCCACTACTCGCTGCTGGGCGACGAGGTCATCGACTTCGATCACACGCTGGTGCTGCCCGAGCTGCGCGGCACGGGGCTCTCGGGCCTGCTCGCGCGGCGGGCTCTCACGGGAGACGCGATCGGCGAGCGGCGCGTCAACGCCTCCTGCTGGTTCATCGAGGGGTATCTCGCCCGCCATCCGGAGCTGCTCGAGCGCGAGTAGCCCCCGGCTCAGGCGCTCCCGCGGTCCTTGCGCCTCGTCTTGCGCGTCTTGCCGGGCCCGCCGCCCTGCTGCCGGATGAGCTCGGTCAGGTCCTTCTCGATGAGCTGCTGGATGCGACCCTCGCGCGCGCTGCGGTACTCGTCGCTGTCGCCGCCGCTGTAGTAGGGGTGCGACGCGCGCTCCTTGAGCGAGTCGCCGATCTCGTGCCAGGCCATGCTCCGCGCGCGCTCCCCGGTGTCGCGCAGGTAGCCGTCGTCGCCGGCCCGGGCCCGCAGTTCCTCGGCCACGCGTTCGTACACCTCCTGCCGGTGGCGCAGCGTGCGGTTGTCGTCGTTGCCGTAGTCCGACTCGCTCCACGAGCTGCGACCGGTGCTGCGGATCTCCTCCCGCATGCGCGAGATGTGTCCCGCGTCCCGCTCCCGCTCCCGAGCCAGGTCCTCCGTCGCCGCGCGCACCATCTCGATGATCTGCGCTTCGTTGTAGTCCACGTGCCGCTTGAGGGCGTTCATAATGATGGCGTTCTTCACGGTCATGCGCACGGCGACGTCGGCCACGAGCAGGCCCTGCTCCACGATCTCCTCGACCGGGGCCAGCACGCGCCTGGGCAGACGGCGCTGTGTGCGAGCGCCGCCGCGCTTGCGTTTCTTCGACCAGCCGAACACCGCTCTCCTCACCCGGCGCCTCGCACCATTCCCACCATTATCGCGCATGACGGACCGCCGCGAGAGCCCGAATCGGCCGGTCGGGGCGGGTGCGGCGAAGATGTGCGAGACTGGAGACCGACCCCGCAAGCAGGGGTGCGGACGAGGGAGCAGTACCCGCACGCTGACGACTGCCGGAGAGATGGTGCCGTGTCGCTCGCGTGGATCGTGCTCGTGCTGAGCGGAATGCTCGAGGCGGTGTGGGCCACCGCGCTCGACGCCTCGAAGGGCCTCCGCCGGTTCCGGCCCAGCGCCCTGTTCGTCGTCTCGCTCGTGGCGAGCATGGCGGGCCTCTCCTTCGCCTTGGAGGAGATCCCGGTCGGTACCGCGTACGCGGTGTGGGTCGGGATCGGGGCCGTGCTCACCGCGGCGTGGGCGATGATCACGCGCAAGGACCGCGCCACGGTGCTGCGCGTCGCGCTGCTGATCGGGCTGATCGGCTGCGTCGTCGGCCTCAAGGCGGTGAGTTGAGATGGCGGAGGACGCCGGGAAGCGACCGAAGACCGCGACGACCGCGCAATGGCTCGTGCTGCTCGCGAGCGCCGCACTCGAGGCCGTCTGGGCGGTCGCGCTCGACGAGTCGCGCGGCTTCACCGTGCTGCCTCCGACGGTCGTGTTCTGCGTCGCCGTCGCGCTGAGCATGGTGGGCCTGGGCTACGCGATGGTCGGGATCCCGGTCAGCGTCGCCTACGCCGTCTGGACGGGGCTGGGCGCGGCGCTCACCGTGGGCGCGTCGATGCTCATGGGGCGCGAGGATCCCTCGCCCCTGAAGCTGCTGTTCCTCGCGGGCATCGTCGGCTGCGTGATCGGCCTCAAGTTCGCGAAGGGCCCGGCTCCAGCGCCACCCACACCGAAGACGACGCGGCCGGCCCGAGGCTGACGGGAGGCTCCGAGTCCTCCACGCGCACGGTCACGGTTTCGGAGTAGGGGTCGCCGGGCAGCACGTCGAGCTCGGCGTCGACGACGAGGCCGCGGCTCGCGAAGTACTGCAGCATCTCGTTGTCGGCGTCCGAGATGCGCTCCACGCGCACCCGGCACGGCGCCGGCGCCTCCGCGAGGATCACGGCTTCGGGCCGGTGCACCCGGCCGTCGGCGCTCGGGATCGGGTCGCCGTGGGGGTCCCGGCTCGGGTAGCCGAGCACCCGGTCCACGCGGTTGATGAGCTCGTCCGAGACGGCGTGCTCGAGTCGGTCGGCCTCCTCGTGCACCTCGTCCCACTCGTAGTCGAGCCGCTGCACGAGAAAGGTCTCGAGCAGACGATGGCGGCGGGTCATGGAGACGGCGTGCTGACGCCCCAGCTCGGTGAGCGTGACGCTGCCGTAGCGGGCGTGGCCGATCAGGTCGAGTTCGGAGAGCTTGCGCAGCGCATCGGACACGGTCGAGAGGCGCACTCCCGCCGCCTCCGCAATGGCCGAGTTCGACACGGGCTCGTCCGACCACTCCTGCAGCCCCCAGATCACCTTGAGGTAGTTCTGCATGCCCGGCGAGATATCGTCAACGCTCACCCCGCTAGGGTACCGCCTCCGTTCCCCCGACGGAGCGCTGGCGCTCCGGGCCGCGCGGAGAGACACTGGAGGCGTGGAGGTCAGGGTCAAGCGCGTGTACGAGCCGGCGGAGCCCGGCGACGGCTTCCGGGTGCTGGTGGATCGGCTCTGGCCCCGGGGCGTGTCGAAGGAACGGGCCGGGCTCGACCTCTGGGACAGGGAGGTGGCGCCGAGCAGCGGTCTGCGCAGGGCCTTGCACGCCGACCCCCGGGCGCACGACCCCGAGCGCTTCGACGCGTTCGCCGCCGACTACCGCGAGGAGCTGGCCTCCGGCCCGGCCGCCGAGGCCCTCGACCGCCTGGTCGGGCTGGCCCGCGAGCACTCCCCGCTCACCCTGCTCTACGGCGCGAAGGACAAGCGGGTGAGCCACGCGGTCGTGCTGCGCGAGGTCCTCCTGGAGCGCCTGGGCCGGGCCGCGCGCTGAGCCGGCCGCGCCATCCCTACTCGCCCTCCGCGAGGATCGCGCGCAGCCGCTCGATCGCGGCGCCGAACTCCTCCCCGTCCGGACCGCCCATGCCGAGCACGAGACCGGCCGTGCGGCCGGGTCGGTGGTGCTGCCAGTACGCGCCGAGGGCGGCGACCCCGAGCCCGTTCGGGAGGCCCGGCGCGGGTGCGGCCGCCCTCGCGACGGCCTGCGCCTCGCGCTCCCGCGCGGCCCCGGGGGGTCCGCCGAGCTCGATGACGGCGTGCAGCCCCCCGCTCATCGGCCGCACCCGCGCTCCGGCGACGCCCGCGAAGCGCTCCGAGATCAGGTCCCGTCGCGCGGCGTGCCTGCGGCGGACCCGCGCGATGGTGCGGCGCAGCTCGCCGCTCGCGAGGTACTCGGCCAGCGCGAGCTGCACCACGGCCGACACGGGCGAGCCGAGGTCTCGCCGCACCGGTTCGAGCAGCGCGCGCAGCTGCTCGGGGGCGAGCAGGAAGCCGGCGGCGAGCGCCGGCGTCACCGTGCTCGAGAACGTGCCGAGCGTCACCACCGAGCCCGAGACGGGGTCGTCGAGCGCGGCAAGGGCGGGCAGCGGGCTGCCGACGTGGCGCAGCTCGGAGTCGTAGTCGTCCTCGACGACCACGACGCCCGTTCGCCGGGCCCAGTCGAGCAGCTCCCGCCGTCGCGGCAGCGGCAGCGAGCCGCCGACGGGGTACTGGTGGCTCGGCGTCACGATGACGAGATCGAGCACCCCCGACGGCAGCCGGTCGGTGCGCAGGCCGTCGGCGTCGACGGGCAGGGAGACGATGCGGGCGCCGTGACGCGCGGCGACGCCGCGCAACGACGGGTAGCCCGGATCCTCGACCCCCACGACCAGGTCGTTGCCGCGCGTGGTGCCGAGCGCGGTGAGCAGCAGGCCGAGCCCCTCGCGGGTTCCGGCGGTGACGAGCACGTCTCGAGCCGGTCGGGCGGTGCCGCGCACGAGCCTGAGGTGCTCGGCGAGCTCGGCGCGCAGTCGCGGGTCGCCCGGTGCGGGCGGACGCCGATCCGCCCGGGCGGCCGCGCTCCGCCACGCCGCGCGCCAGGCGGGGCGCTCGGCGGCGTCGGTGATGGGCGCTCCGGGTGCGAGCGGGGGCCGCGACGCCGGATCCGCGGCCCCGAGCCCGGCCGGGTCGGGAGGGTCTCCGCCGGCCGCCGCGCGCGGGGCGGCACCGGCCCGGGATCCGCCTTCGCCCGCGGGCGCTCCCCCCTCCGCTGCAGACCCGGGCGCGAGATCCGGGTTCACCACGGTGCCGCGCCCGCGCTCCGCCCGCAGGTACCCCTCGGCGATCAGCTGCTCGTATGCGGAGACGGCGACGCCGCGGGCCACCCCCAGCCGGCCCGCGAGTCTCCGCGTCGCCGGCACCTCCTCGCCGGGGCGCAGCGCGCCCGAGTCGATCACCTCTCGCAGCGCGGCCGCGAGCTGCACGGGGAGCGGAGCGCCCATTGCGCGGTCGAGATGCACCGGGAACTCGGCGGGGGCTCGGAAGGGGCGCGCGGTCACGCCCCCAGTCTGGCAGCACGGCGTGAATTGGTCCACTTGAAGTATCGCAAAATGGATCTTGTGATGAACCATGGGGACTGGCCAGGGTGGAGACCATGACAGAGATCGCACCCGAACCCACCGCTGCCGCCACCGCCACCGGCTCTCCGCTCGTGAAGCGCGGCCTCGCCGACATGCTCAAGGGCGGCGTCATCATGGACGTCGTCACCCCCGACCAGGCCCGCATCGCCGAGGACGCCGGCGCCGTCGCCGTCATGGCGCTCGAGCGCGTGCCCGCCGACATCCGCGCGCAGGGCGGCGTCGCCCGCATGAGCGACCCCGATCTCATCGACGGCATCAAAGCCGCCGTCTCGATCCCCGTCATGGCGAAGGCCCGCATCGGCCACTTCGTCGAGGCGCAGGTGCTCGAGGCGCTCGAGGTCGACTACATCGACGAGAGCGAGGTACTCTCGCCCGCCGACTACGCGAACCACATCGACAAGCGCGGCTTCGCGGTGCCCTTCGTGTGCGGGGCGACGAACCTGGGCGAGGCGCTGCGGCGCATCGCGGAGGGCGCGGCCATGATCCGTTCCAAGGGCGAAGCCGGCACCGGCGACGTCTCGGAGGCGACCAAGCACATCCGCGCGATCCGCGGCGGGATCGCGCGCCTCGCGGCCCTCGGCGAGGACGAGCTCTACGGAGCCGCGAAGGAGCTGCAGGCCCCCTACGACCTCGTGGTCGAGGTCGCGCGCACCGGATCGCTGCCCGTGGTGCTCTTCACGGCCGGCGGCGTCGCCACGCCCGCCGACGCCGCCATGATGATGCAGCTCGGCGCCGACGGGGTGTTCGTCGGCTCGGGCATCTTCAAATCTGGAGAACCCGCCAGGCGGGCCGCCGCGATCGTGCACGCAACGGCGCGGTACGACGATCCGCGGGCGATCGCCGACGCGTCGCGCGGGCTTGGCGAGGCGATGGTGGGCATCAACGTCGCAGACCTTCCGGCTCCGCACCGGCTCGCCGAGCGCGGGTGGTGAGCACGGCGACCTCGGCCGGTCCGGTCGTCGGGGTGCTCGCCCTGCAGGGCGGCGTCGCCGAGCACGCCCGCATGGTGGAGGGGCTCGGCGCGCGCGCCGTGCTCGTCCGGCGGGCCGATCAGCTCGCGGGGCCGCACGGGCCCCGCGTGGACGCCCTGATCCTGCCCGGAGGCGAGTCCTCCGCCATGGACCGCCTGCTCCGCCGGCTCGAGCTCTTCGAACCGCTGCGGCAGGCCATCGGCTCCGGCGTTCCGACGCTCGGCACCTGCGCCGGCCTGATCCTGCTCGCCGATCGGATCCGCGACCCCGCACCCGGGCAGCAGAGCCTCGGCCTGCTCGACGTGACGGTCGCGCGCAACGCCTTCGGACCCCAGCTCGCCTCGGCCGAGGCGAGCTTCGAGGTCGCTGGAGTCTCGGGAAGCGGGGAGGGCGGCCGAGTGCTCGGAGCGCTCATCCGCGCTCCCGAGATCATCGAGTTCGGAGCGGGAGCACGGCCGATCGCGAGGGAGAGCGGGCGGATCCTCGGCGCGACCTCGAACGAGTCCTCCGCTCTCGGAAGGATCACCGGAGTCGCGTTCCACCCCGAGCTGAGGGGCGACGCCGCGCTCCACCGCGCGCTGCTCGCCCTCGCCGGGCCCCGCGGCGGGGCGAACGGCGGTCAGGAGAAGCGCACGGGTCGATCCGCGAACCGGCCGCGCATCACCTCGATCGCCTCGGGGTTCTCGTCCACGAGCACGAAGCGCCGCCCCAGCTCCGCGGCGGCGGCTCCCGTCGTGCCGCTGCCCGCGAAGGCGTCGAGCACCCAGTCCCCGGGCCGCGACGACGCCTGAAGGATGCGGCGCAGCACGCCGAGCGGCTTCTGCGTCGGGTAGCCCGTGCGCTCCCTGCCCGTCGGCGACACGATGGTGTGCCACCAAGTGTCGGTCGGGAGCTTGCCGCGCGCCGCGCGCTCGGGGGTCACGAGCCCCGGGGCCATGTAGGGCTCGCGGTCGACGGCCTCGGCGTCGAAGAAGTACGCGCCGGGATCCTTCACATAGACGAGGATGTTCTCGTGCTTCGCCGGCCACCTGCGGCGCGCGCGGGCGCCGTAGTCGTACGCCCAGATGATCTCGTTGATGAAGCGCTCCGGGCCGAACAGCCCGTCGAGCAGCACCTTCGCGTAGTGCACCTCGCGGTAGTCGAGGTGCAGGTACAGCGTGCCGTCGGGCGCAAGCAGCCGCCAGGCCTCCTCGACGCGCGGCTCGAGGAACTCCCAGTAGTCGACGAAGCGGTCGTCGAACGCGAGCGTGCGCTCGCGAGTGACCGCGTAGCCCTGCCCGCGAAATCCGAGTCTGCCGCCGGGCGCGCCCCGCTCCGCGCGCGTGCCGCGCACCCGCTCGGCCTGTCGGAACAGCCCGGTGTTGAAGGGCGGGTCGAGATACGCCAGCGCGAAGGCGCCATCGGGCAGCTGCCGCATGAAGGGGAGGTTGTCGCCCGCGTGCACCAGATCGGGTCCGCTCGGACGCCACGCTTCGTTCACCCGACCAGCGTAGCGGTCGATGTCGGCGGCCGGCGGTAGCGTGGAAGCCACCGCAACGAGCGAAGGAGCACTCATGATCCGGCTGGGAATGGTCACCGTGGACACCGCAGACCCGCGCACGCTCGCCTCCTGGTGGGCGAGCCGCCTCGGCGGCGAGATCGTGCACGACGCCGACGGTTGGTTCTGCATCGTCCGGGCGCCCGAAGTGCCGGTGGCCCTGGGCTTCCAGAAGGTCGCCGAGCCGACCCGCGGCAAGAACCGCATGCACCTCGATCTCGACCGTGAGGCCGGGGCCGACCGCGACGCCGTCGTCGCGGAGTGGGTCGCAGCCGGCGCCGCGCACCTGGGCCGGCGGGGCGAGGAGGACTTCAGCTGGGACACCTTCGCCGATCCCGACGGCAACGAGTTCTGCATCGGCGACCCGCACTGATCCCCGGCCCGGGCCTCCTGCGCGGAGTGAGCGCAGCGAACCGAGCCCGGCCCTCCTGCGCGGAGTGAGCGCAGCGAACGCAGTCGCAGGATCCACCCCCGCGGACTCGGCGACGACGCGCGGAGGTGATGAACGCCTCAGAGCGCGAGCGGCGGCTCGTCGGCCTCGAGCTCCGGGGCGAGGATCGCGGCGAGCCGGGCGGCGTCGAGATCCTCGATCCGGTCCGGCGACCAGCGCGGATTGCGATCCTTGTCGATCACCTGCGCGCGCACGCCCTCGGCGAAGTCGGGGCGCTGCGCGAGGCGGCCGAGCACGCGCAGGTCGTCGCGCAGCACCTCGGCGAGGCCGAGACCGAGGCGCCGGGTGCGGTCGACCTGCGCGAGCGTCACCGCGACCGAGGTGGGGCACATGCGCCGCAGGTTCTCCGCGGCCGCCCGCGCCGGCCCCGCCTCGCTCCTCTCGAGCGCCAGCACCAGGCGCCGCGCGGCACCGACCGGGTCGTCGGCCGTCGGGGCGTCGGCCCCGTCCAGCGCGCCCTCCGCGATCGGATCCCACCACGCGCGCGCCGCGAGGAGCGGCGACGCGGGCGCGGGTGCGGCGAGGCGCGCGCAGGCGGATCCCGGATCCTCCCCCGCGGCCAGCGCCGCGCGCAGCTCGCGCAGGCGATCCGCGGGAATGAAGAAGTCGGCGAAGCCGAGCGCGATAGCGTCCCCCGCGCTCATCTCCCCCGCCGTGACCGCGAGCAGCTCGCCCAGCCGGCCCGGCGCGTGCGCCAGCAGCAGGTGACCGCCCACGTCGGGGGCGATCCCGATGCGCACCTCGGGCATCGCGAGCCGGCTGCGCTCGGTGACCACCCGGTGGCTCGCGTGGCCGGCGATCCCGATGCCACCGCCCATCGTCACGCCGTCCATGCACCCGACGACCGGGATCGGCGAGGCGGCGACCATGTGGTCGACGCGGTACTCGACGGCCAGGATGCCGCGCCCGTCGGGGCCGGAGATCTGCTTGATGTCGCCGCCGCCGCAGAAGCCCCGCTCGCCGGCCCCGTCGAGCAGGATCGCGCTCGAGCCGTCGCGCCGCGCCGACTCGAGCGCGGCGCCGAGCAGCTCGAACATCTCGAGGTTCAGCGCGTTGATCGCGCGCGGGCGGTTGAGCGTGATGCGGGTGATCCGCCCCTCGCGGCGGGAGAGGACCAGCGGCTCGGGTGCGGGGACGGGCGCGTCGAGGCTCATCCCAGCACCGTACCATCGGGGGCGTCGGTCGCGTCGGTCGCGCGCCCCACCCAGCCGGGCTCACACCCCACCCAGCCGGGCTCACGCTCCGCCTCGCCGAGTCGCCACGGTCTCCCCGAGTCGCCACGACATTCACGCGATTCTCGTGGCGTCTCGAGAGAGTCGTGGCGATTCGGCGAGAGGGACCCGGGGTCCGGGGTCCGGGGTCCGGGGGCCGGCGGCCGGCGGGCGGCGGGTGGGCGGCAGGGGCCGCTACGGCGCTGGCCGGTGCGCGTCGTAGCGCTGGAAGCCGCGCGCCGTGCGCAGGAGCACGAGCATGATGCCGACGATGACGACGCCGCCCAGCAGCGCCGGCGCCCACAGCGCGACGAGCGTCGCAGCGGCTCCGGCGACGAGGTCGCCCACGCGCGGCCCTCCGGCGACCACCACGTAGAAGAGCCCCTGCATGCGGCCCCGCACGTCGTCGGGGGCCGCGGCCTGCAGGATGGTCGTGCGGAACACGGCGCTCACGTTGTCGGCGGCGCCGGTTCCGGCGAGCGCGAGACCGGCCAGCGCGATCGCGGGCACCAGCGGAGCGTCGGGCGCGCGAGGCCCCTCCGCGGCGCCGGTCGCCAGCAGCACGACGCCGAAGAGGGCCGTGCATACCCCGAACACCGCGATCGCGACGGTCACGGCCCGGCCCTGCCTGCGCACCGCGCCCAGCGGTCCCGAGAAGAGCCCGCTGAGCAGGGACCCCGCGGCGAAGGACGCGGTGAGGATCCCGACCGTTACCGGCCCGCCGCCCAGCACGAGCGCCCCCGCGGCGGGGAACACCACGCGCGGCGTGCCGAAGATCATGGCGATGAGGTCCCAGATGAACGTCGCGCGCACGTTCGGAGCCCGTCGCAGGAAACGCAGGCTCTCCACCACCGATCCCGGCCCGGCGCTCCTGCGCTCCCCCTCGGGGGCGATGCTCGGCAGGCTGAGGATCCCGAGGAACGCCGCGGTGAAGAGCACCACGTCGAGCAGATAGGTCCAGGCGAAGCCGACGGTCGCCACCAGCACGCCGGCCACGGCCGGGCCGACGGTGATGGCGAGGCCCATGGTGATGCCGCTCAGCGCGGCGGCGGCGGGCAGCAGCTGCGGCGGCAGCAGGCGGGGCAGGATCGCTCCCTGCGTGGCCCCCTTGATGGTCGCCGAGGCGGCGTTCAGTGCCGCGAGCGCGTAGTACGGCCAGGTGGCCCCGACCCCGAGGAACGCGATGAGCGTCAGCGTGCCGATGCTGCACCACGCGATCACGGCGGTGACGAGCGCGACGATGCGGCGGTCGAAGGCGTCGGCGAGCGCGCCCCCGACGAAGCCCGCGACGATCATGGGGCCGAGCGCCCAGAGGGCGAGCAGCGACACCGCGAACGTCGAGCGCGTGATCTGGTAGATGTGCAGGCCCACGGCGACGATGGTGATCTGCGCGCCGATCTGCGACACGGAGTTGCCGATCCAGAGCTTCGCGAACGCCGGGCTCGTGCGGAGCGGGGTGACGTCCACGAGCAGGGAGCGCAGGTCGCGCCTCGGCCTCCCGCGGTCCCCGGTCGCGTCGCTCACCGCCCCAGCTTAGCCGGGCCCGGCAGATGGGCCGGGTGGGCCGGGTGGGCTCGCTCGCCTCGATCCGCGATCCGTGTGCGCCTTTCGGGCGCTTCGCCGGCGGTGGAGCGCCCGAAAGGCGCACACGGATTCCGGATCGCGCGGCGACGCGAGTTCCCGCACTCGCACCCGCACCCGCACCCGCTAGGCTCGCATCTGTGTTCGACTCGCGCTACGACAACGATCCCGTCGCCCGCCTGAGGCCCCGGCGCGGGCCTGTGCAGCGGCGCGAGGTGCCGCTCGCGCGCGGCCTCGTGGTCGAGCACACCGAGTCGGAGTGGTGCGGGGCCGTCGTCGGCGCCCGCGAGGGGCTCGTGCAGCTCGAGGACTTCCGCGGCAGGGTGCGCGCCTTCCCGCTGCACGACGGCTTCCTCATCGACGGAGAGCCCGTGCGGCTCGTGGTGCCGCAGCGGCGGCCCGCCGGCCGGCAGCGCACGGCCTCGGGGTCGTTCGCGGTGGAGCCGCGGCGGGCGCGCACCGCCATGCCGAGCCGCATCTTCGTCGAGGGCAGGCACGACGCCGAGCTGGTGGAGCAGGTGTGGGGCGACGACCTGCGCGCGGAGGGTGTGGTGGTCGAGCTGTTGCAGGGCGCGGACAACCTCGCCGAGGCGCTCGCGGAGTTCGGGCCGGGGCCGCAGCGCCGCGCGGGGGTGCTGCTCGACCACCTCGTCGCGGGCAGCAAGGAGTCGCGGATCGCGCGGGCCGTCGAGCGCGGGCCGCACGGCGCGCACGTGCTCATCGTCGGCCACCCCTTCGTCGACATCTGGCAGGCCGTGAAGCCGGAGCGCGTGGGCCTGCGGGCGTGGCCGTCGATCCCGCGCGAGGTGGAGTGGAAGACGGGCATCTGCCGGGCGCTCGGCTGGCCCGCGGAGGAGCCGGCCGACATCGCCGACGCGTGGGCGAGGATCCGGGGGCGCGTGCGGCACTTCCGCGACCTCGAGCCCGAGCTCGTCGGACGCGTGGAGCACCTCATCGACTTCGTCACGGTGGGTTGACCCCGTCCGGCGCGCGCCCGCGGCGGTCGCGCGGGCGTATCCTGGTAAGGCCGTGCGCGATCCGAGGAGGCACTGTGTCGAAACCCTTGTTCCTGGTGATGCCCGAGTGGCAGGGGTCCTCATCCTCCCGGGCCATGCAACTGACCGAGGGCGCGGCCCTGCTGCGCGAGGATCTGCCCGCCTCCGCGCGCCGGGAGGTGGCCGTGCCGCTCGAGGCGGGAGACGCCATGGGCACTCCGGTCGCGCGGCTGAGCAGCCTGCTGCGTGCGCGCGAGTCGGCGACGAGGGCGCTCGACGAGATCGAATCGCACGAGGTGCCCGTGATCGTCGGAGGCGACTGCGCCTCGTCGCTTCCGGGCATAGAGGCGGCCGTGCGCGCGCACGGGTCGGACCGTCTCGCCGTGCTGTGGTTCGATGCGCACCCGGATCTGCAGCACCCGAGCACCTCGCCCTCGGGTTCGGCCTCCGGCATGACGCTGCGGCACGCCCTCGGCGACGGCTCCCCCGACCTGGCCGCGGCCTCTCCCATCGCCCCGGCGCTGGTGACGCTCGTCGGAGCCCGCGCGATCGACGCCGAGGAGGAGGACGAGCTGGAGCGCCTCGGGGTGGAGGTGCTCGATCCCGTGACGATCTCGGGCGGCATCGGCCTCACGTCGAGCCCCGGCCACGAGCTCCTCGCCGCGGCCGTGACCGAGCGGCTCACGGCGTCGGGGGCCACCCGCGTCTACGTGCACGTCGACCTCGACGTGCTCGATCCCGCCGAGTTCTCGGCCGTGCACGCCGCGGTTCCGTTCGGGCTCACCGCGGCGCAGCTGACCGCCGCGATCCGCGCGGCCGTGTCGGCGCTGCCGCTCGCGGGCGCCACGATCTGCGAGTTCGCTCCCGCCGATCCCGCCGTCGCCGCCGACGACCTGCCGACGGTGCTGCGGATCCTGGCCGCGCTCACCTCGGGAATGACCTCGTGAGCGCGCCCGCCGGCGCCGCCTCCGACCGCTACCGCGACGCTCCGCCCCTGCCGTTCGCGCGGATCGGACACCTCTACGCCACCTGCGTCGGGTTCGTCTGGGGCGCCCTCTGGAGTACCGGGAGGGTCGAGCGGCGCGGGGGCCTCTGGGTCTTCCGCGGGATGCCGAAGTGGGCGTTCGGGCGCGGCGGCAGCTGCGTGGGGTCCTGCTATCTCACCGACGACAACGTCTCGCCGGCGGTGCTGCGCCACGAGCTCGTGCACCGCGAGCAGTGGCGGCACTACGGTCTCGCCCTGCCCCTGCTCTACCTGCTCTCGGGCCGCGACCCGCTGCGCAACCGCTTCGAGATCGAGGCGGGCCTGCAGGACGGCGGATATCTCCGGTCGCGATAGCCCGGGCGGCATGAGCGACACCGAGACGCCGGTCGACCCGCGGGCCGACGACGAGTTCCGGTTCCTGGCGAGCGACGCGGCGCGCGTGCACCGCGTCGCACCGCTGCCCGCGGTCGAGCGGGTGCGCGCCGAGGCGGGCGACGGACGCGGGCTGAGCGGCCTGCGGTTCGGCCCGCCCGCCGACCCCGAGCTCGTCGCGCTGCACGGCGCCGGCCTGGGCGCGCACAGCTTCGACGCGGTGCTGCTCTCGCTGGACCGGCCGGCCGTGGCCCTCGACCTGCCCGGCCACGGCCGCAGCGATTGGCGCGCCGACGCCGACTACCGGCCCGAGCGCCTCGCGCCCGACGTCGCGGCCGCGCTCGAGCGGCTCGCGCCCCGCCCCGTCGCCCTACTCGGCCACTCGCTCGGCGGGCTCACGGCGGCGCTGACCGCCGCCGCCCGCCCCGAGCTCGTCACCCGGCTGATCGTCGTCGACATCACGCCGGGCGTCGTGCCGAGCGGGGGCGCGCGCTCGGTGGCGGAGTTCATCCGGGGCCGGCGCGACTACGGAACGATCGACGAGATCGTGGACCGCGCGATCGAGTTCAGGATCGGCCGCGATCGCTCCGCCCTCGCTCGCGGTGTCGCCCTCAACACCCGCCGCCGCCCCGACGGCCGTCTCGAGTGGGCGCATCACCTCGCTCACCTCGACGCGCTGCCGGGCGACGGGAGCGGCGATCCGCAGCCCTACGCCCCCATCTGGGCGGCCCTGCAAGCGCTCGAGATCCCGATCGCCCTGATCCGCGCGGCATCGGGCATCGTCGACCGGCGGCTGACCGACGAGTGGCGGGAGCGGCTTCCCGGGAGCGAGGTGCTCACGCTCCCGGGGCCCCACAACCTGCACGAGGCGGCTCCCGAGGCGCTGGCCCGAGCGGTGAGAGACCTCTCGCGCTGACCGTCCGGTCTCGGCCCCTCTCCCCGGGCCGCGCAGCGCCTAACCGGTCGCGCGCAGCCCCCTGAGAATCGCATCGCGCAGCTCGGTCGGCGGGCAGTTGCTGTCTCGCTCGTCCTCGCACGCCCTCCTCACGACCTCGGTGAGCCGGAGGCACACGACCTGCTCCGTGCGGCAGTCGGGGCACTGGTCGAGGTGCTCCCGGATCGGAGCCGACTCCTCGGCGCAGAGTTCGCCGCGCAGCAGCTCGTACAGGTTGGCCTTCGCCTTCTCGCAGCCGCAGTCGCTCATCGCGCGTCCTCCTCGCTCTCCGTACTCCGGGCCGATGCCGCCGACCCCGCCGACCTCGTCGTCGCCTCCGGTGCCGGCTTCGTGCCCGTGTTCTTTCCAACGCCCTGCTCGCCTGCGTATTCCCCGAGCGCCTTCCGCAGCCTGGCGCGCCCGCGGTGCAGCCGGCTCATCACCGTGCCGATGGGAACACCGGCGATGTCGGCGATCTCCTGGTAGCTGAAGCCCTCGACGTCGGCGAGGTAGACCGCCATGCGGAAGTCCTCGGGCAGCGCGTTCAGCGCGTCGGTCACCACCGTCGCCGGGGTGCGGTCGATCGCCTCGGCCTCGGCCGATCGGGCCGACATGGCCGTCGTCGACTCGGCCCCGCCCAACTGCCAGTCCTCGAGATCGTCGACCGCCCCGAGGTACGGTTCGCGCTGCTTCTTGCGGTAGGTGTTGATGTAGCTGTTGGTCATGATGCGGTACAGCCACGCCTTCAGGTTCGTGCCCTCCTGGAACGACGCGAAGGCCGAGTACGCCTTGAGGAAGGTCTCCTGCACCAGATCCTGCGCGTCCTGCGGATTGCGCGTCATCTTCATCGCTGCGCCGTACAGCTGGTCGAGCAGCGGCAGCGCCTCCTCCGTGAAACGCTGTTCGAGTCTCTCCTGCGCCGCCGTATCGCTCACCCCTCGATCCTAGTCCCGCCGCGTGTCCGCTCCCTCCGCCCCGCCCGCACGCCGCCGAGCCCTGAGCCTCGACCTCGCCCTCGCGCACCGGCGACGGCGGGTAGACTTGTGACGATGCTTGAAGCGAGGATGAACCAGGGCAAGGACGGTGACGAGGTGCGCACCGGCGAGGGATCCGCCGGCGGCGTGGAGCTCTGGGCCGCGCCGAGCGCCGGGGGCCCGCTGAGCGCCCGCGTGGCGCTCCCCGGCTCCAAGTCGCTCACCGGCCGCGAGCTCGTCCTCGCCGCGCTCGCCGACGGCAGCGGCACGCTGCGCGCCCCGCTGCACTCGCGCGACTCGGCGCTCATGGTCGACGCGCTGCGCGCGCTGGGCACCGGCGTCGAGGAGATCGCCACCGGCAGCCCCTTCGGCCCCGATCTTCGCATCGCGCCCGCCGAGGAGCTCACGGGCTCCGCGTCGATCGCCTGCGGCCTCGCCGGCACGGTGATGCGCTTCGTGCCGCCCGTCGCAGCCCTCGCCCTCGGCCCGGTCGCCTTCGACGGCGACCCCTACGCCCGCAAGCGGCCCATGCGGCCCGTGCTCGACGCGCTGCGCGCGCTGGGCGCCGACATCGCCGACGAGGGGCGCGGCGCGCTCCCCTTCACCGTGCACGGCACCGGCTCGCTGCGCGGCGGCCGAGTCGAGCTCGACGCCTCGCTCTCCAGCCAGTTCGTCTCGGCCCTGCTGCTCTCGGCCCCCCGCTTCGAGCAGGGCGTGCACGTCGTGCACACGGGCGAGCGGCTGCCGAGCCTGCCGCACATCGAGATGACGATCGCCGCCCTGCGCGCCCGGGGGGTCGGGGTCGCCTCCCCCGCGCCGGGCGAGTGGGCGGTCGAGCCCGGGCCGATCCGCGCCCGAGAGGTGCGCATCGAGCCCGACCTCTCCAACGCGGCCCCGTTCCTCGCCGCCGCCGTCGCGGTCGGCGGTTCCGTGACGGTCCCCGGCTGGCCGTCGAGGACGACGCAGGTGGGCGATCGGCTGCGCGAGCTGCTGCCGGCCTTCGGGGCCCGCGTGGAGCTGGGCGACGACGGCTCGCTCGCCGTGTCCGCGGAGGGGCGTGTCCGCGGGGTGCGCCTCCACGTGCCCGAGGCCGGCGAACTCGCCCCCACGCTCGTGGGGCTCGCGGCCCTCGCCGCGCACGGCGCCGACGGCGCCGACGGCGAGCCGAGCGAGATCACGGGCATCGGGCACATCCGGCATCACGAGACCGACCGCATCGCCGCGCTCGTCGCGGAGGTCAACCGTCTCGGCGGCGACGCCGTCGAGCTCGAGGACGGCATCGCGATCCGCCCCGCCGCACTGCACGGGGAGGTCTGGCGCAGCTACGCCGACCACCGCATGGCCACCACGGGTGCGCTCATCGGTCTGCTGGTGCCCGGCGTCGAGGTCGAGGACATCGCCAGCACGTCGAAGACGCTCCCCCGGTTCCCGCAGATGTGGTCCCGCATGCTCGGGATCGAACCGGCGGGCGCCGGGTCGGCCACCGACGGCGGCGGACCGACTGCGGCTTCCTCCTCCCCCTTCGTGTTCACGCTTCCGAGCCCGCCGGACGGCACGATCTGGGCATGAGCTGGCTCATCCCCGACGACGAGGAAGACATTCCCTACGGGGAATACGACGAGCATCGTGTGCGCCAGCGCCCCAACCCGAAGGCCAACCGGCCCCGCACCAAGCGGCGCCCCGAGCACGCCGACGCCGTCGTCGGCACGGTGACCGCCGTGGACCGCGGGCGGTACACGATGCTCATCGACGCGGGCGCCGATCCCGATCATCCGGAGGAGCACGCCGTGCTCGCCGCCCGCGCACGCGAACTCCGCCGCACCCCCATCGTCATCGGCGACCGCGTGCAGCTGGTCGGAGACACGAGCGGCGCCGAGGGCACCCTCGCCCGCATCATCGGGCTGGAGGATCGCCGCACCGTGCTCCGCCGCAGCGCCGACGACAGCGACCGCGTGGAGCGCGTCATGGTGGCGAACGCCGACCAGATGCTGATCGTCGTGGCCGCCGCCGATCCCGAGCCCCGGGTGCGGCTCGTCGACCGCTACCTGGTCGCGGCGTACGACGCCGGGATCCGGCCCCTCATCTGCATCACGAAGATCGACCTGGCCGATCCCGAGCCCTTCCTCGCGCACTTCTCGGCGCTCGAGGTGCCGGTGTTCCCCTCGGCCCCGGGCGCCTGGCCCCTCGCTCAGATCCGGGCCTCGCTCGCGGGCAGGACGACCGTGTTCGTGGGGCACTCCGGCGTCGGCAAGTCGACGCTCATCAACGCCCTCGTGCCCGGGGCCGGGCGCGCGACCGGGCACGTGAACGAGGTGACGGGGCGCGGCCGTCACACCTCGTCGTCGTCGGTGGCGCTGCGCGCGGAGACCCCGGGCGCGGCTGGCGGCGGCTCCGGCTGGGTCATCGACACCCCGGGGGTGCGCTCGTTCGGGCTCGGCCACGTGACGAGCGACGGGATCCTGCGCGGTTTCACCGACCTGGCCGAGATCATCGACGACTGCCCCCGGGGCTGCACGCACCAGGACAGCGCGCCCGACTGCGAGCTCGACGCCGCGATCTCCGACGGCCGGCTCGACGCCGCAGGCGCCGCTCGGGTCGAGTCCCTGCGGCGCCTGCTGAAGTAGCGCCCCCTTTCTCCGGCTCCGCGCCGGGCGGCGAGACCGGTTCCGCCGAGCAGCTAGGCTGGGAGCATGACGGAACGCGTGATCCTCGAACCCGGACAGCCCGCCCCCGACTTCTCGCTCCGGGATCAGGACGGCACGACCCGATCCCTCGCCGGTCTCCGCGGCGAGAAGGTCGTGCTGTTCTTCATCCCGAAGGCCATGACGCCGGCGTGCACCACGGAGTCGTGCGAGTTCCAGGAGTCCTCGGCCCCGCTGGCCGAAGCCGGGTACCGCGTGCTCGGCGTCTCGCGGGACTCGGTCGAGCGCCTGCGCCGCTTCGCCGACCGGGACGGCCTCGAGTATCCGTTCCTCAGCGACCCGGAGGCGGAGGTGCATCGGGCGTACGGCGCTTACGGCACCAAGAACAGCTACGGACGCCTCATCGAGGGCGTGATCCGCTCGACCTTCGTGATCGACGCGGAGGGCCGGATCGAGCACGCCCTCTACAACGTCAAGGCCACCGGGCACGTGGCGAGGGTGCGCAAGCTGCTCGGAATCGAGGGCTGAGCGCTCCCTCAGTCCTCCGCGGCGGAGGCCCCGGCCGGCTCCGGGCGCGCGAGCAGCGCGGCGACGAACCCGACGAACGCCACGGCGACGAGGGCGAAGCCGAACCACCAGGGCCCGATCGCCATCTGCAGGCAGCCCGTGCCCACGGCGAACAGCAGCACCTGGATCGTGATGGCGGATCCGCGCACCCAGCTCGCCCCGGCGCGGGTCGCTCCGACGAATGTCGCCGCCACCCATGCGAGCGCGATCGCGGCCATCACCACCAGGCTCACGCTCTCGAGCACCGCACCGCCCGACCCGATCGCACCCAGCACCGTCACCAGCACCACCCACCCCAGGAGCAGGCTCTCGAGCGCGAGCAGCGCGCGCAGCACGGCCCACCCGGCTCGGGAGCGAGGGTGATCGGAAGGTGACGAGGTCATTGCGGCTCTCTTTCCAGACAATTGCAAATTAACTATTGATTTGCTTCTACATCCGTGAAACTATATATTCCGTCGAGTTTCGCGCACACCGACGTGAGCATTCTCAGCCACGTTTCAGGTAGTTACGGCGCGAGATTCTAGGCCACCCGGCCTCTGATGTATTTCGCGTGCGTGCGTTGCACTAGAGGAGGACAATAGATGGATTGGCGCGAGAAGGCAGCTTGCCTCACGGTGGACCCCGAGCTTTTCTTTCCGGTCGGGAACACCGGCCCGGCCGTGGAGCAGATCGAGCGCGCCAAGTCGGTGTGCGCCCGCTGCACGGTGACCGAGATGTGCCTGCAGTACGCGATGGACACCGGTCAGGACTCGGGCGTGTGGGGCGGCCTCAGCGAGGACGAGCGGCGCGCGCTCAAGCGCCGCGCAGCCCGCGCGCGACGCGCATCCTGAGAGCATCCCGAACCCGGAGAACCCCCGCCCCCTGAGCTTGTCGAGGGGAGCGGGGGTTTTCCGCGTTCGGGCGCGCCACGCGACGGGCCGAGGAGTCCCGGTTCGCGAGTCGCCCGCTGGCGGAGCCGCGGGCACCGCTAGTCGGTGCCCGCGTCGAACGCGGCGCTGAGGCCGAGCTCGTCGGCGTCCTCGTCGATCCCGCCCACCGCCTCGGCGATCTCCGCGGCGCCGCCCTGCTCGAGCTCGCCCACCAGCTCGGCGGTCGCGCCGCCGACGAGGCCGAGCCCCGCGTACTGCTCCAGGCGCGCGCGCGAGTCCGCGATGTCGAGGTTGCGCATGGTGAGCTGCCCGATGCGGTCCTCGGGCCCGAAGGCGGCGCCCACCGTGCGCTCCATGGAGAGCTTCTCGGGGTGGTAGCTCAGCTGCGGGCCGGTCGTGTCGAGGATCGTGTAGTCGTCGCCGCGGCGCAGGCGCAGCGTGACCTCGCCCGTCACCGCCGATCCGACCCAGCGCTGCAGCGCCTCGCGCAGCATGAGCGACTGCGGGTCGAGCCACCGTCCCTCGTACATGAGGCGCCCGAGACGGCGCCCATCGCTGTGATAGCTCGCGAGCGTGTCCTCGTTGTGGATCGCGTTGACCAGCCGCTCGTAGGCGACGTGCAGCAGCGCCATGCCGGGCGCCTCGTAGATGCCGCGCGACTTCGCCTCGATGATGCGGTTCTCGATCTGGTCGGACACCCCGAGGCCGTGGCGGCCGCCGATCGCGTTCGCCTCGAGCACGAGCGCCACCGGGTCGTCGTAGTCCACGCCGTCGATCGCGACCGGCCGGCCCGCCTCGAAGCGCACCGACACCTCCTCGGTCGCCACCTCGACGTCCTCCCGCCACGCGGCGACGCCCATGATCGGCTCCACGATGTCGAGGCCCGCGTCGAGAAACTCGAGCTTCTTCGCCTCGTGCGTCGCCCCCCAGATGTTCGCGTCGGTCGAGTAGGCCTTCTCGGTCGCGTCGCGATACGGGTAGCCGTGGGCGACGAGCCACTCGCTCATCTCGTGGCGGCCGCCGAGCTCCTCGACGAACCGCTTGTCGAGCCACGGCTTGTAGATGCGCAGCGCCGGGTTGGCCATGAGGCCGTAGCGGTAGAACCGCTCGATGTCGTTGCCCTTGTAGGTGGAGCCGTCGCCCCAGATGTCGACGCCGTCCTCCTTCATGGCGCGCACCAGCAGCGTGCCGGTGACGGCGCGGCCGAGCGGCGTGGTGTTGAAGTAGGTCTTGCCGCCCGAGCGCACGTTGAACGCTCCGCACTGCAGCGCCACGAGCCCCTCCTCCACGAGCGGACGCTTCGCGTCGACGTGGCGCGCGATCTCGGCCCCGTAGTCCTTCGCCCGTCCCGCGACGCCGTCGATGTCCGGCTCGTCGTACTGGCCGATGTCGGCGGTGTAGGTGCACGGGATCGCGCCGTTCTCGCGCATCCACGCCACGGCGCAGGAGGTGTCGAGGCCACCGGAGAAGGCGATGCCGACGCGTTCGCCAACGGGAAGGGAAGAAAGAACCTTGGACATGCTCACTATCCTAGGGCGCGCCGGAGGTGGGATCGGACCAGGCCGCGGACCGGATGGCGCCCGCCGCGAAGCGGATCAGACCAGGCCGAGCTCGCGCACCGCCTCGCGCTCGGAGACGAGCTCCGCCGCCGAGGCGTCGATCCGTCCGCGCGAGAACGCGTCGACCTCGAGCCCCTCGACGATCTCCCAGTCGCCGCCGCGCGAGATCACCGGGAACGAGCAGACGAGGCCCTCGGGCACGCCGTACTCCCCGCGCGAGACGACCGCGGCGCTCGTGCGGCGCGCCGATCCGCCGTCCGCGGCCCCCGTGCCGAGCACCCAGTCGCGCACGTGCTCGATCGCGGCGTTCGCAGCCGAGGCGACCGAGGACCCGCCGCGCACCTCGATGATCTCCGCGCCCCGCTTGGCCACGCGCTCCACGTAGGCGCCGCGCGCCCAGGCCGGGTCGACCGCTTCGAGCGCCGGTCGCCCCCGCACGGTCGCGCGGCTGAGGTCGGGGTACTGCGTGGCCGAGTGGTTGCCCCAGATCGCGACGCCGTCGACCTCGGCCACCGCGACGCCCGCCTCGGCGGCGAGCAGCCCGACGGCGCGGTTGTGATCGAGACGGGTGAGCGCCGTGAAGCGGGAGGCGGGCACATCGGGCGCGTGCCGCTGCGCGATGAGGGCGTTCGTGTTGGCGGGGTTGCCGACCACGGTCACGCGCACGTCGTCGGCCGCGTGCGCGCCGATCGCGCGCCCCTGCGGTCCGAAGATGGCGCCGTTGGCCGCGAGCAGGTCGCCGCGCTCCATGCCCGCGGTGCGCGGCCGCGAGCCGATGAGCATCGCGATGTTCGCGCCGTCGAACGCGACGTTCGGGTCGTCGGTGATCTCCACGCCGGCGAGCAGGGGGAACGCGCAGTCGGCGAGCTCCATGGCCGCGCCCTCTGCGCCGCGCATGCCCTGCGGGATCTCGAGCAGCCGGAGAGACACCGGCTGCTCGGAGCCGAGCATGTCGCCGGCGGCGATCCGGAACATCGCCGCGTATCCGATCTGCCCGCCCGCCCCGGTGAGCGTGATGGAGACTGGGGTGTTCGGCATGGGTCTCTCCTCTCGTGCGCCGCCCTCGCGGCTATCGGGCGTTGAACGCTCGCGGATCCGGGCCGAAGCCCAGCTGCTCGTCGAGCGCGTCGATCGCCGCCATCTCGGCGTCGCTCAGCGCGAAGTCGAAGACGTCGGCGTTCTCGAGCAGCCGCTCGCGGCGCGCGGTCTTCGGGAACACGATGCGCTGCTGCTGCACGTGCCACCGCAGCACGACCTGGGCCGGAGTCTTGCCATGCGCCCCGGCCGCCGCGACGACCTCGGGCCGCTCGAGCAGGTCCGACTTGCCCTGCGACAGCGGCCCCCACGCCTCGACCGCGATGCCCTGCTCGCGGCAGAACGCGGCGAGCTCGCGGCGCTGGTGCAGGGGGTGCAGCTCGATCTGGTTCACCGCGGGCACGACGCCCGTCGCGTCGATGAGCTCGGCCAGGTGCTCGATCTCGAAGTTGGAGACGCCCACGGCCGAGGCGCGCCCCGACTCGGCGATTCCGATGAGCGACCTCCACGCGCCGAGCGCCTCGCCGCGCTCCGGCTGCGGCCAGTGGATCAGGTACAGGTCGACGCGGTCGAGCCCGAGCCGGTCGAGGCTCTCCTCGAACGCCTCGCGCGGTCGCGGCTGGTCGGTGTTCCACAGCTTGGTCGTGACGAAGATCTCATCGCGGTCGATGCCGCTCGAGGCGAGCGCGCGCCCCACCTCGGCCTCGTTGCGGTAGTAGCTCGCGGTGTCGATGTGCCGGTACCCCGCCTCGAGCGCGTCGGAGACGATGCGCTCCGTCTCGCCCGGTTCGACGAGGAAGACGCCGAGACCCAGCTGCGGGATCTCGGTTCCATTGCTCAGAGTGACGTTCGGAATGGGCAGCGCGGTCATGGGTCTCGCTTTCGCTCGGGATCGCTCGGGGTTCTGCGGGCCCAGTCTACGCGCGGGATAATGGGAGCATCATGCCTCAGCCCGCGCCGCACATCGAGTTCCCAGAGGACCTCCCGGTTTCGCGGATGCGGGACGGGATCGCGGAGGCGATCCGCGACCACCAGGTGGTCATCGTCGCGGGCGAGACCGGCTCGGGCAAGACCACGCAGCTGCCCAAGATCGCCCTCGCGCTCGGCCGCGAGCGCATCGCGCACACGCAGCCGCGCCGCATCGCCGCCCGCGCCATCGCCGAGCGCATCGCCGAGGAGCTCGGCTCGGAGCTGGGCGGGCTCGTCGGCTACCAGGTGCGCTTCACCGACCGGGTGTCGGCCGATACGCGCATCCGCCTGATGACCGACGGGATCCTGCTGAGCGCGATCCACCGCGACCGCGACCTGCGGGCGTACGACACGATCATCATCGACGAGGCCCACGAGCGCAGTCTCAACATCGACTTCCTGCTCGGATACCTGGGGACGCTGCTCCCCCGGCGCCCCGATCTCAAAGTCATCATCACCTCCGCGACGATCGACCCGGAGTCGTTCGCCCGGCACTTCGCCGACCCGAAGACGAAGCGGCCCGCCCCGATCATCGAGGTGTCGGGGCGCACGTACCCCGTGGAGATCCGGTACCGGCCGCTCGTGCAGCAGATCGGGGTGCCTGATCCCCGCGGCGAGGCGCCGAGTACCCGGACGGAGGAGCGCGACCTCTTCGACGCGGTCGGCGACGCGGTCGAGGAGCTCTCCCGCGAGGAGCCCGGCGACGTCCTGGTGTTCCTGAGCGGCGAGGCCGAGATCCGCGACGCGGCCGACGCGCTCCGCGGTCGCGTCGGGCGGGATCGGGCCGGGCCCGTCGAGATCCTGCCGCTGTACGGCCGCCTCAGCGCCGCCGAGCAGCACCGCGTCTTCGAGCGCTCGCGGGTCGCAGGCGCCCGCCGCATCGTGCTCGCCACGAACGTGGCCGAGACGTCGCTCACCGTGCCCGGCATCCGCTACGTCATCGACGCCGGCACCGCCCGCATCTCGCGCTACTCCGCGCGCAGCAAGGTGCAGCGGCTGCCCATCGAGGCGGTGTCGCAGGCGAGCGCGAACCAGCGCTCCGGCCGCTCGGGCCGCACCAGCCCGGGCGTCGCGATCCGTCTCTACTCCGAGGAGGACTTCGAGGGCCGCCCCGAGTTCACCGAGCCCGAGATCCGGCGCACCGGCCTCGCCTCCGTGATCCTGCAGATGCTCGCGCTGGGCCTCGGCGACATCGAGGGGTTCCCGTTCCTCACGCCCCCGGATCGGCGCGGGATCGCCGACGGTCTCGGGCTGCTCGCCGAGCTCGGCGCGGTCGAGGCGGCGTCCGGTCGCGGGTCCGGCGGTTCCGGCCGCGCGAAGGGCGCCCACCGCATCACGAGGATCGGCCGCGAACTCTCCCGTCTGCCCATCGAGCCCCGCTTCGCCCGCATGGTGGTCGAGGCCCGCCGGCACGGCGTCGTGCCCGAGGTGCTCGCGATCGTCGCCGGCCTCACCGTCCAGGACGTGCGAGAGCGCCCGGCTGAGAAGCGGGCGCAGGCCGACCCTGGCGCAGTGGCGCCACCGCGGCGGCCGGGAGAACGCCTCGCGTTCTCGTCCGCAGCCGCCGCGCACGCCCGCTTCGCCGACCCGCAGGGCGACCTGATGACCCTGCTGAACCTCTGGAACCACCTGCGGGAGCAGCAGGAGGCGCTCTCGTCGAGCGCGTTCCGGCGCCTGTGCAAGGCCGAGTACCTCAACTTCCTGCGCGTGCGCGAGTGGATGGACCTGTACCGGCAGCTGACGCGCATCGCCGGAGTCAAGGGAGGCGCGGCCGCCGGTCGCGGGCTCGGGCGGGGCGACGGGGGGAACGAGGGATCCGGGTCGAGCTCGAGTCCGGGATCGGGCGAGTCGATCCACCGCTCGATCCTGGCCGGCCTGCTCTCGCAGCTCGGGGTGCGCGACGACCGGCAGGATCGCAGCGCCCCCGCTCGCGGCCGCGGCGCACCCGGAGCCGTCAAGCGCCGGCCCGCTCAGGAGTACCTGGGATCGCGCGGCACCCGCTTCGCGCTGCACCCGGGGTCGGTGCTCGCGAGGAAGCCCCCCGAGGTCGTGATGAGCGTCGAGCTCGTCGAGACCTCGCGGCTCTTCGCCCGCTCGAACGCCTCGGTCGATCCCGCGTGGGCGGAGGAGCTCGCCGGTGAGCTCGCGAAGCGGCAGATCAGCGAGCCGCACTGGGAGAAGAAGCAGGGGGCGGCCGTCGCGTACGAGCGGGTGACCCTCTACGGCGTGCCGATCGTGGATCGGCGCCGCGTGCAGCTGTCCCGCTTCGACCGGGAGGAGGCGCGCGAGCTGTTCATCCGCCACGCGCTCGTCGACGGCGAGTGGGAGGTGCCCGGCGGAGGCGCGACGTTCGCCTTCGACCGGGCCAATCGGCAGCTGCGCCGCGAGCTCGAGCAGCTCGAGGAGCGCGCGCGTCGCCGCGACATCGTCGGCGACGACGACGCCGTGTTCGAGTTCTACGACGCGCGGATCCCGGAGCACGTCGCGAGCGTGCGCGACTTCGAGGGGTGGTGGAAGGAGGAGCAGCGGAAGCGGCCGAAGCTGCTCACCATGCGCCGCGAGGACCTGCTCGAGGACGAGGCGGAGGAGGTCGACGAGAGCGAGTTCCCCAGGCAGTGGACGCACGGCGACCAGACTCTGCGGCTCGGGTACCGCTTCGACCCCGCGGCCGACGACGACGGCGTGACCGTCAACGTGCCGCTGCCGCTGCTGCCACGACTCGAGGGCTCCGACTTCGAGAAGCTCGTGCCCGGCCTGCGCCAGGAGCTCGTCACGGCGCTCATCAAGACGCTGCCGAAGGCGATCCGCAAGCACGTCGTGCCCGCCGCCGACTGGGCACGCACCCTGCTCGAGGCCGTCGGGCCCCGCCTCGACGCGCCGGCGGCGGACGCCGCGCCCTCCCTCGCGCAGCTGCTCGCCGACGAGATCCGGCGCCGCACGAGCATACCCGTCTCCCCCGACGACTTCGATCCCTCGCGCCTGCCCGCGCACCTCACGCCGACGTTCCGCGTGGTCGACGGCCGCGGGCGCACCGTCGGCACGGGCAAGGACCTGGGACGGCTGCAGGCCGCCCACAGGGATCGCGCGACGCGGGGCGTCGCCCGGGTCGCGGCGGCGGCGCTGCCCAAGAGCGAGCTCGAGCGAACGGGGGCCGTGAGGTGGGAGTTCGGCGAACTGCCCAGGCACGTCGACACCGCCTACGCGAAGGGCCGCGGAGGAGCCGGGGCCGGAGTCGTGCGGGCGTATCCGGCGATCGTCGACCGCCGCACGAGCGTCGACCTGGTGCTCGTCGCCGACGAGGCCGAGCAGGCGCGCCTGTCGCGGCGCGGCATCCGGCGCCTGCTCGCGCTGAGTTCGCCCTCGCCCGCGAGCTACGTGCGCGAGCACCTCTCCAACCAGGAGAAGCTGCTGCTGGGCGCGGGCCCCCACCGCACGCTCGACGCCGCGATCGCCGACGTGTCGCTCGCCGTCGCCGACCGGGCGATCCGCCGTCGCGCGCCCGACGGCCTGGTGTGGTCCGCCGCGGCGTTCGAGGCCGTCGCAAACGAGTACGCGCGATCCCTCATCGACGAGATCTACACCGCGATCGCCCTCACCGCGCGCGTGCTCGACGGCGCGCGACTGGCTCGCAGGGCTATCGACGAGGCGAAATCCATCCGGGTGCTGGGCCAGGTGGCGGGCGCCGCCGCCCAGATCGACGGCCTCGTGCACGAGCAGTTCGTCTCGCGCACGGGGCTCGCGCAGCTCGAGCGGCTGCCGGTGTACCTCGAAGCCGTGCGACTGCGCATGCGGGGGCTCACCGAGGATCCGGGGCGCGACCGGGGGCGGCTGAACGAGGTGGATCGGGCCCTCTCCCTCTACGAGCGGGCCGGCGGGACGATCCCGCTGCCGCCCGAGGCGCCCGAGCACCTGGTGCGCGCCCGCTGGCTCGTCGAGGAGCTGCGCGTGAGCCTCTTCGCCCAGCAGTTGCGCACCGCCGAGCCGGTGTCGCTGCAGCGCATCCAGAGGGCCCTGCGCGACGGGTAGGCCCGCGGCCGCGCGGACCGCCCGATCCTCCAGATCGACGAGCAGCGCGTTCTCCCCCGGGTCCGCCGAATGTGGGCATCGGCCGATGCGGAGCGCGCACCTCATCGCGCAGCAGCCGCCGGATGGCGTCTTCGATCACGCTCGTCTGGGTGCGCCCCTCGTCGCTCGCCCGGCGTTTGACCGCCTCCAGCAGCGCATCGGGGAGGTTCAGCGTGGTCTTCATGCAGACGAGAACACCACCGAGTATGGGTGTATGGCCGACCCGGGTGCCGGGCGACCATCGCTCCCCCTCGCAGGGCGAGCCGCGGCGGACTCGCCGCTCCCGCTGCGCCGGGAGCCTACTGCGTCGAGGCGGTGAGGATCTGGCGCGCCTGCTGCACGAGCTCCGGCTCGGTCACGAGGTCGTAGCGGGTCGCCACCATCTGCATGACCGACGAGAAGTCGCGGCGGTTGCGGTTCATCGCGTAGGAGAGCACGCCGAAGAGCATGCCGAAGCCCGCGCCGATCACCACGGCCGACACGAAGACGCCGAGGATCGCGGCGTTGTCGGGCTGGAAGATGAACAGCAGCAGACCGAGGAAGAGGCCGAGGTACGCGCCGGAGAGCGCGCCCATGAGCGCGACGCGGCCGTAGGTGAGCCGGCCGGTGACCCGCTCGACGCTGCGCACGTCGTTGCCGACGATGCTGATCTGCTGCACGGGGAAGCTCGCCCGCGCGAGCACGTCGACGGCGTGCTTCGCGTGCTCGTAGCGGTCGTAGGTGGAGACGATCTCGCCCTTCGGGATCTCGGGCATCGGGGGCACGCGAGAGGGGCGGAGGGGGCCTGGAGTACTCATACCTCGATTCTCCCATTCCGAGGGGCCGAGCGGTGGCACGGGATTCAGCCCGAGGCGAACCGGGACCGGCGAAGGCGGACCGAGGCGCACCGAGACTCACCCGGGCGAACCGCGCGGCCGTGATTCGTCCCCTCCCGGCGTCCGGGAGGGGTAGCGTAGTGCTGTGAGTGTTTCGAGGGTCTTCGTCGGGCGCCTCGCGGGGCGCGGTGTGTTCGATCCGGTGGGCGACCGGATCGGCAAGGTGCGCGACGTGCTGGTCGTCTTCCGCGCGGCGAGCGCGCCGCGCGTGGTCGGGCTGATCGTGGAGATCCCCGGCAAGCGCCGCGTGTTCGTGCCGATCGGACGCGTCACCTCGATCGGCTCCGGCCAGGTCATCACGACCGGGCTCATCAACGTGCGCCGCTTCGAGCAGCGCGGCGGCGAGACCCGCATGATCGCCGAGCTGATCGGCCGTGACGTGCAGCTCGCTCCCGAGCAGGCGGAGGGCCCGCTCGTCGCCGCGCGCATCGAGGACGCCGCGATCGAGCGCACCCGCTCGGGCGAGTGGCTGGTCTCCGAGGTGTTCGTGCGCCTGCCCAAGCCGGCGGCGCCGTTCAGCCGAGGCGACTCGCGCATCGTGCGCTGGTCGAAGCTGCGGCTGCCGAGCGCGGGCGGCGGCTCGCAGTCGGCGGAGCTGCTGATCCAGACGATGGTCGACCTGAAGCCCGCGGACCTCGCCGAGGCGCTGCTCGAGCTCCCCCGCAACCGCATGATCGAGGTGATCGGCGAGCTGCCGGACGAGCGGGTGGCCGACGCTCTCGAGGAGATGAGCGAGCAGGATCAGCTCGCGCTGCTCGCGCAGCTCCCCTCCGACCGCACGGCCGACGTGCTCGACCGCATGGAGCCGGACGACGCGGCCGATCTCATCGCCGCGCTGCCCGCCGCGAAGGGCGAGGAGCTGCTCGACCTCATGGAGCCCGAGGAGGCCGAGGACGTGCGCCGCCTGCTCGAGTACGAGGGCGACACCGCGGGCGGGCTCATGAGCCCCGCGCCGATCGTGCTCTCGGGCGAGTCGAGCGTCGCCGAGGGGCTCGCCATGATCCGGCGCGCCGAGATCCCGCCGGCCATGGCCTCGGCCGTCTACGTCACGCACCCGCCCTACGAGACGCCCACCGGAGAGTACGTCGGCGTGGCCCACTTCCAGCGCATGCTGCGCTACCCTCCGCACGAGCGCCTGGTCTCGCTCATCGACACCGAGATCGAACCGGTGACCGTGAACGCGAGCGCCGCCGAGGTGTCGCGGAGGCTCGCGAGCTACGACCTGGTCGCGATGCCCGTCGTCGACGACCAGAACCGGCTCGTGGGCGTGGTCACGGTCGACGACGTGCTCGACCACCTCCTGCCGGACGGCTGGCGCCACGCCGACGACGAACCTACGCCCTCCGGTGGATCGGGGGCCGCGCGATGAGCATCTTCGGGCGCTTCAGGCGCGATCCCGGCCTCGACGCGCCGCGCACCATCGGCGGCCGCGCCGCCCGTTCCTCCGAGCCGGGCGGCCGGCGCCGGGCCGCCGGCACGGAGCGCTTCGGCCGCTGGAGCGAGGGCATCGCCCGCGGCATGGGCACGCCCTGGTTCTTGCTCGTGCTCACGGTGTTCTGCGTCCTCTGGCTCGTGTGGAACTCCCTCTCGCCCGAGCCCCTGCGCTTCGACAGTGCGGCGCTCGGCTTCACGGCGCTCACGCTGCTGCTCTCCCTGCAGGCCTCCTACGCCGCGCCGCTCATCCTGCTGGCCCAGAACCGCCAGGACGACCGCGACCGCGTGCAGATCGAGCAGGATCGGCAGCGCGCCGAGCGCAACCTCGCCGACACGGAGTTCCTCGCCCGCGAGGTCGTGGCGCTGCGACTCGCCATCAAGGACCTGCCGGATCGCGACTTCGTGCGCGCCGAGCTGCGGGCCCTGCTCGCGGATCTGGAGGCGGAGCGCGCGGTCGAGGATCCGGATCGCCCGCCCGCCGAAGAGGTCCCGAATGCCGACGAGCGCTGAACAGGCCGTCTGGACCGCGCTCGAACGCGTGCGCGACCCGGAGATCCTGCGCCCCGTCACCGAGCTGGGCATGGTGCGCGAGGTGCGCGTGGACGAGAACGGGAGCGCCGAGGTCTCCATCCTGCTGACGATCGCGGGCTGCCCGGCCGCCCGGCGCATCGAGGCCGACGTGCGCGCCGCCGCCCTCGGGGCGGCCGGGGTGACCGGAGCCGAGGTGCGCGTGGGCGTGATGACCCCGACGGAGCGGCGGGCCTTCATCGAGCGGGTGCGCGGGGATCGCGGATCGCGGCCGCAGCAGTTCGGCCCCGACTCGCTCACGCGCGTCATCGCGGTCACGAGCGGCAAGGGCGGCGTCGGCAAGTCTTCGCTCACCGCCGGGCTCGCGGTCGCGCTCGCGGCGCAGGGCCGCTCGGTCGGTCTCATCGACGCCGACGTCTTCGGTTTCTCGATCCCGGGCATCCTGGGCCTCAGCCGCGACGGCCGCACCGAGCAGCCGACCCGCGTGGACGACATGATCCTGCCCCCCGTCGCGTTCGGCGTGAAGGTCATCTCGATCGGCATGTTCCTCGGCGAGGCGGATCCGCGCAGCACCGCCGTGTCGTGGCGCGGACCGATGCTGCACCGCACCATCGAGCAGTTCCTGCGCGATGTCTGGTTCGGCGACCTCGACGTGCTGCTGCTCGACCTGCCTCCCGGCACCGGCGACATCGCGATCAGCGTGGGGCAGCTGCTCCCCCAGGCCGAGGTGCTCGTCGTGACCACACCGCAACAGTCCGCGGCAGATGTCGCCGTGCGCAGCGCCCTCGTCGCCCGCCGCACCGGTCAGCGGGTCATCGGCGTCGTCGAGAACATGGCGGGTCTGGTGCAGCCCGACGGCAGCGTACTCGACGTGTTCGGCACCGGAGGCGGGCGTCTCGTCTCGGAGCGGCTGAGCGCGGCCGCCCCGGGAGACGCGGGAGACCCGGATCCCGGTGAGGCGCCGCTGCTCGGCAGCGTGCCGCTGAGCCCGCTGTTCCGCGAGGCCGGCGACCGGGGCGAGCCCGCGGTGCTCGCCCACCCCGAAGACCCCGCCGCCGCGGAGGTGCTGCGCGTCGCCCGCCGCGTCGACGCCCTGGGCCGCGGGCTGTCGGGACGGCCGCTGGGGATCGCACCGCGCTGAATCGCGGGCGCCGGATCCGGGGCAGCGGACGCGGGTGCGCCCGGAGACGTCGTCTACCCGACCGGGAGCGTCTCGCTCACCGGGCGCGGACGGGCGAAGAGATACCCCTGGAACGCGTCGACGCCCAGCCCGCAGAGCTCCTCGAACTGCGCCTCGGTCTCCACCCCCTCGGCCACGACCTGCAGCCCGAAGGTGCGGCCCAGCTGCACGATCGTGCGCGTGACGGCGGCGGTGTGCGCGTCGTCGACCACCTCCGAGACGAAGGAGCGGTCGATCTTGAGCTGCTGCACGGGCAGGCGGCGCAGGTAGCTCAACGAGGAGTAGCCCGTGCCGAAATCGTCGAGCGAGGCGAGCACGCCCTCCCCGCGCAGCAGACCGAGCATGCGGATCGTGCGGTCGAGGTCGGTGTGCAGCACGCTCTCGGTGAGCTCGAGCTTGAGCCGTCCCGGTGCGACGTCGTAGCGGGCGAGAGCCCTGTGCACCCGCTCGGCGAAGTCGTCGGTGCGCAGCTGGCCCTCGCTCAGATTGATCGAGAAGGTCATCTCGCGGCGATCCGGATCGTCGCGCCACGAGGCCAGCACGCGGCACGCCTCGTGCAGCACCCACTCGCCGATCTCGACGATGAGCCCGGTCTGCTCGGCCAGCGGGATGAACGAGTCCGGCCCCACCAGGCCGCGCTCGGGGCTCAGCCAGCGCACCAGCCCCTCCTCTCCGACCACGCGGCGATGCCGGTCGACGATGGGCTGCGCGAAGAGCCGCAGCTCCCCGCCTTCGACGCCCCGTCGCAGCTCGGAGAAGAGCCGCACCCGCTCCTGCGCCTCGTCGGTCATGCGGTGACGGAACCGGCGCACGCGCATCTGCCCGCCGGTGCGCCGCACCCGCTTCCGAGCCATGTCGGCGCTCTTGACGATCTCGGCGGAGTCGTGCGGCTCGATGTACTCGTCCGCGGGGCAGTCGTCGTCGGCCGGTTCGGTCGGGTCCGCTCCGGTCACGGGGCGGGAGCCCCGGGGCGTCCACAGCACGAAGCCGAGGCTCGTCGACACGTCGAGCACCATCCCCGAGGGCAGCTCGGTCGCGCCGTTGATCGTCCTCAGCACCTGGTCGATCGCCTCCAGGCAGCGCGTCTCGGCCGCCCGCTGACGATCTCCCAGATCGGTCAGCAGCAGCCCGAACGTACCGGAGCCCGTTCGGGCGGTCCGCACGTCCGCGCCCTCGAGCCGGCGCAGCCCGTCCGCCGCGGCGCGCAGCAGGTGGTCCCCCGCCTCGTATCCGAACGCGTCGTTGACGGCCGACAGCTCGTCGACGCTGAACGAGAGATAGGCGCAGAACGCGCCGGGCGGCTGACCCGCGAGCGCCCGATCGATGGCGCGCAGCATCGACGAGCGGTTCGCGAGACCCGTCACGGCGTCGAGGCGGGCCGATCGCCCCGCCTCCTCCTCGAGGGCGGTGTCGGGCCCCGGTGGGGCCGTGCTGTCCGGCAGCGGCGACTCGGCATCGCCCCTCGTGCTCATCCGAGCGCTCTCCTTCAGGTCGCTTCGTCGTCGAAATACGGCTTCGGCGACGGTACGGGATCCCGCTCGGCGGCCGCCGAAGCGCCCGGGTCGGGGCCGGGCACGGCGGCCCCCGCCTCCGCCGTCTCCGCGCGACCCGCCGACAGGTCGGCCGCGCGCGAGCGCCGGGCCGCCATGCGGGCCTCGCGCTCGTCCTCGACGAGGGCGTCGCGGATGATGCGGCGCGGATCGTACTGGCGCGGATCGAGCTGACGCCAGTCGACATCCTCGAACTCCGGGCCCATCTCGTCCTTCAGGCGATCCTTGGCGCCATCGGCCATGCGCTTGAAGCTGCGCACGAGCTCGCCGAGCTTCTTCGCGTAGACCGGCAGGCGTTCCGGGCCGATCACGAACATGGCGATCACCATGATCACCAGGATCTTGTCTATCGTGAGGCCGAACACCCCTCCATCGTAGCGCTCGCACCGCGTTCGCCGGCGCGCCGTGCGCGGGCAATCGCCGTTCTCCTCGCGTGGTGGCGCACCGGCGCCGCGCCGGGCATCTACGCTAGGGGATGCGAGGCGCACCGATCCGGAGCGCCCGCGCGCCGGAGGATCCGCCCGGCGGTGCGACACCTCGGAGGACGAACGTGAGCAAGCTCGAACGCAACTGGCAGTACGCCGAGCAGTATCCCGCAGAGACCGACGCGCTGGTGCGCGCGAGACGGCTCTCGTTGGAGCTCGGGATCGAACCGGTCAGCCGGTCGATCGGCGCGCACCTCTCGGCCCTCACCGTCCTGTCGCGGGCGACGACCGTCTGCGAGGTCGGCACGGGGGTGGGCGTGAGCGGCCTGTCGCTGCTGCGCTACGCCGCCGACACCACGCTCACCTCCATCGAGATCGAGCCCGAGCACCTGCGCGAGGCGAAGACCGTGTTCTCGGAGGCCGGGATCCCCGTCTCGCGACTGCGGCTCATCGAGGGCGACGCCAGGCACGTCATGCCCCGCCTCAATCTGGCCGCCTACGATCTCGTGCTGCTGGATGCGGACCCCGGTCAGCTGCTGGAACTCTTCGAACACGCGCTCGGCATCGTGCGGCCGGGCGGCTGCATCGTCGTCCCCGGCGTCTTCGCCCACGGCCGGGTGCCCGATCCCGCTGCCCGCGACGAAGCCGCGCTCGCCTGCCGCGATCTGCTCGCACTCGTCGCGGAGTCCCCCGCTATCGCCCCCGTGCTGTCGCCCGCCGGGGACGGCGTGCTCACGCTCGTGCGGCTCGACGGCTGAACCGCGGGCGATCAGCGCAACGCCGGAGCCTCCGGGTTCTCGGTCCCCGGAGGCTCCGGCGTTGCGCTGACGAGACTGGCTGCTAGCCGTCGAGCACGGCGGCGAGCACGTCCCGCAGTTCCGCCGCCTCCTGGTCGTTCACCGACACGACGAGACGTCCCCCGCCCTCGAGCGGCACCCGGACCACGATCAACCGGCTCTCACGCACCGCCTCCATGGGTCCGTCCCCGGTCCTCGGTTTCATTGCAGCCATGACGCCTCCTTGCAAGATTGGTGGTTCAGGTCTATTTTATCGGGCGAGCAGGGGCCAGGGCGAACTCGACGCCTCCGCGTTACGGAGAGTTCAGTCGCCGCGCACGGCGCCGGCGTCGCCGTCCGTGAGCCAGGCGCGCAGCGCGGCGGCGGCGAACACGATCTGCGATACCGGCACGCGCTCGTCGTCGGTGTGCGCCAGCAGCGGGTCTCCCGGGCCGAAGTTCACCGCGGGAATGCCGAGCGCCGAGAACCGGGAGACGTCGGTCCAGCCGAACTTCGCGGTCGGCACGGCCCCCACCGCCGCCACGAAGCGCCGGGCGAGCGGCGCATCGAGCCCGGGGCGGGCGCCGGGCGAGAGGTCCACGATCTCGACCTCGTCGGCGTCGGAGAAGAACTCCCGCACGAGGGCGGCGGCCTCCTCGCCCGACCTGCTCGGCGCGAAGCGGTAGTTGACCTCGATCGTGCAGAGATCCGGAATCACATTGCCCGCGACCCCGCCCTCGACGCGCACCGCGTTGAGGCCCTCCCGGTACTCGAGCCCGTCGACGACGACGCGCTCGGCCTCGTAACCGGCGAGCCGCTGCAGCAGGGCGCCCGCGCGGTGGACGGCGTTCACCCCCGTCCAGCTGCGCGCCGAGTGCGCGCGGCGCCCGCGCATCGTGACGCGCGCCCGCAGCGTGCCGTTGCAGCCGCCCTCGATGGTGCCGTTCGACGGTTCGCCGAGGATCGCGAAGTCTGCGGCGAAGAGCTCGGGCCGGTTGCGCATGACGCGCCCGAGACCGCTCAGCTCGGAGGCCACCTCCTCGTGGTCGTACCAGACCCAGGTGAGATCGACGGCGGGCTCCACCAGCTCGACCGCGAGCGCCAGCTGCACGGCCGCGCCGGCCTTCATGTCGACGGTGCCCCGACCACGGATCACGGCCTCGCCCGTCGTGGCATCCACCTCGTCGCGCACCGGCAGGTTGTCGTTGATCGGAACGGTGTCGAGGTGGCCGGCGATCGCGACCCGCTTCGCCCTCCCCAGCTCGGTGCGGGCGACGATCGTGTCGCCGTCGCGGACCACCCGCAGGTGCGGCGCGTGCACGCGCAGGGCCGCCTCGACGGCGTCGGCGATCGCGCGCTCGTCGCCGGAGACGGATGGGATGTCGCACAGCTGCCGCGTCAGTTCGACGGGTCCGGCCGTGATGTCGAGGGGGAAGGGGGCGGAACTGTTCACCCGATCCACCCTAGAGCACGGGGCGACCGCGGGCCCGTTCCCCCCGATACGATAGAGGCCATGACTGCAACTCGCTTCGCCTGGGCCGCCGGTATCTCCACGATCGCCTCGAACGGCACCGTGCTCGACGCCTGGTTCCCGGCGCCCGCGCTCGGGCGGCGCCCGGAGGATCGCGACCCCTGGATCGCCTCCGCCGAGCTGGAAGGCCTCGCCGGCGCGGACGAGCCCCGCGGCGTCGAGCTGCGCCCCGTGAGCGTCGAGATCGACCTCGACGCCCCTCCGGCCTCCACCGAGGACGCGTACCTGCGCCTGCACCTGCTGTCGCACTGCCTCGTGCGTCCCAACACCGTCAACCTCGACGGCATCTTCGGCAAGCTGCCCAACGTGGCCTGGACCACCGCCGGCCCCATGCTGCCCGAGGACTACGCCGACCGTCTCCCCCGGCTCAAGCGGGCCGGCATCACCGCCGTCGGGCTCGACAAGTTCCCCCGCCTCACCGACTACGTCGCGCCGCGGGGCGTGCGCATCGCAGACACCTCGCGCGTGCGCCTCGGCGCCCACCTCGCGCCGGGCACGACCGTGATGCACGAGGGCTTCGTCAACTTCAACGCGGGCACCCTGGGCGCCTCGATGGTCGAGGGCCGCATCTCGCAGGGCGTGGTCGTGGGCGACGGGTCAGACATCGGCGGCGGCGCCTCGATCATGGGCACCCTGTCGGGCGGCGGTACCCAGCGCATCGCCATCGGCGAGCGCGCGCTGCTCGGCGCGAACTCGGGCATCGGCATCTCCCTGGGCGACGACAGCGTCGTGGAGGCGGGCCTCTACGTGACCGCCGGCACCAAGGTCGTGCTGCCGAAGGGCACCTCGGCATCCGGCGGGGAGCCCGTCGAGGTGAAGGCCCTCGAGCTCTCGGGCCTGCCGAAGCTGCTCTTCCGCCGCAACTCGCGCACGGGCGCGGTGGAGGCGCTGCCCCGCGAGGGATCCGGAATCGAACTCAACGCGGCGCTGCACGCCTAGGCTTTCTGCGGGCGGCGGCGCGGGGCGGAGGCGGTGCTCGCCTGACTCAAGCAGGTCGAGGCCGGCTAGCGCCCGAGGTCGCGCTTGCCGGCGCCGATGTACAGCTGCTGCGGGCGGCCGATCTTCGTCTGCGGGTCGAGGCGCGCCTCACGCCACTGGGCGATCCATCCGGGGAGACGCCCGATGGCGAAGAGCACGGTGAACATGCGCGTGGGGAAGCCCATCGCCTTGTAGATGACCCCGGTGTAGAAATCGACGTTGGGGTAGAGCTTGCGCTCCTTGAAGTAGTCGTCCTCGAGCGCGATCTGCTCGAGCTCCTGCGCGAGGCCGAGCAGCGGGTCGTTGACGCCCAGCTCCTCGAGCACGCGGCCCGCGCTCTCCTTGACGATGCGGGCGCGCGGGTCGTAGTTCTTGTAGACGCGGTGGCCGAAGCCCATGAGCTTCACGCCGTCCTCCTTGCGCTTGACCTTCTCCACGAAGGTCTCCACTCCCTGGCCCGAGTCCCGGATCTGCGCGAGCATCTCGAGCACCGCCTCGTTGGCGCCGCCGTGCAGGGGGCCCGAGAGCGCGTTGATGCCGGCCGAGATCGCGGAGAACATGTTGGCTCCGGTCGATCCGACGAGGCGCACGGTCGAGGTGGAGGCGTTCTGCTCGTGGTCGGCGTGCAGGACGAGCAGCTTGTCGAGCGCGTCGACGAGCACCGGGTTCATGACGTACTTCTCGGCTTTGTTGCCGAAGTTGAGACGCAGGAAGTTCTCGACGAAGCTCAGATCGTTGTCGGGGTACAGGAACGCCTGCCCGATCGACTTCTTGTGCGCGTAGGCCGCGAGGACGGGGAGCTTCGCGAGGAGGCGGATCGTGTTCACCTCGACGAACTCGGGCACCGTCGTGTCGAGGGAGCTCTCGTAGTAGGTCGACATGGTCTGCAGGCCGCCCGACAGCACCGCCATGGGGTGCGCGGTGTGGGGCACGGCCTCGAAGTAGTACCGCATGTCCTCGTGCAGCAGCGTGTGGCGGCGGATCTCGGTGTTGAAGGACTCGAGCTGCTCGGCGGTGGGGAGCTCTCCGTAGATGAGCAGGTAGGCGACCTCGATGAAGGTCGACTTCTGGGCCAGCTGCTCGATCGGGTAGCCGCGATAGCGCAGGATACCCTCGTCGCCGTCGATGTAGGTGATCTCGGACTTGGTCGAGGCCGTGTTGACGAAGCCGTAGTCGAGCGCCGTGTAGCCGCTCTGGCGGGTGAGGGTGCTGACGTCGATGGCCGAGTGGCCCTCCGCCGACTCCACGATCGGAAACTCCGCGTCCCCGCCGGGGAAGGTCAGCTTCGCGGTGGCCGGGCTCTGGTTCTGAGTCGATTCGGTCACGTCGTCTCCTCGTGGGTCTCGTGCTGGCTGCGCGTCGGGTATGACACTGCCCCTCCTCCACCCTATCGGCTCGGGAGGCACCGTTCCGCACCGCGGCTTCGCAGCGCGCAATTCCTAGAGTATCTCGACGTCGAGCGAAACGCGATTCAGCGGCCGGCCTGCCGCAGACGCTCCGCGGCCTCGGCGATCTCGCCGTCGCCGGCGGTGAGCGCGAGACGCACGTGCTGCGGCGAGTGGTCGCCGTAGAAGTGCCCCGGGCCGACCACCATCCCGAGCCGCGCGAACTCGGCCACGCTCTGCCACGCGTCGACGCCGCGCGTCGCCCAGAGATAGAGCCCGGCCTCGCTGCCGTCGACGCGGTACCCCGCGGCCTCCAGCGCGGGGAGCAGCACCGCCCGCCTGGCGCGGTACCGCTCGCGCTGCTCGGCGACGTGCTGCTCGTCTCCCAGCGCGGCGACGATGGCCGCCTGCACCGGGGCGGGCTGCATGAGGCCCGCGTGCTTGCGCACCGTGAGCAGCCGCTCGACGAGCTCGGGATCGCCGGCCACGAACGCGGCCCGGTACCCCGCCAGGTTCGACTGCTTGCTCAGGGAGTACGCGCTCAGCACGCCGCGGTGATCGGCGCCGACGACGCGCGGATCGAGGATCGACGGGATCCGCTCGGCGCTCCAGGGCGCCTCCCACCCGAACTCGGCGTAGCACTCGTCGCCCACGACGACGGCGCCCAGCTGCCGGGCGCGGACGACCGCGGCGCGCAGCGCCCCGACGTCCATGACGCGCCCGTCGGGGTTCGAGGGCGAGTTCAGCCACACGAGCCGGGTGTGCGCGGGCCACTCGGCCGGGTCGTCGCTCGGCACCGCCTCGGCGCCCACCAGAGCGGCGCCGAGGCGGTAGCTCGGATAGGCGATGCGCGGAAAGACGACGGCCTCCTCGGGTCCGAGCCCGAGGAGGAACGGCAGGAGCGCGACGAGCTCCTTCGAGCCGACGGTGGGCAGCACCGCGTTCGGCGCGACCGTCACCCCGCGGCGGCGCGAGAACCACTCGGCGATGGCCTCGCGGAGCCGCCGGGAGCCCGCGGTCGCGGGATAGGCGTGCGCGTCGGCCGCGCCGGCGAGCGCCTCGCGCACGCTCGCCGGCGAGGGGTCGACCGGGGAGCCGACGGAGAGGTCGAGCGCCCCGCCGGGGTGACGGGCGGCCTCCGCGGCGTACGGCGCCATCGCGTCCCACGGATAGTCGGGGAGGATCCCGCGCACGCCCCTACTCCCCCTGCGGCGGGAGCGCAGCGATGATCGGGTGGTCGAAGTCGTAGGCGCCCACCTTGGCCGCGCCGCCCGGCGAGCCGATCTCGTCGAAGAACTCGACGTTGGCCGTGTAGTAGTCGGCCCACTCACTCGGCAGATCGTCCTCGTAGTAGATCGCCTCGACGGGGCACACGGGCTCGCAGGCGCCGCAGTCGACGCACTCGTCGGGATGGATGTAGAGGGAGCGCTCGCCCTCGTAGATGCAGTCGACCGGACACTCGTCCACGCAGGCGCGATCCTTCACGTCCACGCATGGAAGAGCGATCACATAGGTCACGATGCCCGCCTTTCACTCGGGTGAGTTCGGATCGAATCCGAGACGGATCCATCCTACTCCCGGCGCGAAGGCTCCGCCGGACGCGTCGGGATCGAGGTCGTGACCACGGGCACCTCGGGCTGCAGCACCGGCAGCGTTCCGGTGTCGCCCTCGCGGGGCAGGATACCGGCCGAGAGGCCGCGGAACGCCCCGAGGTCGACGCCCTGGTTCTCGAGCTCGACCTCGGCGGGCGCCCCCGCGCGGATCTCGACCCGCGTTCCCCGCACCCGCACGGCCACCGGGCCGTCCCCCTCGATCAGCTCGAAGCGGATGCGCCGCGGATCGAGCGTCGTCTCGATGCGGTTGCCGCGCCACTCGAGCCTGAAGCAGAGCGACCCCCAGTGCGCGGGAAGGCGCGGATCGAAGCTCAGCTGCCGACCCGCGTCGCGCATCCCGGCGAAGCCCTGCACGAGCGTCATCCACACGCCGCCGCACGAAGCGATGTGCACGCCGTCCGAGGAGTTGTGGTGCAGGTCGTCGAGGTCGACGCGCAGCGCGTGCTCGAAGTAGCGGTAGGCGAGCTCGAGGTACCCCACCTCGGCGGCGATGATCGACTGCACGACCGCGGAGAGCGTCGAGTCGCCCGTGGTGAGCGCGTCGTAGTACTCGAAGTCGCGCCGCTTCTGCTCCCGGGTGAACTCGTCGCTCGCGAGCAGCAGGGCCAGCACCACGTCGGCCTGCTTGAGCACCTGGAAGCGGTAGATGACCAGCGGGTGGAAGTGCAGCAGCAGCGGCTTCTGCTCGGGGGGCGTCGCCGCGAGGTCCCAGGTCTCGCGCTCGAGGAAGTGCGCGTCCTGCGGGTGGACGCGCAGCTCATCCGAGTAGGGCACGCACATGCCGTCCGCGGCCTGCTCCCACGCGTCCACCTCGTCGGGCTCGAGGCGCAGACGGCTCAGCAGTCGCGCGTAGTGCTCGGGGGCCTCGGCCGCCAGCCGGCGCACCATCTCGACGGCGAAGCGCAGGTTGAAGCGCGCCATCACGTTCGTGAAGAGGTTGTCGTTGACGACCGTCGTGTACTCGTCCGGCCCCGTCACGCCGTGGATGTGGAAGCGCTCCTCGCCGTCGGGGTCGCTGCTCCAGAAGCCGAGGCTCGCCCAGAGCCGCGCGGTCTCGACCGGGATGTCGCACGCCCCCGAGAGCAGGTACTCGACATCGCCCGTCGCCGAGACGTAGCGCGCGAGCGCATGGGTGATGTCGGCGTTGATGTGGTACTGCGCCGTGCCCGCGGCGTAGTAGGCGCTCGCCTCCTCGCCGTTGATGGTGCGCCAGGGGAAGAGCGCGCCCTCCTCGTTCAGCATCGCCGCGCGCCGCCGCGCCTGGGGCAGCATGCGCTCGCGCGCTCGCAGCGCGTTCCGGGCCCAGAAGGGCGTCGTGTAGGTGAGGAAGGGCAGCGTGTAGACCTCAGAGTCCCAGAAGTAGTGCCCGCTGTATCCGGAGCCCGTGAGGCCCTTCGCCGAGATCCCGCGTCCGTCGGCCCGCGCGGTGGCCTGCGCCAGCTGGAACAGATTCCAGCGGATCGCCTGCTGCACGCCCGGCTCGGCCTCCACGCGCACGTCGCTGCGCTCCCAGAATCCGTCGAGGAAGCGGCGCTGGGCCTCCCAGCGCTCCTCCGCCGGCTCGGCGGCCACGCCCTCGAGCGTGTGCACGCAGCGGTCGAGCAGCTCGGTGAGGCCCGCCGTCGCCGAGGAGTGGTAAGTAACGGTCTTCACGAGCCGCACGGTTCTGCCGCGCAGCGCGACGCCCTGGAACATGTGCCGCACCCGGTCCTCGGAGGCCTCCACGCGAGTGCGCCAGCCGCTCGCGACGTCGCTCCCGCCCCCGTCGAAGGCGTGATCGACGCCCACGCCGAGGGCCATGCGGGAGTCGCGCACCCGGTAGCTGAGCACGCTCCGGCCGCCGTCGTGCTGCGACGGCCCGGGAACGAAGATCCGCTCGGTCAGCTGCTCGCTCTTGCGGGGATCGGCCCCGCCGACCGGCTCGTCGGGCTGCTCCGTGTGAACGCGGCCGAGATCCTGCCGATTGATGACGAGACTCAAGATCGTGAGTTCGGCGTCGGCGTCGAGCACGGTGATCCGCATCTCCAGCGTGGCCATGTGCCGCGACTCGAACGACACCATGCGTCGCGTCTCGACGCGCACCCGCTTGCCGGTCGGGGTGAGCCACAGCAGCGATCGGGTGAGCGTGCCGGCGCGCAGGTCGAGGATGCGCTGCACGTCGATGATCTCGGACGAGGCCAGGTTGAGCCGCTCGTCGTCGATGTAGATGCGAATCGTCTTCGCGTCGGGCGCGTTGACGATCGTCTGCCCGTGCTCGGCGAAGCCGTAGGCGTTCTCGGCGTGCTGGATGCGCCAGGTCTCGTGAACGCCGTTGACGAAGGTGCCGTGGTTGCCGAGCGGGAGCCCCTCCTCGTGGTTGCCGCGCATCCCGAGATAGCCGTTGCCCAGCGAGAACAGGGTCTCGTCCTGCCCCGCGAGCTCCGGATCGATGCCCGCCACCACGAGGCGCCACGGATCCTCGCCGAAGTCGCGCCGCAGCTCCTTCACCGGGATGTCGAACAGTTCGGGATTCACCTGGCCACCTCCGTCAGCTCGGCGAGATCGGCGACGACGAGATCGGCGCCGGCGGCCGCGAGGGCGTCCCTGCCGGCCCCGCGGTCCACCCCCACCACCAGTCCGAAGCCGCCGGCGCGCCCCGCCTCGACTCCGGACCCCGCGTCCTCGAGCACCGCCGCGCGCTCGGGCGCCGCGCCGAGCAGCTCGGCCGCGCGCAGGAAGGTGTCGGGCGCCGGCTTGCCGGGCAGCCCCTCCCGCTCGGCCACCACGCCGTCGACCACGACCTCGAAGCGGCCCCTCAGCCCGGCCGCGCGCAGCACCGCCTCGGCGTTGCGCGAACTCGACACCACGGCGAGCGGCCTGCCGAGACCCGCCAGCCGGTCGAGCAGCAGGACCGAGCCCGGATAGGGATCGATCCCGTCGCGCTCGAGCACCTCGGTGAAGGCCGCGTTCTTGCGGTTGCCGATGCCCGTCACCGACGCGAAACCGACGTCGCCGGGCTCTCCCTCGGGCAGCGGCACGCCGCGCGCGTCGAGCAGGGTGCGCACGCCGGCGAAGCGGCTGCGCCCGTCGAGCGCCGAGAAGTACTCGGCCTCGCGGTACGGCTCGAGGCCGAGCTCGGCGAAAAACGCGTCGAAGGTCTCCGCCCATGCGCGGCGGTGCAGTTCGACGGTGGGCGTCAGCACCCCGTCGAGGTCGAACAGGTAGGCGTCGTAGCGGTCGATCAAACGGCCAGCCCTTCCGGAAGCTACTTTTGCGATCCCGCCAGCAGAGCCTGCACGAAGTATCGCTGGAACGCGAAAAACACTATCAGCGGAACCAGCATCGAGAGGAACGCACCCGCCGAGAGCACGTCGATATTCGCTCCGAATTGGCGCAACTGCGACTGAATGGCAACCGTGAGCGGCTGCGAGCCGGTGTTCGTGAAGATCAGCGCGACCAGCATGTCGTTCCACGTCCACAGGAACTGGAAGATCGCGAGCGACGCGATCGCGGGCAGCGCGAGCGGCAGCATGATCTGGAAGAAGATGCGCCAGTCCCGCGCCCCGTCGATGCGCGCGGCCTCGAGCATCTCCTCCGGGATCTGGATGAAGAAGTTGCGCAGCAGGTAGATCGCGAACGGCAGGCCGAAGGCGGTGTGGAAGAGGATCACCCCGACGACGCTGCCGAAGATGCCGAGCGCGCCGAAGAGCCTGGCGAGCGGGATCAGCGCCACCTGCAGCGGCACGGCCAGCAGCACGATGACCGCGATGAACAGCCAGTCCCGCGCGGGGAAGTGCAGCCACGCGAACGCGTAGGCCGCGAGCGCCCCGAGCGCCACCACCAGCAGCGTCGTCGGAACCGCGATCACGATCGTGTTCCAGAACGAACCCGTGATCGTCGGGTTCGACAGCAGGTTCGCGTAGTTCTGGATCGTGAGCTCCGCGGGCTTCGTGACGACGGTCCACCAGCCGCTCGAGGCGTTGTCGCCCGCCGTGCGGAACGAGGTGAGCAGCAGGCCCACCGTCGGCACGAGCCAGAACACCGCGACGATCAGCAGGACGGCATTGACGACGCCGCGGCTCGCGAGAGCAGCGACGCGCTGCGCGGTGCGCGGCCCGCGGCGCCTTCGCGCCGGCTCGGTTCGAGGGGTTGCGGTGCTCATCGGCCTCGCTCCTCCTTGAATCTACGCACGTTCACGATCATCGACGGCAGCACCAGGATGAGCAGCAGGATCGCGAGCGCCGACCCCAGGCCCTGGTTGTTGCCGCCCCCGAACGAGACCGTCCACATCTCGACGGCGATCACGTTGGCCGCCGGTTTCGAGACGCCCGGCGGGATCACGTAGACGAGATCGAAGATCTTCAGCACGTTGATGATGAGCGTGACGAACACGACGACGAGCACGGGCGCCAGAAGCGGCGCCGTGATGCGGGTGAAGATCTGCCACTCGCCGGCCCCGTCGGTGCGCGCCGCCTCCTGCAGCGAGCGATCCATCGCGGACAGCCCCGACGCGATCATCACCATCGCGAAGCCCGCCCAGATCCAGATGTAGGCGAGGATCACCACGATGTTGATGAACGAGGCGCTGAGCCACGAGACCCCCTGCGCGCCCGCGTCGAAGTTCGCCGCCGGCAGCGCGATCCGGTAGCTCTCCCCGGCAGCGAGCCCCTCGATCGTGTAGGCGCCCCCGGCGCCCGTCGTGGCGTAGCCTCGGATCGCGCCGTCGGCGTCGACCGCGTCGACGCGCACGCCCTCGAGCCCCTTCTTGCCCGCCTCGATCTCGCCCTGCACCCCGCCTCCGCCGCGGATGACGTCGAGGAAGACCGTGCCCGCGATCTCGGTGCCCGAGGGGCCCTCGGCCGCGCGCGCGTCGACGGCGCCCTCGGGGAGCGCGCTCTGCCGGATCCCGGTGAGGGCGAAGTCCTGCGTGCCGCCCGCCGGCACCGTCTCGCTCGACGCGACGATGCCCCCGTCGGCCTCGATCCCGGTCCCCTCTCGCGGCTTCGCGCCGGGGTAGCTCGCCTGCTCCCCGAAGAGACTCTGCACGCTCACGATCGCGGCGTTGACCACGCCGAGCTGCGGGCTCTCCTGGAACATGCCCCGGAAGATCACGCCGGCCGCGAGCATCGAGATCGCCATCGGCATGAACACGATCAGCCGGAACACGGTCTTCCAGCCGAGCTTGTCGATGAGCACCGCGAAGATCAGTCCGATGATGGTCACCGTCACCGGTGCGACGACGACCCACATGAGGTTGTTGCGGATCGCTGTGAAGGTGGTGTCGTTCGTGAACATGGTGACGTAGTTCTGCCACCCCACGAACGACGAGCCGCTCCTGTCGAAGAAGGAGCGCAGCACCGTGTAGACGATCGGGTAGACGACGAGTGCGCCGAGCACCACGAGCGCGGGCCCGAGAAACCCGGCGACGAGCAGCCACCGCCGCGCGCGGCCGCGGCCGCGGACGCGGTGTCCGCGGCCGCGGACCTGCACCGGCACCGTGAGCGTGCGGCTCATCGCCCGGCTTACCGGTACGCCTCGACCGCCGCGTCCTCCAGACGCTGCGCCGTACCGTCGATGTCGCTCGGATTCTCGTAGAAGGAGATCATCTCCTGCCAGAACCCCTGGCCCTGCGTGCCGCCGAAGGAGCTCGGCGTCAGGTCGGACATGTCGAAGCGCAGCTCCTCCGCCCCGATCAGCGCATCGGCGACCTGCTTCGACACGTCATCCGGGTACAGCGAGGTGTCCACGGCGTTGTTCGGCGAGAGCAGCCCTCCATTGGGCACCCAGGCCTCGGCGGCCTCGGGCGAGGCCAGGAACTCCATGAGCGCCGTGGTCGCCTCGTCGTCGGTGAACTGGACGGCGACGTCGCCGCCCGTGACGACCGCGGGATTCGATCCGTTGATCGAGGGGAAGTCATAGAACAGGGCGTTCTCGCCGACCGTGGAGTTGCCGTCCGCGGCGATGTTGCCCGCGACGAAGTCGGCTTCGAACACGGTGCCCGCCTGGGGATCCGACCCGAAGACCTCGGTCACGCTCGTCGGGAAGTCGCGCTGCGCTCCGCCCGGCTGCACGAGGTCGCTCCCCCACAGCTCCGCCAGCACGCCGAGCGCCTCCTTCACCGAGTCATCCGTCCAGGGGATCTCGTGGTTCGTCAGCTGGTCGTACTTCTCGGGGCCGGCGGTGCGCAGATACACGTTCTCGAACCAGTCGGTGAGCGGCCAGCCGACGTCCGCGCCGACCGAGATCCCCGCGTAGCCGGCGTCTCGCACGACCCCGAGCTGCGCGAGGAAGTCGTCCCAGTTCTCGGGCGCCGTCGCACCCGCCTCGTCGTAGATGTCGGCGTTGTACCAGACCATCGACTTGTTCGCCGCCTTGAACCACACGCCGTAGAGGTCGCCGTCGACGCTGCCGAGGTCCACCCAGGTCTGCGCGTAGTTCTTCTCGACCGCCGACCGCACCGAGCCGGCGACCGGCAGGATGTCGCCGTTCGCGGCCAGCGACTGCATGAGCGCCGGCTGCCCGATGATCGCGACGTTCGGCGGCGTGCCGCCCTCGAGCTGGCCCTGGATGTAGGTGGGCCCGTTGTCGCCGAAACTCGTGTAGGTGACGTCGGCGCCCGTGCGGTTCTCGAACTCCTGCAGCACCGCCTCGAAGTTCTGCTGCTCGGCCCCCGACCAGGCGGCGACCACGTTCAGGCTCTGGCCCGCGAGCTGATCGCCCGCCGCTCCCGAGCCCCCGCCGCCGCCTCCGTCGCTCGAGGCGCAGCCCGCCAGCGTCAGCGCCATCGCCGCCGCTCCGGCCGCCGCCGCGACGACGCGCCGCCGCCCGCGCCCCGGCACCCTCGAAACTCCCATCGCACACATGAAGCACTCCATCCAGCATTCCGTCGTTGACAGGACCCGGGCGGAACCGGTCGTGCCGAGCACCGCTCCGGGTGAGGCGACGCCGCTTCAACGGGTGCGCGAAGCAGCATCGCTTCCATGCTCCAGGCTATCCAACTTCGAAGACTCGGCATCGGCCTCGATGAAGCGCCGCCGGATCGTTATCAGGACAGCAGGAGCCCGGCCGCGATCCCGAACCAGCCGCCCGCCAGCAGCACGGGCCCGAACGCGAGGTCGCGGCGCCCGCGGATCCGCGCCCGGGCGCCCGCGATTCCCGCGCAGACGGCGAGCCCGAGCGGCGCCCAGACGGTCGCCGCCGCGATCCCGACCCATCCCGTCGCGGCGCCCACGAGCGGCGCGAGCTTCACATCGCCGCCGCCGATCGCGCCGGGCGCGAGCACCCTCAGCAGCAGCAGCAGCGCGCCGTAGCCCGCGCCGCCCGCTGCGGCCCGCACGAGCTCGGGCCAGAGACCGCCGAGCGCCGACGCGGCGACGAGCAGCGCCCCGAACGCCGCACCGGTCCAGCCGAGCAGGCGGTTGGGCAGTCGGCGCTCCCGCAGGTCGATTACGATCAGGCGCGCCGAGGCCACGGCGAGCGCGAGGTAGGCGACGGCGACGCAGGCCGCGGCGGCGAGCATCTACCCGCCCCCTGCCGCTCCGGCCCCGCTCAGGGCGTCACTTCGGTGCCGATGCCGCGCTCGGTGAAGATCTCGAGCAGCACCGAGTGGGGCTCGCGGCCGTCGATGATGGCCGCCTTCGGCACCCCGCCCCGCACCGCGTCGAGGCAGGCCCGCATCTTCGGGATCATGCCCGACTCGAGACTCGGCAGCAGTTCGTCGAGCTCGGCCGCCGTGATCGACGACACGAGCGAGTCGCGGTCGGGCCAGTCGGCGTAGAGGCCCGCCACATCGGTCAGGATCACGAGCTTCTCGGCGCCCAGCGCCGCGGCGAGCGCGGAGGCCGCGGCGTCGGCGTTGACGTTGAGCGACTCGCCCGGACGATCGGCATCGGGGGCGATCGAGGAGACGACGGGGATCAGCCCCGCGTCGAGCAGCGCCAGCACCGGGTCCACGCGCACGTCGACCACGTCGCCGACGAGTCCCAGCTCCACCCGCTCGCCGTCGACCTCCACCGGCGGGCGGCGGCGGCCCGTGAAGAGCCCCGCGTCCTCCCCCGTCGTGCCCGCGGCGAGCGGGCCGTGGGCGTTGATCTCGTCGACCAGCTCGGGGTTCACCTTGCCGGTGAGCACCATGCGCACGACGTCCATCGTCTCGGGCGTGGTGACGCGGTAGCCGCCCTTGAACTCGCTCTCGATGCCGAGCCGGGCGAGCATCGCGTTGATCTGCGGACCGCCGCCGTGCACGACGACCGGCCGGATGCCCGTGTGCCGCAGATAGACCACGTCCTCGGCGAACGCCTTGAGCAGCGCCGCATCGACCATGGCGTTGCCGCCGAACTTGATCACCACGATCCTGTCGCGGAACTTCTTGAGCCAAGGCAGCGACTCGATGAGCACCTGCGCCTTCGCGGCCGCCTGCTCGTGATCGAGGGTTCTCGTTGTGGTGGTCATGGCGTCCCTAGCTCGAGTAGGCGGAGTTCTCGTGCACGTAGTCGTGCGTGAGGTCGTTGGTGCGCACGGTCGCGGCGTGCTTCCCCGCGAAGAGCTCGATCTCGACGCGCGTGCGGCGCGGCGCGAGGTCGCACTCCTCGACCGGGCGGTCGGGGCCGCCGGCGTGGCAGAGGCGCACGCCGTTGAAGCTCACGTCGACCGCGTACGGATCGAACGCGGCGCCGGTCGTGCCGATCGCGGCGAGCACGCGGCCCCAGTTGGGGTCGTTGCCGAAGATCGCGGCCTTGAAGAGGTTGTTGCGCGCGACCGAGCGGCCGACCTCGACGGCGTCGGCCTCGCTCGCGGCCCCCCGCACCTCGATGTCGATGTCGTGGCTCGCGCCCTCGGCGTCGGCCTGCAGCTGCGCGGCGAGGCTGTCGCACACGCCCGCGAGGGCCTCCGCGAAGACGTCCTCGTCGGGGGTCGCCCCCGAGGCGCCGCTCGCCAGCAGAGTCACCTGGTCGTTCGTCGACATGCAGCCGTCGCTGTCCAGCCGGTCGAAGCTGACCGCGGTGGCGCGCCGCAGCGCGCGATCCAGCACCGCGTCGCCGAGCAGCGCGTCGGTCGTGATGACGACGAGCATGGTGGCGAGGCCGGGCGCGAGCATGCCCGCCCCCTTGGCCATCGCCCCGATGCGCCAGCCGTCCGGCGACTCGTGCGCGGCGGTCTTCTCGACCGTGTCGGTGGTGAGGATCGCGGCGGGAGCGGTCGTGTCGTCGTCGGCGAGCGCGTCGGCGAGCGCGGGCACGTTGTCGACGATCCGGTCGCGGAAGGCCCGGTCGCCCGCGCCGATGAGCCCGGTCGAGCAGACGAGGATCCGCTCGGCGTCGGCCTCGCCCAGCGCCGCCGCGACGGCCTCGGCCGTGAGGCGCGTCGTCTCGTAGCCGAAGGCGCCGGTGAAGCAGTTGGCGCCCCCCGAGTTCAGGATGACCGCACGGGCCGCGCCGTTCTGCGCGACCCTGCGGCTCCAGAGGATCGGGTTCGCCTGGGCCCGGTTGCTCGTGAAGACCACCGCGCTCGCGCGCTCGGGGCCGTCGTTGACGACGAGCGCCAGGTCGGGCTTGCCGGTGCTCTTGAGCCCCACGGCGATGCCCGCCGAGCGGAAGCCCCGGGGTGTGGTGACGGTCATCGGCGCTCCTCCGCGTCGAGGGGCGAAAAACCCCGCTGGATTCGATGATTCAGGTGGAAAATCCGCCTCTCGCCGTGGCTGCGGCTCACGGGGCCGTGCCGTTCGGGCTGAGGCCGGTGGTCTCGGGGATGCCCAGCGCGATGTTGGCCGACTGGACGGCGGCGCCGGCGGTGCCCTTGGCGAGGTTGTCGAGCGCCGCGACCACCACGACGCGACCCGCGGCCTCGTCGACGGCGAGGCCCATGAGGCAGGTGTTGGCGCCCAGCGTGTCGGCCGTGCGCGGGAACCGCCCCTCGGGCAGCAGCTGCACGAACGGCTCGCCGGCGTAGGCGCGCTCCCAGGCCGCGCGCACGTCGGCCGCGGTCGCGCCGGGTGCGAGGCGCGCGGTGGAGGTGGCCAGGATCCCCCGGCTCATCGGCACGAGCACGGGGGTGAGGCTGATGGTCGGCTCCTCCGCGGCCCCGGCGCCCCGCAGCGCCTGCTTGATCTCCGGGATGTGCCGGTGCGTGCCGCCCACGGCGTACGGGTTGGCGCTGCCCATGAGCTCCGCGCCGAGCAGGTGCGTCTTCGCCGCCCTGCCCGCGCCGCTCGGCCCGACGGCGAGCACGCTCACCAGATCCCGGGCCTCGATCGCGCCGGCCGCGATGCCGGGCGCGAGGGACAGCGCCACGGTCGAGGCGTTGCAGCCGGGGGCCGCGATCCGCGTCGCCCCGACGAGATTCGCCCGCTGCTTGCCGCCCGCCGCTGCCACGAGCAGCTCGGGCACGCCGTAGGTCCACGGCTCGTGGTGCTCGCCGCCGTAGAACGCCGCCCAGTCGTCCGCGCTCGCGAGGCGGTGGTCGGCCCCGCAGTCGACCGCGAGGCGCACGCCGCGCAGCTGCGCGGTGAGCTCGCCGGAGGCGCCGTGCGGGAGCGCGAAGAACACGACGTCGTGGCCGTCGAGCACCTCGGGCGTCGTCGGCTGGAGCACGAGGTGCGCGAGCGAGCGCAGGTGCGGCTGCGAGTCGACGAGCGGGCTGCCCGCGCTCGAGTGCCCCGTCACGGTGCGGATCTCGAACTCGGGATGCCCGGCGAGCAACCGCAGCAGCTCGCCGCCGGCGTAGCCGCTCGCGCCCGCCACCGCAACGCTATATGTCATCGACGCTCCTCGCTTCCGCACCCGAATGGCTTCTATTCTGGCACCCCGCGGCACGGCCGCGGGGTGCGCTACGCGAGCCTACCGGTGCGTGAACCGGGGAGCGCGCTTCTCGGCGAACGCGCGCATCCCCTCCTTCTGGTCTTCGGTCGCGAACGCGGCGGCGAAGGCCTGACGCTCGAAACGCAGCCCCTCGGAGAGCGGCATCTCCTGCGCGGCCTGCAGCGCATCCTTCGCCGCGTACACGGCGGGCAGCGACCTCGACGCGATCGCCTCGGCGGTCCTCGCCGCCTCGGCGAGCAGTTCGGCGGCGGGCACGACCCGCGAGACGAGCCCGCTCCGCTCCGCCTCCTCGGCGCCCATCGTGCGGCCCGTGAGGATCATCTCGGCCGCCTTGTACTTGCCGATCGCCCGCGGCAGGCGCTGGGATCCCCCGAAGCCTGGCAGGATCCCGAGGTTGATCTCGGGCTGCCCGAACTTCGCGGTGTCGGCCGCGATGATGATGTCGCACATCATCGCGAGCTCGCAGCCGCCGCCCAGCGCGAAGCCCGCGACCGCCGCGATGACGGGCGTGCGCATGCGCTCGAATCCGTTCCAGCCGGGAAACGGGCCGCCCAGGTACATCTCGGCGTAGCCGCGTTCCGCCATCTCCTTGATGTCGGCCCCGGCGGCGAAGGCCTTCTCCGATCCCGTGATGACGATGGCCCCGACCCCCGGGTCGGCGTCGTAACCGAGCGCCGCGTCGATGAGCTCGCGCACGAGGGTCGAGTTCAGGGCGTTCAGCGCCTCCGGCCGGTCGAGCGTGATCGTGGCGACGCGGCCCCGCGTCTCGGCGATGATGGTCGTGTAGTCCGTCATGGACTCAGACTACCCGGCCTCCTCCGGCCGCTCGGCCGCGGCGATCTCCGCCTCGTCGGGCACGTAGCCCGAGATGTGCCGCTCGTCGGGCCCGTTGTAGGCCGAGAGCGGGCGGATCAGCGCGTTCGAAGCCGCCTGCTCCATGATGTGGGCGGTCCAGCCGGTCACCCGGGAGGCGATGAACAGCGGCGTGAAGGTGAGGGTGTCGAAGCCGATGAGGTCGAACGCCGGGCCGGAGGGGTAGTCGAGGTTGGGGTAGATCCCCTTGCGCGAGACGAACTCGCGCTCGAGCGCGGCGTAGAGCTCGGCCACGTCGGGGCGGTCGTAGTGCGCGACGAGCGTGTCGAGCGCCGCCTTCATCGTGGGCACCCGCGAGTCGCCCTTCTTGTAGACCCGGTGCCCGAAGCCCATGATCCTGCGCTTCTCGGCGAGCGCCCTCTCGAGCCACGGCACCACGTTCTCGGCCGATCCGATCTCGTGCATGATGTGCAGCACCGCCTCGTTCGCGCCGCCGTGCAGCGGGCCCTTCAGCGCTCCGACGGCCGCCACGACCGCCGAGTAGAGGTCGGACAGCGTCGAGGTGACCACCCGCGCGGTGAACGTCGAGGCGTTGAAGGAGTGCTCGGCGTAGAGGATCATCGAGCGGTTGAAGGCGTCGACGACCACCTCGTCCGGCTCCTCCCCGAACGTCATCCACAGGAAGTTGGCCGCGTAGTCGAGATCGTCGCGGGGCGCCACGACCTCCTGGCCGCGCCGGCGGCGCTGCCCGTACGCGACCACCGCGGGCAGCGCCGCGTAGAGGCGGATCGAGCGCGCCAGATTCTCCTCCGGGCTGCCCGACGCGTCGAGCACCGACCCCGCACCGGCCGTGTCGAAGGCGCCGATCACGCTCAGCGCGGTGCGCACCTCGTCCATCGGGTGCGCCTCGAGCGGCAGGAGGTCGATGGCCTCCTGCACGCGCCGGGGCAGCGCGCGGTGCTCGCGCTCCATGCGCCGCAGCTCGGCGAGCTGCTCGGCCGTCGGCAGCTCCCCGCTCCACAGCAGGTGGGCGACGGCCTCGAACGGCTGGGTGGCGGCGAGCTCCTGCACGGGATACCCGCGGTAGAGCAGGCTGTTCGTCTCGGGGTTGACCTTCGAGACGGCCGTGTAGTCGACGACGACGCCCGCGAGGCCCTTCCTGATCTCGGGTTCGGTGTGATCTGTCATGGCTGCTCCTCTGCTCCCGCTGTCCCTCGAAGTCCGGTGTCGGCCGCTAACGCTCGACGGTGAAGTTGAACACGCTCGTGTCGAAGCGGTTGTAGTCCTCGTAGTCGATGAGCTCGTAGAGGTCGGCCCGGTGCTGCATCTCGTCGAGCTTGCCGCGCAGGTGCCCCTCCTCGTTCAGGGCGTCGAGCGCCCGGCCGGCCGCGCCCATCGCGATCCGCAGCAGCGACACGGGCCAGATGACGATGTTGACGCCCACGTCGGCGAGCTGCTGAGCGGAGAAGAGCTCGCTCTTGCCGAACTCGGTCATGTTGGCGAGGATCGGCACCTCGAGGGCGGCGCGCATCGCCGCGAACTCCTCGAGCGTGCGCATCGCCTCCGGGAAGACGGCGTCGGCGCCGGCGTCGACGAGGGCCCTCGCGCGGTCGACCGCGGCGTCGAGCCCCTCGACCGCGCGGATGTCGGTGCGCGCCATGATGAGGAAGTTCGGATCCCGGCGCGCGTCGGCGGCTGCCCGGATCCGCTTCGCGGCGGTGTCGAGGTCGACCACGGCCTTGCCGTCGAGGTGGCCGCAGCGCTTCGGGTTGATCTGGTCCTCGATGTGGGCGCCGGCGAGCCCGGCGTCCTCGAGGGTCTGCACGGTGCGCGCCACGTTCATCGGCTCGCCGAAGCCGGTGTCGGCGTCGACGATCGCGGGCAGCTCGGTCACGCGGGCGATCTGCTGGGAGCGCCCCGCCACCTCGGTGAGCGTGGTGAGGCCGATGTCGGGCAGCCCGAGATCGGCCGAGAGCACGGCGCCCGAGATGTAGACCCCGTCGAATCCCCTGCGCTCGATGAGGCGGGCCGAGAGCGGGTTGAAGGCGCCGGGGAAGCGGAGCAGCTCGCCCGACGCGAGGCGCTCGCGGAACGCGCGGCGCTTCTCGTGGGCCGGGGTCTGGGCGTACAGCATCAGAAGAGCCCCTTCGGCGCGTCGGCGGGATCGATGACACCGGATCGCGCGGTGATGTTGATCTCGCGCACCTCGTCGGCGGAGAGCTCGGGCAGGCGCTGCACGAGGTCGAGGAAGCGCTCGATCTCGGCGGGCTCGAGCACGGGGTCGGCGAGCAGACGGAACTTCGCGATGTAGTCGGCGCGGGCGAACGGCCGGGCGCCCAGCGGGTGCGCGTCGGCCACCGCGATCTCGTCGACGATCGTGCCGCCGCTCGTCAGCTCGATCTCCACGCGGCCGCCGAAGGCCTTCTCGTCGGGGTCCTCGGAGTGGTAGCGGCGCGTCCACTCCGGGTCTTCGGCCGTGGTGATCCTGCGCCAGAGCTCGACCGTGTCGGGGCGCGAAGCGCGGGCCGGCGCGTACGAGTCGACGTGGTGCCAGCCGCCGTCCTGCAGCGCGACCGCGAAAATGTACGGGATGGAGTGGTCGAGCGTCTCGCGCGACGCGGTCGGATCGTACTTCTGCGGGTCGTTCGCACCCGAGCCGATGACGTGGTGCGTGTGGTGGCTCGTGTGCAGCACGACGCGCGCGACGTTCGCGGGATCGGCCAGTTCGGGGTGCGCGCCGTGCAGCTTGCGCGCGAGGTCGATCCACGCCTGCGCCTGGTACTCGGCCGAGTGCTCCTTGGTGTAGCTGTCGAGGATGGCGCGCTTCGCCTCTCCCGGTGCCGGGAGCGGCACGTCGTACGCGGCCGACGGCCCGTCGAGCATCCAGGCGATCACGCCGTCCTCGCCCTCGTAGACGGGCGCGGGCGAGGTCTGCCCGCGCATGGCGCGGTCCACGGCCTCGACCGCCATCTTGCCGGCGAACGCGGGCGCGTGCGCCTTCCAGGTGGAGATCTCGCCCTTGCGGCTCTGGCGGGTCGCCGTCGTGGTGTGGAGCGCCTGCCCGACGGCCTGCGAGATGGTCTCCGCGTCGAGGCCGAGCAGCGTGCCGATGCCCGCGGCGGCCGAGGGGCCGAGGTGCGCGACGTGGTCGATCTTGTGCCTGTGCAGGCAGATGGCGCGCACGAGGTCCATCTGGATCTCGTAACCGGTGGCGATGCCGCGCACGAGGGCGCGGCCGTCGGCGCCGACGTGCTGGGCGACCGCGAGGATCGGCGGGATGTTGTCGCCGGGATGCGAGTACTCGGCGGCGAGGAAGGTGTCGTGGTAGTCGAGCTCGCGCACGGCGACCCCGTTCGCCCAGGCGGCCCACTCGGGGCTGGATCTCCGCGCCTCCGGCCCGGAGGCGGCGAGCCCGAAGATCGAGGATCCGGCTCCCCCGGTCGAGACCGGGTGCGCCAGGGCCTGCGCGCGGGCGGCGGCGACGGGGCCGCGGTCGAGGGACGCCGCGGCGACTGCGGCGTTGTCGATGATGCGATTGATGATCATGCCGACCACCTCGGGCTCGACCTCGACGGGATCGGCTGCGACCTCGGCGATCCTCCAGGCCAGCTGCTCGTCGCGGGGCAGCTCCTCCTCACTCCTGTAGACGCGGACGCGGTGGGTGACGGTCATCGGGGTCCTTCCGGGTCGGAGCCCTCGATGGAGCTCAGGATCGAGGCGAGTGCGTTGTGGAGGTGCACGTGGGTGGCGTGCGCGGCGAGCTCGGCGTCGGCGTCGGCGATCGCCCGGGCGATGAGCACGTGCTCCTCGACCGAGGCGCGCAGCCTGGCACGGTTGTCGCGGGCGAGGCGGCGGGCGCGCACGAGGTGGGTGCGGATCGTGCGCAGCGCCGAGGTGAGGTAGCCGTTGTCGACGGCGGCGTCGACGGCGGCGTCGAAGCGCGCGATGAGCGCGTAGTAGTCGTCGGCGGCGAGCTCGCCGGCCTCGGGGCGGGCCTCGGCGAAGTCGGTGGCGAGCGCGCGGAAGATCTCCCGATCGCCGCGCTCCGCCGCGAGGCGGGCCGAGGTCTCCTCGAGGGCGCGCCGCGCCTCGAAGAGCTCGCGGATGTCGTCGGCGTCGAAGCCGGAGACGACCAGCACGCGGGGCGACTGATGCCGCACCAGCCCGTCGGCGGCGAGTCTGCCGATCGCCTCGCGCATAGGGGTGCGGCTCACGCCGAGGCGCTCGGCCTGCTCGACCTCCGCGACGACCGATCCGGGTGTCAGCGCGCCGCTCTGGATCTCGTCCAGCAACACGGCGTACGCCCGATCGCTTGCCCGCACGGCCTCTCCTCCCGACACCTCGAGCGTATACACAAAACTGAAAATATGGAAGCTTTCCGCCCAAATATCCCTATTGCGTATACAAAAACGATCGATGGTGGTGACGGCTAAAAATCGGCGATCACGATCTTCGTCATGCGCATCATCCGCTCGTAGGCGCCCGGCCGTTCCATGAGCTCTCCGAGGTTCGCCGGCACGATCTGCCAGCTCACGCCGAAGCGGTCGGCGAGCCACCCGCACTGCTCGGCCTCGGGCACCGCCGAGAGGGCCTGCCACAGGCGATCGATCTCGGCCTGATCGGCGCACTGCACCTCGAGCGACACGCCGCACGTGAACGGGATGTCCTGCGCGACGCCCGAGTCCATCGCCGCGAACCACTGCTCGCCCACGCGGAACTCGCCGTACATGAGCGCCTCGGGCGTCGCCGGCCCGGTCTGCGCGCCGTATCGATAGCGGCCGCCCGCCCCCGCGTCCTCGAACAGCGAGGCGTAGAGGTCGATCGCCTCGGAAGCCCGGTTCTGCACGGCCCCGGAGAACATCAGCAAGGGCACGACGAAGGGGCGCGGATCCCCGGCGGGATCCGTCAGCATCGGCTGCCAGCTCACCCCGAAGCGATCCTGCACCCAGCCGTAGTGCGAGCTGAAGGGGTACTCCGCGAGCGGCATGAGCACCTCGCCGCCGTCGGAGAGCGCCCGCCACACGAGGTCGAGCCGATCCCGCGCCGCGTCCTCGCTGCCGCCGAACATGAGCGGATCGAAGTTCAGCATGAACGAGATCGAGGGGTTCGGGCGGAACTCGTCGCCCGCGTTGATGAGCGTGAACCGGGTGCTCCCCGCGCCCGCGGGGTCGGGGATCTCGAGCGCCACCGTGAGCGGAGCCCCCGCGAACTCGAGCTGGAAGTCCAGCAGGCCGGTGTCGGGATACCGGGCCTCGACGGCCGATGTCGCGCCGGGGAACACGGACGCGTAGTACTCCCCCGCCTCCTCCGCGTTGCGGTTGCACCAGACGTTGGGAATGATCCTCTGAGCGGACATGGCGGCCTCCTCGCGCGTGATGCTCTCAGTATCCCCGCACCCTCCGACGCGCACAAGAAGTTCGCGGTCGCCGCAGATACGCCCGTGTTCTTCTGCGATCCGGCGTCACCCTGGCAGCGAGGGCCGAATGAGAACACGAACCGGCTTCTCCGCCAGTACTTCCCGAAGGGCACCGATCTCTCGGTTCATACCCCCGACGAGTTCGCACGAGCAGCCGGCCAGCTCAACACCCGCCCGCGCAAGACGCCGGGGTGGGAGACTCCCGCGCAGCGCCTCGCCACGCTCCTCAGCACCAGCGGGCGCCCTCCCCGCCGCACCCGCGTCGGCCCCGCGCGGCGACACGGGCCCGTCAGCGCTCCGTGTGCGGCGGAATCGGCCCCTCGAGTTCCGTTCATACGCCGAGCTCGAACGGAACTCGAGGGGCCGATTCCGGGCGCGAGGGCGGAGGCCACGGGAGGCGCGGAGGCGCGCTCGGCAGAGCACGACGAGCGGCTCCCGCGCCTCCTCGGGCGCGAGCCGGTCGCCCGCTCAGACCATCGCCGCCCGAGCCTTCGCGATCGCGTTCGCGAGGCGCGCGAGGAACTCACGCGGATCCCTCAGATCGATCGCGGTGACGACCAGGACCGTCCAGCCCGCGTCCCGCATCGCCTCCCGACGCGCATTGTCCCGGCGCCGCTGCTCGACGCCGCTGTCGAAGTGGTACTCGCCGTCGTAGTCGATGGCGATCCGCAGCTCCGGGTAGCCGAGATCGGCGTGCAGCACTCTCCCGAGCACCGGCACCGGGCAGCAGGTTCGTGGCTCCGGCAGCCCGGCAGCCGTGATGCGCAGTCTGAGGAGAGTCTCGGACGGGGACTCCACGCCGGTGCGCAGCAGCGGCAGCGCCGTCCGCAGCGCGGCCACGCCCGTGCAACCCTCGAACCGCTGCACCGTCGACTCCAGCTCCTGCAGCCGGCACAGGGGCGCCTCATAGCGCGAGGCGCCCGAGACGAGGAAGTCGCCGGCCACCACCAGCTCATCCGGGCTGCTGCAGGCGGCGAGCAGTCCCCAGACGTCCGCGGGGCGCGGCAGCCAGGAGGGCGCCCCGGGGAGCTCGCTCAGGGCGCCCGGGCGGAGCTGATGTCCCGCGATCTCCCGGTGCTTCGGCGGTCTCTGCGGCCGGATCGCCCCGACGGATAGCGGGCCACCGCTGCGAATCAACGGGATCTCGTAGAGTTCGGCTGCAGTGCGCCTGGAGATGAAGCGACCGGGGCGCATCAGTACATGCAACGCGGAGACCCGCACCGCAAGGGACTCGGGATCAAGCCCGGGAACGACGGCGACGCCGTGCAGCACCCGCGGCACGTCCTCTGCGTAGAGGCGCCACTTCGGCACGCCTGCGGCGCGCAACGCCGACACTCGGGCGACGGAGCCCGTCACTCCGGGGGCGTTGATCGGCGACAGCGGGCGCATGCCATCAACGGTACGGGAATCCCGGAAGTCCCACTCGCGCTCTCCACAGGGCCGCCGAGGCGGAGCCAGGATCGGGGGCGCGCTTGTGGATAACCCGGGCTCGAGGATGGCCGGGGCTCGGGATCGCCGGATGCGGGATCGAGGCTGCAGCAGAATCGTCCCCGCGAAGTCCCTTCAAGCTCGGCGCACGAACGAACTTCGAGGGGCAGATTCCGTGAGTCGGCGCGGCGCGGCGCGAGCGCAGCGCCGCCCCCGGGGCTACTCCCGCAGCCTCGCGCCGAACGCCAGCTCGGCGGCCGCGACTCCCGCGAGCTTCGCCTCGCTGGCCTCCTCGGCCTTCAGCGTGCGGTCGCCCGCGCGGAAGCGCAGGGCGAAGGTCAGCGCCTTCCGCCCCTCCTCGAGGCCGGCCCCCCGGTAGTCGGCGACGACGCGGGCGTGCTCGAGCAGCTCTCCGGCGCCGGCCTCCACCACCGCGAGCACGTCTCCGGCGGGCACGTCCTCCGCGACCACGAGCGTGAGATCCTGCGTGGCGGCCGGGTATCCGGAGAGCGGCGCGGTCTCGGGCTGGCGCGGGGCCAGCTCGATGATGCGGTCGAGATCGAGTTCGAATGCGGCGGCCCGGCCGGGCAGGTGGTGCTCGGCGACCAGTTGCGGAAGGAGCTCTCCCGCGACGCCGACCACCTCGAGGCCGCCCTCGTCGCCGTCGGCGTCGAGGTCGTGCGCACCGGCGCCGACGCGGATCGCGAGCTCCGCGGTGCGGCCGGGGTGGAAGGCGCGGTGCGAGCCCTGCGACACGACCAGCTCGGCCGACACGGCACCGGCGACCGTGCGCGCGGCGTCGAGCGCGTCGGCCCAGTCGTAGGCGCGCGCGGACTCGCCGGGCTGCTTGACCACGGCGTCGCCGAGCAGCAGCCCGGCCGCGCGGCGCGGCTGCCGCGGGATCGAGGCGTCGAGTTCGGCGAGCGCCTCGTCGGAGGGCCGCTCGGCGAGCGGCGGCACGAGGCCGGTGCCGAGTGCGGCGGCATCGGCGCCCGGCTCGAACACCGCCCCGAACTCGACGAGCGCGAGGTCGGTGAGCCCGCGCGACACGTTGCGCTGCGCCGCGGTCACGAGACCGGGCAGCAGCGAGCGGCGCAGGAACGGCGCCTCGCCGTCGAGCGGGTTCGCCAGGCGCACGGCCTCGACCGATGCGGTCCCGGTCTCGCCCGCCTGCGCCCCCGCGCCGAGGGCGTCGAGCTGCCGCTGCGTCACGAAGGGGTAGCTCTGCACCTCCTCGAAGCCCGCGGCGGTCACCACGTTCGCGGCGCGGCGGCGCAGGCGCTGCTCGCGGGTGAGGCCTCGCCCGGCGGGCGCGACCGGCAGCACCGACGGGATGCGATCGTAGCCGACGATGCGCGCGACCTCCTCGGCCAGGTCGGCGCCTCGGGAGAGGTCGGATCGCCAGCTGGGCGGCGTGACGAGGAGCAGGCCGGGATCCCCCGCGGCTCCGAGGGAGACCGGGCACCCGATCATCTCGATCGCGCCGCGGATCTCCTCGTCGGTGTAGTCGGTGCCGAGCAGCCCGTTGACGCTCGACATCCGCAGGCGCACGACCTGCGGATCCCACGCGGGAACGAGCTCGGATCCGAGCTCGTCGGCGGTGCCGCCCGCCAGCTCCACCAGCAGGTCGACCATGCGCTGCGCGGCCGCCCGGCCGACCAGGGGGTCGACGCCGCGCTCGAAGCGCCTCGAGGCCTCGCTGGGCAGCTTGTGCCTGCGGGCGGTACGGGCGATCGACACGGGGTCGAAGGTGGCCGCTTCGATGAGCACGTCGACGGTGGACTCGTCGGCCTTGGTCGACTCGCCGCCCATCACGCCGGCGAGCCCTATGGGGCCCGAGTCGTCGGCGATGAGCAGATCCTCGGGGTGCAGCTCGCGCTCCTGGCCGTCGAGGGTCACGAGGGTCTCGCCCCCGCGGGCGCGGCGCACGGTGATCCCCCCCTGCAGCTTCGCCAGGTCGTAGGCGTGCAGCGGCTGCCCCAGCTCGAGCATCACGTAGTTCGAGATGTCGACCTCGAGCGAGAGCGAGCGGATGCCGGCGAGCTGCAGGCGCGTCACCATCCAGGGCGGCGTCGGGCGCGACTGGTCGATGCCGCGCACCACGCGCGTCACGAAGCCCGAGGCCCCGGCGCGGCCGCGGATCGGCGCCTCGTCGTGGATGGCCACCGGGAACCCGGCTCCGGGCACGGGCGAGACCGCGAGGGCGGGGTCGCGGAACTCGGCGCCCGTCGCGTGGCCGTACTCGCGCGCCACGCCGCGGATGGAGAGGGCGTAGCCGCGATCCGGGGTCACGTTGATCTCGACGGCGGTCTGGTCGAGACCCAGCAGCGCCCTCGCGTCGTCGCCGGGGGCGAGCGCGTCGGGGTCGAACCCGAGCCGCGAGAGCACGATGATGCCGTCGTGGTCCTCGCCGAGGGAGAGCTCGCGCGCCGAGGCGATCATGCCGTCGGAGACGTGGCCGTAGGTCTCGCGGGCCGCGATCTCGAAGCCGCCCGGCAGCACGGCCCCGGGCAGCGTCACCACGACCTTGTCGCCCGCCTCGAAGTTGTGCGCCCCGCAGACGATGCCGCGCACGTCGCCGCCGCCGTCGGCCGCGCGCCGCCCCTCGGGGGCCACCCGGACCCGGCACCAGTTCACGGTCTTGCCGTTGGAGTGCGCCTCGGGTTCGCGCGAGAGCACCTCGCCGACCACGATGGGCCCGGTCACGTCGAAGCGCCGGATCGACTCCTCCTCGAAGCCCACGCGCACGAGGTCGGCGTGCACCCGCTCGGGGGTGACGCCGTCGGGCAGCGAGACGTACTCGCCGAGCCAGCTGAGTGGAACGCGCATCAGACCAGTCCTCCGAACTGACGGTTGAATCTCACGTCGCCCTCGACCATGTCGCGCATGTCGCCCAGGTCGTGGCGGAACTGCAGGGTGCGCTCGATGCCCATGCCGAACGCGAAGCCCTGGTGCTCGGCGGGGTCGATCCCTGCGGCGAGCAGCACCCTCGGGTCGACCATGCCGCAGCCGCCCCACTCGACCCAGCGGGCGCCGCCCTTGGCGTTCGGCTGCCACACGTCCATCTCGGCCGAGGGCTCGGTGAACGGGAAGAAGTTGGGGCGCAGGCGGATCTTCGCCTCCTCGCCGAACATCTGCCGGGCGAAGTGCTCGAGCGTGCCGCGCAGGTGCGCCATCGTGAGGCCGCGGTCGATCGCGAGCCCCTCGATCTGCTGGAACACGGGGGTGTGCGTCGCGTCGAGCTCGTCGGTGCGGTACACGCGGCCGGGCGCGACCACGTAGACGGGCAGCTCGCGATCCAGCAGCGCCCGGATCTGCACGGGCGAGGTGTGGGTGCGCAGGATCAGGTGCCGATCGGCGGGGTGCACGAAGAAGGTGTCCTGCATGGCGCGTGCCGGGTGATCCGGATCGAAGCCGAGGGCGTCGAAGTTGAACCACTCGTGCTCGATCTCGGGGCCCTCGGCGACCTCCCATCCCATGCCCACGAAGATGTCCGCGGCCTCCTCCTGCAGCTGGGCGAGCGGATGGCGGGTGCCGGCGCCGCGGCGCGCGGGAGCCGCGGTGACGTCGACGGTCTCCGCGACGAGCCGCTCCGCCGCCTCCTGCTCGACCAGCTCGGCCTCGCGCTCCCTGCAGGCGCCCTCGATGCGCCCGCGGGCCTGACCCATGAGCTTGCCGGTGGCGGCCTTCTCGTCCTTCGGCACCGCGCGCATGAGCGCGTTGAGTCTGGCGATGGCGGAGGCGTCGCCCGCGTGCTCGGTGCGGGCGGCCTTCAGCTCCGCGACGGAGCCGGCAGCTGCGAAGGCGGCGAGCGCTGCGGCGACGGCCGCGTCGGCCGCTTCTTGGCTGATCGGGTTATCTGACACGAGGCTCTATCTTACCGGGAGCGGCCGCCGCGGCGGTGCCGCTCGCACTCGGCGACGATCGGCTCGATCGCCTCGGCCAGCCGGGCCTCGTCCGGCGCGGCGAGCAGCCGGTCGAGCGCGGCCGCGAGCTCCGACGGGAGGGTGAGCGGGAAGCGGCGCCCGTCGACCTCGATCGAGCAGGAGACGCGCCCGTCGGCCCGGGCCGCGCGTCCCGGTTCCGGGTCGTCGGGATCGACCGCCTGGAATCTCACGACCTGACCGGGCCGCAGCTGGCCGGCCAGGTCGAGATCGGAGTCGATCACCGCGCCGATGACGGGGTACCCGCCGGTGACCGGATGATCCGCGAGGAGCAGCACCGGGAGGCCGCTCGGCGGCACCTGCAGCGCCCCCCGCACGGTCCCCTCGGGGGCGAGCTCGCCCGCGCGCGAACGCCTGAGCGGCTCGGCCCCCGTCTCGAGCCGCAGGCCCACGCGGTTCGAGACGGGAGAGACCCTCCACTCGGTTCGCGCCAGCCGATCCGGCTCTCCGGCGGCGAACCAGTCGTCGCGGGGACCGGGCACGAAGCGCAGCACGGCGGGCTCGTCCGGGGCGGGAAGCCGCGGCGGCCGTTCCCCCGGGGCGGCGGGCGGGCGCGGCGCGGAGTCGGGGCCCGCCGCGAGCCGGTCGCCCGCGGAGAGCGGCGGGATCCCGAGCCCCGAGAGGCTGTCGTGCGCGAGGGAGCCGAGCTCCGGCCTCCCCGCGATGCCGCCCCGCACGGCGACATAGCAGCGCAGTCCGCGCTCGGGCATGCCGAGGCGCAGGCGCTCGCCGGGGTGCAGGCCGAAGGCGCGATCCGGCGCCTCGTCCCGCCGCCCCCGGGGCGTCTCGACCAGGATCGGGGCGTCGGCCCCCGAGACCGCGACGGTGATGGCGCGGTCCGCGCGCAGCACCAGTCCCCCGCCGAGCGCCTCGAGCGCAGCCGCCCCCTCCGCGTTCCCCACGGCTCGATTCGCGCGGGCGAGGGCGCCCCGATCGGCGGCGCCCGACGCCGTGACGCCGAGCGAGGCGTTTCCGGGGCGGCCCGCATCCTGCACGGTGGTCTGCATGCCCGGAGCGACGACCGTGAACGCCGCCGTCCCGGCGGGCTCTCCCGGTCCAGCACCGCCCGGCGCAGTGCCGCGGCGGCGGCCGCGGGCCTCGACCCGTTCGCGCACCGGCCGGAACCGCACGGTGTCGCCCGGCGCGACGAGCGCGGGCTGCGCTCGCGACGGGTCCCAGAGGCGCGCCCCGGTGCGTCCGAGCAGGCGCCAGCCGCCCGGGGACTCCCCCGGGTACACCGCCGAGAAGCCGCCGGCGAGGGCGACGGACCCCGCCGGCACGACCGTGCGGGGCGACGCGAGCCGGGGCACCTCGAGCAGCCGGGGATCGCCGCCCACGAGGTAGGCGAAGCCGGGAGCGAATCCGCAGAACGCCGCGCGCCAGGGCGTGCCGGAGTGCGCGGAGACCACCGCCTCCGACGACAGGCCGACGAGCTCCGCGACCTCCGCGAGGTCCGCGCCGTCGTACACCACGTCGATCGGCACCTCGCGCGACCGGACTCCCGCCGCCTCGCCGAGCTCGCGGTCGCCCACCGCGGCTTCGACCCGCCGCACCGCCGCCCGATCCTCGCACACCGCCAGCACGGTCCGCGCCGCCGGCACGACCTCCGCGACGCCGGAGATCCGGGCGTTGCGGAGCGCCGAGGCGACGCGCATCACCGCGTCGAGGTCGGGCAGGTCGACGATGCAGGCCCGGTCTCCGACGGCCCGCACCGGGAACGCGCCCCGCGCCCCCGCGCCGGCGTCCACTAGACGAAGCTCCGGATCTCGACCCCCGCCGCCTCGAGCTCCGCCCGGATGCGGCGGGCGAGCCGCACCGCCTCCGGGTGGTCGCCGTGCAGGCAGATGCTCTCGGCCTCCAGGTGCAGCGCGCTGCCGCCCCGGGCCGTCAGCGGCTCGCCCCTCGCGAGGCGCAGGGCCTGGGCGACCGCGGCGTCCTCGCCGAGCAGCGCCCCCGGCGCGCCGCGCTTCACCAGGGTGCCGTCGGGGAGGTACCCGCGGTCGGCGAAGGCCTCCGGAACCGCACGCAGGCCGCTCTCGCGCGCGACCCGCTCGGCTACGGATCCCGGCAGCACCATGAGCGGCAGCCGGTCGTCGACCTCGAGCACGGCCCGCGCCACCGCCCGCGCCTGACCCTCGTGCACCGCGATCGCGTTGTAGAGCCCGCCGTGCGGCTTGACGTAGCGCACGTCGCCGCCCACGCTGCGGGCGAGCGCCTGCAGCGCGCCGATCTGATAGATCGTCTCGTCGGTGAGCTCGTTCGGCTCGACATCGATGAAGCGCCGCCCGAAGCCGGCCAGGTCTCGATAGCCGGGGTGCGCGCCGATGGCGACGCCCGCCGCCACCGCCGCCCGGCAGGTCGCGCGGATGCCCGGCGGGTCCCCGCCGTGGAAGCCGCAGGCGATGTTGGCGCTCGACACCGAGGCGAGCACGGCCGCGTCGTCGCCCAGGCGGTAGACGCCGAACGACTCGCCGAGGTCGCTGTTCAGGTCGATCGCCGACATGTCACTCCTCACGCTCGTGCCCTGCACCCATTGTGATGCATCCGGCCCCGCCGCGCGCCCTACGCGTTCTGCGCGAACGCCGTCTCGTAGATCAGCACGCTCGCGGCGGTCGCGAGGTTGAGGGACTCCGCGGCGCCGTAGATCGGCAGCCGCAGCGAGCGGTCGGCGAGCGCGCGATCCGGCGCGCTGAGGCCTCGCGCCTCGTTGCCGAAGATCCAGGCCACCGGGCCGGCGAGCAGCGCGCGGGCCCCGATGAGATCCGAGCCCCGCACGTCGGCGGCGAGCGTCGTGAGCCCCGCCTCTCGAGCCGCGTCGACGACCTCGCCCAGCGCGCCGGCCACGACGACCGGCAGGTGGAACAGCGACCCGGTCGTGGCGCGCACCACCTTCGGGTGGAACGGATCGACGCTCTCCCCCGCGAAGACCACCGCGTCGGCTCCGGCCGCGTCGGCGACGCGCAGCACCGCGCCCGCGTTGCCCGGATCCCGCACCTCGTGCAGCACCGCCACGAGCCTCGCCCCCTGCAACGCCTCGGCGACCGGCGTCTCCCAGCTGCGCGCCACCGCGGCCACCCCCTGCGGGCTCACCGTCCCGCTCAGCGCGGTGAGCACGGCGTCCGTCGCCCGCTCGACGCGCACACCGGCGCCGGAGGCCAGTCGGCCCGTCTCGTGCTGCCAGGGCTCGTCGCCCGTCGACGCGTACACGACCTCGGCCAGCTCCGGTCGGTGCGCGAGCAGCTCGCGCACCGCCTGCGGCCCCTCGACCAGGAAGCGCCCCTGCGCCTGGCGCTCCCGCTTGCGGGCGAGCGCCGCGGCCCGTCTCACCCGGGGCGCTTTGGGGTTGCTCACGATCGCATCGTCCACCCCACCAGCCTATCCAGCCGGTTCGCGACGTCGAACGCGGGGTGCGGCCCGACTGACGATCCTGGCCCGAACGGGGATCCCCCGGCCGGGCGGGCGGCGCGGACACGACGAGACCCCGCCGTCCGAGAACAGGACGGCGGGGTCTCGCGGATCCGGTTACGCGGCCTTCGGGGCCGAGGTGTCCTCGGGAAGCGCGTTCTTCGCGACCCCGACGAGTGCGGCGAAGGCGGCCTGGTCGTTCACGGCGAGCTCGGCGAGCATGCGGCGATCGATCTCGACGCCCGCGAGGCCGAGGCCCTGGATCAAGCGGTTGTAGGTGAGGCCGTTGGCGCGGGCGCCAGCGTTGATGCGCTGGATCCACAGGCGGCGGAAGTCGCCCTTCTTCTTGCGGCGATCGTTGTACGCGTAGACGAGCGAGTGGGTGACCTGCTCCTTGGCCTTGCGGTACAGGCGCGAACGCTGACCGCGGTACCCCTCGGCGCGCTCGAGGATGACGCGACGCTTCTTGTGGGCGTTGACCGCCCGCTTGACTCTTGCCATTTCAGTTCTTCCTTATGTTCTCAGGTGAAAGCTGGTTGCGCTCAGTGTCCGAGGAGCTTCATCGCCTGCTTGGCGTCGCCCTTGGCGAGCACCTGCTCGGCGTTCAGGCGGCGCTTGCGCTTCGAGGCCTTCACCTCGAGGTTGTGGCGCATGCCGGCCTGCTGCTTCATCAGCTTGCCGGAGCCGGTGAGCTTGAAGCGCTTCTTGGCCCCCGAGTGGGTCTTCTGCTTGGGCATCGATTTCTCCTTGTTGTGTGCGCGCCGGAACGGCTGCGTGGTGCTTCGCTGGGCGGTGCGCCGCGGACTACTCGCCGGCGGCGGAGCCCGCCGCCTTGTCCGCCCGGCGACTGGCCTTCTCCTCGGCTCGGCGAGCGTTCTGCTCGGCCTTCGCCTCGGACTTGTTCTTGAGTGGGGCGACGACCATCACCATGTTGCGGCCGTCGATGCGGGGAGCCGACTCGACGGTGCCGAACTCGGCGATGTCCTCCGAGAACTGCTGCAGCAGACGCACGCCCATCTCGGGGCGCGACTGCTCGCGGCCGCGGAACAGGATCATGGCCTTGACCTTGTCGCCCTGCGAGAGGAAGCCGATAGCGCGCTTCGTCTTCGTCTCGTAGTCGTGCTTGTCGATCTTCAGGCGGAACCGGACCTCCTTGAGCACCGTGTTCGCCTGATTGCGACGGGCCTCCTTCTGCTTCTGGGCGGCCTCGTACTTGTACTTGCCGAAGTCCATGATCTTGGCCACGGGCGGCTTCGAGTTCGGGGCAACCTCGACGAGATCGAGATCGGCGTCTGCCGCCAGGCGCAGCGCGGTCTCGATCGGCACGACACCGACCTGCTCGCCACTGGGTCCTACCAGTCGCACCTCGGGGACGCGGATTCTGTCATTCGTACGGGGATCGCTGATCGCTGGCTCCTCTGATCTCGTGCGGTGGGCGCTCGCCGAGCGACGGAGGGAGATCAGGGCCGCGCAGGCCCGCACCCTTGCAGCTGCCGCGTGAGCGACGGGGTGCCAACGACCCGGTAACCTAGAAGGCGGTGCCGGGTGGGAGTATCTCCTCTTCCGCATCCCGGCAAGTCGCCGAGAACCACAGACAATCCTAGCACACGTACGATTCTCACAGTCAGGACAGCATGAGCGAGAGCCCGCAGCACGACGCATCGATCCCCGGGGCGGATACCGCCGCCCGGGCCGCGCGAGACATCGCCGAGGTTCCGGCGGTCGAGATCATCACCGCCGCCGCCGTGAACCTGCTCAGCGCCGCGGCCGTCAAGTGCGGCCTCTCCGACGATCCCGAGACCGAGACCGACCTCGACGAGGCGCGCAAGCTCATCAACGCGCTCGCCGGCCTCATCACGGCCGGCGCCCCCGAGATCAGCGACTCGCACGCGCGGCCCCTGCGCGACGGCCTGCGATCCGTGCAGCTGGCCTTCCGCGAGGCGTCCCTCATCCCCGACGCCCCGGGGCAGGGGCCGGGCGAGAAGTACACCGGTTCAGTGATCTGATCGGCCCCGCGCTCACCCGAGCAGGGGTACTTCGCCGCCGAGACGGGCGTCGCGCCACAGGTCGACCTGCGCGTCCACGGGCGAGAGCAGCTCATCGATCGCGGCCAGCTCGTCGGCCGAGAAGTCGAGGCGCTCGAGCGCCCGCCAGTTCTCGTCGAGCTGCGAGAGCCGGCTCGCGCCCACCACGAGACTGGTGACCCGCTCATCGCGCAGCGCCCACGCGAGCGCCAGCTGCGCGAGGCTCTGCCCGCGCGCGGCGGCGGCCTGCGCGAGCCCGCGCAGGCTCTCGCGCAGCTCCTCGGTGAGCGCCGACGAGGAGAAACTGCCCGGGCTCGCCGCGCGCGATCCCTCGGGCACCCCGTCAAGGTACTTGTCGGTGAGCATGCCCTGGGCGAGCGCCGTGAAGCCGATCACGCCGAAGCCCTGCTCCGCGGCGGCTTCGAGCAGACCCTCGGTCTCGATCCAGCGGTTCAGCATGCTGTAGGAGGGCTGGTGGATCGCGACGGGCGTGCCGAGCTCCCGCAGCAGTCCCGCCAGCTCGCGGGCGGCGGCGGCGGAGTACGACGACATGCCGACGTAGTGGGCGCGGCCGGAGCGCACGACGAAGTCGAGGGCGGCGGCGGTCTCCTCGAGCGGGGTGCGCGGGTCAGGGCGGTGCGTGTAGAAGAGATCGACGCGGTCGAGCCCGAGCCGCTCGAGCGAGCGGTCGAGGCTCGACACGAGGTGCTTGCGGCTCGCGCCTGCGCCGTGCGGGCCCGGCCACATGTCCCAGCCCGCCTTCGTCGAGATGACGAGCTCGTCGCGGTGCGCCGCGAGGTCGCGCCGCAGGATCCGCCCAAAGTTGCGCTCCGCCGCCCCGTAGGGCGGACCGTAGTTGTTGGCGAGGTCGAAGTGGAAGATGCCTCGCTCGAACGCTCCGAGCACCAGCTCGCGCTGGGTGTCGTGAGGCCGGTCGTCGCCGAAGTTCTGCCACAGCCCGAGCGACAGGAGCGGCAGGTGCAGGCCGCTCCGGCCGACCCGGCGCACGGGGGTGCGATCGTAGCGGGAGGTGCGCTCATCGAGGTCCATGACCCCGATGATACGGCAGGATGGACGCATGCCCGCTCCCGCCCAGCCCGCCCCCGAGCCCCCGGAGGGACAGGCGCGCGCGGGCCTCGCAGACTCTCTCGGCGTCGGGATCGGGATCTTTCCGCTCGGCGTGGCGCTCGGCATGCTCGTGATGCAGGCCGGGCTGCCGTGGTGGCTCGCCCCCGCCCTCTCGATCGGGATCTTCGCGGGGTCGGTGGAACTGCTCATGGTGAGCATGCTGGCGTCGGCGGCGCCCCTCGTCACGATCGCGGCGACCGTGTTCGCCCTCAACTTCCGGCACGTCTTCTACGCCTTCTCGTTCCCCCTGGGGCGCGTGCGCAGGGGACTCCCCCGCGCCTACTCCGTATACGCGCTCATCGACGAGGCCTACGCCACCTACGCGCTGCTCCCCGCCGAGAAGCTGAGCTCGGCGCGGATCGTGACCGGCCAGCTCGCCATGCAGGCGTACTGGGTCGGCGGCGGGCTCCTGGGTGTGGCGATCGCGGCCGCGCTCCCCGAGCCCATCGAGGGCTTCGAGTTCGCGCTGTACGCGCTCTTCATCGTCATGACCCTCGACGCCGCGCGCAGCCGCAGGGAGATCCCGTCGATCGCGCTCGCGGGCCTCGCCATGACCGCCGCGATCCTCCTCGCCCCCGGCTCGGCGCTGCTGGTCGGCCTCGCGCTCTTCACCGCGCTGCTCGTACTCAGGCACCTGCTCGAGAGGTCGAGGCGATGACCGGCCCCTCCGCCTGGTACCTGATCGCGGCGATCGCCATCGGCGGGGTCATCACCCTCGGCCTGCGCGCGATCCCCTTCGCGATGCTCAAGCCGCTGCGCAGGTCGAGGCTCGTGCAGCGGCTCGGAGCCTGGATGCCCGCGGGGCTGCTGCTGATCCTCGTCATCGCGGTGCTGCGCGACGAGATCATGGCCCGGCCGGGCGAGATCTGGGCCATCGCGGCGGCGTCGGCGGTCACGGTCGCGGTGCACCTCGCCTGCAAGCGGCGCGCGCTGCTCAGCATCGCCGCCGGTACCGCCTGCTACGTGCTGCTGCTCAACCTGCTCTGAGGCCGCGGGCAGAGCAGCGCGACGAGGGTGCGTGCCGAGGCACCGCCCCGGCGAGGCCCTCAGCGCAGGCGCACCCGGAGGGAGTCGACGCGCTCGGCGATGACCTCGCTCGCGGCCCAGCGGCGCTGAGCGGCGGCGACGAGCCGCTGCAGCGCGTCGCGGTCGAGGCCGGGGGCGAGGTGCAGGGTCGCGTCGGTCTCGGCGGCGAGCAGCCGCCCCTCGGGGTCGCCCGGCCCGAGGACGACGTCCACGATGCGGCGGTCCTCCGCGGTCGAGGCGCGGAACGCCGCGAGCACCTCGGGATCCGCCCAGGCCGGGACGACCCGCAGCCCCAGCGCCACGGCCTGGAGCTGGGTGCGCCGCACGCCGAACTCCCGGGCCGGAGTTCCCGGGTCGACGATGATGAGATCGGTGCGCTCCTGGGCCGCGGCGAGCGCGGCCTGCGGGGCGGGCACCGGGATCGGCCTGGCCTCCGCGTTCCAGGCGCGCATCGCGTCGACCGAGCTGAACACCGGCATCACGCGGCGGCCATCGGGCGCCGCGACGGTGACGATGGAGAGCTCCTGCGACTTGTCCACGACCCGCCCCTCGGGGGTGAGCCCGGTGTCGCCCGCCTCGGCGACCAGCGGGATGAGCAGGCGCACCCGGGAGAGCGCCAGGATCGCCTCCGCGTGAGCCGCCGCCAGTCGGGCGAGCGGCTCACCGCCGCCGGGAGACAGGCGCGCAGCCGCCTCCCGCACGGCCGCCACAGCGGAGGCGAGCTCCGCCGGCGTCGCGCCGTCGTCGTCGGCGAAGTCGGTGCCGTGGTGCTCGAAATCGCGCCCCTCCCACGGGAAGCCGGCCGAGTCCGCCGCGCCGCCGGGGACGAGGCTCTCGGGCGCCCCCGTCGAGCGCGGGGCGTCACCGGTGGACGGCAGGCGTTTGATGGCCACGGACCCTGGTCAGCGCCCCGCCACGTCGAGGGCGGCGGGCAGGGTGAACGCGCCGTCGTAGAGCGCCTTGCCCACGATCGCGCCCTCGACGCCGAGCGGCACGATCTCCCGCAGAGCGGCCAGGTCGTCGAGGCTCGACACGCCGCCCGACGCGACGACGGGCCGGGTCGTGCGGGCGCACACGCCCCTGAGCAGCTCGATGTTGGGGCCCCGCAGCGTGCCGTCCTTCGTCACATCGGTGACCACGTAGCGCGGGCAGTTCGCGTCCTCGAGGCGCTCGAGCACCTCCCAGATGTTGCCGCCCTCCTCGGTCCACCCGCGGGCGGCGAGGGTTTCGCCGCGCACGTCCAGGCCGACGGCGATCTGCTCGCCGTAGCGGGCGATCACCGCTCGGGTCCACTCGGGGTTCTCGAGCGCCGCCGTGCCGAGATTGACTCGGCGGGCGCCCATCTCGAGAGCGGCCTCGAGGCTCGCGTCGTCGCGGATGCCTCCGGAGAACTCGATGTTCACGTCTCCGGCGCGCTTGACGATCTTGCGCGCCACCGCGACGTTGCTGCCCCTGCCGAAGGCCGCGTCGAGGTCGACGAGGTGGATCCACTCGGCGCCCTGCGCGATCCAGTCGAGCGCGGCGTCCACCGGACTGCCGTAGCTGGTCTCGGTGCCCGCCTCGCCCTGGGTGAGGCGAACGGCTTTGCCGTCGACCATGTCGATGGCCGGCAGCAGCTGCAGTTTGGGGCCGTGCGCGAGCTCGCTCATGAGGGAATGTCTCCTTGGTGGGGTCGGAGGTTCAGAGTGCGGAGATCCAGTTGCGCAGCAGCTGGATGCCCGCGTCGCCCGATTTCTCGGGGTGGAACTGGGTGGCGCTCAGCGGGCCGTTCTCGACGGCGGCGACGAAGCGCTCGCCGTGCTCGGCCCAGGTGACGAGGGGGCGAGCGGCCCCCGGTGCGATGGCGGCGGCACCCGAGCGGAAGCGCTCCGCGTCTGCGTCCGATCGGCCGCCGCGCCCCTCGAGCGTCCACTTGGTGGCGGCGTAGCTGTGCACGAAGTAGAAGCGCTCGTCGGCTATGCCGCGGAAGAGCAGCGACCCCTCCGGCGCCTCGACGGTGTTCCAGCCCATGTGCGGCAGCACGGGGGCGCGAAGCTCGCGCACCGTGCCGGGCCACTGGCCGAGCCCCGCGGTCTCGACGCCGCGCTCCACGCCGCGCTCGAACATCACCTGCTCGCCGACGCAGATGCCGAGTACGGGGCGCCCGCCCGCGAGCCGGCGATCGATCAGCTCGTCGCCGCGCACCGCGCGCAGCTGCCGCATCACGGCGTCGAAGGCTCCCACGCCGGGCACGAGCAGTCCGTCGGCCGCGGCGACGGCCTCAGGATCCCGCGTCAGATCGACCTCGGCGCCCGCCTGCGCCAGCGCCTTCACGGCGGAGTGCACGTTGCCCGACCCGTAGTCGAGCACCGCGACGCGGGGCTTGGCCCGCCCGGCACCGTCGAGAGCGACGACCCGCTTCGCGGTCACAGCGCTCCCTTGGTCGAGGGCACGCCCGCGACGAGCGGATCCTTCGCCTTCGCCCGGCGGAACGCGCGCGCGAACGCCTTGAACTCGGCCTCGGCGATGTGGTGCGGATCCCGGCCCTCGATGAGCCTGAGGTGCACGGTGAGGCGCGCGTTGAGCGTGAGCGCCTCGAAGAAGTGCCGCACCATGGAGCCGGTGAAGTGCCCGCCGATGAGGTGGAACTCGTAGCCCGCGGGCTCGCCGGAGTGCACGAGGTACGGCCGGCCGGAGACGTCGACGACGGCCTGCGCGAGCGCCTCGTCGAGCGGCACGAGCGCGTCGCCGTACCGGGAGATGCCGCTCTTGTCGCCGAGCGCCTCGAGAATCGCCTGGCCCAGCAGGATCCCCGTGTCCTCGACCGTGTGGTGCACGTCGATGTGGACGTCGCCCCGGGCGCGCACCGTGAGGTCGGTGAGCGAGTGCCGCGCGAACGCCGTGAGCATGTGATCGAAGAAGGGCACCCCGGTGTCGATGTCGGAGGCGCCCGTGCCGTCGAGATCGAGGCTCAGGCCGATCTGCGACTCGCTCGTGGCGCGTTCGAGCGAGGCGGTGCGTGCGGAAGCGGTCATGTGCTCGATTCTACCGGGGTGAGCGCCGCGATCGCCTCGACGACGGCGGTCGTCTCCGCCTCCGTTCCCGCGGTGATGCGCAGGTGGCCGGGGATCCCGAGGTTGCGCACGAGGATGCCCTGCGCGCGCAGGGCCTCGAACACGGCGGCGGGGTCGGCGAAGCCTCCGACCAGCAGGAAATTCGCGCCCGAGGGGTGCACCTCGTATCCCAGCCCCGCGAGCGCCTCGGCGAGGCGATCCCGCTGGGCCCGGATGTCTGCGACCGTGGCGAGCATCGTCTCCGAGTGCCGGATCGCGGCCGTCGCCGCCGCCTGGGTGAGCGCCGAGAGGTGGTACGGCAGCCGCACGAGGCGCAGGGCGTCGATCACGGCGGGATCGGCCGCGAGGTATCCGAGGCGCACGCCGGCGAAGGCGAAGGCCTTGCTCATCGTGCGCGACACCAGCAGGCGGTGGCGCCCGGCGAGCAGCGCCACGGCGCTCTCGCGCTCGGCGTCGAACTCCTGGTAGGCCTCGTCGACGATGAGGATGCCGTCGAAGGCGTCGTAGGCGGCGAGGACCGCCTCGCGGTCGAGCGGCGTGCCGGTCGGGTTGTTGGGACCGCACAGGATCGCGACGTCGGGCCGGTGCTCGCGCAGCGCGGCCACGACGAGCTCCGGCGTGAGCGCGTAGTCGTCGGGGCGGGGCACCTCGATCCACCCGGTGTCCGTGCCCGACGCGAGCAGCGGGTACATCGAGTAGGTGGGGGTGAAGCTCAGCAGCGAGCGCCCCGGGCCCCCGAAGGCCTGCAGCACCTGCTGCAGCACCTCGTTCGATCCGTTGGCGGCCCAGAGCTGCTCGGGCGCGAGCCCGTGGCCGAGGTAGCCGGCGAGCGCGGCGCGCAGTTCGGCGAAATCGCGGTCGGGGTACCGGTTGGCGCCCCGCACCGCGCGCTCGAGCGAGTCGACGATGTCCGCGACCACGCTCTCGGGGATCGGGTGCGTGTTCTCGTTGACGTTGAGACGCACCGGCACGACATCCTGAGGAGCCCCGTACGGCCGTTTGCCGACGAGGTTCGCGCGGAGGGGCAGATCGCTCAGGGTGGTCACCAGGACAGTCTATTGCGATACTGAGACCGTGAAGAGTCAGCCGCTGCGCGTCCGCCTGATCAACGACTACCAGCTCGTCCTCGAGGGGCTCCGGGCCATGCTGGAGCCCTTCTCGGAGCGCGTGCGCGTCGTCGAGATCGACGTGGACGACTCCGCTGATCGCCAGGTCGATCTCACGCTCTACGACACCTTCGGCCAGGCCCAGGCCGACCAGGACGAGATCGACAGGGTCATCGCCGATCCCACGGCCGGCGCGATCGTGGTGTACTCGTGGAACACGCAGGGGACCCTCGTCGACAAGGCGCTCGACAAGGGGTGCCGAGGGTACCTCGAGAAGTCGCTGAGCGCCGCCGAGCTCGTCGACAACCTCGAGCGGATCGGCGGAGGGGAGATCATCGCCCCGAGGGTTCGGAGTCGCCCCGCCGATGAGCCTGAGCCGCACTCGGGCGCGTGGCCGGGACAGCGGGAGGGCCTCAGCGCACGCGAAGCGGAGGTGATCGCGCTGATCACGCAGGGCCTCACCAACCCGGAGATCGCCGATCGCAGCTACATCACGCTCAACTCGCTCAAGTCCTACATCCGTTCGGCGTACCGCAAGATGGGCGTCGAGCGCCGCTCCCAGGCCGTGCGCTGGGGCATCGAGCACGGCATGCTGCTCCCGAAATCCGAGTGATTCTAGGGCAGACGCACTCCGAAAAGTACACCCCTCGGGGTGGGGGGCTCCATTGCTACAGTCGGCTTCGGCAGGGCCGACCCTGTCCGGTCCACTCGGTTCGGCGCGCGGGCGAGGAGGAGCGCGCGGCGCCCCTCTCGAGTTCGCGCTGCTCCTCATCAAAAGGCGCGTGCTTGGGAACTCTCATCTACGGGAAGACGCGGGGGTTCGAGTTCGAGGACCGAACGCTCGAGCACGTGCGCTTCGTGGTCTCCGCGAAGCTCCGCAGGAAGGAGTCGTTCTTTCTCACGTGGGCGCCGTCCGGCCCCGGCGCCACCGGCTCGGTCTCGCTCTGGATCTCGCCGGACATCCCGATCTCCTTCCGCCTCCCGGAGACCGGCCGGGCACCCCTGTCGAAGGAGTGGATCGAGGCCATGCTGAAGATGTCCCACACCAACCGGGGGCTGGTGGTCATCCCGGAGCGCGCAGCAGGCGGGGGCGGCGTCCGCTAGCGGCCCCGCTCGTCGACGGCGCGTCCGCTCCCCGCGTGCCTGAGGCGGGCGGCGTCCGCAACGACTACGATGAGGCCGTGACCCCGCTCGACGTGCTGGCCCTCATCGGAGAGATCGTCTCCTGGATCGGCTTCGGTGCGGGCGTACCGCTTCTCCTGTCGGGCTGGACGCTCCGCTTCTCCGACGGCACGTGGGAACCCGTCGAGATCGCGGTCGTGCGCGCGGGCGATGCGCTTCGGGCCCGGTGGTTCGCGGGCGGCGACTTCCGGGAGCGCCGTCTCCGGCGGGGCGAGGCGCACCTCGGCGAGGGCTGGCATCGAGGGTACGCGAGCAGCCGCCGGCCGGATCGCCTCCGGTTCGTCGAGCCGCCGGCGACCGCAAGGGTCTGCCTCGCGGCGGGCTGGGCGCTGATGGCGGCCGGGCTGATCGGTCTCGTCGCGTCGTGGATTCCGGCGTTCCTCTGACCCCGCCGGATCCGCGCGGGCACAGCCCCCGCTCAGCGGTCTCGCCGTAAGGTGAATCATGCTCCCGGTGGCCGACGTGGTGATCGTGATCCTGCTGCTCGTCGCCGCGGGAGCGGGCTTCCGCGCCGGCCTGTTCTCCGCGCTCGGGATGATCTGCGGCCTCATCGCGGCGGCCGCGGTCTCTCCCTGGGCGCTGCCGTTGATCGCCCGGCAGATCCCCGAGGGCGGGTGGCGCAGCGTCGCCGTGATCGGCTCGGCGCTCCTGCTGCTCGCCGTCGGAGCCGCGATCGGCTCGAGCATCGGATCGCTGTTGCGCCGCGGCGCGGATCGCATGCGCCTGCGCCCGCTCGAACGGTTGCTCGGCGGCGCGCTCGGTCTCCTGGCCGCCGTCACCTCGGTGTCGCTCATCGGGGCGGGCGTCGCCTCTTCCGGCATTCCGGGAATCTCCTCCGCGGCGGCGTCCTCCTCGGTGCTGCGGATCATCGATCGCTTCACCCCCGATCCCCTGGTGGCCGCGATGGCGCGACTCCACTCGGCGGTGCTCGGCGACACCGTGCTGCCCACGGTCGACGGCCTCATCGCCGAGAACGCCGTCACCGCGTCGCCCGATCCGTCGGAGGTCGACACGGGCGACCCGGCCCTCGCCGCCGCCGCAGAGTCCGTGGCCCGGGTCTCCGGCATCGCCTACGGGTGCGGCACGGTTCCCACCGGCACCGGCTTCGTCGCCGCGGAGGATCGCATCGTCACGAACGCCCACGTGGTCGCCGGGATCGAGACCCCGCTCGTCGAGCTGCCGGGAGAACCGGCCCGTGACGGCAGGATCGTGTACTTCGACCCGGTCGACGACCTCGCCGTCATCGCCGCCGACGTCGAGGCCCCGGCCCTGCCGATCGCCGACTCGCTGGCGCCCGGCAGCAGCGGAGCGGTGCAGGGCTACCCGTACGGCGGCCCCTTCCGCACCGTGCCGGCGGGCGTCCTGTCGACCGGCACCTCGGAGATCGCCGACATCTACGGGGGCGCTGCCGCTCCGCGTGCCGTGTACCGGCTCGCGGCCGCGGTGCAGCCCGGCAACTCGGGCGGCCCGCTGCTCACGGAGTCAGGTGCGGTCGCGGGGGTCGTGTTCGCCCGCGACGCCGCGCGCGCCGACATCGGGTACGCCATGACGGTCGGCGAGCTGCTGCCCGTGCTCGCGACCCTCGACGCGAACGCGGAGGCCGTCTCGTCGGGGCCCTGCATCGGGTGAGCCGGTAGCATGCCCGGCGTGGGACACCTCGAGCAGCGGCGCGGCACCGGCCGCGCGCACGCCCCGTTCGCGCGTCTCCCCGCCCCGCACGGCGTGACGCTCGCGTGGGCGGCGGTCCCGGCTCGCTCGGCGCCCCCCGCGACCCTCCGAACGGCCGCTGAGCCGGCGGGGCGCGATCGCGGCGACGGCTCGAGAGCGCGGGAGCGCCGCGCGGTGTCGCGCGCCCTGCTCCGGACGCTGCTCGAGGAGCGGATCGGCCCGGCCTTCGCGCTGCAGCAGCAATGCGGCGCCTGCGGCAGCTCGGCGCACGGTCCGCTGCGGGTCGTCGGGGCGGTGCGCGGCGTCGAGGTTCCGCTGGTGAGCGTCAGCTACGCGCACCCGGTCCCTTCCGGCGACGGGTTCCCCGGCGCCGCGGCCGCTGAGGACGGGATCGCGGTGGTCGGGATCGCACCGCCCGGCGCCACCGCCTTCGGGGTCGACGCCGAGCTGGACACCGACGGCGCGCGGCGCGCGGTCGCCGAGGCGCTCGGCACGGCAACGGGGATCCGGGAGTGGACCCGGCTCGAGGCCGTCTCGAAGGCGCGCGGCTCGGGGCTGCCGGGCGCCGGTCCCGACTCCGCGGCGGAGACCGGTCCGGAACAGCGGATCTTCGACCTCGAGTTCCCCGCGCTCTCCGCCACGGCGGTGCTCAGCGTCGCACTGACCCCCGCTCGACGCGCACCGGGCCGCCGCTAGGCACCGGGAGGCAGGACGGGCAGCTCGGGAAGCCCGGGCGCCTCGAGCCACGCCGTCCACAGCGCGTCGAGCGGCGAGGGGCTCAGCCCCTCGGCGAGGGAGACGAACTCCGCGGGGAGGACGAGCCGGTGCCGCCGGGACACCGCCCAGTCGTGCAGCAGCACCCGGAAGGCCGTCGGGCCCATCGTGCGGCGCAGCGCCTCGAGCAGCAACGCGCCCCGCTTGTAGACCCGGTCGTCGAACATATCGGCCGGACCGGGGTCGGCGAGCAGCAGGTCCTGCGGCAAGCGACGCAGTTCCGCGTGATGGGTCTCGGCGAGCGACGCGATGGACGGGCCGCCGGACGCCTCGGACCAGATCCACTCCGCGTAGCAGGCGAAACCCTCGTTCAACCAGATGTCTCGCCACCGGGCGATCCCGACGCTGTTGCCGAACCACTGGTGGGCGAGCTCGTGCGCGATGAGCCGCTGCTCCGAGGCCGCCGTGTGGTTGATGCCGAACGTGGCCATGCCCTGGGCCTCGAGGGGGATCTCGAGCTTCTCGGGCGCCACCACGATCGTGAGATCCTCTTGGGGGTAGGGCCCGAACCAGTCCTCGTAGACCCGCATCATGCGCGGCACCGGTGCGAACGCCGCACGCACGAGCCTCGCCTGCCCGGGCGAGGTGACGAGACGACCGCGCGCATCCCGGCCGAAATCGTACGCCGCGTACTCGCCCACGTGGAGCGCGACGAGATAGCTCGGCGTGGGCACCCCGATCGAGAACGACCGGACGCGGCGGCCGCCTCGCGTGCGCACGGCGCCGGGCGCGCCCGTGGCAGCGGCGAAGAACCCGGCGTCGGTGGCGATGTCGATCTCGTAGCTCGCACGATCGTCGAGGCGATCGTTGCACGGGTACCAGGTGGGCGCGCCGGTGGGCTGCGACGCGACGAGGGAGCCGTTCTCGAGCTCCTCCCAGCCGATGCGCCCCCAGCGGGAGCGCCGGGGCCCCGGCCGACCGGCGTAGTCGATCGCGAGTTCGAGGCGCTCCCCCGCGACGAGCTCGCGTCCGAACCGCAGCCGGAGCCCGTGCGAGTCGTGCTTGACCTGCGCGTGGACGCGCCCGTCCACGCGCACTTTCGACGCGCGCAGGCCGACGAGGTCGAGTCGCAACTCCCTCGTGGGCTCGAGCACGCGGGCGTCCAGTCTCGCGCGCCCCGCCAGCCGGTTGACGCGGGGCCTGTAGTCGAGGTCGAGCCGGTAGCGTTCGACGGCGTACCGGGGGTCGCCGCTGCGGGGAGTGTAGGAATCCACCGCGCGGCTCACCTCGTCGACTGGTATGCGCGCACCTTGACCGCCCGCCACGGGCCGATGGGGTTGCCGCTCCAGCGCGACCCGACCGGCACGCTCTCACCGCGCATGACGAGCGAAGCGGGGCCCACGGTCGCGTGCGCGCCGATGGTCGCGGCGGGCAGGATCACGCTGTGCGGGCCGAGCGTGGCCCCGGCCTCGAGTTCGACGGCATCCATGCTCATGATTCGATCATGGAACAGGTGCGTCTGCACGACGCAACCCCGATTCACGGTGGATCCGTCGCCGAGGGTGACGAGGTCGGGCTCGGGAAGCCAGTAGGACTCGCACCAGACGCCGTGCCCGATCTTCGCCCCGAGGGATCTCAGCCAGACGGCCAGCGCGGGCGTTCCCGAGGCGGATCGCGCGAACCAGGGCGCGGCGAGCATCTCGGTGAAAGTGTCGCTCACCTCGGTCCGCCACACGAAGCTCGACCACAGCGGCTGCTCGCCGGCCCGGATCGGTCCCACGATCACCCACTTCGCGATACTCGTCACGGCCGCCGCGACCGCGCCGGCGGCGAGCATCACGATCCCCGAGAGCAGGAGCGTCCAGAGAGGCCCCACGATCCCCCACAGCCACGCGAAGGTCAGCAGCACCGCGACCCCGAGCGCGCAGGTCGCGAGCACCGGGACGATGCGGCACAGCTCCCACAGGGCCCGGGCCACCCGCAGCCCCGCGCGCGGGTGGTAGGTGCGCTCGTCCTCCCCGCCCTGCTCGACCCGGCGCAGTCTCGCCGGGGGCGAGCCGAGCCACGAGGATCCGGCCTTCGCCTTCTGCGGCGCGACCGAGAGCACGGCCACGAGCGAGTGCTTCGGCACCCGGTTGCCGGGTCCCGCCATCCCCGAATTGCCGAGGAACGCCCGCTTGCCGATGCGCACGCGGGCGATGCGCAACCAGCCGCGGTGCAGCTCGTAGGAGGCCACCATGGTGTCGTCGGCGAGGAATGCGCCGTCGTCGATCCTCGTCATCTTGGGCAGCAGCAGCACGGTCGAGGCCTCGACGTTCCGGCCGACGCGCGCCCCGAGCAGTCTGAGCCATACGGGGGTGAACAGGCTCGAGTAGAGCGGGAAGAGGAAGGTGCGGGTCGCGTCGAGCAGCCGCTCGGTGGTCCACACCTGCCAGCCGACACGGCTGTGAACGGGGAAGGTGCCCTCCCGGAGCCCCGCCGAGAGCAGCCGCACGAGCACGACGACCGCGCCGGCGTAGACGAGGCCGGCGGAGAGCACCGCCGGCACCAGCCAGGCGAGCGCCCCGAGGAACGCCCGCGCGGGGTCTTCGGCGTCGCGGATCCCGAGCGCGACGATCGCGCCGCCCGCTGCGAACGCGACGAAGGGCAGCAGCGCAAGCCCGACCGAGGACACGCCGTAGGCGAGCAGCCACACCGCGCGTTGCCGGGGCGCCTCCTCGGGCCAGTCCGGGGCGCCGCCGCGCTGCGCGCCCGCGGCTCCGACGCGCACCGCCGGCGACCCCGCCCAGCGCTGCCGCGCTTTCACCCGGCCGAACACCGCCGAACCGGGCGCGATCTCGGCGCCGTCGTCGATGCGCGTTCCGGGCGCGAGCGTGCTGCGAGCGCCCACCGTGACGTCGTCGCCGATGCGCACGGCGCCCACCCGCAGCAGGTCGCCGTCGATCCAGTAGCCGGTCAGGTCGACCTCGGGCTCGACGGCGCTGCGTCGGCCGAGTTCGAGCATGCCGGTGATGGGCGGCAGCGTGTGGAGGCTGACGCCGCCGCCGATCTTCGCCCCCAGCGCGCGGGCGTAGAGCGTCACCCAGGGCGCGCCTGCGAGACCCACCGCATCGATCTGGGCGGCGAACTGCTCGGCGAGCCACAGCCGCATGTGCGTGACGCCGCCGCGGGGATAGTCCCCGGGCCGGAGCCCGCGCAGCAGCAGGCGCGCCACGAGCGCGGCGCCGCCCATGCGTCCGAACGGCGTCGAGACGAGGAGGATCGCGATGAGCAGACTCCACCACGGCACCGAGGGGAGCACCGCGAACGCTGCCGGATCGGCGGCGCGCAGGATCGTCCCGGCCGTGAGCAGGTACACGAGCCAGCGCACCCCGCTCGCGACGAACAGCGGCACGCCCGCCAGGGTCTGCGCCCACTGCGTGCGCCTCGGGGTGGGGCTCGGCTGGTGAAAGCTGGCGGGATCCTGCGCCGAGTCGGTCGCGACGACCGCCTTCGCCATGGCAGCGAGGCGGGGGACATCGTAGATGTCGGCGACGGTGAACTCGGGCACCCGGGCGCGGATGCGCGAGACAAGCTGAGCCGCCGCGAGAGAACCGCCGCCGAGGTCGAAGAAGTCGGCCGCGGCGTCCGGCACCGGAACGCCCAGCACGGCCTGCCACTGATCGGCCAGCCAGCGCTCGGCATCGGTGCGCAACCCGTTGCTGCCCCCGCCCATCGGCTCCGCCGACCCGGATGCTCCGGCGGGCAGCGGCCACGGCAGGGCAGCGCGGTCGACCTTGCCGGAGGTGCGCACCGGCAGCGCATCGACCACGGCCAGCAGCGGCATCACGCCGGCCGGGAGTCGCGCTGCGAGGTGCTCGCGAGCGAGGGCGCGGTCGATCCGATCGGCGTCGCTGCGCGCCCCCTCCTCGCCGTCTCCTCCCTCCACGACGAGATAGCCGACGAGCACGGGCACCCCCGCTCCGCTCTCGCGCACCGCGGCCGCGGCCGCCGTGACGCCCGGCAGTTCCTGCAGCGCGTTCTCGACCTCTCCGAGCTCGATCCGGCGTCCGCCCACCTTCACCTGATCGTCGGCGCGGCCGAGGAAGACGAGTCCCGTCGTCTCATAGCGCACCAGATCGCCCGAGCGGTACGCCCGGCTCCAGCCGAGAGTCGGCATGGGGGCGTACTTCTCGGCGTCCTTGGACGGATCGAGATAGCGGGCCAGGCCGACACCGCCGATGATCAGCTCCCCCTGCTCGCCCGGCCCCACCCGGCGACCCTGCGGGTCGACCACCGCGAGGTCCCAGCCGTCGAGCGGCAGGCCGATGCTGATGGGGCTCGCACCGTCGAGGCGGCACCCGCAGGACACGACCGTCGCCTCCGTGGGACCGTAGGTGTTCCACACCTCGCGGCCGTCCTCGACGAGGCGCGCCGCGAGCTCCGGGGGGCAGGCCTCGCCGCCGAAGATGAGCAGGCGGACGTTCTCGATAGCTTCAGCCGGCCACATGGCGGCGAGCGTGGGCACGGTCGAGACCACGGTGATCCCCTGGCGCACCAACCACTGGGCGAGATCCTCACCGGACCTCACCAGCGCCCGCGGCGCCGGCACCAGGCAGGCGCCATGGCGCCACGCGAGCCACATCTCCTCGCACGACGCGTCGAACGCGACCGAGAGCCCGGCGAGCACGCGATCCCCCGGCGAAAGCGGATCGTCGCGCAGGAAGAGCTTTGCCTCGGCGTCGACGAAGGCAGCGGCGGAGCGGTGCGTCACCGCGACCCCCTTGGGCACGCCCGTCGACCCCGAGGTGAAGATGATCCACGCGTCGTCACCGGGACCCGGCTCCTGCGCGTCGGCGACCGCGCGATCGCCGCTCGTGCGAGCCGGGGCCGGCTCGTCATCCACGGCGTCCCGCGGCGCGTACCCGCCGTTGCCCATGATCCCTCGTACGCGGGCCTCCCCGAACACGAGGCGCGCGCGCTCGTTGGTGTCGTCGGCGTCGACGGGTACGTAGGCCGCACCCGCGCGGATGATCGCGAGGATGGCGATATACAGACGCTGCGACCCCGAATCGATGCGCACCCCCACCCGGTCGCCTCGGCGCACGCCGGCCTCGCGCAGTTCTGCGGCCCCGGCCTCCACTGCCGCGAGAAGCTCGGTGTAGCTGAGCGCCCCCGAGCCGTCGTCGATGGCGGAGGCGTCGGGGTGCCTCGCCGCGGTCGCTCGGAGAATATCGATGAGCGTGCGCTCGGGGGCGGCGCTCGAGCCTCGGGTGAGGGGAGTCTGGTCGTGCGCGGGAGTCTGGTCGTGCGCGGGAGCACCCGCCTGCGAGGGCTCGCGAAGAGAGGGAGGCGGCGCTGGGGCTGGGACTGGGACTGCGGCGTCCTGCGGCCCGGTGCCGGGCGCGCGGTCACTCGACGGCGTCGTATTCAATTGCGGTGGTGCTCTTTCGAGAGGCGGGTCAGGATCCCTTCGAATATCTCATCGCGAAACCGCCGACCGACCTGAGAAACGCAGAGTTCTTCACGCGTGCACGAGCTGTTCACCTCAGTCGCGGCGGCACGACAGGCCTCGCACACCGCAGAAAGCGCCCCGGCCACTCCCTCCCGATCACGCTCTCACGGGCCCCTAGATGCCCAACTGATCCTCCGGTACCGTGACCGGGCTCTCGGCATAGCGCATCGGCACCGCGAGGGGCTGACCGGCAACGACGCCGGAGTCGTCGAGCTGATTGAGCTGCACGATCTCAGCGACCAGATCACGGGGATCGGCCGAGGGATCGAGCTGGGTGGCCACTTCCCACAGCGAGGAGCCGGGCTGCACCACCACGTACTGGAACTGCTGGCTGCTCCCGGAATCGGAGGCGATCGCCCGGGGCGCCCCGATCGCTGCGAGGAACGCGAGGAGGCCCGCGACGAGCACCGTCGCCACCCCGCCGAACACCACCCGTCCCCGACGGGTCAATCGCAGCCTGCGGGCCCCCGCGACGGAAGCATCCGAAACCGCGGCGCCCTCGCCCGTTCGGGGGGCCAGAGTCATCTGTGCGCTCATGAGTGGTGTCCCTTCTCCTCCATGCCGCCGGCTGCGCCGCGCGAACACGTGTTTCGAATATATATTCGATGCATCGAAACCACAAGCCCCGGATTCGAACACATGTTCCGCTTTTTTCCGCGACACTCGAACGTGTGTTTGCCCGTGTTCGAACTCAGCGGCTAAAGTTTCGAGCAACGGGATCACTGAATCAGCAACCACCGACATTCATGGATTCCGCTCCCCGAACCGCGACGAGAAAGGACGGCGATGAGCAATGCAGCCGCGCAACCTTCCGCGAAGCCCCTGAGCGAGAAGCAACGGGCGATCCTGGAATACATCGCACGCTCCGTCGAGAGCCGCGGCTATCCGCCGAGCATGCGCGAGATCGGCGACGCCGTCGGGCTCTCCTCGCTCTCCAGCGTCACCCACCAGCTCAGCCGGCTCGAGCTCGCGGGGTGCATCAGACGCGATCCGAACCGCCCGCGTGCACTCGAGCTCCTCGTCGAGCTCGCCGAGACCAGCGGCGCGATCTCCGACTCCCCCGCGCAGCAGCCGGAGGAGGCCGCCTACGTACCGCTCGTCGGTCAGATCGCCGCGGGCGTACCCATCACCGCCGACCAGCAGGTCGAGGAGATCGTGCCCCTCCCCCGGCAGCTGGTCGGCGACGGTCAGCTCTTCATGCTGCGCGTGGTGGGCGAATCGATGATCGACGCCGCCATCTGCGACGGCGACTTCGTGGTGGTGCGCCAGCAGCGCGAGGCCGAGAACGGCGACATCGTCGCCGCGATGCTCGACGGCGAGGCCACGGTCAAGGTCTTCCGTCGTCGCGACGGCCACACCTGGCTGCTTCCCCGCAACAGCGCCTTCGAGCCGATCCTCGGCGATCACGCCGAGGTGCTCGGGCGCGTCGTCGCGGTGCTCCGCTCGGTCTGAGGGCCCCGGAGCCCCGCTTCGCCTTCGCGAGGTCCGGGCAGCCGGCGCAGCGGAATCGTTCAGGCGAGCGACAGGTTCGCGCCACCGGTCGTTCATCGATTGCAGCCCGGCCGTTCGAACGGCCTCGGTACCTTGTCGCTTGTCACCGAAGACGCGACACACGGAAGGACACACACGACACCATGACTGCACACCTCAGAAAACGGGGCGCACGCGCCGCCGCGGCGCTCGCCATGGCCGCGCTCATGGCGGGATCCGGGCTCCTGCTCGCCGCACCCGCCAACGCCGTCGAGGGCGACCGCATCACCGACAACGGCGGTGCGGCGCGCTTGGACGGCGACCGCACCCAAGCGCTGCGCGACGCGCTCGTCGACGGCCCCGCCAAGAACGTGATCCTGATCATCGGAGACGGCATGGGCGACTCCGAGATCACGGTGGCCCGCAACTACACCCAGGGCGCCTCCGGGTCCTTCGCCGGCATCGACGCGCTCCCCCTCACCGGCCAGTACTCGACCTACTCCGTGACCAAGGACGGCACCGTCGACTACGCCTCGGAGTCGGCCTCGACCGCGAGCGCCTGGTCGACCGGCACCAAGGCTGTCGACGGCAGCCTCAGCGTCGACTACGCGGGCAACCCGCAGTCCACTCTGCTCGAGCTGGCGAAGGCCAACGGCAAGAAGACCGGCAACGTCTCGACCTCCGCGATCCAGGACGCCACCCCCGGCGCAGAGGTCGCGCACATCTCACAGCGAGGCTGCTTCGGCCCGGACGAGACGAGCCAGCGGTGCACGCCGGAGGCGGTCGAGAACGGCGGCCTCGGATCGATCAGCGAGCAGCTGCTGAACGTGCGCCCCGACGTCACCCTCGGGGGCGGCTCGGAAAGCTTCAACCAGACCGCGAAGGGCGGCCAGTGGAAGGGCCGCACGCTCGTCGAGCAGGCTCAGGAGCGCGGATACCAGCTGGTGAACGACGCGGCGGGTCTGAACGCGGTGACCGCGGCCGACCAGCAGCAGCCGCTGCTGGGCCTGTTCGCCGACGGCAACTTCCCGGTTCGCTGGCAGGGCCCCCAGGCCACCGTCGGCGGCGGCGACCTCGCCCCGCAGGCCTGCACGCCGAACCCCGAGCGCCTCGACACGGGGCTCTCGCTCGGCTCGCTCACCTCGAAGGCGATCGGCCTGCTCGACAACCAGAAGGGCTTCTTCCTCCAGGTCGAGGGCGCGAGCATCGACAAGCAGGATCACGCGGCCAACGCGTGCGGCCAGATCGGCGAGACCGTCGACCTCGACGAAGCCGTGCAGTCGGCACTCGACTTCGCGAAGACCAACGGCGACACCCTGGTGCTGGTGAGCGCCGACCACGCGCACACCAGCCAGATCCTGGGCAGCACGCCCCCCGGGGCGAGCGTCAACCTGCTCACCCAGGAGGGCCAGTCCATGATCGTCGGCTACACCAACGCCGAGCCGGGTTCTTCGATGCAGCACACCGGCTCCCAGGTACGGGTCGCCGGATACGGGCCGGGCGCCGGGAACGTGGTGGGCCTGCTCGACCAGACCGACATGTTCTTCATCTCCGCGAACACCCTCGGGCTCAACCGGGATCTGCCGGCGCTGAGCGCTGACGCCACGATCTCCGCCAGCGCCTCGGAGGTGAAACCGGGCGAGGAGTTCACGGTTGCCGTCGAGGGCATGGACGCCGACTGGCAGGCCAGTGCGTCCCTCGGCTCGGAGGCTCTGGGACAGCAGGACGTGAAGAACGGCTCCGCGACCTTCACGGTGACCGCTCCGAAGACCCTCGGCGAGCAGACCGTGACGGTGACCGGCTCGAAGACCGGCACGAGCCTCTCCACGGCCGTCTCGGTGGTCGAGACCCCGGCTCCCGCCCCGGCCCCGGGCCCCGAGCAGCCCTCGGATCCGCCCGCGGGCGCCGGCGGCGGCTCGGGCGGCGGCGGCGGTCCGCTCGCGACCACGGGCGCGCAGCTGCCGATCCTGCTCGCCGTCATCGCGCTGCTCGCGCTCGGCGGCGGCGCGGCGATCGTCGCCAGGCGGCGCCGAGTCGGCATGAATCTCTAGGGGCTGAGCCTCCCGAAGAGACCGGGCCCCGGAGGGGCGGTGCGGATCCGCGCCGCCCCTCCGGGGCCTTCGCGATCCCGAGCGCGAGCGGAGCCGCTCGGTGGCGCGCCGCCCGGCCGGGTCGCCGATCCGGGGCGGCGGCCTCTCACCGCACCGGATCGGGGGTCAGCAGCGCCAGCTCGCGCAGCACCGCGAGCACCTGCTCGTGCCGGTTGAACGTGTAGAGGTGGATCGACGGGGCGCCGCCCGCCAGCAGTTCCCGCGCCAGCGCGACGGTGTGCTCCACGCCCAGCTCGGGCGCGTATCCTCCGAGCTCCTCGATCTCCTCCTCGAGCCCCTCGGGCGCCGGCCGGCCGGCGAGGGCTGCGACCTTGCGCAGCTGCGCGCTCGTCGACACCGGCATGAGACCGGGCAGGATCGGGATCGCGAGCCCCGCCGTGCGCGCATCGCTCGCGAACGACAGGTACTCCTCCGCCCGGAAGAACAGCTGCGTGATGGCGAGCTGCGCCCCGGCCTCCTGCTTCGCGATGAGCCACTCGATGTCCTCGGCGCGCGAACGCGACAGCGGGTGCCCGTTCGGATAGGCCGCGACCGCGGTGCGCCCCACACTCGTGAGCGGCGGCCGTTCGGCGCGGGCCTCGGCGATCAGTTCGGCGAGTTCGAGCGAGCTGAGCGAGCCGGCGACGCGCGGGTCGTCCTCGCTCAGCCCGCGAGGCGGGTCCCCCCGCAGCGCGAGGAAGTCGTGCACGCCGGCGTCCATGACGCGGTGGATGGTCTCGCGCAGCGCCTCGCGGCTCTCGCCCACCGTGGTGAGGTGCGCGAGCGGCAGCGCGTCGGTGTGGTCGCGCAGGTACCTGAGCAGGTCGAGCGAGGCGTCCCGATTCGAACCGTTGGCTCCGTAGGTCACCGAGATGAAATCGGGGCCGGCCGCGGAGAGGTGCTGCACCGCGTGCCCCAGCGCGAGCGCGGCGGCGCCGCTGCGGGCGGGGAAGACCTCGAAGGAGAACCTCGCCCGGGTCGGGGTGCTCCCCGTCAGCAGCACGGCGCTCACGACGGGCCCCCGTCTCGCGGGGCGGGCTCACGCCGGGAAGCCCCCCGGGCGGCGCCGTGTCCTGCGTGGGAGACCGGCTCCGCCGGAGCGCCCCCGCTCAGCTCCTCGCTCGCGAGCACGGTGCCCCTCACCCGCGCCGCGATCTTCGCGAATGCGACCTCGCGAGCGAAATCGGGGGATCCGTGCCGGGGCTTCTCATCGATGAGGTACGGCGAGAAGCCGCAGTCGTCGGTGGAACCCAGCAGCTCCGCCGGAACGAACCGGGCCGCCCGCACGAGCTGCTCCCGGATCTCCTCCGCGGTCTCGAGCCTGGGGTTCACGGGGCTCGTCACGCCGAGCAGCACGCGCGGCGCAGCGGCGGACGTTCGTGAGCGGTGGCGCAGCTGCCGCCCGACGAGACGGGCCACCCGATCCGGGTCGCCCTCGCTCGCCGCCTGCACCAGGAAGTACCCCGCCTCGATCTGGAAGAGCTCGGGAATCAACGCTGCGTAGTCGACGTCGGCGCTGTGCGCCGAGTCGTTGTCGTTTCCGGGGCAGGTGTGCACGCCGACCGCGGCGCGCTCGGCGTCGGGCAGCAGGTCGAGCACCCGGTTGATGAGCTCGATGAATCCGCCGAGCGCCTCGGGACCGGCCCACGGGGCGCGCACGTCGCGGCGCAGCGCGAGCCGCCCCTCGGTGAAGTCGATCGTGACGCGCGAGGCGCCGGCTGCGAAGCACCGACGGATGTCCTCGGCGCAGCCCGCCACGACGTCGTCGAGGAACTCCTCGCGGGCATACCCGGCGAGGCCCTCGGCGGGCACCGTGAGCGAGAGCATCGACGGGGAGATGACCGCCTGCTTCAGCGGGAGATCGGTGAGCTCGCGCGCCGCCGCGACGTCGTCCGCCGCCCAGGAGCGGAAGGCGAAGGGCGCCCGCGCGAGGCTCGGGATGACCCGGTGGTGCCCGTCGGCGAACACCGCGAACACCGGCCCCTCCTCCACGTCCTCGGTGCCGAGCGGGTAGCTCGCAAAGCTCTGCCGGCGTTGCTCGCCGTCGCCGACGATCGGCGATCCGGTCGCAGTCAGCCGCTCGAGGGTGTCGCGCACCGCGCGATCCTGCTCCGCCCGCAGCTCGGCCCGGGCGATGAGGCCGGTCTCGGCGTCGAGCACCGCCCGCTGCAGGCGGGCGGGCCGCGGCAGAGAGCCGACGGACTCGGTGGGGAGCCCGCCGGCGGGCCAGGGGTCGGCGGCCCCGGGGTCGTCCCCCGGCGCCGCGCCGCTCGCCTCGCCGCAGCCCGGGAGGGTCACGCCACCCCCGCGCCGCTCAGCCGGGCCTCGCGGACGGCCCGCGCCGCCCGCACGAGGTTCGTGAGGCTCGCCACGGTCTCCTCGTAGCCGCGGGTCTTGAGGCCGCAGTCGGGGTTGACCCACAGCTGCTCGCCCGGGATGCGGGAGGCCGCGATCCCGATGAGCTCGGTCTGCTCCTCGACGCTCGGCACGCGGGGCGAGTGGATGTCGTAGACGCCCGGCCCGATCCCGCGCGAGTAGCCGTGCGCGCCGAGCGGCTCCACCACGTCCATGCGGCTGCGCGCCGCCTCGATGCTCGTGACGTCGGCGTCGAGCCCGTCGACCGCGTCGATGATCTCGCCGAACTCCGAGTAGCAGAGATGGGTGTGGATCTGCACCTCGGGGGCGGCCCCCGAGGTCGCGAGGCGGAAGGAGCCGACCGACCAGTCGAGGTACGGCGCCTGGCGGTCGGCGTCGAGCGGCAGCAGCTCGCGCAGCGCCGGCTCGTCGACCTGCACGATCCTGATGCCCGCCTCGACGAGGTCGCCGATCTCGTCGCGCAGGGCGAGTGCCACCTGCGAGGCCGTGTCGGAGAGGGGCTGATCGTCGCGCACGAACGACCAGGCGAGAATCGTGACCGGCCCGGTGAGCATGCCCTTGACGGGCTTCTCGCTGAGCGACTGGGCGTACGAGGACCACTCGACGGTGATGGGGGCGGGCCGCGAGACGTCGCCCCACAGGATCGACGGGCGGGTCGCGCGAGTGCCGTAGGACTGCACCCAGCCGTGCTCGGTCACCGCGAAGCCGTCGAGGTGCTCGGCGAAGTACTGCACCATGTCGTTGCGCTCCGCCTCCCCGTGCACGAGCACGTCGAGCCCGATCTGCTCCTGCAGGCGGATGACGCGCTCGATCTCCCCGCGCAGAAAGCCGTCGTACGCCAGCTGGTCGATCTCGCCGCGGGCGAACGCGGCGCGCGCCCCGCGGATCTCGGAGGTCTGCGGGAAGGATCCGATGGTCGTGGTCGCCAGCTGCGGGATGCCGAGCGCGCGCTGGGCCTCGCGGCGCTGCTGCTCCGGGGCGCGGCGACGGTCGGCGTCGGTCACGCCCGCGACGCGGCTGCGCACGCCGTCGACGCGCACGCCGGGCGCTGCCGCGCGATCCGCCAGCACCCGATCGACCTCGGCCAGCTCGGCCTCGATCGCAGCCGCACCGTCGGCGGCGCCGCCCTCCGCGAGTCCGCGTGCCAGGATCGCCACCTGCTCCACCTTCTGATCGGCGAAGGCGAGCCACGACTTCAGGCGCGGGTCGAGCTTCGACTCGTCGTTCACGTCGTGCGGCACGTGCTGCAGGTTGTTCGAGGTGCCGATCACCGTGTCGATGCCGGCGTCCTGCAGCCGCGCGGCGAGCCCGAAGGCGGCGCGCAGATCGGTGCGCCAGATGTTGCGCCCGTCGACGACGCCGGCGACGAGCTGCTTGCCGTCGAAGGCCCGCGCGAGCTCGCCCGAGGCGAGCTCCTCCTGCGGCAGCGCTCCGCGCACGAGATCGGCCTGCACCGCCTCGACCGGAAGCGCGGCGAGGCGGGTCAGCGCCCGTGAGGAGTCGCCGTACGGGGCGGTGAGCAGGATCGACGGCCGATTGCCGGCGGCGCCGAGCACGCGGTAGGCCCGCTCCACGAGCGCGAGCGTCTCCTCGCGCGGGACCGGCAGCGAGTCGGAGACGAGTGCCGGCTCGTCGAGCTGCACCCAGTCGGCCCCGGCCTCGGCGACCGACTCGAGCACAGAGGCGTAGGCCGCGAGCGCGTCGTCGAGGCGGTCGATCGGGCTGAAGCCCTCGCCCGCCTCGTCGGACGCCTTGGCCAGCAGCAGGTAGGTGATGGGACCCACGAGCACCGGGCGGGACTGGATGCCCTGCGCCCGGGCCTCGGCGATCGGCGCCACGAGGGCGGCGGCGTTCGCGGCGAACGCCGTGCGCTCGTCGATCTCGGGCACGCTGTAGTGGTAGTTCGTGTCGAACCACTTGGTCATCTCGAGCGGCTGGTGGTCCTTGTCGCCGCGGGCCAGCGCGAAGTAGACGGCGAGGTCGCCGCCCTCCACGTCGGAGAAGCGGGCCGGGATCGCGCCGAGCGCCAGCGTGGCGTCGAGCAGCTGGTCGTAGAAGCTGAAGCTCTCGGGCACGGCGCCGCCGCGGGCCGGCAGGCCGAGCTCGACCAGTCGCGCGCGGGTGGCGGCTCGCAGCTCCCGGGCCGCCTCGGCCAGTTCGGCCTCGCCCGTGCCGCCCCTCCAGAACGACTCGACGGCGCGCTTGAGTTCGCGGCGGCGACCGAGGCGAGGGTAGCCGAGGATCGTGGCGTTGGGCAGGGGCGTCGTTGCGGGCATGCGGGTCCTTCGCGTCGGGAACTGGGATCGCGCCCGAGCAGGGGCGGGCGCAGCGGAACGGGGACCAAGCTACACGCTCCGCCCGGCACCGGCGCGGGATGTTGCAGCATATGTCGCGGGGACGGCCTCGTCCGGGGCGCGCACCGGCCGACTGGATTTCTTGATCCGAGTACAACTATTCTGATGAGGTGACTTTCCAGACCGCCCGCACCGCACCGCAGCCTCCGTCGTCCCCGCCGACCGCGCCACCGCGGGTCGAGATCTCGATCGCGGGCCTCGACCCCGGCTTCGTCCCCTACGACGAGGGCCTGCGACTGCAGCGCGAGGCGGCCCGGCGCGCCCGGGCGCGCGATCCCGAACGCCCCTCGGAAGCCCGCGGCACCGTGCTGCTCCTGGAGCACGAGCCCGTCTACACGGCGGGGCGGCGCGCAACGCCCGACGAGTATCCGACCGACGGCAGCCCGGTGGTCGCCGTCGACCGCGGGGGCCGCGTCACCTGGCACGGTCCGGGCCAGCTCGTGGGCTACCCCGTCGTCGTGCTTCGTCCCGGCGTGGGAGTCGTCGACTTCGTCCGCCGCCTCGAGGGTGTGCTGATCGACGTCTCCTCCGAGTTCGGCGTCTGCGGATACCGGGTCGAGGGCCGCACGGGCGTCTGGGCGCGAGGCGCGTCCGGCGACGAGAAATACGCGCAGATCGGGCTGCACGCCAAGGACCGGCTCATGACCCACGGCTTCGCGCTCAACTGCAGCAACTCACTCGAGCCCTTCGCCCGCTTCGTTCCCTGCGGCATCGCCGACGCCGGCGTCGCGTCGCTCAGCACCCTCGCCGGCACGGCGGTCACCCCGTCAGACGTGGTCCCTGTGCTGCTCCCCCGCCTCCTGGCCGCGCTCGAGGAGGTCGTCGCGTGAGCGCGAGGAACATCGGCACGCCGCTGTCCGAGGCGCTCGAGGCCCGGCAGGCGGGATCCGATGCGGCCGGGCGCCCCGCCCCGCCCCGCCCCGCCGGGCCCGACGGCCGCCCGCTGCTGCGCATCGAGGCGCGCAACGCGCAGGTGCCGATCGAGCGCAAGCCCGAGTGGATCAAGACGCGGGCCCGGACGGGCCCCGAATACACCGAGCTGCGCGGCCTGGTGGAGCGCGAGGGGCTGCACACGGTGTGCCAGGAGGCCGGCTGCCCCAACATCTACGAGTGCTGGGAGGATCGCGAGGCCACGTTCCTCATCGGCGGCTCCATCTGCACCCGGCGCTGCGACTTCTGCATGATCACCTCGGGCAAGCCGCTGCCCCTCGACCTCGACGAACCGCGCCGCGTCGCGGAGTCGGTGCGCACCATGAACCTGCGCTATGCGACCATCACCGGCGTCACCCGCGACGACCTCCCCGACACCGGGGCCTGGCTGTACGCCGAGACGATCCGCCAGATCCACGAGCTCAACCCCGGATCCGGCGTCGAGGTGCTCGCCGACGACCTCGGAGGCCGTCCGGAGGATCTGGCGCGGGTCTTCGAAGCCGCTCCCGAGGTGTTCGCCCACAACCTCGAGACGGTGCCCCGCATCTTCAGGCGGATCCGCCCCGGCTTCCGCTACGACCGCTCGCTCGGCGTGCTCTCGCAGGCGGTCGCGGCGGGCATGGTCACGAAGTCCAACCTGATCCTCGGGATGGGCGAGACCCGCGAGGAGATCACGGGCGCCATGCGGGATCTGCGCGACGCGGGCTGCCACATCCTCACGCTCACGCAGTACCTGCGCCCCTCGAAGCTCCACCACCCCGTCGACCGGTGGCTGCGGCCCGAGGAGTTCGTCGAGCTGAAGGCCGAGGCCGGCGCCATGGGGTTCGCGGGGGTGCTCGCCGGGCCGCTCGTCCGCTCCTCCTACCGCGCCGGACGGCTGTGGGGCGAGACCATGGCGAAGCTGGGTCGCGAGGTGCCGCAGCACCTCGCGCACCTCGCCGAGCGCACCGCGGCGTCGTTCCCGCAGGCGGTGTGACGCGGGTCGCGCGGCACGCCGCGGCCCGCGCGCGAGGCTACGCCACGTACGGCTCGAGCTTCGCGAGCATCTCCGCGGTCACGTACGCGCGTACGCGCGTACCCGCCTCGACGTACTCCGTCGACAGCACGCGGTTGCGCTCGTGCATCTCGGACACCAGCTCGCCGCGGTCGTAAGGGATCACGGCGGTGACCTCGCGATCCGGAACCGGCAGCGCCGCGTCGATGCGCCGCCGCAGCTCCTCGACCCCCTCGCCGGTGCGCGCCGAGACGAACACGGCGCCCGGCACCAGCCCGTGCAGCACCAGGCGCTGCGAGTCGTCGAGCAGATCGGACTTGTTGAAGGCCACGAGCTCCGGGATGCCCTGCGCGCCGACCTCGGCTATCACGTCGCGCACGGTGCGCAGCTGCGCCTCGGGATCGGGGTGGGATCCGTCGACCACGTGCAGGATCACGTCGGCTTCGCCCACCTCCTCGAAGGTGGAGCGGAACGCCTCGACGAGCTGGTGCGGCAGATTGCGCACGAAACCGACCGTGTCCGCGTAGGTGAAGCGGCGCCCGTCGGCCGTCTCGGCCTGGCGCACGGCCGTGTCGAGCGTGGCGAAGAGCTGATTCTGCACCAGCTCCTGCGTGCCGGTCAGGCGGTTCAGCAGCGACGACTTCCCCGCGTTCGTGTATCCCGCGATCGCGACCGACGGCACCTCCCCGCGCTTGCGGCCCGCGCGCTTGGCGTCGCGAGCCGGGGCGAATCCGGCGATCTGCCCGCGCAGCTTCGACATGCGGCTGTGGATGCGGCGGCGGTCCAGTTCGATCTTGGTCTCGCCGGGGCCGCGGGATCCCATGCCCGCGCCGCCCGAGCCGACCTGGCCGCCGGCCTGGCGCGACATCGACTCGCCCCAGCCGCGCAGGCGCGGCAGCAGGTACTCGAGCTGCGCGAGCTCGACCTGGGCCTTGCCCTCGCGGCTCTTGGCGTGCTGGCTGAAGATGTCGAGGATCACGGCCGTGCGGTCGATCACCTTGACCTTCACCACGTCCTCGAGCGCGCGGCGCTGGGACGGCGCGAGCTCCGTATCGGCGACGACCGTGTCGGCCCCGAGCGCGGCCACGAGCTCCGCGAGCTCCTGCGCCTTGCCCTTGCCGAGGTAGGTGCTGGGATCGGGGGTGCCGCGGCGCTGCAGGAGGCCGTCGAGCACGCGTGCGCCGGCGGTCTCGGCGAGCGCGGCGAGTTCGCGCAGGGAGTTCTCGGCGTCCTCGAGCGGTCCGTGCGAGTAGACCCCGATGAGCACGACGTTCTCGAGGCGCAGCTGCCGGTACTCGACCTCCGTCACGTCCTCGAGCTCGGTCGAGAGCCCCGCGACGCGCCCCAGCGAGGCGCGGTCCTCGCGCTCCATGCGGATCGCCTCGAGATCCTCCGCGAGCCGGTCGTGCGCCTCGTCGCCGAGCGCCTGAGCGCCGGTCGCGAGCAGGTCGGTGCCGCGGTCCCGGATCACCGTCGCGGATCCGAATCCCGCGGCGCGCGCGAGCACCCGGTCGAGCGGGTCCGAGAAGGTGCCGCCGTCCTCCTCGCCGGTGCCGACGGATTCGGCGTCGAACTCGTCGGCGTCGAACGTGAGGTCTGAATCGTCTGAGAAGGATTTCGTCATCTGGCCTCCAGTGTACGCCGGATCATCCCGGGCGTGTCGGCCGTTCGCCGAGAGCGGGATCGGCCACCCGGATCCCCGGTGCACCCGGCGCACCCGGCGCGGCGTCAACTGGAATACTGGAGGGGTGACGCAGCACTACTTCTCGGAGACGCCCTCGGGCGAGTACCGGCCCCGCGAGATCGAGGTGGTGCTGGCGGGCGCGCCCCGCACCGTGACGACCGCGGGCGGAGTCTTCAGCCCGGAGCACCTGGACCGCGGCACGGCCGTGCTGCTGCGCGCGCTCGAGCGCGAGTCGGGGCCGGCCGGCGAGGGATCGGGCCCGATCCTCGACATCGGCTGCGGCTGGGGGCCGATCGCGCTCTCCGCGGCCCTCGAGACCCCCGGACGGGAGGTCTGGGCCATCGACGTCAACGAGCGCTCCAGAGAGCTCACCCGGGAGAACGCGGCGCGCCTCGGCCTCGCGAACGTGCTCGTCCGCGCGCCGGAGGAGGTCCCGGACGAGCTCCGGTTCGCGGGCATCCGCTCGAATCCCCCGATCCGGGTGGGCAAGGAGGTGCTGCACGGGATCCTGCGCCGATGGCTGCCCCGGCTCGTCGACGGCGGGGCGGCTCACCTCGTCGTGGCTAAGCATCTCGGCGCCGACTCGCTGCAGCGCTGGATCGGCGCGGAGTTCCCGGAGCTGACGGTGGATCGCGCCGCCCGGGACAAGGGCTTCCACGTGATCCGCGCGCAGCGCTGAGGGCGCCCCGGCGGGACGGGCGCCCGGCGCCGGTTATCGGAGCAGTCGCTCTCGCTCGACCGGGTCGGAGGCCACGGAGAGCGCGGCCACGGCCAGACCGTACGCCGCATCCTGCACCGCTCGATCCGCCGACTCCGAGCTGCCGTGGGCGGCGAACTCCGCGGTGTGGTGAGCGGCCCCGCCCACCTCGTATCCGATCATCGGGTGCAGACTCGGCACGATCAGAGAGACGTTGCCGAAATCCGTCGAGGCGACCGCCTGACGGCTGAAGGCCACGGTTCTGCCCCGATCCACCATCGCCTCCTGATACGCGAGGCACAGCGCCTCGTCCTGTTCGAGCTGGGAGAAGCTGTTCCCCGGCTCGGCGATGTCGAGCGCGCAGTCGGTCGCGAGAGCGCCGGCCTGCAGGCACTTCCGGATCCGCGCCGTGATCGTCTCCAGCGCCTCGCGGGTCGGGGCCCGCATCTCGACGCGCCCGCGTGTGCGCTCGGGGATCACGTTCACGGCGGATCCGCCCTCATCGATCACGACCGAGACGATCGAACCGCTCGGCAGCTGCTGCCGCGCCAGCGCGATCGAGGTCTGCGCGATGACCGCCGCGTCGAGCGCGTTGACGCCCTCCGACGGGGCCGCGGCGCAGTGGGCGGCGCGACCGGTGTACTCGAACGACCACATCGTCATCGCCAGGGACGAGTTCCCCACGGAGTCCGATCCCGACGCATGCGCCATGAGCGCGATATGCGCGCCGTCGAGGAATCCCTCGCGGATGAGATCGATCTTGCCGCCGCTCGTCTCTTCAGCCGGGGTCACGAGCGCCGATACGGTCAGGTCGGCTTCCTCGGCGATGTCGGCCAGTGCGAGCGCCGCGCCCAGCGCGGCCGCGGCGTTGACGTTGTGTCCGCAGGCGTGGCCGATATCGGGAAGCGCGTCGACCTCGATGCAGCACACGACGGTGAGAGCGCCGTTTCCGCGCCGCACCGCAAGCGCTGTCGGCGCCGACGGCTGCCGTTCGTCGCAGACGAAACCCGCGTCGGCGAGCTGCTGCGCGATGCGGTGCTTCGCACGGTGCTCCTCGCCGCCGAGTTCGGGATCGCCGTGCAGTTCATGGCTGAGCCGGATCAGCTGCGGGGCGCGCGCCTCGACGGTGGCCGCGATCCGGGCCCTCAGTTCACCGCGCGAGCCCGGCTTCACTCCGTCACCCCGATGGTTCCGGTGGCGCTGACCCGGTACTGCGGGCGACGGTAGCTGAAGCCGGCGATCCCGGCGCAGAGCGCGGCCACGGCGAGCACCACCCAGATGGCCCAGAGGCCGCCCTCGGAGATCTTGCCCGCTTCGGTGACCGACGCGGCCGAGATCATGCGGATCATCGCCGCGCCGACCGCGATGCCCACGGAAAGCGCGAGCTCGTTGAGACCCGCGGCCGATGACGTCTGGTGGATCGGCACCCCCTCGACCGAGAGGGCTCTGGTCGCGGCCTGGTACATGCCGAGCGACACGTTGAACAGGGTGAAGCCGAGGCAGTAGAGCACGAAGCTGCGGTGTCCGAACAGGATCGTTGAGAACCCCGCGGCGAGGATCACGCCCGCGACCAGCATGGTGATGTTCTCCCCGATGACGGACATCATCCTGACCGTGACGAGGGAGGAGAGCAGCGAGGCGATCGAGGTGAGCGCGAGCACCGTGGCCACCCCGAACGGCGAGAGGCCGAAGCCGTAGCCGACCTCCTGGGGGTCCGCGTGGAGGAAGATGCCGTTCGTGCCGAAGTAGCTGATCGTCGCGAAGCCGAAGAAGAAGGTCGAAACCGTGATGGAGCGGATCTGAGGGATCCGGAGCATCGAGAGGTCCAGGAAGGTGCGGCGCTTGGCGGTCTTGCGGCTGTCGATCCAGACCCAGATCGTCAGCAGCGCGACGCCCAGGATGCCGGATCCCAGCGTGCGCACGTCGAACCAGCCCCACTCGGGCCCCATCGCCAGGGCCACGACGAAACCGATCAACCCGAGCGAGCAGGTGGCGAGCGGGAGCACCGCTAGCGGCTGACGGGTCGGCGTGCCGGCGTCGGGGAGCACGAAGGTGGCCGCCAGGGAGAGCACGGCGATCGGCACGGCGATCCAGAGGCCGCGTTGCGGGTCCTCTGCTCCGACGAGGCCGGCGATGAGACCACCGAACCCGACGGTGATCATGAGCACGCCGATCATCACGCTGACGCCGTTCCGGGTGTGCGCGGGACTGGTCGTGCGGAGGATCCCCATCATCAGCGGGATGAAGCCCACCACGCAGGTGAGCAGAACGATCCCGATGGTGATGGTGATCAGCGAGGGCGCCACGGCCATCGCGAGCGCGCCGATGGAGACCGCGACGGTCGACCAGCGCAGCACCAGGCGATAGCCGTAGCTGTCTCCGAGCCGAGACACGATCGGCGTCATCACCGCGAACGACACGTTGGAGATCAGGAAGAGGCCGTTGATGCCGGGGTCGTCGATCCCGATCACCGGCCCCAGCGCCGGCAGCAACGGCGGGAGGTAGCCCTGCGTCACGCCGCTGAGCATCTCGACGACGCCCATGGCGAGGATGATCAACACGATCGAAGGCACCCGTGAATCGGATCGTAGCTGGGAGGTCTGTGCGGTCATAAGAGTCCTTGAACGGGGTGTAGCCGCGGCTCTGCGGCTCAACGCACATCGTGCGAAGCAGCATCAGCGTATGAACGACCGCAGGATATTCTTCTAGAATGCACGAATCAGAAGTCAACGAGCAGATTCTGCACGATTCTGCCAACCTCTCCGAATCCGATCTGGAGCTCATCAACGCGCTGCAGATCGACCCTCGCGCGAGCTGGTACCGGCTCGGCGAGGTGCTCGACGTGGCCCCCTCCACGCTCTCGCGACGCTGGCAGGCGCTCGTTCAGGCGGGGCTCGCGTGGGTGACGACGGCCCCTGGAGCGCATCACCTCGACAGCGGTTCCACGGCCTTCGTGCTGCTCAGCGTGAAGCCCGGCCGCATCCCCGCAGTGCTCGAGGGCCTGAGAGCGGAGCCGATGTTCGGCACCATCTCGCAGATCGCCGGCACGCACGATCTGCTCGTGGACTGCCTCACCCCGACCGCCGCCGACCTGACCGGGCTGCTCTCCCGCGGCGGAGACATCGCCGAGGAGGTCATTCAGCGCGAAGCGATGGTGGCGACTCGACTGCACCGAGACGCCACCCGGTGGCGCGCCGGGGCGATCGAACGGGGGAAGGCCCGGCAGATCGGCGAGGGGGTCGGCGGCCGAGCCGCGTCACCCGTGCGCGACTCGATCGATGCCGGGCTCATCGACGCACTCGGCGTCGACGGGCGGATGAGCTGGACCGAGCTCGGGGAGCGGTGCGGCGTCGCGCCGGCCACCGCCCGACGTCGAGTGGAGAGCCTGCTGGCGGCGGGAGCGTTCTCCCTCCGCTGCGACGCGGCCGCTCCGCTGAAGCAGGGGCGACGCGGCATCACGCTCCTGCTCGACGTTCCCGCGGCACACCTCGAATCCGTGGGGCGCTGGTTCAGCGGGCGGCTCGACTGCCGCGTCTGCGCCGAAGTGGTGGGGCAGGCGAATCTGCTCGTCACGCTCTGGCTGCAGACCTTCGCCGAGCTCCACGCCTGCGAGATCACGGTCACCGGCCTCGCTCCGGGAACTCGAGTCGTCGGACGCCACATCGAGCTCTCCACGGTGAAGCGGGTGGGCGTGCTGCTGGACGAGCACGGTCGAAACCGGGGCCGGGTGCCCCTCACCCTCGTGGACCGCGCGTAGCCCTCGACCGCGGGCATCCCTCGTCATCCCGCGCGCAGAACGACCGGAACCGCACGCTCGCCCTGTCACCCGTCATCCTGCGCGCAGTCGCAGGATCCAGACGCGTGAATCCCGCGACTCGCCTGACGCAGGACGACCGGAAGGCAAGCCTCTGCGCCAGCGCGCACCGGGGCCGCCCGCTACGGCAGCTCGATCTCCCCGCGGTAGACGAGCTCGGCGGGGCCGCTGAGCGAGACGTGCTCGCCCTCCTCCGTGGCGAACATGCGCACCGCCAGGCGCCCGCCCGGGACGTCGACGCGCCAGTGGTTGGGCATGCCCTCGCCGCCCCAGTACCGGAAGGCGAGCGCCGCCGCGGCCGTGCCCGTGCCGCAGGAGAGCGTCTCCCCCACCCCGCGCTCGTGCACGCGCATGCGAATGCAGGCGATGCCGTCCTGCACCAGCGGATCCTCGGGGACCACGAACTCCACATTGGCGCCCCCGGCGGGCGCGGGATCGAGCGAGGGCGCCCGCGTGAGGTCGAGGCCCTCGAGCTCGCCCACGTGCGCGAGCGCGGTGACGACGTGCGGGTTGCCGAGATCGAGACCCAGGCCGGGGCGAGCCACCTCGAGCCCGTGAGCCGAGACCAGCCGTTCCTCGGCGAGCCGCCAGCGCCCCAGGTCCACCGTGTAGCCCGAGACGCCCGCGAGCACGTCCTTCACCCCGGCGCGGGTGCCGATGGGCAGGGTGTCGCGGCGCTCGGGCGCGACGAGCCCCTCGGCGATCAGATAGTGCGCGTAGACGCGGATCCCGTTGCCGCACATCTCGGCGGGAGTGCCGTCGGCGTTCCAGTAGTCCATGAACCACTCCGCCTCGGGCTCGACGTCGAGGATCGCGGCCCCCTCCGGGATCGCCCGCGAGCGCACCGCCCGGATGACGCCGTTCGCGCCGACCCCGAAGCGGCGGTCGCAGAGGAACCTGATCTGCTCGGGGGTGAGCGGGCGCTCGCCCTCCGAGTCGGTGAAGAGCACGAAGTCGTTGCCCGTGCCCTGGCCCTTGGCGAATGAGAGCGTGGTCATTGCTCCAGTTTACGGGACGGCAAGCGGCGGCCGGCCCCGGTCCCGCGCTCAGTACATGATGCTGAGGAAGGGCTCCTCATCGATCCGCAGCGCCGCGTCGAGCTGCGCGACGGCGCAGGCGTCGCCCCGCAGCCGCCCGGCCTCCGCGAGCGAGCGAGCCGCGACGCCGCCGAGGTAGAGCGACGACAGCTCGGCCACTCCGATCTCGATGTCGGCCTCGGCGCCGGTGGTACCGGGGGTGCCGGGGGCGCCCCCGGCGGAGACAGCGCGGCAGGTGCCGTCGGCCGCGCTCTCCACCCGCCACGCTCCGTCGGCGAAGCCGAGCGGGTCCGCGACCCGCAGCACGATATCGAGCGGCGCCGCGAGCCGGCGAACCGCGAGCACGGCCGGCAGGTCGAGGATGCGCAGCCAGCCGTGATCCTCGACCGTCCGGGTCGCGGCCCGCGCATCCGCGAGCAGCCACGGCAGCGGCTCGTCGACCGGTCGGGATCCGGCTGCGACGGTGCCGACGAGATCGTGCTGCAGCGCGAACCGCCACAGCGCCGCGCGCGCCTCGGCCGTCTCGCCGATCAGGTGGCGGATCTCGAGGCGCGAACGCGCCCAGTCGGCCTCGGACCCCGCGATGCGGAAGACCATCGCCCCGCGCATCTCACCGGCGGCATCGAGGTAGCGCACCCCGCGAACGCCTTCCCCGTGCGGCTCCCCCGGCTTCGCCCCCGAGAGCTGCCGCCAGCGGACCGGCCAGCCCGCGATCTCACCGATGCGCGCGTGGCGCGTGCGCTCGTGAAGCCGCCCGAGCGCCTCGGCGGTGGCCTCCCGGTCGAGGTACTGCAGCGAGCCGCTCGGCTCGGCACCCGCCCACCCCGCCCTGCGGGTGTCGACGGTCCAGCGGGCGTGCCAGGTGGCAGGCCCGAAACCGTAGCGCCCGTAGATGGTCGCCTCCGACGCCGTGAGCCCGGCCATGGGAACACCGGCCGAGGCCGCGGCCCGCAGTTCCCCCTCGAGCATGGCGCGAGCGATCCCCCGGCGGCGATGCGTCGGCGCCACCGTGACCTCGCTGACCGCCCACATGGGCAGCTCGCCGCCCGGAACGGTCAGGGGCGCGATCCAGGAGCCGACCGTGGCCACCGGCAGCTCGGCCTGCGGACTCGTCTCGTCGTAGACGCCGATCATGCGGCGCCCCACTTGACCGGGCCGGGAGCCCGCGACCACCCTCTCGGCGGGCTCATCCTCGATGAAGCCTCGAGCGACCGCCCGGATGAAGCCGTCGAACCCCGCCTCGTCGGACGGGTCGACCCGACGGTAGTCGAGGCCTGCCGATCGGAGCCGCTCGCGGGAGATCCGGTCCAGTTCCACGGTTCGTACGTCCGGCTGAATCATGACTCCAGCCTATGGGCCACGGGCTGCCGTTCGGGATTCGACGGGTGGCGCGGCCCCCGGCGCTCAGCCGAGGTCCAGCCTGTGCAGATCCTGCCCGCCGATCCAGGTGATGCCCGGGTAGCGCTTGAACCAGCTCACCTGTCGGCGCGCGTAGCGCCGGGTGAGCGCCTGCGTCTCGGCGATCGCATCGGCGCGGGTCGCGTCGCCGCGCAGCTCGGCGAGCGCCTGCGCATAACCGATGGCGCGGCTCGCGGTCTTCCCGCTCTCGAGGCCGTTCGGGATCAGCCCGCGCACCTCGTCGAGCAGCCCGTCCGCCCACATCTGCTCGACGCGTCCGTCGAGGCGCTCGACGAGGGTCGAGCGCTCGCAGTGCAGTCCGACAACGGCGGTCTCGGCGCACCACAGGGCGGGCTTCTCGGGCAGGGTCACGCGCGCGTCACCGCCGATCATGGCGACCTCGAGGGCGCGCACGACGCGGCGCGGATTGCGGGCGTCGACGGCCGCGGCCGTTGCGGGGGCGAGCTCCCTGAGCCGCGCGAGCAGCGGATCGACGCCGCTCTCGTCGAGTTCTGCTTCGAGCCGCGCGCGCAGCGCGTCGTCCCGAGGCGGGAACGCGAAATCGAAGACGACACTCGACACGTAGAGACCCGACCCTCCTACCAGGATCGCATCGGCGCCGCGCGCGCGGATCTGCTCGATGACGGAGCGAGCCGCGGGCTGGTACCGGGCGACGGCCGCCTCCTCGCTCGGCTCGAGCACGTCGAAGAGGTGGTGCGGGATCCCCCGCCGCTGCGCGACGGAGAGCTTGGCCGTACCGATGTCCATGCCGCGGTAGAGCTGCATCGCGTCGGCGTTGACGATCTCGGCGGGGCGACCGGTCGCGGCGAGGCGCTGGGCGAGAGCGAGTGAGAGCGCCGACTTGCCGGTGCCGGTCGCGCCGACGATCGCCCAGAGGCGGGGCCGCGACCCGGTCTCAGTCACGGGTGCGAATGGTCGGCAGCCCCAGGCTCACCGCCAGCGGAGCTTCGCCGGTCGGCGGCGCGGGCACGCCGCAGCTGTCGGCCCGGCGCCGATCCCACGCATCGCCGGCGCGCGTGCGCCGCACGGCGTAACCGCCCCTTCCGTCGCCTCCTCCGGCTGCGGCGGTCGGGGCGTCGGCATCGGCGATGAGGAAGTGCGGGGCGGCGGCCGTCACCGGTACGGTCACCACGTCGCCGGGCCGCGGCTCCTCGGCTCCCCGAGGCACCGCGAAGTGCACCAGGCGGTTGTCCTCGGCCCGGCCCGAGAGCCGTCGGGTCTCGGCGTCCTTCTTGCCCTCGCCCGCCGACACGAGCACCTCGACGGTGCGGCCGATCTGCGCCCGGTTCTCCTCGAGCGAGATGCGCTCCTGCAGATCCATGAGCCGCTCGTAGCGCTCCTGCACGACCTGCTTGGGGACCTGATGCTCCATGGTCGCGGCGGGCGTGCCCGGCCGGATCGAGTACTGGAAGGTGAAGGCGCTCGAGAAGCGCGACTGCTCGACCACGCGCAGCGTGTCCTCGAAGTCCTCGTCGGTCTCGCCCGGGAAGCCGACGATGATGTCGGTCGTGATGGCGGCGTGCGGGATGCGCTCCCGCACGGCGTCGAGGATGCCCAGGAATCTCTTCGACCGGTAGGAGCGGCGCATGGCCCTGAGGATCGAGTCCGAGCCCGACTGGAGCGGCATGTGCAGCTGCGGCATCGCGTTGGGGGTCTCGGCCATCGCCGCGATCACGTCGTCGGTGAACGCTGCGGGGTGGGGGCTCGTGAAGCGCACGCGCTCGAGCCCCTCGATCCCGCCCATGGCGCGCAGCAGCTTGCCGAAGGCCTGGCGGTCGCCGAACTCGACCCCGTAGGTGTTGACGTTCTGCCCCAGGAGCGTGACCTCGATGGCCCCGTCGTCCACGAGCGCCTGAACCTCTGCCAGGATGTCGCCCGGGCGGCGATCCTTCTCCTTGCCGCGCAGCGAGGGCACGATGCAGAAGGTGCAGGTGTTGTTGCAGCCGACCGAGATCGACACCCAGCCGCTCGACGCGGAGTCGCGCTTCGTGGGCAGCGTCGACGGGAACACCTCGAGCGCCTCGAGGATCTCGACCTGCGCCTCCGCATTGTGCCTGGCTCGTTCGAGCAGCTGCGGCAGCGAGCCCATGTTGTGCGTGCCGAAGACCACGTCGACCCACGGGGCCTTCTCCACGATGACGCCCTGATCCTTCTGCGCGAGGCAGCCGCCGACCGCGATCTGCATGCCCTCGCGCTCGCGCTTGACTCCCGCCAGATGGCCGAGATTGCCGTAGAGCCGGTTGGCGGCGTTCTCCCGCACGGCGCACGTGTTGATGACCACCACGTCGGCGAACTCGGGATCGTCGGCAGAGACGTATCCGGCCGCCTCGAGGGAGCCGGACATGCGCTCGGAGTCATGCACGTTCATCTGGCACCCCAGGGTGCGCACCGTGTAGCTGCGGGGACTCCCGTCGGGCCGGAGAGCTGCGGGTGACGGCGCGATCACGGTGGGGCCGGCTGTTGCGAGACTCATGGGCACCAGTTTACCGGCGTACCGCCGGAGCTCACTGGAAGCGGACGCCGGAGCGGGGACGCGAGGCAGCGTCGAGCGCCTCACGGGCCGCACGCATCGCGGGCTCGCCGGACCAGCCGCGTCGGGCGAGGAAGCCGAGCAGCCGGCGCTCCGCGACCTGAGGATCGAGGCCCTCGAGCTTGGCGGCGCGTGCCCGAGCGGTTTCGCGCAGCAGCGCGAACTCCTCGTCGACGTCGAGCTCGCCCAGCGCCTCCTCGATCGCCGGGTCGGGGAGCTTGCGCTCCCGCAGCTTGACCCGGATCTGCGCTCGGCTCGCGCGCTTGGCGCCGCGCAGCTTCTCGGTGAGCAGCCGCGCCAGACCGAGGTCGTCGAGATAGCGAGCGCTCTCGAACTCCGCGATCACGTCTTCGACCTCGTGGACCCCGTGGCCGAGACGCAGCAGCTCGTCTCGCAGCTCCCCGCTCGACCGAGCCCGGCGGGCCAGGAGGCGAACGCCGTCCGCGCTCGCGGACGGACGCTCCTCCGTCCCCTCCGCCGCTGCAGAGGCGTCCCCTGCGGCGAGAGGCTCCTCCGTCTCCGATGCCGTCCCCTCCGCCGCCGAGCCCTCCGGTGCCGCCCCCTCCGCCGCCGACCCCTCCGGTGCGCCCCGTCCGTGTCGCTTCAGTCGCGAACGCAACTCGACGACCTCGGCGAGGTCGCCCCGATCGGACGCCGTTTCCGAGGGACGCTCCCCGGGAGCCGGCAGAAACCGAACCGCCACGGCGCTAGGCGCTCGCGCGCTGCTGCGGGCTGCTCATCGGGACGACCGGGGCCTCGGCCGTCCCGGTCTCCGGCGCCGTCTCCTCGCCGCGCCCGTTCACGCCGAGCTTGGTGAGGATCTTCTCCTCGATCTCCGTCGCGATATCGGGGTTCTGGATGAGGAAGCGGCGGGCGTTCTCCATGCCCTGCCCCAGCTGATCGCCGTCGTAGGTGAACCAGGCGCCGCTCTTCTTGATGAGCCCCTGCTCCACCCCGTAGTCGATCAGCGAGCCCTCGCGCGAGATGCCGACTCCGTAGAGGATGTCGAACTCGGCCTGTTTGAAGGGCGGGGCCATCTTGTTCTTGACCACCTTGACGCGAGTGCGGTTGCCCACCGCGTCCGTGCCGTCCTTCAGCGTCTGGATGCGGCGGATGTCGAGCCGCACCGAGGCGTAGAACTTGAGCGCCTTGCCGCCGGAGGTGGTCTCGGGGCTGCCGAAGAACACCCCGACCTTCTCGCGCAGCTGGTTGATGAAGATGCACGTGGTCTTCGTGGCGTTGAGGCTGCCGGTGATCTTGCGCAGGGCCTGCGACATGAGCCGGGCCTGCAGGCCGACGTGGCTGTCGCCCATCTCGCCGTCGATCTCGGCCTTCGGCACGAGCGCCGCCACCGAGTCGATGACGACCAGGTCGACCGATCCGGAACGGATCAGCATGTCGGCGATCTCGAGCGCCTGCTCTCCCGTGTCGGGCTGCGCGACGAGCAGCGCGTCGATATCGACGCCCAGCTTCTTCGCGTACTCGGGATCGAGCGCGTGCTCCGCGTCGATGAAGGCGGCGATGCCGCCCGCGCGCTGGGCGTTCGCGATCGCGTGAAGCGTGAGCGTGGTCTTGCCCGACGACTCGGGGCCGTAGATCTCGATGATGCGACCGCGCGGAAGGCCGCCGATGCCGAGCGCCACGTCGAGCGCCACCGAGCCGGTGGGGATCACCTCGACGGGAGCGCGCTCGACGCTGCCCATACGCATGATCGCCCCTTTGCCGAAGTTCTTATCAATCTGCGCGAGTGCGGCCTCGAGCGCCTTCTCGCGATCCTTGGGTGCTGCCATGGTCCTGCTCTCCTTCGTCATGTGCGCGGCCACGCCGCCGGGTTGCTGCCTACCGACTGTCCTGACCCGTGAGGGCGGACAAGGCGCGGTGGCCGATTGCTTCACACCCTAGAAGAAACCACCGACACTGACGCGCCGGACGGCAAATCTGTGGGTGAAAGAGCGAATCAACTCACCTGTGCACGAAGGTAGCACTTTTCGAACACATCTTCGAACACCCCTTGGCGTGTCGCGCGATTCCGCGCATCAGTCGCGAGGGTCGCGCAGACCACGACCGTGGCGGCGCTGCTCGGGGACGCCGAGGTCGACGCAGAGCGCATCCCACACCACGTGCGCCGCGACGCCGCGCTCGAGCGCCTCGTTCGCCGTTCCGTCGAGCGCCACCAGCCAGTGATCCCGCAACAGCACGCCCGCGTAGTCGGCGCCGAACTCCGCGATGCACGCGCGGCGGAACTCGCTCAACCGCATGGAGTCGCCGCTTCCCCGTTCCGCGGCGGCCGCGCCGCCTCGGCGTTCGCCCCGAAACGGCGAAGCGCCCGGACCGCGAGGGCCGGGCGCTCGAACCGCGCGGCGCGCGCGCGGAAGCCTGCTCGTCGCACCGGGTTACGACACCAACTCGGGCGCGTAGTCCGAAACCAGGTCCGCAGGAATCGTGTCGGGAACGCGATTGGCCAGCGGCACCGAGAGGCCCTCGACTACTGCCAGACGCTCGCTCACCTCGCCCATGATCACCGAGAGCGGAGTGTCCAGCGCGTCGGCAACCGCGGCGAGAATCTCACTCGACGCCTCCTTCTGCCCGCGCTCGACCTCGCTCAGATACCCCAGCGCTACGCTCGCCTCTCCAGCGACCTGGCGCAGCGTGCGGCCCTTCTGCAAACGGAAGTCGCGGAGCACGTCGCCGATCTCCTGACGCATCAGCACCATGTAGCCCCTCCTTCACTCGCACGACCGGGATCGTGCTTCCACCATACCCGCTCGCAAGCGGGATTGCCGCTGCGGGAACACCGTTTCAGTCTGATCGATGTCACTGGGAGTAACCCCGGGACTCGCGTGGCTATTCCTGAAACTTCTCTGAACTTGAGCGAATCAGACTCAAGTTTGGGTGAGTTCCGATATCTCGAGGGTCAGCATGTCGAGGGCCGCGTGCACCGCGGCCTCTCGAATCTCGGCTCGATCTCCCGGCAGCATGAAGCGCCGAGCGAACGTGCGCTCACCCGTGCTCAGTCCGATCCAGACCGTACCGGCCGGCTGCCCCGTCTGCGGATCCGGATCGGGACCGGCCGCTCCGGTCGTCGCGATGCCGACATCGGCGGGCAGCGGAGTCGAGCCGGGTGCTCGCGGCACCGCGCACGCCGAACGCACCCCGGAGGCCATCTGCCTCGCCACCGACTCGTCCACCGGGCCCCTGTCGCGCAGCAGTTCGGGATCGACCCCGAGGAGCGACCGCTTCAACCACGTGTCGTAGGCGACGATCCCGCCCGAGAGAGCGCGGGACGCGCCGGGGATGGCCACCAGTGCGTCGACCAGCATCCCCCCGGTGAGCGATTCGGCGACGGCGATCCGCAGCCCGCGCGCCGCCGCCCACTCGATCGCGGCGGCGGCCGCCGCTCGGTGCGCAACGCCCGGTTCGCCGCCCGCACCCGGCTCCTCGAGCCGACTCGGCCCGCCGGAACCGGAGGCGGTCATCGCGTTCCCCGGCGCCCGCGCACGAAGGCGAGGATGTAGTCGATTCCGCTCAGGACGGTCAGCAGCACCGCGGCGGTCATGGTCACGACGTTCGCCCAGTAGGCGAGCGGCGCGGCCGGGCCGAGCACGCTCGCGAGCGGCAGCAGCGCGAGCGTGATGGCGACGGACTGCGCGACCGTCTTCAGCTTGCCCATCCAGGCCGCCGCGACCACGACGTCGTGCACGATCATGAGGCGGTGGACGGTGATGCCGATCTCCCGCACCAGAACGACGACGGTCACCCACCACGGCAGCTCGCCGAGAATCGACAGACCGACGAGCGCCGCTCCGGTGAGGAACTTGTCGGCGATCGGATCGAGCAGCTTTCCCAGGTCGGTGATGAGACCGCGGGATCGCGCGATGTGCCCGTCCCACGCGTCCGTCGCGATGGCCACCACGAAGAACACCGCGGCGGCCCAGCGCAGCGCTCCGTTCTCGCCGCCGTCGGCGAGGAGCATCCAGACGAAGAACGGCGTCGCGAGAATGCGCACGCCCGTGATGATGTTGGGCGCGTTCCAGTTGCTCGGCTTCGTCGCGCCCTGCTGCCCGCTCGTCATCTCAGTCCCGCCCCGTCAGCTGCCAGGCGTCCTCGTCGTCGTCTCCGTCGACCTCCTCGAGGCCGGCCCGGTACTTGGCGACGGGATCGTCGTAGCGGTCGTCGCCGAGCCCGTCGGAGGTCGCGAGCGGCTCGATCACGTCGGTCGGGCTGTCGCCGGAGAGGACCGTCGTATCCGCGGCGTCAGCGGGACCCGCCTGCGGCGCGGACGGCGTCGCTCCTCGCTGCATCCGCTCGGCCGGTGCGGCCGGTGCGGCCGGAGCAGGCCGGGCGGGCGGAGCGGGCGGGGCCTGCGACGAGGGTCCGCCCTTGACACGCGCGATCACCTCGGGCAGCTGCTCGGGCGTCACGAGCACATCGCGCGCCTTGGAACCCTCGGAGGGCCCGACGATGTCGCGGGACTCCATGAGGTCCATGAGCCGGCCGGCCTTCGCGAAGCCGACGCGCAGCTTGCGCTGCAGCATCGAGGTCGACCCGAACTGCGATGTCACCACGAGATCGATCGCCGCGAGCAGCACCTCGAGATCGTCGCCGATGTCCTCGTCGATCTCCTTCTTCTCGGCCGCCTGCGCGACATCGGCTCGGTACTCGGGCTGCGCCTGCGCCTTGACGTGCTTGACCACCTGGGCGATCTCGGACTCGTTCACCCAGGCGCCCTGCACGCGCATGGGCGCTGACTCGCCGTTGAGCAGCATCAGTCCGTCGCCCTGGCCGATCAGGCGCTCGGCGCCCACCTCGTCGAGAATGACGCGCGAGTCGGTGCCCGAGGCCACCGCGAAGGCGTAGCGGCTCGGCACATTCGACTTGATCACGCCGGTCACGACGTTGACCGAGGGGCGCTGCGTGGCGAGCACGAGGTGGATGCCCGCGGCGCGGGCGAGCTGCGTGATGCGCTGGATCGAGTCCTCCACGTCTCGGGGCGCGATGAGCATGAGGTCGGCGAGCTCGTCGACCACCACGAGCAGGTACGGGTACGGCTTGAGCACGCGCTGGCTGCCCTGCGGCAGCACGATCGACCCCGAGCGCACGGCCTCGTTGAAGTCGTCGATGTGGCGGAAGCCGAAGCTCGCCAGGTCGTCGTAGCGCATGTCCATCTCCTTCACGACCCACTGCAGCGCCTCGGCCGCCTTCTTGGGGTTCGTGATGATGGGGGTGATGAGGTGCGGCACGCCCTGATAGACCGTGAGCTCCACCCGCTTCGGGTCGACGAGCACCATGCGCACCTCGGCGGGGGTCGCCCGCATGAGCAGGCTCGTGATCATGGAGTTGATGAAGCTCGACTTGCCCGAACCGGTCGCGCCGGCCACGAGCAGGTGCGGCATCTTGGCGAGGTTCGCCACGACGAAGCCGCCCTTCACGTCCTTGCCGACGCCGATGGTCATGGGGTGCGGGCTGCGCTGGGCCTTGCTCGAACGCAGCACGTCGCCGAGGGCCACGTTCTCGCGATCCTTGTTGGGGATCTCGATGCCGATGGCGCTCTTGCCCGGGATCGGCGAGAGGATGCGCACCTCGTTCGACGCCACCGCGTACGACAGGTTCTTGGAGAGCGCCGTGACCTTCTCCACCTTGACGCCGGGCCCGAGCTCCACCTCGTACTGGGTGACGGTGGGACCTCGGGAGAAGCCGGTGACCCGGGCGTCGACCTTGAACTCCTCGAAGACGCGGGCGATCGCGGCCATGATCTGGTCGTTCGCCTCGGTGTGGGTCCTGGGCGCGTCGCCCGTGGAGAGCGTCGTCTGATCGGGCAGGCGATATTCGGCCCGGCTCGCGGCGGGGTCGTGCGGTGGTGCGACCGCGAAGGGCGTCGTCGGGGCGGCGCCGCTCGCACCGGCCGGCTCCGACTCGCCGGCGTTCGAGAAGTCGTCCCACGAATCGTCGCCCAGCCCCGAGCCGTGGGCCCCGCCCGCGGCTCGCACCGCGGCCTCGGCCTGGTCGAGCTCGTCGAGGAGATCGGAGGGGAACGCCCCGGTCGGCGCCTCGGGAGCGAGCGCGGACTCGAAAGCGCCGTCGGCCTGCGCCTCGGACTCGGTTGCTCCGAGCGCCCCGTCAAGGGCCTCTCGATCGCCCGCGTACTCCGGGGCCTCCTCGCGACCCGATTCGGTGCGACGCCACCAGGGCACGGCGGATCCGTCGCCCTCCTGATCCTCGAGGTCGAAGAGCGGCTCCTGGCCGTCCTTGCGCGATCGGCGGCTCTTCTTCGAGGCCGCCGGCTCAGCGGGCCCGGCGTCGCCCTCCCCGCCCTCGGCCACGCCGAAGAGGAACGCGTACGCCTCGCGCAGGCGGCGGGCGATGCGCCCCGGCGGCGTCTTCGTGACGATCAGCACCGACATCAGCAGCAGCAGCGACAGCACGGGCGTGGCCGCCCACACGGTGAGGAAGAGCAGCGGGGTGCCGATCATCCAGCCGAGCAGCCCCCCGGCTTCGGCCAGGGCGGGCATGCCGTCGCGGGGAACGGGCTGACCGCCGTAGATGTGCGTGAGGCCGGAGACGCTCATGATCGCGAGGAACAGGCCGATAGCGATGCGGCGGTTGTCGTTGACGCTCGAGGGGTGGTTGAACAGCCACATCGCGAAGCCGACCATGACGATGGGCAGGCCGAACGCCACACGGCCGAGCAGGCCGCCGAAGGTCCAGGCGTCGAGCTGCACGGCGACCGGCTGCCCGATGAGGAACCACTCGACCACCGCGCCGATCAGGGCGAGCAGCACCAGGAGCATCGGGATGCCGTCGCGGCGGTCCTCCGGTGCAAGGGGCTCGACGCGGAAGGCGCGAGCGGCGGCGCCGACGCCGTGCGCGAGCCCGTTCCAGGCGCGTCCGATCACGCCCTCGGTGGGCTCCGGCTCCGCGAGCACCCTGGTCTTCGCCGTGGTACGCGAACCCGCGGATGCGGTCGCCCGGGCGCCCGTGGAACGGGCACGCCGCGCCGCGGTTCTGCCCGATTTTTCGCGCGACGAAGCTTTACTGGCCATACTCACAGGGTACGTTCGACCCGCGACATTCGCGAGGTGACGCTCCGAGCACCCCCGTTTCCCGTGCCCGCCCCCGTTGCTTCGTTCGCAGCTGTCAATCCATGAGGACGGGGAGCGAGGCAGCCAGCCGGGGCCGGGGCGAGGCAGCCAGCCGGGGCCGGGGCGAAGCGAGGGCGGGGCCTGGAACGGGAGCGGAAGGAGGAGCAGGGCGGACGGCGCGGACCTCAGCGCCGCCGCAGCCCCCGCACGATCTTCTTCGCGATCGGCAGGCCCTCGGCCCAGATCCTGTAGCCGGGGCCCGGCCGGTCCCACGACCCCGCGAGCAGGTTCTCGTGCGACGCCCAGCCCTTCTTGAACGTGGTCACGCCGTCGTTGATGAGCCCGCCGAAGTCGTAGCGCTCGACCCCGATCGACCTCATGTGCCGGATCACGTGCCACTTCAGCGCGTAGTTGGCGCGCAGGCGCTGCCCGGTCTCGTCCATGCCTCCGTAGAGCTCGAAGGCCGTGCGCGACGACTTGGCCATGAACAGGAACGCCACCGGCCGGTCCTCGACGTACGCCGCCCACACGGGCGAGTCCTCCCCCAGCATCGTGAAGGCGTCGTGGTAGTAGGAGTCTTCGTGCAGCCCGAAGTCGGCGCGCTCGCTCGTACGGCGGTAGACCTCGAGGCACGCGTCGAGCTCATCCGGCGTCGAGACCTCACGGATCGACAGCGACTCCTCGCGCCCCGCCTTGCGCACGTACTGCCGGTGCTTCTTCGACATGTCGGCCATCAGCTCGTCCTCCGAGCGGCGCAGGTCCAGGATCAGCGTGCGCGCGGGCAGCACCGGCGTCCCGGCCTCGCGCCACCCGCCGCCGAGCGGGAAGGATCCCGCGTCCTCGTCGGGCTCGATCGACACCGCGACCGCCCGCCGGGAGCGGTGCACGTACGCGGCCACCGCGTCGGCGACCTCGGCGGGCGACGAAGAGGCGGCGGGGCGATCCGGATCCGCCTCCGAACGCGCGAGCACCGGCCCGCGGGGCGCGTAGACGAAGCCGCCGAGCGGGCCCGGCAGCGCGCGGGTGAGCAGCTGGCAGGCGCCGACGACGGGGTCGGCGGGTCCGGATCCCGAGCGCACGATCACGCGCTCCGCGCTCCAGCGGTGCGCCGACTTGAGCTCGCCCCATCCCCACAGCTGCAGCGGATGCCCGCCGAGCCGCTGCACGGTCTCGTCCCAGACGGCGCGATCGACGCAGGGCGTCACGGTGAGTGTCACGAGCGGTTCCTTCCGAGTCTGCGGGAGATGAAGCCGGTGAGCTCTGCCAGCTCGGGCGAGCGCAGCAGCTTCAGCGCGACGAGGTAGACGAGGCTCACCGCAACCGCGACGATGCCGGCGAACAGGATCGCGAGGCCCGCCCCCTGCACCGGGGCCCAGAGCCGCACCGCCCAGGCCGCGAGCAGGCCGAGAACGAGAGACGGGACCGCGGCGAGCACGAACTTGACGAGGCTCTGCGCGATGCGGCGCCCGTCGATCGAGCCGATCCTTCTGCGCAGCAGCCAGGTCGCGAGCAGGGCCTGCGCGATCGTCGCGAACGACCACACGAGCGCGAACAGCATGCCCCTGAGCTCTCTCGGGGCCAGCAGCAGGAGCAGCGACAGCGCGACCACGATGCCCATCTGCACCGTCGTGAACACGAACGGCGTGCGCGTATCCGAGAGTGCGTAGAAGGCCCGCTGCACGATGAACAGGAAGCTGTAGGCCGCGAGACTCACCATGTACGCCTGCAGTGCGGCGGAGAACTGGTCGACCTGCATCTGCGTGGCGCCGAAGTTGATGATGCGCGCCACGAACGGCGCCGCGGCGAAGACGGCGGTCGCCGCGAGCACCATGACGAGCGAGATCTGACGCGCCGAGGCCGAGAAGTCCTCGCGGAACTCGGCCATGCGGCCGGTCTGCCCCCACTCGGAGAGACGGGTGAAGTAGGCGGTCGCGAGCGAGACCGCGATGACCGAGTGCGGCATCATGAAGATGAGCCAGACGTTGGCCATGGCGCTCGTCGACGGGCCGACGCCGCTGCCGGTGGCGACGATGTTGTTCGTGACGAAGCCGCCGAGCTGCATGACCGTGATCGTGGCGAGGCTCCAGGCGGCGATGCGGGCCGTGCGGCCGAGCCCCATGCCCCGCCACGCGAAGTCGGGGCGGTAGCGGAGACCCGCCTTGCGCCACGAGACGGACAGGATCAGCGCCTGGGCGGCGACGCCGAGCGTCGCGCTGCCGGCGAGCACGCCGATCGAGAGCGGATCCCACTCGAACACCGTGCGCCCGCCCTCGGGGTCGGCGCCGAACAGCACGATGAACACGACGATGCCGGCGATCGCGATCACGTTGTTGAGCACGGGGGCCCACGTGAACGGCCCGAAGACGCTGCGAGCGTTGAGCACCTCGCCGAGCACCGTGTAGAGCCCGTAGAAGACGATCTGCGGCAGGCACCAGTAGGCGAAGGCGGTCGCGAGCGCGAGTTGGTCGGGCGTCCAGGCCACAGCGGTGAGCCAGACGATCCACGGCGCAGCGAGCATCGCGAGCACCGTGATCGTGAACATGCCCACCGAGATGAGCGTGAGGATCTTGTTGATGTAGCCGGCGCCGCCGTCGGGGTTCTTCGCCGCCCTCACGATCTGCGGCACGAGCACGGCGTTGAGCATGCCGCCGAGCAGGATCATGTAGAGCGTGTTCGGCAGCAGGTTGCCGTTCTGGAACGCGTCGGCCGACACCGAACCGACCGAGCCGATCGCGTACGCCAGCAGCACCGCCTTCACGAGGCCCAGGATGCGCGACACCATCGTGCCGGAGGCCATCACCGCGCTCGCGCGCATGAGTCCCGCGGCCATCAGTAGTACGGATCCTTCCGCACGGTCAGCGACCAGCGCCGCGCAACCCGGTCCCCCAGCCGGGTCCACACGGCGTACGCCCGCGGCGCGAGCGGCAGGTCGAAGGCGCCGGCGTAGTCGGTGATCTCGGCGGAGAAGGAGCGCTTGAACTGGCCCACGCCGTACAGCGGGTGCTCCCGATCGTCCGCGCGATCGGAGGGCGGGGCGCCGCACAGATCGTGGGAGACCGCGCCGCGCTCGTGCGCCCAGCGGATCACCTCCCACTGCAGCGCGTGCGAGGCGCCGTAGGCGGTCTTGGCGCGCACCGAGGCGCCGTCCTTGTAGGTGGTCTTGCGGCCGAGCGCGATGGCGAAGGCGCCCGCGATCAGCTGCCCCCCGCGGCGCGCGAGGAACATCTGACCGGATCCGGCCCGTTCGAAGGCCCGCCAGAACTCGCGGTAGTAGCCCTCGGAGCGCAGCACGAAGCGGCCCTCCGCGGTCTCCCGCAGCAGCGCGTAGAGCGCGGCGCAGTTCTCGTCGGTGGCGGGCGCGCGGGCGACCTCGATGCCGTCGCGGCGCGCGCGGCTGATCGAGTTGCGGGCCTTCTTGCCGAGCCCCGCGAGGAGTTCCTCCTCGGAGCGGTCCGGGCCGCCGAGGTCGACGATCACCGTCGACGGATTCGGGATGATGCGCACCGTGTCGCGGTATCCCGCTGCCCGGATCGCGTCGCGGGCGCCGGGGCCGAGGCGCGGCTCGATCTTCAGCAGGAACGCGCCGCGAGAGCGAGCGAGCTCCGCCACCGCCGTGGCCGTCTCGAGCACCGCCGCCGCGTCCTCGCCGGCCGGGCCGGCGGGCAGGTGCCACCACTCCCCCAGCAGCGGCACGCGCTTCGCGAGCGCACCCACCGCCACGGGCCCGCGCCCGGGCCGGTCGACGACCACGCGATGGTCGCGGTAGCCGCCCTCCCGGCGCTTCACGCCCAGGTAGGCGTCGCCCATCCAGACCTCGCCGCCGCCGGGATTCGCCGCGACGAGCGCATCCCAGTCGGCGCGCTCGGCCGCGCTCGCGAGGCGCGCCACGGCACCGCCCGGGTCGGCGGCACCCGGGAGGGATCCCGCCACCGGCTAGACCACCACTACGACGGGCACGATCATGGCCTTGCGGCGCAGCTTCGTACCCACCCAGCGACCGATCGTGCGGCGCGTGATCTGCTGCAGCTGATGGTGATCGGTCACGCCGTCCTTCATCGCGGCCTCGAGCGCGTCGGCGATCTGCGGCTTGATCTTGTCGAAGACGTGATCGTCCTCCGCCACGCCCTTCGCGTGGACGTCGGGGCCCGACACGATGTGCGCCGTCGTCGGCTCGACCACGGTGATCACCGAGATGAAGCCCTCCTCGGCGAGCGTGCGGCGGTCCCGCAGGTCGTCGTCGGTCACCCGGCCCACGCTCTTGCCGTCGACGTAGATGAACTCCGTGTCGAGCTGACCGACCGCGCGGGCCACGCCGCCGACGAGGTCGACGACCGTGCCGTTCTCGGCGATGACCGTGCGGTTCTGCGGCACGCCCGTCTCGATCGCCAGCGCGGCGTTCGCGACCAGCATGCGGTACTCGCCGTGGATCGGCATGACGTTCCTGGGGCGCACGATGTTGTAGCAGTAGAGCAGCTCGCCCGCAGCCGCGTGACCGGAGACGTGCACCTTCGCGTTGCCCTTGTGCACCACGTTGGCGCCCAGCCTGATGAGGCCGTCGATCACACGGTAGACGGAGGTCTCGTTGCCCGGGATCAGGCTCGAGGCCAGGATCACGGTGTCGCCCCGACCCACCTCGACCTGGTGCTCCCGGCCGACCATGCGGCTGAGCACGGCCATCGGCTCGCCCTGGGACCCGGTCGACATGTAGACGATGCGGTGATCGGGGATGTCCCCGCTCTTCTTGAGGTCGACGAGCACGCCCTCGGGCACCTCCAGATAGCCGAGGTCGGCCGCGATCTTCATGTTGCGCACCATCGATCGACCCAGCAGCACGACGCGCCGCCCGTTGGCGTGCGCCGCTTCGAGCACCTGCTGCACGCGGTGCACGTGGCTCGAGAAGCTCGCGACCACCACCTTGCCCGGCGTCTTCGCGATGACCTGCTCGATGACGGGCCCGATGTTCTTCTCGAGCGGGGTGAAGCCCGGCACGTCGGCGTTCGTCGAGTCGGTCATGAAGAGGTCGACGCCCTCCTCGCCGAGCCGAGCGAAGGCGCGCAGGTCGGTGATGCGGCCGTCGAGGGGCAGCTGATCCATCTTGAAGTCGCCCGTGCCGATCACGAGGCCGGCCTCGGTGCGGATCGCGACGGCGAGCGCATCGGGGATCGAGTGGTTCACCGCGACGAACTCGAGATCGAAGGGACCGTACTGCACCCGGTCGCCCTCGGCGACCACGTGGGTCTTCGGTCGGATGCGGTGCTCCTTGAGCTTCGCCTCGACGAACGCGAGCGTGAGCTTCGAACCCACGAGCGGGATGTCCTCGCGCCTCCTGAGCAGGTACGGCACGCCGCCGATGTGATCCTCGTGACCGTGCGTGAGCACGACGGCCACGACGTCGCCGAGGCGATCCTCGATCTTCGTGATGTCGGGCAGGATCAGGTCGACGCCCGGGTGGTGCACCTCGGGGAAGAGCACGCCGCAGTCGACCACCAGCAGCTTGCCGTCGATCTCGTAGACGGTCATGTTGCGACCGACCTCGCCGAGACCGCCGAGCGGGGTGATGCGAAGGGTGCCCTTCTCGAGAGCGGGAGGGGCGTATGGGGGGTTGGGCACTGGGCCTCCTGATTGTTAGCGGGTGGTGCCTGCGATCTTGGGCAGGGCACCGCCGGCAGCCGCGTTGCGGTCCGGCCTGAAGTTCGAGAGATCGATGCCCGGCACGTCGCCCACGAGCGCGAGCTCGTCCTCGATGAGGGCGGCCTCCCACTCCTCCGGGCCCACGAGGGGCAGCCGCACGCGCGGGCTGCCGATGCGGCCCAGCCCGTGCAGGATGTACTTGGCCGCCACGGTGCCGGGCACGTGCGTCATGACGGCGCGCACGAGCGGCTCGAGCCGCTGATGCATGTCGCGGGCCGTGTGCAGATCGCCCGCGTTGACCGCGTCGATGATCGCGCGATACGGCGCCGCGGCGATGTTCGCGGTGACGCCGATGAGACCCGTGGCGCCGATCGCCAGGTGCGGCAGCACGTTCGCGTCGTCACCCGAGAAGTACATGAGATCGGTCTGGTTGAGCACCCGGCTCACCTCCGAGAAGTCGCCCTTGGCGTCCTTGACGGCGAGGATGTTGGGGTGCTTCGCGAGACGCAGGATCGTCTCGTACCTGATCGGCACGCCCGTGCGGCCGGGGATGTCGTACAGGATCACCGGCAGCTTGGTCGCGTCGGCGACCATGCGGAAGTGCGTGAGCAGGCCAGCCTGCGTGGGCTTGTTGTAGTACGGCGTCACGATCATGACGCCGTCGGCGCCGGCCCGCTCGCTGGCCCGGTACAGCTCGATGGCGTGCGCGGTCTCGTTCGAGCCGCCGCCCGTGATGATCTTCGCGCGGCCGCTCGACACCGACTTCGCGACCTCGACGAGCTTGATCTTCTCAGGATCGGTCAGCGTGGACGTCTCGCCGGTCGTGCCGGTCACCACGAGGCCGTCGGCGCCGCTCGCGATGCAGTCGTCGATGTGCTTCTCGGTCGCGTCCCAATCGACCTCGCCGTCAGCCTGAAACGGCGTGACGAGCGCGACGAGCACCTGACCGAAGGGGTTTTCCTGGATTGCCACCTGACCAGGGTACCGGACCGAGCATCGAAGCTCCGCCCACCGGCTCCGGGTTTCTCCTCCGGCGAGGCGTCCGCCCGCGCCGCGCACCCGCCGGATCACTCATCGGACGGCCCGCCGGATCGCCTGCCGGGCCCGCCGACGGCGAGATCGTAGGCCTCGCGGAGCCACGCCCGCACCTCCTCGTCCACGGGGTCCGCTGCATCGAGGCGCACGCGGTGCGAGCACATGCCCCCCGCCGCTTCGAGACGTCCGCGAGGCTGCGCATCGCCGAGATTGAGGCCCAGGTCGATGCGGTCGCGGGCCGCCGGGGTGATCACGGCGAAGTTCTTGGAGCGGCGCAGCGCCACGCTGCCCTTCTTCGGGTCGACCGCGACGTCCGTGCCGAGCGTCGACGCGAAGGCCACGAGCCGATCGTAGAGCGGACGGAGCGCGGCCTTCGCACCCGCGTACTGGGCCTCGACGAGCGCAGCGGGATCCTGCGGCGCGTCTCCGCTCCCCGCCAGGCGAGCCAGCAGGTTGGCGTTGCCATGCGTGAGACCCCGCTCCGACTTCAGCCAGGCGACCATCTGGCCATGCCTCATCCCGCCCGCCCGCAGCGGCCCGAGTTCGTCGAGCCACTCGCTCCGCGACCTTCCGCTCGATCGCTCGATGTTCTGCAGCTGCGTCTCCAGCGCCTGTTCGATGTCCATGCGATGTCCTCCTCACGGCCAGTATGGCCGCGTACAGGCGCGGAGAATTGGACGGGCTTTACCCGGCGTCGCCCGCCGACCGCGTCACCCGCCGCCCGCGTCGCCGCCGATGAAGTACGGGGTGTCGTAGGTCGACGCGGAGAGCGCGGCGAGGTAGAGCTTCGGCGTCAGACCCGTCATCCGCTTGAAGCTGCGGATGAAGTGCGACTGGTCCACGTACGGGCTCTGCCCGACCAGCCGCGTCCAGGTCCACGGCTCCCCCGCGGGCGGCAGCGTCTCGAGCAGGCGGTGCACCATGAGCATGCGCACGATCCGGGAGGGCGCCACCCCGGTGACCGCCCGGAACCTGGCAATCAGCGTCTTGTGCGCGATGCCCAGCTCTCTCGCGACCTCTCCGACCGGCACCGCGGGATCAGCCTCCCACCGGCCGAGCGCGAATCGCACCGTGCGCTGCGCCTCGCGCTCCCGCTCGCCCCTGGAAGCGATCACCCGCGCGACCGCGCGCAGCCACCCCAGCACCTCGGCGTCCTCCGGATGCTCGGCCGGTTCCCCCGCCCCCGTCACCCGGAACCGCGAGGGCACCGCCGAAAGGAGCTCGTCCGACATGCTCGCCGGCACTTCGGACACCCCGGTCCGCGGCACGATGCCGAGGCGAGACGGGCCGTCGAGCGCGAGCCTCACGCCGATGTGGCGCAGCCGGCTCGGATCGCCGAAGCGGATGACCCGATCGCGCACGCCGGTGAGGAAGACCGTCGGCGTCGGAAGGGGCTCCGCTCCGTCGGGGAGCAGCTCGTAGGGGTCGGAGAGGTTGACGATGATCTCGATCGACGGCATGGGCAGCACGAGCTCAACCGGGTGCGTGCGGGGCATGTCCAGGTACCAGATGCCCGTGACTGCGTCCGTGCCGGCCGCGTCAGCCGCATCGGCGAGCTCGACGTAGTGCACGCTCAGGCGCGCAGCCAGCGCTCGAAGCGGTACTCGAGGCCGGTCCGGGACACGGCCGGTGCGCCAGGATCCGCCAGCGCCCACTCGGCGCCGATCTCGGGCGCGAAGGTATCGGCGTCGGGCACGTCGAGCTCGATCCGCGTGACCGAGAGCTCGTCGGCGAGCGGCATGGCCGCCCGGTAGAGCTGGCCGCCGCCCATGATCCAGGCCCGCTCCGCGCCGCGATCGCGCACCTCGTTCAGGGCCGCCTCGAGGGAGTTCGCCACGACCGCCCCGGGCGCGTCGAATCCGGTATCCCGCGTCACCACCACGTTCTCGCGACCCGGCAGCGGCCGGAAGCGCCCGGGCAGCGACTCCCACGTGCGGCGGCCCATGACGACCCGAGCCCCGAGCGTCTCGCGCTTGAAGTGCGCGAGATCCTCCGGCAGGTGCCAGGGCATCTCCCCACCCCGGCCGATCGCGCCGCAGCGCGCCTGCGCCCAGATCATGCCGATGCGCACGCGGGCGCCGCGCCCGCTCACACCGCGACCGGGGCCTTGATGCCCGGGTGATGCCGGTAGTCGATCACCTCGAAGTCGTCGAGCGCGTAGTCGAAGATCGAGTCGGCCCTGCGGATCTCGAGGCGCGGGTAGGGGTGGGGATCCCGGGCCAACTGCTGCTCGACCTGCTCGACGTGATTGTCGTAGATGTGGCAGTCGCCGCCCGTCCACACGAGCTCGCCGGGCTCGAGGCCGGTCTGCTGCGCCACCATGAGCGTGAGCAGCGCGTAGCTCGCGATGTTGAAGGGGACGCCGAGGAACATGTCGGCGGAGCGCTGGTAGAGCTGGCACGACAGCCGGCCGTCGGCGACGTAGAACTGGAAGAACGCGTGGCACGGGGCGAGGGCCATCTCGTCGAGGTCGGCGACGTTCCAGGCCGAGACGATGAGGCGCCGCGAGTCGGGGTTGCTGCGGAGCTGCTCGACGACCCGCGAGATCTGGTCGATGTGCTCGCCGCCCGGAGCCGGCCACGACCGCCACTGCACCCCGTAGACCGGGCCGAGATCGCCGTTCTCGTCGGCCCACTCGTCCCAGATGGTGACCCCGTGCTCCTCCAGGAACGCGACGTTGCCCTCGCCGCGCAGAAACCACAGCAACTCCACCGCGACGGACTTGAAGTGCACCCGCTTCGTCGTGATGAGCGGGAACGACTCGGAGAGGTCGTACCGGATCTGCCGCCCGAAGAGGCTGCGCGTACCTGTGCCGGTGCGATCCGATTTGGGGGTGCCGTGCTCGTAGACCTCGCGCAGCAGGTCCTCATAGGGGGTGGGGATCGGGATCGCAGTCACGCCCACGAGTCTAGCGCCGCAACCCGCGTTCCGGGATCCCGACCGCCGCTTCAGTCGCGCCTGATCCGGAGTCCCTTCCGCCCGTGCTTCTCGCTCAGCATCTGCACGTCCGCCCGGGAGACGAAGGTCTCGGGATCCTCCCCGATGTGCCACTCGGCGATGCCGAACGACCACGGGGTGACGTCGATCTCCCGGCGCAGGCGCTCGCCGATCTCCAGCGCCTGCGCCGTGTCGCAGTCGACGAGCAGCAGCGCGAACTCGTCGCCGCCGAACCTAGCGAAGACGTCCTGCGGCCGGGTGCGATCCTGCATCGCGCGCGCGAAGTCCTGCAGCACCCGATCCCCCTCGCCGTGCCCGTCCCGGTCGTTGATGGTCTTGAAGTCGTCGAGATCCACGTACAGCAGCGAGAGCGGCCGCCCTGTGCGCTGCGCGTTCACGACGGCCTTCGGCAGCAGGCGATCGAAGCCGCGCCGATTCCAGACGTCGCACAGCGAATCGGTGATGGAGACCCGATCGAGTCGCTTCTTGAAGTGACCCACCAGCTCCCCCAGCACCGCGCCCGTGAGCGCGAGGGTGGCCAGCACGGGGTAGACGGGCTCCCCGTGCTTCAGCACGATCACCACCGAGTAGGACAGCAGCCAGCTGTACCCGAGCACTCGCGCGACGAGCATCGGCAGGAACCAGACGACGTAGATGAAGAACGGGACGAAGAGCAGGCCCATGTTCAGCGCGCGGATCTCGTTCGGCGAGAGCGCCACCGTGGGCACGACGAACAGCATCGAAAGCGTCATCAGCACCGCGGCCGCCGCAGTCGAGAAGCGCCGGCCGCGGACGAGCACCGCGCAGCCCGCCGCCGCGCTGAGCACGCCGGCGACCACCACGTCGAGACGAGGGACCTCGCCGATGCGGAACACGGTGACGTTGAGCCCGGCGAGCAGGGCGCCGGTGAAGAAGTACAGGGCGGTCGCGATCGAGCGGTCGGTCTGCGCCCTCTTGAACCGCGGCACGCGCCTACCTCCCGCCTCGCGCCGGCCTCAGGAGCCGAGGCCGTCGTCGAAGACCTCGACCGCCGAGGTGTCGTTGCTGGCGTCGGTCCGCGCGAGCACCTCGCCCCTGAAGAAGCCGGGCGACACCCGCGACTGGAGGAACATCAGCACCACGCCGAGACCCAGCACCACGATGCCGATGACGCCGACCAGGCCGACGCCGCCGATGTTGCTGCCCGAGCCGAAGCTCGGATCCATGCTGTCGATCGTGGTCTGCACGAAGACCACGAGCAGCAGGACGCCTCCGACGGCGGGCAGCACGATCTTGGAGATCAGCGAGCCGACGCCCTCCTTGAGCGCGGTCCTGCGGAAGTACCAGGGGCTCGCCAGCGCGGTGATGCCGTAGTAGAAGCACACCATCATGCCGAGCGCGGTGATGGTGTCCCACAGCACGTCCTCGCTGATGAAGCGCATTACGGCGTAGAAGACGGAGGCCACGATCGACGACCACAGCAGCGCCACGTACGGCGACTTGTACTTGGGGTGGATGCGCTTGATCGACGGCGGCAGAGCCCCGTAGTGCGACATCGCGAGCAGCGTGCGCGCCGGCGAGATCGCGGTGGAGTTGATCGAGGCCATCGCGCTCACGAGGATCGCGAGGGAGAGCAGGATCGCGGCCGGACCCATGACGGGGTTCGCGAGCGCCGCGAACACGTTCTCGGCGATGTCGGGGTTGCCGAGGCCCGTCGGGCCGCTGCCGAGCCCGGCGTAGGCCACGGTGGCGGCAGCGGTGCCGACGTAGAGCACCAGGAGAATCGCGATGAGGATCATCGCGGCCTTGCTCTCGGTCGAGAAACGCCCCTTCGAGGGCTTGGTCTCCTCGCCCATCGTGAGCACGGTGTCCCATCCCCAGTACACGAAGATCGAGACCGCGATGCCCGCCGCGAAGGCGCTGAAGCCGTCGACCTCGAACGGGTTGAACCAGGAGAGCTCGGGCACGCGGCCCTGCGCGTTGGCGGGGTCGCCCGCCCCGACGAACATGGCGATGATGAACCAGACGAGCACCACCATCTGGAAGGCGACCGTCACGTACTGGAACGCCTTGGTCGAGGTCATGCCGCGGTAGGAGATGAAGGTGGCGAGCGCCATGAATCCCAGACAGACCAGGATGTTGATGAAGCGGTTGCCGGCCAGATCCGCGATCGCCGGGTCGCCCACCAGGATGCTGATCGACTGGAACAGGAACTCCACTGCGATGCCGGCCAGATTCGAGAGCACGAGCACCGTCGCGGCGATGAGGCCCCACCCAGCCATCCACCCCACCCAGGGTCCGAAGGCGCGGGTCGCCCACGTGAACGAGGTGCCCGAGTCGGGCATGGCCGAGTTGAGCGCCCGGTAGCCGATCGCCACGAGCAGCATGGGGATGAAGCCCATGAGGAAGATCGCCGGGGTCTGGTAGCCGACCTCGCTCGCCGCCGGGCCGACCGCGGAGGTCAGCGTGTAGGCCGGGGCGCAGGTCGAAATGCCGATGACGAGGGCGCCCAGCACGCCCACGGTGCCCGATGGAAGCCCCTTCTTGCTGATGCCGGACACGGAGTCCAGGGTGCGCGTCGCCGGCTCGGGAGCCGAAAGGTCGTACTTGGCCATGTTGTTGCCGCTGCTTTCCCACGCACCGCCGCGTGTTCGTGCGTCCTGCTCGCCGGCGGGGATCGTCGCGAGGTCATCCGGGCCCCGAGCCGCTGGCTTCCGCCGACGATTGTAGGGGCGAACCCCAGGTTTCCCTAAATCGGCCCAGAAGTACCACGAACTTCATCGCGCTCTCGCGCAATGGCTTGTCGAATCGCAGCGCGAGCCCGCTTTCGATCCCCGCACGCGTCGTACACGATTCCGAGCCGCATCCACGCGCGCCAGGATTCCGGATCGCGCTCCACCTCGTCGCGGTACCGCGGGAACGCGGCGTCGGCGTCCTCGCGCACCGGGCGGCCGGAGGGGCGCGTCGCGACGGGCTCTTCGGGCAGGACGCCCTCGGCGGCGAGCCGGTCGGAGAGCCGGGTGGCGGTGCGCCCGAACTGCAGCTCGCGCACGAGCGCCCAGACGCCGAGCAGCGGCAGTACCAGCATCGCCGCGCCCATGAGGATCGGCAGCGGCTCGCCCGATATCAGCAGCGCGAACGCGCGAACGCCCGCGAACACGAAGTAGAGCACGAGCAGCGCGCTCATGACGGCGACGCCGAGGACGGAGCCCGCGCGCGCGTTCACGGGCGCCCCCCGGGCGCGCTGCTCCCGGGCGCACCGATCCCGAGCGCGCCGATCCCGAGCACCCGGTCGAGCCCCACGGTGAGCCCCTCCGCGGTCACGGCCGCGTCGAGCGCGGCCCTGATGCCGGCTCGGTACGCGTCGTTCGAGTGCGTGTCGTGCGCGATGGTGAGCACCTCCCCGGCCCCGCCGAATCGCACCTCCTGCTTCGCCACGACACCGGCGAGGCGCAGACTGTGCACCGGGATCCCCGCGACGAGCTGGCCGCGCGCGGGCTGGTCGGCAAACGGCGCCTCCACGGGGCGGCCGCCTCGCGCCTCGGCCATCGCCTCCGCGGTGCGCACAGCGGTACCGCTCGGCGAGTCCACCTTTCGGGGGTGATGCGCCTCGATCACCTCGATGGCGTCGAAGTAGGGGGCGGCCGCGCGAGCGAGCGCCGTGCCCAGCACCGACCCCAGCGAGAAGTTCGGAACCACGATCACTCCGGCACCGGGGGTCGCGGCCACGCGCTCCCCGAGCGACGCAAGCCGCTCGGCCGACCACCCGCTCGTTCCGACGATCACCCTCTGGCCGCGGTCGAGTGCGCGTTCGACGATGCCGGGCGACGCCTCGGGGTGGCTGACATCGACGAGGATCCGCGCGCCGGCGCCATCCTCGGGGCCCGAGGCGCGGTTCAGACGTGCCGTCAGCTCGAAACCGGGGTGGCCATCGACCACCTCGCAGACCAGGCTCCCCAGACGACCGGTGGCCCCGGAGACGGCAACGCTCACAGACATGCGTCCAAGCCTACCCGCGCTGCGGGCCCCGCGCCGCGCCCGCAGCCGACGGTCGGCTACAGGCTCGAGCGACCCGTGTCGCCGACCGCGACCACGGTGAGCGGGCCGGCGGCGAGCAGCGCCGCGATCTCGCGAATCTCCTCGGCGCTCACCGCTTCGAAGCGCTCCAGCGAGGCGTCGAGGTCGTACAGCTCCCCGTTCCCCAGCTCGGCGCGGGCCAGGCGGCCCATGCGCGTGTCGGAGTCCTCCAGCGCCAGGGCGGAGGATCCGGCGATCTGCCCGAGCGCGCGCTCGCGCTCCTCCTCCGTGATGCCGCCCTCGGCCAGCCTCTGGAGCTCGACGCGGCTGAGTTCGGCGACCTCGGCCGCCTTCTCCGGCGCCGCGCCCGCGTACATGCCGAAGAGGCCGCCGTCGGAGTAGCTCGCGCCGAAGGAGTAGGCGGTGTAGGCGAGGCCCCGCTTCTCACGGATCTCTTGGAAGAGCCGGCTCGACATGCCGCCGCCCAGCACCGAGTTCATGATGCCGAAGGCGAAGCGCCGCGGGTCGTGGGCGCGCAACCCCTCGGTACCGATCATGAGGTTGATCTGCTCCGAGGGGCGCTCGGTGAGGCAGACCCGGGGCGCCGCTCCCGGGGAGATCGCCGGGTCCACGAGGCTCGTCGCGGATCCCGCGTCCCGCGAGGGGATCCCGTCGGTCGCGCCGCGCACGCGGGCCGGCGCTGCGACGGAGCCGATCGTCGCGGCCGGCTCCTCCCCGGCCCCCTGCACCCGCCGGGCCGGGATCGCGCTCCGATCCGTGTGCCAGCGCTCCTCGGCGGAGAGGTTCAGGGCGGCGAGCACCTGCTCGACGAGGCGGTCGTGATCGACCGCGCCCGCTGCTGCGACGACGAGCGTCGAGGGGTCGTAGCGCTCGCGGTAGTGGGCGGCGACGTCGCCGCGCCGCGCCGCGCGAATCGTCTCGGGGCTGCCGCCGATGGGCCGGCCGAGGGGGTGGTGCTCGCCCAGCACGGCCTCGAAGAACCGCTCGTTCGCCACGTCGGCGAGGTCGTCGGCGGCCATCGCGAGCTCCTCGAGGATCACGCCGCGCTCGTTCTCGAACTCCGTCGTGTCGAGCACGGAGTTGGTGACCATGTCGGCCAGCACCGTCACCGCGCCCTCGAAGTCGACATCGCGCAGCTTCGCGTAGTAGCAGGTGTACTCCTTCGCGGTGAGCGCGTTGTGCTCGGCGCCGATGCGGTCGAAGCTCGTCGCGATCGAGTAGGCGTCACGCGTGGGCGTGCCCTTGAACAGCAGGTGCTCGAGGAAGTGCGTGGAGCCGAGGCTTCCCGGCGCGTCTCCCCGCTCGGCCTGCTCGTCGCGGGAGCCGACCCCCACCCAGAAGCCGACGGTCGCGCTGCGCACGCCGGGCATGCGCTCCGTGAGCACCCGCAACCCGCTCGGGTGCACGGTGCGGCGGACAAGACCGCCGCTCAGGTCGGCTCGGAGCTCGGCTTGGTCGAGGGGCAGCAGGATCGGCTCGTGCATCCCATCAGCCTACCGCCGAGTCGGGTGTGCGCTCACCCCTGGGCGAGCGCTCCCGGGATTCAGGCTGCGAGCATGAAGCGGGGCGGCGGCGGGTCGATACCCGCCCACGCGTATCGGAGCTCGATCCGCGGTGGCAGCGCGGTCCGTCCGCCGCCAGGATCGTGGAGGATGAAGTCGCCGGTACCATCACGGGTGATGCGCCACCCGCCGTGGTGCAGCTGCATGTGGTGGAACGCGCACAGCAGGACCCCTCGATCGATATCGGTTCTCCCGGCGCCCGCGGCCCACTCGTCGATGTGGTGCGCCTCGCAATAAGAGGCGGGCCGGTCGCATCCCCTCCACCGGCAGCCCCCGTCTCTGACCGCGAGGGCCACCCGCTGCGCCGGCGTGTACAGGCGCTGGGTGCGCCCGAGATCGAGGGGATTCCCCGCGCGGTCGACGGTGACGGCGAGGGTGCCGGCGGTGCAGGCCCGCTGCCTGGCCACCCAGGCCGGCAGGGCGCGCACCCCGTCTTCCGTGTATGCCGCGGCGGCCCCTCCGTCGTCTTCGGTGACGACCCGCACGAGCCGCACGGCGGCCTGTCGGGTCCCGTACACGACCTCCGCTTCGGCGAGGGAGCCCGCTCGCAGGAGATCCATGAACAGGTCGAACGCGAGCTGCTCGTTGGAACGGGGATCCGACGCCAGTTCGCGGGCGCGAGCCTGCTCGGCGGGATCCACGAATCGCGGACCTCCTCTGCGGGGACGCAGCGCCGCGTCCTGCACGGAGCGCAACCACGCCGCCGAGAGGTCGTCGAACACCAGACTCGCCCGGGCGCCCCCGTCGCGGTCGGTCCACATCCGGAACGAGCGTTGCTCGTACCGAGCCAGGTACCGTTCCTCGGCGCCAGCGGGATCGAGCTGATCCCGGACGAACCGGGCCGCCTTCGCGAGTTCTTCGACCGTGCGCCGATCGGCCTCCGCGATGAGCTGTTCCGCTGACAGCGACCACGCTGCAGCGAATTCAGCAGCCTCCCGAGCAGCTTCGGCTGCCGCCGAGTTCGCCGCCGCGTCCGAGGCCACATCGAAGGCCGCGACGCGGCTTTCCGGCGGCTGTCCGAGCCCGCGCAGGATCGCGTCGTGCTGCGCCTCTGAGATCTCACCGCCAAGCAGCGCACACCCCAAGGGGGCGTGCCACGGGGCTGCGGCGATCCCGCCCGCCTCCCTCGGATCCGCATCGCCGTCGGCGCTCTCTTCACCCGCATCGCCGCGGAACACCCCGGCGGCCTCAGCGCCGTCGTAGAGCGTCTCGCCGACCCGCACCTGCCGCGCGGCCTCCACCCGGCTGCTCCCCGTGAGCCGCTGCACCAGCGCCACCGCACTGCGATGCCCCCGCGCCTGCGCCACGCCCGCGTGCCCCGCCTCACGCGACGAGCGCCGGGCCACGACACCCGCCGCCGCCGTCCGCAACCGCTCCACCATCCGCCCCACCTCGGACGCCAACTCCAGCAGCGCCACCGCCTCCCCGTCATCGAGGCGATCCACCGCCGCCGGCAGCAGCCCCGCATCCGACACCTCGCCCGTGAGATCGCGAATCGCCGCGACCCGGGCCATGATGTCGGTGAAGAGTTCCATGCCTCTATTTTCCCATCTGATCAGCACAAACACCTAGGGACAACTCCACGAGGTTCACCGGTTTCGGCCGCCTGTGGACGAAGAGCCGAAGAGCCAAGGTGCCGAGGTGCCGAAGTGAAGAGGTGCCGAAGTGACGGAGTAACGAAGTGATGAATTGATGAATTGATGAATTGATGAAGTGCCGAAATACCGAAGTGCACGTGGCGCACCCGCCGCTCACGCGAAAGCGCCCGCCCTCCCACGGCGGGGAGGGCGGGCGCTCGCGGATCCCGAACCGGGATCGGAACCGACTACTCGGCAGCGGCCTCGACGGCCGGAGCATCGACCGCCGGAGCCTCAGCCGCGGGAGCGGCCTCCTCCGAAGCCGAAGCCTGCTCGTCGAGCACGGGCTCGAGGGAGAGCTTGCCGCGGTCGTCGACCTTGGTGATCTTCACGAGGATCTTCTGGCCGATCGAGAGCACGTCGTCGACGCTGTCGATGCGCTTGCCGCCGGCGAGCTTGCGCACCTCGCTGATGTGCAGCAGGCCGTCCTTGCCGGGCAGCAGCGAGACGAAGGCGCCGAAGGCGGCGTTCTTCACCACGGTGCCGAGGTACTGCTCGCCCACCTCCGGATTCTGCGGGTTGGCGATCGCGTTGACCTGCGCGCGGGCGGCCTCGGCCGCAGCACCGTCGGTCGCGCCGATCAGCACGGTGCCGTCGTCCTCGATCGAGATGTCGGCGCCGGTCTCGTCCTGGATGCCGTTGATCGTCTTGCCCTTCGGGCCGATCAGCTCGCCGATCTTGTCGACCGGGATCTGCACGCTGATGATGCGCGGCGCGGTGGGCGCCATCTCATCGGGGGCGTCGATCGCCTGCGACAGCACGTCGAGAATGGTGGTGCGCGCCTCCTTCGCCTGCGACAGCGCGCCCGCGAGCACGTCGGAGGGAATGCCGTCGAGCTTGGTGTCGAGCTGCAGCGCGGTCACGAACTCGGAGGTGCCTGCGACCTTGAAGTCCATGTCGCCCAGCGCGTCCTCGGCGCCCAGGATGTCGGTGAGGGTCGCATAGCGGGTCTCGCCGTCGACCTCGTCGGACACGAGCCCCATCGCGATGCCCGCGACGGGTGCGCGCAGCGGCACGCCGGCGTTGAGCAGCGACAGCGTCGAGGCGCACACCGAGCCCATCGAGGTGGAGCCGTTCGAGCCCAGCGCCTCGCTGACCTGGCGGATCGCGTAGGGGAACTCCTCGCGGCTCGGCAGCACCGGCACGAGCGCCCGCTCGGCCAGGAAGCCGTGGCCGATCTCGCGGCGCTTCGGGCTGCCGACGCGGCCGGTCTCACCCGTCGAGTAGGGCGGGAAGTTGTAATGGTGCATGTAGCGCTTGCTGGTCGTGGGCGACAGCGAGTCGATCTGCTGCTCCATCTTCAGCATGTTCAGCGTGGAGACGCCGAGGATCTGGGTCTCGCCGCGCTGGAAGATGGCCGAGCCGTGCACGCGCGGGATCACCTGGACCTCGGCGTCGAGCGCGCGGATGTCGCGCAGGCCGCGGCCGTCGATGCGGGCGCCCTCGGAGAGGATGCGACCGCGCACGATCTTCTTGGTGACCGACTTGTAGGCGCCCGAGACCTGGCCCTCGGCCTCCGCCGGGAGCTCGCCCGCGGCGACCCTGGCCGCGACGGCCTCCTTGACGCGCGCCTTCAGCGCGTCGTCGGCGTCCTGACGCGCGACCTTGTCGGCGATCTGGTAGATGCCGGCGAGCTCGCCCTCGGCGAGGGCCTCGACGGCGGCGTACACATCGTCGGAGTAGGGCAGGAACACGGGGTACTCCTGCACCTCCTTGGCCGACTGCGCGGCGAGCTGCTCCTGCGCCTTCACCAGCTGGGTGAGGAAGGGCTTGGCGGCCTCGAGGCCCTGTGCCACGACGGCCTCGTCGGGCTTGGTCGCGCCGGCCCTGATGAGGTCCCACGACCCCTCGGTGGCCTCGGCCTCGACCATCATGATGGCGACATCCTCGGAGCCGTCGGCCTTCGCGATCACGCGGCCCGCGACCATCAGGTCGAAGACGGCCTCCTTGAGCTGCGCCTCGTTGGGGAACGCGACCCACTGGTCGCCGATGAGCGCGAGGCGCACGCCGGCGATGGGGCCGGAGAAGGGCAGGCCCGAGATCTGGGTCGACGCCGAGGCGGCGTTGATCGCGAGCGCGTCGTAGAACTCGCCCGGTGCGATCGACAGCACGGTGACGACGATCTGCACCTCGTTGCGCAGGCCGTCGACGAACGACGGGCGCAGCGGGCGGTCGATGAGGCGGCAGACGAGGATCGCCTCGGTCGAGGGGCGGCCCTCGCGGCGGAAGAACGAGCCGGGGATCTTGCCCGCGGCGTACGCGCGCTCCTCGACGTCGACGGTCAGCGGGAAGAAGTCGAAGTGGTCCTTCGGCTGCTTGGATGCGCTGGTGGCCGAGAGGAGCATCGTCTCCTCGTCGAGGTACGCGGCGACGGCGCCCTGCGCCTGCTGCGCGAGGCGGCCGGCCTCGAAGCGGATGGTGCGCTTGCCGAACCTGCCGTTGTCGAGCACGGCCTCGGCGAATTTGATCTCAGGACCCTCCACGGGTTCTCCTTCACATACGTGAGCACGCGGCGGGCAGCTCGAGGCTCCGCGAACGTTCGCCGCAGCCGCGGGTGCTGATGTTCAGTCGAAGACCACTCTGCGCGGCCGAAGCGGGCAGAGGGATCCACCACCGAAGACCAGCCCGCCGGCCGACGTGCTCGGTTCAATCGTTGACGCGGGCAGACGCCCGCTCCCCCAAGATTACCACTCGCGCTCCGAGAAGATGCGGGGCCCGGGTTCTAGGCGGAATCGCAACGCCTCGGATGTGCGCGTTCAGATCACCGCCGAGAGGTATTGCGCTTCGTCCGCGCATTTCCGCAGCGCGGCGAAGCGTCGGCGCGGCGGCAGACCGCTGGGGCCCGCCGCCGCGCCGACGAGGCCGGACAAGACCCGCTCAGGCCTTCGCGTTCCAGAACGCGGGAAGCTCGGTGAGATCCGGGATCTCGAAGTAGGGCTGGTAGAAGTCGCTGCCCGTGAGGTGGTAGCGGTTCACCCAGATGCGGCGCACGCCGTACTTCTTCGCGGGGATGATGTCGTAGTCCCAGCCCTGCGCGACGTGCGTCACGAGGCTCCGGTCGCGGTCGATCGTCTCGAACAGGTACTCGAAGGCGCCGTCGTTCGGCTTGTACCAGCCCGCGTCCTCGGCGGTGAGCACATAGTCGAAGTCAACGCCGATGGTCTCGATGTGGTGGGGGATGAAGTCGCGATCCGAGTTCGTGATGATCGCGAGTTGCACGCCCTTCTCCTTGAGCTCGCGCAGGGCCTGCGGCACCTCGGGGAACACCGGGAACTTCTTCGCGTCCTCCACGAGCTGGTCGCCGAACGCATCCTCGTAGCGGGCGCCGTGCAGCTTCATGGCGTTCTCGAGCGTCTTGCGCACCAGGTCCTGATAGCTGGTGTACGGTCCCTGCGCCACGGCGTAGAAGCGCATGACGCGAAGGTTGTCGAGGAAGCCGGCGTGGTCGATGCCGACCTCGTCGAGACGGTCCTCGACGATCGGCAGCGCCGCGCGGTTCAGGTCGAAGTCGATCAGCGTCCGGTAGCAGTCGAACGTGGCGATCGGGGTGTTCTTGCTCATTCTCTTTCCTTTGTTTCGGTTCGTGAGGTGCGGTGGGCGGTCGGAGATCAGGGGATCGGCGAGTCGTGCGAGGCGACGACCGCGTTGTGGGTGGTCTCACCGGTCTCGACGTCGGTGATCGAGAACGCCGGCTGAGCGTCGGCGAGGAATCCGAGGTCGATGGCGGTCTCGCCCGTGAGCACCAGCTGCGCGCCGAGCTCGCCGAGCGCGGGGGCCATCTTGAAGCCGTGACCCGAGAACCCGCCGAGCACCACGGTGTTGGTGCGGCCCTCGGGCACTCCCATGAACTCGTGCATGGTGCGGGTGTAGCTCTCGATGAACGTCTCGATGCGAACGGGGTTCGGTCGCAGACCGGGCAGCAGATCCCGCAGGATCCACGAGAATCGCTCCACCTCGGCCTGCGCGTCGGCGTGGGTCAGCGCGCGCGGCGCCCGATCCGGATCGCCGACGGGCAGGTGGTCGTTGAACCCGAGCCCGAGCTTCACCAGGCGCTGGTCCTCGTTCGGGATCCCGTAGCAGTAGCCGGGCGCGGCCCGCATGAACGGGGGGAGCTCCCGCAGGCCGTCGTCATCGCGGCCGGCGTACCAGGCCGACGTGAGCCGGCGAGCGACGATCCAGTTCTTCAGCTCAGGTACGAGCTTCGTGGTCCAGCCGCCGCAGGCCACGACGACGCGGTCGAACTCCCGCCGCTCGCCCGAGGCCAGGACCAGCCGCACCCCGTTTGCTGTCTCCTCCACGCCGCTCACCTGAGTCGAGGCGTTGACGAGAGCACCGTTCGCGCCGGCCTGCTCCACCGCGACTGCGATCGACAGCTCGGGCGAGATCACGCCGCCGCCGACATCCCAGACGCCGATGTCGTCGTTCGTCACGGAGAACTGAGGGAAGCGCCGGCGGAGCGCCGCCGTGTCGAGCACTTCGTGCTCGACGTCCCACCCCCGCGCCGCCGAGATCGCGTGCCGGACCTGCACGTTCGATTCGCCGCCGATGAGCAGTACCCCGCCCATCCGGCGCAACCGCTGCCGGCCGAGACCCTCCAACTCGCGCCAGATCTCGTCGGAGCGCTTGATGATGGGCAGGTACCCCCCGGTCGTCAACTCGAGGTTGCGAAAGAGCCGCCCCTCCCCGCCGGCGCCCGCACGGGGATGCCCGATGTAGCCGCTCTCGAATCCGTGCGCCTCGACGCCCGCCCGTCGGCTGAGCTGCCAGAGGACCTGGGCGCCGATGGCGCCCAGACCGACGACTGCGATCTTCATTGCTTCACTCATCTCCCATGATTTCCGTTTTCAGGTATGCGGTAGCCGGGCCATCGTCTCGATCGCGCGGGATCGGAACGTGTCCGCGCGTCGCGTGCACCGCTAGCGGACGACCTTCAGCCGCTCCTCCACGTTCGACACGATCCGCGAACAGGCGATCGCGATCACGGCGTAGATGACGCCCGCGAGCGCCAGAACGTTGAAGTACTGGAACGTGATCGCGCCGATCGAGAACGCCCGGTTCGTGAGTTCGCTCACGCCGATGGCGTAGGCGAGCGAGCTGGACTGGAAGGCCATGATCAGCAGCGACATCAGCGGCCCCAGCACGGCGCGGAGCGCCTGCGGCAGCACGACGTGGAAGAAGCCCTTGACCGGCGTGATGCCGAGGCTAGCGAAGGCCTCCCTCTGCCCGGCCCCCACGTGCAGAATGCCCGCGCGGAAGACCTCGCTCGAATAGGCGGCCTGGTTGAGACCGTGCGCGATGACCATCGTCACGAAGCCGCTGAGGGTGATCCCGGTGCTCGGCAGGCCGAAGTACAACAGGTAGATCACCGCGAGCAGCGGGATGCCCCGGAAGATCTCGACGATGACGATGAAGACGTTGCGCACGACGCGGCTCTTCTGCTGCGAACCGAGCAGTCCGAACACGAGTCCGAGCGGAAACCCGACCGCCGCGACGCAACCGGTCAGAGCGAGGGAGACGACGAGACCGCCAAGCAGATCCGGCAGCCATTCGATCCACTGTTCGAACATCATACGGTCACAACCTTCGCTCGGATCTTGCGGTCGACGTAGCGCGACAAGAAGGACAGCGGGATGCCGACGATCAGGTACAGCACGGCCGCGATCGAGAAGACCAGCACCGCCGGTGTTCCGCGCGAGACCTCCTGCTGCGCCATGAAGATGATGTCGGCCACTCCGATGATCGACGCCTTGGCGCTGTCCTTCAGCAGGCTGACCGCGTAGGAGGCAGAGGGCGGCAACGCGATGTTGACCGCCTGCGGCGCGACGATTCTCCAGAACTGGTTCCCTGAGGTGAGGCCGAGCGCCATGGCGGCCTCACGCTGCCCGCGGTGCACGTTGTCGATCCCGGCCCGGAAATTCTCGGCGAGATACGCCGCCGAGATGAGGCTCAGGCCGACCAGAGCAGCTTGAAGAGGATCCAGCACGAGGACCGGGCTGATGCCGTAGTAGATGATGAGCAGCCACACGAGCGGCGGGATGCCGCGGCAGATGTCGATCACGGCGATGGCGGGCCAGCGCAAGACCGTCGCGCCCGAGGACCGCGCCAGCGCGAGTGGGACCGCCACGACGGCGCCCGCGACGAACGAGACCACCGTCAGGAGAACCGTGATGCCGAGGCCTGCGCCGACGCTCGTGAACAGGCCTCCGAGGTCGAAGCCGCTCATCTATTCAGCACCGCCTGCAGGAAGGTCTTCGTACGCTCCTGCGTCGGGTTCTTGAACAGTTGCTGGGGCGTACCCTCCTCGAGGATGCGGCCCTGGTCGAGCAGCAGCACGCGGTCGGCAACCCGCTCCGCGAACTTCATCTCGTGGGTCACGACGATCATCGTCATGCCGCCCTCGGCCAGTTCGCGCATCACTTTGAGCACCTCGTCCGCGATCTCGGGGTCGAGGGCCGAGGTGGGCTCGTCGAAGAGCATGACCTCGGGATCGAGCGCGAGCGCGCGAGCGATGGCGATGCGCTGCTGCTGGCCGCCCGAGCACTGGGAGGGTTTGGCCGCCCCCTTGTCGGGCAGCCCGACCTGGCCGAGAAGTCTCAGCGCATACTCCTCGGCCTCGGCCGTCGAGCGCCGCCCGTTGAGCCTCTGCGCGAGAACGATGTTCTTCAGGACGCTGAGATGCGGGAACAGATTGAAGCTCTGGAACACCATGCCGACGCGCCGGCGGAGAGCCACCAGTTCGTCCTTGCCCGGCTTGAGCGGATCCGCGAAGACCTCCTGTCCTTCGAGCCTCAGCCCCCCGCTCGTGGGGCGCTCGAGGTAGTTGAGGCAGCGCAGGAAGGTGCTCTTGCCGGCACCGCTCGGGCCGATGAGCGCGATCACCTCGCCCTGGTGGACGTCGAGGGAGACGCCCTTCAGCACGTCGTCGCCCCCGTAGGACTTCGTGATCGTATCCGCCTGGAGAATAATCCTGTTGCTGGACGTGTCCATCTTCGGCAGCTCCCCTCGACGGTTCCTCAGGAATCGCTCTGCACGATGAACTGCGGATCGAGCCCGTACTTCTCGAACTGCTTCTTCATCTCCCCCGAGTCCTGGTAGTCCTTGAGCACGGTGTTGACCGCGTCGCGCAGATCGGTGCTCCCCTTCTTCACCAGCACCACGGCAAGCGCGTCCTGCTGGGTGTGCGGCAGACGCTTGTCCGGAGTCATCGTGTTGAGCGTCAGATCCTGGTACTGATCCTGCGTCGCGATGCGCCACGAGTTGGCGTGGTTGTTGACGATGCCGGCGTCGATGCGGCCCGCCTTCACGTCGTCCATGACCGCGACGTCGGACTGGTACTCGACGACGCTGTCGCCGTAGAGCGCCTTCAGCTGGTCATTCCAGAGGTAGCCCTGCGGAGTACCGATCTTTTTCCCCATCAGGGAGTCGACAGTATTCCAGTCCTCGCCCCTGGTGACGATGCCCATCAGGCTGCGGTACATCGGATCGCTGACCTCGAACAGCTTCCGGCGCTCGTCGTTGACCGTCCAGTTGGCCGACGAGAGATCCCCGCGGTTGTTCTGCAGCCCCTCGATCGCTCCCGCGAACGACGTCACCTGCACGTCGAGCTGGAGGCACAGGTCCTTGGCGATCTTCTGCACCAGTTCGCCCTCGACGCCCGTGAGCTTTCCGCCCTCCATCGTCGCGAACGGCGGGTGCTCGACCTCGAGCACCTTCAGCTTTCCCGGGTTCATCGTCTGCACATCGGCGACGACCGGCGTGCAGCTCTCGTCGATCGCCGCTGTTCCGCTACCGCCGGCGGCGGAACAGCCGGTGACCAGGAGCGCAAACGCGGCCAGTACGGCCCCGAACGCGACGGGCCCGCGCTTTTTACGATTGCGGAAGGTTTCAATTGCCATGGGATCCTCGATTCAGCTTGTGATCGTCGTTGATTACGCCGGCCTCGGCTTCGAGCGCGAATGAGGAAACCAGGTCAGCTGCGTCACAATTAGGTTATATTAGGAGGATACGTTCATGCAAGAGATAATAAATGGAGGATTTGTTCAGGTGACGTCGAGGAAAAGCGAGAAGGAGTTCGATGAGCTCGACCTCGGAATCCTGACGGCGCTGCGCACCGACGGCCGCGCTCCGTGGCCGAAGATCGCGGCGGAGGTCGGCAGTTCGACGAGCACCGTGCGCCGCCGGTACGAGTCCCTGCAGCAACGGGGGCTCATCCGCGTGATCGGCCGCACCGAGGTCGCCCGCCTCGGCTTCGGCCCTCCCGCCATGGTGAAGTTCCGCGGTCGGGACGCGATGCTCCCCGAGTTCCTCAAGAGTCTGCAGCAGAACTCCCACGTGCGGTACCTGAGCTTCACCCTCGGCACCGCCGACTGCCTCGCCGAAATCGTGCCGCGGACGCTGCCCTCGCTTCAGGATGTGCTCTGGGCCATCAGGCAGGACTTCGAGGTCGAGTCGGAGAGCTACGTCGTCACGCACACCTACACCTCGGGGCAGGACTGGCTCCCGGATAGCGCCGAGCGGAAGATCGACACGAGTACTCGCACCTCGGACGTCGAGCTGTCGTTGGACGAGCGCAGGGTGCTCGGAGCCCTGCTGCGCGATGGCCGCGCGTCCTACTCCTCGATCGCCGCCGCGATCCAGAAGTCGGAGAACACCGCCCGACGCATCATGGAGAGCCTGTTCGAGCGCGAGATCGCCTCGCTCCGCGTGCTCGTCGAGCCGGAGATGCTCGGATTTCAGGCGAAGTTCTGGGCCTGGATCGACATCAAGCCGTCGCACCTCCCCGAGGCTGCCGGACTCCTCGCAGCGAATCCCGCGACCAAGACGCTCTTCGCATCGGCCGGGAGCAGCAACCTCGTGGGGCAGTTCGTCCTGCCGAGGCACACCGAGGTCTACGCCTTCATGGTCGACGTGCTCGGCGAGCTGCCGGGCGTCCGGAACGCCGAGACGCTCCTCGAGTCAGCCGTCTACAAGCGGGTGTGGAACCTGGTGGAGGACAACACCTACCGCGGGGTGGCCGGCCCGGACTGGCTGTTCGGGTCGCTGATCTGAGGACGCCCCGGCCGCTCCGCGCGCGACGACGGCCTTCGGCTTCACTGCGCCTCCGCTCGAACGCTCCGGGCTCATGAGCCTCTCCCGGAGAGGCGGATCTCGAGGAAGCGCTGAGCCGAATTCAGGTGCGCCCGCCAGGCTGCCTCGATCTGCGGAATCGTGCCACGCCCGTCGAGCAGCTCGAAGAGCTCCTCGTGCTCCCGGTACAGCGCTTCGCCTCCCGAGTACTGCTCCTTCAGCAGCGCGATCAGCAGCCTCATCTCGCTCACGATGCCGGCGAAGTAGGAGCGCAGCCGCGGGGATCCCGCGGCATCGACCACGGCGCTGTGGAACGCGACGTCGGCCTGCGCGATGCGCGACCAGTCCGCCCCGCTTCCGCGGAGATCGGAGAACCCCTGCAGCGCATCGGCGATACGGTGCAGCGGCAGGTTTTCCTCCCGGATCCTCCTGATCGATTCGAGCTCGATGAGCCGGCGCACGCCGTACAGGTCGCGCACCTCCTCCGGGTCGAAGGACCGCACGCGCGCGCTGAACCCCGGGGGTCTGATGAGCACCCCCTCCGCAATCAACTGCTGCACGGCGAGCCGGGCGGTCGGTCGCGCGATCCCGTACGCGCTCGCGACCCGGGTGTCCTTGATCTCCTCGCCGGCCGCGTAGTCGCCCGCGAAGAGGCTGTCTCGCAGCCGGTTGGCGGCCGCGGAGACGACCGATACGGTCTCCAGCGGATCATGATTCGTCACAGCGTCCTCCCGCAGCTCCCTCGGCCGAGCCTACCGATCCTCGCCGCTCGGCCCGCTCGCGTCTCCGCGATCGAGCATGATCGCGAGGTGCTCGCTCCCCCGCTCCGGATCGATCTGCGAAACCTGCATCGCGCAGCCGAAGCCGTCCGTCAGCACTGCCGCTCCGCCTCCGCCGCGCTCGAGAGCGGGGATGATGGAGTGCTCGGCGACCTTCATCGACATGTCGAAGTGCTCCGCTTCGAAGCCGAAGTTACCGGCGACGCCACAGCAGGACGACGACTCGACGACCTCGGAGACGCCCCATCTGCTCAGCACCCGGCGCTGCGTCGCGGAACCGAACACGGCATGCTCATGGCAGTGCGTCTGCACCACGGCGCGCTCCGGCGGCGCGGTGTCCGGGCGCCAGCCGCGCATCATCGCCTCGTCGACCGCGAGCGAGAAAGAGCGGACTCGCGAGGCGACCCTGCGGGCGGCCTCGCCCGCGACCACCTTCGGTCCGTCGTCGCGGATCGCGGCGGCGCAGCTGGGCTCGAGCACCACGATATCGCGCTCGGAGCCGTCGTCGAGCCGATCCACGAGTCGCGACAGGCGCTTCGCGGCGGCGTCCCGCTGACCGGTCGAGGTCCAGGTGAGTCCGCAGCACGCGTCCGCCGTGCAGCCGACCGTCGCGCCGGAGGACTGCAGGACACGGCTCGCCGCCGGAATGACCTCGGGTCTGAACGCCCTCGTGAAGCTGTCCACGAAGATGAGCACGTCGGCCTGGGCGGTCGGGGTGAAGCCGGCCTCGCGCACCCGTCTCATGAACTCGGCGTGCGGCTTGAACGCCGGCATCCGCCGGCGGGCGCTCACCCCGAGCTTCTCACCGATCCAGCGCAGCGGAGAGATCCTCGTTCCGAGGTTCGCGAGCCCGCTGATCCGCGTGATGAGCGGGAGCCAGCGCGGCAGCCAGCCGATCGTGTAGTGCGTGAATGGGCGCGGCCTGCCGCGGTAGTGATCCTGCATCAGCTCCGACTTCGCCTCGGCCATGTCCACTCCCGTGGGGCAGTCGGTCGAACACGCCTTGCACGACAGACAGAGGTCGAGCGCCTCGCGCACCTCGGCGGTGCCCCATCCGCCGGCGCTGCTCCCCTGCGCGCGGACCAGCTCCTGCAGCACGCGCGCGCGCCCGCGCGTGGAGTCCTTCTCGTCCATGGTCGCCCGGTAGCTCGGGCACATGAACCCGCCCGTCGTCGAGCGGCAGCGCCCGACGCCGATGCAGGCGTGCGTCTCCCCGACGAAGATGCCGAGGTGCCGGCTCCCGATACCGCCGGCCGGAGCCGCCGCGGAGTCGGGAGCCGGCATGCCCTGCAGCGCCAGATGCTCCGTGTAGGGCGCCGGGTCGACGATGATCCCGGGGTTCAACAGGTTCTGAGGATCCCACACCCGCTTGAACGCCTTGAACACGCCGACCATCTCGTCCGAGTACATCACGTCGAGCAGGCCGCCGCGAGCGCGGCCGTCGCCGTGCTCCCCCGAGAGCGAACCGCCGTGCGCCACCACCAGCTCCGCCGCATCGCGCATGAACGCTTCGAAGGTTCGGCGTCCCTCGTCGCTCCGCAGATCGAAATCGACCCGCATGTGCACGCAGCCCGCCCCGAAGTGGCCGTACATCGACGCCGAGTACCCGTGGCGGTCGATGAGCGGCAGCAGCTCCGCCAGGTAGCCGGCGAGCCTCTCGGGGGCGACCGCGGAATCCTCCCAGCCCGGCCAGGTCTGCGCTCCGTCGACGCGCTTCGACGAGAGGCCGGCGCCGTCCTCGCGCACGCGCCAGAGCTTCGCGCGCTCCACCGGCTCCGTGACGACGATCTGGTCGACGACCCGGCCGTTCCGGCGGAGCCGTCCGAGCAGCGTCTCGCAGCGCTCGGCCGCGGCGTCGATCGTGTCGGCGGAGAACTCGACCATCACGTACGCCCGGCCCTGCGGCAGCGAGCGCACGCTGTCGGGCCCCCGCCGATGCCGCATGATGTCGACGATCGAGGAGTCGAGCCCCTCGATCGCGCTGGGCTTCACCTCGAGCATCGTCATGACGTCGCGGGCCGAATCCACCGTCGAACCGTATCCGATGCACAGCAGCGCCGTCGGGCCCGGCTTCACGACCAGTCGTACTCTGGCCCGCAGGATCACCGCGCACGTCCCCTCGCTTCCGGCGAGCGCCCGCGCGACGTCGAACCCGTTCTCGGGCAGGAGATGCCCGAGGTGGTAGCCGGACACCTGGCGAGGGATGGTCTGCAGCTCGGTGCGGAGACTCGCGAGATGCGCGTGAGCGAGCGCTTCGAGCTCGTCGTTGATCTCCCGCGCCCGACGGGTCGACCGGTCATCTTCGCCGTCGACCGCTCGCACTCCCCCGGCCGCGGCGATGAGATGCGCGCCGTCGATCGTCAGCAGCTCGACCTCTTGCACATGGTGCGACGTGCGGCCGTACTCGACCGAGTGATTGCCGCAGGCGTCATTGCCGATCGAGCCGCCGACGGTCGCACGCGTGTGCGACGAGGGATCCGGGGCGAAGGTCAGTCTGCCCGAGGTGGCCCGCTCGACGTGCGAGCGCAGCTCGCTGAGGACCACACCGGCGTCGACCCAGACCGAACCGCCCTCCACGTCGATCTCGTCGATCGCGCGAAGCCGACGCGAGAGGTCGACGATCGCGCCCGCGCCCACGGCGTTGCCGGCCATCGAGGTGCCTCCGCCGCGCGTGGTCACCGGGATCCGCGCATCGGCGCAGAGAGCCAGTGCGTCCCTCGTCTCCCGCACCGTGCGCGGGAACACCACGAATTCGGGGCGCACCCGGTAGTTCGACGCGTCGTAGGAGTACTCCCGCCGTCGGCGCTCGGAGGCGTCGACGTCGATCCCCGCCTCGGCGAGACGGCGCAGCAGCGCCTGGGCCGGTTCGTCCACCGGCGCACTCATCAGTGCCGTCTGCGACATTCCGTCTGCCTCTCTCTCGTGTCCGCGAGTGCGGGCGTGCGGTGGCTGGTGCCGGGCTCGGGCCCGCGCGGCGCCGGGTGACGGTGTGCGCGGTAACCGGTACGAGTCAGGAGTTCGGAATGAAGGTGTACTTGTACTCCAGGAACTCGTCGATCCCCAGCACACCGCCCTCGCGACCGAGGCCCGAGGCTTTCACGCCCCCGAGCGGCGCCGCGGCGTCGGAGATGATGCCCGAGTTGATCCCCACCATCCCGACCTCGAGGCGCTGCGAGACGCGCATGGCCCGGGCGAGGCTCTCGGTCATGAGGTAGCCGGCGAGACCGTACTCGGTGTCATTGGCGACCGCCACGGCGTCGTCCTCGTCGTCGAACGCGACGATCGCGGCGACGGGCCCGAAGATCTCCTCGGACATCAGGCGGGCATCGCGCGTCACGTCGGCGAGCACGGTGGGCGGGTAGAACGAGCCGGCGCCCTCGGGCAGGGCGCCGCCGGTGACGATTCTGGCCCCCTTGGCGACCGCGTCGTTGACGAGGCCCTGAATGCGCTCGCAGCTCGCCCGGTCGATCATCGGGCCGAGGTCGGTCCTCTCGTCCAGGCCGTCGCCGAGCCTCAGCGCGGAGAACCGTTCTCCCAGCCGCTCCGCGAACTCCCCGGCGATCTCGCGCTGCACGAGAATGCGGTTCGCGGCGGTGCACGCCTCGCCCATGTTGCGCAGTTTCGCGGCGGTGACCTCGGTCAGCGCGCTGTCGATGTCGGCGTCTCCGAACAAGATGAACGGGGCGTTGCCGCCGAGCTCGAGCGAGGTGCGGATCATGTGCTCGGAGCACTGCCCGTGCAGCAGGCTGCCCACGCGGGTCGAGCCCGTGAACGAGAGGTGGCGGACCTTGCCCTCTGCGAGGATCGGCGCGGTGAGCGCGCTCGACGCCGAGGTCGTCACGACGTTGAGGGCGCCTGCGGGGATCCCGGCCCGCTGGAAGAGCCGCGCGAGGAAGAGCATAGTGAGCGGTGTCTTCTCGGCGGGCTTCACCACCACGGCGCAACCGGTCGCGATCGCGGGCGCGATCTTGCGGGCCCCCATCGCGAGGGGGAAATTCCAGGGGGTGATCAGCAGCGAGACGCCCACGGGCTCCCGGGACAGCACGATCTGGCCGCGACCGCTCGGCGCCTGGCTGTGCGAGCCCTGTACTCGCACGCCCTCCTGCGCGTACCAGTGGAGGTAGGCGGCCGAGTAGTCGACCTCGCCGCAGGCCTCGACGAAGGGCTTGCCCATCTCCGCGGTCATGATCGCCGCGAGCTCCTCCTTCGCCTCGAGCAGCAGCGCGTGCGCGCGGATCAGGATCTCCGAACGCTCCTGCGGGGACATCGCGGCGAAGGCCTCCTGGGCTGCGACCGCCGCCTCCACCGCGCGCCGCCCGTCCTCGGCGCTCGCGTCGGCGATCTCGGCGAGCACCTCGTCGGTGGCCGGGTTGCTCACCACGATCCGCGGGTTGTCGGGCAGGTCCTCCCACTCGCCACCGATGAATACGCCCCTCGGGACGTTCGAGAGATCGAGTCGCGCCATTGCCAGGGGTTCCCTTCGTGCCGTATCACCGCTCGTGGACGACCGGTGCGCAGCGAACTTCGCGCGGCGATTAACTGTATAACAGTTATGCAACCCGAGCAACTCCGCCCGCCGGCCTGCCGATACCGCGCGTGGCGGTTGAGGCGGCCCCACGCGACTCGGGGTGCCGGGCCGTGCGAGACGGGAGCGGTTCGGGGTCATCGACGGGCTGGCCATCCGCCGCGGGGCCTCCAGGCGAGACCCGTTCAGCCAGGAGCAGTGCGGACCGTCGAGCGGCATCAGGGGGAGGCCCGGCACCCGTGCCTCCCCGCGGAGAGCTCCTACAGCGCGTCGACGTCGATCGTGACGAGCTTCTCGGCGCCGATCGCGCCGCGCAGCGCGCCGATGATCGACTCCTCGACCGGCGCGTCGACCGAGAGCACTGAGAGCGCGGTGCCCTGCTTCTCGTCGCGCGCGATCTGCAGGCCGGCGATGTTCACGCCCGCCTCCCCGAGAATGCCGCCGTAGGTCGCGACGATGCCGGGGCGGTCGGTGTAGCTGAACACGATGAGATGCTCCGGGATGGGCAGCTCGACCTCGTAGCCGTTGACCTCGACGATCTTCTCGATCTGCTTGGGGCCGGTGAGGGTGCCCGAGACCGAGACCCGGGTGCCGTCGGTGAGCGATCCGCGGATGGTGACGACGTTGCGGTAGCTCTCGGAGACCGCGTCGACGCTGAAGCGCACCTCGACGTCGCGCTGCTCGGCGAGGAGGGGCGCGTTGACGTAGGAGACGGGATCGCTGACCACCCTGGAGAAGATGCCCTTGAGCGCGGCGAGGCGCAGCGCCTCCACATTGCGCTCCGACAGCTCGCCGTGCACCTCGATGTCGAGGGACGCGAGCGGCCCGTCGGCCAGTCCGGCGAAGACCTGGCCCAGCTTCTCGGTGAGCGGCAGGCCAGGGCGCACGTACTCGTCGATCACACCGCCGGCCACGTTCACGGCGTCCGGCACGAGGTCGCCCGCGAGCGCGAGTCGCACCGACTTGGCGACCGAGACGCCGGCCTTCTCCTGGGCCTCCTCGGTGGAGGCGCCGAGGTGCGGCGTCACGTTGACGTTCGGCAGGCCGGTGAGCGAGGTGTCGGCCGGCGGCTCCTGCACGAACACGTCGAGCGCCGCGCCGGCGATCTCCCCCTTCGAGAGCGCGTCGGCGAGAGCGGCCTCGTCGATCAGGCCGCCGCGTGCGACGTTGACGACGTAGGCGGTGCTCTTCATGGCCCTGAGCTGCTCCGCACCGACCATGCCGAGCGTCTCGGGCGTGCGGGGCATGTGGATCGTGAGGAAGTCGACGCGCTCGACGAGCTCATCGAGGGTGACGAGCTGCACGCCGAGCTGCTGCGCACGGGCGGCCGTCACATAGGGGTCGTACGCGACGAGTTCGACGCCGAAGCCGCGCAGGCGCTCGGCCACGAGCGCGCCGATGCGGCCGAGGCCGACGATGCCCACGGTCTTCTCGTAGAGCTCCACTCCCGTGAACGAGGAGCGCTTCCACTCCCCCGCCGAGAGCGAGGCGTGCGCGCGGGGCACGCGCCGCGCGAGCCCGAGGATGTGCGCCACCGTGAGCTCGGCCGCGCTGATGATGTTGGAGGTGGGGGCGTTGACCACCATGACGCCGGCCTGCGTGGCCGCCTTGATATCGACGTTGTCGAGCCCCACCCCGGCGCGGGCGACGACCTTCAGCCTCGGCGCCCAGCTCAGCGCCTCGGCATCGATCTGCGTGGCGGAGCGCACGAGCACGGCGTCGGCGGTCGCGAGCGCCGAGCGCAGCGCGTCGCGATCGGTACCGTCGACGTGCACCACCTCGAAGTCGGGGCCGAGCGCGGCGATGGTGGCGGGCGAGAGTTGTTCGGCGATCAGCACGACCGGCGCAGACATCAAGCGTTTCCTTCGGAGTCGGCGGCAAAAACGACCCGGCGCACGGCACCGGGCTTCCAGTCTATCGCGCGGCGCGATCCCGGGCGTTCAGCGCCGTCACGCGAAGAAGCTCGTCTGCGGAACGAGGTGCATCACCTCGAGCTGCGCGGCCGCGACCAGGCCGAGTCCCGCGGCGAGTACGAGCAGGCGCAGCGCCGCCTTCCGACCGCGCGCGACCAGGAGCGCGAGCGCGTAGACGACGGCCGGCAGCAGCGCTCCGAAGGCCAGCCAGAACCAGCCCCAGGGGGTGATCCCGAGGCCCATCGACGTGGCCATCCGCGGCAGCATCACGATGTTGCCGACGCTCGCGGCCACGGTGTAGACGTACAGTCCGGTCAGCAGCGCCCCGACGGTCCAGACGACGATCCTCCCGATCATCACGAACCGCCTCCCCCGAAGACGGGCAGCGGCACCAGCAAGATCGCGCCGATCCCGATCCAGAGCGCCATGCGCGGCGTGCTGCCCCGGTTGAGCAGCAGCACCGCGAGGAACCACAGCGGCGGGGCGAGCGGCGCCGCCCAGAACACCGTCTGCTGCAGTACCGCGCCGAGGGCGCCGCTCGAAGAGGCCACCGCCGCGTTCGACTCGGCGTAGTAGCGGGCCCAGCTCAGCCAGACCCAGGCGTAGAGCAGGTACAGACCGCCGGAGACGCCCAGCAGCACGAGCGCCGCATTGCTCAGCTGCGGGCGGTCATCCTCCTCGGGCGCCTCGTCGGATCGCTCCGCGGCGCCGGACGGGTCGGGGACGGCGGGATCGCCGAGGTCCTCGGCGGTCGCCCGGGCGGCCCCGTCGGGGGCCTCCGGCAGCGGCGCTGGATCCGGATCGGGCTCCACCCTCCAGCCGAGCGCGGGCGAGCTCTCGCGCCGCTCCTCGCGCGCGCCTCGGGCCGTCTTCTTTCGCATCAGTCCAGCCTAGCCAGGCGACCCTCGGAGATCGCAGGGAGACTCGCCGCCGCTCACGCGACCCCGACCGAGACCTCGGCGGCCGCCGCGTGCCCGGGGCCGCCGCCGAGCCCGGTGCGAAGCTCCAGCAGCCAGTCGACGTACTCGCGCGGGGCGAGCCGCTCGGGGAGCGATGGGGGCAGTTCGCCGCCGCGCACCGAGGCGAGCAGGAAGGTCTGCGTCTCCTCGGGGGCGCCGCCGCCGTGCCCGCCGGCGTCGACGTGACCGTGATCGGTCGTGGCCGCGACGACCCAGGTCTCGCCGAACTGCCGCACGCGCGCGTCGACCGCATCGAGCAGCGTCCCGACGTGCCGGTCGGAGTTGCCCAGCGCCTCGTCGTACTGCGGCGTGAAGACGCCGAAGTAGTGCCCGGCATCATCGGTCTCGCAGAAGTAGACGAAGGACAGGTCGGGGCCTGCGTGCGCGAGGGCGAGCCGGGCGCGGGCGGCGATCTCCGGATCGACCGCGCGGTAGCCGTACAGCTCGCCGTTCAGACTGACGACGCCGTGCTGCCCCGCGTCGATCTGCTCCCGGCGCAGGCGCACGATCGGTCCCGCTCCGGCCGGGTCGGTGAGATTCGGCCAGCCCGCGGCCGCGTAAGTGGTGGTGCTCGGGTCGCGCTGCCAGGCGCGGGTGAGGAAGTCCGGGTGCTCGGCCAGGCGGTGGCCCCGCATCAGGTTGTCGTCGATGCCGTGCTCGGCGTGCGTCGCCCCTGTGAGGATCGTGGCCCAGCTGGGCCCCGAGATCGTGGGCCCCTCGACCTCCGAGCGCACGAAGTGGCCCGCGGCCGCGAGCGCGTCGAGGTTCGGGGCGAGCCCCGTGCCGAAGGCGCGGTCGATCCGGAGCCCGTCGAGGCCGACCAGCAGCAGCTTCACCGCGTCCACGCGGCCTCCCCGCGCCTCACCGTCGACACCTGCACGCGGTCTCCGGTGCGCAGCCCGACGGCGCGCCCGGTCGGCATGTCGACGCGCACGCTCCGATCGAGGTCCTCCAGCAGCACGGTCGCGCTCGTGAACCCGCCCCGCAAGGTGAGGTCGGTGATGATCCCCTGCCCGTCGTTGCGCTCGCGCAGGTCCCGGATCGGCGCGAGGTCGAGGTCCTCCGGGCGGAGCAGCAGCTCGCCGTTCTCGTCCAGGCGCACGTCGGCGATCGGCTGCGCGCTGCCGAACACGCGAACGTCGGTCTCGGTCACCTGCTCGGGCCTGATCCGGTTCATCACGCCGATGAAGCTCGCGACGAAGCCGGGCTCGGGCGAGCGGTAGAGGGCCTGCGGGGTATCGAACTGCGCGATCCTGCCCTCGTGCATGACGGCGACCCGATCCGCCATGGCGAGCGCCTCCTCCTGATCGTGGGTGACCATGATGGTGGTCGTGCCCCGCTCGCGATGGATCCGCACGATCTCCTCGCGCAACCGCTCGCGCACGAGGGCGTCGAGGGCCGAGAGCGGCTCGTCGAGCAGCAGCACGCGGGGTTCGACGGCGAGCGCGCGGGCGAGCGCGACGCGCTGCTGCTGCCCCCCGGAGAGCTGATGCGGGTACTTGCCGGCGTGCTCCTCGAGACCGACGAGGGCGAGCAGTTCCTCGCTGCGCGCTCGCCGTTCGACCCTGCCGACGCGCTTCACCTTCAGCCCGAACTCGATGTTCTGGACCGCCGTGATGTGCGGGAAGAGCGAGTACTGCTGGAACACGATGCCCGTGCCCCGCTCGCGCGCCGGAGTGCGCGTCATGTCGGTGCCGCCCATGACGACTCGGCCCGACGTGGCCTGCTCGAAGCCTCCGATGATCTTCAGCGCGGTCGATTTGCCGCAGCCCGACGGCCCGAGCAGCGTGACGAGCTCGCCGGGGCGCACGTCGAGGTCGATGGCGCGCAGCACGGTCCTGTCGCCGTAGACCTTCGTGAGCTGCGAGAGGATAAGGCCGGAGGCCCCGGCGCTGTTCGTGTTCGTCATCGGAATGCCTTTCGGATGGTGCTCGGCGGGGCGAGCTCAGATCGTGAACTGGGTGGCGCGCCCGGTGGCGCTCCTGCCTCGTCCGGCGAAGACCATGACCGCCATGAGCAGCCAGGACCCGACGATCGAGATGAAGCTCAGCGCCGCGGCGAGCCGCACCTGCGACTGGCCCAGTTCGATCAGCAGGGTGGGGAAGGTCTGGTGCAGCAGCAGCTGCGCCATGACGAGCTCGCCCGAGGCCATCATGACGACGAGCAGCGATCCCGAGACGATGGCGGGGCGCAGGTTGGGCAGCACAACCGTGAAGAACGTGCCGATCGACCTGCTGCCGAGGCTCTGGCTGGCGAGCATGAGGGTGCGCAGGTCGAGTGCGCGCAGCCCCGAGTCGATCGTGCGGAACATGAACGGGAGCGTCATGAGCACGTAGAACGGCACGAGGCTGTACAGGCTCACGAAGATGCCCGGGAAGAGCGGCCGCAGCACGAGGTTCACGCCGCCCACGAGCGCGATCGCCGGAATGACGTAGGGCAGGAGCGAGGCCGTCTCTGCGAGGCCGAGCACCCTCGGAGCCCGCAGGTGCATCCAGACGAGGCTCGGGATCACGATCGCGTAGCCCACCACGACGGTCAGCACGGTCAGGATCGCCGAGTTGGCGACCGCCTCGACGGCGTCGGCCCTCGCGAAGAGCTCGAGCACCGGCGCGATCGTGAAGCCGTCGCGCACGTTGAAGAAGCCGAATGCGCCGACGGCGATCAGCGGCAGGCAGGCGGCGATCAGGGAAGCGACCAGTACGGCGTGGGGAAGGAATCGCTTCACGGTTCAGTCCCCCTGCTGCGACCAGCGGGTGGCCCGCTTCAGCAGGATCGCGCGCAGCCCCATCGCGACGAGCATGATCGCGACCATGCCGGCGATGAGCGCCGAGGCGAGGCCCTGGTTGACGAGCACGTTGCCCGAGAGGAAGAAGCCGATGAGGATCGGCACGAGGCTCGCGGCGCTGCCCGCCATAGCGTAGGCGGCCGCGTAGCCGCTGAACGCGTTGGCGAACAGCAGCAGGAAGCCGCCGACGAGCGAGGGGGCGAGGATCGGGAGCGTGACAGTGAAGAGGATGCGGACGCGGCTCGCGCCGAGACTGAGCCCGCCGTCGATCCACTCCTTGCGCACGCCCTGCAGCGCCGGGATGGAGAGGATCGCCATGAGCGGGACCTGGAAGTACAGGTAGGCGCAGACGATGCCCCAGAACGAGGCGATCGGGATCAGCTCGTTCAGCGAGAAGCCGAAGAGATCCTGCAGCCACACGGTGAGCAGGCCCTGGGTTCCCATGAACGCGATGAACGCGTACGCGAGGGGCGGGCCGCCCGACTGCGAGGCGACCGCGGCGAGCGAGGTGACGAGCTGGTTCAGCCATCTCGGGCGGGTCGCGTTCACGAGCGCCCAGCCGACCACGAGGCCGAAGACGGAGCCGATGAGCGACGTGACGAGCGAGAGGTTGATGGAGTTGGCGAAGGCGTTCACGTACTGCTCTTCGCCCAGCTGGGCGAAGTTGTCGAGCGTGAAGGCGCCCTCGGAATCCTGGAACGCTTTGACGATCGTCACGATCACCGGCACGACGAGAAACAGCCCGACGAAGAGGAAGTACGGCAGGGTGCCGAGCAGGCTCAGGAGGCTCCGCGAGCGGGAGGGGCGATCCCCCCTCCCGCTCGTCGCCGCCGGTGCGGAGTCGACTCCGGCCTCGGGGGCGACGCCGTCTCTGTCCTGATCGATGAGCGTCACGGACATGGGTGCGTCAGAAGCCCATCTTCCCGGTGACCTTGGTGCCCCACTCGGCCATGATCAGCTTGGTCGCCGCATCGTTCTGCTCGGCCGTCGGGAACTGGATCTGCGCCACGATGTCGGCCGGAGGCAGCTTCTCGAGCACGTCGGCTGGGATCGCGCCGTTCTTGACGAGCGTCTCGTAGCGCGCTGGGATCGCGCCCGACTTCGCGTAGGAGATGGCTCCCTCGTCGCTCAGCAGGTGCTCGATCCAGAGCGCACCGGCGTTGGGCTGCGGGCTGTCGATCGTGAGCGGCTGCGCGTAGTAGGTGCCGAACACGCCGTCCGTGGGCGTCGACACCTGCAGATCGACGCCCGATTTCTGCATCTCGTCGACGATGCCGGGGAAGTTGAAGTTCCAGTCGAGCATGACTGCGGCCTCCCCCGTGGCGAGGGCCTGCGAACTCGACTCGGTCGAGACCAGATAGCCGCCCTCCGCGAGCTCGGCGAAGAACTCGATGCCCTTCGAGATGTCATCGGCCGATCCGCCGTTCGCGAGGCTCGCAGCGAACACCTGGGCGAGCTGAGCGGCGCCCTCGCGGGGGTCGCCCATCGCGATCTTGCCCTTGTACTGCGGATCCTTGAGGTCCATCCAGGTTTTGGGCACGTCGACCTCGTTCGCGTTGACTCCGATGCTCATGACACCGTAGTAGGCGGCCGTCCAATTGCCGTCCGGATCTTTCAGCGCGTCCGGGATCTCGTCGAAGGTGGACGGCTTGTAGGGCTGCACGAGCCCCTCGTCGATCGCCTGCTGGGTGAAGGTCGCGCCGATGTCGAGCACGTCGGGCTGGGTGGCCTGCCCCTTGAGGTTGCGCACGGCCTCGAGCTCTTCGGCGCTCGATCCGTCGGGGTTCGAGACCTCGACCCCGAGTCCGGTGGCCTTGGAGAAGATGTCGAAGGACTCCTTGTAGTTGGCCCAGGTCTCCGGGTAGGCGATGAGCTGGACCTTGCCCTCGTCCTTCGCGAGCTGCGTGATCTCTTCCAGCGATGATCCCAGTCCGGCCTTGCTGCCGGCCTCTGCCCCGGAAGAGGCGCAGCCGGTGAGTCCGGCGAGGCCCAGGGCGAGTGCGGCGACGCCGAGCACGCGGATGGCGTGAGTGTTCTTGTGAGGCACTGCTGGTCACTTTCTGTGGTGCGGTCGTTACCTCGCACTATCCTGCGGCACCGAGGTGTCGGGATCCCGACGTGCGGGTGTCCGCCCGCTGAACAGGGGTTCACCCGGCGGTGGCCGGGCCCGCGGGCCGGCGCACGAGAGAGGATGCACCGTGACCGCAACCGCCCAGATCACCGATGTCGCCGAGCTGCTGACGGGGGTCTCCGCCGCGCTCCTGGACTTCAACGGAAGCCTCTCCGACGACGAAGACCTCGTCGCGGAGCTCATCTCCGAGGTCTCGCGGGAGGAGATCGGAATCCCCCTCGACCGCGATCGCTACTTCGCGGAGTTCCTGGGAGAGAACCGGGAGCACATGTTCCGCTCCCTCGTCGCCGGGGTCGCGGACCGGGTCGACGCCGCCGGCGCCCTGGCCGCCGCGTTCAAACGCAGGTATCTCGACCGCGTGCGCCTCGGCCGGCGCATCTCCCCCGCCGCCGAGTCGTTCGTGCGCGAGGCGCGCAGAAGGGGCGAGGCGATCGTGGTGGTCACCGCGGCGAGCAAGGACGTGGTGGTGCCCGCGCTGAACCAGGTCGACCTGTTCGAGGCGATCGAGGCGATCGTCGCGCTCATCGCGCTCGTCTTCGAGGACTCGCGCACGGGACTGCCGGCGGCGCGCGCGTCAGCCCTGCGCGCGGCTCCGCTTCGCGTACGCCTTCGCGAACTCCTTGGCCCGGTCCCGCGCCCTCACCAGCGCGGTCTCCTCGCGCTCCAGCTCGCGCACGCGCCGCTGGGTGCGCTTGCGCAGCTCGATGTGCTCGCGCAGCTCGGCCTCCGCCGCCTCGTAGGCCTCCGGTGGCGTGGGATCCGGAGCCGGCGGCGCGGCCGCATCGGGCGCCTCGGGCATCTGGCTCAGGATCGCCGAGAGCCCCGACACCAGCACCTGTGTGGCGAACTCGAGCATCTCATCCGCGTCGTCGACAGGGTCGGCCGCGGCGGCGGATCCCGCACCCGGCGATCCGGCGTCCGAGGCCGGATCGCCGAAGTAGACGCCGCTGCGCACGAGCGCCGCCACCTGCGGGAACTGGGCGGGCGTCACGGCCTCCTCGATGAGCGCCCGCGTCCCGGGCGGGGTGGCCGCACCGGCGAGCACCTCCCGCTCCACCGTCGCCTGACCGCGCGCGAAGGCGGCGAGCAGTGACAGCACCCCCAGCTTCGCGTCCGGCCCGAGGGGCAGCTCGCGCATGACCCGCAGCCCCTGCTCGGCGGCGCGGATCTGCCCGGGCATCATGTGGATGTCCGGTACGAGCTGGATGTCGAGCGTCCAGGGGTGCCGCCGGTAGCCCACCACCAGCTGACGCACGAACGAACCCAGCTCCTCGCGCCAGTCTCCCGTGGTCTCCACGGCGAAGAACGCGCCGCCCATCGCCGCATCGAGCATCAGGTGGTGCAGCTCGTCCTTCGTCGCGACGTAGCGGTACAGCGCCATGGTGCTGAACTCGAAGGTCTGCGCCACGCGCTGCATCGTCACGGCCGCGAGCCCCTCGGCGTCGGCTATGGCGATCGCCGCCTCGACGACGCGCTCGAGTGTCAGCTCGCGCTTCGGCCCGCGTTGCGGGGCGGCGGCGAGCCCCCAGGCGAGCGCGAGCGTGCGCGACACCCCTGCTTCAGGCATATCACCCTCCTTCGTCACCACTCCATCATAACTGCGTGGCGAAGTAACTGTTTATGATGCATACTGTTTACTACCAACACAGAAGGAGGCGGACATGACCCCCGTCATCGAGCTCGACGGACTCGGCAAGAGATTCGGCGCGCACACCGTGCTCGACTCGCTCTCGCTCGACATCTCCGGAGGCATCTTCGCATTGCTCGGGCCGAACGGCGCCGGCAAGACGACGCTCGTCTCGATCCTCACCACCCTCACGCGGCCCGATTCGGGCCGCGCCAGGATCCTCGGCCACGACGTGGAGCGCGAGGCCGCCCGCGTGCGCCGGCACATCGGGACCACCGGCCAGTATGCGGCCACGGACGAGGCCCTCACCGGTCGCGAGAACCTCGTGATGATCGCGCGGCTGCTCGGCCTGGGCACGATCGACGCCCGCAGGCGCGCCGACGAGCTGCTGGACTCGTTCGACCTCGCACAGGCCGCGAACCGTCCCGTGTCGGGGTACTCGGGCGGCATGCGACGGCGCGTCGACCTCGCGGCCTCGCTCGTGCTGACGCCCGCGGTGCTGTTCCTCGACGAGCCGACCACGGGCCTCGACCCGGCCAGCCGCTCGCGGCTCTGGGACGACATCGCGGCCCGCGCCGCGGAGGGGTGCTGCGTCTTCATGACGACGCAGATGCTCGACGAGGCCGAGGCGCTCGCGGATCGCGTGGCGATCCTGCAGGGCGGGCGCGTCATCGCCGACGGCACCGTCGAGCGCCTCATCTCGCTCGTCGGCACCGAGACCGCCGTGCTCGTGGACGGGGCGGGCGAGGTGCGGCGCACGCTCGGCTCACCGGGCGACGCTGCCGAGCTGGCGCGGGACCTCTCGGCGCTCGGCGAAGAGGACCGCGGACTGCGGCTCGAGCTGCGCCGCCCGACCCTCGACGACGCCTTCCTGGCGCTCACCGGACGACCCGCCGGCGCGACCTCGCGCCTCGACTCCCGGGAGGTGGCCGCATGACCGCCCAGCTCGACACCCGCGCATCCGCCCCGATCCCCCCGGCCGCCCACCCCGGCGTCGGCCCGATCACCGCCAGCCGCGTCTTCGTCGGCCGCAGCCTGCGCCACAGCCTGCGCGACGGCGAGGGGCTGCTGCTCGCGATCCTGCTCCCCGTGATGCTCATGCTGCTGTTCACCACGGTCTTCGGCGGCGCGATCGACCCGAACGGCGGCTACGTCGACTACGTGATCCCGGGCATCATCGTGCTCTGCTCCGGCTTCGGCGCAGCGTCGGTCGCGGTGTCGGTGAATCGCGACGTGACCGGCGGCGCGATGCAGCGCTTCCGCAGCCTGCCGATGCCCGCCGCGACCTGCCTCGTGGGGCACGTCGTCGCGAGCGTGCTGCGCAACCTCCTGGCGACCGCGATCGTGCTGGGCGTAGGGCTGCTGGTCGGGTTCAGACCGACGGCGGGTCCCCTCGAGTGGCTGGGCGTGATCGCGATCGTGCTGTGCTGGATCGTCGCGGTCACGGTGATCTTCGCAGCGATCGGCCTGCTCGCCTCGACCCCCGAGGCGGCGAACGGCTACGGCTTCGTGATCCTCTTCCTGCCCTACCTGTCGAGCGCGTTCGTGCCGATCGGCACCATGCCCGCGTGGCTGCGCCCGATCGCCGAGGCGCAGCCGGTGACCCCCATCACCGACGCGGTGCGAGCCTGGCTCATCGGCGCGGACGCGGGCGCTCAGCCGCTCTTCGCGCTGCTGTGGTGCGTCGGCATCGTGGTGGTCGGCGCTGTGGTGATCGCGTGGCGCTTCCCGCGCCGCTGAGGTCGCGCGGTCACTGAGCCCGTCCCAGCGTCCGTGCGGCCTCGGCTGCGCACGGCCTCCGAAGAAGACGGCGAAGCATGAGGATCCTGGTCGCGGACGACGACCCGCAACTCGTCCGAGCCCTGCGCGTCACGCAGCAGGAGTCCACTCCCGTCGTGCAGATCGGCGCCATCACCGTCGATCTCGCCGCTCGCGTCGCCACCGACACCTCGCAGACCCCGCCCCGTCGGATCAGGCTCACGCCGACCGAGTGGCAGGCGATCGAGCTCCTCATCCGCAACGCCGGGAGACTCGTCACCAGGCAGACGCTGCTCACCCGCATCCGGGGGACCGAGCACGCGAGGGACACCGGCTATCTGCGCCTCTACCTCCCGCAACTGCGCAAGAAGCTCGAGCCGGATCCGGTGCAACCGCGATACCTCCTCACCGAGGCCGGAATGGGCTACCGCTTCCAGCCCGAGCAGTCTGACGGCTAGCGCCCCCCGGCCCGCCTCAGTCGGCGACGACCCACTCGAACGCCTCGGCCCGGCTGCGCGCCCCGGCCCGCGCGCGGGAACGGTTCGGCTCCCCGAGCGCGGCTGAGACCTCCTCGCCGAGGCGCACGAGCCCGGCGAAGGATCCGGGCGACGCCCAGCTCGGGCGGAGCGCGAACACGAGGTCCTCCGTCGCGGTGTTGCCCGACGCCCCCGGGGCGAAGGGGCACCCGCCGAGACCCGCGAGCGCGCCGTCCACCACCGTCGCGCCGCTCCGGACCGCGGCCGCGGCGTTCGCCGCCCCGAGCCCCCAGGTGTCGTGACCGTGGAACACGATGCCGAGCTCCGGACGCTCGCGCGCCGCGAGGGCGACCCGCTCCCCGACCTCGGCGGGGTGCGCCTGGCCGAGAGTGTCCGCGATCACCACATCGACGGCGCCCTCCGTGCGAGGGTCCGTCACGATGCTCGCGAAGCGCTCGAGCGGCACCGCGCCCTCGAACGGGCAGGTGAAGGCGGTCGCGATGCACAGCTGCACGGTCGCGTCCGACTCGCGGGCCGCGGCGAGCGCGTCGGGCATGGCCGCGAGCGAGGCCTCGGTGTCGCGACCGATGTTGGCGCGGTTGTGGCCGTCGGAGGCCGAGAAGCAGTACTGGAGGCGCCTGGCCCCCGCCGCCACGGCGCGTTCCACGTGCCGCGGCGTCGCCACCCACAGCCAGGCCCGCTCGCGCTCCGCCTCCGTGAGCGCGGCGATCACATCGAGTGAGTCGGCGAGGGTCGGCACGAGGTCGGCACGGGCCATCGATCCCACCTCGACGTGCTCGACGCCCAGGGCGAGCAGCTCGCGCACGAGGCGCACCTTGCGCTCGGTCGGAAGGGGTCGGCCGACGAGCTGCAGGCCGTCGCGCAGGGTGACGTCGCGGATCTGCACGGGTGCCGACATCTCCGCCCGGTCCGCCACCGCGGTCATCGCGGCGCCTCCTCGTGAGTCCCGACGTACGATTCCACGGCCGCATCGTCCCAGCCGAGCTCGCGCAGCACCTCGCCCGTGTGCTCGCCGAGATCAGGACCGACGTGAGTGATCGGCAGGGAGCGCCCGCCGAACACGGGCACGATCCCGGGGAACCCCACGTCCTCGAGCAGCCCCTCACCGTCGTGCACGTCGAAGCGCTGCACCATGTCGCGGGCGGCGTACTGCTCGTCGGAGCACACGTCCTCGGCCGTGTAGATCGGGCCCGAGGGCACTCCGGCGTCGTCGAGGATCCGCAGCGCCTCCCGGCTCGTGCGCGCCGCAGTCCAGGCGCCGATGGCCTCGTCGAGGCTCTCGCGGGCGGCCCACCGGCCCTCGTTCGACTGCAGCTCGGGTGCGGCGGCGAGGTCCTCCCGCCCGATGGCCGCCATGTACCGCTGGAAGATCGAGTCGCCGTTGCCCGACACCACGATGCTCCTGCCGTCGCCGCAGAGGTAGGCGTTCGACGGCGCGATCCCCTCCATGCGTCCGCCCGTGCGCTCGCGACGCACTCCGTAGGCCTCCCAGTCGGGGATGAGCGACTCCGTTACCGAGAGCATCACCTCGTTGAGCGCGACGTCGATCGTGCGGTCGCCGAGCGAGGGGCGGACAGGGGCTCCGGATCCGCGATCGCGATCCCGCAGCCGATCGAAGAGCGACATCACCACGCCGAACGCCGCGTAGACGCCCGCGATGGTGTCTCCGATCGAGAACCCTGTGCGGCTCGGGGGCCTCCCCGGCTCGCCGACGAGCTCTCGGAAGCCGCCGTAGGCCTCGGCCACCGCCGCGAACCCCGGGCGGTCGGAGAGCGGCCCGGTCTGGCCGAAGGCCGAGACGCGCGCGACGATCAGCTCCGGGTTCGCGGCCTCGAGCGCCTCCTCGCTGAGCCCCCACCGGTCGAGCGTGCCCGGTCGGAAGTTCTCGAGCAGCACGTCGGAGCGGCGGATCAGGTCGAGCACGATCCCCCGCCCCTCATCGCCGCGGAGGTCGACGACGACGGATCGCTTGCCGCGGTTGACAGCGCGGTACAGCATCGAGGTGTCGCCGCGGTGCAGGCGCCACCTGCGCAGCTCGTCCCCGGTGCGTGGCCGCTCGACCTTGATCACGTCGGCGCCGAAGTCGGCGAGGAGCCGGCCGGCCGTGGGCGCGGCGATGTAGTTGCCGAGCTCGAGCACGCGGACGCCTTCGAGGGGCTGGAAACGGGTCATCGGGGCACACCACCGGTCGGGATCGTCGCGAGGAGAGAGTCTGCCCCACATCGTAGGCGATGGGGCGCCTCACCGGGCCCGAACCGCAAGGGGACAGGAGCCGGGGTCTGGAATCCGCCCAGACCCCGGCTCCTGTCCCCTTGCGCGAGGCGGAACTCAGCGCGCGGCAGAGCCGTCGACGTAGTCGCTGTCCTGCTGCTGCCACGCGAAGAGCTTGCGCAGCTCGCCGCCGGTCTTCTCGATCGGGTGCGACTCCTCCTTGGCGCGCAGCGCCTGGAACTCGACGCCGCCGTTGTCCTGATCCTCGATGAAGCGCTTCGCGAACGCGCCCGACTGGATGTCGGCGAGGACCTCCTGCATGTGCTCCTTCACCTCGGGCCCGATCACCCGGGGGCCCGAGACGTAGTCGCCGAACTCGGCGGTGTCCGAGATCGACCAGCGCTGCTTGGCGATGCCGCCCTCCCACATGAGGTCGACGATGAGCTTGAGCTCGTGGAGCACCTCGAAGTAGGCGATCTCCGGCTGGTAGCCGGCCTCGGTCAGCACCTCGAAGCCGTACTGCACGAGGTGGCTGGTGCCGCCGCAGAGCACCGACTGCTCGCCGAAGAGATCGGTCTCGGTCTCCTCGGTGAAGGTCGTCTTGATGACGCCGGCGCGGGTGCCGCCGATCGCCTTCGCGTACGACTTCGCGGTCTCCCAGGCGGTGCCGGTCGCATCGACCTCGACGGCGATGATGTCGGGGATGCCGCGGCCGGCCTCGAACTCGCGGCGCACGGTGTGGCCGGGAGCCTTCGGAGCGACGAGGATCACGTCGACGCCCTCGGGGGCCTCGATGTAGCCGAAGCGGATGTTGAAGCCGTGGGCGAACGCCAGCGTCTTGCCCGCGGTCAGCTGGTCCTTGATCGACTCGGTGTAGATCGAGCGCTGGTGCTGATCCGGAGCGAGGATCATGATGAGGTCGGCCCACTCGGCCGCGTCGGCCACTGATCTGACCTCGAAACCGGCCTCCTCGGCCTTCGGGATCGACTTCGAGCCCTCCTTGAGCGCGATGACGACCTCGACGCCCGAGTCGCGCAGGTTCATGGCGTGCGCGTGCCCCTGGGAGCCGTAGCCCACCACGGCCACCTTCTTGCCCTGGATGATCGACAGATCGGCGTCGGCGTCGTAGTACATCTCTGCCACTGGGTTCTCCTTCATGTTGTGTGGTTCCGGTTGAGCTTCGGGGTCGCTCGCGATCCCGCTAGTTCTTGAAGACGCGCTCCGTGATGGACTTCGAGCCGCGCCCCATGGCGATGAGGCCGGACTGCGCGATCTCCTTGATGCCGTACTGCTCGAGCACCTTGAGGAAGGCGTCGATCTTGCCGCTGTCGCCGGTCACCTCGATGGTGAGGGCGTCGGGCACGACGTCGACGACGCGGGCCCGGAACAGGGTGACGGCCTCGAGCACGTGGGATCGCGACTGGTTGTCGGCGCGCACCTTGATGAGCACGTGCTCGCGCTGCACCGAGGTGGACTCGTCGAGCTCCACGATCTTGATGACGTTGACGAGCTTGTTCAGCTGCTTGGTGACCTGCTCGAGCAGCACCTCGTCCTCGTCGACGACCACCGTGATGCGCGAGAGCCCCCGCATCTCGGTCGGCCCGACGGCGAGCGACTCGATGTTGAAGCCGCGGCGGGCGAAGAGCCCGGCGACCCGGGTCAGCAGGCCCGGCTTGTCCTCGACGAGGAGGCTGAGTACGTGGCGGCTCATGGTTACTCCTCCCCCCACTCGGGGCTGTGCTCGAGGGCGTACTGGATGTCGCTGTTGGAGGTGCCCTGGCGCACCATGGGCCACACCATCGCGTCGGCGCTCACCACGAAGTCGATGACGACGGGGCGATCGTCGGTCTCGAGCGCCAGTCTGATCGCGTCGTCGACCTGGTCCTCCCGCTCCACGCGCAGCGAGAGGCAGCCGTAGGCCTCGCCCAGCTTCACGAAGTCGGGCACGCGCTGCGAACCGTGGCCGGTGTCGAGCTCGGTGTGGGAGTAGCGCCCGTCGTAGATGAGCGTCTGCCACTGGCGCACCATGCCCAGCGAAGAGTTGTTGATGATCGCCACCTTGATGGGGATGCGGTTCACCACGCAGGTCGCGAGCTCCTGGTTGGTCATCTGGAAGCAGCCGTCGCCGTCGATGGCCCACACCGTGCGCTCGGGCTCCGCGACCTTCGCGCCCATCGCTGCGGGCACCGCGTAGCCCATCGTCCCGGCGCCCCCGGAGTTGAGCCACGCGTTGGGACGCTCGTACTTGATGAACTGGGCGGCCCACATCTGGTGCTGTCCAACGCCGGAGGCGTAGACGCCCTCCGGCCCGGTGAGCTCGCCGATGCGCTGGATCACGTACTGCGGCGAGAGCAGGCCGTCGCTCGTCTCCCGGTATCCGAGCGGGAAGCGCTCCTGCAGCAGGTGCAGGCGGTCCCACCAGGCCGAGAGGTCTGCGAACTCGCGGCCGAGTTTCGCCGTGGAGACGGCGGCGATGAGGTCGGAGATCACGTCGGCCGCGTCGCCCACGATGGGCACGTCGGCGGAGCGGATCTTGCCGATCTCGGCGGGGTCGATGTCGGCGTGGATGATCTTCGCGTCGGGGGCGAAGAGCGCCGCCTTGCCGGTGACGCGGTCGTCGAAGCGCGCGCCGAGCGTGATGAGCAGGTCGGACTCCTGCAGCGCGAGCACTGCGGGGACGGTGCCGTGCATTCCGGGCATGCCGAGGTGCTGCGGGTGCGAGTCGGGGAACGCCCCGCGAGCCATGAGCGTGGTCACGACCGGCGCCCCTACGAGCTCGGCGAGCTGCAGCAGCTCCTCCGAGGCCTCCGCGCGCACCACGCCGCCGCCCACGTAGAACACGGGGCGCTCCGCCCCGGCGATCAGATCGGCAGCCGCCTGGATCTGCTTGCTGTTGGCCTTGGTGATGGGACGGTAGCCCGCGAGCTCGACGCGCGGATCCCACACGAAGTCGAACTCGCCCTCCTGCGCGTCCTTCGTGATGTCGACGAGCACGGGGCCGGGACGACCGGTCGAGGCGAGGTGGTACGCGGCGGCGATGGCGCCGGGCACGTCCTCGGGGCGCTTCACGAGGAAGGAGTGCTTGGTGATGGGCATGGTGATGCCCACGATGTCGGCCTCCTGGAACGCGTCGGTGCCCATGAGGTGCGAGAACACCTGGCCCGTGATCGCGAGCAGCGGCACCGAGTCCATGTAGGCGTCGGCGATGGCGGTGACGAGGTTCGTCGCGCCGGGGCCGGACGTCGCGATGCACACGCCGACCTTGCCGCTGGCGGCGGCGAAGCCCTCTGCCGCGTGACCACCGCCCTGCTCGTGCCGCACGAGCACGTGGCGCAGGGTGTGGTCGTCCATGAGGGTGTCGTAGAGGGGCAGCACGGCCCCCCCGGGCAGCCCGAAGACTCCCGTGACGCCGAGCGCCTCGAGGCTGCGCACCACCGCCCGGGCGCCGGTCATGCGCTCGCCGCGCGGGGCGTTGGACGAGGGGGGGATTGCACTCGATTCCGAGGTCATTGCTTGCTTTCTCAGTAGAGGTGTCGGTCGATGTCGGCTGCGGGATCCTGGCGGCTTCGCCGCCCGTGCCGGTGTCGCGCCGGTCGGGAGGCTCACTCGAGCGGCCGGCCGATCCGAACGAAGGCGGACTACCCGGTGATGGCCCCCTCGGAGGCCGAGTGCACGAGCTTCGCGTACTTCGCCAGAACACCGCGCGTGTAGCGCGGGGGAAGCGGGGCCCAGCTTTCTCGTCGGGCCTCGAGCTCGGCGGGATCTACCAGCAGATCGAGCGTTCGTGCGACGATGTCGACCCGAATCAGGTCGCTGTCGCGAACCAGAGCGACCGGACCGCCGTCCGTCGCCTCAGGTGCGATGTGGCCGATGCAGAGGCCGGTTGTGCCGCCCGAGAATCGCCCGTCCGTCAATAGTAGTACATCTTTTCCGAGCCCCGCGCCCTTGATGGCCGCGGTGATCGCGAGCATCTCGCGCATGCCGGGGCCGCCCTTCGGGCCCTCGTAGCGGATCACCACGATGTCGCCCTTCTGGATGCGCCCCTCCTCGAGGGCGTCCATGGCGGCGCGCTCGCGCTCGAAGACGCGGGCGGGGCCCTCGAAGGTCTCGGCGTCGAAACCCGCGGTCTTCACGACGGCGCCCTGCGGCGCCAGCGATCCGCTGAGGATCGTGAGGCCGCCGGCCGCGTGCAGCGGGTCGTCGAGCTTGCGGATCACCTTGCCGTCGAGGGTAGAGTCGACGTCGGCCAGGTTCTCGGCGACCGTCTTGCCGGTGACGGTGAGCGCGTCGCCGTGCAGCAGGCCGGCCTCGAGCAGCGCCTTCATGATGACGGGCATGCCGCCCACGCGGTCGAAGTCCTCGGCGACGTAGCGGCCGAAGGGCTTCATGTCGGCCAGGTGCGGCGTCCTCGCGCCGATGCGCGTGAAGTCGTCGAGCGTCAGCTCCACCTCGGCCTCGCGCGCGATGGCGAGCAGGTGCAGCACGGCGTTGGTCGATCCGCCGAGCACCATCGCGACCGTGATGGCGTTCTCGAACGCCTGCTTGGTGAGGATGTCGCGGGTCGTGATGCCCTGGCGCAGCATGTTGACCACGGCCTCGCCCGAGCGGTGCGCGTAGTAGTCGCGGCGGCGATCTGCGCTGGGCGGTGCGGCCGAGCCGGGCAGGCTCATGCCGAGCGCCTCGGCCACGCAGGCCATCGTGTTCGCGGTGTACATGCCGCCGCAGGCGCCCTCGCCCGGAGCGATCGCGCACTCGACGCGCTTCAGGTCCTCCTCGCTGAGCGTGCCGGCGACGCAGGCGCCCACCGCCTCGAAGGCGTCGATGATCGTGACCTGCTTCTCAGTGCCGTCGGAGAGCTTGACCCAGCCGGGGGCGATGGAGCCCGCGTACAGGAAGACGGAGGCCAGGTCGAGCCGGGCCGCGGCCATGAGCATGCCGGGCAGCGACTTGTCGCAGCCCGCGAGCACCACCGTGCCGTCGAGCCGCTCCGCCATCACCACGGTCTCGACGGAGTCGGCGATGACCTCGCGCGAGACGAGCGAGAAGTGCATGCCCTCGTGGCCCATCGAGATGCCGTCGGACACGGAGATCGTGCCGAACTGCAGCGGGTAACCGCCGCCGGCGTGCACCCCCTCCTTGGCGCCCTGCGCGAGACGGTCGAGGCTGAGATTGCAGGGGGTGATCTCGTTCCAGGAGCTCGCGATGCCGATCTGGGGCTTGTCCCAGTCCTCGTCGCCCATGCCGACGGCGCGGAGCATGCCTCTCGCCGCGGCCTTCTCGATTCCATCGGTGACGTCGCGGCTGCGCGGCTTCATATCGATCTCTGCCATGCCCACCAGTGTATGCCCTCGCAGGGAACGCGACCGCCCGCCGCAGCCCGGGGTCGGCGCAGGGCGAAGCGACGGTCGTCGCGGATCCCCGGCCCGCGACGACCGAGGCCGTCCGCCGCTACTTGCCGAGGGCCGGCAGCAGCGCGAACGGCAGCGCGAAGCCGATCACCGTCGCCGCGAGACCGCCCGCGAAGGCCCACAGCTCCGCGGCGCCGAGATCCGGATTGACAGCGAAGCTCATCAGCCAGAAGCCGCCGAGGACGAGCACCATCGACAGGGCGAAGACGACCCCCGTCACCGCGCTCACCGCGCCCTGCGAGCTCTCCTCGAACAGTGCCTCGTTCCGCTTCGCCATCGCTGACCTCTCTCGAAATGATGGTGGGACGGGCATCGGCCCGCCGCTCCTCCCCCCCCAGCGTACCGCACCGACTAGGCTGGCCTCATGTCGATCGGCAAGTACGTCACGAACCCCGGGGTCATCGGCGCGGCCATGGGGGCGGTCACCACGGCCCGTCGCACGCAGTCCATGCGCAGGGACTGGCGGCGCTTCCTCGTGTGGGGAGTCTGGCTCGCCGGCCTGGCCCTCGCCGTCGCGAGCGTCGCCATGCAGGATCAGGATCACGAGTTCGACTCGGCGCGAGACGCGGAGAAGGAGCTCGAGAAGAGGCAGAGGAAGCAGAGGAAGCGGCGCGCGTAACCGCGCGGCGCTATGCTGAGAAGCGGCGCGTCGGGAAGTCTGGTCGACAGTTTTCGAGTCGACCCCTCCTGAAAGGCGCCCGATGCCTCCCTCCTCACCCCAGCGCGGCCGCCCCCGAGCCGGCCGTATTCTCGCACTCGTGAACAGGCGCGAGGCCGCGCGCGTCAGTCGGCTGCTGCGCGCCGAAGTGCCCGGCGGCATCCTCGTCATGGCGGCCGCGCTCGCCGGCTTCATAGCGGCGAACAGCCCCGTCGCCGACCGGTACTCCGCGCTGCGCGATACGCGGATCGGGCCCGGGTCGCTGGGCCTCGACCTGAGCGTGGGCAGCTGGGCATCGGACGGCCTGCTGGCGATCTTCTTCTTCATGGTGGGGCTCGAGCTGAAGCGCGAGTTCGTCTCCGGCGCGCTCCGCCGCTTCTCCACGGCCGTCGTACCCGTGGCCGCCGCGTTCGGGGGCGTGGCGGTGCCCGCGCTCGTCTACGCGGCGTTCAACGCCGGCACGCCGGCCGTGCGGGGATGGGCGATCCCCACCGCCACCGACATCGCCTTCGCGGTAGCGGTGCTGGGGCTCATCGCGCCGCGCATCCCTCCGGCGCTGCGCATGTTCCTGCTCACGCTCGCGGTCGTCGACGATCTCATCGCCATAACGATCATCGCGGTCTTCTACACAAGCGACATCGAGCTGTGGGCCCTCGCCGCCGCCGCGGCGGCGATCCTGCTCTACGCGCTCGTCGCCCGGCGCTTCGCCGCACCGCTCGCCCGCTCGCCCTGGGCGCCGTGGCTGGTGCTGCTGCCGATCGGCATCGCCGCCTGGGCGCTGGTCCACGCGTCGGGCGTCCACGCCACCATCGCGGGGGTGGCGCTGGCCTTCACAGTGCCGGTGTCGGGACGGGACGGGACACGGCTCGCCGAGATCTTGGAGCATCGCTTCCGCCCCCTGTCGAGCGGGGTCGCCGTCCCGGTGTTCGCGTTCTTCGCCGCGGGCGTCGCGGTGGGGGGCGACTCCCGGTTCCCCCTCGACCCCATCGCTCTCGGCGTCGTGGCGGGGCTCGTCCTCGGCAAGCCCATCGGCATCTCGCTCACGACGTGGCTGCTCACGCGCTTCACGCGCGCCTCGCTCGATCCATCGGTGCGCTGGCGGGAGCTGATCGGCGTCGGGGCCCTGGCCGGCGTCGGTTTCACGGTATCGCTGCTCGTGACCGAGCTGAGCTTCGAGTACGCCGCCGACGCCGACACCGCGCGCCTCGCCGTGATGGCCGGCTCGCTGCTCGCCGTGGCGGCGGCGTCGGCGTTGCTCTCGCGCCGCTGCCGCTGATGCCGCGTCCCGCATCGCCACGCCCGGAGCGCCCGCGCGGATTTTTGGCCGACGGTGAAGCGTGCTAGGGTATTTCTGTTGCCGCGAGCACAGCGAGCGCCTCTAGCTCAATTGGCAGAGCAGCTGACTCTTAATCAGCGGGTTCGGGGTTCAAGTCCCCGGGGGCGTACTGCGAGAAAGCCCGACACGATCGTGTCGGGCTTTTCGCATCCCCGCGCACCGTTCACCGCCCGTTCAATATCCGTTCAGGAAGCCGAGGCCGATGACCCAGCAGCTCCACGCCCCCTCCGCAGATCTCGCGTTCGCGCTCGAGCTCGCCGATCTCGCCGACACGATCTCGTTTCCCCGATTCCGGTCCGCCGACCTGACCGTCGAGACGAAGCCGGACCGCACCTTCGTCACGGACGCCGACCAGGCCGTCGAGGCCGCCATCCGGGCGCGCATCGGAACGGAGCGGCCGGCCGACGGGTTCTTCGGCGAGGAGTCGGGACGCGAGGATCGCGGCTCCCGCCGCTGGATCGTCGACCCCATCGACGGCACCGCCAACTTCCTGCGCGGAGTGCCCAACTGGGCAACGCTCATCGCGCTCGAGGTCGACGGCACCCCCTCCGTCGGCGTGGTCTCCGCACCGGCGTTCGGGGCTCGCTGGTGGGCGGAGACCGGCGGCGGTTCCTGGGGGCTGCGCGCCGGCGAGCAGCCCCGGCGCCTCCGGGTGTCCGCCGTCCGGGAGCTCGAACACGCGTCGCTCAGCTTCCAGAGCATCGAGCAGTGGGATCTCGCCGGGTACCTCGATCCGCTCATCGCGCTCTCGCGCGCGGTGTGGCGGGATCGCGCCTACGGCGACATGTGGTCGTACATGCTGCTGGCGGAGGGACTGCTCGACATCGTCGCGGAGTTCGACGTGAAGGCCTACGACCTCGCCGCCCTCGTGCCGATCGTGCGGGAGGCCGGCGGCAGCTTCACCGACATCGACGGCTCCGAGAGCGCTTGGAACGGCAGCTCGCTCGCCACCAACGGCGCACTGCACGAGGCGGTGCTGTCGATGGTGCGGCGCCCCTCAGCCTGACGCGGTCGCGGTCGCCACCGGCGACCGGCCTCTACACTGGTGGGGTGTCCGCTCCCTCCTCGCCTCGCACCGGGCCCGCGGCGATCGCGATCGCCGCTGCCGTCGATGCGGCCCTCGTGCTGCTCTTCGCCGGGCTCGGACGCAACGCCCACACGAGGGAGGCGACGCCGCTCGGCCTGCTCGAGACGGCCTGGCCGTTCCTCGCGGGTCTCGCGATCGCGTGGGTCGCGGCGAGGGCCTGGAGGCGTCCCCTCGCGATCGTGCGCTCGGGCGTTCCGCTGTGGGTCGGCTCCGTGGCCATCGGGATGCTGCTGCGAGCCCTCACCGGCGCCGGAACCGCCGTGCCCTTCCTGATCGTCGCCGCGTCGGCGCTCGGCGTCTTCCTCCTCGGCTGGCGCGCGATCGCGGCGCTCGTCGCCCGTCTTCGCCGCGTCTAGCGGGCGACCCGGCGCGGAGCGGCCGAGCGCGCGCCGAACCGGGTCAGGCCGAGAGCCTGGCGAGCATCTGCGCGGCGCGGTTCGAGAAGCCCCATTCGTTGTCGTACCAGGCGACGACCTTCACGTAGCGGCCGTCCACCTGGGTGAGGTCGGAGTCGAAGATGGACGAGTAGGGGTTGCCGACGATGTCGGACGACACCAGCGGGTCCTCCGAGTACTGCAGCACGCCCTCGAGCGGCCCCTCCTCCGAGGCGGTCCGGTACGCGGAGAGCACCTCGTCGAGGGTGACGGCGCGCGAGACCGTCGCGTTGAGCTCGACGATGGAGCCCACGGGCACGGGCACGCGGATCGAGGTGCCCTCGAGCTTGCCGTCGAGCTGCGGCAGCACGAGGCCGATCGCCCTCGCCGCGCCCGTCGTGGTGGGCACGATGTTCAGGGCGGCCGCGCGGGCGCGACGCGGATCCTTGTGCGGCCCGTCGATGAGGTTCTGATCCTGCGTGTACGCGTGCACCGTGGTCATGAAGCCGTGCTCGACCCCGGCGAGCCTGTCGAGCACGTCGGCCAGCGGCGCGAACGCGTTCGTGGTGCACGAGGCGTTCGAGACGATCCGGTGCTGCTCGGGATCGTAGAGGTCGTCGTTCACGCCGTAGACGACGGTGAGATCGGCGCCGGTCGCCGGAGCGCTGATGAGCACGCGCTCGGCGCCCGCCTCGAGGTGCTTGCGGGCGTCCTGGGCCTTGGTGAAGCGCCCCGTCGACTCGAGCACGACGTCGACTCCGAGCTCGCCCCACGGAAGCTGGGCGGGGTCGGACGCCGCGAACACACTGATGCGGCGTTCGTCGACTCGCAGCTCGCCGTCCGCGAACGAGACCTCGCGCTCGAGCCGGCCGTAGACGCTGTCCCACTCGAGCAGGTGAGCGAGAGTGGCGCCATCGGTGAGATCGTTGATGGCTACGACCTCGAGATCGCTCTCCTGCGCGAGCAGAGCGCGGAGCACGCCGCGCCCGATACGTCCGAAGCCATTGATTGCTACACGACCGGTCATGGATTCACGTTGCCTTTCAGATGTCGGTTCTCTTGAGCCGGTACCAGACTGGCCCGGCACCCCCGCCCGAGGCAAGTGGCGCTAATGCCATTGTTCAAAAGGATTCAGCCAACGTTCACCAGTCAGCCCCGTGCGGACCGCTCGAAGCGCGTGCGTCGCGCCCCGCGACTCATCCCTCCCGCGAGAAGGTGCGACGGTACTCTGTCGGCGTGGTGCCGAGCACCCGCCGGAAGTAGCGCCGCAGGTTGGTCGCGGTGCCGAGCCCCGCGCTCGCGGCGACCTCCTCGACTCCGAGATCGGTCTCCTCGAGCAGTTCGCGCGCGCGATCCACGCGCGCGCGCATGATCCACTGCATCGGGGTGTAGCCGGTCTCGTCGCGGAAGCGCCGCGAGAACGTGCGCGTCGAGACGCTGGCGTGCGCTGCCAGCTGCTCGATGTCGAGCGGCTCCCCGAGGCGCCGCAGCGCCCACTCCCGGGTGCGGGTGAAGCGTTCGCCGTGCGACTCGGGCACGCTCTGCGGCACGTACTGCGCCTGGCCACCGCTGCGGTAGGGGGCCGCGACCAGGCGCCGCGCCGCGTGGTTCGCCGTCGCCATGCCCGCCTCCTTGCGCAGGATGTGCAGGCAGAGATCGATGCCCGAGGCGGCGCCGGCGGAGGTGAGCACCGATCCCTCGTCGACGAACAGCACCCGCTCGTCGACCTGGATCTTCGGAAACCGTTCGGCGAGGATGCGCGAGTAGTGCCAGTGCGTGGTGGCGCGCCGGCCGTCGAGCAGCCCCGTCTCGGCGAGCGCGAAGGCGCCGGTCGAGATCGCGGCGAGGCGGGCGCCGCGCGCGTGCGCGCGCTGCAGCGCCTCGGTGAGCGCCTCGGGCGGCGCATCTCGATCGGGATGCCGATAGCCCGGCACGAAGACGAGGTCGGCCTTCTCGAGCGCCTCGAGACCGTGCTCGACGTGATACGACAGCCCGTCGCCGCCCGCGATCGGGCCGGGCCGCACACCGCACACGTCCACCGAGTACGGCATGCTGGCCCGAGTGGTGAACACCTGAGTCGGAATACCGACGTCGAGGGGTTTGGCCCCCTCCTGCACGACGACCGCGACCCGCCTCATGGCGCCCAGCCTACCCGCGGTCGGCCGGGCGCCGCGTCACGGGCCTCGAGTCACGGGCCTCGAGTCACCGGGCCGGCGGGCCGCCCCATCCGTCCCGGGCGCCGGGCATCGCCTCGTCGACGTCGCCGTAGCACTCCACCTCCGTGACGAGCCCCCGGATGAACGTCGCGAAGTTCGGAGCGACCCGCGTGATGCCGTAGTCGCCCTCCTGGTCGATATGCGCGACGGAGGGATCTCCCGCCGGCCCGCACTCCCGGTAGTCGAGGGCGAGCATCTCGCGCCCCCCGCTCGGAGTATCGGCGAAGTAGACGCCGATCCCCGGATACCCCCACTCGGAGAGCATGAAGGTGCCGCCGATCTCGCCGAGCAACGAGTATCGGGCGGTGCGCCCGATCGCGTAGATCCCGGCGACCATGACGACCTCGATGCATCGCGGATCCGCGTGGTGCAGCTGATAGCAGCACCGCGCGGCTCCCCCGCCGTTGCGGCTCCCCGGCATCCGGGCGAACTCGACGAACGAGTCGGGCAACCGGTAGCCGAGCTCGACCTCCACGGCTGCGACCAGGTCGTCGGAGGGCGCGGGCTCCGTGTAGTTCGCGGCGTAGTACTCGTGATCGTCCCAGAACCCGCCGAGGTCGAAGCCGTCGAAGTGACCGGTGGTGCGTGTGCTCATGGGATGCTCTCTCTGCGGACGTGCGGCGTCGATCGAGAACCGGACGATCCGGTGGATCGGGGCGCCCCGAGATCCTCCGCCGAGCCGGTTTCGTCACCAGTCCAGTGTGCGACACCGCGGTTCCCGCGTAAAGGGCGGGCTCCGCCGAGCCCGGGCCCGCGGCGTCGACACGCGGGTCCCGAGAACGAGGGCGGCCCCCTGTCCGGCCCGATGGCCTCCTAGGATCCGCCCGGCCCCTCATGCGAGGAGCCGGGGTCGATCCTCACGCCTAGAGCCAGCAGGATGAGATCGTCCGGATGATTCGGGTCCCTCCCCGAAAGCTCGCGAATGCGGTCCAGCCGGTAACGGACCGTATTCGGTTGAACGCTCAGCTCTTCGGCGGTGCGGGTCAGGTTGAGGCGGTGCAGTATGTACGCCCGGAGGGTGTCCGACAGCTTCGATCCGTGCTTGCGATCGTACGCGATGAGCGGGGCGACGGTCTCGGCGTGCACGACGTCCCCCAACCCAGATCTGTCGATCACGCTCTGCAGCAGGACATCTGTGTAGAAATAGGCTCGCCGATCTCCTCGAGCATATGCCACTCGAGAAGCGTCCGCGGCCTCACGATACGCCGTGGCGACCTGCGCCTCCCCCTCGTGGGCGCGGCTCACGCCGACGACAAATGCATCGAGTGATCTGGCCAGGTCATCGGCGACCTCGCGTATGGAGAGCTTGCGCTCCTCCGGCATGGGAAGCACGACGACGATCTCATCCTCGCGGAGTCCGATGAGGGGGCGGTACCGGGGGTCTCGAGCGAGGAAGCGACGGACGGCCGCCAGGCCGTCCCGGGTATCGTGCGGTTCGCTCGCGGTCGAGTGACGTCTGCGCAGAAGGAGCACGCGGTGCTCCTGGCGGAGATGCGTTCCCAGACGAGTCAGGTAGCTGGCGACGCGCTCCGATATCAGAGAACTCGAGAGGAGTTCCTCGAGCGCGTCTCGTTCAGCGAGCTGACGATCTTGGATGACGTCTTCAGCCTCTTCGAGATAGGAGTTGGCGACCGCCAGGGAGACCCGATTGACGTAGCGCATGACCTCTCCGGCGACGGTGAAGCCGGTCGCCGGAGAGGTCTGGCATACGGGGAGACGAGCGATCTCGTTCCAGACCACCTGCCCCCACACGCGATATGCGTGGAGCAGGGCTTGCACGGATACTCCCTGACGGAAACGTCTGACGGCGCTATTGCGGAACTCTTCGAGGCTGCGGGCCTCATCGACTTCACCGCTCAACCACGACAGAAGCGTGAGCAGGTTTCTGCGGGCCATGTCGGCCACATCTCTGCTGAGGTATCCCTCGGGGAGCGACCGGTAGTCGACGATCTCGTCCGTATACGCCTCCAACAGCCTCTCGCCTATCGCTTCGGCGTTGTCAGCCAGATGCTGGATGACCGGGAGCAGGAGAGGGTCCGAGAGTACTTCGCTCCCCTGCTTCCCCTGTGGGTTCATCGCCTCATTGTCCCACAGGAGCACCCGGCGGCCTCCTGCTCACTGGAGTCGCAACAGGATGGCCTGCCCCTGCCCCCCGCCTCCGCACATGGTGGCGACTCCGTGTTCGACTCCGCGTCGTTGCATCTCGAGGGCGAGACTCATGGTGATGCGGAACCCCGATGCGCCGAGCGGATGACCGATCGCGATGGCACCGCCGTTGACGTTCACCGTGTCGAGATCCAGCGCCAGGTCGCGCGAGGTTGCGAGCGCCACGCCTGCGAATGCTTCGTTCACCTCCCAAAGACCGATATCGCTCGTGCTCATACCGGCCTGCGCGAGAAGACGTCGTGCCGCGGCCGCGGGTTTGAGGTGCAGCGAGGGGTCGGGCCCGGCGACCGTGCTGGAGGCGACGATTTCGACGATCGGCTTTCGACCGAGGGCCTTCGCCAGCGACGCGGTGATAACGAGTCCGGCGGATCCCGCGTCGGACATCTGAGACGCATTGCCGGCTGTGACTGTTCCACCGGCCGTGAAGGCCGATCGAAGTCGCTGGAGCGACTCGATACTCGAATCGGGCCGAATGCCTTCGTCGGTGTCGAGCTCGGGCATCGGCGAGATCTCGGCGGCCAGGTTGCCGTTCTCGGTCGCCGCTCGAGCACGTCGATGGCTCTCGACAGCATACGCATCCTGGTCTGCACGGGAGATATCGAGCTCGGCGTTTGCACGATCGGCGATCGGCCCCATGCCCGAGTCGGATACGGCGCACCAGAGACCGTCTTTCATGAGCAGATCGACGGCCGACGCGTCTCCGACCCTGGGCGCCTGCCTGATCTGAAGAGCATGAGGCGCCCTGCTCATCGAGTCGAAGCCGCCGACCACCGCCGACTCCATTTCGCCCGCTCGGATCATGGTCGCGGCCATGCCAGCCGCGTACATGCTGGCGAGGCAGACGTTGTTGAGGGTGATCGCAGGCACCGTCGCAGGGAGGCCGCCGCGGATCGCGGCCGAGCGAGCCGGATTCTGGCCGTTGCCGGCTTGCAGCACGTTAGCCATGAACACGTGCTCGGGCGTGATGTCCTCGACCCCCTCGAGCGCTGCGCGGACCGCGGCGCCACCGAGATCGAGTGGATCGATGTCTTTCAACGCACCGTTGAACCTCCCTACGGGCGTACGGGCTGCCGTGACAAGTACGGGCTTCCGGGATTCGTTGGACATGAATCGTGCTCCTATCAGTGCGTCCGGGTGTGAAGAGGAAGAGCCGACCGCCGTCTGCGCCGAACGGCGATGACGGCGGGCGAATCCGCTGCGCCTATCGGCTCAGAGACATGGTGTAGCAAACCGCTGTTCCTGTCAGAACGACCGTTCCGTCATCGCGGACCACCTCGGTCTTGATCTTCGTCACCGGCTTGTCCTGACGGGCTTCGACGACCTCGACCCGTCCCGTGATGGTGTCACCCGGGCGAACCGGGGCCTGGAAGTCCCAATTGACGTTCAAGAAAACGGTGCCGGGGCCTGGAAGCTTTTCAGCAACGACGGCGTTCAGAATCGCACTGGTGACCCCGCCTTGGACGACGATCTCTCCGAAACGAGAGTTCCTCGCCGCTTCCTCGTCGTAGTGGATCGGGTTCTCATCACCGCTGATCGCGGTGAATCTCACGATGTCGTCCTGCGTGACTACGCGCGACATTTCAGCAGTCCGGCCCACCGCAGGGCCGTTGACGGTCTCATCGCTCATGCTGAGCCTCTCCTTCTGGTTGGAATTGCGGAACGGGTATACGGGGTGCTCGGCTTCCGCGTCACGCGGCGCCTCGCTCGAGAGACGCGAGGGCCAGCGGCCGGGGGTCGCGCCGCATGAACATCGCAACGCCGCCGACGACGGGTCCTATGGCCAGCACGAGGAAGGCGTACTGCCATCCGAAGGCCTGCGCCACCAGCGGTACCAGCTGAATCGTGACGACAGTGATCAGGAACCCTATGGTCGTCTGCGCGGTCAGCGCGGTCCCGACGTATCTCGGGTCCACGCTCTCGCTGAGGGACGTCGAGAAGACCCCCGAATCGGCGATGACGGAACTCCCCCAGATGACGAGGAAGACGATCATCGCGGGGCCGGTCACCGCGAACATGACCGGAGAAATCAGGCAAGACGCACCGCTGACCGCAAGCGCGGACACGGCTGCGAGTCGTCGCCCGAATCGGTCGGCCAGCCACCCGCCGATCAGGCAGCCCGCGACACCCGCCACTCCGATGGCCAGGAAGGTCGTCACGCCGATGCCGGCTGCGCTCGAGGGCTCGCCGGCGGCCTTCCGGCTGGCGAGCAAGAAGGTGGGAAGCCAGGTCCAGAAGGCATAGAGCTCCCACATGTGCCCGAAGTAGCCGAGGTTCGCGAGCAGCGGTCCTCGAGAGCGAAACCCCGCCCAGGCATGCCGGATTCTTGGCACGGATTGCAGGGAACTCGTGTGGGGACCCGATCGGAGCCCTGTCAGCGCGATCACCCCGGCGGCGATGGTGATGCCGCTCGCGATGAGGAGCACGCCCCGCCACGGAAGGGCGTCTGCGAGCCCGGTGAGCAGGTGCGGCATCCCCGACCCGAGCGTGAGCGCGCCCAGAAGCAGCCCGAATGCCGTGCCTCGTTCTTTCGACGATGCCCAGCTCGCCATCACCTTCATGCCCATCGGGTAGAGGCCGGCGAGGAAGACTCCCGTCAGGAACCGCGTCGCTATCGCACCCCAGAACTCCAGGGGCACGAGCGCGAGGCTCGCGGTGGTCACGCCCGCGCCGAATGCCGAGAGGCCCATGATGCGCTGAGGCTCGAAGCGGTCGCCCAGGGTGAGAAGCGACGACACGATGCCGCCCGTGACGAATCCGATTTGCACTGAAGCCGTGAGCCATACGGCTGCGAGTTGCCCTATTCCCAGTTCCGTCCGAAGCGCCGACAATACCGCTGTTGCGGAGAACCACACGGTGAGCCCCATGGCCACCACGGCTCCCAGCAGCAGCATCTGCCGACGCTTCATCATGGTCGTCACCGGGAATCTGAAACTCGCGCCGACAGCCCCGAGGCCTCGCCGCCGGCGACCGAGCCGGCGCCCGCAGTCCGCGCGCCGATGGCTATGCCGACTGGCGCATGCCGGGCTCCGCTCCGGTTACCCCGATGGGTCTCCGGCGAAAGCGCAGTCGCCGCGATGGTGACGAGACTCACGGCAATCATGTAGAGCACGACAGCCCAGGGCCGATTGTCGGCCAGCTGGAGCAGGTAGACCGCGAGGACCGGAGATACCGCTCCGGCGACCGTCGAAGCGGCCTGATACCCGAGCGAGGTGCCGGTGTAACGGACCTTCGGATCGAACATCTCGGTCATGAACGCCGCTTGAGGGCCGTACATCGCGTCATGGAAGACCATCGCGATCACGATGGCCGCACCGATGAGGATGACGTTCCTCGTATCGAGGAGCATGAACATCGGATAGGCGAATACCGCGGACGCGATAGCACCGAAAAGATAGACCCGCCTACGTCCGTACTGGTCCGATAGCCACCCGAAGAGCATGAGCGTGAACACGCTGACGACGCAGGCGATCATGATGCCCGCCAGCGCCACGTCATCGCTCATGCCCAGCGAATCGCCAACATACGTCAGCACGAAGACCGTGATGATGTAGAAGATCGCATTCTGGGAGATCTTCACCCCCGCGGCCAGGAGGAGGCTGCGCCACTGGGTCCGGAACATCTCGGCGACCGGGAACTTGGCGACCTCTTCGGCCTCCTTGACCCTGGTGAAGTCGGGGGTCTCCTCCATCTTCAAGCGAATCACCAGCCCGACGGCGATCAGCAGAGCCGAACCGAGGAAGCCCACTCGCCAGCCCCACGCGATGAACTGCTCAGGACCGATCGTGAGACCGGTGATCATGATCACGGCGTTCGCCATGAACAACCCGACGGGCACTCCGACTTGCGGCCATGAACCGGCCAGACCTCTCCGCGTTGACGGGGCGTGCTCGACGGCAACGAGCACGGCTCCGCCCCACTCTCCTCCGACCCCGAATCCTTGGATGAGGCGCAGTGTCACGAGCAGTATGGGCGCCCACACTCCTATGGAGGCGTAAGTCGGGAGCAGCCCGATCAGCGTGGTGGCGATACCCATGGTCATCAGTGAGAGCACCAGCATGGATTTTCGGCCGATGCGATCGCCGAAGTGGCCCATGACGACGCCACCGAGCGGTCGGGCGATGAAGCCTGCTGAGAAGGTCAGCAACGCGAGCAGCGTGCCCGTCGGCCCGTCGAAGCCGGTGAAGAAGACCTGGTTGAAGACCAGCGCCGCGGCCGTGCCGTAGAGATAGAAGTCGTACCATTCGATGGCGGTCCCGATGAAGCTGCCCCACTTGGCGCGCCTCGCCATTTCCGGGGAGCTCTCCCGCGCTTCGTCGTCGAGTGTGTCCACAGTTGACATATCCTGACCTCCTTGTCAGTCGGCCTCATCGGCCTTGTCTTGCCGGTTCCGTATCAGTCGGAAGCCGCTGGTGCGAAAGTGATAAGGGTCTGGCCGAGCTGTTCGTCGCGGGTGGGGCGTAGCACGACGTCCATCCCGACGGCCACCCCGTCCGGGGCGCAGTCGATGAGACGCGTCATGAGGCGGGGGCCCTCCTCGAGCTCGACGAGTGCGATCGTGTACGGTGTTTCGCCCGCCCAGGCGGGGTGACCGGGCTTCTCGACCACGGTGAAGGTCCACACCGTGCCGCGGCCCGAAGCCGCTTGCCATTCGAGTTGCTCCGACCAGCAGCCGGTGCAGATGTTGCGGGGGTAGTGCTGTCGATGACCACAGTCCCGGCAGCGCTGGATGAGGAGTTCGTCGTCGTTCGCTGCGTCCCAGAAGCGCTGGGTGAGCGGAGTGGTGACCAGGCCGGGGCGCGGGGGCGCACCTGCCGGATCGCTCCGCGTCGAGTTCTTCGCGTCGTTCATCGCCTCTGCTCCAATCGTGCCGTTCACGCCCGCGAGCTTCCGAGGACCAACGCGACCTCTTCGCTCAGGGTCGCTCCGTTACCGGTGACGAGCGCCAGCTCGGGATCCTGAATCTGTCGACCCTCGGCGTCACCTCGAAGCTGCAGCACTGCCTCGACCAGGTGCCCCATCCCCCCGGCCAGATCCGCCTGACCCGTCGACAGCTGACCGCCGTGCGGGTTGATCGGCAAGGTCGAGCTGATCGAGAAGTCCGCTTCTTCCAGCCACGGTCCCGCTTCGCCTTTCGCGCAGACCCCGGCATCCTCGAGCGTCTCAGCGACCACGATCGAGTAGCAGTCGTAGATCGACAGGAGGTCCAGGTCGCTCGCGCTGACGGAAGCCATGCGGTACGCGCGACCCACGGCTTGCGACAGGGGGGAGGTGGTCAGCCCGGGAGCCTGACTCAGCGCTCGGTGGGTGACCTTCTCGCCCGCACCGAGCAAGTACACCGGCTTTCTTCGAAGGTCAGCCGCTCGTTCCGGAGAGGTCACGACGACCGCCGCCCCGCCGCCGCACGGCATCACCACCTCGAGCAGATGCAGTGGGGACATCACCATCGGCGACTTCAGTACGTCGTCTACGGTGATCTCCTTTCCGTGGAAGACGGCATTCGGGTTCAGCATCGCGTTCCTGCGCTGCTTCACCGGCACCTGCGCCAGCTGTTCCGAGGTCGTTCCGAACTCGGCCATGTGCGCCTGAGCGACCATCGCATACGCCTGATTGGCGCCACTCGCGCCATACGGCACGTCGAACTCTCGTATGGGGTTGCGATTGGGCGAGCGTGGGACCCGTTCGAGGTCTCGAGCGTTTCCGAGAACGCAGAGCACGGTGCTGCACATTCCGGCGGAAATCGCGGCCGCGGCGCGCCACAGCATTCCGGGCCCCGAGGCTCCGCCGAGATCCACGATGTCGGCGAAGTCCGGCTGAAGCCCCAGGTATTCGGACACCGCGGCCGGAGCGTGCTGGGGCGTCTCGCCGACCTGAGGGCCGATCATGAGCCCGTCGACGTCCTGAGGGGTCAGTCCGGCGTCGACCAGAGCGCCCTTGGCGGCGCGGGCGATCATCTCGAGGCTCGTGACGCCGGGCGTGGTGCGCTGAGGAGGGAGTTCGAAGGCGCCGACGATAGCCGCGTTCCTCATACCGCGGCACCCTCCAGTACTCGGAGCTCGGCATCGACGATGAGAGGCGCCCCGGTCGCGGCGACGACCTCGTCGACGGTGAGACCGTCGGCGACCTCGCGCAGGACGAGCCCGTCATCGGTCACGTCCATCACGCCGTAGCTCGTGATGATCATGGAAACGACGCCGGCCCCGGTGAGCGGCAGCGTGCACTCCTCGAGCACGCGCTGTTCACCGTCCTTCGTGAGGTGCTCCATGAGCACGATGACCCGCTTCGCGCCGTGCACGAGGTCCATCGCACCCCCGGGCCCCTTGATCATCTTGCCCGGCACTGTCCAATTCGCAAGATCGCCGTGAGCGGATACCTGCATGCCTCCGAGCACCGTGACGTCGAGCTTTCCGCCGCGAGCCATGCCGAAGCTCATGGAGGAGTCGAAGAAGGCGGCGCCCGGGATGACGGTCACCGTCTCTTTTCCGGCGTTGATGAGCTTGGGGTCTTCCTCCCCTTCGTAGGGGTACGGTCCGACGCCGAGGATGCCGTTCTCCGAATGCATGATGATTTCGCGTCCCTCGGGAAGGTGGTTGGGAATGAGCGTCGGCAGCCCGATGCCGAGATTCACGTAGCCGCCCTCGGGCAGTTCGAGTGCCGCGCGGGCAGCCATGTCGTTTCTTGTCCAAGTCATGATGGTCTCCGGATTCTGTCGGTGAACGTCGTCGTTAGGCCGCTTCGCGCGGTCGGGTCATGCGCTTCTCGATGGGAAGCTCGTTCCTGACCTCCTCGGTCTGGACGATGACGCGATGAACGAAGATGCCGGGGATGTCGACGTCGTCGGGATCGATCTCGCCCGGCTCGACCAGCTCCTCGACTTCGGCGATGGTGACGCGACCGCAGGTGGCGACGACGTGGCTGAAAGCGCGCTCCCCCTTCTTGAAAACGAGATTCCCGTACCGGTCTCCCTTGGAGGCGCGAACGAGGGAGAAGTCGGTCACGATCGCCTCCTCGAGCACATACTGCAGGCCTTCGCCGAAGCGGTCGAACCGACGGGTCTCCTTGGCGGGGGATTCGACGAGCACCTTCCCTGTGGAGTCGTACTTCCAGGGAAGGCCTCCGTCGGCCATCACGGTGCCTACCCCGGAGGCGGTGTAGAAACCGGGAATCCCTGCTCCGCCGCAACGCATGCGCTCCGCGAGGGTGCCCTGCGGCGTGAACTCCAGCTCGAGTTCACCCCCGAGGTACCGCCGGGCGAACTCATGGTTCTCGCCCACGTAGGAGGCGATCATCCTCGAGATCTGCCCCGTGCTGAGAATCTCTCCCAGTCCCCACCCGTCGACACCGCAGTTGTTGGAGACGACCTCCAGGTCTTTGGAACCCAGGTCACGAATCGCGCGGATCAGTGTAACCGGAACTCCGACGAGGCCGAATCCACCCACTGCTATCGATGCCCCTGATGGAACGTCTGCCACGACCTCGGATGCCGATGCGTACACCTTGTCCATTCGAAGGATGCTCCCTTGCATATTCGTCATTGATTGTGCTTGAGACGAAGATAGGGAGGACGGGCGCGAGGGGTCACTATGAGGAAGCGCGGACTTCACGCGCAAAATTTGCAATATATGCAAAGTGAAGCGTGACCAGACGCCGGCCAGGCGGATCGGGGCTGCCGCGGGTGGCGAGCCGGACACGGCAGAAAGCGCGGGCCCGTCCTCCAACGCGCCCTCGGCCGCCACGGGGGTGGATGCATCGACCCGACCGGGCGGTTCTTCGACGCGATCCGCATCGCCTCCCGAGGACCGGCCGCGCGTTCACGAATCGCTCGACGCGGCCGTTCGGCTCGCGCTCGGGCCTTCCCCGCTCAAACCGAAGAGGCCGTCCAGGTGGACGGCCTCTTCGGTGATGACTGCGCGCGTGATGCGAAGGCCCTGTATGGGAACCTGTTCTTCGGCACCGCAGTGGGTCCCGTTTCTGACAAGCCTCCCATGGTGGAGCCGCGGGGAATCGAACCCCGGTCCACTTCGACGATTCCGTGCCTTCTACGAGCGTAGTTCGTGCAGGCGTTCTACTCGGCCCCATCCTTTGTCACGAACACCTAGGATGACAGGCCCAGCCTCAGTGCAAGTCCCGGTGCGCCCTGAGACGCGACGCACCAGCAAGCCTCCTAGATGACGCCAGGAAACCGGGGCGGAGGCCCACCCGACCTGACGGACTCGGTCTCGTGCTTAGGCAGCGAGAGCGAAGTCGGTGCGCTTAGCGTTGGCACCTATGGTTTGCGAAGGGCGTTTACGAGATAACTCCGCGTCCTCGGCCCGCTTCTCACAGTCTCAAATCGACGTGTCGAAACCGATCGGCCCCGTGCGGTGCGCCTCATCGGCGCAGCCTGGGGGACATTCGCATCGCGCGCTGTGGAATTGTCAACCCGGGATCGAACCCGGCCTTACAGGATAGCATCTCGCGACCGGTAACGGAACACCCCGCACCCGACGGCGGCTTCACGCGAGCCCGGCCCGCGGGGCGCGTTCAGCCGGCGGAGTCGACCGCGGCGCGAAGCGCGCCGGGCTCGATCCCGAGCGCCCACTCGCACACGTCCTCCACGAAGTGCAGATAAGAGTCGTACTCGAACGGGGCCGGGTTGTTGGCGTAGGCGCCGAAACCGTCGACCGCCATGAGGATCCGCACGCACGCGGCGAACGGATCCTCCACCGCGAACACCCCGGCGGCCCGCCCCTCCTCGATGAGCGAGGTCAGGTGGTCCCGGTCGAGAGCCTCCTGCGCTTCGATGGCGTCGGCGAGCGCTGGCGTGAAACGGGCGAGATGCCTCGCGTTGAGCCAGAGCCGCGAGAGTTCGATCGAGTCGACCTGCACCCGGCGCACGAACGCCGCCATGCGGTAGAGCGGCTCCCCCGCCCCCGTCTGCAGCCGCTTCCGCTCCCCGGAGACCGCTCCCAGAAAAGCGGCGATCACCAGGTCCTCGGCGGCCGGGAAGTAGTGGCTGATCAGGCCGGGGCGCACGCCGAGCCGATCGGCGACGGCACGCAGGGTGATGCGCTCGAGCCCTTCCTCGAGGGCGATCCGCGATGCCTCGGCGAGGATCTCGGCCCGGCGCTCCTCGGGCTGCTTGCGCACCCGACCGGCTCCCTCGCTTGACACCATGGCATTCATCCTATTGGATTAGTGACCAATAGAGCCCATTGGCCTCATGACCAATAGCAGCGCTGCTCGGCATGCCGCCCGACGACGATGCTCGGGGCTCCGCCGAGAGGAACCGCCCGTGACCGCACCCGCCCATTCCGATCCCGCGCCGCACGATCCCGAGGGCTTCGTCGACGTCGCGACGCAGCCGGAGACGCGCGGCATCGAACTCATCGACGAGTCCGAGCGCCACGGCAGGCCCCGCGACCTCTTCGCGGTCTGGGCGGCGACCATGGTGAGCGTGCTCAACTTCACCATCGGCGCCTCCTTCACCGCGGTGCTCGGCCTCGAGATCTGGCAGGCCGTGCTCGTGGTGCTCGCGGTGTCCCTGCTCTGGGTGTTCCCCGGCATCGTCGCCGTCAGCGGACCGGCGGCCGGCACCTCGGGATCCGTGATCCAGCGCGCCATCTACGGCTTCCGCGGCAACAAGATCGTCATCGCCTTCTACGGCTGGTTCATCTCCGGCGTCTTCCTGGCCCTCAACTGGGTCGCCTCCTCGTTCATGGGGGCCGAGCTCCTCACGCGCATGGGTGTCGAGAACCAGACCCTCTCGATCATCGTCGTCACGGTCGTCGTCTCCGTCGTCACGGTGCTCACGGCGGTCTACGGTCACGCACTGATCCTCAAGGCCTACACGGCCCTGACCGTGGTGCTGCTGCTCATCTTCCTCGTCGTCACCGGCTTCATCCTGCCCACGGTCGACTGGAACTTCACCCAGCCGGAGCCGCTCCAGGGGGCCGCCCTGTGGTCGAGCCTCACCGTGGCCTTCGCCATCCTCGCCTCGAGCCCGCTCTCCTTCTCGAACAGCGCCGACATGGCCCGTTACCTCCCCCGCACCGCCAAGTCCTCGCACGTCGTCGCGGCCACCGCGCTCGGCGGGGCGATCCCGGCGGCGTTCTTCACCATCGTCGGCGCGCTGCTCGGCAGCGTCGTCTCGCCCGAGGCGCTCGACATCGGCATCGAGTACGCGCTGCTCGACATGCTCCCCGCCTGGCTCGGCCCCATCTTCGTCATCGGCGTCATCGTCAACACGGTCGCCCTCAACGGCATGACCACCTACACCGCCAGCATGGCCTTCCAGTCGATCGGCGTGCCGATCCGCCGCATCCCCTCGGCCGTCCTCATCGGCGTGCTCGGCACGGCCTTCACCCTCTTCCTCGTGATGTCGACGAACCTCATCGCCGCCGTGAACCTGATGCTGCAGTTCCTGCTCATCATCTCGGCGCCGACCATGGCGGTGTACGTCGCCGACATCGTGCTGCGCCGCAACCGCTACGAGGGCCTCGATCTCTTCGACGAGCGGCCGGGCGCGAAGTTCTGGTACCACGGCGGCTTCAGCCTGTCGGGCCTCGCCTCGGTCGTCGCCGGCGGCGTCGCCACGGCGCTCTTCCTCGCGACCGACGTGTGGACGGGGCCCCTCGGCGTCGCCCTCGGCTACGTCGACCTCTCGGTCCCGGTCGGCATGCTCGTCTCGGTCGTGGTCTACGCGGTACTCGCGAGGCGTCGCGTCCGGGAGCAGGCGGGGCTGTGAGCACCGGCCCCCACCCCGACCGCTACCCCGGCGCCGGGAGGGGGAGGCCGACCCTCGACAGCTGGCAGGAGGCGCCCGACAATCGCTGGGCGTTCTCCCACCTGGGCGAGCTCGTGCCGACGGCAACCGTCTCGCGCCGCTCCCCTGCGGCCCCTTACTCGGCCACGGTGCGCCTCGACGTGCTCGAGCCGCGCCTGCCCGGCCTCGAGCAGCGCCTGGAGCAGTCGTGCACCGACGCGTTCCTCGTGCTGCGCGGCTCGGAGGTGATCGCCGAGTACTACCGCCCGGGCTTCGCGCCCGACGATCGGCACCTGCTGATGAGCGTCTCAAAGTCGCTCTGCGGCACGGTGTTCGGGGCGCTCGTCGAGCAGGGACTGATCGATCCGGAGCAACCGATCACACGCCACGTGCCCGAGCTGGCGGGGTCCGCCTATGACGGGCCCACGCTGCAGCAGCTGCTCGACATGGAGATCTCGGTCGACTACAGCGAGGACTACGTCGATCCCGGCTCCGAGGTGCAGACGCACGACCGCTCCGCCGGCTGGCGATCCCGCCGCGACGGCGACCCCGAGAACGACTACGAGTTCCTTGCCTCCCTGCGGGGCGATGGCCGCACGGGCGAGTTCCAGTACTGCTCCGCCAACACCGACGTGCTCGCCTGGATCATCGAGCGCGTCTCGGGTCTGCGCTACGCCGAGGCGCTCTCGGTCTACCTCTGGGCGAAGCTCGACGCCGACCGCGACGCCACCATCACCGTCGACAGAACGGGCTTCGGCTTCGCGAACGCCGGCGTCTCGTGCACGGCGCGGGACCTCGCGCGCGTGGGCCGCATGATGCTCGACGGCGGGGTCGCGCCCGGCGGGCGGGTCGTCTCCGAGGCGTGGGTGCGCGGCGTCATGGCGGGCGGCTCGCGAGCGGCGATGACGGATCCCGGTTTCACGAGCGCCTTCCCGAACGGCAGCTACACCCGCCAGTGGTGGTGCACGGGCGATGAGCGGGGCAACGTGAGCGGGATCGGCATCCACGGCCAGAATCTCTGGCTCGATCCGCCCACCGACTCCGTCGTCGTCAAGCTCTCGTCGTGGCCGGATCCCGACACCGCGCACTGGCACGGTCTGCAGAACGGCATCCTGCTGGACGTCAGCCGCGCGCTCGACGCGGTCTAGGGGCGATTCCGTTCGGGCAGAGCCGCTCGGAGCGACGGCGCGGAACCGCCCCGAAACGGGCGGTTCCCCGGGCGCTACTCCCCCAGCCGGTTGCGGCTGCGCATGGCCCGCTCGGCCTCGCGCCTGTCCTGCCGCTCACGGAGGGTCTGGCGCTTGTCGTACTCCCTCTTGCCCTTCGCGAGGGCGATCTCGACCTTGGCGCGGCCGTCGAGGAAGTACAGGCGCAGCGGCACGATCGTCATGCCGCCCTCGCGGGTCTTCTGGTAGAGCTTGTCGATCTGCTGGCGGTGCAGCAGCAGCTTGCGCTTGCGGCGCGGGGCGTGGTTCGTCCACGAGCCGTTGAGGTACTCGGGGATGTACACCGCGTCGAGCCAGGCCTCGCCGCGCTCGATGAACACGTAGCCGTCGACGAGCGAGGCCCGGCCCATGCGCAGCGACTTCACCTCGCTGCCGGTGAGCACCAGGCCCGCCTCGTAGGTGTCGATGATGAGGTACTCGTGACGCGCCTTCTTGTTGGAGGCGATCAGCTTCTCGCCGGTCTCCCTGGGCATGCTCACGTCCTCTCTGCGGCTCGGGTGGTTCGGGATCCGCGCTCACGCGCGACGACCCAGCCTACCGCAACGCCGCGCTCAGACCCGCAGGTACCGCGTGATGGCGATCTTCGCCGCGACCGCGGAGAGCACCACGCCCACGAGCAGCAGGATCGGCGGGACGACGAGCGACTCCTCCACCGTGATATAGCTCGTGAACGGCACCTCTCTCGCGAGGAAGCCCTGCACGAAGAACCGCACGATCGCCACTGAGGCCGCGCTCGCCAGCACGGCGCCGACGAGTGCGGCGATGATCCCCTCGAGGATGAACGGCGTCTGGATGAAGCGGTTCGAGGCGCCGACGAGGCGCATGATGCCGATCTCGCGACGGCGCGAGAACGCCGAGAGCCGGATGGTGGTCGAGATGAGCAGCATGGCCGCGACGAGCATGAGCCCCGCGATGGCGATCGCGGTGTAGCTGGCGACGCCGAGGAAGAGGAAGATGCGGTCGAGCAGGCTACGTTGATCCGAGACGCTCTGCACGCCGGGAATGCCCGCGAAGGTCTCGGTGATGATGTCGGAGCGCGACGGGTCCCCGAGCTTGACCCAGAAGGTCTGGTTGAGCTGGTCGGGTTTCGTGATGTCGACGATCGGGTTGCCCGCGAACTGCTGGGTGAACTCCTTGTAGGCCTGCTCGTGCGTCACGAAGAAGAAGTCTTCGATGTACGGCTTCAGCGTGTCCGACTGCAGCGCGTCCTCGACCGCGGCGATCTCGTTCTCACCCGCGTCCGCGCCCGAGCAGGTCGCGCTCTCGTCGTAGCTGGTGCAGAGGTAGATGGCCACCTGGGCCCGGTCGTACCAGAAGGTCTTCATCTGCTGGATCTGCAGCTGCATCAGAATCGCCGCGCCCACGAAGGTGAGCGACACGAAGGTCACCAGCACCACCGAGATGACCACCGACATGTTGCGTCGCAGGCCGTTCCAGACCTCGCCGAACACCAGTCCCGCCCTCATCGCACCGGCCCCACATCCGTCTGATCATCGTCCTTGCGTCTCAGGCCGAGGTGCTCGGCCAGGTTGCCGGTCTCCGACATCTGCACGGGATCCGGGCGCCCCGGGTCGAGAAAGTCCGGGATGCGGCGCGCCTGCGGTCCGCCGGACCGGACGGTCTCGTCGTCGTCCATGTCCGCGTCTTCCTCGCCGAACGGGTGCGGCTCCTCGAACACGGAGGCCTCCCGCCGGGGCGGATCGGCCTGCTCTGCTTCGGGGCCGACGGGCTGCGACTGCGGCCTCTCCACCGGCGCGGTGTCGGTTGCGGGCTCCTCCGCCCCCAGCACCTCGGCAGCGGCGGCGGCCTCGATCGTCTCGGCGTGCTCGGTCTCGGGGGTCTCGTCCGGCGCGAGCGCCGCCCGCACCACGGCCTCGGTGGTGCGCAGCACCTGCACGCCCTCGGCTGAGAGGTCGGTCATCGGGATCGAGGCGGTCTCGCCGTAGCCGCCGCCCACCTCGTCGCGCACGACGATGCCCTGCGAGAGCTCCACCACGCGCTGCTGCATGATGTCGACGAACGCGGCCTCGTGCGTGGCCATGACCACGGTGGTGCCCGCGGCGTTGATGGCGCGCAGCAGCTGCATGATCCCGAGGCTGGTGGCGGGATCGAGATTGCCCGTCGGCTCATCGGCGAGCAGGATCGCCGGCTTGTTGACGATGGCGCGCGCGATGGCGACGCGCTGCTGCTCGCCGCCCGAGAGCTCGTGCGGGAAGCGCTTGCCCTTGTTGCCGAGCCCCACGAGTTCGAGCGTGTCGGGCACGGCCTCCTGGATGAAGCCGCGCGACTTGCCGATCACCTGGAGCGTGAAGGCCACGTTGTCGTAGACCGTCTTGTTCGTGAGCAACCGGAAGTCCTGGAACACGGTGCCGAGGTTGCGGCGGAAATAGGGGACCTTGCGGGAGGAGATCTTGCTGAGGTCCTGCCCCAGCACGTGGATCTTGCCGACGCTCGGCTGATCCTCGCGCAGGATCAGCCGCAGGCAGCTCGACTTGCCCGAGCCGGAGGCGCCCACGATGAACACGAACTCGCCGCGGTCGACCTTGAGGTCGACGCTGTCGAGCGCCGGTTTCGCGGTGCCCCGGTACTTCTTGGTGACGTTCTCGAAGAGGATCATGACGCCTCGACAATACGCCCCGCGACCTGGGTGGGTGCGCAGGCGCGCGGTGCGGCGGCCGTCATTCTGCGCGAAATCGCAGGATCCGCGCGCCGCGAGTGAGAGCGCCGATGCCGCGCTACTGATCCTTCGACAGCGAGCGCCAGCGGATGCCCGCCGCGATGAAGCCGTCGAGGTCGCCGTTGAACACCGTGTCGGGCTGGGAAGACTCGTGGCCGGTGCGCAGATCCTTCACGAGCTGCTGCCCGTAGAGGAAGTAGGAGCGGATCTGGTCGCCCCAACTCGCGGTGATCGAGCCCGCGAGCTCCTTCTTCTTGGCGGCCTCCTCCTCGCGCTGCAGCAGGAGGAGGCGGGTCTGCAGCACGCGCATCGCGGCGGCGCGATTCTGGATCTGGCTCTTCTCGTTCTGCATCGACACCACGATGCCCGTGGGCAGGTGCGTGATGCGCACCGCCGAGTCGGTCGTGTTGACCGACTGGCCGCCGGGGCCGCTCGAGCGGTAGACGTCGACGCGGATGTCGGTCTCGGGCACGTCGACCTCGGTCGCCTCTTCGAGCAGCGGGATGACCTCGACGCCCGCGAAGCTGGTCTGGCGCTTGTCGGCCGAGCCGAAGGGGCTGATGCGCGCGAGACGGTGCGTGCCCGCCTCGACCGACAGCGTGCCGAAGGCGTACGGCGCGTCGATCTCGAAGGTGGCCGACTTGATGCCGGCGCCCTCGGCGTACGAGGTGTCGAGCATCTTCGTCGGGTAGTCGTGCTGCTCGGCCCAGCGCAGATACATGCGCAGCAGCATCTCCGCGAAGTCGGTCGCGTCGTCGCCGCCCGCGCCCGACCGGATCGTGACGACCGCGGCGCGCTCGTCGTACTCGCCCGACAGCATGGTCTGCACCTCGAGATCCTGGACCACCGCCTCGATCGCGGCGAGTTCGGCGGCGGCCTCGGCCTCGGAGTCGGCGTCGTCGGCCTCCTGAGCCAGCTCCACGAGCACCTCGAGGTCGTCGATGCGCTGCTCGACGGCTCGCAGGCGCTTCACCCGCGCCTGGCGGTGAGACAGGCCGCTCGTCACCTTCTGCGCGGCCGCGGGATCATCCCACAGGTCAGGGGCGGCGGCCTGCTGCTCGAGTTCGGCGATCTCGCGATCGAGCTTCGGCAGGTCCGTCACCGCCGCGATGTCGGCGTAGGTGGAGCGGATCGCGCGGATGCGTGCACTGAAGTCAAGATCGAGCATGATCCCCTAGCTTACCTTTCGCCCCCTCACCATCGCGCCCGGAAACGGTCGCCCCGCCCACCCGTCGGTGCGCGGGGCGACCCGGCGACGGGTCAGGCCCTGGCGAGCCGCTTCTGCTTGTTGATGCGCATCACCTGCACGATGATCACCAGCAGCAGCGCACCCACGAAGACGATCGAGGCCAGCACGTTCGCCTGCGCCGGAACGCCCTTCAGCGCCGAGACGTAGATGAACTTGGGGAACGTCGTGGCGGTGCCCGAGTTGAAGTTCGTGATGATGAAGTCGTCGAACGACAGCGCGAAGCTCAGCAGCGCGGCGCCGATGATCCCCGGCATCAGCATGGGCAGGGTGATGCGCCAGAACACCTGGCCGGGCGAGGCGTAGAGGTCGCGTCCCGCCTCCTCGATCGCCGGATCGAGGCTCGCCACCCGCGCCTTCACCGCCACCACCACGTACGAGATGCAGAACATCGTGTGCGCGAGGATGACCGTGCCGAGGCCCTTCTCCACGCCCGCGAGCAGGAACTGCGCCGCGAGGCCCGCGCCCAGCACCACCTCGGGGGTCGCCATCGGGGTGAACAGCAGCAGGCTGACCGTCGAGCGCCCCCTGAACCGGTAGCGCACCAGCGCGATCGCGATCATCGTTCCGAGGACGGTCGCGATCACCGTGGCGACGACGCCGACCAGCACGCTGTTGCCGAAGGCGGTGCACACCTGCGGCGCGCCGCACGGGTTCTGCCAGTTGTCGAGCGTGAAGCCGCGCCAGATGATGTTGTTGCGACCGGCGTCGTTGAACGAGAACACGATGACGTGGGCGATCGGCAGCAGCAGATAGATGAGCGCGATCGCGCCGACGACCGGCACGAAGGCCTTTCCGAGGCTGAAGTTCTTCACAGCAGATCCTCCGCCCCGCTCTTGCGCACGTAGCTCGCGACGATCACCAGGATGATCACCATGAGAAGGATCGAGAGGACCGCCGCCATCGGATAGTTCTGCGTCTGCAAGAAGTTCGACTCGATGACGTTGCCGATCATGGTGGTCGAGGTGCCGCCCAGGAACTCCCTCGACGCGTTCACGTAGTCGCCGGACATCGGGATGAAGCTCAGCAGCGTGCCCGACACGACGCCCGGCATCGACAGCGGCAGCGTGACCCTGCGGAACGTGGTCACGGGCGAGGCGTAGAGATCCGACCCCGCCTCGAGCAGGCGCAGGTCGAGCGCCTGCAGCGACGAGAACATGGGGAGCACCATGAACGGGATGAAGTTGTACACGAGGCCGAAGATGACCGAGAAGTGGGTGCCTATCAGCTCGTTCGGCAGGATCGACTTCCAGGCGAGCGTGCGCAGCAGGAAGCTGATGAAGAACGGCGCGACGACGAGGATCAGCAGGATCCCCTGCAGCATCGGCTTCGACCGCACCTTCACGCCGATGAGGTAGGCGAGCGGATAACTGATCACGAGGCCGATGACGGTCGCGGTCAGCGCGTAGACGAAGGAGCGCAGCAGGTGCGGCCAGTACTCCTGGATCGCGGCCCAGTAATTGGAGAACTGCATCGCGGCGACGTACTGCCCGATGCCCCCGGTATCGGCCGGCGCCTGCAGCGAGGTGATCACCAGCTGGATGAAGGGCGCCACGAAGAAGAGCAGCATGTACGCGATGCCCGGCGCCAGCAGCAGCAGGGCGACCCAGCCCCGCTTGCGCGGAGCCTGTTCGACGACCTTCGCGGCAGCGGAGAAGGCGGTGATTGCCATGGTCGCCTCCTACTCCGCGTGGGCCGCCTGGGCCGCGATCGCCCGGGTCGAGAAATCGGCGGTGAGGGCCCCCGTCTCGAGTCGGTCGTCGGCGAGCCCGAAGGTGTGCTCGATGTGCCAGCTCAGCCACACCTCGTCGCCGAGGGCTGCGGTGGGGCCGGCCTGGAGATTCTGCGCGAACACCTGCACGGGTCCCGCGCCGGGCAGCTCGACCGTGTACTGCGTGCTCACACCGATGAACGAGACGTCGACGATGCGGCCCGGCCCGACCGCGTTGGTCGACGCGTCGGCTGCCAGAGGGGTCTTCGAGAGGGTCAGCTTCTCCGGGCGCACGCCGATGGTGATCGAACCGCCGTCGCGCGCGCTGCGCGCACGCGGCACCGAGATGGGCACGCCGTTGAAATCGGTGCGCAGCACCTGGTCGGTGCTCCCCGCGACCTCCACCTGGAACAGGTTCGACTGGCCCAGGAAGTTGGCCACGAACACCGTCCTGGGGAGTTCGTACAGCTCCTCCGGGGCGCCCATCTGCTCGATGCGGCCCCGGTTCATGACGGCGACCGTGTCGGCCATGGTCATGGCCTCCTCCTGATCGTGCGTGACGTGCAGGAAGGTCAGTCCCACCTCCTGCTGGATCTGCTTCAGCTCCTGCTGCATCTGCCGGCGCAGTTTGAGATCGAGCGCGCCGAGGGGCTCGTCGAGCAGGAGCAGCGCCGGGCGGTTCACGACCGCGCGGGCCAGCGCGACGCGCTGCTGCTGACCTCCCGACAGCTGAGCCGGCTTGCGGTCCGCCATGTGGTCGAGCTCCACCAGCCGCAGCGCCTCGTGCGCCTTGCCCACGGGATCGCCGATCCTGCGGCGCCGCAGCCCGAAGGCCACGTTCTCGAGAATCGTCATGTGCGGGAAGAGCGCGTACGACTGGAAGACGGTGTTGACGGGACGCCTGTGCGGCTTCAGGCCGCTCACGTCCTTGCCGCCGATGAGGATCTTGCCCTGCGTGGGATCCTCGAGCCCGGCGACGAGCCGCAGCGTCGTCGTCTTCCCGCAGCCCGACGGTCCGAGCAGCGCGAAGAACGAGCCAGCGGGGATAGTGAGGTCGAGGGCTTCGACGGCGGTGAAGCCGGGGAAGCGCTTCTGGATCCCGACCAGTTCGAGATCCGCGCCCGAGGCGGCGAACGAGTTATCCGCCATGATCTACAGCCCCAGCACGTTCTGGAATGCCGTGGAGTACCTCTTGTCCTCTTCGGCGGTGAGGGTGCGGAAGGAGCGCAGGCGCTTCCAGTCCTGCTCGGTCGGGAAGATGAGCGGGTTGTCGACGTTGTCGGGGTTGACCTTCGCCATCGCCTCCTGCGTGCCCTTCACCGGGGGGACGAAGGTGACGTAGTCGGCGACCTGCGCCATGACCTCCGGGTCGTAGTAGTAGTCGATCATCTGCTCGACCTTCTTCTTCGCCTCGGCCGAGGTGCCGTTCGGAACCGTGAAGGAGTCGGACGCGATCATGCCGCCCGACTCGGGGATCTCGAGCGTCCACTGGTTGTCGTTCTCGGCGTTGAGCGTGATGACGTCGCCCGTCCACGCCATGGCCGCCAGCGCGTCGCCGGTGATGAGGTCCTGCGTGTAGCTGTTGCCCTTCACGTTGCCGATCTGGCCGCTCTGCAGGGCGTCGTCGAGCCACGCCAGCGCCTCGTCGAACTCCTTGTCGCCCCACCCGCCCGCGGGATCGTAGCCGAGGCCGGCGAGGATCATGCCCATCGTGTCGCGCAGCTCGCTCAGCACCACGACCTTGCCCTTGAGGTCGGGGCGGAGGAAGTCGTCGAGAGTCTTGATGCCCTTCGGCACCGCCGCCGTGTTCCACACCCACCCGGAGGCCGGCAACTGCCACGGGATCGAGAACTTGCGACCCGGATCCACGTCGAGGGCGTCCCGCTGCGCGTCGACGAGGTTCGCCTCGACGTTGGGCAGGTTCGCGTAGTCGAACTCCTGCACCTGCTCGGCCTGGATGAGGCGCCCGTTCATCCAGTCGGTGAAGGTGATCACGTCGTAGCCGGTGTGCTGGCCGAGCTGCAGCTGGTCCTTGATCTTGCCGTAGAAGGTGTTGTTGTCGTCGATGTCCTCGAGGTAGTCGACGTTGAAACCGGCCTGCTTCTTGAAGGCTTCGAGCGTGGGATAGTCGCCGGTCGAATTGTCGTAGTCGAGGTAGTACGTCCAGTTGCCCCAGACGATGGCGCCGCCGCCAGAGCCGCCGGCGCCAGAGCCGCCGGCGCACGAGGCGAGCGCGAGCGTGCCCGCACCCGCGGCGCCCACCGCCGCACCGCGGAGCAGCTGGCGCCGGCTGAGTTGGGCGCCGCGAATCACGTCGACGATGCTGCGGACGATCGGATCTTCGGGCTGGCGTGCCATGAGATATCTCCTTTGGTTCTCACTGCTCCGGATGCCGAGATGGGCGCGAGCGGCCGCATCGCCGGTTCTGTGCATCGAAACTATGGCACAGATGTGGGAAAACACGCCACTCGCGCACCCCGCCGACGCGAATTCTTCACGGAACAGTTATTTTCCGCGGTGACCTCCAGCGGATCTGGTGGCGGATCGTCCCTTCCGCCACCCGTTCCGAATGCTGCGCTCCGGTCGCCGGGCCGTGATCCCGTCCCGCGCGACAAGCGTCTTCCATTCCGGCCCGGAGCACGGAGATTGATTGAAATCGCCGATGGATTCTTCGGATTCCTTTGCTTTTTCCCAGCTTCACTGCGAGAATCAGTTGCGTGAGCAGCAAACGCACCACACCGGCGCTCGACACCACGTCGAAGGCGATCATCGAGCAACTCCAGCGAGATGGCCGCCGTTCGTACGCGGAGATCGGCAAGGCGGTCGGCCTCAGCGAGGCCGCCGTGCGCCAGCGCGTGCAGAAGCTCACAGATGCCGGGGTCATGCAGATCGTTGCCGTGACGGACCCGATGCGACTCGGCTTCAGCCGACAAGCGATGCTCGGCATCCGCGTTTCCGGTGACACCAGGGTCGTCGCCGATCGCCTCGCAGAGATGCCGGAGTGCAGCTATGTCGTACTCAGCGCAGGCTCCTTCGACATCCTGGTGGAGGTCGTCTGCGAGGACGACGAGGGGCTCATCGAGCTGCTGAACGAGAAGATCCGCGGGATCGACGGCGTCGCGTCGACCGAGACCTTCGTCTACCTCCAACTCACCAAACAGAAATACGACTGGGGAACACGATAACCATGTCTTTTGATCCCACCGCCGCGGTGGACACCGCCGCGCTCCAGGCCTCGGCCAAGCGCCACATGTGGCCGCACTTCACCAACCGCAAGGTGCTCGACGACGGCATCCCCGTCATCACGCGCGCCGAGGGCCACCACATCTACGACGCCGCGGGCAAGCAGTACATCGACGGCCTCGCGGGCCTGTTCGTCGTCAACGCCGGCCACGGCCGCGAGCGCATCGTGCAGGCGGCCGCCAAGCAGATGCAGCAGCTCGACTTCATGCCGCTGTGGTCGTACGCCCACCCCGCCGCCATCGAGCTGTCCGAGCGCCTCTCGAGCTATGCGCCCGGCGAGATGAACAAGGTGTTCTTCACCACCGGCGGCGGCGAGGCCGTGGAGTCGGCGTTCAAGCTGGCGAAGCACTTCTGGAAGATCCAGGGCAAGCCGATGAAGCACAAGGTCATCTCCCGCTCGGTCGCCTACCACGGCACCCCCCAGGGCGCGCTCGCCATCACCGGCATCCCCGATATGAAGAAGTTCTACGAGCCGCTGACTCCGGGTGGTCACCGCGTGCCCAACACCAACTTCTACCGCGCCGACGAGATGGGCGCCCCTTCGGATGATCTCGAGGCCTTCGGCCAGTGGGCCGCCAACCGCATCGAGGAGGCGATCCTGTTCGAGGGTCCCGACACCGTCGCGGCCGTGTTCCTCGAGCCCGTGCAGAACTCCGGCGGCTGCTTCCCGCCGCCCCCCGGCTACTTCAAGCGGGTGCGCGAGATCTGCGACCAGTACGACGTGCTGCTCGTCTCGGACGAGGTCATCTGCGCCTACGGGCGCGTCGGCGACTTCTTCGCCTCGAGGGCGCTCGGCTACGAGCCCGACATCATCACCTCGGCCAAGGGCATCACCTCGGGCTACGTCCCCCTGGGCGCCATGATCGTCTCGGACAAGGTGTCGGAGCCGTTCAACTCGACCGAGAACACCTTCTACCACGGCTTCACCTTCGCCGGTCACCCGGCCGCCGCCGCCGCCGCCCTCGCCAACCTCGACATCTTCGAGGAGGAGGACCTCAACGGCCGCGTGCGCGAGAACAGCCCCCTGTTCCGCGCGGAGCTCGAGAAGCTGCTCGACATCGACGTCGTCGGTGACGTGCGCGGTGAGGGGTACTTCTTCGGCATCGAACTGGTCAAGGACAAGGCCACCAAGGAGACCTTCAACGAGGAGGAGTCGGATCGGCTCCTGCGCGACTACCTCTCGCCCGCCCTCTGGGAGGCAGGCCTGTACTGCCGCGCCGACGATCGCGGGGACCCCGTCATCCAGCTCGCTCCCCCGCTGACCATCGGTCCGGCGGAGTTCGCGGAGATCGGCGGCATCCTCCGCAGCGTGCTGGCGGACGCCTCCTCCAAGATCTGAGGATCTGCCGCGGATCGGGCCCGCTCTGCTTCGGCAGGGCGGGCCTTCGGCGTGTCCCGGTTCGCTAGGCTTCGGGTATGAGCTATCGCGATCCCGAAGCACCCATCCCTTCGCAGCAGCAGCAGCAGCAGTTCCCCCAGCAGGAGTTCTCACAGCAGCAGCTCCCGCAGCAGCCTGCGCTCTACGCCCCCCAGTACGCGCCCTACGGCGCGCCGGTGCAGCAGCGCGCCAACGTGCTCGGCATCGTCGCCCTCGCACTCGTCGCGCTCCCCGCGCTGCTGAACGTCCTGATACCGCTCATCTACCGGCAGGCGGTCCTCGCCGAACAGATGTCGTTCGCAGCGTTCATGCTGCCCACCGCGCAACTGCTGGTGATGATCACCGCGCTGGGCCTCTCCATCGGCGGGGTGCTGCAGCGCAGGGCGCCGCGCTTCCGGTGGGCTGCGATCGGCGCGCTCGTCTGCGCCTCGCTGTCGATCGTCTCGATCATCGGCTCCCTGGCCGGGAGCTGGATGGCCTCGGTGATCCCCTACTGACGAGCGTCCCGTCCGGTTCAGGCGGTCGCCGCTCGGACCGGGGTCGCCGCTCGGACCGAAGGCGCCGATCCGATCCGACGCGCGATCCGCGCGGCGCACGCAGAAACGCCCCGTCCCTCGCGAGGAGGAAGCGGGGCGTTTCGCAGTGGTCAGGCGACCAGCGTCCGACGAACCGCGGGCGCTAGCGGCGCAGCCCGAGGCGCTCGATGAGCGAGCGGTAGCGGGAGATGTCGACGTCCTGGAGGTATCCCAGGAGGCGGCGACGCTGACCGACGAGCAGCAGCAGACCGCGGCGCGAGTGGTGATCGTGCTTGTGGGTCTTGAGGTGCTCGGTCAGGTCCTTGATCCGCTGGGTGAGCATCGCGACCTGCACCTCGGGGGAACCGGTGTCACCGGGCTTGGTCGCGTACTCTTCGATGATCGCCTTCTTGACCTCTGCATCCAGTGCCATAGGGATCCCCTCTCTCTTGCTGCGCGGCGCCGTCAGCGGGATGCTGGAGCTCTCTTTATCCGCGGCCGTTCGAACGGCAACCTGTACATCTTAGCACCTTCACGGCGCCTCCCCCTCGTGAGGCCGAGCCCGCCGCCGCTCGCCACCCGGCCCCGCCCGAAACGCGGTCGTCACACACATGTGACAACCGGGTAACTCCGGCGAGACGGAGCAGAAACAGCCTCGGCGCACACTGGTCGCACGACAGCTATCCCGGCGGAGTCGGGAGAAAGGCGGCAGCAGACATGGAAGCAATCACAGCGCCACAGGTGTGGACGCTCGCGAGCAGCGCGCTCGTGCTCATCATGACGCCGGGGCTCGCGCTCTTCTACGGCGGTCTCGTGCGCGTGCGCTCCGTGGTCAACATGATGCTCTTCAGCGTCAGCGCGATGGGCGTCGTCGGGGTCCTGTGGATCCTGTTCGGCTACAGCATGAACTATTTCGCGGACGGCGAGAGCGGCTGGGCCGGCAGCCCGTTCAAGGACTTCGGGCTCATCGAGACGGATCCGGCGAGCTTCATCGGCGTCGGCTTCGGGGCCGTCTTCGCGATGATCACCACGGCGCTGATCTCGGGCGCGATCGCGGACCGCGTCGGTCTCGGATCCTGGGTGCTGTTCGCGGGCGTCTGGGCGACGCTCGTCTACTTCCCGGTCGCGGCCTGGGTTTGGGGCGGCGGCTGGATCCAGAACCTCGGCAGCACCCTCGGCACGCCCGACGTCATCGACCTCGCCGGCGGCACGGTGATCCACATCAACGCGGGTGCCGCCGCCCTGGCGCTGGCGATCGTGGCGGGAAAGCGTCTCGGTTTCGCCCCCGGCTCGCACAAGCCCCACAGCGTTCCGCTCGTGACGATCGGCGCCGCCCTGCTGTGGTTCGGCTGGATCGGCTTCAACTCGGGTCTCGCGGGCACGGCGTCCGACGCAGGCCTGATCCTGGTCAACACCCTCGGGGCTCCCGCCGCGGGCATCGTCGGCTGGATCGTCGTCGACGTGATGCGCGATAAGAAGCCCGGCGTCGTGGGCGCCGCCTCCGGCGCGGTCGCCGGCCTGGTCGCGATCACCCCATCGGCGCTGAACCTCTCGCCCGTCTGGGCGCTGCTGCTCGGACTGATCGCCGGCATCGCCTGCGCCTTCGCCATCGACCTCAAGTACCGCCTGGGATACGACGACTCGCTCGACGTGGTGGGCCTGCACCTGGTGGCCGGCGTGATCGGCTCGCTCTACCTCGGTCTCTTCGCCTTCGACGACGGCCTCTTCACGGGCGGCGACNGGTCGCCGTGGCGGTCTACTCCTTCGTGGTCTCGCTGCTCATCGCCCTCGGGGTGAAGCTCGTCACGGGGCTCCGAGTGCCTCCGACCGTCGAGGAGGAGGGCATCGACTTCGCCGCACACGGCGAGGAGGCCTACGCGATCGACCCCGTGACCGCGCCGGTCCGCTGACCGGCCCCTCCTCCAGCCTCGCGCGGGGGCTCGCGCAGGCGGGTCCCCGCGCTTCTCGCGGTAGGCTCGATCCATGCACCACGATGTCGACGCCGCTCCCCGAACTCTCGCCCGCCTCGCAGCCGACATCGCGGTGCAGACCGGTGAACTGATCGCAACGCTGCGGGACCGGGGGGTCACGGTGGCCGCGAGCAAGTCGAGCGCCGTCGACATCGTGACCGAGGCCGATCGCGAGGCGGAGCGCCTGATCGTATCGGCGCTCCGCGCCGCGCGACCCGCAGACGGCGTCCTGGGCGAGGAGGGCACCGGCATCGCGGGCACGAGCGCCGTCACGTGGGTCGTCGACCCCATCGACGGCACCGTCAACTACCTGTACGGCATCCCGGCGTTCGCGGTGAGCATCGCGGCGACGGTGCGCGACGCTCACGCCTTCGCCGACGGGCGCCGAGCCGTCGCGGGGGCGGTGTTCAACCCGCGCACGGGCGAGCTCTTCGAGGCGTGGGAGGGCGGCGGATCGCGCCTGAACGGCTCCCCCATCTCGGCGTCGGGCAAGACCGAGCTCGCGACGGCCCTGGTCGGGACGGGCTTCGGCTACACGGCCGAGCGACGGGCAGAGCAGGCCGAGATGGCGTCCCGCCTGCTGCCGCTGGCCCGCGACATCCGCCGCATCGGCTCAGCCGCTCTGGATCTCTGCAACGTCGCGGCCGGCCGGCTCGACGCGTACTACGAGATGGGCCTCAACCCGTGGGACTACGCGGCGGGCGTTCTCATCGCTCGCGAGGCGGGTGCCGCGCTCCTCGGCCGGGACGACTCGACGCCCCCCGGCGAGCCCTTCCTCTTCGCCGGCGACGCCGGGCTCGTGCGAGAACTGCGCGCGGTGGTGCTCGGGGGCTGATTCCGTGTGAGGATGGACCCGGATCCTCGCCGCCCGAGCGGCACCGTTTCCAAAGGAGGAAACATGCATCGTCACCCGACCGATCCCGCCGTTCAGGAGCTCGTGCGCAGGGCCGGAGCGGCGCGGATGAGCCGCCGCCAGCTGCTGCGGGGAGCCTCCCTCGGAGTCGCCGCACTCGGTGCGGGAGCGCTGGCCTCGTGCGCCGGGCCGAGCGGGCCGGGCGACGGCTCCGGCGGCACCGTGCGCTGGGCCAACTGGACCTACTACCTCGATTACGACGAGGCCGCGGGCGACTGGCCGTCGCTCAACGCGTTCATGGAACGCACGAACATCCGCGTCGAGTACTTCGAGGACATCGACGACAACAAGACCTTCATCGCGAAGATCAAGGACCAGCTCAAGCTGGGGCAGGACACGGGCTACGACGTCTTCGTCCCGTCCGACACCACGATCGTGCGCCTCCTCGAGCAGCAGCAGCTCAAGCAGTTCGACCGCGAGCTGATGCCGAACGTCTCGGCGAACATGATCGACATGGTGCGGCAGGCGTCCTTCGATCCCGACCGCACCTGGTCGATCCCTTACCAGGCGGGTATGACCGGTCTCGTCTACAACGCGCGCCTCTACCCGAAGGGCGTGCGCGAGGTGTCGGATCTGTGGGCGACCGATCTGAAGGGCAAGGTCAGCCTGCTCACGGAGCAGGAGGACACGCTCGGTCTCATCATGCTCGAGCAGGGCGTCGACGTCGAGGGCGACTGGGGCGACGACGAGTTCGAGGCGGCGCTGAAGGTCGTCAGGGAGCAGCTCGGCAGCGGCCAGGTCGCCACGGTGAAGGGCAACTCCTATACGCAGGATCTGCAGCAGGAGACCGTCTGGGCCGGGATGGCCTGGTCGGGGGACATCGCGATCCTCAACGAGGAGGCCGGCGAGGAGATCTGGAAGTTCGTGGTGCCGGAGTCGGGCGCCTCGGTGTTCATCGACTCGTTCTGCATGCCGAAGGCGACGCGCGCCTTCGAGCAGGTGCACAAGCTCGTCGACTACTACTACGAGCCCGAGGTGGCCGCCCAGGTCGCCGAGTACGTGCAGTACGTGTGCCCCGTCGCGGGCGCGCAGGAGGCGATGGCCGAGCGCAATCCCGAGCTCGCCGAGAACCCGCTGATCTTCCCGGACGAGGAGATGTCGAAGCGCATCTTCGACGTGCGCTCGCTCACCGCCGAGGAGGACAACCGGTACACGCAGGCCTTCCAGAAGGTGCTCGGCAACTGAGGCGTCACACCCCGAACAGCGCCTCGACGGGCCCTCGCGCGAAGTAGATCACGAAGCCCGCGGCGACCACCCACAGCAGCCAGTGGACGCCCCTCGCCCGGCCGCTGAGCGCGTGCACCAGCACCCACGACACGAAGCCGGCTCCGATGCCGTTGGCGATCGAGTAGGTCATCGGCATCACGGCGGTCGTCAGGAAGACGGGCAGCAGCACGCGGAAGTCGCCGAGGTCGATGTTCTTGATCTGCGCCATCATCAGCGCGCCGACTATGACGAGCGCCGCTGCCGCGACCTCCGTCGGCACGATCTGCGTGAGCGGGGTGAAGAACATGGCCAGCAGGAACATCAGGCCCGTGATCACGTTGGCGAAGCCGGTGCGGGCGCCCTCGCCGATACCCGCGCCCGACTCGATGAACACCGTGTTCGACGACGACGAGGTCACGCCGCCCGCGATGGCGCCGACGCCCTCGACCACCAGCGCCGACTTCAGGCGCGGGAAATTGCCCCTCTCGTCGGCCAGGCCCGCCTCGCGCGACAGGCCGGTCATCGTGCCCATCGCGTCGAAGAAGTTGGTGAACAGCAGGGTGAACACCAGCATCACGATGGTCACCGCCCCGACGCGGCCGAGATCGAAGCTGACCGCCCCGATCAGGCTGAGATCGGGCAGACCGAACGGAGCGCTGCCGAGCTCGGGCACGGTGAGGCCCCAACCGCCGGCGTTGGCGACCTCGCCGCCGGCGCCCGTGCGCGGGCCGAGCTGCGCGACCGCCTCGACCACCACCGAGATGACGGTGCCGGACACGAGTCCGATGAGCAGGCCGCCCTTCACCTTTGCCGCGACCAGCACGCCCGTGAGCACGAGCGTGATCACGAAGATCAGGGTTGGGATCGTGACGACCGAGCCGCCGATGCCGAGGCCCACCGGCGGCGAGCCCTGACCGGTCGAGGTGACGAAACCCGCGTTGACGAAGCCGATGAAGGCGATGAACAGCCCGATGCCCACCGTGATCGCGAGCTTCAGCTCCACGGGCACCGCGTCGAAGATCATGCGGCGCAGGCCCGTCGCGGCGAGCAGCACGATCAGTGCGCCGTTGATGACCACGAGCGCCATGGCCTCGGGCCAGGTCACCTGCCCCACGACGGAGAACGCGAGGAACGCGTTGATCCCGAGCCCCGCCGCGAAGCCGAAGGGCAACCGCGAGACGATGCCGAAGAGGATCGTCATCACGCCCGCGGTCAGGGCGGTGACGGCGCTCACCGCCGGGAAGGCGAGGCTGTTGCCCTCGACGTCCACCCCGCTCGTGAGGATGATCGGGTTGAGGATCACGATGTACGCCATCGTCACGAAGGTGACGAGGCCGCCCCGGATCTCCGTCGCGAACGTGGACCCGCGCTCCGTGATCCCGAAATAGCGGTCGATCCCGTTCCTCGCCTGCTGGCCGCTCTCCCGCCGCGCCTCTGCCACCGGCTGCTCCATTCCCTCGCCCGGATGCTCGCTGAACACAGAAACGCTACCATCCCGGCGCGGGACTCCATGCGCAGCACGGGAGAGGCGTCGTCAACGACGAGTGACGGAGGTTGCTTGAGTGACACCCGAGGGGTTGCCGCACTCAGCGAGCTCCTCGCTTCCCACCGAGATGCCGCCACCGGTGATCGACACCGTGTCTCCCAGCGCGAAACCGTCTTCTGCAAGAAGGATCTCGCCGGTGGCGCCGAAGCCCTTGAACGAGAAGGACGAGAAGGCGAGCGGACTGATGCCTTCTCCGGTTTCGAGAGCTATGCACCCTTCGTCGTCCACGGAGAGTGCTCCTTCGAACACGGCCTGAAGCGCTGGAAGGGATTCGGGATCGAACGTGATCGCTTTCATCCCCCCTCCGGGCTGAGACACCACGGTCAGCCTCTCCGCAGGCTCAGTCTCTGCGGGAGGCGTCGACGGCGCGGCGGTTTCGGGCTCGCTCGCGGAGTCGTCGGTGGCCGTGCAACTCGTCAATCCCGTTATGAGAGCGGGAACGACGAACGGGACCAGGAACGCCTTCCTGTTCATGGTCGCCCCCTTTCGGTGATGCGGGTTCTCCGGATGCGTAGACCGAGGCGCGATGTTCGATTCGGAAAAGCTAAGCAAGACCGGATCGACCCGCTCTCACCCCGCCTCGAGTGATCATCTAGCCCGTCATGATCGTCGCCTGCATTGTCGCACTAATCGGCGTAACCGGCATGAAGAGGCAGTTATAGATGATCGTTCCCGTTTGGTCGGTGTACGCGCCGTAATGCTGGCCATATGCAATGACATTTCCCGCAGTGTTGGTGGCGAGCCAGGGACCACCTGAATCACCGCCTCGGCAGAACCGCCCGTTCGTGACGGTCAACGGTCCGACGCCGCCTATGTAGTCCCCGTTGTAGAGGATCGTCGCCGTGTTGAGCCCAGACCGCGCAGCTGACAATGCGACAGCCCCGCCCACCGGCGGCGTTGCGACATTGCCGACTACGGTTCGGAGAGTATTCGTGGTGGTGCCTCCGACGAACACGTTCGGAGAGAACTGATTTGCCGTTCCGTAGCTTCGCATCAGGAAGACGTCCCTCGCGGTGCCGACGTACCAGCGTTGCCCTACGGGGTTGCCGTGGTTGTAACGCCACGTTTGGGTTGCAGGTCTGCAGCAGTGCTCGGCCGTGCTGCCCATACGCTCACCGTCCGCCCGGCGCGACCAGTTGAAACCGGCTGTACAGTCCGGCACGCCAAGCGTGGAAGTGTTTCTCAGCGCGATTCCACCGCTCCAGGGTGCCCAATCCCAGTCACGACTTTGCGGTTGGGCGGAAAGCCGGTTTCGTATTCAACGGGGTATCCATCGACGCTCGGCGCTTGGGCCGGCGCTGGGGCCTCCTGACCGGGAACGACGACAATCAGCACACCCCGTTCTACATCGGCGCGCACCCCGCTGATACTCGAAGCTCCGAGCAACTTGAGATCCTCTTCGGAACCCAGCGACAACCGCTGAGCGATGTCGTGCATGCGGTTCGGATCGGACTCGGTGGGAACGGCCCTGATCTCGAGGGGCGCAGTCTTGTTCACGGTGTCGATGACCCGCAAGGCTTCAGCAGCTCGTGCATCGCCGGAAAAGTACACGAGTTCCAGCGCTCCGTCTTCGGCGATTCTGGAATCAGCGATCAAGGACGAGAACTCAGACCTCGCTCCGAGGACGCCGGCTTCTTCGAGCTGTCTCGACGCCTCGAAGAGGTCGTCGTTGACTGTAGGGGCCAGAACTGTATCCACGTCTTCCCCGTCGTCGTTACTGATGCCGGGTGCGGCAACGGCAACGGTCGGCAGCAAAACCAGTGAAGCCACGGCAACGAGTGTGGCGGCGACCAACGAACCTCGCGCTCTCTTTTGTTTCACTTCATACTCCCTTTGTCAAGAACGGCTTTTCGCACCTGGATTATGAGTACCCCAACTGGGCGATGTCGATGAGCTAGCGGGCCCCACGTATTCTGCCCGCGAAAGAGCTGCGGCGTCTAGCACGAAGATGCGGTGACGAGATGGCAGAGCAGTATGGCTGCAGTGGGTAGGCACTCCACTGCAGCGGAAAACTGTCGATAGCGTTCGTCGGGCCCCGCGCAACGATCCGTGCTGGAAAGAGATGGTGAAGCAGCACCATCCCTCGTCGTAGATCACCGGCGATCAGGGGGCGGTCATCGAGCCTCCGCTGCCCGCGCCGGAGGACAACAGAGAGAAGGGCGGGTAACGCATCGCGGTGGTTCTCGCGCTTACGCCGGTCGGCCCGCGGGCCGGCCCTGACCGTTCCCAAGCCCCCTACGCGTCAAGTACCTGTTGATTGATACCACCGGCCAACTGGGTTGGTGATACTCGTGGGCGCCTCGACTTCGGCTCGAGCACCGAGACCAGCCCCTCTGCTAGCGCGCGTGAGCGGAACAGGTAGAACGTCGTGCGATGCCGCGCCCTGGGCAGAGGGTCTTTTCGCGCCCGTCGCACGCTGATGCGCCCCGGCGATCGCGAATTCTACGGGCGCCTCCCCGTCTGCCGCGACCCGAACGCATCGGACGGATCACGCGTGCGATCCCGCATCGATACCGAGGCATGATCCCTCGACCGCCCGAGGTGCACTTGCGAACGGAGGCCGTTGTCAGCCCGTGCGACGGGCAGAGGTATCGAGGATCAACGGCCATCGATCCTCAGAGAAGAGTCGAAATCGAGACGCACCTCCACCATGCCGACTCCGGCAGAATCACGTACTAGGACACATCTGGAACCGCGGAACCGGCGGGTCAGTTCACGGCGAGCAGGTCGATGACGAAGATGAGCGTCTTGCCCGAGAGCGGATGGCCCCCGGAGGTGCCGTAGGCCTGCGCGGGCGGCACGACGAGCTTGCGACGGCCGCCGACCCGCATGCCGGGAATGCCGGTCTGCCAGCCCTGGATCAGCGCACGCAGCGGGAAGTTGATCGATTCGCCGCGACCCCAGGACGAGTCGAACTCTTCGCCCGAATCGTACTCGACACCGAGGTAATGCACGTCGACGGTCGAACTCGACAGCGCCTCCTCACCTCTGCCCTCCACGATGTCCACGATCTCCAGTTCGGCGGGAGCGGGACCCTCCGGAAACTCGATCTCCGGCTTGGTCTTCGGCGTTTCAGTCATGCGGCCATTCTTCCCGATCCCGAGAGCTCCACACCTCCGAGTTCGCCCAGAGGGAATCCGCGCCGAGCGTGTCCAGCGCATTCCGCACAAAGTTTGGGGCCCGACACGGGAGGGATCCCCCCGAAACGGACCTTCGACGACGGGTCGGATACCCTTGAGTGTGTGAGATTCGCGCACCTGGTCCTCTCCCCCGACTCCGCCCCGGAGCTGGTCGTCGTCGCTGACGGCCGCTACGCTCCCGTCAGCCGGCTCGGCGCCTCCTACGGCACGCTGCAGCAGCTCGTCGACGCGGGCCCCGAAGCCCTGGAGCGCGTGCGCGAGGCCGCGGACGAGCTGCCCGAGGACGCCTGGGCGCCCGTCGGCGATGCGGAGTACGCCCCCGCCGTCATCGGCGCTCCGATCGTGCTGGCCGTCGGCCTCAACTACGACGAGCACGCGAGCGAGCTCAGCCTCGACAACGATTCGGGTCCGGTGCTGTTCTCGCTGTTCCCCAACTCGCTCGGGGCGCACGAGGGCGAGGTGCCGCTGACGGCCGAGATCAGCGAGGAGGTCGACTACGAGGGCGAGCTCGGTGTGATCATCGGCAAGCCGGCCAAGAACGTCTCCGCCGAGGAGGCCCTCGACTACGTCTTCGGATACACCGTGATCAACGACGTGACGGCCCGCAACATCCAGTTCCTGGAACCGCAGTGGTCGCGCTGCAAGTCCTTCGACGGCTTCACGCCCATCGGCCCCGTCGTCGTCACGGCCGACCAGATCCCCGACCCGCAGGCGCTCGCCATCACCACCGACGTCGACGGGCTGCGCGTGCAGGACTCGACCACGGGATTCATGATCCGCACGGTCGCGCAGCTGATCGCATCGATCTCGCAGTCGCTCACCCTGCTGCCCGGCACCGTGATCTCCACGGGATCGCCCGGCGGCGCGGGCCGCTCGCGCAAGCCGCCGCTCTACCTCTTCCCCGGCACCGAGGTGACCGTGACGATCGAGGGCATCGGCGCGCTCACGTCGCACTGCGTCGAGGCGTAGCGCACGCGAAGGGCGTCGGGTCGAGCTACTCCTGTGCGGCTCCGGGCTCTTCGCCGTCTTCGAGCCTCTCGGGAGCGCTGCGGTCGACGATCTTGATCGCGCCGTCCCGGCGAGCGTGGCCCGCGTATCCCTTCGCCGGGCTCATAGCCCGCGCGATCGGCGCGCCGGGAACAGCATCACGGGTTTCTTCTCGCTCCATCCGTTCGAGTCGTCGGGAGCACTCGATCCGTCCGGCTCACTCGGCGATGTCGGCGCCATGCATCGCGCGCTCCCGGAGCACGTCGACCGAGAACTCCACGAGGTAGTCGTTGAGAGCCCAGGACGCCTGCTGCGCCGCCTGCATGTCGCGCCGCAGCACGGCCTCGAGCGCGCGCAGGTGATGCTGCTTGCCACGATGCATCTCCGACGACCCGTCTGCCAGGTGAGTGAGCCAGAATCGCCGCGACAGCCCCTGCAGCGGGGCCATCGAGACACTCAGGTAGTCGTTGTGGGCGGCCTCGACGATCGCGTTCTGGGTGGCGCGGAGGGCGGAGCGGTACGGGCCGATCTGCTCGGCCTCGCTCAGCACGCGGGTGAGCTGCGCAAGCTCCTCGAGCTCGACCACCGTGGCCCGCTTGCAGGCGAGCGAGTACGCGAGCGCCTCGATGGGGCGCCGGAGCTCGAGCCGTTGCAGCTGCGCATCGACCGAGTTCGGGGCGATCTGGATCCCCCGCCCCGGCACGATGTCGATCATGCGTTCGAGATTGAGCCGCTGCAGCGCCTCCCGCAGAGGCGTCCGTCCGAGATCCAGACGCTCGATCAGCGAGCTCTCCGAGAGGAAATCGCCCGGGGCGAGCACTCCCTCCTCGATCAGATCGAGCAGGAGCTCGTACGCCTCTTCAGCCTTCGTCGCCATGGCCACCTCCGCGCCGATTCTATGCGAGCATTGCATATATGGTCAATATATTTATAATATATCGATACGCATAGATGATGCGTGACACTCTCGAGGAGGAGAAGCATGAAGTACCGCCCAGGACTCGAACCCAACCCCCTGCCGTACGGGGTATTCAAGAGCTCCACCGTTCCGCGCCCGATCGGATGGCTCTCGAGCATCAGCGATCAGGGCGTGGAGAACATCGCGCCCTACAGCCAGTGGCAGAACCTGACCTTCGACACCCCGATGGTCATGTTCTCCGCGAACCGCTACCCCGACGGCCGGCGCAAGGACACGGTGGTCAATGCCGAGAGCACGGGGTGGTTCGTCTACAACATGGCGACCTACGCTCTGCGCAACGAGGTCAACGTGAGCGCGATGGCGCTGAGGCCCGACGAGAGCGAGTTCGATGCGCTCGACGTGACGAAGGTGCTCGCCGAAAGCCACCCGGTCCCGATGGTCGCCGAGAGCCCGATCAAGTTCGAGTGCCGGTATCACTCCACCACCACGATTCCCGGCCGCTCGAACGTCGGGACCATCGACGTCGTGTTCGCCGAAGTGGCCGTGATTCACGTCGACGACGAGGTGATCACCGACGACGGCAGGATCGACATCCTCAGCATCAGCCCGATCGCCCGCATGGGGTACTTCGACTACACCGTCGTGCGCGAACTCTTCGAGATGCGCGTGCCCGGCTCGGATCGCGACGCGCAGCTCGGCCTCGAAGGGCAGGCCGGGTGATGTCCGCCGGCGCTTCGAACACCGCCAGCGCATCGGCCTCTCCCACCGCGCAGCGGGGCCGCGTGCGCGATCTCATCGCGGTGAACTTCGGGAACACCCTCGAGTGGTACGACTGGACGATCTACTCGATCTTCGCCCACCACTTCGCGGTGCGGTTCTTCTCCGCCGATGACCCGGCCTCCGCACTGCTCTCCGCGTTCGCGGTCTTCGCGGTCGGATTCATTACCCGCCCGCTCGGCGGAATCGTCTTCGGACGATACGCCGACCGGGCCGGCCGGCGCACCGCGCTGGCCGTGGCGATGATGCTCACCGCGGGCGGCAGCCTCCTCATCGCGGTCTCGCCCGACTACGGACAGGTCGGCGTGTTCGCCTCGATCATCCTCGTCTTCGCCCGTCTCGTGCAGGGCCTCGCGCACGGCGGTGAGATGGGCACCTCGGTGACGTACCTGGTCGAGCGCGCACCGACCCATCGCCGCGCACTGTGGGGCAGCTCCTCGTGGGTGAGCGTGGTGCTCGGCACCATGCTCGCGACCATCACCGGGCTGGGCCTCAACCTGCTCCTCGGCGCCGAGGGCACGGCGGAGTGGGGTTGGCGCATCGCGTTCGCCGTCGGCGGCGTCCTGGGACTGTACGCGCTCTACCTGCGACGACGCCTTCCCGAGACCGAGGCGTTCACGCACTCCCCCGAGGACGCGGACTCGCCTCGGGAACGCGCGGACGGACCGCGGGCGGCCGCGTCGCGGTCCGGCGGCATCTGGCGGTACTGGCGTTCCATCCTCGTGGTGTTCGGCCTGTCGGCCGGCGGTTCGATCATGTTCTACACCTGGCTGATCTACATGCCGACGTTCGCGCAGATCGGCCTGGGGCAGAGCGAATCGAGCGCCCTCACCGCGAGCCTCATCGCGCAGGCGGTGTTCCTCGGGCTCGTGCTCGTGAGCGGATGGCTGGGAGACCGGATCGGCCGCAAGCCGCTCGTGATCGCCTTCGGCGTCATCGCCGTCATCGCGACCGTGCCGCTGTTCATGCTGGTCGATGGCACGTTCGGGCGCCTGCTCACCGCGATGCTGCTGGCGCTCGGCGCGCTCTCACTGCTCTTCGGCGTCAACGGCGCGGTGTGGGCCGAGGTCTTCCCCACCCGGTATCGCGCCACCGGCGTCGCGGCTCCCCTGTCGCTCGCGACCGCACTGTTCGGCGGCACAGCCCCGTACGTGAACCAGCTCCTCGTGCAGGCCGGGCACGGCGGCTGGTTCCCCTGGTACCTGTCGGGCGTCGCCGCGATCACGCTCCTCACGGGCCTGTTGATGGCCGAGACGAAACACCTCTCGCTCACACGGACGGAGTAGCCGAGCACCGGGAACGGCTCCGGCCCCGGCTCAGCGTTTCGGCGCGGGGTCGGGGCCGCTGCGCATTCCCTCGAGCGCTGATGCACCGGGGGCTGCGCGATGCACGCGATCGAGTCGGTCACCACGGGATCCCGGGCACGCGGTCTCGGCCGAGGGGCGCATTCCCGACGAGGCCACGGCCCGGAGACGGAGCCTTCTCCCGGCCAGGCGGTCACGAGCCTCCCGACCGGGTGCACCTAGCCGACGGGCGGGTGCACCTCCTCGCCGTCCTCGAGCTTCTCGGGGGCGCTGCCCTCGATGATGTCGATGGCTCCCGTCTCCGGGGCGAGGCCGGCCAGCTTCGAGGGCTGCAGGATGTCGTCGAGCTGCGCCTGGTCGAGCAGGCCGCGCGAGACCACGAGCTCGGAGACCCGCTCGTTCGTCGCGAGCGCCTCCTTGGCGAGCTTCGCCGCGGCGGCGTAGCCGATCACCGGGGCGAGCGCCGTGATCACCGTCACCGAGCGCGACACCGTATCGGCGAGGCGGTCCTCGTTCGCGGTGATGCCGTCGACGCAGTTGACGCGCAGCGTCTGGCACGCGCGATCGAGCCACGTGATCGACTGGAACAGGGAGTGCGCGATGATCGGCTCGAACGCGTTGAGCTGCAGCTGCCCCGCCTCGACCGCCATCGACACCGTCACGTCGGCGCCCGCGACCGAGTACGCCACCTGCGACACGGCCTCGGGGATCACGGGATTGACCTTGCCCGGCATGATCGAGGATCCCGCCTGGCGCGCCGGGAGATTGATCTCGCCGAGGCCCGCCTGCGGACCCGAGGAGAGCAGGCGCAGGTCGTTCGAGATCTTCGAGAGCTTGAGCGCGCTGCGCTTGAGCGCCCCGGAGAACGTGATGAAGACGCCCGTGTCGCTCGTCGACTCGACCAGGTCGCCCGCGGTCACGAGCTCGAGGCCCGTGATGTCGCGCAGATGCCGGATCACGGCCTCCTTGTAGCCGCGCGGCGCGTTGATCCCGGTGCCGATGGCCGTGGCTCCCATGTTGACCTCGCCCAGCAGCGTCACCGCCTCGCGCAGCCGCTCGATGTCCTCGCGCAGCGTCACGGCGAAGGCGTTGAACTCCTGGCCGAGGGTCATCGGCACCGCGTCCTGGAGCTGGGTGCGCCCCACCTTGATGATGTGCGAGAACTCGCGCCCCTTCGCCGTGAACGAGTCGGCGAGCAGCGCGAGCTCCCCGAGCAGGCTGCCCAGCGAGAACGCGAGGGCGATCTTGATCGCGGTCGGGTAGGTGTCGTTCGTCGACTGGCTGCGGTTGGTGTGGTCGTTGGGGTTGATGAAGGCGTAGTCGCCCTTCTCGTGCCCCGCGAGCTCGAGCGCCCGGTTGGTGATGACCTCGTTGGCGTTCATGTTGGTCGATGTGCCGGCACCGCCCTGCACGACGCCGACCACGAACTGGTCGTGCAGCATGCCGGTCTTGATCTCCTCGCACGCGCGGTCGATGAGCGTGGCGCGCTGCTCGTCGAGCGCCCCGATCTCGAGGTTGGCGCGGGCCGCGGCCTGCTTCACGCAGGCGAAGGCGCGGATGAAGTCGGGGTACACGGAGATGGGCCGGCGCGCGATCGGGAAGTTCTCGTGGGCGCGCGCCGTGTGCACCCCCCAGTACGCCGACGCGGGGATCTCGACGCTGCCGATCGAATCGGTCTCGGTGCGGGTCTGCGCTGACAGGAAGTCACTCACCGGTTATCTGTGCTCCAGGCTCGGGGGATCGCGGCTCCCGCCGCACAACGAGACCCAGCCTACTCGCGTTCGCGCGGCGATCCGCGGCCTTTCGGCGTCGTTCCGAAGAATCTTCCGAAACGGCGCCGCTGAGGGGTTCAGCGCAGCACGACCGTGCGACCGCCGTTGAGGAAGACCCGGCCCTCGCAGTGCCACCGGACCGCGTTCGAGAGCGCCTTGCACTCGGCGTCGCGGCCGGCCGCGGCCAGCTCGGCCGGGCCGAAGGAGTGGTCGACCTCGACGACCTGCTGGGCGATGATCGGGCCCTCGTCGAGCTCGCTGTTGACGTAGTGCGCGGTCGCCCCAACCGTCTTCACCCCGCGCTCGAAGGCCTGGTGGTAGGGTTTCGCACCCTTGAAGGACGGCAGGAACGAGTGGTGGATGTTGATGGCGCGCCCCGTCAGCTCGCGCGCGAGGTCGTCCGAGAGCACCTGCATGTACCGTGCCAGCACGACGAGATCGACCTCGAAGCGTTCCACCAGCTCGAGCAGCTGCCGCTCCGCCTCGGGCTTGGTCTCGGCCGTCACGGGGACCCGGAAGAAGGGGATGCGGTGCCACTCGACCAGCTGCCTGTGGTCGGGGTGGTTCGACACCACCGCCGCGATCTCGATCGGCAGCTCGCCGATGCGGGAGCGGAACAGCAGGTCGTTGAGGCAGTGCTCGAACCTCGAGACCATCACGAGCACGCGGCGCTGCTCGCCCTTGCGCTGCAGCCGCCAGGTGGCCTCGAGCTGGGCGGCGAGGGTCTCGAGGTCGTCGTGCAGCCGCTCCGCCTCCGCGTCCCCGCCCGGATCGAGCACGAACTCGATGCGCAGGAAGATCCTGCGGCTGTGCTCGTCGTCGAACTGCTTGAGCTCCCTGATGTCGCCCGAGCGCTCGAGCAGCGCTCCCGTGATGGCGTGCACGATGCCGGGCCGCTCGCCGCACTCCCAGGTGAGGATGTACCGGTTCATGTTCGCTCTCCCATCGGTGTCGAGGTGCGTTCAGCACTCGATGACGTTGACGGCGAGGCCCCCGCGCGAGGTCTCCTTGTACTTCGTCTTCATGTCGAGGCCCGTCTGGCGCATCGTGGCGATCGCCTGATCCAGGGTCACGCGGTGCGAGCCGTCGCCGGCCAGTGCGAGGCGCGCGGCGTTGATCGCTTTCACCGAGGCGATCGCGTTCCGCTCGATGCAGGGCACCTGCACGAGGCCGCCCACCGGGTCGCACGTGAGTCCCAGATTGTGCTCGAGGCCGATCTCCGCCGCATTCTCGACCTGATCGGGCGTTCCGCCCAGCACCGCGCAGAGGCCCGCCGCCGCCATCGAACAGGCCGATCCCACCTCCGCCTGGCATCCCAGCTCGGCGCCCGAGATCGAGGCGTTGCGCTTCATGAGCGATCCGATCGCCCCCGCCGTCAGCAGGAACTCGACCACTCGCGCGTCGGTGGCCCTGCCGTCGTCGATGAACCGGGTGTAGTAGTGCAGCACCGCGGGGATGATGCCCGCCGCACCGTTGGTGGGGGCCGTGACCACGCGCCCGCCCGACGCGTTCTCCTCGTTGACGGCGAGCGCGTAGAGGTTCACCCAGTCCATGGCGAGCAGTCCGCCCGCATCGACGCCGGCGCGCGACTGCTCCTCCGCGTCGTCGAACGGCAGCGTATCGTGCGCGCCGTCGGGCCGCGAAGGCTTGCCGAGCTCCTCCGCCGTGACCACGAATCCGCCGCCCACGGAGTAGTAGTCGCGCGAGTGCAGCCGCCCGCCGGCGCGATCGTAGGCGGTCAGCGTCATCCCGTTGGGGTGCCCCGGCAGCGTCTTCCGCCCCTGGAGCCTGATGTCGGTGTCGAAGTCGAAGCGGACGGGACGGGTGCCGCTCAGCCGCAACTCCCCGTCCCTCCGGATCGCGGCGATGATTCCGGGCGCGGCGTCGGGATCGACGGTCTCGGGATCGAAGCCGCTCAGCCCCACGAGCACCGCGACGTCGGAGCCGTGGCCGATGCCCGTCGCGCCGAGGGAGCCGAACAGGCCCGCCTCGACGCGGCCGACCGCCTCCAGCGGACCGAGCCGCTCGAGCTCGGCGGTGAACCTCCTCGCCGCCCGCATCGGCCCCACCGTGTGCGATGAGGAGGGTCCGATGCCGATGGAGAAGAGGTCGAGCACGCTGAGCGTCATCAGCCCGCCTCGGTCCCCGCACCCGGTGCGGCCGCGGTGAACTCGGTCATCGCATCGATGAGCCAGCGCACCGTGTGGTCGGCGAACGACGCCCGCGGATAGAGGCGGAAGCTCTGCGCGCCGGAGCGGTGCAGGATGAGCGGCACCTGGGCGAGCTGCGTGGCGATGGCGGCCCCCGCGGCGAAGGCGCGCGGGTGCAGGTCGGCGCGGCAGCCTTTCTCGAGCACCTCCCGTACCCGGGATCCCGTGAGCTCCAGGATCGTGCGGTTGGCCGAGAGATCGACCGCCTGCCCCGGCAACCCGTCGAGCGCCGCCTCCGCCCCGGCGGCGTCGCCCGCACGCTGGCGCCGGGAGACGTCGACGGCGAGAAACTCGTCAGGACTCAGCCAGATGACGTGCAGCGCATCGGCGTCGCCCGTCACCTCGCCCGCCTTGCCCGGCAGGGGGGCGCCGAGCGCGGCCTCGAGGGCCTGCGCCGATGGACTCCCCTGCACGGCGCGCAGCCCCAGCTGCACGGCGAACGGGATCTCGCGGAGCGCGACCGACTCCGGATCCTCGCCCGAGGCGACGCCCATCGCGTAGGCGAGGTGCGCCGCGGGCGACACCCGCAGCCGGTCCAGGTCGGCGGCGCCTTCGACCGCGGTGTGCTCAGCCATCGCGACGGCTCCCTTCGGGATCGTAGAAAACGGGGGACGTGATCTCGACGTCGACGAGCCGGCCGCCGAGCGGCGCCTGGACGATCTCCCCCACGCGGTTGCGTCCGTTCTCGACGAGCGCCAGGCCGAAGGGCCTTCCGAGCGCCGCCGATCGGTAGGAGGAGGTGATATGCCCGATCATGGGAACCGGGGCGGCCTCCGGGGTGATCGACGTGCCGGCCGCGACGAGCTGGGTGCCCTCGGGCAGCAGCGTGGACCCGTCGGCCGGGAGCACCCCGACGAGGTGCTTGCGGTCGGGGCGCGAGGTGTCGATCCGGCTGAAGGAGCGCTTGCCGACGAAGTCCTTGAGCTTCGACACGATCCACCCCATGCCCGCGTCCTGGGGCGTCACGGTACCGTCGGTGTCCTGCCCCACGATGATGAAGCCCTTCTCCGCGCGCAGCACGTGCATGGTCTCCGTGCCGTACGGCGTGATGCCGAACTCGGCTCCGGCCTCGGCCACCGCCTCCCACACGGCCAGGCCGTAGAACGCCTGCACGTTGATCTCGAAGGCCAGCTCGCCCGAGAACGAGATGCGGCAGATGCGGGCGGGGATGCCGTTCGAGAGGGCGGTCTCGCGGTAGGTCATGAATGGGAACGCCTCGTTCGAGACGTCGAGCTCCGGCGCGAGTGCGGCGACGACGTCGCGCGACCTCGGGCCGACGACGGCCACCGTCGACCACTCCTCGGTGACCGAGGTGAAGACGACGTCGAGCTCGGGCCACTCCGTCTGATGCCACTCCTCGACCCACTCGAGCACGCGCGCCGCGCCGCCCGTCGTGGTGGTCATGAAGTAGCGGTCGTCGGCGAGCCGGAGCGTGACGCCGTCGTCGAAGATCATGCCGTCCGGCTTGCACATCACGCCGTACCGCGCGCTGCCGACCGCCAGCTTGGCGAAGCCGTTCGTGTAGATGCGGTTGAGGAACTCGCCCGCGTCGGCGCCGCGCACCTCGATCTTGCCCAGCGTAGAGGCGTCCTGGAACCCCACCGATTCGCGCACCGCGCGGCACTCGCGCAGCACTGCCGCCTCCATGTCCTCGCCCTTCTGCGGGTAGTACCAGGGGCGCTTCCACTGCCCCACGTCCTCGAAGAGGGCGCCGTGGGCCACGTGCCACGGATGCATCGAGGTGAGCCGGGCGGGGTCGAAGAGCTCGCCGCGCCGGCGCCCCGCGAGCGCCGAGAAGGCGACGGGGGTGTAGGGAGCGCGGTGCGAGGTGCTGCCGAATGCCGACAGGTCGGGCTGCTTCAGCGCCGCCGCGATCACGCCGATCGCGTTCGTGCCGCTCGTCTTGCCCTGGTCGTTCGCCGTCGAGATGGAGGTGTAGCGCTTGACGTGCTCGATGCTCCGCATTCCCGCTCCGGTGGCCCGGAACACGTCGGCGACGCTCTGGTCGCGCTGCAGGTCGACGAAGTGGGTCAGCCACTCCCCCGGCGCGCCGACCTGGCCCGGGACCAGCCACAGGGGTCGCACCTCGTCGACGGCATAGGCGTCGTCCGCGCTCTCCGGCACCATGAGCGGTGCGGGAAAGCCGGCCTGCTGCGCGACGGCGTGCCCCGCGTTGGCGCCCTGCGCGAGGGCGGTGCCGAGTGCGTACTCGCCGGTGGCGGCGCCCACGATCGCCTGCCGTTCGACCGGCGCCGCCGGCACGAAGCCCGCGATGCGGTCGTTCCAGGAGACGCGCCCCTGGCGCTGAGTGTGCAGCTGCACGACCGGGGTGAACCCGCCCGAGACGGCGAGCAGATCGGCCTCGACGGTCTCGGGCGCTCCGGTCGGCCCGCCGCCGTCGTCAAGGGCCGAGACGGTCACTGCGCTGACCCGGCCCGCGGCTCCGTCGCCCGCCGTGCTCGTCACCGCCGCGCCGAATATCCCGCGCGCCCCGGTCCGGGCGAGCGTGGCGCCGGCCTGCTCGGAGGCCTGCGGGCGGCGATCGACGACCACCGTCCCCTCGATGCCCGCGTCGTACAGGTCGTCGACGAGCGCGTAGGCCGCGTCGTTGGTGGTCGCCACGACCACGCGCGAGCCGGCGGCCACGCCGTAGCGGTTGAGGTAGGCGCGCACCGCGCCGGTGAGCAGGATGCCGGGGCGGTCGTTGTTCTCGAAGACGATGGGCCGCTCGTGCGCCCCGGTGGCGAGGATCACGCGGCCCGCGCGCACGTGCCATACGCGCTGGCGCGGCTGCCCGCGACGCGGGACACCGTCGACGGCATCCGCCAGCAGGGCGCCCGTGCGGTCCTCGACCGCTACCACGTAGTTGGCGTCGTAGCTGCCGATCGCGGTGGTGCGCGGCAGGTAGGTGAACTCCTCGGCGGCCGACAACCGCTCGACCGTCGCGGCCGCCCATGCGACGGCGTCGAGGCCGTCGACCTGCTCGCCGCGCGATCCCAGCAGGAATCCCCCGGGGGTTGACTGCTCGTCGACAAGGATCGTGCGCGCGCCGCCCTTCGCGGCTTCGCGCGCCGCCGCGAGCCCTGCGGGGCCGGCTCCGACGATCAGCACGTCGGCGTGCACGTGCCTGTGCTCGTACCGCGCCTCGTCGTCGGAGGGATCGAGCACGCCGAGTCCGCTGAGATACTCGGCCTCGAGCCCGTCGGTGATCTCGACGACCGTGGCGGGCAGCATCGACTCGTCGATGTCTCCGGCGAAGCGGCGCCTCACCGTGACGAGCGCGTTGGGCTCTTCGACGCCCGACGTGAAGACGCCTCGGGGCCTTCCGAGGTACATCGACGCGCCGCAGTGCGCGCGCCCCGACGCGAGCAGCGCGCTCGCGATGGTGTCGCCCGCGAAGCCGCGGTAGCTCTCGCCGTCGACGGTGAAGGCGATCTGCCGGGAGCGGTCGATACCGCGGCCGATCGCGCGATCGGGATCCAGACGTGCCGAGGTCATCGTGCGTCCCCTTCCTCGGAGATGGCGGGACGCGGCTCGCCCATGCGGTAGACGGCCGTGAACTCGTAGGTGACGGTGTCTCGAACGGCGTTGAACCACTTGCGGCACCCGACCGCGTGGTTCCAGCGCTCCGAGAAGAGCCCTCTGGGGTTGTCGCGGTAGAAGAGGTACTCGGCCCACTCCCGATCGCTGAGGGCGTGGGGATCCTGCGGATACGGCACGTGCGCCTGGCCGCCGTAGTGGAACTCGGTCTCGTCGCGCGGGCCGCAGTTGGGGCATTCGATGAGCAGCATGACGCTGATTCCTCTCTCAGTGGGCGACGGCCGCGGCGCCGTGCTCGTCGATCAGGTGGCCGGTCTCGAAGCGCTCGAGCGAGAACGGGGCGTTGAGCGGGTGCGCCTCGCCCGTCGCGATGGTGTGCGCGAACGTGAAGCCGGCTCCCGGCGTGCCCTTGAACCCGCCGGTACCCCAGCCGCAGTTGACGTACATGCCGTCGATCGGGGTGGCGGAGACGATCGGGGAGGCGTCGAGGGTCACGTCGACGGTGCCGCCCCAGGTGCGCAGCAGGTGCGCGCGGGCGAAGACGGGGAAGAGCTCGACGGCGGCGGCGAGCTGCTCCTCGACCACGTGGAAGCCGCCGCGCTGCCCGTACCCGTTGTACGCGTCGATGCCGGCGCCCATCACCAGCTCCCCCTTGTGCGCCTGCGACACGTAGACGTGCACGTGGTTCGACATGACGACGGTCGGGTGCACCGGCTCGAAGAGCTCCGAGACGAGCGCCTGCAGGGGGTGCGACTGGATGGGCAGCCTGAAGCCGGCCAGATCGGCGAGCACCGACGAGTTGCCGGCGGCCGCGAGGCCCACCCTCTTCGCCTCGATGCGGCCACGGCTGGTCTCGACGGCGACCACGCGGTCGCCCTCCTTGACGAAGCCCATGACCTCGCAGTTCTGAATGATGTCGACACCCATCTCGTCGCACTTGCGGGCGAAGGCCCACGCCACGTGATCGTGCTTCGCGATCCCCGCTCGAGGCTGGTAGGTGGCGCCCATCACCGGGTAGCGCAGGTCGTCGCCGATGTTGATGATGGGGCAGAGCTCCTTGACCTGGTGGGGTGTCAGCCACTCGGCGTCGACGCCGTTGAGCACGTTGGCGTTCACGCGCCGCTGCGACTCGCGCACGTCCTGCAGCGTGTGCGCGAGGTTCATCACGCCGCGCTGCGAGAACAGGAAGTCGTACTCGAGCTCCTCCGGCAAGCGCTCCCAGAGCTTGAGCGAGTGCTCGTAGATCCCCGCGGACTCGTCCCACAGGTAGTTGGAGCGGATGATGGTGGTGTTGCGGGCCATGTTGCCGCCCGCGAGCCAGCCCCGCTCGAGCACGGCGATGTTCGTCATGCCGTGGTTCTTCGCCAGATAGTAGGCGGTGGCGAGACCGTGGCCGCCGCCGCCCACGATCACCGCGTCGTAGCCGGGCCCGGGGTCGGGGTTGCGCCAGAGGAAGTCCGGGTGCTCAGGTAGCAGATCGGCCATGACTACGCTCCCATCGGGTCGAGTGCGGGGTAGAGGGGATGCGCGTCGGCGAGAGCGCGCACGCGATCGCGCAGGAGTGCGAGCGCCTCGGCGTCGGGGCCGCCCGGCTCCGTGCCCTCGACGAGCGCCTCGGCGATGACGTCAGCCGCCTCGGCGAAGGCCTCGTCGCCGAACCCGCGCGTCGCGAGCGCGGGTGTGCCGATGCGCAGGCCCGAGGTGACCATGGGCGGGCGCGGGTCGAACGGAACAGCGTTGCGGTTGACGGTGATGTCGATCGCGGCCAGCAGATCCTCGGCGGCCCGCCCGTCGAGCTCGGAGCGGCGCAGGTCGACGAGCACGAGGTGCACGTCGGTGCCGCCGGTGAGCACCGAGACGCCGCGATCGGCGATGTCGGGCCGGGAGAGCCGCTCAGCGAGGATCCGGGCTCCCTCGAGGGTGCGCCGCTGCCGCTCCGCGAAGCCGTCGCTCGCGGCGATCTTGAACGACACCGCCTTGCCCGCGATGACGTGCTCGAGCGGCCCGCCCTGCTGCCCCGGGAACACAGCGGAGTCGACCTTCTTGGCGATGTCCGCGTCGTTCGTGAGGATGATGCCGCCGCGGGGCCCGCCGAGCGTCTTGTGGGTGGTCGAGGTGGTCACGTGCGCGTGCGGCACCGGGCTCGGATGGAGGCCTGCGGCGACGAGACCGGCGAAGTGGGCCATGTCCACCATGAGCAGGGCGCCCACCTCGTCGGCGATGCTGCGGAACCGCTCGAAGTCGAGCTGCCGGGGGTAGGCCGACCAGCCCGCGATGATGAGCCGCGGACGGTGCTCCTCCGCCAGGCGCTCGACCTCGACCATGTCGACGCGGTGGGTCTCGGCGTCGACGCCGTAGGGCACGATGTTGTACAGCCTGCCCGAGAAGTTGAGCTTCATGCCGTGGGTGAGGTGGCCGCCGTGCGCGAGGTCGAGCCCCAGCACGGTGTCGCCCGGCCGGATGAGCGCGTGCATGACCGATGCGTTCGCCTGCGCCCCCGAGTGGGGCTGCACGTTGGCGAAAGCGGCACCGAAGAGCTCCTTGGCGCGGCCGATGGCGAGGGTCTCGATGGCGTCGACCTCCTCGCAGCCGCCGTAGTACCGACGCCCGGGATACCCTTCGGCGTACTTGTTGGTGAGCACCGAGCCCTGCGCCTGCATGACGGCTCGTGCGGTGTGGTTCTCGGACGCGATCATCTCGAGTCCGCTGCGCTGCCTCGCGAGCTCCGCGTCGATCCGCATCGCGATCTCCGGGTCGAGCTCCGCGATCGGCGCGTCGAGCTCGCGCGGAAGGCGCGGGGCGAATACCGGGGACCGTGTCATGGGAACTCCTTCGTCTCAGGGGCGGGATCCGCAGCGCCACTCTGATCGTCAACTCATATATCAGTCGGCCTCTTGTAGAGTATTCGAAGCGAGCAGCAGCGTCAAGCCGCGAGTCGGGGGCGCACGACTCTCGAAACCGCGCCCGCCCGGGCTGCGACCGCACGATCACGAGGACCGCCATGAAGCCGACGACCGAGGAGTCGAAGGCCGACCGCGCCTACCGCGAGTTGAAGCACCGGCTCATCCTGCTCGACATCGCCCCCGGAGACGCGATCAACGAGGTTGCGCTCAGCTCGGAGCTCGGCCTCGGTCGCACCCCCATTCGCGAAGCCCTCAAGCGACTCGAGAGCGACCGCCTCGTCGCCTTCTATCCCCGCCGCGGCACCTTCGCCACCGGTGTCGACATCACCGACCTGGCCGAGATCTCGGAGATGCGCGAGGTGCTCGAACCGCTCGCCGCGCGCAAGGCGGCCGCGGCGGCGCTCGACCCGGAGCTGCGACTCGAGTTCGAGGCCGTCGTGCGCGAGCTGGAGGGGGTCGGCTCCGGCGCCGATCAGCGACGGATGCTCGAGCACGACCTCAGGGTGCATCGACTCGTCTACCGCGCGGTGGGCAATCACCACCTCGCGGCCACGCTCACACGGCTCGATGATCTCGCCACCCGCATCTGGGGCCTGGTCCGCGATCGGATCCCCGACATCAGCGCGCACGTGGGCGAGCACGTCGAGCTGCTGCGCGCGATCCTCGACGGGGACGCTGATCGCGCCGCTGCGCTCTCCGAGGCGCACGTGCGACACTTCGAGGACACGGTGCGCTCGGTGCTGTAACGGGCGGCGGTGCCCCCGGGGCCGCCCTCGCGACCCGCTACCCCTCGTCGATCGCGCTCGTGATCCGCTCGATCGCCGCGTCGAGCGACTCTGCCGTGATCCGGCCCGCCTCAGCGGCATCGCCCCGGCGGATCGCCTCGATGAGACGTCGCTGGTGCACGAGCAGCGGCTCCCGCTCGCCCGACTCGATCTGCTGGCGCACTCCCACGATCTTGAACGAGCGGCAGCGCGACCACAGATGGCGGATGGTCTCGAGGAGCACGGGATTGCCCGAAGCCTCGTACACCAGCGCGAGGATCTCCTCGTCGCGATCGGTGTACTCCACGACGTCCTGCCTCTGCAGCGCACGCGCCATCTGCGCATACGCGACCTCCGCGTCGAGCAGGGCCTCCTCTGTCATGTGCGGCGCCCCGAGCCTCGTGGCCTCGATCTCGAGCACCGCCCTCACCTGATAGATGTGCAGCAGCTCCTCACCGCTCAGCACCTTCACCACGGTGCCGCGGTGCGGCAGATCCTCGACGAGCCCCAGGGCTTTGAGCCGCTTGACCGCTTCCCGGATCGGCATCGTGCTGATGCCGAGCTGGGCCGAGAGCTCCCCCGGCTGCAGGCGCTGACCCGGCGGGAACCGGCCGCTCATGATGGCGGAGTGGAGCACATCGAACGCGCGGTCCCCCACGCGCGGCGTCGCGTCGATCCTCTCCAGAGCCATGATGGCCATTTTAGCCCAGCTCCGACGGAGGATCCGCGCATCGAGGAGGGCTCCATCGACCGGCCGCCTCGGACGGGGCCGCCTGGAATCCGCGCGGATCCCGGGCCACCCCGATTCAAGCAGGCGGCCCCGGGGTCAGTGCGAGAAGCCCTGAGCCGTCTCGGCCAGCGTCTTGCCCTTCGTCTCGGGCGCGAGCCACTGCGAGAGCAGCGCGCCGGCGAGCGCGATGACCGCCGCGATGACCATGGTGGTGCTCGCCCCGAGATTCGTCATCGACCACGGCAGCGCGAATGTGCCCAGCGCGGCGCCGATCCGGCTGATCGCGGCGGCGAACCCCATGCCGATGCCTCGCACCTCGCTGGGGAACAGCTCCGAGGGGTAGATCTGCGTGAGCGTGTTGTACATCGCGTTGATGAACGAGAACGCCAGGAACATCGTGAGCACCAGCGCCGGCGGCGCGCCCGACCAGAGACCGATGACCAGCAGCAGCACCGTGGCCGCCCACTGCGTGGGAACCGTGAGCACGCGCCGGCCGACCTTGTCGACGAGCAGCACGCTCGTGACGACGCCGGCAGCCGCGAGCGCCGATAGCCCCACGCCGCTGACCCACTCGTTGTCGAGGCCGTACTTCTTGAGCACCTCGACGGCGAACGTCGCGATCGCGAAGTACGGCGTCACCGCGCAGAGCCAGAAGCCGGCGGTGAAGAGCGTCGCGCGCCAGTAACCGGGCGAGAACAGGGTGCCGAACGAGGCGCTCCTGAGCACTCGCTGCTCCTTGGCGGCCCGCGCCTCCTGGATCATCCTCAGGTCGATCTCCTGGGTGATGCTCTCGTGCATCTCCGAGGATCCGATGTAGCGCCGCGCGACGACCAGCGCCTCATCGCGGCGCCCCTTGGTGATGAGCCAGCTCGGCGATTCGGGGAGGCCGAGTCGCGCGAGGAACAGGACGAGTGCGAGCAGGGTGCTGGAGCCGAGGATGATCCGCCACGGCACTCCGGCCTGCTGCATGGAGGTGCCGACGACGAACGCGATCATGAAGCCGACGTACCAGGCGACCACGGTCACGCCGAGGAGGCGCCCCCGGAGCTTGGGCGGCGCGAACTCCGACATGAGCGGCCACCCGATCGCGTACTCGCCGCCGATCGCGACGCCCATGAGGAACCGGATCGCGAACAGCTGCACAGCGGCCGCGTCGCCCGAGGACACGAAGAACTGCAGGGCCGAGGCGACGAGGAAGAGCCCCATGTCGACGATGAACATAGGCTTGCGACCGAACTTGTCCGTGGCCCAACCGGCCAGCGGCGAGCCGACGAAGATCCCGAAGAGCGGAGCGGCCGCGATCGCCCCGATCCAGAAGTCGTCGAGCCGAGCGTCCTCGCGGATCAAGCCGGTGATCGGCCCCAGGATGCCCAGGATGTAACCGTCGAGGATCATGCCGCCGACGAGCACGGCGATGAGCCTCGCCATGAAGCGACGCTTGAACCGAGGAGTGGAGTCACCGGTTCTCGCGTCGCTGATGGAGCCCACGTCATCGAGGGGTCTATTCATGGTGCTGCCCTTCCTGCGCAACGGCCCGCACGAGTCCCGAGCGCCTCATCGCGCATTGTTGATCGAAATATGGGTGCTCAGCCCGCGCCCCGGCGGGGGTGGGCCTGCGGCCAAAAGAGAAACAGTCGAGGCGGAACAGCCACCTCATCGCGTCCGTCAATCGACTACATGAATGATCTTTGATCATCCGCGACCAATCATCGGGTACGTCCGCACGCCTGTCAACCCCAGCGGCGCGAATGCGGCGTCGAGCGACTCGCCGTACTGGCGAACATCACGGGCTTCAGCAGCACCCTGCTGGCTCGCTTGACACACTCCCCGGAAAACCACATCATTGAAGCCAATAGATGATCCTTGATCATCTTCGTGCGCCAGAGTATCCCGGATCGACATCGCATCCGGGCGTCGTCGCAGCCATCCTCGCCCGCGCTCCACTCGAAAGGCGGTCCAATGAAGGACACCATCATCATCGGTGGGGGCCTCGCGGGCCTCTCCGCCGCCTGGCGGCTCCGGCACTGGGACATCCAGGTGCTCGAGGCCGCCGGACGCGTGGGCGGGCGGGTCCACAGCGAGACGCGCGGCCCCTACGTGCTCAACTGGGGCGGGCACATGTACGCGGGCGAGGGCAGCTCCACCCAGCAGCTCCTCTCCGAGACCGGCACCCGCGCGATGCGCATCCCCGGTTCACTCCAGGGCATGGCCATGAACGGAAAGTTCTTGACGAGCGGGCCGATCCAGGCCTACCCGCTCCGGATCCCGATGAGCGCGTCGGATCGGTTCGCGATCCTCAGGGCCGGCACCAGGCTCAGCGTCGACGTGCTCCGCTACGCGGCGGCCGTGCGCACGCGCTCCGGCGAGTCGCCCGAGGACAGGCAGCAGCGCATCTTCGACTTCGAGAACGACCGCACCTTCGCAGAGTACATGGGCGACATCCCGAAGGCGGCGAAAGACTTCTACTTTCCCGTCGTCATGCGCTCGACCGCTGACCCCGATCAGATCGCCGCCGGCGCCGGCATCGGCTACTTCAGCCTCATCTGGGACATCGGACAGGGGCTCGGCAACGCGATCGTCGGAGGAGCCTCGACGATGACCGAGGGCATCGCCCAGACGGTGCGGGAGCGCGTCGACCTCGGCGCGCGGGTCGAGGAGGTCGTCTCGCACGCCGATCACGTGGTGGTCCGCTACACGCAGCACGGCAGCGCGCACGAGGTCGCCGCGCGCACGGCCGTGATCGCGACGCCCGCGCCGATCACCCGCCGCATCGCGGTCGATCTGCCGGAGGAGCTGCGCGATGCGCTCTCCAGGATCGAGTACGGCCCCCACGTCGCGGGCGCATTCCTCACCGACGAGGAGGACCCGATGCCCTACGACCGCATCTACGGCATCGCGACGCCCAACCGCTCCTTCACCGTCGCCCTCAACCAGGGCAATCTCGTGCACGGGGCCTCCTCCGCCCGCCGCCGCGGAGGCAGCATGATGACCTTCTCGCCCGCGAGCCTCGGGCGCAGACTGTTCGACCTTCCCGAGGACGAGATCATCGACATCCATCTCAGGGACCTCGACGAGATCTTCCCCGGTTTCCGCGGGCTCGTAACCGAGGCGCGCATCGAGAAGTTCGAGTTCGGCTCCCCCTACTGCTTCCCCGGACGCAGAAAGCTGCAGCCCGCGCTCACCCGCCCGACCGACCGGATCTTCCTGGCTGGCGACTTCCTCGGCACCCTCTACACGGAGACCGCGATCTCCTCCGGCTTCACCGCCGCCCAGCGCGCGATGAGCGCCCTCGCATCCGAGCGCCAGTCGCGCGCACTGCTCTGAACCCCGACCGCTCCATCCACCAGCAACCGAACAGGACACCCCATGACACAGAACCTCAGCGGTGTGCTCACCGCCCTGGCCACCCCGTTCGACGCCGACGAGAACCTCGACCTCCGCCTGCTGCGCAAGGTCGTCGACCGGTCCGTCGACGCCGGGGTCGACGGCGTCGTCGCCGGAGGCTCCACCGGCGAGTTCTCGGCCCTCGACTCGGACGAGCGCCGGCTGCTCGTGGACACCGTGATCGAGCACACCGCCGGCCGCGTTCCGGTGATCGCCCAGACCGGCGCCACGACCACGAGAGCCGCGATCAGCCTCTCCCGCGCCGCGCAGGCGGGCGGCGCCGACGTGCTGATGCTCGTCACGCCCTACTACGAGCCGCTGAGCCTCGAGGAGACGGTGAGCTACATCAAGGACGTCGCGGCGGCGGTCGAGATCCCCATCATGCTCTACAACATCCCCGCCGCTACCGGGGTCAACCTCGATCCGGACACCATCGCCTCCCTCGCCGCCGAGATACCGCACGTCAGATACGTCAAGGATTCGTCGGCCGACTGGGAGCAGGCGCTCCAGCTGATCCACCACCACGGCGACGAGATCGGCACCTTCATCGGCTGGGACAGCTACCTCTTCGGCGCGCTGGCCGAGGGCGCCGCGGGCGTCATGGCGGGAGCGGCCAACGTCGTGCCGGAGGAGATCGTCGCCGTCGCGGGCAAGATCCGAGCCGGCGATCTCGACGGCGCGCTCGACGAGTGGCGACGGCTCTACCCGGTCATCGACGCCATGCTATCGGCTCCCTTCATCCAGGCCGTCAAGGCCGGGCTCGAATTGCGGGGCCTGCCCGTCGGCCTCCCGCGCGCGCCACTCGCCCCCGCCACGGCGGAGGTGCGGAACCGCATCGAGGCCGCGCTCGCACCGTTCCAGGCGAACTGACCACCGGAGAGGAGACGCAGACCATGAGTGAGCTGCTCAGCATGGAGGAGTACCGTGAGATAGCTGCGGGTCTGACCCTGCCGGGAGAGGCCTTCATCGACGGGGCCTTCCGGCCTGCGCTGTCGGGGAGGACCTTCGGCACCGTCAATCCCGCGACGGGCGCGCCCCTGACCGAGATCGCCGCCTGCGCGGCCGAGGACGTGGACCTCGCGGTCGCGGCCGCACGCGCATCGTTCGATGACGGCCGCTGGTCGCGGCTGCACCCGGCCGAGCGCAAGGACGCTCTGCTGCGGCTCGCGTCGCTCCTGGAGGAGCACGCGCGCGAACTGGCGGTCATGGAGAGCATCGACAGCGGCAAGACGATCCTCGACTGCGAGACCGTCGACGTGCCCGAGACGATCTCGGTCATCAGGTGGCACGCGGAACTGATCGACAAGATCTACGACCAGGTCTCCCCCGCCTCCGACTCCCACATCGCGATGGTCGTGCGCGAGCCGGTCGGCGTCGTCGGCCTCGTACTGCCTTGGAACTTCCCCCTGCTCATGCTCGCCTGGAAGATCGGACCGGCCCTGGCCGCCGGCTGCTCGGTGGTGCTCAAGCCGGCCGGCGAGACGACGCTGACCGCGCTGCGCGTCGCAGAGCTGGCCGCGGAGGCCGGGATCCCGGCGGGCGTGCTGAACGTCGTACCGGGCTCGGGATCCGAGGTCGGCCGGCCGATCGGGCTGCACCCCGGCATCGACATGGTGAGCTTCACCGGCTCGACCGCGACTGGGCGCCGCTTCCTGCACTACTCAGCCGACAGCAACATCAAGGACATCGTGCTCGAGCTCGGCGGCAAGAACCCCTGCGTGGTGCTCGACGACGCCGAGGATCTCGACGCCGTGGCCGAGCACGTCGTCAACGGGGCCTTCTGGAACATGGGCGAGAACTGCTCCGCCGCGTCGCGCCTGATCGTGCAGCGCGGCATCAGGGATCGCCTGCTCGAACGCGTCGAGGCCGCGGCCGCGCAGTGGCGCGTCGGAGACCCGCTCGACCCGGCCGTGCGGGTCGGGGCCCTGGTCTCGGAGACGCACTTCGAGAAGGTCGGCGGCTACCTGGATCTCGCGAACGACGAGACCGTCATACTGGGCGGCGGCATCCCGGCCGAGGGGTTCGTCGAACCCACGATCGTCGAGACCGCACACGGCTCCCGTCTGGCGACCGAGGAGATCTTCGGCCCGATCCTCAGCGTGATCACGGTCGACACCTTCGAAGAGGCCATCGCGGTCGCCAACGACACCGAGTACGGCCTCGCGGCCTCGATCTTCTCCGCCAACGGCAAACGCGCCCTCCGCGGCGCACGCATGCTGCGAGCCGGCACCGTCACCGTCAACAGCTTCGGCGAGGGCGACATCACCACCCCGTTCGGCGGCTACAAGCAGTCGGGCTTCGGCGGCCGCGACAACTCGACCCACGCCCACGACCAGTACACGCAGCTGAAGACCATCTGGCTCGACCTCGACTGACGCAGACCCAAACGAGCACGACAGCGCGAGGCCGCATCCGGCGGCCCGTTGCGATTCCTGGTCGCCTTCGTGAGACGCCCGAGCGCCGCCACCCGGCTCACTTCGCGGGGGGCCGCTCCGGGTCCTCTCCGTCATCGACCCGGATCGCGCCCGTAGCCGAGGCGCTCGATCCCTCGATCGGCGCCGACTCCCCCGCCCCGAGCGCCGCATCGCCGCGTCGCAGGATCGAGATCGGCGCCGTGAGCGTCTCCGTCTGCTTGCCCGGGTCATCGTCGAGCCCCGGCCGCCCCGCGTGCGTGACGGCGAAGTGCAGTCCGCGCTCGCGGTGGAAGCGCAGGCGCCGATCCGTGAACAACCAGGCGATCCCGACCCCGAAGGCGAGCAGGCCGGCCGCAGCGCTGATGATGAGCGTCGACCTGGGTCCGAGCGCGTCGGCCGCCACCCCCACGAGCGGCGCGCCCACCGGAGTGCCTCCCATGAGGATGGCCATGTAGAGCGCGAGCACGCGCCCTCTCACCGCCGGGTCCGCCGTGGTCTGCACGAAGCCGTTGGCGGTGGTGAGCATCGTCGAGATCGCGAGGCCGAAGAACACGAGCGTCGCGGCGAAGCTCCAGAAGGTCGGCATGAAGGCGGCCACGAGACTCACGACGCCGACGCCGCCGACGGCGATGATGATGACGCGCATGCGGGCATCCGGACGCCGCGCCGAGAGCAGGGCGCCCGCGAGCGAGCCGACCGCGAGGATCGACGAGAGCAGGCCGTAGTCGCTCGCCCCCCGCCCGAACTCGACCGCCATGGTCGACGAGATGACCGGGAAGTTCATGCTGAACGCGCCGACGAGGAACACGATCACGAAGATCACCAGCAGGTCGTGGCGCCGGCGCACGTAGCGGAAGCCCGCCGAGAGCTGACGCAGCTGCGATTCGCGGCGAGACGAGGCCGGCGCCGGCGCCGGGCGAGCGTCGATGAGCAGCAGCGCGCCGAGCACCGCGAGGAACGAGGCCGCGTTGATGAGGAACACCCAGCCCGAGCCGACCACCGCGATGAGCACGCCCGCCACCGCCGGGCCGACGAGCCGCGCCGAGTTGAACGAGGCCGAGTTGAGCGCCACCGCGTTGGAGAGCTGACTCGTGCCGACGAGGTCGGAGACGAACGCCTGCCGCGAGGTCGTATCGAAGGCGTTCACGATGCCGAGCGCGAGCGCGAAGCCGTACAGATGCCAGAGGTGCGCCTGCCCGGTGACGAGCAGCACGCCCAGACCCACCGCGAGCAGCATCAGCAGCGACTGCGTGACGAGCAGCACGCGCCGCCGGTCGAAGCGATCCGCCACCGCTCCGCTGAACGGCACGAGCAGCAGCTGCGGGCCGAACTGCAGCGCCATGGTGATGCCGACCGCCGAAGCGTTGTTGTCGGTGAGCTCGGTGAGCACCACCCAGTTCTGAGTGGTCGCCTGCATCCACGCGCCGATGTTCGAGACGAGCGCGCCGACGAACCAGATGCGGTAGTTGCGTACGGCGAGCGAGCGGAACATGTTCGACACGGAGCGGGCGACCTCCTCGGCTTGGCATCCCCGTCTACCCTACCCCCGCGCAGAACCCCCGCGCAGAGGGCGCAGCGCCGAGGCCGATCCGGTCGCACCGGTCCCGACGGGCTTCGCCCGCCCGACCGAGCCGGAGCCTAGAACTTGCCGCCCATGTCGAGCAGCCTCCGGATGCGATCCGGGATCGGCGGGTGCGTGGCGAAGAGCCGCTGCACGACGCCCGGTTTGAGCGGGTCGGCGATCCACAGGTGCGCCATGCTCGACTGCTGCTTCTGCAGCGGCCGGCCGTGCTCGGAGAGCTTGTGCAGCGCGCTCGCGAGGGCCTCCGGGTGGCGGGTCGTGAGCACGCCGGTCGCATCGGCGAGGTACTCCCGCTGCCGGGAGACGGCGAGCTGCACGATCGTGGCGATGAGCGGGGCGACGATCATCGCAACGAGCCCGAAGATCAGCATCACCGGGTTGCCGTTGTTGTTGCTGCGGCCGAAGAAGGCCATGCGCACGAGCACATCGGAGATCATGCCGACGGCGACCACGAGACCGTAGACGATCATCGAAACGCGGATATCGTAGTTGCGCACGTGACCCAGCTCGTGCGCCATGACGCCCTCGAGCTCCGAGTCGGTCATGATCTCGAGCAAGCCCGTGGTGGCCGCGACCATCGCGTGCTCGGGATCCCGCCCCGTCGCGAAGGCGTTCGGCGCCGGATCGCTCACCACGTACACCTCCGGCATGGGGGTGCCGGTGGTGATCGACAGGTTCTCGACGATGCGGTAGAGGCGCGGGTTGTCGGCCTCGGTGATGCGCTTCGCCCCGCTCATCGAGATGGCCTGCCGCCCGGCCGCGAAGTACTGGAACGCGGCGTACGCGACGGCGAAGGCCACCACCGCGATGACGACGCCCGTCGAGTCGTAGATGTACGACGCGAGCCAACCCAGCCCGCCCACGACGGCGACGAACAGCAGGATGATGAGGAAGCTGTTGACCTTGTTGCGGCGTATGGCGCTGTACACGGCCCGCCCCGACTAGAACTGGATGCGCGGCGGCTCCGAGATCGAGGCGACGTCGTCCACCTCGAAGAACTCGCGCTCGGTGAAGCCCATCGCACGCACGAAGACGGTGTTCGGGAACACCTGGATCTTGGTGTTGTACTCGCGCACACCGCCGTTGTAGAAGCGCCGGGCGGCCTGGATCTTGTTCTCCGTGTCGACCAGCTCGCTCTGCAGCTGCAGGAAGTTCTGACTCGCCTGCAGCTGGGGATACGCCTCGGCGACCGCGAAGATGCTCTTGAGCGCCTGTTGCATGTGGTTCTCGGCGACCGACGCTTCGGCGGGGCCCTCGGCGGAGATGGTCTCCGCGCGCGCCTTCGTCACCGCCTCGAAGACGCCCCTCTCGTGGGCGGCGTAGCCCTTGACCGTCTCGATGAGCGCTGGAATGAGGTCGGCCCGGCGCTTCAACTGCACGGTGATGTCGCTCCATGCCTCATCGACGCGCACGCGCAGCGTGACGAGGGAGTTGTAAGTGATCCAGACGTACCCGATCAGCAGGACGAGAACACCGGCCGCGATGAGCGCGGCAATCAATCCACCAGTCATGGGCGCATCCTATCCGTTTCGCCCAGGAAAGCCCTGTGCTTCGCTGCCGCGTCCGGCGCAGTCCCGAGGGCGGCGCCGGCGAGACGCATGCCGCCGGGTGCTCCTCGCAGCACCCGCGCGCTCGTCTGCGCTCGTCGTCACCCGTCGCGCAGATCCCGCTCGATCTCCGCCTCCCAAGCCGCTCGCTCCGCGGCGCGACGCGCGCGCCACGCACGCACCCGCAGGTACACGGTGAGCAGCACCACGACGACGATCAGCGCGACGAGCACGAACTTGGCGAATCCCACCCTCCCAGCCTACCGGGCACTCGAGGAGTGGCTTTCGCAACGGCCTCGGGGCGGCGGCCGTGGGAGGATAGACGTTGCCCCCCATAGCCCAACCGGCAGAGGCAGCCGACTTAAAATCGGCACAGTCTGGGTTCGAATCCCAGTGGGGGGACTCGGAACACGCGATCAGGCCCTCACGGCTGCGCGTCGACGCACGCAATCGCGCCGTGCTCGCCGCCGACATCCGGGGGCGTACTGACGCGATCCACCGGGTGATTTCGGCGTTGACAGGGTTTGCCACCGCTGACACAATATGGCCTCGTGGGGGAAGAGATCGGGCGTCGGGCTGTGCTGAAGACCGCGGCGTGGTCAGCGCCGGTGGTCGCGCTCGCCGTCGCGACTCCGATGAGTGCCGCCTCGACGCTCGGTCTGGACGTAGACCTGCAGGCGTACCGGTACAGCACCGGTACTGCCGACATGATCTTCACCGCGAACAACCCGACCGCAGCAGTCCTGCGCATGACCGTGTTCATCCCCACCCAGTTCGGCGCCGGCATCCGAGTAGCGAGCGTCACCCCCGGGTCGTGGACCGCCGATTGGACGGCGGACGGGGGCTACCTGACCCGGGACCTGCCGGCAGGCTCGAGCAACAACGTCATCTATTTCTCCTGCGTCGGCCCGACCCAGGCGTCGGCTGCCGTCACGGTCACCGCGACGTCCCCGGGGTATCCGTCCGCATCCCCGACCGTCGTCATCACGATCCCCTGAACGGGGAGCCGCCTCGACGGCAGTCGGCCGATGCCGCACAGAGCAAGCCCCGCCGTCGGGCAGAACGGCGGGGCTTACTGGTTCGGGGGCGCGGGTTACGCGCCGAGGCGCTCGCGCAGACCGGCGAGCTGCCCTCGCAGCGCCGCCGGCACGCGGTCGCCGAACCGCGCGAAGAACTCCTCGGTGAGGTCGGCCTCGGCGAGCCACGACGCCGGGTCGATGGAGAACAGCTCCTCGAGGGCGGTCTCGGGCACCTCGATGCCGTCGAGGTTGAGCTCTCCCGCGGCGGGCACGGTGCCGATCGGGGTCTCGCGCCCCCGGGCCTCGCCCTCGACGCGGCGGATGATCCAGTCGATCACGCGCGAGTTGTCGCCGAAGCCGGGCCACAGGAAGCGGCCGTCGGCGCCCTTGCGGAACCAGTTGACCTGGAAGATCTGCGGCGCCCTGTCGCCGAGCCTCTCGCCCATCTCGAGCCAGTGGCCCCAGTAGTCGGCCATGTTGTACCCGCAGAAGGGCAGCATGGCGAAGGGATCGCGGCGCAGCTCGCCCACCGTGCCCTCCTGGGCGGCCGTCTTCTCCGAGGAGATGGTGGCGCCCATGAACACGCCGTGCTCCCACGACATCGACTGCGCGACGAGCGGCACGTTGGTGGCGCGGCGGCCGCCGAACAGGATCGCGTCGAGGGGCACGCCGTCCTGCTCGTACCAGTCCTGCGCGAGCGTCGGGGTCTGCTGGATCGGCACGGTGAAGCGCGAGTTGGGGTGCGCGGCGGGGCGATCCGCGTCCGGCGTCCAGTCGTTGCCCTGCCAGTCGATCAGGTGCGCGGGCACCTCGTCGGTCTTGCCCTCCCACCACACGTCGCCGTCGTCGGTCAGCGCGACGTTGGTGAAGACGGTGTTGCCCCAGAGCGTCTCCATGGCCACCGGGTTGGTCGACTCGCCGGTGCCGGGGGCGACGCCGAAGAAGCCGGCCTCGGGGTTGATGGCGTAGAGCCGCCCGTCCTTGCCGGGGCGCAGCCACGCGATGTCGTCGCCGATGGTCTCCACCTTCCAACCGGGGATGGTCGGCTGCAGCATGGCGAGGTTGGTCTTGCCGCAGGCGGAGGGGAACGCCGCCGAGAGGTGGTAGGCCTTGCCGGTCGCGGTGTCGGTGAGCTTGAGCAGCAGCATGTGCTCGGCGAGCCACCCCTCGTTGCGGCCCATCACCGAGGCGATGCGCAGCGCGAAGCACTTCTTCGAGAGCAGGGCGTTGCCGCCGTAGCCGGAGCCGTACGACCACACCTCGAGGGTCTCCGGGAAGTGGGAGATGTACTTGGTGTCGTTGCAGGGCCACGCGACGTCGATCGCGTCCGCCTCGAGCGGAGCGCCGACCGAGTGCACGGTGCGCACCCACTCGCTGCCCGGGGTGATGCCGTCGAGGGCGGTCTGGCCCATGCGCGTCATGATGCGCATGTTGAGCACGGCGTACGGCGAGTCGGTGATCTCGATCCCGAGCTGGGTGATGGCGCCGCCGACCGGGCCCATCGAGAACGGCACCACGTACATCGTGCGGCCCCGCATGGAGCCGTCGAAGAGCGGCATGAGCTCCGCCTTCATATCGGCGGGCGCGACCCAGTTGTTCGTCGGGCCCGCGTCCTCCTCCGTCTCGGAGCAGATGAAGGTGCGATCCTCGACGCGCGCCACGTCGGCGGGGTGCGAGCGGGCCAGGAAGCTGCCGGGGCGCAGATCCTTGTTGAGCGGGATCAGCGAGCCCGCCTCGACCATCTCGGTCGTGATGCGGTTCCACTCCTCCTGCGAGCCGTCGCACCAGATCACCTCGGCCGGTCCGGTCAGTTCGGCGATCTCGGTCACCCACCGCAGCACGTCCTCGTTGGACGTGGTGGCGTTCTCACGCACGAGATCGGCGATAGTGGTCTCGGCTTCGATGACCTGGGTGGCGCTCATGACGGTTGCTCTCCTCGGGTTCACACTGTGTCGGTGAAGATCGGTGACATATCCATTCTCGGCAAGCGATCCATCGTTCACTCACCAATCCGGGTGTTAATTTTTAGGATTTTTGCCGTATAGTCAAGATGTGACTCCCGATGCAACCCCGACGCAGAGCGAGGCGGAACTCGACCGGATGCTGCTCGGCAAGCGCCTCCGGCACTTCCGCACGCGGGCGGGCCTCACGCTCGACCAGCTCGGCGAGCGGGTGGGCGTCGCGGCCAGCCAGCTCTCCCTCGTCGAGAACGGCCGCCGCGAACCGAGACTCGGGCTGCTGCAGGCGGTGGCCCGCGAGCTCGAGGTCGATCCCTCCGAGCTGCTGAAGCGGGAGCCCCCGGATCGTCGCAGCGCGCTCGAGATCGAACTCGAGCGGGCGCAGAGCGCTCCCAGCTATCTGCGCCTGGGCCTCCCGCACGTGCGCGCGCCGCGCACCCTCGGCGACGACACCCTCGAGTCCCTCGTCGGCCTGCACCGCGAACTCGCGAGGCGATCCCGCGCAGCGGCCACCACATCGGAAGAGGCCCGACGCGCCAACACCGCCATCCGGATGCAGATGCGCGAGCGCGACAACTACATCCACGAGATCGAGCTCGTGGCGTCCGACCTCATGCGCCGCATCGGGCACGGGGCGGGGGCGGTCACGCACCGCGAGGTCGCCATCGCCGCCGAACTGCTGGGCTTCACCCTCATCTTCGTCGACGAGCTGCCCTCCAACACCCGCAGCATCACCGACCTCGAGAACGGGCGCATCTACCTGCCGCCCGCGTCGATCCCGGGCGGTCACGGCCTGCGCTCGCTCGCGCTGCAGGCCATGGCGCACCGGGTGCTCGGGCACGCGGAGCCGTCGAGCTACGCGGAGTTTCTCGAGCAGCGGCTGCAGATCAACTACTTCGCTGCGGCGTGCCTCATGCCCGAGGCGCGCGCGGTCGACTCTCTGCAACAGGCCAAGCGCAACCGCAATCTGGCGATCGAGGATCTGCGCGACGCATTCGGGGTGACACACGAGGCGGCTGCGCACCGCTTCACCAACCTCGCGACCCGGCACCTCGACCTGCGGGTGCACCACTACCGCGCCGACGGCGCCGGCGCGCTGGTGCGCGGCTACGAGAACGACGGCCTGCCCTTCCCCAGCGACGACTCCGGATCGATCGAGGGCGAGCCGCTGTGCCACAAGTGGGGGGGCCGCACGGCGTTCAACCGCACCAACCGCACCAGCGAGTTCTACCAGTACACCGACACGCCGGCCGGCACCTACTGGTCGAGCGTGCAGACCGGGGAGGCCGAGCAGGGAGCGTTCGCGATCGCGTGCGGCGTTCCCTTCGACGACGCGAAGTGGTTCCGCGGGCGCGACACGGGCGAGCGCCGCGTGTCGACCTGCCCCGACGAGAGCTGCTGCCGCACCCCCAGCCCGGACCTGCTGGCCCGCTGGCAGGGGAAGGCCTGGCCCAGCGCCCGCATGCACGCGCACGTGCTGTCGCCGCTGCCGACCGGCAGCTTTCCCGGCGTCGACGATACGGAGATGTACAAGTTCCTCTCGAGGCACGCTCCCGCCGAGTAGACGGTCTGCCCAGCCTCCCCCGCACGCTCGCCCCGCGCAGCCCGACAGGGCGATCGACGCTCAGAGAGGACAGAATCTGAGTTCTTGTCCTCCTGAGCGCGGGTCGCCTGCTTGAACGGCGCGCGGACGCAGGGCGCCGCAGGCGCGGATCCCGCCTACGCCCTGGGGCGGGCGGCGAACTCCTCGAAGATCTCGCGCGGCCGCTGCGCGGCCTCGATGTTGACGATGTCGCGACCCAGGAAGAAGTGGCCCACCCAGCCGCCGAACACGCGCCACTTGCGCTCCCACGAGGGGATCGCGAGGCCGTGGTAGAACCGGTGCGCGAGCCAGGCGAAGTAGCCCTTCAGGGCGAAACCGCCCGACTGGAACACGCCCGTGTTGACGCCGAGACCGGCGACCGCGCCCGCGTTCTTGTGGTTGTACTCGCGCACGCCCTCGCCGCGCAGGTCGGCGGCGATGTTCTTGGCGAGCAGCTTGCCCTGCCGCACCGCGTGCTGCGCGTTGGGCACGCAGAAGCCGCCCGGTCCGGGAGTCGGCGAGATGTCGGGCACCTGCGACGTATCGCCCGCGGTCCAGGCGCCCTCGAGCTCCTGCCCCTCCTCCGTGGTGATGCGGAGGTTGGGGCTGCCGATGACGTGGCCGCGGGGTCCGATGGGCAGGTCCGTGCCGCGCAGGAACGGGCGGGGCATGACCCCCGCGGTCCACACGATGAGGTCCGACTCGTAGTGCTCGCCGGTGGAAAGCTCGATCCTGCCGTCGACGGCCGACGAGAGCTGCGTGTCGAGGTGGATCTCGACGCCGCGACGGGTCTGGTCCTTGACCACCCAGTCCGCGGTCTTCTCGGACACCTCGGGCATGATGCGGCCCATGGCCTCGACCAGGTGGAAGACGGTCTCGTCGAAGTCGATCTCGGGGTAGCGACGCAGCAGCGAGGTCGCGAAGGACCGCAGTTCGGAGATGGTCTCGATGCCCGCGAAGCCGCCGCCCACGACGGTCACGGTGAGCAGGCGGGCGCGCTCGTCCGAGCCCTTCGGCAGCGACGCCGCGCGCTCGAAGTTGCCGACGAGACGATCGCGCACCGCGATGGCCTCCTCGATGGTCTTCATGCCGATCGCGTTGTCGGCGATGCCCGCGATGGGGAACGTGCGCGAAACCGAGCCCGTGGTGACGACGATGTGGTCGTACTGGAAGTCGAAGGGCTCACCGACGTTGGGAACGACGGTCGCGGTCTTCGCCGCGTGGGAGATGCCCGTCACCTTGCCCGCGATGTTCGCCGTGCTGGTCAGGTGGCGACGGCGCGCCACGACCGCGTGACGCGGCTCGATCGAGCCCGACGCCACCTCGGGCAGGAACGGCAGGTAGGCCATGTACGGCAGGGGGTCGACGATCGTCACCTCGGCCTCGCCCGCCCGCAGCAGTTTCTCGAGCTTCCATGCGGTGTAGAAGCCGGCGTAGCCACCACCGACGATCAGAATCTTCTTCGCCACGAAGCGATCTCCTTGATGCAATGATCGGGATTGTGAGCCCGACTCGCGGGCACAGAAAAAAGCGGGCGCCTTGCGCCCACGCAGACAACTCTACCCCGTTTTTCCCGCCGTCACCGCCACATCGGCGGGGACGCCGGAGAAAAACACGCGATGACGACGAGAGCCCTGTGCGCCGCCCTCGCCCCGCGGTCTCAACCGCCCCAGTCGCACCGCTCGAGCGCGAGATCGCCGATGGGGTTCACTCCGGGCCCGGCAGCCAGCGCGTGCCCGATGAGCGCGTGCAGGCACTTGACGCGCGTCGGCATGCCGCCCGCGCTCACCCCCGAGAGCTCGGGTACCTCGCCCACGCTGTCGCGGTCCGCGATGTACGCCCCGTGTGCGCGCGCGTATCGGGCGCGCACCTCCTCGTCCGAGGCCAGCAGTTCGTTGAACTCGTTCATCACCCCGGCCGCCTCGAGCCGCGAGGCAGCCGCGACGGCCTCGGGGTGGCACAGGTAGTAGAAGGTGGGGAACGGAGATCCGTCCGGCAGCCGCGGCGCGGTCGCCACGACCGCCGGGCTGCCGTCCGAGGCCCGGGCCGCGATCCCGACCACGCCGCGGGCCTCTCGGCCGAGTTGCTCGCTCACCGCGGCGATGTCGGCCTCGGTGGGTTCGGTGTACGGCGGGCGGCTCATGGCTGGGGCTCCTCGGTGCCTGTGGCGGGGTCTGCTGCGGGGTCGGTCGGCGCGGTCTGCCCGGGATCCGCCTCGCCCGCGAGCTCCTCCGGCGTCGCGTCGGTGGTCCCGGCACTCAAGAAGGAGGACGCGAGGCTGCGCGCCCAGGTGCTCTCGATGCGGGAGAGCTGGGCGCTCGTCTCCTGCTCGGACTCGACGGGCAGCACGATGTCGTCGATCACGTTGAGCTGGGTCTCGCCCGGCATCACGTAGAACAGGCGGTCGCGGGCCTGGGAGCGCACGTAGACGGGATCCTTCCACTTCGCGCGCTCGGCATCGATCTCGTTGACGGCCTCCTGGTGCTGGCGCACGCTCTCGCGCAGCTCGGCGATCTCGCGCCGCTGCTGCACGTAGGTGGAGAGGGTCGGGCTCAGAATCAGCGCGCCCGCGATCACCAGCACCACGACGAGCACGGTGAAGCCGCTGAAGCGCAGACTCGAGGCCCACGTTCCGAGCGCGGCCTCCCCGGAGGCAGGGCCGTCGGAGGCCCTCTCGCCCCAGCGTCTCACCGCGCGCTCCGTGCGGGACCGGTCAGGCCGCGAATCGCGGGAACGCGCCGCGACCCGCGTACCTCGCCGCGGCGCCGAGCTCCTCCTCGATGCGCAGGAGCTGGTTGTACTTGGCGACGCGCTCGCTGCGGGCGGGCGCTCCGGTCTTGATCTGACCACAGTCGGTCGCCACGGCGAGATCGGCGATCGTCACGTCCTCGGTCTCGCCCGAGCGGTGGGAGAGGATCGCGGTGTAGCCCGACCGCTGCGCCAGCTGCACGGCGTCGAGCGTCTCGGTGAGCGTGCCGATCTGGTTGACCTTCACGAGCAGCGAGTTTCCCGCGCCCCTAGCGATGCCGTCCGCGAGGCGGGCCGGGTTGGTCACGAAGAGGTCGTCGCCCACGAGTTGCACGCGATCGCCCAGCTCGGCGGTGAGCTGCCGCCAGCCCTCCCAGTCGTCCTCGGCGAGCGGATCCTCGATCGAGACCAGCGGGTATCGGGCGAGCAGGTCCGCGTAGTACGCGATCATCTCGGCGGCCGAGCGATCCTGGCCCTCGAACCGGTAGACGCCATTCTCGAAGAACTCGGTCGACGCGACGTCGAGCGCCACGGCCACATCGCGGCCCGGCTCGAGCCCGGCGCGCTCGATCGCCTCGACGATGAGGTCGAGCGCCGCCGAGTTGTGCGGCAGGTCCGGGGCGAAGCCGCCCTCGTCGCCGAGTGCGGTGGCGAGTCCCTGCTCCTTGAGCAGCGCCTTGAGGGCGTGATAGACCTCGACGCCCCAGCGCAGGCCCTCCGAGAAGGTCTCGGCGCCGAGCGGCACCGCCATGAACTCCTGGATGTCGACGCCCGTGTCGGCGTGCGCACCGCCGTTGATGATGTTCATGAGCGGCACGGGCAGAGTGCTCGCACCCGGGCCGCCCAGGTAGCGGTACAGGGGCAGCTCGGCCGAGGCCGCCGCGGCGTGCGCGGTCGCGAGGCTGACGCCGAGGATCGCGTTCGCGCCGATGCGCTGCTTGTTGTCGGTGCCGTCTACCTCCTTGAGCACGGCGTCGACGATGCGCTGGTCATCGGCGGCGAAGCCCTCGACGGCGGGGGCGAGCTCGTCGAACACGGCGTCGACAGCCCTCGTGACTCCCTTGCCGAGATAGCGCTCCTCTCCGTCGCGCAGTTCGTACGCTTCGAAGGCGCCGGTCGAGGCGCCCGAGGGCACCGCGGCGCGGCCCACGGAATCATCGGTCAGGCCGACCTCGACCTCAACGGTCGGGTTGCCGCGCGAATCGAGAATCTCTCGGGCGATCACCGCGTCGATAAATGCCACCATGCGCTCCTTCGGAGTGTTGTTTCGGGATCACGGGCGCTGCGCGCACCGCGACCTAGTTTACGGTGTTCTCCGGGCAACCGCCCGTGCACCCGGTGACCTCACCGATCCGCCACAGCCCGCTCGCCCCGAGATGCCCCTGACGAGGCGCGAGCGCCCCGATTCGCCGAGAACCGGGGATCGAGCACCCCCCGGGAGCTCAGCCGGCGAGCGGGCGCAACTCCAGCGCGTCGACCTCGCGCACCCCGGCGCGCACGTTGGCGAAGCTCGTGAAGCCCTCGTCCGCGACGCGGGCGAGCAGCGCCTTCATGTTCTTCTGCCGCCGCTCCAGGCGCACGCGATGCCCGCGCTCCACGAGCTCGCGCTTGAGCGCCGCCAGGTCCTGGAGCGCCGCGTCGGCGTCGTGCACGAGCGCGACCGCCTCCGGACCCGTCGACTCGGGCAGCGCGATGAGGTCCACCACACGCTCGAAGCCGATCGAGAAGCCGACCGCGGGCACGTCCTGCCCGAGAAAGCGGCCCACCATCCCGTCGTAGCGGCCGCCGCCGCCCACCGAGCTGCCCGATCCCGGGTGCGCCACCTCGAAGATGGTGCCGGTGTAGTAGCCCATGCCGCGCACGAGCGTGGGGTCGAAGCGCACGGCGACGCCCTCGGGCAGGGCGCCGACGAGCGCTTCGCCGAGCGCCGACAGATTCGCGATCCCGTCCGCCGCCGCTCCCGCGGGCAGCACGGCATCGATGCCCTCGCGGGTGAGCGGGATCCCGCCCCCCGCGATCGCGGGCGCCGCCGCGGCGAGCACCGCGCCGAGCCGCTCCGCCGCCGCGCCCTCGATCTCGCGCAGCTCCTCGACCACGCCGTCCGCGCCGATCTTGTCGAGCTTGTCGACGGTGATGAGCGCGCGATCGTGGGTCTCGGCCGGGAAGCCGCAGTGCTCGAGCAGGCCGAAGAGGATGCGCCGGTCGTTGACGCGGATCACGCAGCCGTCGAGCCCCAGCGCCGCGAGCGCGTGCGACGTCGCGGTCACGAGCTCGATCTCCGCGAGCAGGCCCGGCTCGCCGATGACGTCGATGTCGGCCTGCACGAACTGCCGGTAGCGCCCCTTCTGGGGCCGCTCGGCGCGCCAGACCGGCGCGATCTGGAGAGCGCGGAAGACGGGCGGCAGCTCGGCGCGATGGCTCGCGTAGAAGCGGGTGAGCGGCACCGTGAGGTCGAATCGGAGCCCCAGGTCGGCGAGCCGCTCGGCGTCGCCGGCATCGGCGGCCTCCCGCAACTGCTCGGGCCGGATCCCGCGCTTCAGAATGGAGAAGCTGAGCTTCTCGTTGTCGCCGCCGAGGCCGGCGTGGAGGCGGCCGTAGTCCTCGACCACGGGGGTCTCGATCTCGTCGAAGCCGTGCGCGCGGTAGACGTCCCTGACGACGGCGAGCGCGTGCTCGCGGCGGGCCTTGTCTGCGGGGAGGAAGTCGCGCATGCCGCGCGGCGGGTTCACGGGGTTGGCCATGGTCACCCATTCTTCCATGCGCGCGGCGTACTCCGGTCGCGACCCCGCTTCCGTCGGACGCGCGGCGCCTCCGCTTCACCCACGCGCACCGATCCGCCTCGGAGCACCTCCTTCTGCAGAACAACGGGTGCTTTTGGGCAGATCGGTGCTCCCGGGCGACGGGCACGGGCGCGTCGAAGAACTTGTGCCGCGCAAGGAGCACGATGTTCGCTGCTTTTGCAACACGAGAACCGGTGAAGTGCCGGATCCCGCCCCGTCGCGGTGCTGCGCGCGCTGTGGTCGGATCCCGAACCCTGACCCTCCGCGTTCAATGCTCAGTCGTGCATGGCCCGCGCCGCGAGGCGGTCGACCGCGAGCCGCAGCGCGCGATCCGGATCCACGCCCGCGGCGCCCGCCCGCAGCACGAGCGCGAGCATGGCGTCGCCGATCCCGAACTCCGCCAGGCGCTGCTCGTCCGGGCCGGTGATCGCGGCGAGCGGATCCTCCGGCGACCGCTCGGTCACGGCGGGTTCGATGAGTCCGGCGCGCCGCAGCCGGTCCACCACCTTCGCCGCGCGGGCGAGCGACGGCATGCCCGCGGGGATGCCGTCGAGGGGGCTGCGCGAGCCCCGATCCTCCCCCGCCGCGTCCTCTTTGAGACGCTCCCATTCGACGTTCAGCTCCTCGACGGACATGTATCCTCGATCGCCGAAGACGTGCGGGTGGCGCGCGACGAGCTTCTCGTTCAGGGCGTCGGCGACCGCGGCGAGATCGTACGCCTCGCCGTCCCGCTCGGCGAGGGCCGCGTGGAAGAGCACCTGGTACAGCACGTCGCCGAGCTCGGAGCGGACCTCCTCGGCGGGCAGCTCCCGTTCGATCGCGTCGATCAGCTCCGCCGTCTCCTCGACCAGGTAGCGCGTGAGCGACTCGTGGGTCTGCGCTGCGTGCCAGGCGCAGCCGCCGGGCCGCACCATGGTGCGCACCGTCTCGGCGACCCGTGCCAGGGCCGCGCCCCCCGTCGCGGCGGCCGACGGCGCCCCTTCCAGGACGGGATTCTCGGCCTCGTCGCGCACGCTCTCCATACTTCCCAGCCTAACGCCGACAGTTCCGAGATCCTCTCAGAGCCGTCCCGGGCGGGGACCGTAAACTGACCGCACCACCGTCAACGGGAGGGGACGCCTCATGCCCATCGCAACACGCCGCGCTCGACTCGCCGCAACCGTGTTCGTCTCGCTGCTGGCGCTGCCGCTCGCCTCCTGTGCGGGCCTGACGATTCCCGGGCAGCAACCGCCGAGCAGCGGCAGCAGCAGCACCCCCGGGGCGGGCGGCGGCTGCCAGGTGGCCACCGAGGCGATCAACCAGGTCATCGCCGACGCGCAGGCTGGGGTGCCGCAGCTCATCGAGCGCGCGCTGTCCGGGCAGTCGCTCGACGCGGCCGGGATCGTGGACCCCGTGCTGCAGTCGCTCGACGAGGCAGCCAGGAACACGACCGACCCCGCTGTGCTCAAGGCGATCGACGGGGCCCGGGCCGAGTGGGATCAGCTGGCGGCGGACATCCAGGCGCTCAAGGCGCCGGACCTCAGCGGCATCGACCTCGGCAACCTCGGGTCGCTCTCGCAGCTGGGGGGCCTGCAGGAGTACGGCACCCAGCTGTCGGCCCTGTTCACCGAGCGCCTGCCCGCCCTGCAGAAGAGCGGGCAGAAACTGCAGCAGGCCTGCGCGGCCCAGTGAGGGGCGCGGCCGGGCCGCCCGTGCCGTGATCGCCCGCCGCAGGGCCGATCCGCAACGACTCCGGCTCTGCGGCCCGCGGTCGCGGTTTCGAATCTCGCGCCACGGCTCGATAGACTTCCCGGGGCGCCCGGTCGGGCGCCCATCACACAGGGGGAAGGAATCAACTTATGAACTCGACCGTTCGCCGCACCGGAGCGATCCTAGCCGCAGCCGGGCTCGTGTTCGGCCTCGCATCATGCTCGGGCGGGCAGAGCGTCGCCGAGGCGTGCAAGGTCGCGAACTCGACAGTCAATGATGCGACCAGCAAAATGCAGGGCCTCATGAGCGACGCGATGTCCGGCAAGGGCGACATGTCCACCATGTTCGACCCGATCAACGCGGCACTCAAGGAGGCCCAGGGGAAGGTCACCAACGAGGAGGTCTCGACCGCGCTGAAGAAGGTCAGCGACGAGTTCTCGGCGCTCAGCGCCACCATGAAGGACTTCAAGATGCCCGACATGAGCAGCATCGATCCGACCGACCCCGAGGCGATGGCCAAGCTCGACGAGATGCAGACGCAGGCGCAGGAGCTCAGCACGAAGGTGCAGGGTCAGGCCGATTCGCTGACGAAGGCCGGTCAGAACCTGCAGAAGACCTGCAACGCGGGCTGAGCGCCCTTCCCAGCGCAAGGGGACGCGGATCGAGGTCTGGCCGAGCTTCAGGCCCCGATCCTCGTCCCCTTGCGCGATCAGCGAGTGCGCACGGGAGCCGCGTCACGCCGCCGGCGGATCCTCCTCGAGCAGCGTCGCGAGCGCCCGGCCCGTCCAGGCGACGATGTCGCCCTCATCGCCGGTCCGGCGCTGCCCCACGCCCGCAAGCGGACTGCGCGACGACGCGGTGCCGCCCGGCAGCGGGATCTGCAGCGTCCGCGTCGCCTCGGTGTAGCGCGCGCCGGGGTACATGCGGTTCATGCGCATGCGACGCGAGTCGAGCAGCTTGACCGGCTCGACGCGCAGCGCCGGGCCCGCGGCGACGACCTTCGAGAGGCCGAGCTTCGCGGCGCGGCGTCGCAGGGCCGAGACGGCGGCGAGTCGCTGCACCTCGGCCGGCGGCTCACCGTAGCGGTCGGCGAGCTCCTCGAGCACGAGCTCGACGTGGTCCTCAGGCGCCTGCGGGTGCGAGGCGGCCGAGAACTTCTGGTACGCCTCGAGGCGCAGCCGCTCGCTCTCCACGTACTCCTCGGGGATGTGCGCGTCGACCGGCAGCTCGAGCACCAGCTCGACGGGGCCCGTCGACTCCTCTCCCTTGAAGGTGCTGACGGCCTCGCCGATCATGCGCAGGTACAGATCGAAGCCGACGCCGGCGATGTGCCCCGACTGCTCGCCGCCCAGCAGGTTGCCCGCCCCGCGCAACTCGAGGTCCTTGAGCGCCACCTGCATGCCCGAGCCGAGCTCGTTGTTGGTCGCGAGCGTCTCGAGCCGCTCGTGCGCGTGCTCGGTGAGCGGCCTGTCCGGGTCGTAGAGGAAGTAGGCGTAGGCGCGCTCGCGGCTGCGCCCCACGCGACCGCGCAGCTGGTGCAGCTGACTGAGCCCGTACTTGTCGGCCGAGTCGATGATGATCGTGTTGGCGTTGGAGATGTCGAGCCCGGTCTCGATGATGGTGGTCGACACGAGCACGTCGAACCTGCGCTCCCAGAAGTCCTGGACCACCTGCTCCAGCTGGTGCTCCCCCAGCCGGCCGTGCGCGACCGCCACTCGCGCCTCGGGCACGAGCTCGGAGATGCGCGCCGCGACGCGACCGATCGACTGCACGCGGTTGTGCACGAAGAACACCTGCCCCTCGCGCAGCATCTCGCGGCGGATCGCGGCCGTGATCTGCTTGTCGCTGCGCGGCCCGACGAAGGTGAGGATCGGGTGCCGGTCCTCGGGCGGTGTGGCGAGCGTCGACATCTCGCGGATGCCGGTCACCGCCATCTCGAGGGTGCGAGGGATCGGCGTCGCGCTCATCGCGAGGATGTCGACGCCCGTCTTGAGCTTCTTCAGCGCGTCCTTGTGCTCGACGCCGAAGCGCTGCTCCTCGTCGATGATGAGGAGGCCCAGATCCTTGTAGACGATGCTCTCGGAGAGCAGCCTGTGGGTGCCGATGACCACGTCGACCGTGCCCGCGGCGAGACCCTCGGTCGTGTCCCGCGCCTCCCGGTCGCTCTGGAAGCGGCTGAGCGCACGGAGGCGCACCGGGAAGCCCGCGAAGCGGTCCTGGAACGTCTCGAGGTGCTGGTTCACGAGCAGCGTCGTCGGCACCAGCATGGCGACCTGCTTGCCGTCCTGCACCGCCTTGAACGCGGCGCGCACGGCCACCTCGGTCTTGCCGAAGCCCACGTCGCCCGCGATGAGGCGGTCCATGGGGATCGGCCGCTCCATGTCCCGCTTCACCTCGTCGATGGTGGTGAGCTGGTCGAGGGTCTCGGCGTAGGGGAAGGCCTCTTCGAGCTCGTGCTGCCACGGGGTGTCGGGCGAGAAGGCGTGCCCCTTCGATGCGACGCGGGCCGAGTAGAGCTTGACCAGCTCGACCGCGATGTCGCGCACGGCCTTGCGGGCCTTCTTCTTCGCGTTGGCCCAGTCGCTGCCGCCCATCTTCGAGAGCGCGGGGGCCTCACCGCCGACGTAGCGCGACAGCTGGTCGAGCTGGTCGGTGGGCACGTAGAGCTTGTCCCGGGGCATGCCGCGCTTCGTCGAGGCGTACTCGAGCACCAGGTACTCGCGCAGCGCCTTGCCCTTCCCGGCTCCCGTGCCCGCCGAAGGCCCGGTCGGCACCATGCGCTGCGTGAGCTCGACGAACCGCCCGATGCCGTGCGTCTCGTGCACCACGTAGTCGCCGGCCACGAGCTGCAGCGGATCCACCACGTTCCTGCCGCGCCGCTTCGCGAGCTTCTGGCCGCTCGCGGCCTGCGACCCCACCGAACGGCCGAAGAACTCGGCCTCGGTGGCCAGCAGCAGCTCCGCCTCGGCGCTCTCGAAGCCCGACCACGCGGTGCCGACGACGAGGTAGACGACGCCTCTCTCGAGCCGCTCGGGCAGCTCGTCGACCATGCGGGCGGCGGCGCCGGCCTCGGCGAGCACGTCGCGCGCGCGCTCCACGAGCCCCGCTCCCTGCGCCGTGACGATCACGCGCCAGCCCTCGCGCAAACGATCGGAGAAGAGGCGGATCGCGGAGCCCGTCGCGTCGGCACCGCTCGCCGGGCGCGGGAAGCGGGCTCCCGCCACGTCGATGGCGAGCGGGTCGACCGACGGCGCCTCGTCCTCCCCCGCGACGAAGGTCGACACCGTCCACCACGGGCGTCCGCGCGAGGTCGCCCGCAGTTCGGCGATCGACAGCATGCCGCTGTCGTCGGTCGGCACCGGCGCGTCGGCGCCCGCGGTGGCCGCGCTCCAGGCCGCTTCGAGAAACTCGCGGTTGGTCTCGGCCAGGCTCACGGCGCGCCCCGCCACGCGCTCGGGAGAGGCGACCAGCACGGCGCCGCCGTCGGGCAGCAGCGCGGTCAGTGGCCGGAGTCCGGGCACCAGCTGCGGCAGCAGGCTCTCCATGCCCTCGACCGGGATGCCCTGGCTCATCTTCTCGAGCAGCGCAGAGAACTGTGATGAGAACGCGGAGCGTTCCTCCGTTTTCTGCGCCGGGGCCACAGCCCCGGCCAGCGCAGAAGAGTCCCGCAGCAGCTCGCCCGCCCGAGCGCGCACCTCGTCCGTGAGCAGCAGCTCCCGCGCCGGCCACAGCTCCAGCTCGGGCAGCGGATCGCCCGCGCTGCGCTGATCGGAGACCGCGAAGCGCCGGATCTGGTCGACCTCGTCGCCGAAGAAGTCGACCCGGAGCGCCTGCTCCGCCGTGGGCGGGAACACGTCGAGGATCCCGCCGCGAACGGCGAACTCCCCGCGGCGCGTCACCATGTCCACGCGGGTGTAGGCCCGCAGCACCAGCTCGCGCGCGACGGCCTCGAGCCCGAGCTCGCCGCGCGCCTCCGCCTCCTCGCCCGCGACCAGCACGAGCGGCTCGGCGCGCGCCGCGTGCGGCGACACCGGTTGCAGGGCGGCGCGCACCGAGGCCACGAGGATGAGCGGCGCAGATCCGGAGTGCTCGCGCAGCAGCCGCAGGGCCTCGGCGCGGCGCCCGACGGTCTCGGCGCTCGGGCTCAGCCGTTCGTGGGGCAGCGTCTCCCAGGCGGGGAACTCGGCCGTCACGGCCTCCGGCACGAGCGAGGCGAGCGCCGAGCGCAGCGCGTCGGCCTCGCGGCTCGTCGCCGCGATCACCAGCAGGGCGCCCCGATCCCCCGCCTCGCGGCGACGACGCAGCAGCCCCGCGATGAGCGGCGCTCGCAGGCCCTCGGCCACCGAGAACTCGGCGTCGGATCCGCTCGCATCGAGCGCCCCCGCGAACGACGGCGAGGCCTCGAGCAGACGATCGATCCCGCGCAGCGTCACCTGGCGGCCCGCCCGTGAAAACGCTGCTGCGCCGCGAGCAGCCCCTCGTCGACGAGCGACTCCGCCGCGTCGGCGGCGTCCTCGAGCAGCACCGGCAGCGCGCCCCGCTCCCCCGACCCGAAGGGCCGCAGCACGTAGTCCGCCGCGTCCTGCTGCCCGGGCGGGCGACCGATGCCCACCCGCACTCGCAGGAAGTCGGGCGTGCCGAGCGCCTTCGCGATGTCGCGCAGACCGTTGTGACCGCCGTGGCCGCCGCCCTGCTTCAGCCTGAGGGTGTCGAACGGCAGGTCGAGCTCGTCGTGGATCACGACGACGCGGGCGGGCGGCACGTCGAAGTACCTGGCGAGGGCCGAGACGGGGCCGCCCGAGGCGTTCATGTAGCCGTTGGACTTCGCGAGGATCAGCCTCGGCCCGCCCGGGCGCACGCGTCCGTCGGCGATCCGCGCCCCCGTCCTGTGCGACGAGAACCGCGCGCCCATGCGGTCGGCGAGCACGTCGAGCGCCATCTGCCCCACGTTGTGCCGTGTCGCCTCGTACTGCGCCCCGGGGTTGCCCAGGCCGACGACGAGCCAGCTGTCAGCCGCCACGCGATCCTCCGTTTTCCTCCGCTTGCGCCAGAACATCGATCATCCTCGCAGAACGCGAACGGGCCCGTCGAGCAGGTGCTGCTGCGACGGGCCCGAGAATCGCGGTCGACTACTCGGCGGCCGTTTCCTCGGCCGTCTCCTCCGCCTCGTCATCGGCGGCGGCGGCGCGCGGCACCACCACGTGCACGACGAGCTGCTCGGCATCCGTCAGCAGCGTCGCGCCCTTCGGCAGCTCGACGGCGCCGGCGAGGATCTGCGCGCCCTCCTCGAGGCCCTCCACGCTCACCTCGACGTGCTCCGGGATGGCGGTCGCGGGCACGCTGAGGTGCAGCGTGTTGAGCTCTTGCAGCGCGTTGGTGCCCGGGAACGACTCGCCCGCGACGTGCACCGGCACCTCGACGTCGACGGTCTCGCCCTTCTTCACGACGAGCAGGTCGACGTGCTCGATGATCTGGCGCACCGGATCCTTCTGCACGTCCTTGACGAGCACGAGCTGCGGCTTGCCCGCGATGTCGAGCTCGATGAGCGCGTTCGCGTGGCGCACGATGAGGCTCAGCGGGTGGGTCTCGACGGCGATGTGCACGGGGTCGGTGCCGTGGCCGTAGACGACGGCCGGGGTCTGGCCCGTGGCGCGCAGCTTGCGGGCCGCGCCCTTGCCGAAGCTCTCGCGGACGGTGGCGACCAGCTGATTGGTCTCGCTCATGGTGTTCTCTCCTTGCGGGCTCTCGCCCAATGAGGGCGGCCGTGCCGCCAGGATTGGTGTCTCGCACTTGCGTTGCAACGCAGCAAGATGGCCCGCTGAGGCAGTCCGTCCCGCGTCGATCACGGGCGCTGAGCGCCCCTCGCCGAAGTACAGCTCATCATTCTACATGATCGAGCCGTGCGAACCGCCCGCCGCCCGGCACTCGGGCCCGCCCGGCACGCAGGGCCCCGCCTCGACACGACCCCGCCGATCCCGGGTCCTTCGCGGCAGCCCTACCGACGCACCAGGCGCTCGCCCGCCCGGATCGGCACCGGCAGCCGGTTCTCCGGCGTGGGAAGCGGGCACACGAACTGGTCGCTGAACGCGCACGGAGGCAGGAAGGCGCGGTTGAAGTCGATCACGGTGGCGCCCCGATCGTCAGGCAGCGGGGCGACGACGAAGCGGAACCCGTAGCTCTCGGCACCGTTTGTGGCGTCGCCGAACACCACCGTGATCCCGCCGGGGCCCAGCGTGCCGGTCAGCCTCCGCTCGACGCCGTCGAGCTCGAACACCACCGAGCCGGAGGTCTCCCGCGTCGCCACGTATCCATCGACGAGTTCGATCCGCCGCTCCGCGGCCTCGGGGTCGAACCGCGCGCCGAGGCGCCACGCCTCGTGCGGCGCGTACGCCTCGATCCCGCGCAGGCGCGCGCCTCTCGTCCGCGGGGTCGAAGACGCGCAGCGCGATCTTGCCGTCTCGCTCGAAGCGGCGGATCGCGCGCTCCCCGGCCCGCAGCTCGCCGCCCGCCGCCACCACCGCCTCGTCCTCCACGGGCGCGCCGTCGAGCCGCGCGTACTCGCCGGCGGCGAGGCCGGTGCCGACGATGCTCCCGCCGCGCGACCGCCACCTCCCCGTCAGCCCGGGCGCCTCCCGCGGCTCGTCGGTCAACCAGTGCGTGAGCGTCAGCGCCGCCGGGCCGTACGGCGCGGCGACGGCCTCGAACCGCTGCCGCTGCCACTCCCGCCAGTCCGCCTCGAAACCGCCCTCCGCCGGCTCTGCGGCCCGCCGCGCCGTCTCCGCGTTCGTCGCCATCTCCGCCCCCTTCGCTCCCGGTGATCTCCGGCCCCCGCTCGGGCGGCCGCCTCCGAACCTCAACCTATCCTGCTCGCGCGCCGCCGCCCAGGCGTGTTACTCCCGGCTTCGCGCCGGGACGCCACCGGGATCGCGCGGTCTTCGGGCGTCTCGGCGCATCGAGCGGGGCGGGCGCCCTCGGTCGGAGCGGCAGTCGTGCGGGCGCGGTGGCCGGATCAGCTCGCGGCGCGGCCGTGGATCCTGACGGAGAGCGCCTCGGCCGTGCGGCGCACCTCCCGGGCCAGACCAGCGAACCGCTCCTCGGCGACCGCGCCCTCCGCGAAGGTCACCGCGAGCGCCGCCACCGGCCAGCCGCGGTGATCGAGCACGGGCACGCCGATGGACGCCAGCCCGGTCGTCACCGAGCCCAGCTCCAGCGCGAAGCCCCGCGTCCGGGTCTCGTCGAGCACCGCGCGCAGCCGCGAGTACCGATCGATGCCGTCGGCGCCGTCGGCGTGACGGTGCACGAACGAGCCGCGATCCGGAAACAGCGCGCGCACCTGCGCCTTCGGCAGCGCGGCGAGGATCGCCCGCCCGCTCGCCGTGAGCTGCATCGGCAGCCGCACGTCCACGTCGGTGACCAGGTGGGGCGAGCCGGGCGCGCGCTCCTCGATGACGTACAGCACGTCCCGGCCGTGCGGCACCGCGAGGTGGCAGCTCTGGCGCACCCGGTCGACCAGCGCCGTCACGAGCGGGCGGCCGATGCGCGCGAGCGGCTCCTGCCGCGCGTAGGCCGAGCTCAGCTCGACGGCGGCGATGCCGAGGCCGTACCGCTTCTCCTCCGGCAGGTGCATCACGAAGCCGTGCTGCTGCAGCGCGGCGAGCAGCTGGTAGACGGTGGATCGCGGCAGCTCGAGCCGGCTCGCGATCATGCTGGCCGCCATCGGGCCGCGGGATCCGGCCAGCAGGCTCAGAATCCGCAGCGTCTGATCGGCCGCCGGAACCTTCGGTGCGCTCACGCTCGCAGCCTACCCGCTCCGGACGCCACCTCCCTCTCTCTCATCCCCTCTGGCCCCTTGCGAGAGTAGAGTTTCCCGGTCGATCCCGCGAAAACAGCCGGGAAACTCCACTCTCGCGGGCATGCGGGTCGAGCAGGCTCGGGATCGCCCGGCCCGGGATCGCCTCCACTCATGCGAGCGGGACGCCGACCGCGCGCTCCGCCTCGGCGAGCACGGCCCCGCTCGCCACGAAGTCGTGGGCCGCCGCGATGGCCGGTGAGAGGAACGAGTCGGTGTCGGGTTCCGAGACGCGCGTGCGGAACAGCGCGTGCACCGCCGCCGTGGCCGGCGCGGGCGCTCCCTCGCCCGCCGCCGCGCGGAAGTCGAGAGCACGCGTCGAGGCGAGCAGCTCGATGCCCAGCACGCGGGTCAGCCCGTCGATCGCGCGGCGCAGCTTGCGCCCGGCGGCCCATCCCATCGACACGTGGTCCTCCTGCATGGCCGACGACGGGATCGAGTCGACCGAGGCGGGCGCCGCGAGGCGCTTGAGCTCGGATACGATGCCCGCCGCCGTGTACTGCGCGATCATGAGGCCGGAGTCGAGGCCGGCGTCGGCCGCGAGGAACGGCGGCAGGCCGTGGTTGCGCGCCACGTCGAGGAAGCGGTCGGTGCGCCGCTCGCTGATCGAGGCGAGGTCGGCGACCGCGATGGCGAGGAAGTCGAGCACGTAGGCGACCGGGGCGCCGTGGAAGTTGCCGTTCGACTCGACCCGGCCGTCGAGGGTGACGACGGGGTTGTCGATCGCGGAGCGCAGCTCGATCGCGGCGACGCGGGCCGCGTGGTCGGCGGTGTCGCGGGCCGCGCCGTGCACCTGCGGGGCGCAGCGCAGCGAGTACGCGTCCTGCACGCGCGTGAACTCGCCCTCGCGCGGGCGCTGGATCAGGCCCGAGCCGTCGAGCACGCTGCGCATGTTGGCCGCGGCGGCGGCCTGGCCCGGGTGCGGGCGCAGCGCCTGCAGGTCGTCGGCGAACACGGCGTCGGTCCCGGTGAGCGCCTCGACGCTCGCGGCGGCCGCGACGTCGGCGACGCTCAGCAGGTCCGTGAGGTCGTGGAGCGCGAGGCAGAGCATGCCGAGCATGCCGTCGGTGCCGTTGATGAGGGCGAGCCCCTCCTTCTCGGCCAGCACGAGGGGCTCGATGCCCGCCTCGGCGAGCGCCTCGGCGGCGGGCACCGGCGCGGCGTGCGGATCCCGATCCACCCGCACCTCGCCCTCGCCCATCAGCGTGAGCGCGCAGTGCGCGAGGGGGCTGAGGTCGCCCGAGCAGCCGAGCGAGCCGTACTCGTGCACCACCGGGGTGACGCCGGCGTTGAGGATCGCGGCGTAGGTCTCGACCACGGCGGGGCGCACGCCCGTGCGACCGCTCGCGAGAGTGTTCAGTCGCAGCAGCATCAGCGCGCGCACCACCTCGCACTCCACCTCGGGGCCGGCGCCCGCCGCATGGGAGCGGATGAGGCTGCGCTGCAGCTGCTGGCGCTTCGGTGCCGGGATCTGCACCTTGGCGAGGGCGCCGAAGCCCGTGGAGACCCCGTAGTGGGGTCGGCTGTCGTTCGCGAGCTCTGAGATGATCCGCGAGCTCGCCGCGACGCGCTGGAGCGCCTCGGCCGCAAGTTCGACGGTCGCGCCGCCGCGGGCGACGGCGACGACGTCGGCGATGGTCAGCGGGGCGGCACCGATCACGACGGCGGGGGCGGGGGAAGGAGAACTGCTCATGTCCTCGATTTCATCCGAAGCCGACGCTCGGGGCGATACGCTCACCGCCCCCATTGTCCGGAATACCGGACTCCTACACGAGGGCTCCGGCTTTTCCGCCGTTTCTGGAATCCCGAACCGGTACTCTGCTGAACCGCGCTCCTCGTCTGGTGCGCGGTCGGGGGGCGCAGGCCGCACCAGCTGGTCGATCACACCGAGCCGATCCGCGTCGTCGCCGACGACCGGGCGCGGTGATCCGATCCGCCGCGGCGACCCGTCCGGGATCCCGCACAACGACCCCACGAGCACTGGCAGGGCGAGGCGGGCTCTTGATACCGTCGCAGGTATGAGCGCTGAAGCCGCATCCCCGCCCCTGTCGCACGACCCGGCCTGGCCGCGCACGGGCGGCTGGCCGGCGCCTGACGCGACGGAGCCCGCCGCGGACCTCGCGATCATCGGGGTGCCGACGTCGCGCACCTCGCTGTCGCCGTCGAACGCCCACGAGACCCCGGCCGCGGTGCGCGCGGCGCTGCGGCGCTACTCCTCGCACCTGGTCGCCCTCGGCAACCCGGGCAGTCGCGGCGGCGAGGCCGAGCTGGTGCTCGACGAGGCCCTGCGCATCGTCGACGCGGGCGATGTCGAGGAGCCCGACTCGGACGACGGCGAGGCCGGCGCCACCGCGCGGATCGCGGAGCTCGCCGCCCGCACCGGGCTCGTCGTCGCGCTCGGCGGCGACAACGCGCTCACGGTGCCCGCCGCGCTCGGCGTGGCGGGCACGTCGCTCGGCACCGCGGGGCTCATCACCCTCGACGCTCACCACGACCTGCGGGACGGCCGCAGCAACGGCTCGCCCGTGCGGCGGCTCGTGGAGGCCGGCCTCAATCCCCACCGCATCGTGCAGATCGGCATCGCGGACTTCGCCAACTCGCGCGCGTACCGGCGGCGCGCCCGGGAGCTCGGCATCACCGTGATCCACCGCGACGAGCTGCACGATCGGCCGCTGCGCGAGGTGGTCGACGAGGCGCTGCACGTCGCGGGCGCCGGCGGCGGGCCGATCCACGTCGACCTCGACGTCGACGTCTGCGACCGCTCGGTCGCGCCCGGCTGCCCGGCCTCGATCCCGGGCGGACTCGAGGCGCACGAGCTGCGCCGCATCACCCGGCTGCTGGTCGCCGATCCGCGCGTGCGCGGCGTCGACATCGCCGAGGTGGACGCCGCGGCCGATGCCGCCGACGGCCGCACGGTGCGTCTGGCCGCGCTCCTCGTGCTCGAGGCCGCCGCGGGCGTCGCCCAGCGCCTCGGCCGCTGATCCGCCGGCCGGCGACCCCGCCGCCGCCGCCGCAGCCGATCGAGGTGCGCCTTTTCGGGGTCCGAACCGAGAGCAGGCCCCCGAAAGGCGCACCCGGATCGGTGCGGCAGGATCCCTCAGCGAGCGAGCGCCCAGTCGACGGGGTCGGCGCCCTGCGCCCGCAGCGCCTCGTTCGCGCGGCTGAAGGGGCGCGAGCCGAAGAAGCCGCGCGACGCCGACAGCGGCGAGGGGTGGGGGCTCTCGATGCGCGGCGTCGAACCGAGCATCGGACCGAGGGAGCGCGCGTCGCTGCCCCACAGAACGGCGACGAGCGGGCCTCCGCGCGCCACGAGGGCGCGGATCGCGTGCTCGGTGAACGCCTCCCACCCCTCGCCGCGGTGCGAGGCGGGCGCTCCGGCCCGCACCGTGAGCACGCGGTTGAGCAGCATGACACCGTGGTCGGCCCACGCGGTGAGGTCGCCGTGCGGGGCGGGCGGGATCCCGAGGTCGTCCTGCAGCTCGCGATAGATGTTCTGCAGGCTGCGCGGGATCGGCCGCACCTCGGGCGCGGTCGCGAACGAGAGCCCGATCGGGTGCCCCGGAGTCGGATACGGATCCTGCCCCACGATGAGCACCCGCACGTCGGCGAGCGGCCGCTGGAAGGCCGCGAGGATCCGGTCGCCGGCCGGCAGCACCCGACGGCCCGCCTGCCGCTCCGCGTTGAGGAAGCGGCCCAGCTCCGCCAGGCGATCCCCCATCGGTTCGAGCACCGCGGCCCAGTCCGCCGCGATGTACCCGTTCTCCGCCATCTCCCCCAAGGTCATCGCCAAGATCCCGCTCCGTCCATCGACCTCGTGCGCATCCGCGCTCACTCCGCTTTCGGCGCCAGCGGTCCGCGGTGCGTGTGGGACACGCTCGACTGAGCCACGGGGCGCAGCACGATGAGGTCCTGGTTCACGTGCGGCGGCTGCTCGAAGGCCCCCACCAGCACCCGCGCCACGTCCTCCGCCCGCAGCGGAATGACGTCGGCGTAGGGCTTCGCCGCGGCGGCCGCGTCGCCTCGCAGACGGTTGAGCGTGAACTCCTCGGTGCGGACGAGGCCGGGGGCGAGCTCCATGACCCGGATCGGCTCGCCCGCGAGCTCCAGCCGCAGCACGCCCGTCACCGCGTGCGCCGCGTACTTCGCGGCGTTGTAGCCGCCGCCCCCGGCGTACACGTCGAGCCCGGCGGTCGATGTGAGGTTGAGGATCGACGCCCACCCCGTGCGCCGGGCGCCCTCGCGCAGCACCGGCAGCATCGCCGCCGTCACGGCCCGCAGGCCCAGCACGTTGACCTCGAACATGCTCCGCCAGTCGTCGTTCGACGAGTGCTCCACCGACTCCGTGCCGATCGCCCCGCCCGCGTTGTTCACGAGTCCCGTGGCGCCGCCGGTCGCGGCCACCTCGGCGGCGAGGCGCGACACCTGCTCCTCGTCGGTCACGTCGCAGACGACGGCGTGCGCCCCCGTCTCCTCCGCGAGCGCGCGCAGCCGATCCCCGCGCCGCGCGACGGCGACGGTCTCCCAGCCGAGCTCGACGAACCGCCGCACCGACGCGGCTCCGATCCCGGAGCTCGCGCCCGTCACCACCACGCGCTTCAGCATCTTCGACTCCCTCCGTCGGCGCAGATCCCGTTCGACCCCGATCCTATCGCCGCCTCGCCCCCCGCCAGGTTACGCACCGTGTCTGATCCCGTTGTCGTTCCCAGGCGGGCTTCGTAGTCTCTTCACCAGCGCGACCACGCGCCCCGCCGCCCCGTCCACTCATCGAGGAGCATCCATGACCGACCAGACCGCCTGGGGTTTCGAGACCAAGCAGATCCACGCGGGCCAGCAGCCCGATCCCGCCACCGGCGCCCGAGCGCTGCCGATCCACCAGACCACCGCGTTCGTCTTCGACAGCACCGAGCAGGCGGCCGACCGCTTCGCGCTCGCCGAGCTGGGTCCCATCTACACCCGCATCACCAACCCCACGCAGGATGTCGCCGAGCAGCGCATCGCCGCGCTCGAGGGCGGAACGGCGGCGCTGCTGCTCGCGAGCGGCCAGGCGGCATCGACCTTCGCGGTGCTCAACATCGCCAACTCCGGAGACCACATCGTCTCCTCGAGCTCCATCTACGGCGGAACCTACAACCTGTTCAAGTACTCGCTCGCCAAGCTGGGCATCGAGGTGACCTTCGTCGAGGATCAGGACGACCCGGCCGCGTGGCAGCGCGCAGTGCGCCCCAACACCAAGCTCTTCTTCGCCGAGTCGATCGCCAACCCGCGCTCCAACGTGCTCGACATCCGCGCGGTCGCCGACGTCGCCCACGAGAACGGCCTGCCGCTCATCATCGACAACACGGTCGCGAGCCCCTACCTGGTGCGCCCCCTCGAGCACGGCGCCGACATCGTGCTGCACTCGGCCACGAAGTTCCTCGGCGGGCACGGCACGACCCTCGGCGGCGTGATCGTCGACGGCGGCACGTTCGAGTGGTCGAAGCACGTCGACAGGTTCCCGGGCCTGACCGAGCCGGATCCCTCGTACAACGGCGTCAGCTACACCGGGGCCGTCGGCGACGCGATCGCCTACATCATCAAGGCGCGCGTGCAGCTGCTGCGGGACCTCGGCTCGGCGATCGCCCCGAACAGCGCCTGGCTGCTGCTGCAGGGCATCGAGACGCTGTCGCTGCGCATCGAACGCCACGTGGAGAACGCCCAGGAGGTCGCCGAGTGGCTCGACGCCCAGGAGGACGTCGCCACGGTCTACTACTCGGGCCTGCCCACCTCGCCCTGGTACGCGACCGCGAACCGGTACGCGCCGAAGGGCGTGGGCGCCGTGCTGTCGTTCGAGCTGAAGGGCGGCGTCGAGGCCGGCAAGGCCTTCGTCAACGCCGTCGAGCTGTTCAGCCACGTCGCCAACATCGGCGACGTGCGCTCGCTGATCATCCACCCGGCATCGACCACCCACTCGCAGCTCACGCCCGAGCAGCAGCTCACGGCGGGCGTCACGCCCGGCCTGGTGCGCCTCTCGGTCGGCCTCGAGCACATCGCCGACATCAAGGCCGATCTCGAGCGGGGCTTCGCGGCGGCGCGCGCGATCGTGGCGCAGCAGAACGCGAACGCGTAGCCGCCCCGTTTCCGGCCCGTAATCGGTGTGCGCCGTTCGGGCGCTCAGGCCTTCCACGAGCGCCCGAACGGCGCACCTGCTTTGCGGCCGGGCCGGATCCCGCGAGCCCGGCTCCGACCCGTAACATTCACGCGGGCCGCGCCGGAGACGGGCAGAATGGAGAGCTATGGACTGGCAGACGCCCGAGGACTCGTTTCCCACCGACTTCATCACCGACGCGCAGCTGCGCGCGCTGATGGGGCGGCCCCCGATCTCGGGCGGCTGGCGCGACGGCGACCCCGTGGGCGAGCGGCGGTTCGTGTCGATCGGAGCGCTCACCACGGAGGCCGGTGTCGAGATCCCGAACGCGCGCATCGCCTACGAGGCCTTCGGCGAGCTGAACGAGCGCCGGGACAACGCGATCCTCGTGTTCCACGCGCTCACGGGCGACAGCCACCTGGTGGGCACGGCGGGCCCCGGCCACCCGACCGACGGCTGGTGGTCGGAGATCGTGGGCCCGGGGCGCCCGCTCGACACGAACCGGTACTGCGTCGTCGCGCCCAACGTGCTGGGCGGCTGCCAGGGGTCGACTGGGCCCGGCTCGCTCGACCCGACTGGCCGCGAGTGGGGCGGGCGCTTCCCGTACCTCACGATCCGCGATCAGGTGGCGGCGACGGCGCGCTTCGCCGAGGAGCTCGGGATCGAGCGCTTCGCCGCCGTCATCGGCGGTTCGATGGGCGGCATGCACGTGCTCGAGTGGGGCATCTCCCATCAGGATCGGGCGGCCCGGCTCGCGGTGATCGCGGCGCCGCCCGTGACGACGGCCGACCAGATCGGCCTCAACCTGGTGCAGCTGGAGGCGATCCGCTCCGACCCCTGCTACCGCGGCGGCAACTACTACGACGCCCCCGACGGCGTCGGCCCCCATCACGGTCTCGCGACCGCGCGGCGCCTCGCCCTGCTCAACTACCGCAGCAACACCGAGCTCGACGAGCGCTTCGGCCGGGCCTGGCAGTCGGCGGTGAGCCCGCTGGGCGGCGGCGGGCGCTTCGCCGTGGAGTCGTACCTCGACTTCCACGGCAACAAGTTCACGCGCCGCTTCGACGCGGGCAGCTACGTCACGCTGGTGCAGGCGATGAACTCGCACGACGTGGGCCGGGGCCGGGGCGGGGTGCGCGCGGCGCTCTCGACGATCGAGCTGCCGACGCTCGTGCTCGGGATCCCGAGCGACCGCCTCTTCACCCTCGACGGGCAGGACGAGATTGCCCGCCACACCCCCGGCAGCCTCGACGGCGATCGCGCCACGCGCATCGACTCCCCCTTCGGGCACGACGCGTTCCTCATCGAGTTCGAGAGGGTCGGCGAGCAGCTCGCCCGGCTGCTGGAGGCGTGATCCGCGCGTTCCGAGCGTGCACAGCGCCCGGGCGCGTCCGCATCGGGCACCGCCCCGCCGCTCGCGCCGCATCCTCCCCCGCGCCACGTTAGGCGGCCTCCCACCTTCGGAGCGTAGTCTCGGCGGGTATTGTCGAGTATGAAGGGTCGATAGATTGGCTGTGGTGCTGGCAGGCCGCTCCGTGCGGACCATCGGGGTCGTCGCGATCGTGTCGACCGCGCTGCCGCTGGGCTTCGCGGGGTGCAACTCCACCCCGAGCGCAGACGTGCAGGCCGCCGAGCTGCGCGCCGCCGTCGACTCCGACCTGCTGGAGATGCCCGTCGTCCGCGTCTACGACGTGTCCGACACGCAGCTGCTGTCGCCGGTCGACTCCCCGACCCTCCGCTCCCTGATCGACGACCGGGTGTCGACGTCCGGCTACATCGTGCTCGAAGACGGTGTCATCACCGAGGCCCAGTACGAGGTGCGCGCCGAGGGCCTGCCCGACGCGCAGTTCGTGCTCAGCGAGCCGACGGTGCTGCGCCGGCAGGACAGCGAGGTCGACACGGTGACCGCCACCGGGTCGCTCTCGGTGGACGGGAGCGTGCGCGGCACCACGAACGTGCGCCTCACGCCGACCCTGCTGAACGAGGACACGGCCGAATTCGACGTCACGATGAGCGTGCCGGACAACCCGCTCATCGCGGGCACCGAACTCCCTCTCGATGAGATCTCGGCGCACCTCGTGTTCGCCGCCCGCTGATCCCGCCCGCCCCCCGGCTACCGGAAGCGCTGCCTCCGGGTCGCGTCGTGGACCTCGCCGACGAGCTCCTCGATGACGTCTTCGAGGAAGACGACGCCGAGCTCGAGCCCCTCCGAGTCGTGGATGCGGGCGAGGTGGATCCCGCGCGCCTGCATGCGCGCGAGCACGTCCTCGAGCTCGGTGGCCGCATGGATCGAGACCATCTCCCGGATGCGCTTCGACGGGATCGGTTCGGCGATCCGCTCCTCCCCGAGACGCACGAGGTCCTTGATGTGCACGTAGCCGGCCAGCTCGCCCTCCGCGCCCGCGATCGGGTAGCGCGAGAACCCGTGCCTCGCGACCGCCGCCTCGACGTCGCCCGGCGTCGATCCGACCGGCAGCACCACGAGACGCTCGAGCGGCACGAGCAGATCCTCGGCCCGCTTCGTCGTGAACTCGAACGCCGCGACGAGCGCGCCGCTGCGGTCCTGGAGCACGCCCTCGCGCGTCGAGTGGCTCACGATGCTCGCGACCTCCTCGAGCGTGTAGGTGCTGTTGGTCTCCGCCTTGGGTTCGACCCCGAAGAGCCTCAGCACGCTGTTCGCCACCGCGTTCAGCCCGTGGATCACGGGCCCGAGCAGCCGCGACACCGCGACGAGCGGCGGGGCGAGCAGCAGCACGGCCTGATCCGGCATCGAGAACGCCGCGTTCTTCGGCACCATCTCGCCGAACACCACGTGGAGGTACGAGACGCCCAGCAGCGCCAGGATGAACGCGATGACGCTCGCCGCCTCGTAGGGGAGCCCGGTCCAGCCGAGCGGCTCCTTGAGCAGCGCCTTGATCGCCGGCTCCGAGACATTCAGGATCAGCAGCGAGCACACCGTGATGCCCAGCTGGCTGGTCGCCAGCATGAGTGTGGCGTGCTCCATCGCGTAGAGCGCGGTTTTCGCGCGCTTCGATCCCGCCTCGGCCTTCGGTTCGATCTGGGAGCGTCGCGCCGAGATCACCGCGAACTCGGCGGCGACGAAGAAGGCGTTGGCGGCGAGCAGCACGACGAGCCAGACGATGCCCATCCAGTCGCTCATCGGTGCGCCTCCCTCTCGTCGCCCTCGCCGGCGCCCTCGGGCAGCGGCGCGCTCGTGTAGCGCAGGCGGGCGATGCGGCGCCCATCCATGCGCTCGACGCGCAGGATGCCGCCGTCGGCGAGCCGCGTCTCGTCGCCCCGCTGCGGGATGCGGCCGAACTCGCGCAGCACGAAGCCCGCAACGGTGTCGTACTCATCGCTGTCGGGGATCGCGATGCCGGTCTGGTCGCGCACCTCGTCGGGTCGCAGGTCGGCGGGGAAGGTCATCTCCTCGGCGGTGCCCACCACGCCGGCCGCCGCGCGGTCGTGCTCGTCGGCCACCTCGCCCACGATCTCCTCGACCAGGTCCTCGAGCGTCACGATGCCCGCGGTGCCTCCGTACTCGTCGACCACGATGGCCAGCTGGAAGCCGGTGGAGCGCAGCTCCTCGAGCAGCTGGTCGAGCCGCATGGTCTCGGGCACGCGCACCAGGTCTTCGGCGAGCGCAGCCACCGGCACCTCCGCGCGCTTCGCGCGGGGGACGGCCACGGCCTGCTTCACGTGCACGACGCCGACGACGTCGTCGCGGTCCTCGTCGATCACCGGAAACCGCGAGAACCCGGTGCGGCCCGACAGCTCGAGCACCGCCTGCGCCGGCTCGAGCCGCTGCAGGCTCTCGACCTTGAGCCGCGGCGTCATCACGTCGGCGGCCGTGAGCTCGGCGAAGCGCAGTGTGCGGTCAAGCAGCGTCGCCGTGTCTGCCTCGAGCAGTCCCGCGCTCGCCGAGTGGCGCACGAGCGACGAGAGCTCCTCCGCCGACCGCGTGCCCGAGAGCTCCTCCTTCGGCTCGATGCCGATGGAGCGGAGGATCCCGTTCGCGCTGCCGTTCAGCCCGAGGATCGCGGGCTTGAAGGTCGCGGTGAAGGCCCCCTGCGCCGGCATCACGATCCGGGCGGTGGCCAGGGGCTTCGACAGCGCGAAGTTCTTGGGCACCAGCTCGCCCACGATCATCGAGAAGACGGTGGCCAGCGCCATCGCGATCGGGGCGCTGATGGCGCGCCGCAGCTCGTCGGGGACGCCGAGCGCGCCGAGCGGCCCGTCCAGGAAGCCGCTGATGGCGGGTTCGAGCGTGTAGCCCGTGAGCAGCGTGGTGAGCGTGATGCCCAGCTGCGCGCTGGACAGGTGGGTCGAGGTGATCGAGAGGCCGCGGATCACGCGGTCGAGACCGCGTTCGCCGGCGGACCTGCGCCGTTCGAGATCCTGACGGTCGAGCGCCACGAGCGAGAACTCGGCGGCCACGAAGATGCCCGTGCCGACGGTGAGCAGGATACCGGTGAGGAGGAGGAGCCAGTCGTTCACCGACAGCTCCCATTGGATGCGGGGTGCCGCGCCTCAGCGCGGCCGGTACTCGGGGGGTCTGCCGGTCTTCGAGAGTCTGCGTCCATAGCGTATTCCACACTAGCAGGCCGGGCCGCAGATTCTGCTGGGAGTATTACCGCACGATCACGTCGAAAGGCGTAGGCTTGTTCGAGGTACGGCTATGGAGCCCCACCCGGCTACTACACGATTGCCTCACCCAGGCATGAGACGAGAGGACGTCGCTTTGGCGGAGCGAACGGAGACCACCGGACAGGCTGGTCCCGCAGAAGATTTCGGTGCGAACGAGTGGCTCGTCGATGAGCTGTGGAAGCAGTATCAGGTCGACAAGAATTCGGTGGATCGCTCGTGGTGGCCGGTGCTCGAGCAGTACGGGGCGTCGGCCGCCCCCTCCGCCCCGACGCCCGCCCAGGGCCAGCCCGCGGTGGCCGTGGGCCCATCGACCACCCCCATCACCACCCCCGCCCAGCCGGCGCGCACCACCAACGCGGCCCCCCGCGAGACGCCGATCCCCGCCGACGCCCCGCACACCGCACCCCGCGCCGACGCGGTGGACTCGCAGGAGGACGCCGTCACGCCGCTCAGGGGCATGGCCCGCACGCTCTCCAAGAACATGGATCAGAGCCTCACCGTGCCCACCGCCACCAGCGTGCGCACCATTCCGGCCAAGCTGCTCATCGACAACCGCATCGTCATCAACAACCACCTGCGCCGCAGTCGCGGCGGCAAGGTCTCCTTCACCCACCTCATCGGCTGGGCGCTGATCCAGTCGCTCAAGGAGTTCCCCAGCCAGAACGTCTCCTACGCCGAGATCGACGGCAAGCCCTCCGTCGTCGCCCACGCGCACGTGGGCCTCGGGATCGCGATCGACGTGCCCAAGCCCGACGGCACCCGCTCGCTCATGGTCCCCTCGATCAAGCACGCCGAGAGGCTCGACTTCAACGAGTACCTCGCCGCCTACGAGGACCTGGTGAAGCGCACCCGCGACAACAAGCTCACCGCGACCGATTTCCAGGGCACCACCCTCTCGCTCACCAACCCGGGCGGCATCGGCACCGTGCACTCGGTGCCCCGCCTCATGCAGGGACAGGGCTGCATCATCGGAGCGGGCGCGCTCGAGTACCCCGCCGAGTTCCAGGGGGCCTCCCAGGAGGTGCTGACCAATCTCGGCATCGGCAAGACCATCACGCTCACGAGCACCTACGACCACCGCGTCATCCAGGGCGCCGGGTCGGGCGAGTTCCTCAAGCTCGTGCACGAGCGGCTGATCGGCGGTCATCGGTTCTACGAGGAGATCTTCGCCGCGCTGCGCATCCCCTACAAGCCCGTGCAGTGGGCCTCTGACATCCACGTCGACATCTCGGGCGCCGTCGACAAGACGGCTCGCGTGCAGGAGCTCATCAACTCCTTCCGCGTGCGCGGGCACATGATGGCCGACATCGACCCGCTCGAGTACCAGCAGCGCACCCACCCCGACCTCGAGATCGAGTCCCACGGCCTCACCTTCTGGGACCTCGACCGCGAGTTCGTGACCGGCGGCATCGGCGGCAAGCGCGCCATGAAGCTGCGCGACATCCTCGGCGTGCTGCGCGATTCCTACTGCCGCAAGATCGGCATCGAGTACATGCACATCCAGGATCCGGCGCAGCGCCTGTGGCTGCGCGAGCAGCTGGAGGTGCCGTACGCCAAGCCGAGCCACGACGAGCAGATGCGCATCCTCGAGAAGCTCAACGAGGCCGAGGCCTTCGAGACCTTCCTGCAGACGAAGTACGTCGGCCAGAAGCGCTTCAGTCTCGAGGGCAGCGAGTCGGTGATCCCGCTGCTCGACGCGATGCTCATCGACGCGGCCGAGGACGGCGTCGACAGCGTGGACATCGGCATGGCCCACCGCGGCCGTCTCAACGTGCTCTCGAACATCGCGGGCAAGACCTACGGCCAGATCTTCCGCGAGTTCGAGGGGGCCCAAGCGCAGAAGGGCGGATCGGGCGACGTCAAGTACCACCTCGGCACCTCCGGAGTCTTCACCGCCCCGAACAGCACGCAGGTGCCGATCCACCTCGCCGCCAACCCGTCGCACCTCGAGACCGTCGACGGCGTGCTCGAGGGCATCGTGCGCGCCAAGCAGGATCTGAAGCCCATCGGATCCTTCACCACTCTGCCGGTCCTCATCCACGGCGACGCCGCGATGGCCGGGCAGGGCATCGTCTACGAGACGCTGCAGATGTCGCAGCTGCGCGGCTACCGCACGGGCGGCACGATCCACATCATCATCAACAACCAGGTCGGCTTCACCACGCTGCCGCTCGATTCGCGCTCGGGCATCTACTCGTCCGAGGTGGGCAAGGTGGTGCAGGCGCCCATCTTCCACGTGAACGGCGACGATCCCGAATCGGTGGTGCGCGTCGCGAAGCTCGCCTACGAGTTCCGCCAGCGCTTCCACATCGACGTCATCGTCGACCTCGTGTGCTACCGTCGCCGCGGCCACAACGAGGGCGACGACCCCTCGATGACCCAGCCCCTCATGACCGACCTCATCGAGGCCAAGCGCTCCACCCGTCGCCTGTACACGAGCGCGCTCGTCGGTCGCGGCGACATCACCGAGGAGGAGTACGAGAAGGCGAAGCAGGACTTCCAGGATCGCCTGGAGCGAGCCTTCCAGGAGACGCACGCGGCGCAGACCGGCTCGATCCCGATCATCGACACGAGCGGCATCGGCGAGGTCGCCGAGGCCGGGGGGCCCGGCCCCGCCCCGCTCGAGACCGCGGTGGATCGCAGCGTGATCGAGCGGGTCGGCGACGCCTTCGCCAACAAGCCCGACGGCTTCACGGTGCACCAGAAGCTGCAGCAGCTGCTCAACAAGCGCTTCGAGATGAGCCGCGAGGGCGGCATCGACTGGGGCTTCGGCGAGCTGCTGGCGCTGGGCTCGCTCCTCGTCGAGGGCACCGCCGTGCGCTTCGTCGGGCAGGACGCGCGCCGCGGCACCTTCGCGCAGCGGCACGCGGTCTTCCACGACCGGGCGAACGGCCAGGAGTGGATCCCGCTGCTCAACCTCTCCGAGGAGCAGGCGCGGTTCTGGATCTACGACTCGCTGCTCTCGGAGTACGCCGCCCTCGCGTTCGAGTACGGCTACTCGCTGCAGCGGGAGGACGCGCTCGTGCTGTGGGAGGCGCAGTTCGGCGACTTCGCCAACACCGCGCAGGCGGTGATCGACGAGTACATCGCCGCCGCCGAGCAGAAGTGGGGCCAGCAGTCCTCGGTTGTGCTGCTGCTGCCGCACGGCTACGAGGGCCAGGGCCCCGACCACTCCTCGGCCCGCATCGAGCGCTACCTGCAGCTGTGCGCCGAGGACAACATGATCGTCGCCCGGCCGTCGACGCCCGCGAACTACTTCCACCTGCTGCGCCGCCAGGCCTACGCCCGCCCCCGCAAGCCGCTCATCGTCTTCACGCCGAAGTCGATGCTGCGTCTGCGGGGCGCGACCTCCCCGGTCGAGGATTTCACCACCGGCACCTTCCAGCCGGTGATCGACGATCCGAGCGTCGAGCACCGGCAGGGCGTCGAGCGGGTGCTCCTCGTCTCCGGCAAGGTCTACTACGACCTGCGCACGGCGCTCGAGAAGCGCCCCGACCCGCGCATCGCCCTGGTGCGGGTCGAGCAGTTCTACCCCATCCCCGGTGCCCAGATCGGCCGGGTGCTGGCGCAGTACGGGGGCGCCGAGCTGGTGTGGGTGCAGGACGAGCCCGAGAACCAGGGCGCCTGGCCGTTCATCTCGCTCGAGCTGTCGAAGCACCTGGCGAACGACCGCATGCGCGTGGTCTCGCGCGCCGCATCCGCCGCTCCCTCGACGGGATCGGCCAAGGTGCACGCCGTCGAACAGGAGGCGCTCATCGCGCGGGCGCTGCGCTTCGACGACAAGTCCTGAGGGGGCGCGCTTGCAGAACCCCCCGTTGGGGCATTCCCCGCAGCACGGCGAGAGGGATCCCGCAGGCCCGAGCGTCGGCGGGATCGCTCAGCGGATCGCCGCGGCGATCTCGATGGGCGTGCTGACGGTCGGCGAGCGCCTGCCCGTCGAAACCGAGCTCGCGAACCAGTTCGGGGTCGCGGTGGCGACCCTGCGCAAAGCCCTCGCGGAGCTGCGCGCCCAGGGCATCGTGGAGACGCGGCGGGGGCGTAACGGGGGCACCTTCGTGGCGCAGGCGCCGTTCCCGTCGCCGCAGGAGCTGCGCTCCTCGCTCGCGCGTACGAGCCTCGTCGCCCTGCGGGACTTCTTCGACGAGCACGCCGCCGTCTCGGGCATGGCCGCTCGGCTTGCGGCGGAGCGCACGCAGCCCGGCCTGCGCACCCGGCTCGCCGAGTTCGCGTTCGAGGCCCGCGAGGGACGCAACGCGCGGGAGCGCTCGCTGGCCGACAGCCGTTTCCACTTCGAGATCGCCGTGCTCAGCCACTCCAGGCGCCTGCTCTCGGGTGAGCAGCGGCTGCACTCCGAGCTGTCGCCGTTCCTGTGGTGCGACGAGATCTGCCGCGCCTCGGTGCAGCAGGCCTTCACCGAGCACCTCGCGATCGTGATGGCGATCGAGCAGCAGCAGGCGGACGAGGCGGAGCGCCTCGCCGTCCAGCACGTCAGGGGGAACATGCGGCTCATCATCGACGGCAAGCTCGCCCTCGACGAGGACGGCGCGGGAGCCGCGCGATGACGACGGCGGAGGTCTCGGCGGTCATCGCGACCATCGACGAGTGGCTGGACGACCGCTTCTCCCACCTCGAGAAGCTGGCCGAGGACTTCATCGCGCTGCTGAGGCTCGACGAGTCGGCGCGGCTCGACCTCGGCGAGTCCGTGCGCCGGCGTCTGCGCGCGCTCGCGGTGCGCTACCTGGCCGACAATGCGGTCGTCGACGGTTGCGGTCTAATCTTCGCGCGCTCCGCGCTCAGCTTCGAGCGCGGACACCTGGAGTGGTGGGTGCGCGAGGACGAGTCGCGCTTCGCCCGCTACTCCTTCGGGGTGGTGCCCGGCGCCGACCGCTACTACGACTACGAGCACCACGAGTGGTTCACCCGAGCGTTCCAGGATGGCGTCCCCGCGCTCGTGGGCCCCTACATCGACTACCTCGGCGTCGAGGCGTACGTGCTCACCCTCACCGTTCCGGCCGCCGTCGACGGCGTGCGCGTGGGCGCCGTCGGCAACGACCTCCAGGTGGCCGATCTCGAGACGGAACTGCTGCCCGTGCTGCAGCGGAGCGGTGTCGAGATGGCCCTGGTGGGCCGCCACGGCAACGTGCTGGTCGGCAACTCCTCGCGGCTGCTGCCCGGGCTGTTCGTGCCCGACGCGCTCGACGGCTTCACCCGCAGGCGGCTCGGCCCCGAGGGCGCCGAGGTGGAGCTGCTCTACCGCGCCGTCGGCTGATCCGGCCGGCCGGCCGGCCGCTTCGCGATGTCTGCGAAGCGGTCGGCGATCGGCAGCCACACCGCGCCCAGCCGCGGCTCGGCGTCGCGCACCTCGCGCACGAGCGCGGCCCCGTCGAGCCCGAGTTCGTCGAGGCTCCGCCGATCCTCGTCGACCCAGTCCTGCGCGGTCGCCCCGAGCGCCTCGAGATGGAACTGCACGCCCCACGCTGCGTCGCCGATCCGGAAGGCCTGGTTGCGACAGGCGGGGCTCGAGGCGAGCACGCGGGCCCCCGCGGGCAGCCGGTCGGCCTCGAGCCAGTGCCACTGCACGGCCGGCGCCGAGCGGCCGGCGAGTCCGCTGAAGAGCGGATCGGTCGCCGCGGCCGAACCGAAGTCGACGTCGCAGAGCCCCACCTCCGGGCCGTCCGGCATCGCGCGCACGCGGCCGCCGGTCGCCGTCGCGAGCAGCTGCGCGCCGAGGCAGATGCCGAGCGTGGGCACGCCCAGCTCCGCTCCGCCGGCGAGCAGCCTGCGCGTCGCGGGCAGCCAGGGCGCGGCGTCGTCGTCGGTCGGGCCCGTGGCTCCGCCCAGCACGATCAGGGCGTCGTAGCCGTCGAGCGAGTCGGGCACGGAGGCTCCCGCGTCCGGTCCGACGGTGTCGAGCCGCAGTCCGCTCCGGGTCAGCCGATCGGACAGCTGCCCCAGGCCGGCGTTGCCCTGGTGCTCGACCACGAGCACTCGTGCGCCGGTCATCCCGTTCTCCCCTCGCGTGTCGTTCCCTCATGCCCGGGTCGGTGCGCTCGCGCGCGATGCCGTCGCGGGTTCATGCCATTCTCGCCCGTGCCTCGTCGACGAGCCAGACGAAGAGGGCGTGCTGCCGCTCGTCCTCGCCCGCGCCGTCCTCGGGGTGCCACTGCACCGCGATCAGCGGTGCGGAGGGATGCTCGAGCGCCTCGACGACCCCGTCGGGCGCGCGCCCGGTGACGCGGAGCCCCTCCCCGACGCGGTCGATCGCCTGATGATGATAGGACGACACCGACAGCTCCGAGGCGCCGCTCGCCGCGGCGAGCGCCGATCCGGGATCGACGCCCACAGCGTGCACCGCGTCGCGGTGCACGCTGTGGGCGTCGAGATCCTGCACCAGCGTGCCGCCGTGCTCGACGTTCAGCAACTGGAATCCGCGGCAGATCGCGAGCGTCGGCAGGCCGATCCGGATCGCGGCCGCCATCATCCCGGCCTCGAAGCCGTCCTGCGCAGCGAAGTCGGCGGGCGAGGTCGCCTCGAGGGGCCGCTGCCCGTAGCGGCGCGGATCGACGTCCGACCCGCCCGGCACGAGCAGCGCGTCGAGGCCGCGCAGCCGCTCCTCGGGCTGCATCACGCTCTCGGCGAACAGGGCGAGCGGCTCTCCGCCCGCGCGGATCACCGAGCGCAGCACCGCCGCCGCGACCGCACTGCCGTCGAAGCGCAGGCCGCGGATCTGCTTCGACCACATGCCCGTGACCCCGATGCGCGGCACGCGGTCGCCGCGGAGCGCGCCCATCTACGCCCCGCTCGCGAGCGGGAAGGCGAGCAGCGGCATCCACCTGCGCCAGACCGCCTCGAGCGAGCCGTCGGCGACGACTTGCTCGATCGCGCGATCGATCTCCTCGCGCAGCCGGTCGTCGCCCGGCGCGACGCCGACGCCCCAGCGATTGCGCGTCTGCACGGTGAACGCCTCCGCGAGGTCGTGGTTCTCCCGGGCGAGCGGGATCATCACCACGTCGTCGTCCACGAAGCCGTCGATCGCGCCCGAGCGGGTCGCCTCGATCATGTCGCCGAAGACGTCGTCGCTCGCGCCGAAGCCCACGAGCTCGACGCCGGGAAAGGTCTCGGCGAGCTTCATGTTGGTGGAGCCCGCGATCGCGCCGATCCGGTAGCCCGCGAGCCGCTCGGGCGAGCGGGCGGGATCGCCTGATCGCACGACGAGGGTCTCGTTGAACACGGCGTAGGGCCGCGTGAAGTCGACCTGCGCGGAGCGCTCGGGGGTGATGCCCTGGCCGCACCACACGGCGTCGGCGTCGCCTCGGCGCACCGAGGGGATCATCTCCTCCCAGGGCACCATCACCCACTCGATGTCGGCGGCTCCACCGGCGAGCCGCGACATCACGAGCGCGGCCGCCTCGGGCTCGTAGCCCCCGCGGGTGCGGCCGTCGGGACTCTTCGAGAAGAGCGGCGTGGCCTCCGAGTCGATGCACGCGAGGCGGATGGTCCGCCCGTCGGCGTACGCGGCGGTCACGGGATCGCCTCCCAGTACTGATCGAACTCCCACTGCGTGATGATCCCGCAGTAGCGCGCCCACTCGTCGCGCTTGAGCTGCAGGAAGATGCGCGTGAGCTCCTCGGGCATCGCACCCATGAGGTACTCGTCGGCCTCGAACGAATCGATGGCCATGCCGAGCGTGTTGGGCACGACGACGCCCTGCAGCGCCTCGCTCGGCTGCCCGGGATCGCCCGGCTCCAACCGCGCCTCGAGGCCGTGCTCGATGGCCGCGAGCAGGTAGAGGTGAGAGAGGTAGGGGTTCACGCTCGCATCGGGCAGGCGGTACTCCATGCGGCCGTTCGCGGAGACGCGGATCGCGACGCCCCGGGTGTCCAGGCCCCAGTCGGCGCCCGACGGGGCGAACTGCCCGGCGTCCCAGTAGCGCTTGTAGGAGTTGACGGTGGAGGCCATCACGAGCATCGATCCGGGGGCGTGCAGCAGCATACCGGCGATCGCGTGCCGCGCCGTCTCGGTGGCGTGCAGCTCGACGCGTCCGTCCTCGATCACATTCTCGGCCGAGCCGTCGTCGGCGACGCGCCACAGGCTGAGGTTGTGGTGGCAGCCGTTGCCCATCTTGCCGTTGTAGGGCTTCGCCATGAAGCTGGCCTCGAGGCCGAGCTCGCGGGCCACCTGCTTGCAGATCTGGCGGTAGGCGGTCATGCGCTCGGCGGTGCGGTCGGCGCGGTCGTAGTCCCAGTTGAGCTCGATCTGTCCGTCGTCCTCGTAGTCGCCCTGGATCATGGTGAAGTCGAGCGCGCGGCCGTAGCTGATCACCCGCTTGAAGACGGGACGCATCTTCTCGAGGTTCTCGACCTGGTAGGCGGGGCTCTGATCCTCCTTGGCGACGACTTCGATGCCGGGGCCGGTCCAGGTCATCTCCGGCTCGAGGCCGCTGCGCAGCTCGAGCCCCGTGCGCTCGGTGAAGCCGCGGTGGGCGGCCTTGAAGAGCGCGCGCGTGTCGAGCGCGACGAGGCGTCCTCCGTCCTCGCCGAGGTGCGGCGGATCGTAGGCGGTGCAGAAGATGCGGCCGACCTCGGGATCCCAGGGCAGCACTTGGAAGGTCTCGGGCTCGGGCAGCCCCCAGAACTCGTGGGCGTCGACGCCCCCGCCGATCAGCTCGCCCCCGCGGCTCGTTTGCAGGTCGGTGAGCGCGGTGCGGTGGAAGGCGATGCCCTTGCGCAGCATGCGCTCGAACAGATCGGCCGGCACCACCTTGGCGACCGTGCGGCTGCCGAGGGTGGGGAGCATGTAGTAGATGTACCTGACGCCGGTCTCGCGGATCCGCTCGCCGAGCGCCCGCACGGTCTCGGGCCGGAGATTCGCCTCCCGATGCCGCGAGAACGCCGTGTCGTCGGCGAGGATCTCGCGCAGGGCGGCGCCGAAGCGCCCTCCCGTCTTGAGGTCGGACATGTGGTTCCTTTCGTCTGTGGAAGGTCTGGTGCCCGCGGAACGTCAGCGCACGGTGAAGTCGATGGGCAGGCGCACGGGGCCGTGGTTGCCGGAGTCGGGCAGCCACTCGTCGCCGCCGGGGCAGGAGATGTTCGTGAAGGCCTGGGCCAGCAGCGGCAGCGCGACGCTCATGTCGGCGCGGGCGATGTAGTGCCCGAGGCAGTGGTGGATGCCGCCGCCGAAGGTGTGGTGCTGCTTGCGCTTCTCACTGCCCGGCCCGCTGCCCGCGTTGAGGTCGATCTCGGGGTCGGGGAACGCCTCGGGATCGGTGCCGCTCGACATGGTGAAGAGGTGCACCGTGGTGCCCTTCTCGATCTCGAGTCCGTGGAACTCGAAGTCCTCGTGGGCCTCGCGAGTCACCCACCGGGTGGTGGGATTGACGCGCAGCCCCTCTTCGAGGGCGGGCTTGGCGTACCTCTCGGGATCCCGAGCCAGCAGTTCCCACTGCTCCGGGTTGCGCATGAAGGTCTGCAGCAGCAGGCCGATCTGGTTGCGTGTGGTGTCCATGCCGCCGAACAGCATGAGCACGAGGGCGTTGCGCAGTTCGGCGTCGCTCAGCTTGTCGCCGGCCTGCGAGAACTGCACGAGGCGGGAGACCACGTCGTCACCGGGGCGCTCGCGGCGCTCGTCGACGAGGCGATCGACGAAGTCGTAGAGCTCGCGAACGGCCTCGTCGATGCGCTCGATGTCCTGCTTGATGGTGATGCTGAGCGCGTAGCCGACCGTGTTGGCGCGCGAGGCGATGAATGGCCAGTGCTCGTGGTCGAGGCCCATCATGGCGCAGAGCGCGCGGGTGGCGAAGGGTTCCGAGAAGTCGGCGACGAACTCGACCTGCTCGCCGCGGGCGTGCTTCTGCTTCATGCCCTCGATGAGCTCTTCCGCGATCGCGGCGAACTCTGGCTCGAGCCTGCGCGCCACCCCGGGCGAGAACGCCGGGTTGAGCAGGCGTCGGATGCGGTGGTGCTCCTCGCCCTCGAGCACGAGCAGGTTCTTCGCCCACCACTCGTAGAAGATGCCGGAGTGCACGCCGTGGTGATCCGGCCACCTCGCGCTGCCCTGGCCCAGGCTCGGGTGCTTCAGCAGCTCGGTGACCTCCCGGTATCGCAGCACGCCGTAGCCGTAGTTGGTCTTCGCGTACCAGCTGCGCGCGCGGGCGTCGCGCACCGCCTCGGAGTTCATGGCGAAGTCGGTCGAGGCGGTGTCGAGATACGGCACGTCCTCCTGGGTCGCCTGTCCGGTCATTCGTACTCCCTCGTCGAATTCTGTCTCCGCTCGATTTCGCGAGCGGCCGGTGGTAAATAAGTTACCTATGAATGATTTATATCGCAAGCATTTCAGGGTTAGTTTAGGACTAATGTGTGAATATCGCTCAAAAACATTCACATAATTATCTTTTATGGATACACTGGGTGCATCGACCGGAACGCGCCGAGGCGCCGGATCGCGGCGGAGCGTCCGCCGCCGCTCAACCGCCTCGGCGCAACGCGAAGGAGCTGCGATGTCGTCACCCACGACCCCGAAGATCGCCGTGATCGGCAGCGGCCCCTCGGGCTGCTACCTCGCTCAGTCGCTGCTGCGCGTCGCGCCCGACTGCGAGATCGCGATCCTCGACCGCCTCGCCTCGCCCTTCGGACTCGTTCGGTACGGCGTCGCCGCCGACCACCAGCACACGAAGGCCATCACCCGGCAGTTCGACCGCCTCTTCCAGCACGACGCCGTGCGCTTCGCCGGCGGCATCGAGGTGGGCCGGGACGTCTCCCTCGACGAGCTGCGCGATCTCTTCGACGCCGTGGTGATCGCCACGGGCCTCAGCGCCGACCGCGAGCTCGGCGTTCCCGGCGCCGAACTGCCCGGCGTGATCGGCGCCGGGGCGATCACCCGCGCCCTCAACGCCCACCCCGACGAGGGCGCCGCACTGCCCGAACTCGGATCCGACGTCGTGATCATCGGCGGCGGCAATGTCGCCCTCGACGTGCTGCGCTTCCTCGTGAAGGGCCGCGCCGACTACGAGGGCAGCGACGTCGCGGACGCGGCGCTCGACTCCTACCTCGCCGCCCCCGCCGAGCGCGTCACCCTCGTCAGCCGGTCCGCCGCTCCCGACTCCAAGGGGGACCCGCAGATGCTCAAGGAGCTCGCGACGCTCCCCCGCGCCGTCTACAGCTCGCCGGATCCCGTCGCACCCGGCGCCGCGGCACGGCTCGCCCGCGTCGCCGCCGGCCGAGTCTCGGCCATCTCCGAGATGGTCGCTCCCGAGCGGGCCCGCTTCGACGGCCCCGAGGTCACCCTGCGATTCGGCCTCATCCCGCTGCGCGTGCGAGGAGACCGCCGCGTCGAGGCGGTCGAGTTCGCAGCCGACGACGAGGTCGTCGCGGTGCCCGCCACCTCGGTGATCACGGCCATCGGCTTCGCGACGCAACGCGATCACGCGCTCGCGGCGCTCACGGCCGAGGGCGCGGAGTCCGGCCGCATCGAGCCCGGCCTCTACCGCACCGGCTGGGCCAAGCGCGGGCCGCGCGGGGCCATACCCGAGAACCGGGCCTGCGCCAGGGCGGTCGCCGACGAGATCGCCGCCGACCTGGTCGACGGCTCGCTCTCCGCCTCCTCGTCCGCACCCGGCTTCGACGGACTCCCCTCGGAGGTGCGGGATCGCGCGATCGGCTACGAGCAGTGGCTCCGGCTCGACGAGCACGAGCGATCCATCGCACACTCGGGCCGCGTCAGGCACAAGCTCCCCGACCACGAGCTCATGGTCGCCGTCGCCCGCGGCGCGACCGCGGAAGACCCCCGAACCTCGAGCGCAACGCTCCATCAGAGAGGAAGCCAGCTGTGAAGTTCACGGTTCTCTACGGCACCGAATCCGGCAACTCCGAGCTCATCGCCGAAGATCTCGGCGCGAAGCTGCGCGAGACCCACGACGACGTCGAGGTCTTCGACCTGCAGGACTTCGATCCGGCCGTCCTCACCCCCGATCGCCTCTATCTCGTGGTGTGCTCCACCCACGGCGAGGGCGATCTGCCCAACACGGCGATCCCCTTCGCCGAGGCCTTCGACGACGCGCTCCCCGACCTCACCGGCGTGCGCTACGCCATGTTCGGCCTCGGCGACACCTTCTACGAGGAGACGTACAGCCGGGGCAGCGAGCACATCGACCGCCGTTTCGCGCAGCAGGGCGCCGAGCGAGTGGGCGACTACGGCCGCCACGACGCCTCCTCGTGGGACATGGGCAGCGACGTCGCACTCGAGTGGCTGCCCGGCGTGCTCGAGGCGGCCTCGGCGAGGGTATAAGCCCTCTCGAGCGGACGGCGGTCCCCGGCCGACGCCCCGGCAGGGGACCCTCTCGTCGGCATGCGGAATCAGGCCGAGGCGCGCTTCACCAGCTCGCCGAAGAGCAGGGCCCGGTCGCGCGGATCGGCGTCGGGTTCCTCGGGGTGCCACTGCACGCCGATCATCCAGGTCGCGTCGCGGTGCTGCGTCGCCTCAACGATGCCGTCGCGGGCGCGGGCGATCCCGCGCAGATCCGCCCCCACCGCGTCGACGGCCTGATGGTGCCCGTTGCGCACGGCCGCACGCGTGCGGCCGAAGATCCGCGCGATCTCCGAGCCGGCCTCGAGCAGCACCTCCTCGTCGATGAAGAGCGGCTCCCCCCGCCCGCCCCTGTGGAGCGGCCAGTTCTCGATGTCGGGGATCAGCGTGCCGCCGAACGCGACGTTGAGCAGTTGCGAGCCGCGGCAGATCGCGAGCGTGGGCAGATCCCGCTGCGCCGCCTCGCGGATCAAGCCGATGCAGTGGTCGTCGGCCCGGCGATCCACGCCGTAGAGGTTCTCGGGCGGGGCGCCGCCGTAGCCGTAGCAGTCCGGGTCGACGTCGCCGCCGCCGAGGAACACGACGCCGCCCGCAGCCTCGAAGACCTCGTCCCCGGGCGCCAGGCGATCCGCCGCAGAATCCACGATTCGCGGCCGCCCGCCCGCCGCGCGAACGGCGTCGAACGCGATCCGGGTGAACTCGTCCTGCAGCCGCTGCGAGCGCCGGTCCATTCCGGGGAAGGTGAGCGACACCACCATCCTGATCAGCGGACCGCCCGGATCCTCGTCGCCCACGGCGAGAAAGGGGGTCGGGTCGACCGCGAGGTCGGTCATCGGGGATCCTTTCGACTGCGGCGGGTGCGCGGGAGCCCCGTCGCACCGTGTCCATGCGGAGCGGCACGACAAGACTCCCGAGCGGTGAATCGGCGGGGCCGCGTCAGCCCACGACCTCGACCGGCCCGCTCGCGTCGCCGGCCGGAGCGTCGCCTTTCGCGTACGCCTTCGAGGCGAGCATGTAGACCCAGCCGACCACGATCACGCCTACGGTTGTCATGATCAGCAGGTAGTCCTCGGCCCAGCCGCCGCCCGTGGGGCGCGGCCACAGGATGTTGAGCACCGCCGCGATGCCCCACACCAGCGCGAGCACGTTGACCGGGTACGCCCAGGCCCCGAGGCGGAACTTGCCCGCGGGCCTCCATCCCATCAGACGGGCGCGCAGCGCGGCGAGCACCACCATCTGGAAGCCGATGTAGATGCCGACGGTGCCGAAGCCGACCATCGCGGTGAGCGCGTCCTCGAGCAGCAACGAGAGCACCACCACCGCGGCGGGGAAGAAAGCGGCGGTGAGCAGCGCACTGCTCGGCACGTGGCGCTTCTCGTTGAAGCGGGCGAGAAAACCCGAAGCGGGCAGGAACCCGTCGCGGGCCATCGAGTACACGAGGCGGCTCGCGGCGGCCTGCAGGCTTGTGATGCACGAGATGAACGCGATCACCACGACGAGCATGACCAAGGGGAACACCGGGCCGAAGGCGTTCTGCAGCGCCTCGCCGATCGGATCGGCCACCTCGCCGCTCGCCACCGCGGCGAAGTCGGGCACCGCGAACACGAGCGAGAACACGAGCACGTTCGCGGCGAAGCCGCCGATGTAGAGCGTCATGCGCATCGCCTTCGGCACTTTACGGCCCGGGTCCTTGATCTCCTCCGCCACGTCCCCGTTCGCCTCGAATCCGTAGTATGCGAACATGCCGATGAGGGCCGCCGCCGCGAACGCACCCAGGTAGCCCCCGGCCGCGTCGTCGCCGATCCCCTGATTGTCGAAGACCACAGACCAGTCCTGCTGGCGATGGAAGAGCAGCAGGTAGAGGCTGATCCCGACCGCGCCGACCATCTCGGCGATGAGACCGACGGTCGCGGCGATACTCAGCACCCTCGTTCCCGAGAAATTGAGGAACGTGGCTATGACGAGAGTGCCCAGCGCCACGAGCACGGTGCCGCCCGCATCGAGACTGCGGCCGAAGATCGAGGCCACGAACGGTGCTGCGCCGTACGCCACCGCGGCGAGCGTGCCGACCAGGGCGACCACGTAGATCCAGCCGTTCATCCACGCCCACTTGCGCCCCCAGAGACGGCGCGACCAGGGGTAGACGCCGCCGGCCACAGGGTAGTTGGAGACCACTTCGCCGAAGATGAGCGCGACGAGGAACTGCCCCGCGAGTGCGATGATGAGCGCCCAGGCCATGGGCGGTCCCGCCTGGCCGAGCGAGATCGCGAACATCGAGTAGACGCCCGCGATGGGCGAGAGGTAGGTGAACCCGAGCGAGACGTTGCCCCAGAAGCTCATCTCGCGCTTGAAGGTCGTGTCGTACGAGTAGCCGAGTGACGCGAGATGGGCGGCGTCCTCGTCGTGCTCCACGACGGTGCTGTTGTGTGACATGGTCGCTGGTACTCCCTTGTACTCCACCGATGGAACGCGCTCCCGACTTCGGGAACACGAAATACAACCTACATATAGATGTTTTTTCAGGCAAGTATTTCAATGACTCTATCGGTGACGATTCGATAAATACGCTCAAATTCATGCAAATATGAATGAATTATTCGGATCGCACTGCATCACGATCGGACGGGACCGCTCCGCCGGCCGCGCGGCGCGCCGGAGCGCAGGAGGCGATCGCGGAGCACCCTGCGCAGGCGGACTCCTCCTCCGCGGCCGGCGGGGCGCTCCGTGAGACCGGCGCGAGGTCGGCGCGGAACCGGGGCTATCCGACGGTGGTGAAGACCTTGCTGGTGATGCGCCACACGCCGTCGCGGCGGACCAGCCCGAAGAGGTTGCGGAAGTCGGCGCCGAGGAAGCCCCTCTCGTCGAGCACGGCCCGGGCGACGTCGCCCGTCACCTCGATGCCGTGGATGTCGCAGGTGTACTCGGGGCCGGCGGGCTGCGCCGCGGCCACCACGTCGGACGCGAAGTCGGCGCCGCTCATGGTCACATAGTCGGGGCCGAGGAACCCCCACATGACCGCGTGCTCGTCGAAGGCATCGCGCACCAGATCCGGATCGGCCGCGGCGCAGCCGTCGACGTACTTCTGAACCGCCGCTCTCACTGCCTCGTTCATGCTGCACATCATAACCCCGGAACGCCCACGGGTGGAGAAAATCGCGCTTCCCCCTCTCCGGGCGGGCGGGGCGGAACGGTATCGGGCGGCGCGTCTATTGGTCGGGCTACCAGTAGACTGGCGCTCAACCCACCAGGCACGACCGTGAGGAGCATCGGATGACGACGTGGCGCATGCCCATCGAGGGGCACGAGCAGGATCGGCTGTGGCTCGCGTGGCCGACGAGCGGGTACACCCTCGGCGAGACCGAGGCCGAGGTCGAGGAGGCGCGCACCACCTGGGCGGCCGTCGCCAACGCCGCCAGTGAGTTCGAGCCGGTGACCGTCGTGGTCAACCCCGGCGACGAGGAGATCGCCTCGAGCTACCTCTCGGCGCAGATCGACCGCCTCACCGCGCCCCTCGACGACGCGTGGATGCGCGACATCGGGCCCAGCTTCGTGATCGGGGACGACGGCCGGCTCGGCGCCGTCGACTTCGTGTTCAACGGCTGGGGCGCGCAGGACTGGGCGCAGTGGGACAGGGATCAGCACATCGGCCGCATCGTCGCGGAGGCCGCCGGAGCCGAGCTGGTGAACTCCGAGATGACCAACGAGGGAGGCGGCATCCAGGTCGATGGCACCGGGCGCGTGATCCTCACGAAGACCGTGCAGCTCGACCCGGGCCGCAACCCCGGCTGGACGCGGGAGCGGGTCGAGGCCGAGCTCGAGCGCACCATCGGGACGACGAGCGCCATGTGGCTGCCCCGGGGTCTGACGCGCGACCACGACACCTTCGGCACCCGTGGCCACTCCGATATCCTCGCCGCGTTCGCGACGCCGGACGTGCTGCTGATGCACCGCCAGGACGCCGAATCGCACCCGGATCACCTCATCGCGAAGACCAACCGCGCCGTCGCCGAGCAGTACCGCGTCGATACGTCGGCCGGCTTCGAGATCCTCGACCTGCCAGCACCGGAGACCCTGCGCGACGAGGAGGGCTTCGTCGACTACAGCTACATCAACCACGTCGTCATCAACGGCGCGGTGCTCGCCTGCTCGTTCGATGACCCCGCCGACGACCGGGCCCTGGCGGTGCTGCGCGAGATCTACCCCGGCCGCGAGGTGATCGGCATCGACGCCCGGCCGCTCTTCGCCCGCGGCGGCGGCATCCACTGCATCACGCAGCAGCAGCCGAAGGTCGCCTGAGCACGCCGAGGAACCCCATGGCCGACTCTCCGACGCACCCGATCACCGCCACGGACTACCACACGGCGGGCGAGCCGTTCCGCATCGTCCACGAGCGCCCACCGCTCCCGACGGGGCTCACGGTGGCGGAGCGCCGCCTCTCCGCGATCGCGGACGGCGACGGCGCCGACGCCCTGCGCCGGCTGCTGTGCCAGGAGCCCCGGGGGCACGCCGACATGTACGGCGGCTTCCTCGTGCCGCCCGATGACGACGGCGCCCACCTCGGCGTGCTCTTCTGGCACAAGGACGGCTTCTCGACGGCCTGCGGGCACGGCACCATCGCTCTCGGCGTGTGGGCCACCGACACCGGGGTCGTCGAGAGCGACCCCGACGGAGTGACCGAGGTGCGCATCGACGTGCCCTCCGGCCGGGTGTCCGCGCTCGTCGAACGTCGCGGCGGCGAGTTGGTGCAGGCGACGTTCCGCAACGTGGCCTCGCACGTGATCGCTCGCGGGATCCCGGTCGAGACGGGCCGAGGGCGGGTGCTCGCGGATCTCAGCTTCAGCGGGGCGATCTACGCCTCGGTGCGGGCGTCGGATCTCGGGCTCTCGGTGTCTCCGGAGCACTACCCGGAGCTCATCGCGCTCGGCCGCGAGGTCAAGCGCGCGCTCGACGATTCGCCCGGGGCGCGGCACGCCGACGACCCCCGGCTCTCCGGTGTGTACGGGACGATCCTGTGGGACGATCTCGGCCGCGGTGCGACGGGCCCCGTGCAGCGCAACGTCGTCGTCTTCGCCGACGGGGAGGTGGATCGCTCGCCGTGCGGATCCGGCACGGGAGCCCGCGTGGCGCTGCTGGCCGACGACGGCACGCTGCGAGCGGGCGAGTCGCTGGAGCACCGTTCCATCGTGGACACGGTGTTCCGGGCCGGCTGGGAGCCGGCGCCCCCGCGCGACAACGGCGTCCCCGCCGTGATCCCCTGCGTCTCGGGCACGGCGTTCCGCACCGGCGAGCACTGCTTCGTGCTCGACCCGCGGGACCCTCTGGGCGACGGCTTCGTGCTGCGCTGACCCGCCTTCGTGACGCTCCCGCGGGCCGGGCCGCGAGAGCGTCAGATCACGCACCCCGCCCGGACCACGGCGCGGCGGGCCTCCGTCTCCCAGAGCGCCGCGGGGTCGGCCAGCGGATCGGCCGAGAGCAGCACGGCGTCGCCGTGCGCTCCGGCCCCGAGGTGCCCCAGCGCGGGGTCTCCGAGGAGTTCGGCGTTCACTCGGGTCATCGATCGCAGCGTCTCCGCCGCGCCGGCGGCCTCCACCTGCAGCCGCACCCCGCAGAGCTGATCGTCCTCGAGCTCCCCCATGAGATCGCTGCCGAAGCCGACGCGCACGCCCGCGGCGAGCGCCAGCCGCACGGCCTCCTGCCCCTTCGAGAGCACCTCCGCGTTCTTCGCCAGCGAGATCGCGTTCAGCCCGATCCCCGCTCCCCGCCGATCCATCGCGTCGTACGCCGCCAGCGTGGGAACGAGGAACGCCGAACGCTCGGCCATGCGCCTCGCTGTGGCGGCATCGATGAGGTTGCCGTGCTCGATCGACCGGACGCCGTGCTCGATCGAGTGCAGCACCGCCTCCGGCGAATAGGCGTGCGCGGCGACGTAGCTGCCGCGGCGACCGGCTTCGTCGACGACCGCCGCGAGTTCCTCCGCGGAGTACTGCGGCACCCGGATCGGGTCGGCGAGCGAGAACACCCCACCGGAGGTCATCACCTTGATGGCGTGGGCTCCGGTGCGCAATCTGTTGCGCACGGCGAGCCGCAGCGCATCCGCTCCGTCGACGATCTCGCACATGTGGCCGCGCGAGAAGCAGATGTCGACGTGCGCGGCTCGCGGGTCCCCGTGGCCCCCGGTCTGGCTCAGCGCCGGCCCCGTGAAGAGGTACCGGGGCGAGGGGAACAGTCCGTCCTCGACGGCGCGGGCGAGGCCGATGTCGCCGCCCGCCACGTCGCGCACCGTGGTGAACCCCCTCCGCAGCGCGTTCTCGAGCCTGCGCGCCCCGTTGATGGCGACGAAGCTCAACGGGCCGCGCTCGTTCTCCAGCCCGTCCATGCTCGTCGCGTAGGCGTGGAAGTGCGCGTCGATGAGCCCCGGGATCAGCCAGCCTCCGCCGGCGTCCAGCACCTCTGCGCCCGCGCCGGGCGCTTCGCTCACCCGCCCGCCGACTATGTGCAGGTCCCCGTCGACGAACCCCTCCCCGTTCCAGATCATCGCCCCTGCGATGGTCAGCGATCCCATTCGCATCCGCTGCGCTCCTCTCCTCGTGCCGATTGTAGCCGCCGCTCCGCACCCACCTCGCGAGGGGTTCCGGGGTTCAGCACCACCTGGTCGGGCGTTCCCTCGCTCCCGCCCGCGATCGCCCGGGGAGCGGCCCTCGTCGCGCAGACCAGCCAGGCCCCGGTCGCCGGAGCGGCGAAGCGGCGAAGCGGCGAAGCGAGCATAGCCGAGAAGTATCCCAGCCCGTAGCACGGGCGTGGATGCCCGCCACCGAGTCCCGCCTCGCTGATTCGCCGACCGTCTACTCGATCGCCGCCAGCAACTCCATCCCGCTCTCGTCGATCTCGAGACCGAGGCCGGGGGCCGTGATCGCGCTGCCGCGGCCGTTGACCGACCGCGGCCGGTGACCCGCCACGTGCTCGTTCGTCCAGTCGTTGAAGTACGACACGTTGAAGAGCTTGCCCGGCTCCGTCGTCGCGGCGAGATGGTTCACCGCTGCCGAGGTCACGTCGCCGCCCCACGTGTCCTCCATCGAGACCTTGAGCCCGAGGCTCTGCGCCGCATCGCGAATCTGCAGAGCACGGCTGAAGCCGCCCACACGCGAGAGCTTGAGGTTGATCGCCGAGATTCCGGCCTCGTACTTCGCACGATACAGATCGTCGAGCGTGACGATGCACTCGTCGAGAATCAGCTGCTGGCTCATGCGCTTCGCCACGAGGATGTTGTCGTCGAGGCTGCGGCAGGGCTGCTCGACGTACACCGGGATGTCGCCGATCAGCTTGACCGCCTTGATCGCGTCGTGAACATCCCAGCCGCCGTTCGAGTCGGCCAGCACCACCACGTCGTCGGGTACCGCCGCCGCGACCGCGCGGGTGCGCTCCGCATCGAGCTCGGGCTCGTTGCCCACCTTGAGCTGGAACCGTCTGATGCCCTCGGCCATGCGGGCCTCGACGAATGCGACCATCCGCTCGGGCGACTCGAGCGGCACGGCTTCGTAGAGCGGGAAGTCGCGATTCTGGATGCCGCCGGTCAGACCCGAGATCGGCTGCCCGGTCACCCGGCCCAGCAGATCCCACAGTGCGATGTCGATCGGACTCTTCGACGCGCGCTGCTCGAGCAGCACGTCGTCCATCACCCGCAGCGCTCCGCGGATGTCGAGCGGATCGCGGCCGATCAGCGCAGGGGCCATCTCCGCGATACCCGCGCGCACCGCCGCCGAGAAGGCAGGCAGGTAGGTGCCGCCGAGGGTGCACACCTCGCCGTAACCGGTGAGCCCCTCATCGGTGCGCACGGCGACCACGGTGGCCTCCTGCGCGGCGGCGGCACGGCCGCCCGACATCACATAGGTGCCGTGGCGGTACGTCAGTTCGTATCCGAACAGGTCGATTCCAATGACCTTCACTCTTCTCTCCTTCGGGTTTTCAGGGGTGAACGGCCGGGCTCAACGGAGCTCGCTGCCGGCGGTCTCGGGAGTGAGTCGAGCCGCGAGCAACGAGATCACGGCGAGAGCCACGAGATAGACCATCACGAGCACCAGGTTGCCGCTCATCGCCATCAGGGCGACGGCGATGAACGGCGCCAGGCCGCCCGCCAGCACAGTGGCGATGTTCGCGCTGATCGCGGTGCCGCTGTAGCGGAACCGCGTCGGGAACAGTTCCGCGAACCAGGCCGGCGCGACCGCGAGCATCGGCGACATCCCGAGGCCGTAGGCGACGCCGAACGCGACCCACACCAGCAATGCGTTGTTGGTGTCGAGCAGCAGGAAGAACGGCCAGAAGAACAGGATCAGGAACACCGCACCGATCGTGTAGGTCTTGCGGCGGCCGATCCTGTCGGAGAGCCCGCCGAACACCGGGATCAAGAAGATCGCGACCACGGAGGCCAGGGAGACGCCGAGGGTCGTCGTGCTCGTGGGCACTCCGACGCTCTCCGCATAGGTGACGGCGAAGGCGAGGATGATGTAGGCGCTCGCGTTCTCGAACATGCGGAGCCCGATGATGCCGAGAATGTGACGGCCCTCCGCCCGAATCGACTGCATGAAGGTCGGCTGGGCCTCGACGACGCTGATGGCGTCGGTGAACGTCTCGGGCTCTTCGAGCCTTCGACGGATCGCCCAGCAGATCAGCACGCCGACGCCGCTGAGCAGGAACGGAACGCGCCAGCCCCAGGTCTGAAACGCCTCTTGGGGCATCACCAGCGCGAGCACCGCGAACAGGCCCGACGCGACGAGGGTGCCCACGTACTCGCCCGAGTTGATCATCGAGGAGAGAAAACCTCGGCGCTCCCGGGGCGAGGTCTCAACGACGAGCACGGCGGCGCCCGACCACTCGCCTCCGATGCCGAGCCCCTGAATGAGGCGGAGCATCACGAGGAGGATCGGAGCGAGCAGCCCGATCGATTCGAACGAGGGGATCGCGCCGATCAACATGGTACCGATGCCCATGAGCAGGATGGTGATCATGAGGGTGCGTGCACGGCCGATCCTGTCCCCCATCCGGCCGAACACGAAGCCGCCGACGGGTCGGGCGATGAATCCGACCGCGAAGGTGGCGAACGAGGCGAGCACCCCGACTACCGGCTCGGCATCCGGAAAGAACATCCTGGGGAAGATGATCGCCGCGGCTAGGCCGTAGAGCGCGAAGTCGTACCATTCCAGAGCTTGCCCGCTCACGCTCGCAGCAAGGGCACGGCGATGCGGCGGCTCCTTCACCCTCCGGGGCGCTTGCGTCTCTTCAGTCATCTTCGACACCTTTCGTCTGCTGAGGAGCACTCCGAGAGGGCAGATCCCCGAAGCGTTCGATGAGTAATTTATTACTGATCACAAACTACGTCAACAAAAAAATGTGACATGGCAATAGTTCGTCGGACCGCTCCCCCCACGGATTCGAACGTATAAAGTGACAGGCAGCAAGATTTCACGAGATGGAGAGCCGACACGGTGCCCACCACACGTCACCTTCGACCGATGAGCCTCCGGGAGCAAGCGCTCTCGGAGTTGCGCGCGCGTCTCATCTCCGGAGCGCTCAAGCCCGGCTCGGTCTACTCCGCGGCATCCATCGCGAACGACCTGGGAGTCTCGAACGGCCCGGTGAGAGAGGCGATGCTGTCGCTCGTCAACCAGGGCCTCATGGAAGTCGTGCGCAACAAAGGCTTTCGTGTGATCGAGCTCACGCCAGGAGACCGCGAGAACATCGCGGAGATCCGCGCGCTGCTCGAGATCCCCTCGATGGCGAAACTCACCGGTTCGCAGAGAGTTCGGGACTCGGCGGGGAGATTCGCCGCGCTCGCCTCCGACATCGTCGATGCGGCTCATAAGAACGACATCGTGGGCTATCTCGAAGCCGATCGAGAGTTTCACCTCGGCCTGCTCGATCTGCTCGATAACGCTCGCCTCACCCGGTTCATCGGCACGTTGCGCGACCAGACGAGGCAGTACGGCCTGTACGCGCTGGCGGCGGAGGGCGAACTCGTGAGCTCGGCCGAAGAGCATCAGGGGATCCTCGATGCACTGCTCGGCGACGACCCCGAACTGGTTGCATCGCTCATGAAGACCCACCTGCGGCACCTGTGGACCGGATGGAGCTCCCCCGAACTCGAGCCGGTCGACGACCCGACGTCCCCGATCAGCGCCGCAGACGACCGCGGTAACGCCCTGTAGCGACCGCGGGCCTCACGCCGGGCCGGGTGAGCAGCGCGAACTCCGAGCCTTCGCCTTGCGAAGCCAGGCACCCCGTGCTACCTTGTGCAATGTCACACATTATTGACGCGCAGGCCCGGACAACGGCGCCGAGACCACCCACGAAAGGATCCCGCCCATGACCGAGAAGCAGCCCTGGCACGGCGTCATCGTAGCGACCGCTCTGCCCTTCAACGACGACCTGTCCGTCGACTTCGACGCCTTCGGCGAGCACGTGGCCTGGCTCGCGGAGAACGGCTGCGACGGCGTCGCCCCCAACGGCTCGCTCGGCGAGTACCAGAACCTCAGCGAGGCCGAGCGCGCGCAGGTCGTGAAGACCGCGGTGGAGGCCTCCCCCGAGGGCTTCACCGTGATGGCCGGCGTGGGCGCCTACGGGGCGCTCCAGTCGGCCCACTGGGCCGAGCAGGCCGCCGAGGCCGGCGCGCAGTGCGTCATGCTGCTGCCGCCGAACACCTACCGCGCGAATCGCGAGCAGGTGAAGCACCACTACGCCACCGTGGGCAGCGTCGGCCTGCCGATCATCGGCTACAACAACCCGATCGACACCAAGGTCGACCTCGTGCCCGACCTCATCGCCGAGATCCACGCGGCCGGCAACATGGTCGGCGTCAAGGAGTTCTCCGGCGACCCCCGTCGCATATACGAGATCAAGGAGCTCGCACCCGACATCGACATCCTGATCGGCACCGACGACACCGTGCTCGAGGTCGGCCTCGCGGGCGCGGTCGGCTGGGTGTCGGGCTACCCCAACGCGATCCCTCAGTCCTGCATCGAGCTCTACCGTCTCTGCACCTCGGGCGACTACGCCGACCTCGAGCGCGGCCAGCAGATCTACCGCGACCTGCACTCGCTGCTGCGCTGGGACTCGAAGACCGAGTTCGTCGAGGCCATCAAGCTCTCGATGGACGTGCTCGGCCGCAAGGGCGGCGCCTGCCGCCCGCCGCGCCTGCCCCTCGCGTCCGAGGTCGCCGAGCGCATCGTCGCCGACACGCGGGCCGCGGCCGCGAAGGGCTACGACAGGTAGGGTCGGAGCCGAAGCAGCGAGTCGGAACCGCGGGATAGAGGGTCCGACTCGCTCCGCTGATCCGACCGGCAGCGTCCCGCCGCTCCGCCATCACCGAGAACCGAGGAACCGCACATGCGCACCAGCCGCGTCTTCCACGCCGTCGACTCCCACACCGAGGGCATGCCCACACGGGTCATCACCGGCGGCGTCGGCGTGATGCCCGGCGACACCATGGCCGAGCGCCGCACCTGGTTCATGGAGCACAGCGACGAGCTGCGGCAGCTGCTCATGTTCGAGCCGCGCGGCCACGCCGCCATGAGCGGCGCGATCCTCCAGCCGCCCACGCGTCCGGATGCGGACTGGGGCGTGCTCTACATCGAGGTCTCGGGCTGCCTCCCCATGTGCGGGCACGGCACGATCGGGGTCGCGACGGTGCTCGTCGAGACGGGCATGGTCGCGGTGACCGAGCCGGTGACCACGATCCGGCTCGATACTCCGGCCGGTCTCGTCGTCGCCGAGGTCGCGGTGAACGACGGGCGCGCCGAGAGTGTCACCATCACCAATGTTCCCTCCTTCTCGGAGCGCCTCGGCGCGCGCATCGATGTGCCCGGAATCGGCGCGGTGGACTATGATCTGGCCTTCGGAGGCAACTTCTACGCCATCGTCGAGCTCGAACGGCTGGGAATCGAGTGGCGGGAGGACCGCTCGAATCAGGACGAGCTGCTGCGTGCGGCGCTCTCCATCATGGACGCGATCAACACCGCGGACGAGCCGGTGCACCCCGAGCGCCCGGACATCCGCGGATGCCACCACGTGTACCTGCAGGCCCCCGGCTCCACGGCCGAGCACTCACGGCACGCCATGGCGATCCACCCCGGCTGGTTCGACCGCTCCCCCTGCGGCACCGGCACGAGCGCCCGGATGGCCCAGCTGCACGCTCGCGGCGAACTGGCTCTCGGCACCGACTTCATCAACGAGTCGTACATCGGATCGCGCTTCACCGGCCGCCTGATCGAGCAGACGGAGATCGCGGGCCGGTCCGCGGTCATCCCCACCGTCATGGGACGCGCCTGGATCACCGGCACCGCCCAGTACTTCCTCGATCCAACGGATCCCTTCCCGAGGGGGTTCCTGCTGTGAACGCGCTCCCCTACTTCGACGCGGATGCGGTGCGCGCCGCGCTTCCGTACGCGCGCGCCATGCGCGCCATCGAGGAGGGCCTGCGCGGCGGAGTGGACCCGGAGGAGGATGGGCCGCGGCTGTTCAGCCCGGCCCCCGAGGGCGAGTTCCTGCTGATGCCGGCGCAGGGAGCCGAGTTCAGCGGGCTCAAGGCGCTCACGGTGGCCCCCCAGAACCCCGCGAGGGGCCTCGCGAAGATCCAGGGGCTCTACATCCTGTACTCCTCGGAGACGCTCGCCCCCGTCGCCGTGATGGAGGGCGCGAGTCTCACCGCGATCCGCACCCCCGCGGTGACGCTGACCGCCGTGCGCCACCTCGCGCGCTCCGCCTCCCCCGGCGCGCAGCTCCCCGCGCGGCCCAGGGTCCTGGTCTTCGGCGCGGGCGTCCAGGCGGCGGGGCACATCGAGGCGACGCTCGTGGACTTCCCCGACGCCGACTTCGGCATCGTCGGGCGCAGCCCCGAGAACGTCGCGGCGCTCATCGCCCGCTTCCCCGAGCTCGAACCGCGCGATCGCAGCGGCGATCCGGACGCCGCGGTGCACGAGGCCGACATCGTCATCTGCGCGACCAGCGCCGGATCCCCGCTCTTCGACGGTTCGCTCGTGCGCGACGGCGCGATCGTCGCCGCCGTCGGCACGCACGGTCGCGCGCTGCGAGAGGTCGACGACCGCCTGGTGCGGCGCTCCGACCTCGTCGTCGAGGGACGCGCCTCGGCGCGGCGCGAGAACGGCAACCTGGCCACTGCGCTCCTGCCGCAGGACTGGGAGGCGGGGACTGCGCCGGTGAACATCGGCGAGCTCGTCTCCCGGGGCGTGACACGCCGGGCCGACCGCCCCGCGCTGTACACCGGCGTCGGCATGTCGTGGGAGGATTTGATCTGCGCGGCTGTGATCTTCGCTGAGGGTCGGCGAGACGCCAGCCGATGAGGAGCCGTCATGCCAACCCCCGCTTCTGCCCACGAGTCCGACTCGCAGCTCACCCCGCTCGCCCGGCCGCTGAACCTGCGCGAGACCGTGCTCGAGCAGCTGCGCACCGCCATCGTGATCGGCCGGCTGAAGGAGGGCGAGGTCGTCTCGGCCCCGGTGCTCGGTCAGGCGCTCGGGGTGTCGGCGACGCCCGTGCGTGAGGCCATGATGGACCTCGCGCGCGAGGGGCTCGTGGAAACGATCAAGAACAAGGGCTTCCGCATCACGAGCATGAGCGAGAAGGACCTCGACGACCTCGCCCAGATCCGGCTGCTGCTCGAGCCTCCGGCGATCCGCCTCGTCGCCGGGCAGCTGCCCGAGACCGCGATCCCCGATCTCACCCGCCTCGCCGACGCGTGCCTCCGCGCCGCCGAGCGCGAGGACCTCGAGGAGTACCTCCGCGACGACCGCGAGTTCCACGCCCTCGCGCTCTCCTTCATCGGCAACCCGCAGCTGGTCGACCTGGCCACCTCGTTGCGCGCGCGCACGCGCCTGTACGGCATCGGCCTCCTCGCCCGCGAGGGGCGGCTGGCCGACTCCGCCCGAGAGCATCATCGGCTGATCGACCTGCTCGCGAGCGGCGACGGCGAAGGCGCCGAGCGGCTGCTGCGCGAGCACATCTCCCACGCCCGCTCGATCTGGGCCACGGGCGGCAGCGGCCCCGGCCCCGAATCCGAATCCCCGACCGAACCCCCGACGGAAACATGACCCGCACCTCCGACATCATCGTCATCGGCGCCGGCATCATCGGCGCGGCCACCGCCTACTTCGCGACCCGCGCGGGTCTCTCCGTCACCGTAATCGAGCGCGATCTTCCCGCCTGCGGAACCAGTTCGCGATGCGAGGGCAACATCCTGGTGTCGGACAAGGAACTGGGGCCGGAGCTCGAACTCACCCGCTACTCGCTCGGGCTGTGGCGGGGCGAGCTCGCCGAGCACGGGCACCTCTGGGAGTTCGAGCGCAAGGGCGGGATCATCGTCGCATCGCGCGAGACGAGCCTCGCATCGCTCGATCGCTTCTCGGCCTCTCAGCGCGCGTACGGCATCCGCTCCGAGCGGCTCGACCCCGCGGAGCTGCGCGCCCACGAGCCGCACATCACCGACCGCGCGCTGGGCGCCGCCTACTATCCGGAGGACAGCCAGGTGCAGCCGGTGCTGGCTGCCTCCCACCTGCTGCGGCTAGCTCGCGAGGGCGGGGCGGAGCTGATGGTGCGCTCACCGGTCGTCGAACTGCTGCGCAGGGGCGACCGCGTGGTCGGCGCGCGCACCCCGAACGGGGACTTCCAGGCCGCCCACATCGTGAACGCGACCGGCACGTGGGCGGGCGGGATCGGGGAGCTCGCCGGCGTCGCGCTCCCCGTGCTCCCCCGCCGAGGCTTCGTGCTGGTGACCGAGCGGCTGCCTCCCATGGTGCATCACAAGGTCTACGCCGCCGAGTACGTCGACAACGTCGGCAGCTCGGACGCGGGCCTGCAGGCCTCGCCGGTGGTGGAGGGCACCCCGGCCGGCACGATCCTCATCGGCTCGAGCCGCGAGCGCGTCGGCTTCGACGGCTCCGTCAGCACGGCGGCGCTGAGCGCCATCGCGCGCAACGCGGTCGCGCTCTTCCCCTTCCTCGAGCGCACCCGGATCCTGCGCCACTATCACGGCTTCCGCCCGTACTGCCCCGACCACCTGCCGGTGATCGGCCCCGATCCGCGCGCGCCCGGGCTGTGGCACGCCGCGGGGCACGAGGGCGCCGGCATCGGGCTGGCGGCCGGCACCGGCAAGCTGCTCGCGCAGGCCATGAGCGACGCGGATCCGGATCTCGCGCTCCACCCCTTCCGGCCCGAGCGCTTCGACGCCGCGGCGGCGCCCGGCGCCGAGCATCTCGAGGGGAGGGCCTCATGAGCGGGGCATCGGAGTACCGGCCCACGGGGCGCCGGATCCGGGCGAGCTTCGAAGGCGAGCCCGTGGAGGCGGAGACCGGGGTGAGCGTCGCCGCGGCGCTCACCGCCTCCGGGCGCTCCGCCTGGCGCACGACCCGCGAGGGATCGCCGCGCGGGCTCTTCTGCGGGATCGGCGTCTGCTTCGACTGCATCGTGGAGATCGACGGCGAATCGGGTCAGCGCGCCTGCATGATCCCCCTGCGGGAGGGAATGGAGATCCGCGCCGACGGCGGCGCGGATCGGATGGAGGGCGAGGCATGAGCAACGACACGCGCCGCACCGGACCGGCCCCGGAGTGGGACGTCGCCATCGTCGGCGCCGGCCCGGCAGGTCTCGCCGCGGCAGCGGCCGCGCTGGGCGAGGGAGCGAGCATCGTCGTGATCGATGCCGCCGAGCAGCCGGGAGGCCAGTTCTGGCGCCACCGGTCCGAGTCGGCCGGGGTCGTCGACGACGGGGCGCTGCACCACGGCTGGGGCGAGTACCTCGAGCTGCGAGGCGCCTTCGACGCCGGCATCGCCGCCGATCGCCTGCGATTCCTCCCCGCGACATCGGTGTGGATGGCGCGCGCCGAGTCCGCCGGCTTCTCGCTGTTCCTCGCCCCGGCGCACGGACCCGGCTCGTCGGAGATCCCGAAGCTGCGCGCGGCGCGGCTCGTGCTCGCCTCCGGGGGCTACGATCGCCAGCTCCCGGTTCCGGGCTGGGACCTCCCGGGAGTGATGGCCGCCGGCGGCATCCAGGGCTTCACGAAGCAGAACGGCATGCTTCCCGGCCGCCGCTTCGTCATCGCGGGCACCGGCCCGTTCCTCCTCCCCGTCGCGGCGAACATCGTGCAGTCGGGGGGCGAGGTGGCCGCGGTCTGCGAATCGGCCGCGCTCACGGGTTGGCTGCCCCGCGCGCACCGGGCCGTCGGGGTGCCCGCCAAGGCGCTCGAGGGGGCCGAATACGCCTGGACGTTCCTGCGGCACCGCATCCCCTACCGGCGGCTCACCGTCATCACGGAGATCCTCGGCGACGGCCGGGCCGAGGCCGTGCGCACGGCCCGCCTGCGCGGCGACGGCGGCATCGCGCCCGGCAGCGAGCGCCTCATCGAGGGCATCGACGGCGTGGGACTCGGCTGGGGCTTCACCCCGCAGCTCGAACTCCCGGTGCAGCTCGGCGCCGCCACGCGGCAGGACGTCGACGGATCCCTCGTCGCCGTCGCCGACGCCGAGCAGCGCTCCTCCGTTCCGGGCCTGCTGCTCGCGGGCGAGATCACCGGGGTCGGCGGATCGGCGCTGGCCGTGCTCGAGGGCAGGGTCGCCGGACGCGTCGCCGCGGCCGAGGCGCTCGGCCGCACCGCCCGCGCCACGCCGGGAGAATCGCGGGCGATGCGCCGGCAGCGCTCCTTCGCCGAGGCGATGCACCTCGCGCACCCGGTGCCGCGGGGCTGGTCCGATCGGCTGCGCGACGACACCATCGCCTGCCGCTGCGAAGAGGTGCGCGCGGGCGAGATCCACGCCGCCCGCTCGGCGCTGGCCGGCGATGACGCGCGCACCCAGAAGGGGGTCACCCGCGCCGGAATGGGGTGGTGCCAGGGGCGCGTCTGCGGGTACGCGGTCTCGTGCCTGGCGGCGGGAGAGGACGCGACGGCCCCCGGGGCGGAATCGCTCGCGCAGACCGCCAAGCGCCCGCTCGCGCAGCCCGTGCCGCTCGAGGCGCTGCTCGACCTCGACGACTAGCACCGGCGCGCTCCGGGCCGTCCCGGGACCGGCGGGCAACGCGACCGCCGATCCCGGACCCGCCCGGCTCAGGCCCCCAGGTACGCCTCGATGACACGCGGATCGGCGGCCAGCTGCTCGGCCGGGCCCTGCATCGTCACTCGGCCCGATTCGAGCACGTAGGCGCGGTGCGCGATCTTCAGCGCCGCCCGCGCGTTCTGCTCGACCAGCAGGATCGTCGCACCCTGCCGGTTGACCTCGCGGATGATGTCCATCACCTGCTTCACGATCAGCGGGGCCAGACCCATCGACGGCTCGTCGAGCAGCAGCAGCTTGGGGCCGCCCACGAGCGCCCGCCCGAGCGCGAGCATCTGCTGCTCGCCCCCGGACAGGGTTCCGCCCTGCTGGTCCCGGCGCTCAGCGAGCCGCGGCATGAGCTCGTACGCCTGCGCGGCGCGTTCGGCGATGAGCTTCTGATCCTTCACCAGGTATCCGCCGAGGAGCAGGTTCTCGTGCACCGTCATCGTGGAGAAGATGCGGCGCCCCTCGGGAATGTGCAGCACCCCCGCGCCGACGATGTCCCAGGGCTGGAGGCGCGCGATATCGCGGTCTCCCCAGTGCACGGCGCCGCTCTTCGCCCGCACCAGTCCCGAGATGAGCGACAGCGTCGAGGTCTTGCCGGCGCCGTTGTTGCCGAGCAGCGAGACGATCTCCCCCTCCCGCACCTCGATGCTGAGGCTCCGCAGGGCGTGCACCCGGTTGTAGTAGAGCTCGACGTTCTCGAGTGTGAGCGTGCTCATTCCTCCTCCTCTCCGAGGTAGGCCGCGATGACGACCGGATCCTGTTTCACGGCCTCCGGCGTGCCGTCCGCGATCTCCTTGCCGTAGTTCAGCACCACGATGCGCTCGGAGACCTCCATCACCAGCCCCATGTCGTGCTCGATGAGCACGATGCTGACGCCGAGGTCGCGGATGCGCCGGATCAGCCCCATGAGTTCGTTCTTCTCGCTGTGGTTGAGCCCCGCGCCGGGCTCGTCGAGCAGCAGCAGCTTCGGTTGGGTCGCGAGCGCCCGAGCGATCTCGACCCGGCGCTGCTCGCCGTACGGGAGCTGTGTGACCAGCAGTTCGTCGTCCGCCCGGAAGCCCACGAAATCGAGCCACCCCCGCGCGTCCTCCGCGCACTGCGCCTCGCTGCGCCGGTACCGCGGGGTGTGCAGCATGGCGTCGAAGACGTTCTGGCCGAGATGCGAGTGCATGCCGGTCTTCACGTTCTCGAGCACCGTCATCTCCGAGAAGAGCCGCACGTTCTGAAAGGTGCGCGCCATTCCGCGCGCGGTGATGTACGACGGCTTGCGGCGGGTGATCTGCTGGCCGTCGAAGACGATCGTTCCCCGATTCGGCCGGTAGAAGCCCGAGATGCAGTTGAAGGCGCTCGTCTTGCCGGCGCCGTTGGGGCCGATCACCGAGACGATCTCTCCCCGGTGCACCGAGAACGAGAGGCCGTCGACCGCCTTGATGCCGCCGAACGAGACCGCGAGGTCCGAGACCTCGAGCACGACCTCGCCGCCCTGATGCGTGGTCCTCTTGCGCACCGCCTGCTGGGTCTCGCTCATCGCCGGTCCTCCCCGTCCTCGTCCGCCGATTCGCCCACCACGCCGACCGCCGTGGTGGCCGGAGCCGGCGGGATCCTGCGCTTCTTCAGGAAGGGCAGGACCGCGTTCGCCGGCCAGATGCCCTTCGGGCGGAAGATCATCGCGACCACGAGCAGCACCCCGAACAGCAGGAACCGCCACTCCGAGAAGTTGCGCAGCAGCTCGGGTGCCAGCGAGACGAACAGCGCCCCGATGATCACCCCCGGGGTCGAGCCCATGCCGCCGAGGACGACGGCCATGAGCACGAGCGCCGAGTACAGGAACTCGAAGCTGTTGGGCGATATCGCGCTGAGGTGGCTCGCCATGAGCGTCCCCGCGAACCCGCCCCACACCGCGCCGATGATGTAGGCGGCGAGCTTAGTCTTGTAGCCGTTGATGCCCATCGCCTCGCTCACGTCCTCGTCGTCGCGCACCGACTTCCACGCCCGCCCGAGCTTGCCCCTGCCGAGGCGCGAGACGGCGACCACCGCGAGGCCGATGCCCACGAAGAGCACGAAGTAGTAGAAGAGGATCTTCGAGTTGAACTGGATCCCGGCGATCTCGAGCCCGTCGGAGAACGACCACCCGAAGAACGACCAGGTAGGGATGCCGTGGATGCCGCTGGGCCCTCCCGTGATCTGCAGGTTGTTCGCCGTGATCCGGATGATCTCTCCGAAGCCGAGTGTCACGATCGCGAGGTAGTCGCTGCGCAGCCGCAGGGTCGGCCCGCCGATGATGACTCCCGCGACGATGCAGGCGATGATCACGAGCGGGATCGTCTCGAGCATGGAGAGGCCGAACTGGGTGGTGAGGATCCCGCTCGTGTACGCCCCGACCGCCATGAAGGCGATGTAGCCGAGATCGAGCAGTCCCGCGTAGCCGACGACCACGTTGAGACCCATCGCCAGCACGACGTAGATCATCGCGGAGGTGAGAATCGAGATGATGTAGGGCGTCGCGGTGACGAACGGCAGCACCGCCGCCGCCACGAACAGGACCAGGCCGACGAGCTTCATGAAGCGCGTCGGGGCGAGCAGGCCGCTCACTGCGGGCGGCCGCTCGATGAACGGCTTCGGCACATCGAGACGGTGCAGTTTCGTTTTCGCCATGGTCAGACCCTTTCCACCACGCGCTCGCCGAGGATTCCGGTCGGCTTGAATACCAGGAACAGGATCAGGAAGCCGAACGCGAACACGTCGCGCCACTGACCGCCGAAGAAGTTCGTGCCGAACGACTCGAGCAGTCCGAGGACGAGCCCCCCGATCATCGCGCCGTAGAGGTTGCCGATGCCCCCGATCACGGCGGCCGTGAAGGCCTTGAGGCCGATGACGAAGCCCATGAGGAAGTCGATGGTGCCGTAGTAGGCGGCCGCCATCACCCCCGCGGCGCCGGCCAGCGCCGAACCGATGAAGAAGGTCCGGGAGATCACGCGGTTGACGTTGACCCCCATGAGCAGCGACGCCTTCTGGTCCAGCGCGATCGCGCGCATGGCGCGGCCCTCACGGGAGTGCATGACGTAGCGCTGCAGCAGGAACATGAGCACCGCCGCGACGAGCATGAGCACGAGCTGGGGCATGGTGATCCGCGCGCCGAGCACGTTCAGGGGGGCGCCTTCCAGCCGCACGGGGAACACGAGCGGGCTCGCACCGAAGATCTGCCGCACGGCGTACTCGATGGTGAAGGAGACGCCGACCGCGGTGATCAGGGCCGCCAGGCGGGGACTGGTGCGCAGCGGCCGATAGGCCACTCGCTCGATCACCACGCCGATGCCGCCCGTCAGCAGCATCGTGATCAGCAGTACGAGCAGCAGGATCGGGATCGAGCCCAGCCCGAAGAGACCCGTGAAGCCGCCGAGGATGACGAACGCGAGGAACGATCCCAGCATGTACAGGTCGCCGTGGGCGAAGTTGAGCAGCTTGATGATGCCGTAGACCATGCTGTAGCCGAGGGCGACCAGGGCGTAGAACGAGCCGACGAAGAGCCCGTTCCAGATGAGTTGGAACATATGGGTGCCTTTCCGAGGATCCGAGGCGGAGATGCGCCCGGCGCCGACCGCCCTGTTCGGGCCGGTCGGCGCCGGAGAGCGCTATCCCTGCAGATCGTCCTTCAGCACGAAGGCGCCGTTGTCACCGGTGGGCTCTACGATCACGAAGCCGCCGCCCTGGCGCGACCCGTCGTCGGCGAAGGTGAGATTGCCGGTGAGCAGCGGGAAGTCCTTGAGCCCCTGCAGCGCCTTCACCACCGCGTCGTACTCGGTCGAACCGGCGTCGTCCATGGCCTGCGCCATCGTCTTGACCGCCTCGTAGCTCTGGATCGAGTACGGGCCGGGGTCCTTCCCTCCGGACACCTTCCGGTAGTCCGCGATCCAGGCGTCCCCGTTCTCGAGCATGTCCGGCGTGCGGGTGAAGGTGCCGACGACGTTCTTGATCGCGGAGTCCCCCGCGATGGCTGCGAGCTGCGCGTCGACCGATCCGTCGCCCACCATGATGGGCCCGTCGTACCCGGCGCCGCGCAGCTGGTTGATCAGCAGCCCGCCGGCCTGATAGTAGCCCGTCCACACCACGAAGTCCGGGTTCGCGCCGAGCACGCTGTTGACGTTGGCCGAGAAGTCCTTCTCCTTCGGATTCACCGACTCCCGTGCCACCTGGATGCCCTTGGCCTGCTTCTGGATCGAATCCGCGAGGTCCTTGGGGTAGGCCTGATTGTCGTCGATGACGACGATGTTCTGAGCACCGGCCTGCTGAATCCAGGCGACGGCGGCATCCGCCTGCTGCGTGCCCGTGCCGTTGATCATGAACACCCCCTGGCCGACGAGCTCGTTCGAATTCGCAGCGGGGATGACCATCGGCACGCCCGCCTCCGCGAAGATGGGCAGCGTGGGCAGCGTCGCCCCCGAGCAGTAGCCGCCGACCGAGCCGGAGACCTCAGCGGTCACGAGCTTCTGCGCGGCCGCGACCGCCGCGGTCGCGTCGCACCCGTCGTCCTCGACCACGAGTTCGAGGTCGCGGCCGCCCACGCCGCCGTCGGCGTTGATCTCGTCGATCGCGAGCTGCGCGCCGTTCTGCATGTACTCCCCGAACGCCGCCTCCGAACCCGAGAAGGGCGCCAGCATGCCGAGCTTGATGGGGCCGTCGGTCGAGGCGCTGCCGCCGCCGCTCGCGAGGCCGCCGGAGCAACCGCTGAGCGCCAGCCCCGCCGAGAGTACGATCGCGCCGACCGCCGCGATGCGGCGTCCGCGAGAGGTGTGGATGGAGAACATGAGGTGTCCTTTCCCGATGCTTCTTCGGATCATATGGAAGGGTGAGGTGAGCGCCGGAGGCCAGCGCCATGTGCAATTGTACATACTTCACGTGTCTCTGACGTCCCGCGCAGGTTACGATTTGACTACGCGAGCGTGACCGGCCACGTGACGGCGACCGTGCAGCCCCGTCTCCCCCAGGCTAGACCCCACCCGCGACAGCATCGCGAAGAGCCCTCGATCCGGCCGATGCAGTGGCGCACGTCGCGCGCGGGGACGACCCGCGCCCGCGAGCAACGCGCCGATCCCGACCCGGAAGCCGCGCGACCGCTCATGCGCGCCGGCCGACGCACAACGCGAGACCCTCACTCCGCCTCGTCGACCACCTGCCAGTTCAGCGGATTCGGAGTGGCCGTGGTGTTCTCGACGACGAATGTGGCGCGTTCCGGCAGATATCGGTTGTCGGTGATGTCGATGAGCCTTCCCCCCTGGTCGAACGTGACCCGGCGCACGCGCAGCAGAGGGCTTCCCTGGGCCACGGAGAGCCAGCGCGCATCGGTCTCATCCGCGGCGACCGCATCGATGACATTCCTCGAACGCGTCGGAAACACGCCGTGCTCGCGAAAGATCTGGTAGATGCTGCTCGCCTCGAGATCGGCCGAGAGCAAGAACTGACCGACTGCCATGATGTAGGAGCTGCGCTCGAGCATGACCGGGACCGCGTCGAGGCCGCGGACGCGTACAACGGTCACCACCGGGCTCTCCTCCGGTATGTCGAGGGAGTGCGCCAACGAGGCGTCGGCGAGCTTGTGGCTCATCTCGATCACCTTGCGGCTCGGCTCCCGTCCCAGCGACTCAGCCCACTCCGTGAACGAGATGTAGGTGTCGAACGGCTGCGAGGGGATCGCCTTCTGCACCCTCGGAGGAGCGCCTCGACCACCGGTGATGAGCCCCTCGGACCTGAGGAGCGCGAGCGCCTGACGCACCGGTCCGCGAGAGGTCTCGAACTCCTCCCGCAGCTTCTCCTCGCTCGGCAGCCGCATGCCTTCGACCCACTCCCCCGAGCGGATGCGGTCGGCCATGACCGTGTAGATCCGCGAGTACAAAGGATGCTGCGAGGTCATGCGGCCACCCTATCGCCCGCGTCGCCGACTTGCGCGCCGACGTCGCCGGTGGGCGGCAGATGCGATCGGGTCCACCGAACAGCGAACATCTAGCGCCTCTCCCCGTCGCCGGCCGGCCCGCGACCGGGTCGGGACCGGCCTCTCCCGCGGAGCCTACAGGTTCAGGGTCTCGACCACGCTCGCGTGCAGTTCCGGGCTCGCCGCGGCGACGCAGGCGAGCGGCTGGCGAATCGTGATGGGGCTCCCGTCGCCGTCGCTGATGGCGCCGCCGGCTCCCTCGATGATCGGCACGAGCGCGCAGACGTCGTACGCGCCGATGCTGCCGCTGTAGGCCGCGACGTCGATCGCCCCCGCCGCAACACGGCCGAAGCCGTAGGAAGCCGCACCGAACACGCTCCAGGCCGCTCGGTCGGACAGGGCCCGGAAGCCGCTGCGGTGCACCTCGAGCACCCTGTCCGGCTGGCTCCAGCTCAGGGTCGCACCGGTCAGCTCGGTGCGACCGCTCGTCCGCACTTCACGACCGTTCAACGTCGTCCGCCGCCCCTGCACGCCCAGCCAGCGGTCGCGCGGCACCGAAGCGTCGATGACGCCGAGCACCGGCGCCCCGTCCCGGCAGAGCGCCACGAGCGTCGTGAACACGGGCAGACCGGCCACGAACGATTTGGTGCCGTCGATGGGGTCCATGATCCACACGAACTCGGCGTCGGCGCGCTCCGGTGGAAACTCCTCGCCGATGATGCCGTGCTCTGGAAACCGATCCCGGATCATGCCCCGCAGAGTCGCCTCGACACCGCGATCGAACTCCGTGACCGGGCTCAGATCCTCCTTGGTCTCGAATCGACTGCCCTCGTGCCGCTCCGTGAGAAAGTCCCGCGCCGCGTCGGCGAGTCTCTCGATGAAGGCGACGAACTCCTCGACCTGAGGGTGCTCGGCGAATGTCATGCTCTGCCTCTCAATCTGTGCCGGTGGAATGGCGGGGCGCCCGTTCGACGGCCCGGCGCCCGCGCCACTCGCTCTCGTGTCGGTTACAGCGACTTCCAGAGGGCGAGGAAGTCCTTCCGCCCCTGAACGTCCCCGTCACCCTTGATGTCGACGATCTCGAGTTCTTCGAGAGACTTGAAGTCGACGAACTGGGTGACATCGATGTCGTCGCGGCTCGGGCGCCGGAACGACTGCGCAAGGTTCTCCTCCTGCGTCTTCTTCGCGAGAATGGTGTCGATCAACGCCTGAGCGCCGTCGGGATTCGGACCGCCCTTGACGATCATCACGGAATCCTGCTCGACGAACGTACCGTCCTCGGGGTAGACCATCTCGACGCCGGCCTGTCCTCCCGCGATGTACGGATAGATGTTGGACTCGTAGCCGATGGACACGGCGTACTCGCCCTGGGCCACGGCGGGGTAGACGTTGCCCGAGTTCTCGGTGACCTCGAGGTTCGCCGCCAGCTTCGCGAAATCCTGCTCTCCGAGCACCTTGTAGGCGCCGTAGAGCGCGGTCAGCGCCGTCGTGGACTGCGACGGGTCGGCGACGATGATCTTGCCCTTCCACTCCGGCGCGGTGAGATCCTTCCACGTCGTCGGGGCTTTGCCGCCGTCGATCTGGTCGACATTCGCCATGAAGGCGACGACGTGCACGTTGGTCGCCACCCAGCGGTTCTCGGGGTCGATGAACTCATCGGGGATGGCGTCCGCCTCCGGCGAGCGGTACGGCTCGACGTAGTCGGCGTACTCCTCGAGCGTCGCTGCGGGCGCTCCGTAGAAGACGTCCGCGACGGGCTTCGAGGCCTCCGATTGGATGCGCTGCAGCAGCGGGCCCGAGCTGCCGGTCACGACGTCGACGGTGAGCGAGGGGTCGCGATTCGACGCGGCGTCGGTCACGACGCCGATCGTCGTCTCGTTGTTCGAGCTGTACATGACCGCTGAGAGGGAGCCGCCCGAGCCGCCCGAACCGCCCGAGCCGCCCGAGCCGCTGGAGCCGCCCGAGCCGCTGGAGCCGCCCGAGCAGCCGGCCAGAAGGAACGCCGCCGCCGTGGCGAGAGCTCCGATCTTGATGATTCTTCGAGTGCGCATGAGTACTCCTGTGTGGGATGGATGGTGGTGCGGAATGGAGACGGATGATCAGGTGAAGAGCCGGATCCTGAAGACCCGGGTGGCGATGAAGATGGGTACGATCGCGAGCAGGATGAGGATCAGCCCGTAGGCTGCGGCCTGACCGTTGAGACCGGTGTTCATGAGCTGGAACACCTTGATCGTGATCGTCTCCTTGCCTGCGGAGTAGACGACGAGGGAGGCCGAGAGCTCGCCGATGATGGTGACCCACGTGAGCACGGTCGCCGCGGCGATGCCCGGCACCATGAGCGGCAGCACCACATTGAGGAAGGACCGGAACGGCGGGACGCCGAGACTGATCGACGCGTCCTCGAGGGAGTCGGGGATCGCGTGGAGCGTCGCCGACGCGTTCCTGACGCCGTGGACCAGGCGCCGGATCACGAACACGAGCACGATGATCGAGGTCGTGCCCGACAGCGGGATGAGGCTGTCGGAGCCGAAAGTGGTCATCATGCCGATGCCGAGCACGGTGCCCGAGAGCGCCATGGGCAGCATCACGAGGTAATCGAGCGCGGGCGTGAGGAAGTTCTTCTTCTTCACGATCACGACCGACACGATGACGCTGACGAACACTCCGATCGCACAGGCGATCGCGCCGAAGCCGATGGTGTTGAGGATCGGCTGCGGCTCGCGCGTGAGCACCTTCGCGATGTTGTCGAAGGAGAATGCTCCCCAGCGGAGCACGGGCCCGCTGCTCGCGGTGAACGCCATCGCCGTGACCATCACGAGCGGCAGCGTCGAGGCGATCAGGATCGCCGCGGCGATGATGGAGAGCAGTGCGCCCGAACCCCCGCGCAGCTTGATCGGCGTCCAGGAGCGCCCCTGCACCATCTCGTACTTCTTCCTCCCGACGGTCATGCGCTGGAAGAACAGCACGAGTGCGACGATCGCGATCGCCACGGTGGCGAGGGTGGACTGCATCACCGGATTGCCGCCGGTCTCGGCGAGGAACGCCTTGTAGGTGAGGGGTGCGAGGAGCTGCACCTTGCCGCCGATGATCGTCGAAGTGGCGAAGTTGCCGATGGTGAGCGTGAACACGACGATGGAGGTGCTGGCCACCGCCGGGAAGATCGCCGGGATCATGACCTTCAACCGCGCCACCAGGGGCGGCGAGCCGAGGCTCATCGCGGCCTCCTCGAGCTGCGAGTCGAAGCTCTTGAGCGCCGCGAGCGTGCCGAGGTACACGTAGGTGTAGTACAGGAGCGGCAGGATCAGGATCAGGCCGCGCCAGCCGTACAGGGTGGGCATCTCGGCGCCGAAGACGTCCCGCACGAAGCGGGTGAGGAACCCGTTGTTGCCGAGGAACATGAGCCAGGCCTGGGTGACGATCACCTCCGGCACCAGGATCGCCGTGACGGGCAGCACCGCGATCGCGGCCTTGCCCCAGAACGCGAACCGCGAGGTGAAGTAGGCCAGGAAAACCCCGATCGCGGTCGCGAGCACCGTGACGATCGCGGCGAGCAGCAGCGTGTTCCCGACCGCGGTCGGGTACTGCGGATCGCCGAAGAACTCGGCCCACCCCGCGAGCGGGTCGCCCGTCGCGCCGGAGAACGACTTCAGCAGCACGTTCAGGATCGGCCACGCCACGAACACCAGCGCCAGCACGACCGACGCCACGGCGAGCACGAGCCACGGCGAGAACCGGCGCCGATGCTTCTCCTGCGCGATCCGGTAGGCCTGCGTGGTCGGCCCGGCCTGCACGCTCATGATGCCATCACCAGCGTCTCGTGCTCGGGGAAGAGCACGGCGACGCGCTCCCCCGCAGCGAAGCCGCGACTCGACGCCGACTCGGAGGTCTCGATCTCCGTGCCGTCGGCCAGGCGCACGCGATGCTGCTGGCGATGACCGAGGTACTGCTGGCGCACCACCTCCCCGGCCACGGCCGACACCCCTTCGCCGACGATCCCGCCGGCGGGAAGCAGCCGCAGATGCTCGGGGCGAGCGATGACGAATGCCTCGCCGGCCGCGAGCTCGGTCCGGCGCAGACCCCGCAGCGACGTGTTGCCGAGTGCGACGGTGATGCTCTCGCCCGCCTCTCCGGCCGACGCCGCCGGCACCGTCACGCGGAGCACGTTCGCGGCTCCGATGAAGTCCGCGGCGTAACTCGACACCGGCACTCGGTAGATCTCCGACGGCGACCCCAACTGCTCGATGTCGCCGGCGCGGAACAGCGCGATCCGGTCGGACATCGCCAGGGCCTCCTCCTGATCGTGGGTGACGAACACCGTCGTGATCCCCAGCTCACGCTGCAGATCCATGATCGACTCCCGGATCTGCAACCGCAGCTTCGTGTCGAGCGCCGACAGCGGTTCGTCCATGAGCAGTACGCTGGGCCGGATCACGAGAGCGCGCGCCAGCGCTACGCGCTGCCGCTGTCCGCCCGACAGCGCCCCCGGGTGGCGACTCGCGAAGCTCTCCATGCCGACTCGTTCGAGCGCCTCGGCTACGCGCGACGCGATCTCGGCCCGCGGGGTCTTCCGCGCCTTCAAACCGTAGGCGACGTTCGCGGCCACCGTCTTGTCGGGGAACAGGGCGTAGTCCTGGAACATCATGCCGATGTTGCGGCGGTGCGTGGGCACGTCGGTCACGTCGCGGTCGCCGAAGCTGATGCGCCCCGAGGCGGGGGCGATGAAGCCCGCGATGGTCCGCAGCAGAGTGGTCTTTCCGCAGCCGGACGGGCCGAGCAGGGTGAAGAACTCGCCGTCCCGGACCGTGAGGTCCATGTCTGAGATCACCGTGTTATCGCCGTATGTGATCGTCAGCCGATCCACATGAATAGAGGTCATGAGTCGCCTTTCGCAGCTTCGTCGCTGAGGTGTTCGTGCGCCATACGCTAGCAAGGAATTCGAATGTTGTAAATATAACTTATTGAATTCTTGTCAACGGGGTGGCCTGCAGCGCACCCGCCTTGCCGCCCACGCGGGGATCAGGAGGAGTCCCTGTATCATTGAATATGCACTTGATCAGGTACTTATGCTGAACATCGCGATCCTGACCCGCAGTCGGTTCCTCTCGAAGATTCAGGCGCCCGTGAAATAGTAATATCTACTACTTTCCCGGAATCTTCGGGCGCACGCCACCTTCGGACAGCCTGCAGCGGGACTGCGCACATCTGCACGAGGCGAGGCGGCGCGACTGTTCAGGAATGCCCGACGTCGCTCGGGGCAGAGCTGCAAGACTGGCGGAACAGGGTCGCAAGCAGCGCGGAACCCCTGTACAATTGCACATTGTAGAGCTGTTGGCCCGCTTCGCAACGTCACCCGAGCGGAGCCCCACCGCACCGAGCACGAAGGAACCCGCATGTCTCACGACACCCTCTCCCCCGAGTTCGAGGCCGTCGTCGCGGCGGCCGCATCCGCCGCCCCCGCCTTCGCGGCGACGAGCCCCGAGGACCGCGCCCGCGCCATCGTCGCCGTCGCCGACGCGCTCGAGGGCGCGAAGGAGCGCCTCGTCGCGATCGCCATGCGCGAGACCGGCCTCACCGAGGCGCGTCTCTCCGGCGAGGTCACGCGAACGGCCGTGCAGCTGCGCCTCTTCGCCGACACCCTGGTCGACGGCGGCTACCTCGATGTGCGCATCGATCCCGCCGACGACGACTTCGCGCTCGGCGTGCGCCCCGACGTGCGCCGCACGCACCTGCCGCTCGGCCCGGTCATCAACTTCTCCGCATCCAACTTCCCGTTCGCGTTCTCGGTGATGGGCGGCGACTCCGCGTCCATCCTCGCCGCGGGCTGCCCCCTCATCGTCAAGGCCCACTCGGGCCACCCCGACCTCTCGGACGCCACCGCCGAGGTCGCCGCCGAGGCCCTCGCGGCAGCGGGCATGCCCGACGGTGTCTTCCAGCTCATCCACGGCCGCGAGGCCGGCGTGGCGGTGCTCAAAGACCCGCGCATCAAGGCCGGCGCCTTCACGGGCTCCATCGGGGCCGGCCGGCTCCTCGCCGACATCGCAGCGTCCCGTCCCGCTCCCATCCCGTTCTACGGCGAGCTCGGCAGCGTCAACCCCGTCTTCATCACCGCCGACGCCATCGCCGAGCGCACCGACGAGATCGCGAGCGGCTACCTCGCCAGCGTCTCGGGATCCGCCGGCCAGCTCTGCACCAAGCCCGGCTTCGCCTTCATCCCGGAGGGCTCCGCGCTCCCCGACGCGATCCGCGCCGCGGCCGGAGAGCTTCCCGAGCATCGCCTCCTCGACCCGCGCATCGCGAGGAGCTTCGCCGAGCGCCGCGACGCGATCCTCGCCTCGCCCGGCGTGCGTCCCGTCATCGAGGGCGGCGTCCGCATCGACGAGCAGGGGCAGGGCTGGGCCACCCCGACCGTCGTCGCGGTGTCGCTCGACGACTTCCGCCGCGGCAAGGAGGCGCTCGTCGAGGAGGCCTTCGGCCCGCTCTCGATCCTCGTGGAGACGCCGCAGGGCACCGACCTCGCTGCCCTCCTGCCCGAGTTCACCGAGGGCAACCTCACAGGCACGCTCCACCTCAGCTCGGAGGAGACCACCGGCGAGACCGCCAACGCCGCCGAACTGCGCGCCCTCGTCGACGCCATCAGCCAGCAGGTGGGACGCGTACTCTTCAACGGCTGGTCGACCGGCGTGGCCGTCACCCCGGCCCAACAGCACGGCGGGCCGTGGCCGGCGACCACCAACGACTCCAGCACCTCGGTGGGCACGTCGGCGATCAAGCGGTTCCTGCGCCCGGTCGCCTATCAGAACGCTCCCGCCGCGTTCCTGCCCGAGGCGCTGCGCGACGACAATCCGCTCGGCGTGCCGCAGGCCGTCGCGCCGGCGGGAGCGTCCAAGAGCTGGGGGCGCGAGCTGTAGAAGCCGGCTCAGCCGCGCGCAGCCCGTGTTCACGCCCGAGCACCGATTTACCTTCAAGCACCTACTTTTGGCTCGTTCAAGGTGCTCAAAGGTAAATCGGTGCACGAAGACCTGCCCCCATCCCTCATCGCACGCGAAGGGGCCCACGGCCTCGGCTTCGGAACAACTCGACATCTCGTAGAACCGTCGCTATGCACCGACCTCTGCGAGTCGACTCGAACATCTCGAAACGATGATCGGGATCCCCATCTGGGCGTCGCGGCCGGTGTCGACGAGCATCGCCCAGTGCGGTACGAACCGCAGCAAACCCTGGAGCGGCGCCGGTTCTCGCCGGGCTGACAGATACCGATCAGATCACTGTCTCCATTCCGATGTCTCATTGACTTGAGCGGACTGACCGACCCGTCTTCGAACTCGGCGGTCGGTTCCGCTCAACGGACGGTTGTGGCGATAGTCGCTTGTCTCGCCATAATGCGGCCCCGATCCACTCGGCACTGATTGCAGATTCAAATCATGGCGAGGCTCTGTAGAGCGTGCGCGATCGCGACGTCGCATCGAACTCGTCGTACTCCAACATGTTGATCCGCCAGGCCGTGCACCGCGCTCAGGTCTGGATGTTGTAGTGGTTGGACGTGCGCCGGTAGTCGTTGCCGGGGTTTGCGTCCGCCTGTCCGTCTCCGGGAGTGATGCTCGCGTCGGGGAAGATGTTCTGCTCTGAAACTCCAGGCACCGCTGTCGTCCAATAGTTGAGCCGGACAAAGCCCGTTTCACCTGGAGCAAGTTCCAGTGTTGGGTTGGTGAGCACAATGGTCCGACGTCCGGTGCCTGAGGCTGGGATGCTCGTGATCACCCATCCATCACCGAGTGCGATTGCAGGGCCATGAGGATCGTTCAGATCGAAGTTGTGGCTGTTCTCGGGCAGGCTGATGTTGATGGACGCGCCCCGAGCGACGCCCGGGCCATTGTTCGTATATCGCGCGTCAACGAAGAGACCGTTGTCGGCGTTGAAGGTGGGGAACTGCGGCAGCCCCGGATCCTCTCCCTGGGTGCTATAGACGAGGTCGTACAACACGAGATCGACAACAGGATCAGGCGCCACTGTCGATGCGGCGGCAATTGGCGCCGCGACGGCGGCGACGACGACGGGGAGGGACCACGCCGCCCCCTTTACGAGCGTGCGGCGCGTGACGCTCGTCGATTGGTCAGCTTGATGATTCATAACGTGGACCCTCCCGGTAAGAGCACGATCCAGGATCGACCTGACCGCGCAGTGGTGACTTCATTGTCACAAGACGCCCGGCCACCGAAACGCACTTCGCCAGAAACCATGCCTCTCAGGCCACCACACCGCCTGAAAACGAACCAGTTACACGCCTACGGTGCCCCTAGACGCACGTCTGATCGCGCGAAGCATTTGTGTGCGTGATCTGAAACCGGAGCTCTGGGCGACCCGTTCCGCGCGGGCTGCATTAGTACGTCCCGGCTGCAACTGTTCCTGTGCTCGCGCGATACGGTGTCGCTCAATTTCGCGTCGTGGAGTCGTCCCGGCCGTTGCAAATGCACGGTGCAACCTGCTCGTCGACACATGGAGGCTTTTCGCGAGCGCCTCGACGGTGAACGATTGATCCTTGAACTTCAACGCGATGAGTGTCTGCGCCGCACGATAGAGCGTCGGCGTATCCGCACGATTAGGGGGATCCGCCTCCTCACTCGACAGCAGGGCTGCAACCACAAGCTGCTCCATCGCACGACCAAGATGTAGCGACGAACGTGTCGCAGCAAGCATCGGCGCGTTGAGCAACGACATTGTCGCAGCGGTGAGCATCTCCCAGTACACCGAGTGAGCCGGTTGCACCTTCTCCGTGAGGTTCCGAAGCACCGGCGTGCGCAATGCACTGGAATTGAGTTGCCACTCAATCCACGCCCAGCCCCGTCCGAGAGCACTCGCAAGGTTCAGATCACCACGGAGCACGAGAGCTTGGCCGGGCGATATCGCAAGCGGCCCAATCGTCGCCCGGCCCTCGACTGCTAACAGCACTCGAAAGTCGTAATCCACCGGCTCGAGAAACGTGGGGGCGACGGAGACTCCGAGAACTTGACGCGAAGCTTGAAAATGCTCGTCCTGATGAACATCGACCTGAGTTTCCCCGAGCGGCCCAGGAGGAACCCGCCATCCAGATGCGCCAAGACGGTTCCTCATCTCGATCGATCTCGGACTCATGCATACCTCTCGGTGCCGCGGGGCAACCCATCCGTGAGAATGCTAGCCTTGACAGGAAGGCGGAGAATCCCGGCTTCACCCCGGGACAGGAAAAAATCACCCTCTTCGATTGGGCTCAGACGCCGTCCCTGGACTAGGCGCGACGCCGAGGGAGCCATCAGCCTGCGCTGCACCGCAAAGCCACAGGTGCCCGCATCCGCCCTCACTGGCGCGGATGCGGGCGTGAAGCATGACGGTGGAAGACTCGAACGAGACGAAAGTGGGATGAAGTCCGTGGCGGATGGCCGAGGCGCCCTCGACAGGCTGCGAGCAGCGCTAGACGCTCACGGGTGGGAAGCGGTACTCCGTGTGCTCGGCGAGGACTGGAGCGCTCTGTATCAAGACCATCCAAAAGAACTCCTGGAGGCGTTGAGGGCTTTGCCTGAGGCGACCTTGTCCCAAGAGCCTCGCCTGCGCTTAGGGATGCGCCATGTTCAGAGAAACCTGTCTGGGAAGCGCGAGAATCGGGCATACGACGATATCCTCGGCACCGCTGACAGCGACAAGCCAATCGACAAGCTCGCCGCGTTGACCGGCCAGATCGCCGCCGCTCGGGCAGCAGGCCGTCACGCCGACGCGGTCGTCATCGCGGCTCGGGCGGTAACCTACCTCCGGGCATTACCGGTCGAGACGGTGCCGACTCTGGCGAACGCGCTACCCGAGTTCCACTATCACTGGGGACTCACTTTCGCTCAAGACGGACGCCTTTCGGACGCGTTGGATCAGTTCGCTCAAAGCCTCGACTGGGCGCAATCCATCAACCACCGGATGATGGTGACGGCCGCTGGCGGAGCAGCCGCTCTGATCCACGCGATTCACGGCCGCGGGCAAGCCGCAAACGCACAACTCAGCACGATCCCGACCGTACACGAACACGAATGGTGGTCGACCTTCGCACCCGTTCCGGGTGCACTCGCCCATGCAATGTTGTGCCTTGACCGTCTGGAGTACGCCGAGGCGTCCGAAGTCCTCTCCCGTATCGACATCACTCAGGCCATGGAGTACTGGCCGATCTACTACCTGATTCGAACACTCATCGTCGTAGCTGCTCGTGCCGGTGCACAGACCGAATTATCGGAATTCGAAACATTCGTGGAGTCGCTGACAATCGAGCACAGAGACGCCGCCCTGAACGCCGAGTCCGCCAAGATTATCCGGTACCTCTTACTGCTCGATCTGCATCAACCGCACCGAGCAGTACGCCAGCTCGAGCTCGAACCGCCCAACGCGCAAGCCGCCATCCTCAACCAACTCGCCGCCACGCTCCTCGCCCGACGCCTCATCAGCCTCCACAGACCCCGTCAAGCGAGAAAACTGATCGCACCGCTCCTCAATGTTCCCGGCTCCAGTCCCCGTATCCTCATCCGCGCGCTCCTGCTCACGGCCGAAACTGATGAACTCAACATGTCAGAGAACCTTCTCCGACGAGCAGTCGAGCTCGCGCAATGGCACGAGCACTACTCAGGATTTACATCAGCGTCCGAAAGTATCCGCGAACAGGTGGCAGATCTCCTCGGAGAGGAGAATGCATCCATAGCAGAACGGCTACGCACCCTCCCACAACACCTCCCCGTCCCAGGAGCAGACGCGCTCACCCAGAAAGAATCACAGGTCATCGAGCACGCGCTCGAAGGCCTCACCAGGCCCGAGATCGCACAGCGCCTCAACGTCAGCCCGAACACAATCAAAACGCAGCTGCGAAGCGCCTATGCGAAACTCCAGATCTCCAGCAGATCTCAGCTCGCTCAACTCTTCGAAACAAACGGTTAGGGTGGGTCTCCTGTGCGCGTGACCGGGCGAGAATCGCCGTGATCAGCACGTCGGCCCGGTAGGTCACCGCGAGTTTGTCCTGGCGTGTGGCAAGCCCGCGCCACTGCTTCCTGAGATCGAACGCCCGCTCGATCGCGTTCCGATCCTTGTACTTCCAGGCGCCGAACTTCGGAGGCCTCCCGCCCGGGCTGCCCTTGCGGTGACGGGAGCCGATCTCGGTGGTCTTCTCCGGCACCACCGCCCCGATGACTCGCTTGCGGAGGTAGTCGCGGTTCACGCCCGTCGCGTGCGCTTTGTCCGCGAGCACCGTCTGCACCGACGCGCCCATCTATCGGACTCCCGAGCACGAGAAGAACATGGACTTCGCCGAGACTCACTTCACGACGACCCTAGCCCTTCTCGTGCCCGAGGTGTCGGACGTGTCCACGCTCGCAGACACGGCGAACAAGAAGGTCGCCGTGCAGCAGGGATCCTTCGAAGCTCGTTACGCCGAGGAGAACGCCGATGCGCTCATCGCGGCCTACGCGACCGCGAACGATCTGACCGTGCTGAACTCCGACCGTGATTTCGAGCTCATAGAGCGCGCCCTCGGCCCCGAACGGTTCAAGCAGGAGTTCGTACCCGAGTAGCGGTTCGCGGTGCTGCTCTGCGGGATCACGCTCCGGTGGAGGCCGGGCTGCGTTGTCCGGCCCCGGGCGGCGCGGTGCAGACGCTGTCGCGGATCAGCACGACCAGGTACGGTTCTGTGTCACCGCCAGGGGGCGGTACGGGCTCGTCCCCGTTCTTCGGACGGATGCGGATCGCGGGCGACCGCATCGCCGAGGTGACGCGCCACGTTGCTCTCCCGGCGGACCAGACCGCCTGACCCGCGGGTCGGCGCGTGCTCGCGCCGGTACCGCGCCGGAGCACAGTGACAGCTCTCCGTCGTAGGCTACCCGCTGCCCAGCCGCTCAGTTCCAGAGCACCGCCAGCGCCACGTTGAGCAGCGAGAGGCCGGCGATGGCGCCGAGCGCCCCTCCCGGCACCGTCTCCTTCTTGCGGTTCGCCAGGATGATGACGATCATCGCGACGAGCACGAGCGTCTTCACCCCGATCTTGGCGTTGTTCGGCTGGCCGCCCATCATGTAGGTCGAGGCGACGAGCAGCAGCCCGGTCGCGAACAGCAGCGACGCGCCGTGGAGAATACCCGGCGTGATGCGCGCCCTCGTCTCCTTCACGGCCGGCAGCTGCGCGAGTGTGCTGCCGAACACCGCCCCGAAGCCGACGAGGTGCAGCACGACCAGAATGCCCTTGACGATTTCCATATCCCTGTCTCTCTTTCCGGCACCCACGCTCAGTGGAAGAAGTGCCGCTCTCCGGTGAAGTACACGGTCGCGCCGGCCGCCCGCGCCGCCTCGATGACCTCGGGATCCCGCACCGAGCCGCCCGGCTGCACCACGGCGCGCACCCCGGCGTCGAGCAGCACCTGCAGGCCGTCGACGAAGGGGAAGAACGCGTCCGACGCGGCGACCGAACCTCGCGCGCGGTCGCCGGCGCGCTCGACCGCGAGGCGGCACGAGTCGACGCGGTTGACCTGCCCCATGCCCACTCCCACCGAGGCACCGCCCGAGGCGAGCAGGATCGCGTTCGACTTCACAGCGCGGCAGGCCCGCCAGGCGAACTCGAGGTCGGCGAGCGTTTCGGCGTCGGCCGGCTCGCCCGTGGCGAGCTCCCACTCGGAGGCCCCCTTGAACGAGCGGTCGGAGTCTTGCAGGAGGAAGCCGCCCGACACCTGGCGCAGCTCGACGGGACTGGGCGCGAAGTCGGCCGGCAGCGCGAGCAGTCGGATGCTCTTCTTCCGGGTGAGGATCGCGAGCGCCTCGGGCTCGAAGCCGGGGGCGATGATCACCTCGGTGAAGATGCCCGAGACCGTCTCGGCCATCTTCTCGGTGACGACTCGATTGGCCGCGATCACACCGCCGAACGCGGATACGGGATCGCAGGCGTGCGCGAGCTCGTGCGCCGCCGCGATCGGGTCGTCCGCACCGTCGGGTGCGACGGCGATGCCGCAGGGGTTCGCGTGCTTGATGATCGCGACGGCGGGGCGCTCGTGATCGAACGCGGCCCGGAGCGCCGCGTCGGCGTCGACGTAGTTGTTGTACGACATCTCCTTGCCGTGCAGCTGCGCGGCCTGGGCGATGCCGGTGCCCTCGTTCTCGGTGAAGAGCGCGGCGCGCTGGTGGCTGTTCTCGCCGTAGCGCAGCACGGCCTCCCGGAGCCCGAAGACCTCATAGCCGACGTAGCCCTCGCCGGTGTCGAAGATGCTGTCGATCGAGCCGTCCTCGGCGGTCTTCTCGACGGCCGCCTCATCGCTCCAGCCGCGGTCCTCCCGGTCGAGAAACCAGTTGGCCACCGCGGCGTCGTACTGCGCCGTGTGCACGAAGGCCTCGGCGGCGAGCGAGCGCCGCTGGGCGAGCGTCGTGCCGCCCGCGCCCACCGCGTCGATCACCTCGTCGTAGCGGCCGGGCGACACCACTACGCCCACGTTCGCGTGGTTCTTCGCGGCGGCGCGCACCATGGCGGGTCCGCCGATGTCCACGTTCTCGATCACGTCGGCCGCGGGCCTGCCCGAGGCGACGGTCTGCTCGAAGGGGTAGAGGTTGACCACGACGAGCTCGAACGGGGCGAAGCCGAGCTGCTCGAGCTGCTCGCGGTGGTCGGCGAGACGCAGGTCGGCGAGCAGGCCGGAGTGCACGGCCGGGTGCAGCGTCTTCACCCGGCCGTCGAGCGCCTCCGCGAACCCGGTGACCTCGGAGACGTCGGTGACCGGGTGGCCCGCCTCGCGGATGGTCGCCGCGGTCGAGCCGGTCGACACGATCTCGACGCCGGCCTCGGCGAGGGCGCACGCCAGGTCGAGCAGTCGGGTCTTGTCGCTCACCGAGATCAGCGCGCGCCGCACGGGGACGACGTCGCGGTGCTCGTAGAGACTGGGGTCGTGGCTCTGGACTGCCATGGAGGTGTGGGCCCTTCGTATCGGTGTCGGGTGGCGGTGAGGTCGGGCTGCAGGGAAACGGGATCTGCAGACGATATGGGATCTCAGGCTGATCCGGGCATATGCTCCGCAGATCCCGTATCCGCGGGCCGGGCAGCCGTTTCGAGTGCGGCGGCGAGGTCGAGCTCGCCGAGTGCGATCTCGCGCACGGTCTGCACGAGCAGCGGGCGCTCGAGCTGCTTGATGCGCTCGTGCAGCGCCTCCTCGCGCTCGCCGGGGCGCACCCCGAGGCGAGCCTGTCGCAGCACGGGCCCAGTGTCGACCCCCTCGTCGATGATGTGCACGCTGACGCCGGTCTCGGTCGCGCCCGCGGCGAGCGCGTCGCGCACGGCGTGCGCCCCCGGGTGCAGCGGCAGCAGCGCCGGGTGGGTGTTGATGAGGTGCGGCGAGAACTCGCGCACGAACCCGGCCGGCAGGATCCGCATCAGCCCCGCGCTCACCACGAGCCCCGGCTCGGGCCCGGTTCCCACGCCGTGCTCCTGGATGGCCGCGGCGAGCACCTGGCCCCACTCCTCGCGCGAGTCGTAGTCGCCCGGGCGCACGACGAAGGCGGGCACGCCCGCCGCCTCGGCATGTGCGAGGCCGGGGGCTTCGGTGTCGGATCCGACGCACACGACGCGCGCGGGGAACTCGGGATCCGCCACCGCGTCGAGCAGCGCCCTCAGGTTGCTGCCGCCGCCGGAGATCAGAACCGCGAGTTTCAGCACCGCACCAGTCTATCGCTCGCGCAGCACCTCGTCGGCGAGCCTCCAGGGGCGGTGCTCGCCGTAGAGCTTCTCCTCCTGAGCCGCCCAGCGATCCCAGTGCGGGGCGTAGGCCTCGCCGTCACGGGCCAGGGCGCGGGATCGCCTGGTCTCCGCCTCGCACTCGATCCAGATGCCCCGCACGCTCGCCGACCGTCCCGAGCCTCCCGCGCGCTCCGCCCAGCGACGCGCGGCGGACAGGTTCTCGGCCGTGAGCGAGCCGCACCCCTCGATGATCAGGGGCCGATGCCGGGTGACGGGCACGTGCTCGGCGAAGGCCCCGGCCCGCCAGTCGTAGCGACGGTACCCTCCCTCGTCGAGGGCGGCGGCGAGGGCGCGGGATCCCTCCGCCAGCCCGTCCCACCCCGGATACAGGTGCTCCACGCGCAGCAGCTGCGGCTCCCGTCCGATCGCGCGCAGACGATGCGAGATGCGCTCCGCCAGCTCGGTCTTCCCGGCGCCCGACCGGCCGTCGATCAGCAGGGCGTCGAGGCGTTCGAGGTCGTAGCAGAGCATCAGAACTCCACCTTAGCGCCGTCGGGGCGCAGGCGTTCTGCGGCCAGCATCACCGCGGCGGCGAAGGCGGCGAGCACCACGGCCCCCGCGAGACCGGCGCCGTAGCTGCCGGGGGCCTGACGCCCGATGAGTTCGGCGACGGCGACCGGCAGGGTCTGGGCGCCGGGCCTCACGAGGAACGAGGTCGCCCCGAACTCGCCGAGCGACACCGCGAAGGCGAACCCCAGGGCCAGCCCCGCGGACCGGCCGAGCATGGGCAGGTCCACGGTGCGCAGCACGGCGAGCGGGCTCGCTCCGAGGGTGGCCGCCGCGAAGCGCAGCTGCTGGTCGATGCCCCGCAGCACCGGCAGCAGCGTGCGCACGACGAGCGGCAGGGCCACGAGCGCCTGGGCGACGGGGATGAGCACGAGCGAGGTGCGCAGATCGAAGCCGATCCCGAGCGGCCGGTTCATCGTGAGCAGCAGCCCGAAGCCGAGCGTCACGGCCGAGACCCCGAGCGGCAGCATGACGAGGCCGTCGAAGAGCGCCATGCCTCGCCGCAGGGCGCGCGAGGCGGGACGGCGGGAGAGCACGAGCGCGATCAGCACGCCGAGCACCATCGACATCAGCGCCGCCACGAGGGCGATGCGGAACGACAGCCAGATCGCGCTCAGCACCGAGTCGTCGAGCGGCAGCTCGGCGGGAGGGTCGACCAGGGCGACGTAATTCGCGACCGTCCACCTCCCCTCCCGATCCCGCAGCGAGCGCAGGACGAGCGCGAGGATCGGCGCCGCGTGCAGCAGCAGCGCCGTCGCCGCGAAGACGATCAGCGCGGGGACGTCCCCCGGGCCGGGCCGCCTCGCCCGGTCGCGATCGTCCCGCAGCCGCACCGCGCGCTCCCCCGAGCGACGCAGCCGGGCCGAGACGGCGAGCGCGGCGCCGACGATCGCGAACTGGGCGAGCGAGAGCACGGCGGCGCCCCGCAGGTCGAGGAACTGCACGGTGAGGCGATAGATCTCGGTCTCGACGTTCGAGAACTCCCGCCCGCCGAGGATCAGCACGATGCCGAAGGAGGTGGCGCTGAAGAGGAAGACGAGCGACGCCGCCGAGGCGATCGCCGGGGCCAGCGCCGGAAGCGTGACGGTGACCCAGGCGCGCAGCCGCCCCGCGCCCATGACGCGGGCCGCCATCTCGGCGCTGTCGTCGAGCCGGGCCCAGAAGCCGCCCACGGTGCGCGCGACGACGGTCACGTTGAAGAACGCGAGCGCCGCCACGATCGCTCCCGGGCTGCGCTCGAGGCCGAGCCGCTCCAGCGGCCCGCCCGGCCCGAGCAGCGCCGAGAACGCGATACCCACCACCACCGTGGGCAGCACGAACGGCACGGTGAGCAGCCCGTGCAGCATCGAGCGCCCCGGAAAGTCGAGCCGGTAGAGCACGTGGGCGGCCGGCAGGCCGAGCGCCAAGGAGAGCAGCGTCGCGAGCCCCGCCTGGGTCAGCGTCTGCCCGACGACGCGCCAGGTGCGCTGCGCGCCGAACACCTCGGGGATGCCGCTCGGGTCGAAACGACCGTCATCGACGAAACCGGTAGCCACGAGCGAGACGACGGGCCACAGGAAGAACAGCGCGAGGAAGGCGAGCGGAAGCGTCGCGGCCAGTGTCCACGCCGCGACGCCCCACGCCCTCCCCCGGAGCACTAGAGTCCGATCTGCTCGCCCAGCGTCTTCAGCCAGCCCTCGCGGCCGCGCTCGATCTCTCCCGGCGTCAGGTCGAAGGTCTGCTTCGCGGCCGGATCGGGCGCGAACCGGGCCCACGCCTCGGGCATCTCGACGGATGCGTCGATGGGGGTCATGTACATGGCGTCGGGGATGGTCCGCTGGAACTCGGTCGAGACGAGGTAGTCGACCACTGCCCTCGCCCCCGCATCGTTCGCGGCGCCGGCGAGCACGCCGGCGTACTCGACCTGGCGCGTGCAGGTGTCGAGCAGCGCCCGCGTCGTGGTGGCCGTGCCCTCCTCGTTCACGGTGAAGGCCGGAGAGGACGCGTACGAGACCACGATCGGCCTGGTGCCGCCCTCGCCGCCCTGCGTGAACTGCCCGTAGTAGGCGTCGCTCCAGCCCTGCTCGATGCGGGCGCCGTTGTCGACGAGCTTCTTCCAGTAGTCTGCGAAACCGTCCTCGCCGAACTTCGCGACCGTGCCGACGAGGAACGAGGCGCCGGTCGACGAGGCGGTGGGGTCGAGCAGCACGGTGAGATCCCGGTAGGCGGGGTCGGCGAGATCCTCGTAGCTCTCGGGCTCCTCGAGCCCCTCGGCCGCGAACCACTCCGTGTCGATGTTGACGCAGGTCGCGCCGCGGTCGACCGGCACCAGCCCGGTCTCCCCCACGGCGTCGGCGGGGGGCGACTGGGAGCCGGTCCCGTCGACGACGGCGTACTGCTCCGCGCCCTCCGGCAGCCCGGCCGGAGCGTACGGCACCACGACGTCGTTCTCGACGAGGCGCGACGCGAAGATGGTGTCGGCGCCGAAGAACGCGTCGGCGATGGGGGCGCCCTTCGTGAGCACGAGCTTGTTGGTCAGCTCGCCGCCGTCGCCGGCCGAGACCACCTTGACGTCGTAGCCGGTGGCCTTGCTCGCAGCCTTCGCGAACTCCTCGTTGGGGAACGAATCGTGCACCGCCAGGACGACCGTGCCGGTGCCCCCGGCCCCGCCGGCCTGGCCGGGTGGTTCCGAGGGACCGATGGCGCAACCGGTGAGCGCCAGGCCGCAGACGGCGGCGAGCGCGACGACCGGAACGGCGCGGCGTACGCGCGCAAGGGGTTTCGTCGGGTGGGCGGGGGTCATCGAGGGCTTCCTTCCTCCGCTGGCATGAACCAGATCAGGTTGAACGGTCGGAGCTCGCGTGCTCCCTCTCAGCCCGCCGCGCGCGGACTCCCGTGGATTGCCCCTCTACCCTAGTCCTTCCCGCGCGGCCAGCGCCAACCGCTGCGCCGCGGTCGGTCCTCCTCGGATCGCGGCTCGGCGTCGGGCTGGTCCCACGAGTAGGCGCGCAGCAGCGCCTCGGTCTCGGATTCCTCGGTCTCGGATTCCTCGTCGGCCGGGTCCGGCGCTTCCGCCGAGGCGGTGCCGGCCGCGCGCCTTCGCGGATCCTCATCGCCGCGGCCGGCCTCTCCCTCCGATTCCCCGGCTCTCCGTTGAGGATGCTCGGCCGACGGGATCTCCACCGTCTCCCGCCCGGCCGGGTCCTCCGCCTCGCGCACACCCGGATCCTCACCGTCGACGCTGCGGGGCGCGTCCCCCACCGGCGTGTCCCGCGGGGCGGATGACGAGCTCGCGCGCAGCCGAGCCCGCAGCTCGTCGAGCGGAATCGTCTCCTGATCGTCGGCCGGGGCCGTCTCGGCGCTCCGTCCCCCGCGCAGCCTGCGCCGCGCGCTCGCGACGCCGTCCGGCAGGGCGACGCGCAGTCGGGAGTAGTCGGCCTTCCCGGCAGCGACGCCGAGCAGCAGCCCGACCGCGAGCTCAGCGGCCGCGAGTCCCCCCGCGCGCCAGGGATCCGCCCCGGTCTCGGCGAGCCGTTCCGGGCCCATCGATCCGCTCGAGAGCGCGCTGAGCCCCGCGATGGCCAGACCGGCCAGCGCCGACGCGACCACCGGTACCGCGACCGCGACGCTCCACGGGGCGCGTCGCAGCTCGGGACGCCGCGCCCCGAGCAGACCGACGCCCACCCCCCCGAGCACCAGGATCGCAGGCGCGAGCGCGCCCAGGGCGCCCCAGCCCTGGGGCACGGCGCCGAAGAGGGGCATCGTGGGCACCGGGCCGAGCAGCGTCTCGAAGGGGGTGGCCGAGCTGCCCGCCCCCACGGCGAAGCCGGCGCCCGTGAGCCAGGCCAGCGCCCAGATCAGTGCGACCGGCAGCAGGACCAGCTGCGCGAGGAAGAGCAGCGTAGATCCCAGAGCGTCCAGCTGCAGGCTCTGGGTGAGCGCCATGATCTGCGGGTAGCCGACGATGAGCGCCGCAGCGAGCGCGAGCGCGGCGACCCCCACGGACACGGCGAGCGCCGCCGCGGCGAGCCGCAGCGTGAGCGCAGCTCGGGCCGGGAACGCCGCGGTCGCGCGAGCACCGAGATACTCCATGCCGCGCTGGGCCCTGCGCAGAGCCCCGGCCCACCAGGCCTGGCCGTCGATCGCCGCGGCGACGGCGAAGGCCGCCGCCGCCACCGAGCCGTAGCCGAGCGCGGGCACCAGGACCACGGCCCAGACGGGCCAGGGCGTGCTCGGGGAGGTCGCCGCCCAGACCGAGAACGCCACCGCCCCGAAGCCCAGAGTTCCGCCGAGCACGCCCGCCGCCCCGGCGCCCCCCCGGCGGGCGAAGCGCCGGCCGGCGCGCGCGGCGAGCAGCGCCGTGATCAGCGTGATCCCGAGGGGCGCCAGGGACAGGGTGAAGCTCAGCCCCTCGGGTGCCTGCCCCAGGGCCAGCGCCGTCTCCGGACTCAGTGCGAAGCTCAACGGCACCCAGTGGGCGAGCAGCCAGACGCCCCCGATCGACGCGAGCACGACCTCGGGCTCTGCGGCGAGATCGAACGTGACCACCCACAGCAGCAGGACCGGGATCGCGACGGCCACGAGACCCGCGAGAGCCGCGGCCGCGGCCTCGATCGCAGCGATCGCCGCAGTCACTAAGGATCTCATCGACCAGAAGCTTACTCTGCGGACCCGGTACGATTCATGCGTCCCGGACGAGCCCGGCCTGAAACATCCGTGTGCGCCTTTCGGACGCTCGGACGGCGGTGAAACGCCCGAAAGGCGCACACGGATCGAGGGCGAAGGCCCGGGAAGACGACGGCGAAGGCCCGGGAAGACGAGGGCGAAGGCCCGGGAAGCGAAAGGCCTGTCGGGTCGGCGCGTCAGTCGGAGTCGAGCGGCGCGTCGCGGGCGAGGGCCGCGGCGTGCGCCCGGCTCTCGGCCCCAAGCTTCACCAGAATGCTGGAGACGTGGGTCTTCACCGTCGGGATGGAGATGCCGAGGGTCTCGGCGATCCCGGCGTTCGAGAGCCCCTCGCGCAGTGCGGTGAGCACCTCGCGCTCCCTCGCGGTCAGCTGCTCGATGCCCGGCAGGGAGGCGCCGGCCGCCCAGGGGCGCGGGGCGTCGGCGAGCGCCGAGAGCGCCCGCCTGGTCACGCGCGGATCGAGCACGCCCTCACCCGCGGCGATGCGCCTGACGGCGTCGACGAGCGGCCCCGCAGCCGTGGTCTTCAGCAGGAATCCCGCGGCGCCCGAGCGGATCGCGGCGAAGACCAGCTCGTCCTCGTCGAAGCTCGTGAGCGCGAGCACCTCCGCGGTGCCGGCCGCGACGATCTCCCGCGTCGCCGCGACGCCGTCCATCCCCGGCATGCGCAAATCCATGAGCACCACGTCGGGGCGCAGCGCAGCGGCATTTCGGATCGCCGCCGCCCCGTCGGCGGCCTCGCCGACGACCTCCACGCCGTGCGCCTCGAGGATCATGCGCAGCCCATCGCGGATCATGCCATGATCGTCTGCGAGCAGCACGCGCGGCCGCGGTGCGCGCTCCTCCGGCCGCGCTTCCCGCCCCGCTGCCGCTTCGGCACGCTCTCGGCCCCCTCCGGCGCCAGTCGCCTCGCCTTCCCCGGTCACGCCGCTCCTCCCTCCGGAAGCCGGGCGCGGACCACCCAGACCCCCGCTTCCCCCGGCCCGGCGCTCAGCTCGCCGCCGAGCGCCCGCGCCCGCTCGGCGAGCAGCTCGAGCCCCATGCCGCTGCCCGTGAGCGAGGGACTCTCGAGGGCCGATCCGCCCCGGGAGAGCACCTCCACCGCCACCTCGTCCCGCGCCCCGGAGAGCCGCACCTCGACCTCCGCGCCCGAGGCGTGGCGCACGCTGTTCGCCAGCGCCTCCTGCACGATGCGCCCCACCGCCTGATCGACCGGAGCGGGCAGCTCCCCCGCAATCTCGTCGATCAAGCGCACCCGCACCCCCGACGCGTTCGCATGCTCCACGAGCTCCGCCACGCGCGAGCGGCCGGGCGGCACCTCGAACTCGCGCTCCCCGGATCGCAGCACCTGGATCATCGACCGCAGCGCGCCGTGCGCCTCGAGGCTCGCGTCGCGCACCGCTCTCAGCGCGCGCCGCTCCTGCGTGTCCTCGCCCGACGCGCCGAGCGCCGCCTCGCTGCGGATCGCCACCGCGGAGATGTGCCCCGCCACCACGTCGTGCAGCTCGCGGGCCATGCGATCCCGCTCGCCCTGCACCGCCGCGGCCCGGTCGAGCTCCACCACGCGCTCCGCGCTCTCCGCCCGCTGCCGGTACAGCCGCACCAGCTCCCGCGACTGCGCCACCGAGTTCGCGTACCAGTACGAGAAGCCGAGCAGCGCCCCGATCTGCAGCCCCACCATCACCGTCACCCGCACGTCCTGGGAGATCGCGAGGACCGCGACCACGACCGCGATCACGGAGGCCACGACGACGTCGCGCGCCCGCCTGCGCCCGGCCGCACCCATCGCGACCACCCGCGCGTGCAGCAGCTCGAGCACGACGAGCAGCGGGACGAGCCCGCCGACCGTCAGCAGATCCGCGGCGGCGAGCGCGGAGGCGATCGCCAGCCCGAGCCCCGGCGCGCGGTGCTTCAGCAGCACCGCCGCGCAGGCGGGAACGGCGGGCACCAGCGCGTACCAGGCCGAGGCCCGCTCGCTCAGCAGCGAGAGCGAACTCCACATCCCCGACCAGCCCAGCGCGGCGAACAGCACCGCGAGCAGCAGGTAGACCAGCGCCGAGGCCCACGGCCGCGCGGCAGCCGCCGCCAGCACCGTCCTGGGCCGATCGTGCTCGTCCGTCGTCATGCCTCCATCCAAGCAGGCACCTCGGACGTTCGTCTCAGACCAAAGGATGAGGCGGCACTCGTGCTTTCCGCCGATGCCGGCGTCGCAACGCGCCGCGAGGCTTGGAGCCATGGACTTCCTCACCGCACTCCCGCTGCCGGCGGCGCTCGCGATCCTCGCGCTCGTCGACGGGCTCAGCGTCGGCACGCTGCTGATCCCGCTCTTCCTCCTCATCGCCCCCGGCAGGCCCCGCGTGTACCGGATTCTGCTCTACCTCGGCGCCATCACCGCGTTCTACTTCGCCGTCGGCGCGCTGTTCACGCTGGGGCTCGTGAACGTGATCGACGTCGGGCGGGAGTTCCTGGGATCCCGGCTCGGCCAGACCGCACTGCTGGTCGTCGGAGCCGCCATGCTCGGCGCCGGGATCTGGATGGGGATCGTGGACGATCGGCGCAAGAAGCGCGCGGCCGCGGGCGACCCGACCGCGCTACGCGGCAGCGGACGACTGCTCAGGTGGCGGGAGCGGCTGCTCGCCCCGCGCACGACGCGTGCCGCGGTGATGGCGGTCGCCGTCGCGGCGGGGCTCGTCGAGGTCGCGAGCATGCTCCCCTATCTCATCGGCATGACGATGCTCGCGGACGCCCCGATCGGCATGCCGCTGCGGTTCGCGGCGCTCGCGGGCTACTGCCTCGTGATGATCGTGCCCGCGCTCGCGCTGCTCGCCGCGCGGGTCGTCGCCGCACGCGCGGTCGAGCGGCCGCTCGAGCGGTTCACTTCGTGGATGCAGCGCACCGGCGCCGAGAACACGTCCTGGATCCTCGGCGTCGTCGGCTTCCTGCTCGCCCGCGCCGCCGTGACGCAGCTCGGGATCGTCATCCCGGTGATCAATCCCGGCTGAGCACGCCGCTCACCGCTACCAGGCGGCGGAGACCGCGCGGTGAGCCTCGAAGAGCGGGATCGCAGCGCCCTCGGGCGCCCGGCCGAAGCCGCACTCGGTCGCGACGCCGAAGGATCGCGAGAGGTGCCGCTGCGCCGTCGCGATGCGGCGCTCGGCGCCCCGGGCCCCGTCCTCGCGGTGCACGAGGCCGAGGTAGAGCTCGGTCGTGCCGGGGAGGTCGAGCGCCCCGAGGGGCGCGAAGTACGCGTCGTCGTCGCGCTCGATCGGCACCGGCAGGTGCAGCCAGGTGAGGGGGCGGTGCGCGGCGGCCGTCACGAGGTTGGCGAAGCGCACGAGGTCGCCGGTGTCGACCGGCTCGACGAAGTGCTTCTCGGCCACGTCCCCGTAGCAGAGATGCACCCCGACCTCGACCTCGGCGGGCACCCGGTCGATCTGCCGCGCGAGCCGCTCGCTCGTGCCGGCCCAGACGTCGTCGAACCACTCGTAGGGCTCGCCCGTGTATCCCCGCAGCCCCTCGAGCATCGCGAACTCGAGCGCCGCGTCCCACTGGATCGCCAGCTGGTCGTGCGGGATTTCCGCGAGGATGCGGTCGAGCTCGGCGGCCAGCGCCGCCTCGTAGACCGGCTCGAACACCGGGCGATCCTCGGCCCTCACGAAGCTGCCGACCACGCCGAGCGGCGTGGGCAACGACACCTGGAAGCGCGCGGATGCGGCGATCGTCCCCTCGGCCTTCAACCGCGAGAAGACGCCCCACGAGTCGAGGGCCGCCTCGGCGTAGCCGAGCGGCGGCAGCTCGAGGCTCTCGGCGCGCACCCCCTCCGCGAGGCGCACGGGCCGCATGTCGAGCATGCGCAGCGGGATCGGCGTGTCGCCGACGCGCTCGATGCCGTGGGCGCGCCCCAGCCGGTCGGCCTGGAACACGATCCAGTGGAAGCGCTCCCCCACCTCGCCGTCCGGGATGCGCTTCAGCCGGTCGCCGAGGTGCTCGGCCGCCGCGCGCATCGTGGTCTCGGCGTCGTCGAAGTTGATGCTGCCGACGAGGTGGCAGCCCTGGGGTCGGCTCATGCACTCCAGTCTAGAACGCGCTCTCCCGCTGCCACCGCCCGCAGCGTATTCTCGAGACATGGACCAGCGGATCGGATCTGCCGCCGCCGCTTGGGCGGGCGCCGCATCGGCGATCGCGGGCGCCGGAGCGGGCGAGCTCGCCGCCCTGCTCGTCGCGCCGCAGTCGAGCCCGGTCGCGGCGATCGGGGCGGCGCTCATCGATCTCGCACCCGCGTGGGCGAAGGACCTCGTCATCTCGCTGTTCGGCACCGCCGACAAGCTCGCCCTTCTCGTCCTCATAGGCGTCGCGCTCATCGCACTGGGAGCGGGCGCGGGGCTGCTGCAGCGGGCCCGCCCGCCCTGGGGTGCCGCGCTCGCCGGCCTGCTCGGCGCGATCGGGATCCTGGCGGCCGCCACCCGCGAGAACCCTGACCCGCTCGCCGCTGTCCCGTCGCTCCTCGGGGGCGCGGTCGGAGCCGCCTGCGTGTTCGGCTTCGTCCGGCTGCGCACGCGCGAGCAGCCCCGGGCGCTGTCTCGGCGCGGCTTCCTAATCGTGAGCGTCTCCGCCGCAGCTCTCGGCGCCGCGGCAGCCGTGGCCTCGACCGTGGGGCGCGCTGCGGACCGCTCGTTCCAGGCCATCCGGCAGGGGCTCCGCCTTCCCGCCGCACGCGCCGCCGCGGAGGTGCCCGAGGGCGCCGAACTGGGGATCGCGGGCCTCGATCCGGTCATCACCCCGAACCGGGACTTCTACCGCATCGACACCGCGCTGATCGTGCCCCAGGTCGATCCGGCCGAGTGGGAGCTGCGGATCCACGGGCTCGTCGAGCAGGAGGTGACACTCACCTGGGAGGAGCTGCTCGCGCTGCCGCTGGAGGAGTCCGTGACGACCCTCGCCTGCGTGTCGAACACGGTCGGCGGCGAGCTCGTCGGCACCGCCGTGTGGCTCGGGTATCCGATCCGCCACCTGCTCGCCCGCGCCGGCGTGCGGCCCGGGGCCGACATGGTGCTCTCGCGCTCGCGCGGGGGCTTCACCGCAGGCACGCCGCTCGAGGCCCTGACCGACGAGCGGAACGCGATCCTCGCCGTCGGCATGAACGGCGAGCCGCTGCCGCCCGAGCACGGCTTCCCCGTGCGCATGGTCGTGCCCGGCCTCTACGGGTACGTGTCCGCGACGAAGTGGGTCATCTCGCTCGAGGTCACCCGCTTCGACCGCGCCACAGCGTACTGGACCGACCGCGGCTGGTCGGCGCGCGGGCCGATCAAGCTGCAATCCCGCATCGACGTGCCGCGGCAGCCCCGGATCCGGTCCGGCACGACGGTCGTCGCGGGGGTCGCCTGGCAGCCGAACGTCGGCGTCGAGAGCGTCGAGGTGCGGGTCGACGGCGGCCCCTGGCAGCAGGCGGAGCTCGCCTCCGCGATCTCGGACGACACCTGGGTGCAGTGGACGCTCCCCGTCGAGCTGCCGCCCGGCGATCACGAGCTCAGCTGCCGCGCGCGCAGCGCGTCGGGAGAGCTCCAGACGGGCGACACCGCGCCCCCGGCCCCCGACGGCGCGACGGGTTGGCACACGATCCGCGTCACCGCGGCGTAGGGGCGGCGCGTTTACAGCGCGCTGTACGCCGCCCGCAGCAGCTCGGCGGTCTCGGTCGGGGTCTTGCCCACCTTGACGCCGGCGGCCTCGAGCGCCTCCTTCTTGGCCTGCGCGGTGCCGGCCGATCCCGAGACGATGGCGCCCGCGTGGCCCATGGTCTTGCCCTCCGGCGCGGTGAAGCCCGCGACGTAGCCCACGACGGGCTTCGTCACGTTCGCCTTGATGAACTCGGCCGCGCGCTCCTCGGCGTCGCCGCCGATCTCGCCGATCATCACGATGGCCTTCGTCTCGGGGTCGGCCTCGAACGCGGCCAGCGCGTCGATGTGCGTGGTGCCGATGACCGGGTCGCCGCCGATGCCGATGGCCGTCGAGAAGCCGAGATCGCGCAGCTCGTACATCATCTGGTAGGTGAGGGTGCCCGACTTCGAGACGAGGCCGATGGGGCCCTTGCCCGTGATGGTCGCGGGCGTGATGCCGGCGAGCGCCTCATCGGGCGTGATGATGCCGGGGCAGTTGGGGCCGATGATGCGGGTGTTGCCACCGGTGGCCTTCGCGTGCGCCCAGAGTTCGGCCGAGTCCTTGACGGGCACGCCCTCGGTGATGATGACGAGCAGGCCGATGCCTGCATCGATGGCCTCGATGGCCGCGTCCTTCGTGAAGGCCGGGGGCACGAACGCGACCGAGACGTCGGCGCCCGTCTGCTCGATCGCCTCGGCCACCGTGGCGAAGACTGGCAGCTCGACCTGCGCGCCCGAGGCGTCGGTGTGGGTGACGGTGGTGCCGGCCTTGCGCGCGTTCACACCGCCGACGATCTGAGTGCCCGCGGCGAGCATGCGCGCGGTGTGCTTGGTGCCCTCGCCGCCGGTGATGCCCTGGACGATGACCTTGGAATCCCTGTTGAGGAAGATCGACATTCTCGTGTTCCTTATCTACGTGCCAGTGCGGATCAGCGGGCGTTCGCGAGCTCGGCGGCCTTGTCGGCGCCCTCGTCCATCGTGGCCGCGAGGGTGACGAGCGGGTGAGCGGCATCGGTCAGGATCCGGCGCCCCTCCTCCACGTTGTTGCCGTCGAGGCGCACCACGAGCGGCTTGTTCGCCGTGTCGCCGAGCTTCTCGAGCGCGCCCACGATGCCGTTGGCCACCGCGTCACAGGCGGTGATGCCGCCGAACACGTTGACGAACACCGACTTCACCTGCGGATCGCCGAGGATCACGTCGAGGCCCGCCGCCATCACCTCGGCCGACGCGCCGCCGCCGATGTCGAGGAAGTTGGCGGGCTTCACGCCGCCGTGATTCTCGCCCGCGTAGGCGACCACGTCGAGCGTCGACATCACGAGACCCGCCCCGTTGCCGATCACGCCGACCTCTCCGTCGAGCTTCACGTAGTTGAGATCCTGGGCCTTCGCCTTCGCCTCGAGCGGATCCTCCGCGGCCTTGTCCTCGAGCGCTTCGTGCTCCGCATGGCGGAAGTCGGCGTTGGCGTCGAGCGACACCTTTCCGTCGAGCGCGATGATCTCGCCCCCGCCCGTCAGCACGAGCGGATTCACCTCGACGAGGGTGGCGTCCTCGCCCGTGTACACCTCGTACAGCCTCTGGAAGACCGGCACGACCTTGGCGACCAGCTCCTCGGGGAACCGCGCGGCGCGCGCGATCTCCTCGGCCTTCGCCGCGTCGATGCCCGCGAGCGGATCGACCTCGACGCGCGCGAGCGCCTCGGGCTTCTCGACCGCGAGCTGCTCGATCTCCATGCCGCCCTCGACCGAGCACAGGGAGAGGTACGAGCGGTTGGCGCGGTCGAGCAGCACGGAGAAGTAGAACTCCTGGGCGATGTCGGCGCCGGCCGCCACCATCACGCGCTTCACCACGTGGCCCTTGATGTCGAGGCCGAGGATCGACTGCGCGGCCTCGAACGCCTCGTCGGGGCTCTTGGCGACCTTCACACCGCCGGCCTTACCGCGGCCCCCGGTCTTCACCTGCGCCTTCACGACGACCACGCCGCCCAGCTTCTCGGCGGCCGCCCTCGCCTCCCCGGGAGTGTCCGCGACGATGCCGGCGAGCACCGGCACTCCGTATCGCTCGAAAAGATCTCGTGCCTGGTACTCGTACAGATCCACGTACTGTCCTTTGCTTGGGAGTCGGGTGTGATCCGAGGCAGAAAATGTCTCGATGTCGAGAGAAAGTCGACCAATCGAAGAGTCTATCATCGCAAGATGGACGAGTCCCGCTCAGCGGTACTGCTTGGCCCGGTAGAGCACGAGATCGGCTCGCGCCAGAGCCGCATCGAGGCCCTCGCCCGGTCGCACCGACGCGACGCCCCACGACCAGGCGTACTGCGAGTCGGCCCGCCAGAGGCGCAGACGCGCCTCCAGCTCGTCCATGTCCCCCTGCAGCAGCAGGGTGAACTCGTCTCCGCCGATCCTCGCCACGATTCCGTCGTCGCGCGACCAGACGCCGCGCATGCCGACGAGGTCCTTCCAGGCGCTCGCCGACTCCCGGAGCGCGGCGTCGCCCGCCGCGTGCCCGCCGACGTCGTTCACCAGCTTGAAGTCGTCGAAGTCGATGATCGCGATCGAGACCGGCAGGTCCCGGCGAAGCGCTCGCTCTCTCAGCCGTCGCGCCGCACCCCCCAGGCCGCGCCGGTTGAGCACCCCCGTGAGCGGGTCGATGGCCGCCTGCATCCGCACCTGCTTGCGCACCGCCCGGGCACCGCCGAACGTGAAGACGGAGATCAGCACGGCGTAGCTCACGAGGATCAGCGGCGAACCGACGCCGGAGCCCATATCGGGGTTCCAGATCAGCGTCATGCAGACCCGCAGCATGCTCAGCACCATGAAGGTCACAGCGACCGCGGTCGGGAAGAACCACCCGATGTAGAGCGCGGAGAAGGGGAGGGTGAGCAGCGCGTTGATCTCTCCGTGCCCCGGTGGAGCGAACAGCAGGAAGTAGCTGGACGAGGCCTCGACCCCCACCACCACGAGCATGCCGAACCACAGCGAGTGGCGGCGCCCCAGAGCGAGCGGCACCAGCACCCCGACCAGGCAGAGCGCCACCCACAGGGCAGCCCCGATCCGATCGATGCCGGGGTGACCGATGACCAGGTCGGAGATGGACACCAGCGCCGGGAGGAGCGAGATCATCGCGCTCACGAACGAGAAGGGGGTCTGCCAGCGCACGAAGCCGACCCCGAGGCTCCTCACGCGCTCGATGCCGCGCACAAGTGGCGACGGAGACCGGGGCTGCCGCCTATCCATGCACCTCACCCCGCCTCAGGTGCTTCTGAGCGTAGAGGGCGCGATCAGCGCGCTCGAACAGCTCCGCGGCGCCATCGCCCGGCCTGCCCTCGGCGAGACCCCAGGACCAATCGCAGGTCGAACACTCCCGCAGGCGCTGCACCACGGCCAGCGCCCCCTCCGCGTCGACCCCCGGCAGCAGCAGAGCGAACTCGTCGCCGCCGAGGCGGCCGATCACGTCACCCGCCCGGGTCTCCCTCTTCCAGGCCCCGACCGTCTCGACCAGGGCTGCGTCACCGGCGGCGTGCCCGCGGGTGTCGTTGATGAGCTTGAAATCGTCGAAGTCGATCGCCACCAGGCAGAGCCTGCCGCGCTGCGGCGCGAGTCTCCGCAGGCGCGCATCGAGCCGCTCGGCGAAACCGGTGCGGTTGTACACGCCGGTCAGGGGGTCGGTCTCGGCGCTCCGCAGCTGCAGGCGCCACAGGTAGAAGCCGACCGAGTACCCGAACAGCACGCTGAGGAGTCCCTGAACCGCGACGGGAACGCCGATCTCCCCCTCCGGAGCCAGCTGAGGGTTGCCCGCCATCACCGCTCCGAGCACCATCAGGCTGAGCGCGACGAGGGGTATCGCGAGCTGCGGTCGCACGAACCAACCCAGGTAGAAGGCCATGACCGGGAACTGCTGGATCGAGGACACGACGGCCTGCGGATCGTCGGCGCGGCCGAGGAAGTAGGACTGGGCTGCGATGAAGATCAGCACGGCGACGATGCCGATCCATCGCGGAACCCGCCGACCGAAACCGATCGCTGCGGCGCTTCCCGTCAGGCACACGACGAGCAGGGTCCACGCCAGCATCGGATCGATCCGGCCATAGTAGACGAATAGATCGACGATGAGCGTGAGCGCGAACAGCAGCGCCGCGAGGGCCAGATAGAGCGAGTGCGGATTCTGCCGCTGGAGCTGACGCGTCAGCCAGGCCATGGCACACCCCTTTCACGGATGTCATACCCCCTACCGCTCCCCCTACCTAGGCTACACATAGCCGACCTCATATCAGTCACAGATCTCACTCAGACATCGACCGCGGGAGCCCGCTGCCGCTCGCAGATCCCAGCCTCGACGGGTACGCTGGAATCCGCTGTCGCCGCTCCGGGTGCCGTTCCGAGCACTCTTCACCCGGCAACGGTTGGAGTTGAGCATCTGTGAATCGCATCGAAGAGCCGAGGCCCGAAGGATTGCGAGCGCGCAAGCGCCGCGCGACCGAGAACGCGATCGAGACGTCGGCCGTCACGCTCGCGATCGAGTCGGGCGTCGAGAACGTGACGGTGGAGGCGATCTGCGAGATGGCGGACATCTCGCGCAGCACCTTCTTCAACTACTTCTCCTCGCGCGACCACGCCATCGTCGGCCGAGCGATCAGTCTTCCTGAGGGCGGTGAGGCCTTCTCCGTGCTCGACAGCTGCCCCGACGATCTGCCGCTCGGCGTCTTCCGCCTGTACTTCGCCGCGATCGGCCACAGCCACGTGAACTCCGACGTGGCGCGGCTGCGCGCCCGGCTCGTCGCGGAGCAGCCCGAGGCCGCGCACATGACTCTCGTCTCGTTGCTCGAGTCGTCGCAGCACCTCGCGGCGACGGCGACCGCGTGGCTCACGCGGCATCCCGAGCGCGCGAAGCTCGAATCGCCGGTGCGCGAAGCCACGCTGGCCGTCACCCTCGTCAACGGCGTCATCGCCACGCAGATGGGCGAATGGATGACGGCGGGCAGCGGCGATGTGACCGCCGACGAGGAGGATCTGCTCCGGGTGATGCGCGAGTACCGCGAACTGCTCGGCTGACCCCTCTAGTCGATCCGGGAGATCGGCGACAGCTTCACCAGCAGCTTGCGCTCCCCCACGGAGTCGAAGACGACGTGGGCGATGCGCTTCGAGCCGACACCCGTGACGCTCGTCACCCGCCCCTCGCCGTACTCGTCGTGACGGATGCGATCGCCCGCTCCGAGCTCCAGGTCGCCGTTGTCGCGCGCCCCGCCACCGATCATGTTCGGAAAACCGCCGCCCGCCGCCTGGGCCTCCTTCGCGAGCCGCTTGCGCTCCCGCCACTTGTCGAGCGCCGACTGCATGTTGCCGCTCGCGGGCTCGCTGACCGCGGCGGCGCCCGAGCCGCCGCGCGATCCGGAACCGAACGACACCGACGAGTCCCCGCCTCGCGACCGCGATCCCGTCCCCCCGAAACCGGATCCGCGCGGGGCGTTGAGCGCTCGCGATGCCGTTCCCCCGCGGCCGGTCACCTCTCCCGGCGACTGCCGCCAGTCGATGAGCCCCTCGGGGATCTCCTGCAGGAAGCGGGAGGGCATGGCGACCGAGATGTCGCCGAAGGTGGCGCGCGTCGAGGCCAGGGTGAGGTAGAGCCGCTCGCGGGCCCGGGTGATCCCGACGTACATGAGTCGCCGCTCCTCGCTGATGCCGCCCGTTTCGTCGACCGACATCTGGTGCGGCAGCAGGCCCTCCTCGACGCCCGTGATGAAGACGGCCTTGAACTCGAGCCCCTTGGCCGTGTGCATGGTCATGAGCGACACGGTGCCGCTCGTGTCGTCGAGCTCATCGGCGGCCGCGACGAGGCTGACCTCGGTGAGAAAGGCGAGCAGCCCCGCCCCCGGCTGCTTCGCGTCGAACTCGCGGGCCACGGCCAGCAGCTCCTCGAGGTTCTCGGCACGCGCGTCGTCCTGCGGGTCGCGCTTGGCCCGCAGCTTCTCGATCATCTCGCTCTCGTCGAGGATCAGCTTCAGCACGTCGCCCACCGGCGCGGGCTTCGCCTCCTCGCCCGCGACGTCAGTCGCCCCGCCCCCGGCGGCCATGCGCGCCGCCCGCACCAGCAGCTCGCCGAGCTGCCGCACCGTGCCGCGCAGCTTGGGACCCAGTTGCGGGATCTCGTCGGCGCGCAGCATCGCGTCGTGGAACGAGATGCCCCGCGACTCCTGGAAGTTGGCGAGGTGCGCCTCGGCCATCGGCCCGATGCCGCGCTTGGGGGCGCCGAGCATGCGCGCCCACGCGATCGGGTCGTAGGGGTTCGCGATGCTCGTGAGGTACGCCATCGCGTCCTTGATCTCGGCGCGCTCGTAGAACTTGGTGCCGCCGAGCACCCGGTACGGGATCGCCGATCGGATCAGCAGCTCCTCCAGCGCGCGCGTCTGGGAGTTGGTGCGGTAGAACACGGCGATGTCGCTGTACGCGGCACCGGCGCGGTGCAGATCCTCGATCTCCTCGGCGACGAAGCGCGCCTCGTCGTGCTGCGAGTAGCCGGTGAAGCCGGTGATCCGCTCGCCGTCGCCCGCGGTCGTGAAGAGGTTCTTCTCCTGCCGGTCGAAGTTGTTGCCGATCACGGCGTTGGCCGCCGAGAGGATGTTCTGCGTGGAGCGGTAGTTCTGCTCGAGCTTCACCACCTCGGCGCCGCGGAAGTCGCGCTCGAACTCGACGATGTTGCGGATGTCGGCGCCGCGGAAGGCGTAGATGGACTGGTCGGAGTCGCCGACCACCGTGAGACTCGCGGGCGGGACGCGACCGCTCGCGTCGAGTTCGCGGTCGCGGGCCGGCGGCACCAGCCGCTCGACCTGCTCGGGCTCCACGGGCCGCGTCAGCTCGCGGATGAGCGAGTACTGCGCGTGATTGGTGTCCTGATACTCGTCGACGAGGATGTGGCGGAAGCGGCGCTGGTACACGGCGGCCACGTCGGGGTGGGCGCGGAAGAGGTGCACGGTCTGGCCGATGAGGTCGTCGAAGTCGAAGGCGTTGGCCCGGCGCAGCTCCTGCTCGTACATCTTGAAGATCTCGACGAACAGGCGCTCGCGCGGGTCGCTCTCGTTCATGGTCGACGCGTAGGCGTCGGCGTCGGACAGCTCGTTCTTGAGCCGCGAGATCTTCGACCCCGCGTTGGCGGGGGTGAAGCCGTAGGTGTCGGCGTCGAGCTCCTTGATGATGCGCTTGAGCAGGGCGCGCGAGTCGGCGGAGTCGTAGATGGTGAACCCGGAGACGTAGCCGAAGCGCTCCGCCTCCCGGCGCAGAATGCGCACGCAGGCCGAGTGGAACGTCGAGACCCACATGCCCTCGATCCCGGCGCCCAGCAGCCGCTCGAGGCGCTCGCGCATCTCCGCCGCCGCCTTGTTGGTGAACGTGATGGCGAGGATCTGGCTAGGCCAGGCCTCCCTGTTCCGGATCAGGTGGGCGATGCGGTGCGTGAGGACGCGCGTCTTGCCCGATCCCGCGCCCGCCACGATCAGCAGCGCCGGGCCCCGCGCGATCACGGCGCGGTGCTGCGCCGGGTTCAGCCCGTCGAGGAGAGGATCGGCGCCCCGCTCGCTCGAGCCCCCACCGAAACCACCGATCGGAGCGCCCGGCTCCAGAAGTTCGAATTCGCTCATCGTGCTTCCAGTCTAGGCGGGGCCTCCGACGCTCGGCTGCGCCGGATCCGAAGTCGGTCCGACAGCGGCCCGCCGCCCCACCGCCCCGCGCGCCGCGAGCACCCGCGCTGCGCCAGAATGGAGGAATGGACACTCAGCGCCCCACCGTGCTCGTCTTCGCGACGGGCGGTACCATCGGCATGCACGAGACCGACGGAGGCCTCGCCCCGGATCCCGACTTCCCCGAGGTGCTCGAGCGCCTCGTGGGCGGTATCTGCCGGCCGCTCGGCGTCGAGGCCCGCATCAACCACCTGCTCCCGGCGATCGACAGCGCGAACGCCGACGCCGAGACCGCTCCGCGCATCGCCCGGGCGATCAGCGCGCGCGTGCGCACGCACCGGCCCCGCGGCGTCGTGATCCTGCACGGCACCGACACCCTCGCCTACACCGCGGCACGACTCGCGTTCGAGCTGTCCGGTCTCGGCAGCCCGGTCGTCGTCACAGGCAGCCAGCGGCCCCACGGGGCGGCGGGCACGGACGCCGTCGACAACCTGGCGATGGCCGTCCGGGCGTCCGTCAGGGCCGCGCCCGGCGCCCCCGTGTCGATCGCGTTCGGCGGATCGATCCTGCCCGCCGCACGCGCCACGAAGCACGACAGCGTCTCGCTCACCGCATTCCGCGCCGAACTCCCGCTGGCGGCCGGGGCCGCCGGCGTGCCCGCCGCCCCGGCCGCACACGACTCCCCCGCGGCGCCGGCCCGCGTGCTCTCGTTCCGCCTCACGCCGGCCGTCACCGCTGAGGACCTGCGCGCCGTCGCGGGCGGCGGCCCCGGCGGCCTCGTGCTCGAGTGCTACGGCAGCGGCACCGCGCCGGTCGCCCGCCCGGGCATGCTCGGCACTCTGCGCGAACTGAGCGCGGCGATGCCGGTGGTCGCGATCACGCAGTGCGCCACCGGCGGGGTCGACCTGACCCGCTACGCCGTGGGTCGCGAACTGGCCGCGGCGGGGGTGATCGACGGATCCGACCTGACCGTCGAGGCCGCGACCGCGAAGCTGGGGTTCCTGCTCGACAGGGGCCATCGGGGCGAGGATCTGCGCGCGCTCATGGAGCGCAACCTCGTCGGCGAGCTCGCGGATTGACCGCGTCGCGGATCGCCACGCCCAGATCGGGGTGGTCGACGAAGATGCCATCGACCCCCGACGACAGCACCATGCCGAACTCGCCCCGCCAGTCGCCCCACTCGCCGCCGCGCAGTGAGGTCTGGAAGCGGAGGTTGAGATAGCGGTTCTCGGGTCGCAGCGTCCAGGTGAACACCCTGAGGCCGCGCGCGTGCGCGCGCTGCACGAGCCCCGTGGGACCGATCGCCCGGCCCAGCGCGTTCACGCGCAGCAGATTGCCCTTGGCGACGCTGACCCCGTCGACGCGCGAGGCGAGCAGATCGAGACCGGCGTCGCTGCGGTACCAGGCGTAGCTGCGCGCCGGCGCGCCGGCGACGGGCTCGTCGGCCGGGGACCCGAAGCGCTCCGCGAGGAACACGAGGCTCGCCCGCGCGCCGGACTCGCGCAGCCGATCCAGCGCGCCCAGCTCGAAGGACTCGATCACCAGGCGCTCCGGCCGCGCGTCCCACCCCGTGGCCGCGAGCTCCTCGAGCAGCAGCGTCCCGAGGTCGTAGCCGAGGGACGCGAAGTAGGCCGCGTGCTTCACCTCGACCACCGCACCCAGCTGCCGGCCGAGGCGAGCGCTCTGCTCGTCGACGATCGCGAGCACGTCGCGCAGGCGCAGGATCGGCTCCCGGTCGTCGTAGTCGCGGTTGTCGGGCCGTACTCGCGCCAGCCGCTCCCGGCAGCACAGCGTCGAGAGCTCGGCCCACGTGAAGTCCTCGGTGAACCAGCCCGCGTGGCGCTTGCCGTCGACGACCTTGGTCGTGCGACGGCTCGCGAACTCGGGACGGGTGGCCACATCGGTGGTGCCCGAGATCTCGTTCTCGTGGCGCACCACGAGCACGCCGTCCCGCGTGGCCACGACGTCGGGCTCCACGGCGTCCGCCCCCAGTTCGCACGCGAGCCGGTAGGAGGATGCGCTGTGCTCCGGCCGGTATCCGGGGGCTCCACGGTGACCGATGACGAGCGGGGCCGGCTGCTCTGGCATGCCCTCTACCCTAGCGACCCGTCGTCGCGCGTTCACCCCTCGCGAAGTCACAGCCCCGCGAGCCACCGATACCGATACACTGAGTGAGTCCCATACGCCAGGAAAGGATTCCGACGCATGAGCAATCCGGCACTCAGCAACAATCCCGCGCTCAACGGCAAGACCCTCACCGCCGACGAGCTGCGCCGCATCTACGACCGGCCCGCCGCGCAGACGCAGCGTCCCGGCATCGACACCCCCGCCACCGAGATCGGCTTCGGCGGCGATCAGCCGCCCGTCGGCACGCCCTCCGACAAGCCGATGAGCTACGAGAACACCATCTCCAAGACGGTGATGCTGTTCCTCATCGTGCTCGCCTTCGGCGCGGTCGGCTGGTTCATGCCGATCCTCGCCCTGCCCGCGGCCATCGCGGGCCTCGTGCTCGGCCTCGTGAACGCCTTCAAGAAGGAGCCGAGCGTTCCGCTGATCGTGCTCTACGCCGTTTTCCAGGGCGTGTTCCTGGGCGGCATCTCGGGCATCTTCGAGGCTCAGTGGTCGGGCATCGTCTCCCAGGCGATCATCGGCACGCTCTCGGTGTTCGGCGTGACGCTGCTGCTCTTCCGCAGCGGCAAGGTGCGCACGAGCCCGCGGCTCAACAAGATCTTCCTCGTGGCCATCGTGGGCTACGCCGCGTTCTCGGTCGTCAACTTCGTGCTGGTCATGTTCAACCTCACCGACAGCCCGTGGGGCATGCGCTCGGGCTGGCTCGGGATCGCCATCGGCGTGCTCGCCGTGCTCCTCGCGGCCTACTCGCTCGTCATGGACTTCGAGCTCATTCAGAACGGCGTGCGCAACCGCGTGCCCGAGAAGTGGGCGTGGTCAGCGGCGTTCGGCCTCATGGTGACGCTGATCTGGCTGTACGTCGAGATCCTGCGCATCCTCGCGATCATGCGCGGCAACTGACGTTCGCCTCCGCGCTGAGAGGGGGTCTGGCCATCGGCCGGGCCCCCTCCGTCGTCTGCACCGCCCCCTCCGCGCCGGTGCGGTGCTCCGCGACAGCAGCTCCGCGACCCGCAGCTCCGCGACCGCCCGTTAGGAGCTCTGCTCCTTCAGCCGCACCAGGCGTTCGTGGCCGGATTCCTCGAGCTCGACGACGTCGGATCGGGATCGCAGGAAGTCGGAGAACGAGCGGAAGCCGAGCGCCTTCTCGTTGAACGACGAGTCCATGCGGCGCATCTGCTGCTTCACGGCCGAGCTGTAGAGCCAGCCGGAGTCGTCCTTGTCCTGGCTCAGCCAGAGCGCGCGGATGAGCAGCCCGGTCACCGCGATCTCCGGATCGTCCGCGGCTCCCGCGAGGTCGTCGCCGTCATCCGCTGCGGCTTCCTCAATCAGTCTCGCCACGGGCTCGTTCCTGCGCACGGGCTCGGTGCTCGCCCGCTTCTGACGCTTCGCGGGCTGCTCGCGCTCGATCGTCTCGACCCCGGGCAGAGCGTCGTACGAGGCGAACTCGTCGCACGCCGCGGTGAGCGCCTTCGCGGTGGATCCGGCGACGCCGATCCCGACCACGTACCGTCCGAGCCGCTTGCAGCGCTGCGCCAGCGGCACGTAATCGGAGTCGCCGGCCACGATCACGACGTGGGTGAGGTCGTCGAGGCGGAACATGTCCTCCACCGCGTCGACGGCGAGACGGATGTCGGCGCCGTTCTTCGCGTAGGCCGCGGCCGGGAAGAGCTGCACCAGGTCGACCGCCCGGGCGACCAGCTGCGAGCGGTACTCCGAGTTGACGGGAGCCGACCAGTCGGCGTACGCGCGCGTGAGCACGAGCGTGCCGAACGACGAGGCGTAATCGATGATCGCGCCCACGTCCACGACGGCGGCGCGCAGGCGAGCGGCGATCTCGGGGTCTCCGGGGTTCTCGGCGATGCGCTGCCGGTCACGGGCGTAGGAGTTGCGGCCGTGCACCCCGTCGTAGCGGGAGAGCACGATGTTGTCGAAGTCGAGGTAGACCGCCACGCGGCCGTTCTGAGTGTCTGGCACTCCTCCAGTCTGTCAGGGGCCGCCGCCTCAGGTCACGCGCGAGAGTGGAGTTTTGGGGGCTTTTCAGCGGAAACGCCCCCAAAACTCCACTCTCGCCAGGGCAACAGGCGCTCGCGAACGAGCTGCTCAGCGGCTGCTCCTCCGTGCGTCGCACGTCGGCTGAGCGCGAGGACGCGCTCAGCGGCATCGCCGCGCAAAGCTTCGCTTCGCCCTGAGCGGCTGCTCCTCCGTGCGTCGCACGTCGGCTGAGCGCGAGGACGCGCTCAGCGGCATCGCCGCGCAAAGCTTCGCTTCGCCCTGAGCGGCTGCTCCTCCGTGCGTCGCACGTCGGCTGAGCGCGAGGACGCGCTCAGCGGCATCGCCGCGCAAAGCTTCGCTTCGCCCTGAGCGGCTGGCCGCCCATCAATCGAGCGGGAGCAAGAAGAGCCGGCTCGCGCCCCGGGTTCACTCCCACTCGATCGTCCCCGGGGGCTTCGAGGTCACGTCGAGCACGACGCGGTTGACCTCGGGCACCTGGTTGGTGATGCGGTTCGAGATGCGGGCGAGCACCTCGTAGGGCACGCGCGTCCAGTCCGCCGTCATCGCGTCCTCCGACGAGACGGGGCGCAGCACGATCGGGTGACCGTAGGTGCGGCCGTCGCCCTGCACGCCCACCGAGCGCACGTCGGCGAGCAGCACGACCGGGCACTGCCAGATCTCGCCGTCGAGGCCCGCGGCCGTGAGTTCTTCGCGGGCGATCGCGTCGGCCTCGCGCAGCACGTCGAGGCGCTCGCGCGTCACCTCCCCGACGATGCGGATGCCGAGGCCGGGACCCGGGAAGGGCTGGCGGCCGACGATGGCCTCCGGGATCCCGAGCTCGCGACCGATCGCGCGCACCTCGTCCTTGAACAGGGCGCGCAGGGGCTCGATCAGCTCGAAGTCGAGATCGTCGGGCAGACCGCCCACGTTGTGGTGCGACTTGATGTTCGCGGCGCCGGATCCCCCGCCCGACTCGACCACGTCGGGATACAGCGTGCCCTGCACGAGGAACCTGACCTGCTCGCCCTCGGCCTTCGCCTCGGCGACGAGATCGCGCTGCACCTGCTCGAAGGCTCGGATGAACTCGCGGCCGATGATCTTGCGCTTCTGCTCGGGATCGGTGACGCCCTCGAGGTGGCCGAGGAAGGTGTCTGCCGCGTGCACCGTGACGAGGTGGACGCCGGTCGAGGCGACGTAGTCGCGCTCCACCTGCTCGCGCTCCCCCTTGCGCAGCAGACCGTGGTCGACGAACACCGCGGTGAGCTGATCGCCGATGGCCCGGTGCACGAGCGCGGTCGAGACGGCCGAGTCCACGCCGCCCGAGAGCGCGGAGATGACGCGGGCGCCGCCCACCTGCTCGCGGATGCGCTCGACCTGCTCGGCGATGACGTTGCCCGCGTTCCAGTCGGGGGCGATGCCCGCGACGCGATACAGGAAGTTCTCGAGGACCCGCTGGCCGTGATCCGAGTGCTTCACCTCGGGATGCCACTGCACGCCGTAGAGCCCCCGCTCGGGCGAGCCGAAGGCCGCGACGGGGGTCACGGAGGTGCTCGCGAGCACGTCGAAGCCCTCGGGGGCCTGCTGCACGGCGTCGCCGTGACTCATCCAGACGTTCTGCGCCTCCGGCTGGCCGCCCAGGATCGCCCCGCCGCCGCCCAGCACGGTCGCCTCCGTCGCGCCGTACTCTCGGTCGCCGGTGTTGCCGACCGTGCCGCCGAGCGAGAGGGCCATGACCTGAAACCCGTAGCAGATGCCGAGCGCGGGGATGCCCAGTTCGAAGATCGCGGGATCGAACCGCGGCGCGCCCTCCTCGTACACCGACGAGGGGCCGCCCGAGAGCACGATGCCGAGCGGCTCCCTGGCCGCGACCTCGGCCGCCGTGATCGTGTGCGGCACCAGCTCGGAGTACACACCGGCCTCCCGCACGCGGCGCGCGATCAGCTGCGCGTATTGCGCGCCGAAGTCGACGACGAGAACCGGACGGTGCCCGGTATCACTCTGTTCTGCCATGACGGGCCTTTCGGATCGGGAAGCATCGGGAAGCATCGAGAAGCTCAGAGGAAGATTCTAGCGCCGAGCGAGGCGCGGACGAGTCCGGCGAAGCGCCCCGAGGACCCGGAGTCACGCCTGCGTCGGCGCGTCGACGGCGAGTTGCGGCTCCCGAGCGTCGAGGAAGGCCGTCACCTCGCGCACGATCCGCGCCTCGAGGAAGAACGACATGAACGGGATCACCCCGCCGAGCGCGATGACCAGGAAGCGCGCGAAGTGCCACCGCATCGGGCTCCAGAGCATGAAGTCCGAGACGAGGTACACGACGTAGAACCAGCCGTGGGCGATGAGGATGGCGCGGAACAGGTCGAAGCCCTCGGCCTGGAACTCGCTCTCGAGCCCCTCGGGCGCGAGCGGATAGAAGGAGGCGAAGCCGTCGGGGGTGAAGAGGAAGAGCTGCACGTTGAACGCGTACTTCATCACCATCACGGCGCACAGCAGCAGCAGCATGACGCCGGTGATCACCGAGGTCACCTTGTAGAAGCCGAGCGCCTTGCGGATGCGCGGGTAATCGGATGGCTTGGGCTGCAGCTGCATGGTTCCCATTCTACGTTTCCCGGGGTGGGGGATCGCCGAGAGCCTCCGAGGCCTCGAGCCGGTTGCTCTCATGCTCCTTCTCCCACGCGTCGCGCGCGAGGCGGTACCAGAGGAAGATCGCGAATCCCGCGAACACGATCCACTCGATCGCGTAGAAGACGTTGAGCCAGTTCACCGTCTCTGCGGGCGCGGGCGGCACGGAGTCGATGGCGTCGAGCCCCGCGCGCTCGAGCATCTCCCCCCCGTCGCCGACCGGATGCGCCACCAGGTAACCCGAGTACGCGGGCCCCCGGAAGTCCTGCCAGGCGTTGATGAGCTGCGCCGGCACCATCGCCTGCACGCCCTGCGGATCCTCGTCGGCCCGGGGAATCACGGGCCCCTCGGGCGGCATGAACCGTCCCTCGAGGTCACGGCGATCGGCGAACGAGGGATCCGCCTCGAAGCGCGCGGCCGCGCGCTCCGCGGCCTCGATGCTCGGCGCCCACCCGATCGCCACCGCCAGGCCGGCCTCGGAGCCGCCGGATCCGGCATCCGCCCCCGTCACGGCGAGATGCCCCACCACCCAGGCGCCCGTCTGCCCGGCATTCTGTCGCGGGGCCACGACTCGCGTGTCTCCGGGCACCAGGGCGCCGCTCACCCGCACGACCATGCCCGCGGCGGCATCGGTCACGCCCTTCGCAGGCGCGGCGACCTCCGCGAGCGGGCGCAGCGTCTCGGTGTCGACCGTCTGCTGGGCATCGGAGCGGATGGCGTTGCTCATCTGCCACTGCCCCAGCCAGGCGAACGCCGCTGCGACGAGCAGTGCGAACAGCAGCGCGAGGATCCAGCGGGGTCTGCGCATCACCCGCGAGAGCGTGGGCTCTCCCAGGTACTCGGGCCGCCGTGATGCGGTCTGCTGCGTGAGGGACAACGGTTCGCTCCCCCTCAGCGCTCCGCGTGGACGATGCCGACGCGCTGGAAGCTCTTGAGCTCGGAATAGCCGGTCGTGGCCATCGCGCGGCGCAGCGCGCCGATGAGGTTGGCGCTGCCGTCGGCGACGTGGGCGGGCCCGTTCACGATCTCCGCGAGCGGGGCGACCGCGCCGACCGGCATGCGCTTGCCGCGCGGCAGGTCCTCGTGGTGGGCCTCCTGCCCCCAGTGCCACCCGCGCCCCGGGGCGTCGGAGGCCTTGGCCAGCGCGGCCCCCAGCATCACCGCGTCGGCGCCGCACGCCATCGCCTTGATGAGGTCGCCCGAGGTGCCGAGGCCGCCGTCGGCGATCACGTGCACGTAGCGCCCGCCCGACTCGTCGAGGTAGTCGCTGCGCGCGCCCGCGACGTCGGCGATCGCGGTCGCCATCGGAGCGCGGATGCCGAGCGTCGCGCGGGTCGTCGACGACGCGCCGCCGCCGAAGCCGACGAGCACGCCGGCCGCACCCGTGCGCATCAGATGCAGCGCCGACTGGTAGGTCGCGGCACCGCCCACGATCACCGGCACGTCGAGCTCGTAGATGAACTGCTTGAGGTTGAGCGGCTCGCGCCCCGGCTCCGCCACGTGCTCGGCCGAGACGGTGTTGCCTCGGATCACGAACAGGTCGACGCCCGCGTTCACGACGGTCTCGGTGAACTCGGCCGTGCGGTGCGGGGAGAGGGCGCCGGCGACGGTCACCCCGGCCTCGCGGATCTCGCCGAGGCGGGCGCGGATCAGCTCGGGCCGGATCGGCGCGGCGTACAGCTCGCGCATGCGCCGCACGGCCGCGACGCCGTCGTCGATGCCGGCGAGCTGCTCGAGCAGGGGCTCGGGGTCCTCGTGCCGGGTCCACAGCCCCTCGAGATTGAGCACGCCGAGGCCGCCCAGCCTCCCGAGGGCGATCGCGGTCGCCGGGGACATGACCGAGTCCATGGGGGCGCCGAGCACGGGGATCTCGAACTGGAACGCGTCGATCGACCACGCGGTCGAGACCAGCTCCGGGTCGCGGGTGCGCCGGGTCGGCACGATACCGATCTCGTCGAAGGTGTAGACGCGCCTGGCGCGCTTGCCGCGGCCGATCTCGATCTCGTTGCTCACCCGCCCAGTTTATCCGGGTGCTCCTGGGAGCGAGTCTCCCCTTCCCGCCCCTCTCCGAGATTGCGAGTCATCCCCAGAAGCCCAGAGCGAACTCGGCGATGACCGCCGAAAGCAGGAAGGACGCGGTGATCGCGACCAGGCCGACGGGGATGATCTTCCAGCCGATGTTCTTGAGCAGCGGGAGGTCCTTGCCGAGCGAGAGGCCGGCGAGCGAGAGCATCACGGTGGCGACCGAGAGCACGTCGATGGACGAGACCTGCTCGACCAGCCAGTCGGCGCCGAAGAACCACGGGCTCGAGACGTAGGCGCCGATCGTCGTGACCCAGAGCACCGCGGCGACCTTCTGCTTCGTGAGCTTCGCGAGGCCGATGCCGATGAGCGTGAGCGCGATGAGCACCAGGTAGCCGACGATGACGCGCCAGTCGAAGCTCTTCGCCGCGATGAGCGCCGTCACCATGCCGAGTACGCCGATGATCGGGATGCTGAGCCGCAACGGGATCGAGACCGTCGAGGTCGAATCCTTGATGGCGGCGATGAGCTGCCGGTTCTTCTCGGCCTCCTCGGTGCTGATCTCTCCGGTCGCACCGCCGCGGCCGGGCTCGAATGCCGATTCAGCCGCACCCGCAGCGGTATCGGCAGCGGCGGCCTCCGCGTCGGCGATCTCCTGCTTGTGCTTGCCCCGGGTGAGGAAGTGGTAGAACTTGTCGGCGAGCGGCAGCGCGATCCAGATGCCCACGTAGACGCCGAGCAGGGTCGTGATGAGGTTCGAGACAGAGGCCATGGCGAGGATCGCCTCGGCCTGCCCGGGGTACGCCGCGGCGATGACGCCGGCCGAGGCGGCCATCATCGAGCCGCTGCCGACGCCCGCGCCCATCGCGAGCGCGAGCGGATCGAAGACGCCCCAGTTCGCGACGAGCGAGGTGAGCAGGGTGATGAACACCGCGCCGAACAGGGTCCCGAAGACATACATCGAGAGCACACCGCGGTACTGGTGCGAGTCGGGGCCGTACTTCTCTGACACGATCGCGAAGGAGGGTTCGCGGTCGAGCGAGAACGTCGCGCCGATCGTCGAGGTGCCCATGCGCAGCAGCACCGCGAGCGGCAGCGCGAGCACGACGGTGCCGAGCAGGTGCCCGATCTCCTGCAGCAGCAGCGCGGGGCCCGCGTTGACGAGCATCATGAGGCTCGGGCCGATGTTGAACGCCAGGCGCCCGACGAGCACGAGCACTGCGACCGCGACGAGCGCGGAGGCGGCCTTCTGCAGGTCGATGCCGAGCGGCTTGAACCTCTGCACCGAGACGAGGAGACCCGCGATGAGGCCCCACACCATCGGGAAGATCACGATGGAGCCGATGCCGACGTCGATGTTCAGGGCCCCAATGAGCTGCATCACCGTGACGATGACGAGCGCGAGAAGCGCGATGGGGAGGGTTTCTTTTCTGCCGACCACGGGGGCAGCTGCTTTGACGCTCACGGTAGTCCTTTCTTGTGAGGGGGTGTAGCGGGCTCAGTCGCCCGAGCGGCGGTCCCGGGCCAGGGCGGTCTCGGGACCGCCGCCGTCGCGCTCGACGCGATCCCGCCGGCTCTCGGTGCCCACGGCCGTCGCGTGCCGTATCGGGTCTGAGCCGGCGGCCCGGATGGGATCCATGTCGTTCTTCCTCGGCGTCCAGGTTGTCAGTAGCTCAGCGACGGGAACGGTGCGCCCGCGGCCCGGGTCGGCACCCAGACGGCCTTCGGCTGGGTGTACTCATCGATGAACCCGGGGCCCGAGGAGCGTCCGTGCCCGGAGTCCCCGAAACCGCCGAACGGCACTGCGACGTGGATCGTCTTGTAGGCGTTCACCCAGAAGGTGCCGGCGCGCACGGATCGGGCGACGTGGTGCGCGCGCGCGACGTTCTCCGTCCACACGGCTCCCGCGAGTCCGAAGCGGGTGCCGTTCGCTCGCGCGATGGCCTCCTCCTCGGTATCGAAGACGTCCGCTCCGACGACGGGCCCGAAGACCTCCGTCGTCTCGAGCGCGTTCGACGGGGCCACTCCCTCGAGCAGCGTCGGAAGCACCCAGTGGCCCCCCGAGAGGTGGGACGCGGTGATGGCGGCGGGAAGCGCGTCCGAGGTCACTCGGCGGGCTCCATCCCTGATTCCGCGGTCGATGAGCGTCCGCACTGTCTCGAACTGCGGGCGCGTGATGATCGGGCCGATCTCCGTCGAGGGATCGAGCGGGTCGCCGAGGCGCAGCTTGCTCGCGCGCTCGGCGACGCGAGCGATGAGCTCGTCGTGGATCTCCCGCTGCACGAGCAGCCGTGAGCCTGCGACGCAGGACTGCCCCGCGCCCGAGAAGATCGCGGCGATCGCGCCGTCCGCAGCGCGGTCGAGATCGGCATCGGCGAAGACGATGTTCGCGCTCTTGCCGCCGAGCTCGAGCACCGTGGGGATGCCCGTCTGGGCAGCCGCGACGCCGACGCGACGCCCGGTGGGGACGGATCCGATGAAGGAGACCTTGCCGACGCGCTCGTCTGTCGTGAGGGCCGCGCCGACGGTCGCGCCGGCGCCGACGGCGACGTTGAAGACTCCCTCTGGGAGACCGGCCTCGTGCGCGATCTGCGCGAGGCGGAGCGTGGAAAGCGGCGTGAACTCGCTCGGCTTGAGGATGACGGCATTGCCCGCCGCGAGCGGAGCCGCCGAGTTCCAGCCGGCGGTGAAGAGCGGGGCGTTCCACGGTGTGATGGCGACGACCACGCCGTAAGGCACGCGCTCGGTGTAGGTGTGCCAATCGCCGGGCACGGGGATCGTCTGTCCCATCACCTTGTCGGCCCAGCCGGAGTAGTAGCCGAACATCTCGACGACCTTCGCGACCTCGGCGCGCGCATCCCGCAGGGCCTTGCCGACGGTCGCGGATTCGAGCAGCGCCAGCTCCTCGGCGTGGGCCTCGACCGCCGCGGAGACCCTGCGGAGGATGGCGGCCCGCTCGAACGCGTCCGTCGCGGCCCAGGTCGCGGCCCCTCTGAGCGAGCTCTCGAGCACTGCGAGGGCGCCCTCGGGTCCCCCATCCGCGAAGCGCGCGAACGTCTCGCCCGTGGCCGCGACGATGAGCCCGATATCGGCGCCCGAGCCGGTCTCGATGCGACCGTCGAGGAACGATCCGATCCGCCCGGCGAGTGATCGCTCGACCGCGGCGCTTGCCGTTTCGACGGAGGAGATCATGGGGTTCATCGCGTGCCTCCCGGGTTCCGGGCTTCGTTCAGCCGGGCGGCCGCCTCCTCCGTGATCGCGGGAGCGACAGCGCGGGCGATCTCGGTGAAGTCAGCCGCTCCGCCGAGGTCGGCGAGCGATTGCTGCCACAGCGCATCCACGGTTCCGAGGAGGGCCGGGCGCTCTCCCGCCTCACCCGCGATCTCGAGGGCCAGATGCACGTCGCGGGCCATGAGCCCCATCGTGAAGCCCGAGTCATGCGTGCCGCTCAGCACCCAGTCGGGGTACATCGTGTTCGACACCCGGCTGCTGCCCGTCGCGCTCGAGACGCCCTCGACTGCGGCCTGCGGATCCACACCCCAGGCCTTGGCGATCGCGAGCGCCTCGCCGACGGTCACGAGGTTCGCTGCGCAGAGCGCATTGTTGATGAGCTTGACGACGTTGCCCGCGCCGGGGCCGCCGAGGTGCCTGTATTGGCCGCCGGTGAGCGAGTCGAGCACCGGGGCGCAGGCCTCGACCGCGCTCTCGGTGCCGCCGATGAAGGCGCTCAGCCTGCCCGTCGCAGCCCCGGTGCGCCCTCCTGAGACCGGGGAGTCGATGAATGCGACCCCGCGCTGCTCGGCGAGCGCCGACATCTCCCGGCTCGTGCCCGGCTCCGAGGTCGTCGTGTCGACGATGCCCGAGAGCGCCGGGATCTCGAGCAGGGCGGGCACGGTCGAACGGACGAGCGCCGCGTTCGGCAAGGACAGCACCGCGTGCTCGACCCCGCCGATGGCGTCCAGGGCGTCGACGGGCCGCACGCCCTGCTGCTGGGCCGCGCTGCGCGCGCCCTCCGAGGGGTCGAACCCGGTGACCTCCCACCCGGCGCGGACCAGAGTGGCGGCCATGGCGCCTCCCATCGCGCCGAGGCCGATGACTGCGATTCGTTTCTGCATGGTTCCTTCCAACCGTTCCTTCTCGTGGGGAGACGACGCGCGGGGCTGTGCGCCGCGTCAGTCGAGGTAGATGTCGAGTTCGTTCCAGAGCTGCTGCGTGCGGCGCAGCGCCTCGCGGCTGCGCTCGGGGTGAGCGGCCTCCATGCCCGCGAGGAGTCCGTACACGAGCGAGGTCGCAGCGGTCACGGACTGGAAGAAGGAGATGCCCTCCGAGGGGACGATGAGCACGTGGTCGGCGCTCGAGGCGACGAGACCGCTCCTGATGTCGGTGATCGCCAGCACCCGGGCGCCGGCGGCTCGAGCGGCTGATGCAGCGGCCTGGAGCTGCCCCTGGGTGCGCCAGAGGTTGATGAGCACTACGAGATCGCCCTCGCCGAGGGGGTTCAGCGTGCTCGCGAGGTGCACCCCTCCCCTGGCCTCGTGGGTGATGCGGTAGCCCATGATGCTGCCGAGGTGCGCGAGCACGCTCGCCGGGCCGGTGAAGGATCCCATGCCGAGCACGACGATCTGCCCGGCGTCCGCGAGGGCGGCGATCGCGGCGTCGGCGTCCTCCTGAGAGTTCGTCTCGAACGTCTGCCTGAGGTTCGTCGAGTCCTGCTCGAGTGCGCGGTGCAGCGGCGACTGGTAGGTGCCGTGCTCGATGAGGGTCTCCTCCGAGGAGATCATCGTCAGGTAGCGTGCGCGGAGCTCGCGCTGCAGATCGGGCCAGCCCCGATAGCCGAGCGCCTGGGCGGTTCTCACGACGGTGGAGTTGTTCACGTCGGCACGACGGGCGACCTCCGCGGTATCCGCGAAGGGGATGAGCTGCGGGTTGCGCTCCAACGCATCGATCACGCGCTGCTGCGACTTCGTGAGACCCGTGGTGTCGAGGAAGTCGACGACGCCGGACATGTCACCCTGCATGACTGCTCACTCCTTCGTGGCTCGAATATTCTGCAATTAATATTGCAGAATATCACCTGGCAATGTCAAGTGCAGTTCGTATTGCAGGATGCGCGCAGGGTGTCGGCGTGAGCGGATCGTGAACGCTCGGGCGGGAGAGCAGGCTCGCGGGCAGCGCGAAGAGCCCCGTACACCGCGGGTGCGCGGCGGACGGGGCTCTGAACCGGGCGGATCGCCCGGCGGAGGAAGCCTCCGGGGGCCTCTCCTACCGTTTGTAGTTGGGCGCCTCGACGACCATCTGCACGTCGTGAGGGTGGCTCTCCTTAAGGCCGGCAGAGGTGATGCGCACGAAGTTGCCGCGCTCCTTCAACTCGGCGACGGAACGGGCGCCCACGTAGAACATGGACTGGCGCAGGCCGCCGATCATCTGGTGCGTCACGGCGCCCACCGGCCCGCGGTAGGGCACCTGTCCCTCGATGCCCTCGGGGATCAGCTTCTCGTCGCTCGGCACGTCCGCCTGGAAGTAGCGGTCCTTCGAGTACGAGGTGCGCTCGCCGCGCGTCTGCAGCGCGCCCAGCGATCCCATGCCGCGGTAGTTCTTGTACTGCTTGCCGCCCACGAACACCAGATCGCCGGGGCTCTCGTCGGTGCCCGCGAGCAGCGAACCCATCATCACCGACGAGGCGCCCGCGACGAGCGCCTTCGCGATGTCGCCCGAGTACTGCAGGCCGCCGTCGGCGATCACGGGGATGCCCATCGGCACGGCCGCCTTCGCGGCCTCGTACACGGCGGTGATCTGGGGCACGCCCACGCCCGCGATGACGCGGGTGGTGCAGATCGACCCGGGTCCCACGCCCACCTTCACCGCGTCGGCGCCCGCCTCGGCGATCGCCTTCGCGCCCGCGAAGGTCGCCACGTTGCCGCCGATCACATCGACCGCGGCGAACGCGGGGTCGGCCTTGATCCTGGCGATGATGTCGAGCACGCCCTTGCTGTCGCCGTTGGCGGTGTCGACCACCAGCACGTCGACGCCGGCGTCGAGGAGCTCCCCGGCGCGCTTCCAGGCGTCTCCGAAGAAGCCCATCGCGGCGCCCACGCGCAGACGCCCGGCCCCGTCCTTCGTGGCGTTGGGGTACTGCTCCTCCTTGTCGAAGTCCTTGACCGTGATGAGGCCGGTGAGGCGCCCCTCGTCGTCGACCAGCGGCAGCTTCTCGATCTTGTGCTGTCGGAAGATGGCCGCAGCGTCCTCCCGCGAGATGCCCGTCGGTCCGGTGATGAGCGGCATCTTGGTCATCGCGTCCGAGACGCGCACCTGCGCGCGGTCCTTCGGGTCGATGAACCGCATGTCGCGGTTCGTGATGATGCCGAGCAGCACGTCGTTCGAATCGACCACGGGCAGGCCCGAGACGCGATACTCGCCGCACAGGGCGTCGACCTCGGCAACCGTGGCGTCCACGGACGTCGTCACGGGGTTCGTGATCATGCCGGCTTCGCTGCGCTTGACCCGATCCACCATCTCGGCCTGATCCTGGATCGACAGATTGCGATGCAGAATGCCGAGGCCGCCGTTGCGCGCCATCGCGACCGCCATGCGCGTCTCCGTGACCGTGTCCATGGCGGCCGAGATGAGCGGGATGTTCAGCTGGATGCGACGGGTGAGCTGGGTGGACGTGTCCGCCTCGCTCGGGATGACGTCGGTGTGCGCCGGCAGCAGCAGCACATCGTCGTAGGTCAGACCGGTGAACGCGAAGGGGTCACGCTGTTCCATGGAACCTCATCTGTGTTGTGGTTGGAGCCTGGTGGGTCGCGAGGGTCGCCGATCACAGGCCCCCTCACCCTATTCAGTCTAAGGGAACGGGGCCGGTGTTCGTCTCCGCCGTCGGAGAACGACGCAGCTGGGACACCATGTCGGCGATGAGGATCATGAGCGCGATCCACACCGCGATGAAACCGATCCAGCGGCTGAGCGGCATCTCCTCGCGCATGACGAGATAGCCGTAGAGGAAGCCGAGGATCGGGGTGAGGAACTGGAGGAAACCCATGTACGAGAGCGGCAGCCGCCGTGTGGCCTCGCCGAAGAGGATCAAGGGCACGGCGGTCAGCAGTCCGCTCAGCATGACCAGCACGGAGATCCCCGGCCCGAAGGAGAAGGCGTTGACGCCGGCCAGGCCCGCGACGACCGCCAGCTGCACCGCCGCCACGGGCAGTGACGCGAGCGTCTCGATGGTGAGCCCCGTGATGCCGTCGACCGCCTCGCCCGCGTGCTTGTGCACGGCTCCGTAAAGCCCGAACGAGAAAGCGAGCCCGAGCGCGATCCACGGAAAGGTGCCGTAGGCGATCGCCGCGACGGTCACGCCCACCGCTGCGATCGACACGGCGACCCACTGCGGGCGGCTGAGCCGCTCCTTGCGCACGACCACCCCGACGAGGATCGTGAAGATCGGGTTGATGAAGTAGCCGAGCGCTGCCTCGAGCACTCGGCCGGTCATGACACCGAGGATGAAGATCTGCCAGTTCGCGTAGAGCAGCAGCGACGCCAGCGCGAACCACCCGAGCAGGCGGGGCGAGCGGAGGATCGCCCCGAGCTGACGCCAGCGCCTGGTGAGGGCGACGAGGATCGCGCAGAACACGAGGGTCGCGCCGACGCGCCAGGGCACCACCTCGAACGGCCCGACCATCGCGATGAGCCCGAAGTAGAACGGGAATGCGCCCCACAGCAGATACGCCCCCAGCCCGTACCCCAGCCCGGCGCGCGTTCGTTTCACCGCGTCAGTCTATCCCCCGGCGGTGGGCCGGTCTTGCCGCTCCGGCGCTGCCCCCGGGCCCGGCGCCGCCCCCCGGACCCGGCGCCGCCCCCCGAACCCGGCGCTGCCCCCCGAACCCGGCGCCGCCCCGGGAACCGTGGGCGCCTTTCTGCCGCTTCGCCGATCTGCAAGCGACAGAAAGGCGCACGCACTTTCAGGGCGCGGCGGGCAGGGCTGGCCCACGGACAGGGGTGAACACGCGAACGGGCCCGCCGATCACGTGGATCGGCGGGCCCGTCGGTACGTGCGCGGTTCAGCGCTCGACGACCGCGAGGATGTCGCGAGCCGAGAGCACGAGGTAGTCGTCGCCGCCCACCTTGACCTCGGTTCCGCCGAACTTCGAGTAGATCACCAGGTCGCCGACCGAGACGTCGAGCGGGATGCGCGTGCCGTTATCGGAGATGCGACCCGGGCCGACGGCGACGACCTCGCCCTCCTGGGGCTTCTCCTTGGCGCTGTCGGGGATCACCAGACCGGACGCGGTGGTCTGCTCTGCCTCGACCTGCTTGATAACAATACGATCTTCGAGCGGCTTGATGGCAACCGACACAGTGGACCTCTTTCCAATGTCTGAAGGGTTCTCGCGCCCGCCCCATGCGAGCGCGCCTACAGCAGAGTCTAGGACTCCGATTGGCACTCTCGCAAGGGGAGTGCCAACGGAGTGGTGCGGGATCGCGCACAGCGAACGAGAAGCCCGCCGCTCCGACCCCCCGATCTGGCGCCCCGCCTGGCCGGGTCCGGCGCCCCGCCCCTAGAATTGGAGGAGCCGCACGGCGACGGCCCGCAGGGCCGCCCCCCGCTCACGTACCGAGGAGGACTCATGTCCACACCGAATTCACCCCAGCAGCCGAGTTCCTCGCAGGGCTCCTCGCAGCCCACGACGCCACTGCCCGAGAATATCGCGCAGCCGGGATACTCGCCGCAGGGCGGCCAGCCGGCCTACACCCCCCCTGCGGCGCCGTACCAGCAGTCCGCGCCGCAGGGGAACCCGCAGCAGCAGTCGGCCGCGCAGTACCGCACTCAGAACCACCCGGCCCCCTCGACCGCGACCACGGTCGGCCAGACCAACACCTACGCCCTGCTGGCCATCATCTTCGCGTTCCTCTCCCCCATCGCGGGCATCGTCTTCGGGCACCTCGGCCTCAGCCAGGTCAAGCGCACGGGTGACGCGGGACGGGGCATCGCGCTCACCGGCCTCATCATCAGCTACGCGTACTTCCTCTTCATCGCGCTGTTCGTCATCCTCTACGTGGGCTTCATCGTCGCGATGATCGGCGCCTTCGGTTCGATGAGCTCGATGAGCTCGAACTACGGGCCCTACTAGCACCCGGCGAGCAGCGCCTCCGGCCGTGCCGCGAAAGGAGCACGCAGTGTCTCAGAATCAGCCTCCGGCGGGTGAGAACCCCGAGCCGCAGTCGCCGCTGGACCAGCCGCAGGCGCCGCTGACCGAGCCGTCGGCACCGCAGCCATACTCAGCGCCGCAGCAGTACTCGGCGCCGCAGCAGTACTCGGCGCCGCAGCAGCCGCAGCCCCCGGTACCGCAGTACGCGCTGCAGCCTCAGCAGGCCTACGTGCAGGTGCAGTACACGCAGCCGGCATTCGTCGCCCCGCCGACGAATGCGCTGGCCATCATCTCGATGATCGCGGGCATCATCGGCATCCTCGGTTGGCTGTTCACATCCCTGTTCGCGATCGCCGCCGTCATCATGGGCCACATCAGCCTGAGCCAGATCAGGGCCAGGGGCGATAGCGGCCGCGGGATGGCGATCACGGGTCTCGTGCTCGGATACATCGCCATAGGATTCTCCCTTCTCGCGGTCATCTTCTGGTTCTTCATCTGGGGCGGTCTCGCGGGTCTCGGCGCCGTCTCAAGCACGCACTCGTGACCGCCGAGGCGGATCAGCCGCGGCGGCCTCGAGGCCTTCCCTCGGGGCCGCCGACGTCTTCACCCGGCTGGGAGCGCCTGCCCGCGCCCGAGGGCCTGGCGCTGCTCGCGCGCATCTCCGAGCACCGCGAGTCGGGCCGCACCGCCGACGAGGTCGCGCGCCGGCTGCGCGGCGAGGGCCTCGATCCCGCCCTGCTGGCGGCGGCGCTGACGCAGACGGAGCTGCGCGCCGGAGCGGTCGCGAAGTTCGGAGAACTCGCCGGCGAGCTGCTGTTCACGCGCGCCGCACTCGAGCAGGCGACGCGCGAGCGTGTGGCGGCGCTGCACGCCGGGCGCTTCCGCAGCGCCGGGTGCCGCGCGGTGGCCGATCTCGGGTGCGGCCTCGGCGCCGAGTCGCTCGCGCTGCTGACGGCGGGGATCGCGCCCCTGCCCGTCGAGCTCGACCCGCTGACCGCGGCGTTCGCCCGGCACAACCTCGCCGTGCTGGCCGGACGGCTGGGCGTCGATGCACCGCGGGTGCGCGTCGGCGATGCGGAGCGGCTGGGGCCGGGCGGCGCCGACGGCGCATTCCTCGACCCGGCCCGACGCACGGCCGGTCACAGCGACACGAGGCGCATCGCGTCGCCCGACGGCTACTCCCCCTCGCTGAGCTTCGCATTCGGCCTCGCCGAGCGCCTGCCGACCGGGGTGAAGCTCGGCCCCGGACTCGATCGCGCGCTGATCCCGGGCACGGCGGAGGCTCAGTGGGTTTCGGTCGACGGGCAGCTCGTGGAGACCGGCCTGTGGTTCGGCTCGACCGCGCGCCCGGGGGTCCGCCGCGCGGCGCTCGTGCTGCGCGGCTCCGATGCGCACGAGCTCACCGCCCCCGCCGATGCCGAGGACGCCCCCGAGCGCCGGCTCGGGGCATACCTCTACGAGCCCGACGGCGCTGTGATCCGGGCCCGCCTCATCGGAGCGCTCGCCGCGCGCATCGACGCCGGGATGGCGGGCGCGGGCATCGCCTACCTCACCGGCGACCGTCTCGTCGAGACCCCGTTCGCGAGCGCGTTCCGCGTGCTCGAGGAGCTGCCGGCGCGCGAGCGGGATCTGCGCCGCGCGCTCGCCTCGCGCGACATCGGCGCGCTCGAGATCAAGAAGCGCGGGGTCGACGCGGATCCCGCCGCGCTGCGGCGACGACTGAGGTTGAGCGGCGAGAGGAGCGCGACGCTGTTCCTCACCCGCGCGGCCGGGCGCCACGTCGCGCTGCTGGCCGAGCGCTGCTGAGCGCGTGAGAGCGTGGAACGGCCGAGGGCCCCGGAGCGCGAGCTCCGGGGCCCTCTTCGCTTGATGCGCGACCTACTGCGCGTCTTCGAGCTGCTGCAGCTGATCCTGCAGCGAGGGATCGTTCTGGAGCTGATTCATCGCCGCGCCGATGATCATGATCGACACGATCAGGATGATGATCGATGCCACGATGCCGAGCGCGCCGGTGATGATGCCGGTGAGCGACATGCCCTTGGACTGCCGCTTCCTCAGGGCGATGATGCCGAGGATCAGGCCGACCACACCTGCGATGATGCCGATGGCCGGGATCCAGCAGAACACCAGGCTGACGATGCCGAGTACCAGCGCCGCGATCGCGAGGCCCTTCGACTGAGCGGGAGCCGCACCGTAGGCGGGCTCCGCGGGCGCAGCGGGAGCCGCGGGCGGCGGGGGCGGAACGGGATTCGAGGCCGACTGGCCTTCGGGCAGATTCTCGGACATGATGCTCCTTCGTTCGAGTGCGGAGGAGGAATTTCCCCACATGCACCCTCCACGATAACCGCCAGGACGCGCCGCTGTCTGCCGCAACCGCCGGTTTCGCGCGAGGTAGGCGCCCGTCAGCGCAGTTGAACCCGCGTCACGGGAAGCGTCGAGTCGGCCCCGAAGCCGAGTCCGGAGGGCTCGTGGCCCGCCGCGAGGAGCTGCGCGCCGACGGAGGCGATCATGGCCCCGTTGTCGGTGCACAGCGAGAGCGGAGGCACCCGCAGCTCGACGCCCTCGGCGGCGCAGCGCTCGCGCGCCAGCTCGCGCACCCTGGCGTTCGCCACCACGCCGCCGCCCAGCAGCAGCCGCGGCACGCCGAAGTCGCGGCAGGCGGAGAGCGCCTTGGTGATCAGCACGTCGGCGACGGCCTCCCGGAAGCCGGCGGCCACGTCGGCCACCGGCACCTGCAGCCCCTCACCCTCGCGCTTCTCGACCCAGCGCGCCACCGAGGTCTTCAGCCCCGAGAACGAGAAGTCGTACCGGTGCCGCTCGAGGTCCTTGGGCAGCGTGAGCCCCCTGGGGAAGCGGATCGCATCCGGATCGCCCCCAGCGGCCGCCCGGTCGATCTGCGGGCCGCCGGGGTACGGCAGCCCGAGCAGGCGCGCGACCTTGTCGAAGGCCTCGCCGGCCGCGTCGTCGATGGTCTCCCCCAGCATCTCGACGTCGCTCACCAGGTCGCGCACCAGCAGCAGCGAGGTGTGCCCGCCCGAGACCAGCAGCGCGACGGTGGGCAGTTCGAGTTCGCCGACGGCCCCCACGGCCTCGCGCAGTCCCTCGCCGTGCAGAATGTCGGCGCCGACGTGCCCGACGAGGTGGTTGACCGCGTAGAGCGGCTTGCCGAGCGACACCGAGAGCGCCTTGGCGGCGGCCACGCCCACCATGAGGGCGCCGGCCAGGCCGGGCCCGCAGGTGACGGCCACGGCGTCGAGCTCGTCGAGGGTCACGCCGGCATCGGCGAGCGCCCGCTCGATCGTGGGGGTCATCGCCTCGAGGTGCGCGCGCGCCGCCACCTCGGGCACCACGCCGCCGAAGCGGGCGTGCTCGTCCATCGACGACGCGATCGCGTTGGCGAGCAGCGCGCGCCCGCGCACGATCCCGACCCCGGTCTCGTCGCAGCTGGTCTCGATGCCCAGCACCAGGGGCTCGGCTGCACTCATCGTGGGCCCTCCGTCTCGAGCCTCATGACGACGGCGTCGACGCCGTCGGGCTGGTAGTACCGCGGGCGCACGCCGATCTCCCCGAACCCCAGCGACGCGTACAGCCGACGCGCGACCGGGTTGTCGGCCCTCACCTCGAGAAACACCTCGCGCACGCCCCGGCGCCGGGCCTCGGCGAGCAGCGCGGTCATGAGCCGCCGCCCGTGACCGCCCCCGCGCGCCTCGGGGGCGACGGCGACGGTCTGCACGTCGCCCTCGCCGCCCACGACGAGCAACCCGGCGTATCCCCGCACCCCGCCGGATCGATCGACGAGCGCGAGGTAGTGGCGGTGGTCGGCGGTGAGCTCCTCGCGCATCATGTCGCGCGACCACGCCTCAGCGCCGAACACGGCGCGCTCGATGGCCCAGATCGCATCGAGGTCGCTCGCCCCCGCCTCGCGCAGCGACAGCGATGACGCCGGTTCTCCCCCGGCCGGCCGGCTCGTCGGGGTCACGTCGACACCCGCTTCGGCGCGCGGGGCTGCTGCACATCGGGGACGCGCAGGTACACGGCGCGGTCGGGCTCGAAGTTGCGCCCGGCCGCCAGGCGCCGCGCGGCCAGCCTCACGAGCGAGGGCGCGGGGATGCGCTCGGGCCAGACCTCGTTCGGCACGGGATCATGGTCGGCCCGCGCGACGAGGCGCGGCCCCGAGCTGCGCTCGGGAACGCCGGCCCGGTCGAGCCCCGCGTACTCGGAGACGAAGAGCTCGCGCCGCCGCGCGTCCTGCACCACCCGCACTCCCGGCAGCGCCGTGCCCTCGAGCGCGTCCAGAGCCACGGCCTCGTGACCGTGCAGGGGAAGCACCGGGACGCCCCGGCCGAGCGCGAAGGCGTGCGCGGCCGCGATCCCGACCCGCAGACCGGTGAACGGGCCGGGCCCGATCCCCGCCACGACGCCGGTCACCGCCTCGGGCGGCACCCCGCTCGCGCGGAAGACCTCTTCGAGCAGCGGTCCGATCGCCTCCGCGTGGCCCCGCGGATCGTCGCCGACCGCCTCGTACACGCGCCCCGCGGCGCCGAGCGCGACGGCGGTGCCGATCGCAGTGTCGATCGCGAGCAGCACGTGTGCGCCCAGCCCCGGCGCCTCCGGAGTCACTGCAGCACCCCCTCGGACCACCGCGAACCGTGCCCGGCGACGGTCACGACGCGGGCCTCGACCGCGACCTCGGACCAGTCGGCCTCGACCGCGCCCTCCGCCGGGAGGCGACCTCCGACGGGCCGCTCGATCACGATCTCGATCCACGATCCCGGTCGATCGACCACGCCGGAGCCCCACTCGGCCACCACCACCGCGCCCTCGAAGTCGATGTCGAGGTCGTCGAGCTCGTCGGCGCCCCCGAGCCGGTAGGCGTCGACGTGCACGAGCGGTGCCCCGCCCGAGAGCGACGGATGGGTGCGCGCCAGCACGAACGTCGGGCTCTGCACGGGACCGCGCACTCCGAGCCCCTCGCCGATGCCGCGCGTGAGCGTGGTCTTGCCCGCGCCGAGCGGACCGGTCAGCAGCACGAGATCGCCGGCGCGCAGCCGGCCCCCGAGCCTGACGCCGAGCTCGTGCATCGCGTCGGGATCGGCGATCCGCAGCGTCACCGGCACGGCACCGCTCACGCCGCACCCGCCAGCGGTTCCTCCGAGGGGACGCGCAGCACGCGCGGGCCGATGCCCGCGACGATCTCGTAGTTGATCGTGCGCATGAGGCCGGCCCAGATCTCGACGGGCGGATGACCTCGCTCGGGATCGCCGAAGAGCACCACGGACTCGCCCAGGTCGATGCGACCGCCCACCGGGCCCACGTCGACGATGAACTGGTCCATGCCGATGCGCCCGACGATCGGACGGTGCTCGCCCGCGACCGTGACCCAGGCGCCGGCGCCGTTGAGCGCGCGCGGCATGCCGTCGGCGTAGCCCATCGGCACCAGCGCGAGCGTGGTCGCCGTCTCGCAGACGTGATTGAAGCCGTAGGAGACCCCGGTTCCCGCGGGCACGCCCCGCAGCGCGACGACCTCCGAGCGCAGGGTCATGGCCGGGACGAGCCCGAGCTGGGCCGACGTCTTATCGGCGAAGGGGCTGAGCCCGTAGGCGACGACCCCAACGCGCACGGTGTTGTAGTGCAGGTGCGGCGAGGAGAAGGTCGCCGCGCTGGCCGCCAGGTGGATCATCTCGGGTTCCACGCCCGCCGAGCGGAGCATCTCGACCGCCTCGTCGAAGCGCGCGGCCTGAGCCCGATCGTACTCGTCACCCGCGTTCGCCAGGTGGCTGAAGATGCCGCGCACCCGCACGGCCCCGGCCCGCTGCAGCGCCGCCGCGCGCTCGAAGAGCGCCTCCCACTCCTCGGGCGCCGCGCCGTTGCGGCTGAGCCCCGTGTCGATCTTGAACTGCATCGACGCGGTCCGGCCCGAGCGCTCCGCGGCATCGGCGAGCGCCTCCAGCTGCCGCATGTGGCTGACGCCGATCTCGATGTCGGCGGCCACAGCCTGACCGAAGTCGGCGTGCACGCCGTGCAGCCAGCAGAGGATGGGCGCCTCGATACCCGCATCGCGAAGCGCGAGCGCCTCCTCGAGGTCGGCGGTGGCCACCATCGACGCACCGCCGGCGAGCGCAGCCTCGGCCGAGATCACGGCGCCGTGGCCGTAGCCGTCCGCCTTCACCACCACGATCACGGCACCCCCCGTGAGCTCGCGCACGCGCGCCACGTTGTGCCTGATCGCCGGCAGCGAGATCTCGGCCACCCGCATCGATCCTGTCCTCATGCCTGCCCCGTTCCCGTCCGCGTTGCCGCCTCCGCTGCGAGCGTACCGCGCGCCTCCGAAGACCGAGGCGCCGATCCGCCGAGCGACTCCACGATCACGAACGCGGTCGCGAGCCCGCCGTCGTGCGTCATCGAGAGGTGCGCCCGATCCGCGCCGCGGGCGGCCAGCGCGGCGGAGAGACCAGGCGTCGCCGCGAACGAGGGCGCTCGATCCGCATCCCGCACCACCTCGAGGTCGTGCCAGCGCAGCCCCGCCGAACCTCCGAGCGCTTTGATGAGCGCCTCCTTCGCCGCGAAGCGGGCGGCGAGCGACCCCGTCGGCAGTGCCGCCTCGGCGGGGGTGAACAGTCGCCCGCGCAGCGCCGGGGTGCGCCCGAGCTGCCGCTCGAGACGCGCGATGTCGACGGTGTCGACGCCGATCCCGATGATCATGCGGGGGCGGGTCACTCCACCGTGACCGACTTGGCGAGGTTGCGCGGCTGGTCGACGTCGAGGCCCTTCGCCGTCGACAGCTCGAGCGCGAACCACTGCAGGGGGATCACCTGCAGCAGGGGCTCGAAGAAGGCGTCGGCGAGCGGTAGGCGGATGACGTCGTCGGCGTAGGGCAGCACCGCGGTGTCGCCCTTCTCCACGACCGCGATGACCCGCGCGCCGCGCGCCCGGATCTCCTGGATGTTGGAGACGACCTTCGAGTGCATGAGCGGCGAGGTGCGGGGGCTCGGCACGAGCACGAACACGGGCTGGCCGTGGTCGATCAGGGCGATGGGGCCGTGCTTGAGCTCGCCTGCGGCGAAGCCCTCGGCGTGGATGTAGGCGATCTCCTTGAGCTTGAGCGCGCCCTCGAGCGCGATCGGGTAGCCCACGTGGCGCCCGAGGAACAGCACGGAGCGCGTGTCGGCCATCCAGTGCGCGAGCTGCGCGATCTGATCGTGGGTGTCCACGGCCTCGCGCACCTTCTCGGGCAGCGCCCCGAACTGCGCGACGGCCTCGGCCGAGTCCTCGGCCGACAGCGTGCCGCGCACGCGGCCCAGGTGCAGGCCGATCAGGTAGAGCGCCGTGACCTGGGCGACGAACGCCTTGGTCGAGGCCACCGCCACCTCCGGGCCCGCGTGCGTGTAGACCACCGCGTCGGATTCCCGCGGGATCGTGGCGCTCTGCGTGTTGCACACCGACACCGTGGTCACGCCGCGCTCGCTCGCGTACTTCACGGCCATGAGCGTGTCCATGGTCTCGCCAGACTGGCTGACGGAGATGACCATCGTGCGGTCGGAGAGCACGGGATCCCGGTAGCGGAACTCGTGGCTGAGCTGCACCTCGACCGGGATGCGGGCCCACTGCTCGATCGCGTAGGCCCCCACCTGGCCGGCGTACGAGGCCGTGCCGCACGCGATGATGACGATGCGGTCGATGCCGCCGACGCGGTCGTCTCCGAGGGCCGAGAGCTCGGGGATGTCCACGCCGCCGCCCGTCACCCGGCCCCGCACCGTGTTCTCCACAGCGTCGGGCTGGTCGTTGATCTCCTTCGCCATGAACGAGGACCAGCCGCCCTTGTCGGCGGCCTCCGCGTCCCACTCCACCTCGTACTCGGTGAACTCGACCGGTTCGCCCGCGAAATCGGTGATGCGCACCTCGTCGGGGGTGATGATCGCGATGTTGTCCTCGTCGACCGCGACCGCGCGCCGCGTCGACGACACGAAGGCGGCGACGTCTGATCCGAGGAAGTTCTCACCCTCGCCGAGCCCCACCACGAGCGGCGAGTGGTGCCGGGCTGCGACCACCTTGCCCGGCTCGTCGCGGTGCATGGCGAGCAGCGTGAAGGTGCCTTCGAGTCGCGCGACCACGGAGCGGAACGCGGTCTCCAGGTCTCCCAGGCGAGACACCTCGCGGCCCACGAGTGCCGCCACGACCTCGGTGTCGGTCTCGCTGATCAGCTCGATGCCCTCGGCCTCGAGCTCGCTCCGCAGCTCGGCGAAGTTCTCGACGATGCCGTTGTGGATCAGCGCCAGCCTGCCGCCGTCTCCCAGATGCGGGTGCGCGTTCGCGTCGGTCGGGCCTCCGTGGGTGGCCCACCGGGTGTGCCCGATCCCCGTTCCGGCGGCCTGCACCGGGTTGGCCTCGAGCAGTTCCTCGAGCCGGGCCAGCTTGCCAGAGCGCTTGCGCACGGAGATCTCGTCGACGCCATCGATCACGGCGATGCCCGCCGAATCGTAGCCTCGGTACTCCAGGCGGCGCAGCCCGTTGAGGAGCCCTTCGACCGTGTCATTCGGGCCGACATATCCGACGATTCCACACATGCGACCAAGTTTAGTGGCACGATGGATGAACGATGGCCGAGTACAGCACCGCCCCAGATCCCGCGTCTCCCGTGAGCGCCGGCGCCCCGGTGCCCGGCACCGACACGCAGGCGCTCATCCGACCCGAGTACACCTCCCCCTTCACCGAGATCGACCGCGCCGAATGGGCGCGCCTCGCGGGCGAGACCCCCATGCCGCTCACCGAGCAGGAGATCGACGCGTTCCGCGGCCTCGGCGAGCCGCTCGATCTGGCCGAGGTCTCCGAGGTCTACCGGCCGCTCAGCCGCCTCATCAACCAGTACGCCATCGCGGCGCGCGAGATGCACCAGCGCACCCGCGGCTTCCTTCAGCGCGACGGCGAGCGCCAAAGCCCCTTCGTGATCGGGATCGCGGGGTCCGTCGCCGTCGGCAAGTCGACCGTGGCCCGCATCCTCCGCGACCTCCTCGCCAGGTGGCCCGAGACCCCGCGCGTCGAACTCGTCACGACCGACGGCTTCCTCTACCCCAACGCCGAGCTGCACCGCCGAGGCATCTCCGCGCGCAAGGGCTTCCCCGAATCGTACGACCGTCGCGCCCTGCTGCGCTTCGTGTCCCAGGTGAAGGCCGGCGTCGACGAGGTGTGCGCGCCCCACTACAGCCACCTGGTCTACGACATCGTACCGGGCGAGTTCACGGTCGTGCGACAGCCCGACATCCTCATCGTCGAGGGGCTCAACGTGCTGCAGCCGCCGTCGATGCAGCACCCGCTGGCCGTCAGCGATCTCTTCGACTTCTCGCTGTACGTCGACGCCCGCACGTCCGACATCCAGCAGTGGTACCGCAACCGCTTCCTGCATCTCCGCGAGAGCGCGTTCTCCAACCCCGACTCCTATTTCCGCCGGTTCGCCACGCTCGACGACGAGGTCGCCGCGGCGCTCGCCGACGAGTACTGGGCGAACATCAACGAACCCAACCTCATCGAGAACATCCGGCCCACCCGGGCCAGGGCCACGCTGGTGCTGCGCAAGGAGGCGGATCACCGGGTGCAGAAGGTGCTGCTGCGCAAGCTGTAGGGTGGCTCTCGTGTCGACTCCACGCCGTATCGCGATCGCGGTCCTGTCCGCGGCGCTCCTCCTGGTCTGGGCGTCGCCCGGCGCGGCCGCTCCGGAGAACGAGGTCGCTCCCGGCTATCCGACCTGGGAGGAAGTTGAGGCCGCGAAGAGCTCGGAGCAGGCTTCGCGGGCCGAGTACGAGAGGTTGCAGGGGGCGCTCCAGCGGGCGCAGGCGGAGGCGGCAGAGGCCTCCGTCACCGCGATCGAGCGGGCCGAAGCCGCGCGTCAGGCCGACACCGCCCTGACCGATGCCGTCGCGATGGAGGAGCAGCTCGCTGCGCGGCTGGCGCGGGCGCGGGAGTCGCTCGCCGGGAACAGCGACGCGCTGGGTCGCACCGTCGCCTGGCTCTATCGCGACGGAACCGGCCTCGCCCGGTACGGCGAACTCGCCTCGTCGCAGGATCCCGAGGAGTTCATGGCGAAGCTCGGCGCGGCCACCCAGGTGACCGGCACGTGGAACGCCCTCGTCGAGCGGGCGAAAGAGGAGGTGAACGCCGTCTCGTCTCTCGAGGATCAGGCGTCCGCGGCCAGGCAGGAGCGGGAGGACCTCGCCGAGCAGGCTGGCGCCGCGAGGCAAGAGGCCGAGCAGGTGTCGCAGCGCGCCAAGGCCGCCGCGAGCGCGGCCGCCGACCGCAGCGACACCGTGTATGCGCAGCTAGCCTCGCTCCGCGACACCACCTCAGACGTCGAGCGGCGCTACCAGCTCGGGCTGCGGGTCGCGGAGGAGCTCCGCCAGCAGGAGCGGGAGCGGGAGCGCGCCGCGGAGGAGACTCCCCCCTCCCAGCCGGGCGGCGGCGCCGGGCCGCCGGGAGGGCAGGATCCCGGGGTGATCGTGGACCCCGCCGGAGCGCAGGCCTACGCACGCCAGGCGATGAGGGCCTACGGCTGGGGAGACGACCAGTTCGGCTGTCTGGTGCCGCTCTGGAACGGAGAGTCGGGCTGGCGCGCCGATGCGCTGAACCCGTCGAGCGGGGCGTACGGCATCCCGCAGTCGCTCCCCGCCGAGAAGATGGCGGCCGCCGGATCCGACTGGCGCACGAACGGGGCCACGCAGGTCGACTGGGGCCTCGCGTACATCCAAGCGGCCTACGGCACGCCCTGCACCGCTTGGAACGCCTGGCAGTCGCGCTACCCGCGCTGGTACTGATCCGGTCCCTCCCCACGCCGGGCCGGCACCCGCCGGCCCGGGTAGCTCGGGCCTCCCTTCCGCGGGAGGCCGCACGTCGGGGATCCGTCGTCGCGGGGAGGGGCCGCGGTGCGCCGGACCACGGAAACCCGGACGCATGGACGACGAGGGACCACCCGGCGGAGGTCCCGGAAGAGCCCGTACTCGCCGCGTTCGGCGAGGAGCGGGGCCGGCGCGGCGTCCTGGACGTCCCTTCACGCTGTTCTCGATGTCGCCCGAGGCGGATCCCGCGCTCGCGACCGTGCTCGGCGAACCAGGTTGGATCGTCATGGGCGCGGCGATCCTTGTCCTCTTCGGCGTGAGCGCGCTGGGTCGCCGCGACGTCCGGAGCTTGATCACCCCTGCTCCGATATGTAGTATGTGTGCTACATAAATACGATGATATGCGACACGATAGGAGGGGACCGTGGACGATCCCGTGATCTCCGTCTCGGACCTGCGGATGCGCTACGGCGACAAGCAGGTGCTCGACGGACTGGACCTCACGGTCCACGCCGACGAGGTGGTCGCCATGCTGGGGCCGAACGGCGCGGGCAAGAGCACGACCGTCGAGATCCTCGAGGGATACCGCGTGCCGTCAGCCGGCGCCGTCTCCGTGCTCGGCGTCGACCCCGCCCACGGCGACGACGGCTGGCGATCCCAGATCGGGGTGGTGCTGCAGAACTCCGGCGACCATGCCAAGTGGAGGGTGCGTCAGCTGCTCGCGCACATCTCCGACTACTACCGCCCCTACGTCGACCCCTGGCCCGTCGACGAGCTGCTCGAGCTCGTCGGGCTGACCGGCCAGGCGGGCCAGAAGCTGCAGACGCTCTCGGGCGGGCAGCGCCGCCGCCTCGACGTCGCGCTCGGCGTCGTCGGCCGCCCCTCGCTGCTCTTCCTCGACGAGCCGACCACGGGCTTCGACCCCCGCGCCCGGCGCGACTTCCACGAGCTCGTGCACCGGCTCGGCGACCTCGAGGGGGTGACGATCCTGCTCACGACCCACGACCTCGCCGAGGCCGAGAAGCTGGCGAGCCGGATCGTGATCCTCGCGGGAGGGCGCATCATCGCGAACGGCTCCCCCCTCGAGCTGACCCGGGCGGTGTCGAGCACCGCCGAGGTGCGCTGGATGCAGGGCGGGCAGCGCCACGTCCACGCCACCGAAGACGCCACCGCCTTCGCCCGCGAGCTGCTCGCCCGGCAGGAGGAGGTCGCCGAGCTCGAGATCCAGCGCTCCACCCTCGAAGACGCCTATCTGTCGATCGTCGCCCAGTTCGAGGCGGGCGAGGACGTCGAAGCCGCCGAGTTCGAGGAGGTCTCACGATGAGCGACCGAGCACGACGCGCCGCGAGCGCGACCGACGCCGCCGGGGTGCGGCGCCGCGTGGCGCGGACGAGCCCGAAGGCGAACGCCTACCGCACCGGCCTGCGCCGCGGTCTGATCTCGACGCGGATCATGCTCACCACCCCCTCCGAGATCCTCGGCACCCTCATCCCCATCGCCGTCTTCATCGCGGTGCTCCTGTTCATGCAGCGGGGCAACTTCGACGGTGCGGCGGTCGGCATGGGCGCCATGAGCCTGCCGAGCATCATCGCCATGAGCACGCTGTTCGGCGCGGTCATGGGCATCACCTCGCTGCTGGCGATGGACCGCACCAACGGCACGCTGCTGCGCTCGAAGTCGGTGCCGGGAGGCACCACCGGATACCTGGTCGGCGAGATCACCGCGAACGCGATCATGTCGATCGTCGGGGCGATCCTGATCCTCGTCGCCGGCCTCGCGATATTCCCCGAGCTGGAGTTCGGCACGCCGGGCCGCTGGCTGCTCTTCACCGGCGTGCTGCTGCTCGGCCTCGTCGCCACCCTGTCGATCGGCGCCGTGCTCGGCGCCCTCATCAACAGCCCCAAGAGCCTGGGCGTCGTGATGATGCCGCTCATGATCCTCATCGGCATCTCGGGCATCTTCTACCCGCTCGTCGCGCTGCCCGTCTGGGTGCAGTGGATCGCGCAGGCGTTCCCGCTCTACTGGTTGGGGCTCGGCATGCGGGCCTCGCTGCTGCCCGATACGATGGCAGCCGTGGAAATCGCGGGATCCTGGCGCGTCGAATGGGTGTTCGCCGTGCTGGTGGCCTGGGCCGTGGTGGGCCTCTCGCTCGCCCCGAAGCTCCTCGGCCGCATGGCGCGACGCGAGTCCGGATCCGCGATGGCCGCGCGGCGGCGGGACATCCAGCGGCAGTGGGGAGTGTAGCGCCGAGTGTCAGAGACCGTTCACAACCGCATCGCGGTGCTGCGCGCCGAGCGCAGGGTGTCGCGCCGCGAACTCGCCGACGCGCTCGGCGTGCACTACCAGACGATCGGCTACCTCGAGCGGGGCGAGTTCAGCCCGAGCCTCTACCTGGCGCTCAGGATCGCCGAGTACTTCGAGGTGCCCGTCGAGACGGTCTTCTCAACGCGGGAGTTCCCCCGGATCGTCTGAGCGAACGCGTCGAGCTCTCGCGCGATCCGCGACGGCGGGGTCGGCAGAGGGGGTCGGCAGACGCACAGCCATTCAGGTTATTCTCATGATCGACCTCTGCGCGATCCCGGACGCGCTTCTCCCGCTCGCTAGGCTGAAGCAGCGCGAGAATCGGGCGCGCAGCGCGAGGTGAGGAGATCGGATGCCGGTCGGGCGACGGCGCACCTATTCGGTGCGAGTGCGCATCCTCGCGGCGATTCTCACGGTCACCGTGCTCGGCCTGACCGCAGCCGGCGGGATCGCGCTCCTGCTGCAGCGCGGATGGGTGATGGCCGCGATCGACGAAGAGCTGCGTCAGGAGTACTCCGCCGTCCGTGCGCTGGTGCTCGGCACGGATGCCGCCTCACCCGATGCGAGCGGACCGGAGGCGACGACCACTGAGGCGACCTCGTTCGGCACGACGGAGGAGATCGTGTACGAGGCCGTGCGGACCATCGTCCCCCCGGTCGGAGGCGGAACGCTGGGCATCGTCGACGGTACGGCGCGGTACATTCCCGGGTTCGCGACGCCGCTGCAGCTCGACTCCCGCGACCTCCTCAGGGAGGTGGAAGCGGCCACCGCCGACGGTGCGACCGTGCTGGACACGGCGACCGTGCACGGTCGGGAGATCCGCTACCTCGCGGTGCCGATCGCGGTGGACGGCTCCTCATCGACCGGCGTGTACGTCTCGGCGATCGATGTGCCCGCGCGCCTGGACGACCTCCGTTCGACGGCGACGGCATACGCGTGGGTCGCATCGGCCGTCGTGCTCGTGGTCGCCCTGGTCGCGTGGTTCGTCTCCGGCAGGCTGCTGCATCCGCTTCGCGATCTGCGCCGCACCGCCGCGCGCATCACCGCCGGCGACCTCGACGAGCGCATCCCGGTCACCGGCAACGACGACGTCTCCGAGCTGACCGAGACCATCAACGCCATGATCGCCCGGCTGGAGGAGTCTTTCGTCGGCCAGCGCCGCGTCCTCAACGACGTCCGCCATGAGCTGGCTACGCCGATCACGATCATCCGGGGTCACCTCGAGCTCACCGATCCGGAGGACTCCGCCGATGTCGCCCAGACTCGCGCGGTGATCATGGACGAGCTGGACCGGATGGCCGGCCTCATCGCCCAGATCGCCCACCTCGCCGACGCCGAGCGCCGCGCCGCGCACCGCCCGCGCACGGTCGACATCGGGCACCTCACCCGCGACGTCTTCGAGAAGGTGCGTGTCATCGGCGAGCACCGCTGGCGGCTCGGGGACATCGCCGACGCCGAAGCCGCGATCGACCCGTCGCAGATCACGCAGGCGTGGCTGCAGCTGGCCGACAACGCGGCGAAGTACGCCCCGACCGGCACGGACATCGAGATCGGCAGCGCCGTCGCTGCGGAGGAGCTGCGCTGCTGGGTCGCAGACTCCGGTCCCGGAATCCCGGAGGCCGCGCAGAAGCGGATCTTCGAGCGTTTCGGGCGCGCCGAGACGAGCCGCGGAACCGCCGGGTCGGGCCTCGGGCTCTCCATCGTGCAGGCGCTCGTGAGCGCGCACGGCGGACGCATCGAGCTCGACAGCGCCGAGGGCCGGGGCTCGACCTTCACGATGGTCCTGCCACGACGGACCGCCCCCGCCCCCGAAGAGGCGGGCGACGACGAAGACACGGATGGAGAGTCGACATGAGCAGGATCCTGATCGTCGAGGACGAGGAGCGCATCGCGACCTTCGTGGGCAAGGGCCTGCGTGCGGCCGGCCACGCCGTCGACATCACCGGCAGCGGAGAAGACGCGCTGGCCGCCCTTCAGGCGTCCGATTTCGATCTCGTGATCCTCGACGTGGGCCTTCCCGGGATGAACGGGTTCGAGGTGCTGGAGGTGCTGCGCGGCACGGGCGACGGCGTTGCGGTGATCATGCTCACCGCGCAGGGGTCGCTGGAGGACACCGTTCGAGGGCTCGACGGCGGCGCCGACGACTACCTGGTCAAGCCGTTCCGCTTCGAAGAGCTCCTGGCCCGGGTGCGAGCGCGCCTGCGGGATTCCGCCCGACCGCAGGAGACGGCGACACCGTCGTTCGGCGGCGTCAGCCTCGATGTGCGCACCCGCCGCGCCCGCGTGGACGGCAGGGAGGTCGACCTCTCCGCCAGGGAGTACGCGCTGGCCGAGGAGTTCCTCCGCCACCCCGACCAGGTGCTCAGCAGGGAGCAGCTCCTCAACAGCGTGTGGGGTTACGGTTTCGACCCCGGCTCGAACATCGTCGACGTCTACGTGCGCTACCTGCGCGGCAAGCTCGGCGAGGAGCGCATCGAGACCGTGCGCGGCGTGGGATACCGGTTGGCGGGCTGAGCACCGGATGCCGCGTCCGCCTGGATGAGAGTGCTCTCATCCAGGCCTCACCGCAGTTTCCTCGCCGACTGGAATCGTTTCCTCTGTGAGGTCGCACGCCGTGCGACACGGAAGGAACGCGAAGATGACCGTGAAGATCGTGTTGTACTCGCACGACTCGGCGGGGCTCGGGCACATCCGACGCAATCTCGCCATCGCGCACGCCCTCGCCGCAGGATTGAACGAGCCGGTGACCGGCCTGCTCGTGGCGGGACGCCCCGAGGCCACGCGCTTCGCAGCGCCGGAGGGCTGGGACTGGCTGATCCTGCCCGGCGTGCAGCACGCCCGGGACGGCTACGGCTCCCGCGCGCTCGACATCGGGCTGGATACAGCGACGGCACTGCGCGGGGCGGTGTTCCGCGCGGCGGTGCGGCGCTTCTGTCCGGATCTCGTCGTGGTCGATCGGCACCCATTCGGGGTGGGGCGGGAGCTCGAAAGCGCCCTGCGGTCGCTGCGCGTCGAGCAGCCGGACTGCCGCATCGTGCTCGGGCTGCGCGATGTGCTGGATGCCGCACCGGCCGCCGCCGCGGAGTGGCGGGCGATCGGCGGCGGATCGGCGCTGCGGTCGGTGCTAGATGCGATCTGGGCCTACGGCGACCCTCGCGCGCACGATCTCACGGTCGCCGGCGAACTGCCGGCGGACCTGCACGACCTCGTCTCGCACACGGGGTACCTGGCGCACGGGCGCATCGCCGGGCACCGGCACGGCATCGAGCGGCCGTTCGTGCTGACCACGGTCGGCGGCGGCGTGGACGGAGTCGAGCTCGCCGCAGCGGCAGCCGCCGCAGCGGTGCCGGACGGGATCCGCCATCTCGTCGTCACCGGGCCTCAGATGCCGGACGAAGACCGGCTACGCGTGATCGGCGCCGCACGCCCGGGAACGGAGGTCGTCCGGCGTGTGCCCGACGTGCTTCCGCTGATGCGCACCGCCGAGGCCGTGGTCTGCATGGCCGGGTACAACACGATCTGCGAGGTGATGAGCACGACCACGCCGGCGCTGGTGGCGCCGCGCGTGCAGCGCCGGGACGAGCAGCGGATCCGCGCCGGGGCGCTCGCGCGCATCGGCGCGATCGAGGCGCTCTCCCCCTGGCAGACCGGCCCCGAGGAGATCGGCGACTGGTTCGCGCAGAACGCGGGACGGCGCACGGCGCGCACGGGGCTCGCCCTCGACGGTCTCGCCCGCATCCCCGTACTCGCCGCCGAGCTCCTGACCGGTCGGATCGAGCGCGTGGCGGGAGGCGATCGCGTTGCCGTCTGAGATCCACCCCGCAGAGCGGATCGGGTACGTCGTGAAGGTCTACCCGCGCTTCTCGGAGACGTTCATCGTCTCCGAGATCCTGGCGCGGGAAGCGCTGGGCGAGGACATCGAGATCATTGCACTGCGCCCCTCCGGCGATCCCCGGTTCCACGCCGAGCTCGCGCGCGTCGCCGCGCCGGTGACCTACCTTCCGCGGCCCTCGACGGCGCTTACGCTCTGGGAAACGCTGCGCGACGCCGCAGTCGGCACCGGGATCACCCCCGAGCTCGGCCGTGTACTCCCCGAGCTGCTCGCGGCGGACGTCGAGGAGGCCGTCGCCGCGGTGGCCCTGGCCGCGCACACCGTGCGGCGCGGGCTCACCCGCCTGCACGCGCACTTCGCGAGCGCCCCTGCGAGCGCGGCCCGCCTGGCGGCGAAGATCGTCGGCGTTCCGTATTCGTTCACGGCTCATGCGAAGGACATCTATCACTCCAGCGTCGACCCGGACCTGCTGCGGCGGAAGATCGCCGACGCCGCCTACGTCGCCACTGTCAGCGAGTTCAACGCGCGCCGCTTGCGGGCTCTCGCGCCGGAGCACGCCGAGCGCATCCAGGTCGTGCCGAACGCGATCGAGCTCGACCGCTTCCCGTACCGCGACCCCGCTCCCCCGCGACGCCCGCTGCACATCGTCGCGGTCGGACGCCTCGTGGAGAAGAAGGGCTTCGGGGTGCTGCTCGACGCGGTGGCCGCGGCGCACGAGGAGCACCCCGTCCGGGTGACCATCGCCGGCGGCGGGGAGCTCGACGCGCACCTCGCCGGACGGGTGCGCGCACTGGGGCTCGACGCGGTCGTCAGGATGCCCGGACCGCTCAACCAGGACGAGATCGCCGCCCTGCTGCGCGACGCCGACGTGTTCGCGGCTCCCTGCGTCATCGGCGAGGACGGCAACGCGGACGGTCTGCCGACCGTGCTCCTGGAGGCAATGGCGTCCGGCGTGCCCTGCATCGCCACCCGGGTCACCGGGATCCCCGAAGCCGTGATCGACGGCGTCACCGGCATCCTCTGCGAACCGGGCGATGCCGCGGGGCTCGCAGAGGCGATACGCGCCTTCGCCGGGGACGAGATCGACCGGATCGCGCTCAGCCGTTCGGCCCGGGCGCTGATCGAGCACGCGCACGATGTGCGCGCCACGGCGGCGCAGCACCGGCGACTGGGGGCGCGCGGTGTCACGCGCCCCGCAGAAGCGGAGACGGTCTGATGCGCGTCGCCTACCTCTGCCTCGACCCCGGTGTCCCGGTGCGGGGCACCAAGGGCGCCGCGATCCACGTCCAGCAGATCGTGCGCGCGTTCCGCCGCCGCGGCGACACCGTGACCGTGTACTGCACGCGCACCGGAGATGTGGCGCCGGACGCCCTCGGAGACGCGCGCATCGTCACCCGGCCCATCGCGCAGGGCGACCCCGCCCTGCGCGAACAGGAGGTCGCCGCCGCGGCGGCGGAACTCGCCGCGCGCGCCGGAGACGACGGGTGCGACCTGGTGTACGAGCGGTACGCGCTGTTCTCGGACGCGGCGGCGCGAACCGGCGCTCCCTCCGTCGTCGAGGTCAACGCCCCGCTCATCGAGGAGCAGCGCGCGCATCGTCGCCTCGTAGACGCCGTCGGCGCGGAGGATGCCACGCGTCGGCTGTTCGGCGCGGCATCCGTCGTCGCGGCCGTCTCCGCACCGGTGGCGGCCTGGGTGCGGGAGCACGGCGCCGCGCGCGCCGTCATCGCGCCCAACGGGGTGGACACGCGCGCCTTCGCGCCCGCTACGATCGGCGATGGCTCGCTGCAGGCGGTGTTCCTCGGCTCCCTCAAGCCGTGGCACGGCGTCGAGGTCGCCATCGATGCCGCCTCTGGGCTGGACGGCGTCGAGCTGACCGTGCTCGGGGACGGCCCGGAGCGCGACGCCCTGCAACGACGCGCCCTCGAACGCGGCGCGCCGGTGCGCTGGCTCGCCGCCGTGCCGCACGCGGCCGTGCCGACCGCGCTGGCCGGGATGCACGTGGGACTGGCTCCCTACCCCGCCGATGCGGGCGACTACTTCTCCCCTCTGAAGGCCTACGAGTATCTCGCCGCCGGGCTCGCGGTCATCGGCTCCGACATCGGGCAGCTGCCCTCGATCCTCGAAGACGGCCGCACCGGGATGCTCGTTCCTCCCGGGGATGCGGAAGCGCTCCGGGACGCCCTGATCCGCCTGCGGGACGACCGGCCACGTACCCGCGCGCTGGGAGCCGCCGCGCGTGCGCAGGCCCTGGCGCGGCACGACTGGGATCGCACCCTGGACGGCATCCTCGCCTCGACCCCGGCGACCGGACGCGCCCCCGTGCGCCGCCGGGAAGGAGCGATCGGATGAGCCGCGGGCAGAAGTCCAGCCGCAACGGGCTGCGGCGCACGCTGGCCATCGCCCGCCCGCACCTGCGCGGCCAGTGGCTCACGATGGCCGCCGGGCTCGTCCTGCTGCTCGCGGAGGTCGCACTGCGCGTGCTGGAGCCGTGGCCGGTGAAGTTCGTCATCGACGCGGTGAGCGTCTCCCTCGGGGCGACGGGAGGGGCCGCCGCAGGCGGACCGGAGGCGAGCCTCGGCCTGCTGCTCTCGTGCGCGCTGCTCCTGCTCGGCATCGTCGGGCTGCGGGCCGTCGCCCAGTACGGCGCGACGGTCTCGCTGGCCCTGGCCGGCTCGAGGATCGCGACCCGCGTGCGCTCCCGCGTGTTCGACCACCTGCAGGCGCTCGGCATGCGCTATCACTCCGCGGCCAGGCACGGCGATACCGTGCAGCGGCTGGTCGGCGACATCAGCCGACTGCAGGAAACGGCCGTGACGGCGGGACTCCCCCTGATCGGAAACGTTCTGACCCTGCTGGTGCTCGTGGTGGTGATGTCCGTCATGGATCTCCTGCTGGCAGCGGTAGTGGCCGTCGCCGCAGCCTGCTACCTGCTGATCTCCAGCGTCGGCGCCCCGCGCATCGCCGCCGCGGCCCGGCGCATGCGCCGCAGCGAAGGCGCGCTGGCCAACATCGCGACCGAGACGTTCGGCGCCATCCGGGTCGTGCACGCCTACGGCCTGGAGTCGCACCTCGCGCGGAGGTTCGACGACGGCAACCAGCGCGTCCTGGGCGAGGGCGTCGCCTCCCGGCGTCTCGCGGCGGCACTCGAACGCTCAACCGACGTCGTCGTCGGGTTCGGGCTCGCCGTCGTGCTCGTCGTCGGCGGGATGCGCGTCGTGGATGGGGTGCTCACCCCCGGGGATCTGGTGGTCTTCACCAGCTACCTCAAGCTCGCGCTGCGTCCGCTGAAGGATCTCGCCAAGTACACCGGCAGGATCGCCAGGGCCATCGCCTCGGGCGAGCGCATCGCCGATCTGCTCGACGAACGCATCGAGATCGTCGAGCGACCCGGCGCCATCGCACTGACGAGGGTCGCCGGGCGCATCCGCTTCGAGAGGATCGACCTGGACGACGGGCACGGACGCCCCCTGTTCCGGAATCTGAACCTCGACGTCGAGACCGGGAGCTCGGTCTGCATCGTCGGACCCTCCGGGTCGGGCAAGTCGACCCTGACCGGGCTGCTCACCCGCACCTCCGACCCGACCGGCGGACGGGTGAGCATCGATGGCGTCGACCTGCGCGATGCGACCGTGGCGAGTGTGCGCGCCAGCGTCGCCGTGGTACTGCAGGAATCGGTGCTGTTCGCCATGACCGTGCGTGAGAACATCCGTCTCGGCCGTCCCGACGCGACGGACGAGGAGGTGGAGGAGGCCGCGCGGCGCGCGCTCGCCGACGGCTTCGTCCGCGAGCTGCCCGAGGGGTACGACACCCTGCTCGGCGACCGCGGCGGCACGCTCTCGGGCGGGCAGCGCCAGCGGATCGCGATCGCGCGCGCACTGCTGCGGGATGCGCCGATCGTCGTTCTGGACGAGGCCGGCGCCGGACTGGACCCCCTCGCCCGGGAGCAGGTCGCCGTCTCGGTCGCCGAGCTGACCGCCGGGCGGACGACGATCGCGATCACGCACGATCCGATCGCGATCCGCGCGGCCGATCGCGTCCTCTGGATCGAGAGGGGGCGGATCGTCGAGGACGGCGCGCCCGACGTGCTGCTTGCCAACGACACCTCCCGCCTGGCCCGCTGGGTGCAGACCGCAGCCCCGGAGCCGAGGATGCCGGCATGACCGCATCCGCCCTCCGCGCCTCGCGCTCCGCGAGCACCGCGCTCCAGTCCCTCGCGGAGCGGGACCCCGCCCTGCCCGATCTCCCGCTCGTGCTCGATGACCGGCGGCGCGCCGACGCCCTGGGGCGCGCGACGACCATCGAATGGCTGCGCTACAAACCGGGCACCTCGATCGTCGCCGCCGTGCGGGATGCCGCGGACCGGCCGCTCTGGGTCGCCGCCTACGCGGAGACCGCCACCGCGGCCAAGGTCGCCGTCCGCGCAGGGCAGGCGGGCGCGGAGCCGACGCGCCTCTCCTCCGGCGCGCTCGCCGGCCCCGTCCACACCGACCGGCTCCTCTCCGGGGCCATCACCCGCGTCTTCGGCTCCGCCGCCGCGCACCTGGGCGGAGCCGAGGTGATCCGGTACAACCCGTATCGGCGCCTGGTGCTGCGCACGGCCGATCATGCGCTGAAGCTCACCTCGCCCGGGGGTGCGCGTCACGCGGTGGCGGCGGCGCTGGCGGCCGAGGGGCACCCGGTGCTCGCGCCGGTGCGCGTCGAGAGGGACGCGTGGGCCTTCCCCTGGTGGGGCGACGGCGACCTCGCCCGACGCGACGCACCGGAGCAGGCGGTGCGGGCCGGTCGCGCCCTCGCCGCGATCCATGCAGCCCCGTTCGACCGGCTCGGCGTCCCGACGCTGGATGCGGCCGGGATCGCCCGCACCTCTGCGGCGGCGATCGCGACCGTGCTCCCGCGGCTCGCCGGGCGAGCGCACGCTCTGGCCGCGCGGCTGTCCGGGCTTCCGGTCGCCTCACGAGTGCTCTGTCACGGGGACTGGTCGGCCGACCAGGTGCTGACCGACGGCACGGAGGTGCGGATCATCGACTTCGACCGCGCGGTCGCCGCACCGCGCGAGCACGATCTGGGCGCCTACCTCGCTGCGGGCGGGGATGCCGCGATGCTCGAAGGCTACCGCGCCGGAAGCGCACGGCTCGACGACGACCTGCTGCGCGGTTGGCAGGCGTTCGCGCAGTTGCAGCGCGCGAGCGCTCCGTTCCGTCGTGGCGCTGCGGACTGGCCTGCGGAGATCGAGCGGGCGCTCCGTCGCGCCGAGGAGCTGCGGCCATGAGGCCCCTCGCCCCCGGGGCCACTGCCGCGGACGGACGCGTGTGGCGGATCGAACGCGTCTGGCCGCCTCGCGGCGACGATCCGCGCTCACCGCTGGAGGCGCGATCCGGCGGCGATGTGCGCGGCGGGTACCTCGATGAGCGGGGCGCCGTCGCGCTCCTGTCCGAGGGGGAGGACCCGCGACTGCCCGCGTTACGGGACGTCGCCCCTCATGGCACGGTCGTCTCGCACCGTCCCGGCACGCGGGCGGTCGTCCGGCTGCACCGCGACGGCGGGTTCGCGAAGATCGTCCGCCCCGGCCGGGCTGCCCGCGTCCGCAACGCTCACGCACAGGCGCGCGGCTTCGATGCGGGGCTCCGACGAGCGGAGCTCGTCGATCACGGTTTCTCTCCCGATGAGGTCGTCTGCGCACAGAGGCTGCCGGGGCGGACGCTGGCCGCCCTGGGCGAAGACCCCGCTCTCGATCGCGCCGACTGGGAGCGGGCGTGGCGCGCCTGGCGGACGGCCTGGCTCGCGGCGCTCGACGCCCCCACCGACCAGGGTCGGAGAGTGCACGATGCCGAGGCCGAGGCCGCAGTGCTGCGCACGTGGGCCGGGCACGCGTCGGAGACGCCCTGCGCGGACATCCGCACCGCCGAGACCGCCGAGGGGGTGATCGCACGGCTCCGCGCCGCAGGCGCCGGGCCTCCCCGTATCGCTCATCGCGATCTGCACGATGGGCAGGTGCTGTGGCATCCCTCGGCAGGCATCGCACTGCTCGATCTCGACACGTGCGCGCGGGCCGATCCGGCGCTCGATCTGGGCAACCTCGCCGCCCACGTGGATCTCGCCGCGCGGCAGGGACGGTGGAGCGCCGCGCGTGCCGCTCTCGCTCAGACGACGATCGCAGGCACGGCCGCGGCGGTCGGAGTCGGCCCCGTGCGCCTCGCAGCCTGGCGGCTGGCCGCCGCGTTCCGGGTGGCCTGCGTGCACATCATGCGGCCGCCGTCATGGACGGTCGCCAGAGGTGAGCTGACCCGCATCGCCGATGACCTCGAGAGGGACTTGTGACAGGATCGATATGGAGGAGATGACACCATGAAGCGCAATCGGATGCTGCTCGCCCTGGGCGTCGTGCTCAGTGCGGCGGCGGTCGCGGGGGGCTTCGTGGGCGTCGCTGCGGCGATGGGCGCGGGTTCCGACCAGATGGTGATCGATCAGGCTCCTCTGATCGCCCCGTCGGCGACGCCGAATCCGAACCCGCCGACATCCACCCCGCCGACATCCACCCCGCCGACCGATCCGGCACCGTCACCCTCCACGGGGCCGGCTGGCCCGCAACCCGTCGCCCCGCCACCGGTCGCGCCTGCGCCGACGGATGATGACGACTACGACGGGGACGATGATGACGACGGGGACGATGACTGAGACGACGATACTCGTCTCAATGCGTGACGGTGATCAGTATGTCACGCTTCTGAAACGCAGCGTAACCTCTCGTGACACGGGGTCTCTCGTCCCGCAGATCGCGCAGCGGGAAGGCTAGTTGACCGCGAGGCGCTCCTTGACGATCGCGGCGAGGTCGTCGGCGAGGCCCCGCGCCTGCTCCTCGCGCTCCGCCTCGACCATCACCCTGACGACGGGCTCGGTGCCGGAGGGGCGCAGCAGCACGCGGCCCTTGCCGCCGAGCGCGAGCTCGGCCTGGTGCACCGCCTGCTGCAGCACCGCGTCACCCGAGACGCCGGTGCGATCGACGCCGCGCACGTTCACGAGCACCTGGGGGTAGACCGTCATGCACTCGGCGAGCTCGGCGAGCGTCTTGCCGCTGCGCTTGACCTCGGCGGCGATGTGCAGGCCGGTGAGGATCCCGTCGCCCGTCGTCGCGTAGTCGCTCATGATCACGTGCCCCGACTGCTCGCCTCCGAGCGAGTAGCCGTGCTCGTTGATGGCCTCGAGCACGTAGCGATCGCCCACGCCGGTCTCGATCACCTCGATGCCGTTGTCGGCCATCGCGAGCTTCAGGCCGAGGTTCGACATGACGGTCGCGACGAGCGTGTTCTGCTCGAGCTTGCCGCGCGACGACATCGAGAGCGCTAGGATCGCCATGATCTTGTCGCCGTCGACGACGTTGCCGTCGGCGTCGACGGCGAGGCACCGATCTGCGTCGCCGTCGTGGGCGATGCCGAGATCGGCGCCGTGCGACCGCACCGCGGCGGCGAGCGGCTCGAGGTGCGTGGACCCCAAGCCGTCGTTGATGTTGAAGCCGTCGGGATCGTTGCCGATGACCGTCACCTGCGCCCCGGCGTCCGTGAAGACGTCGGGCGAGATGCCGGCTGCGGCGCCGTGCGCGCAGTCGAGCACGATGTGCAGCCCGTCGAGCCGCAGGCCCTCGAGCGTGCCGAGCAGGTGCACGAGGTAGCGGTCCTCCGCGTCCGCGAAGCGGCGGATCCGCCCCACCTCACGACCGGTGACGGCGATCGCCGGCCCGTCCATCGCCTCCTGGATCTCGTCCTCGATGTCGTCGGCCAGCTTGCGGCCGCCCTCGGCGAAGAACTTGATGCCGTTGTCGGGCGCCGGGTTGTGCGACGCCGAGACCATCACGCCGAAGTCGGCTCCGGTGTCGGCGACGAGGTAGGCGGCGGCGGGGGTCGGGATCACACCGGCGTCGAGCACGTCCACGCCCGCCGACGCGAGCCCGGCGGAGACGGCGGCCGAGATGAACTCGCCGGAGACCCGCGGATCGCGGGCGATCACCGCGATAGCGCGACGGCTCTCGCCCCGGGCGGAGCGCCCGAGGACGAGAGCCGCGGCGTGCGCGAGATCCAGGGCCAGGCCGGCGGTCACGTCGACCCCCGCCAGACCCCGGACCCCATCGGTGCCGAACAGGCGTCCCATGGAAGGAGCGGTTAGCGCTTCGAGTACTGCGGAGCCTTGCGGGCCTTCTTGAGACCGGCCTTCTTGCGCTCCTTGATCCGGGCGTCGCGGCTGAGGAAGCCGGCCTTCTTGAGCTTCGGGCGGTTGTGCTCGGCGTCGATCTCGTTGAGCGCGCGGGCGATCGCGAGGCGCAGCGCACCCGCCTGACCCGAGGGGCCGCCGCCGACGATGCGGGCGATCACGTCGTACGAGCCGCCGAGCTCGAGCACCGTGAAGGGATCGGTGATGAGCTGCTGGTGCAGCTTGTTGGGAAAGTACTCGTCGAGCGCGCGGCCGTTCACGGTCATCTCGCCCGAGCCGGGGACGAGGCGCACGCGGGCGATGGCCTGCTTGCGACGCCCCACGGCGGAGCCGGGGACGGTGAGGGCGGGGCGCGGGGTCGACGCGACGGCCTGCGAGGCCGGGGTCTCGGTGGTGTAGCTCTCGGGGGCCACGGTCTGCTCTTCAGTCACTGTGCAGTCTCTTCTCTGAATGTCTCGTCGCCGCGGTTACTGCGCGACCTGGCCGAAGGTGTAGGGGGTGGGCTGCTGAGCCGCGTGCGGGTGCTGGGCACCGGCGTAGACCTTCAGCTTGCGGAACTGATCGCGGCCGAGCGAGTTCTTCGGCAGCATGCCGCGGATCGCCTTCTCGACGGCGCGCTCCGGGTTCTTCTCGAGCAGCTCGGTGTAGCTGACCGAGCGCAGGCCGCCCGGGTAGCCCGAGTGGCGGTACGCCAGCTTCTTGGCCGCCTTGCCCGCGGTCAGGACGACCTTGTCGGCGTTGACGATGACGACGTAGTCGCCCATGTCCATGTGGGGGGCGAACGTCGGCTTGTGCTTGCCGCGGAGCAGGGCCGCGGCGTGGGAGGCGAGGCGGCCGAGCACCACGTCGGTGGCGTCGATGACGAGCCAGTCGTGCTTCTGCTCGGAGGCCTTCGGCGAGTATGTGCGAGTCACTGTCGTGCTGCTTTCTGTCGAATTGGAGGTGTTCGTGGATCCCGCTCCGGTCCGGTCCCTGACGAGTGCTCGAACGGTGGAGGGCTCAACAAATCGAGTGCTTGCGCACCAAGGATCGAGTTTAGCACAGGATCGGCGCTCCGGGCCACGGGCAGACCCGTCTGCCCGCCATCCCTGTGCGCCTTTCGGGTGCTCGCACGACCCGCAAGCGTCCGAAAGGCGCACACGGATCGAGATCCCGAGTCAGGCGAGGGGGTCGCGGCGCGCTCGGGTCTGCTCCGCTCGGGCCGCGAGAGCCTCGTCGGCGGGGTAGGCGATCTCCTCGAGCGACAGCCCGCGCGCCGGCATCACCGTGAAGCGGCTCGTGCGCCGGCGGGCGTCGCGCAGGTCGATCAGCTCCCCCTCCGAGATGCGCCCGCTGCCGACCGCGACGACGGCGCCCACGAGCGCCCGCACCATCGAGTGGCAGAACGCGTCGGCCTCGATGCGCGCCGCGTACGCCCCGTCGCCTGTCTCGCGCCACTCGAAGCACAGCAGGTCGCGCACCGCCGTAGACCCCTCGCGCGCCCGGCAGAAGGTCGTGAAGTCGCCCAGGCCGAGCAGCTCATCCGAGGCGCGCTGCATCGCGTCGAGGTCGAGCGGCCGCGGCACGTCGGCGGTGAAGCGCGCGGTGAGCGGATCCCGCAGCATCCCCTCCCCCCGCAGCCGGTACTCGTAGCGCCTCCGCAGCGCCGAGAAGCGCGCGTCGAAGGCGGCGGGCACCTCGCGCACCGCGTGCACGACGAGGTCGGGGGATCCCGCCGCGCGGGAGGCCCCCGCACCTCGCGTCGCGCCCCACCGCGCCCGGATCGCGCCGTTGAGCTTGCGCGCCCGCAGACGCGCGTCGGCGGCGCGGGCCGCCGCAGAACCCGGTTCGGGATCCGCGCCGCGCCGCTGCGAGCCCCACTTGGCCAGCTGAGCCGCCGTGACGTCGAGGTGCGCCACCTGCCCCCTGGCGTGCACCCCGGCGTCGGTGCGCCCGCCGACGGTGAGCCGCACCCGCGGCACCCTCAGCAGGTGCGCGATGGCCGCCTCCAGCTCCCCCTGCACCGTGCGCAGCCCCGGCTGCGCCGCCCACCCCGAGAAATCGGTGCCGTCGTAGGCGAGGTCGAGGCGCAGGCGGGCGTCGGGAGCCGCGGGCTCCGCCGCAGGCGCGGGATCCGGATCAGCGTTCACGCTTCGATCCTGCCAGATCGGCCTCGGCGGCGTTCGCGATCCCAGATGTCGTCGGTCGCCGCGCTCAGCAGGTGCTTGCGGATACGCTGGCTGGGCGTCCGCTCGAAGCTGTCGACCACCGCGATGTATCGCGGGCGCTGATACCTGGCGAGGCGAGGCTCGAGCCACTCGCTCAGCTCCGCAGGACCGATCGAGGCGCCCTTGCGGGGCTTCGCGAAGAGCTTGATATCCTGCTCCCCGACCGCGGCCGCCACGCCGATCACGGCCGCCTCCTCCACGTCCGGATGGGAGACGACGACGTGCTCCACCTCCCACGCCGAAACGTTCTCGCCGCGACAGCGCAGACTCTCGGTGAGCCGCCCGTGGAAGGTGAGCTCGCCGTCGGCGTCGAGCGAACCGAGATCGCCCGTGTGCAGCGCGCCGCCGCGGAGGGCGTTCGCCGTGGCGTCCGGGTTGCGGTAGTACTCGGCGAAGATCGCACCGGGCAGCTCCGACTCGATCACGATCTCCCCGCGCTCCCCCGGAGGCAGCGCGCGATCCTCTCCGTCTCGCACAGTCACCGTGAACCAGGGCAGCGCCCGCCCGATCGACCCCGCCCGGTTGCCGTCGGTCGCGGTCGCGATGCTCGATCCCTCGGTCATGCCGTAGCACTCGCGGATCTCGACGCCGAAGCGCTCGCGCACGGCCTCGAAGGTCCCCGCGGCGCATCCGCCGCCCCACGCCACCCGCACGCCGTGCGCACGATCCGTCTGCGCCGGATCCTGGGCGAGCAGCATCTGGAGGATGCCGCCGAGGTAGTGGATGTGCGTCGCGCCCGCCTCTCTCGCCTGCCGCCAGAACCGGCTCGCGCTGAAGCGGGAGACGAGCGCCAGACGCACGTCGCGCAGCAGCGGCAGCAGCAGCACCTGCGCGCCGCCCACGTGGTAGAGCGGCTCCCACAGGAAGTAGACGCTGCCGTCGCCCCCGTCGGATGCCACGAGCGCGCCCTCCGCCGCGATGCGCAGCATGCGGTGCGTGACCACCACGCCCTTGGGCGGCCCCGTGGTGCCCGAGGTGTACATGAGGGCGAGGGTGTCCGCGGGCGCGGGCGCGGGCGCGGGCTCGTCGAACGTCCTCGGCGCGGCGAGCGCCTCGGCGAGTCCGCCTGCGACCTCGGGCCCGCGCAGCAGGAGTCGCGGATCGGAGTCGGCGCCGCACTCGCGCACGACGCCGCCCAGCTCGGCCTCGACCACGACGAGGCTCGGTCGGCAGTGGTCGATCAGGTACGCCAGGCCGGGCCCCCGCTGCTGCGGGTTGACCGGCACCCACGCGGCACCCGCCTTCGCGAGGCCGAAGAACACGGCGATCGCCTCGATCGAATTGCGCAGCATCACCGCGACCCGGTCGCCCGGACCCACGCCCTCCGCGCGCAGGTGCGCGGCGAAGGCGTCCGAGAGGCGGTCGAGCTCGCCGAACGCGAGGGGCTCGCCCTCGAACGCGGCGAAGAGGCGATCCGGGTGCTCCGCGGCCTTCCGCCGGAGCGCGCTGACGATGTCGACGGACAGATCGGGGTGGGAACTCATCGCAGAGATTCCTTTCGTGGGTGCTGCGCGGATCGCCGCCCATATCGGGCCGGGTCCGCTACGCAGGGTCGGCTTTCAGAACGGACATCGATTCCGTCGACGAGAGATCGGCCGCTCGAGAGCGAGGGCGTCGATCATCTCCAGGAGCCGATGTCTCCTGCTGCACCGCTGGCAAACCTAGCACACCGCGAGCCGAAACTGAATCGCCCGCTCTCGGAGTCGCTCACTGCCGCGATACGGCGTGCCCGCCGCTCTCAAGGCCGATGGTGACCGCCCGCACCAACGCGTCGGTGACCTCGGTACGGCGCGTCTTCAGCCACATCGCCGACGTGCGCCAGCTCAGCGGATCCCCCTCGAGCGAGCGCCACACGAGGCCCGGGGGCAACTGATTCCAGGGCGCCTCGTGCAGGTAGACGCCTCGCCGGCCGAGCACGAGGCCGTGGGCGAAGTTCTGGTTGCGCGCGTGCAGCATCGCCGAGGGCAGGTATCCGGCATCGCGGCAGGTGGACAGGATCTCGTCGTAGAGCATCGGGGCCATGTAGCGCTGGAAGAGCACGAGCGGCTGGCCGGTCAGCGCGCCGAGGGATACGGCTCGCCCGCTCTGCGCCAGCGGGTCGTCCTCGCGCAGGATCGCGACGAGCGGCCGCGAGGTCACGGGCCCCGACTCGAGCCCCACCGCGCTGATGGGGTGCCGCACCACGGCGACGTCGAGCTCACCGTCCCGCAGGCGGGGAATCTGCTCCTCGGTCGACAGCTCGTGCAGATCGAGCAGCACGCCAGGGGTCGACGCGGCGAACTCCTCGATCAGGGCCTCGATGGTCACCGGGTTCGTGTCCGGCGGCAGCGCGACACGGATCACTCCGCTCGCACCGGGGCGGATCCGCCCCATGGCCGCCTCAGCCTCGGACATCTTCTCCAGCACCGCCCGTGCGTGCTCGAGCAGCAGCGCGCCCGCCTCGGAGAGCTCGACGCCCGTGCGCCGCCGGTGGAACAGCTCGACGCCGAGCTCTCGCTCGAGCGACTTGATCCGCTGGGAGAGCGGCGGCTGCGCCATGTGCAGACGCTGAGCCGCCCGTCCGAAGTGGAGCTCTTCGCTGAGCACGAGGAAGTACCGCAGGTGGTGGATATCCATGCCTCACGATATCAATTCGATATCGACGGGATGCGGAATTGATGTTAGACAGCCGTCCCCGCGGCTGATGAGATGGCAGAATTCACCGTCGAATCACTGAAAGGGACTCCATGCCTGACGTACTCCTCGAACGCGACGGCGAAGTCGCCGTCGTCACGCTGAACCGCCCCGAGAAGCTCAACGCCTGGACCGCGGACATGCGTTCTCGGATCATCGAGATCCTCGCCGGCCTCACGCGCGACGAGAGCTGTCGCGCGATCGTCTTCACCGGCTCGGGAGGTGCGTTCTGCGCGGGACAGGATCTCGCGGAGACCGCGACCACCGATCCCGACGATCACGAGGCGGCGGAGGCCTGGATCGACGGCTTCGAGGATCTCTACCGCGCCGTCCGCGAGCTCGACCAGGTCACCATCGCGGCCGTCGACGGCGTCGCGGCCGGCTCGGGCTTCCAGTTCGCGGCCCTCGCCGATCTCCGCGTCGGCGGCGCCTCCGCCCGCATGGGCCAGCCCGAGGTGCACTCGGGCATCCCCAGCGTCACCGGCCTCTGGGTGATGTGGGGGCTGCTCGGCCGCGGCAAGACCACCGAGTTCGCGCTCACGGGCGAACTCGTGGACGCCGACGAGGCGTACCGGCTCGGCCTGCTGAATCGCCTGGTCGAGCCCGGCCGGGCGCTCGAGCAGGCGATCGCGCTGGCCCACCGGATGAGCCGGCTGCCCTCCGGCGCCGTTCGCCTCACTAAGAGCCGCATTCGCGAGATCGAGGAGGCCGACTTCACGGAGGCCTTCGCGAGCGCCAAGGAGGTGCACCGCGAGGCGTACGCCACCGGTGAGCCGCAGCGCGAGATGGCGAGGTTCCTCGAGAAGCGCCGCAGCCGCTAACGACCCGGGCGGCCCCGGATCCGGCCTGCGAGCGAGCTGCACCACAACCCTCGCAGGCCGGATCCGGGCCTCGCCCGCCCCCCGTCCCGTCATCCCGCCCCGGCCCAACCGCTCGAGGCGGAACGAACCACCCGACAGCGTCGTCGTCCACGGGACGGCGACGTCCACCGCCCCACCCGCCCACTTCACGGCCCCTCGAGAGGAGCCATCATGACCGCACCCACTCAGAGTCCCGCGACCGGCAACGACGTCGGCCGCGATCCCGGGCGCCGCAGCCTCAAACGCGTCGCCTCGGCCGCCGCCATCGGCAACTTCGTCGAGTGGTTCGACTCCGCCGCGTACGCGGTGATGTCGGTGACCATCGCGAAGCTGTTCTTCCCCGCCGAGTCGCCCACCGCCTCCCTGCTGGCCACCTGGGCCGTCTTCGCCGGGGGCTTTATCGCCCGCCCGCTCGGAGCCGCCTTCTTCGGACGGTACGGCGATTGCATCGGCCGCAACAAGATGCTCGGCCTCTGCGTGATCATCATGAGTTCGGCGACCTTCGCCATCGGCGTCCTCCCGCCGTTCGCCGTGATCGGCGTCTGGGCCCCGATCCTGCTCTTCGTCTTCCGCGCCACGCAGGGGTTCACAACCGGCGGCGAATACACGGGGTCCTCGTCCTTCATCGTCGAGTACGCCCCCGAGGGCAAGCGCGCGTTCTACGCGAGCGTGATCCCCGCCACGGTGGGACTCGCCTCCGTGGCCGGCGCGACGGTCGGCGCTCTCATCACCTTCACGCTCAGCACCGAGGCCCTCGAATCGTGGGGATGGCGCATCCCGTTCCTCCTCGCGGCTCCGCTCGGGCTCATCGGCCTCTACATCCGGTCGCGCGTCGACGACACCCCGGTCTTCCGGGAGCTCGAGCAGCGGGCCGACAAATCGAAGGCGCCGCTGCTCGAGGCCATTCGCACCTGCGGCCGCCAGATCATGACGCTCTTCGGCTACAGCATCACCAATGCGGTGGCCTACTACCTCATGAGCAGCTACATGATCGCCTACATGACCTCCAACCTCGGCTACACACCGACGGAATCGATGGTGACGAACCTGGTCGCGATGATGGTCTACACGCTCGCGTGCCCGCTCGCGGCGCTGCTCTCCGACCGCTTCGGACGCAGGCCCATGCTGCTCACGGCGTGCATCGGCTTCGTCGCGCTCACCGTGCCGTCGTTCTCCATCATGCCGCTCGGCCTGGGGTGGGCGATGCTCGGCACCTCGGTGCTCGCCACCATGGTGGCCGTCATCGGCACCTCGAACGTGCCCGCGCTGGTGGAGATGTTCCCGAGCGCTGTTCGATCATCCGGCTCCGCGATCGGCTACACCCTCGCGTACGTGCTCTTCGGCGGCACCGCTCCGTTCGTCGCCACCTGGCTCGTGGCGGGCACGGGCACGCCCCTCGCGCCCGGTTTCTACCTGATGGGCCTCGCCGTGGTGAGCGCGCTCGTCGTGGTCCTCCTGTTCCGCGAGACGAAGCACCTGTCGCTCTCCCGCTCGCACGTCCACTGAGCGCCCGCCGCCCGCCGCGGCCGGCCCCGATTCAGGAGGAGGCAGGCCGGGCGGGCGGGGGAAGTTACAGCGAAGCGCCCCGCGATCCTGCACGGATCGCGGGGCGCTTCGCTGTTGCGTGCGGACAGGCCCTACTCGGCCTTCTCCTCCGCGGCGGTCTCCGCGGCGGGAGCATCGGCCTCGGCGGCCGGAGCCTCCCCCGCCTTCGGCTCCTCGGCGGCCGGAGCCTCCTCGGCGGCCTTCTTGGCCTTGGGCTTCGGGGCGACGGGCTCCAGCACGAGCTCGATCACGGCCAGCGGAGCGTTGTCGCCCTTGCGGAAGCCGGTCTTGATGATGCGGGTGTAGCCACCCTCGCGGTTCTCGACGAGGGGCGCGATCTCGGTGAAGAGCTCGTGCACCACGGACTTGTCGAGGATCTGGCGCATCACGCGACGGCGGGCGTGCAGGTCGCCGCGCTTGGCGAAGGTGACCAGGCGCTCGGCCACGGGCTGCAGGCGCTTGGCCTTCGTCTCCGTGGTCTGGATGCGCTTGTGCTCGAACAGCTGCGCAGCCATCTGGTTCAACATCAGGCGCTGGTGTGCGGGGCCGCCTCCGAGGCGGGCGCCCTTGGTGGGCTTGGGCATTGTCTACTCCAGTAAGTGTGCGATCGGGGGACGGCGCCGGATCGTCAGTTGTTGTCGTCTTCGTAGCTGTAGAACTGCGCGCCGTCGAAGCCGGGCACGGCGTCCTTCAGCGACAGTCCCATCTCGGTGAGCTTGTCGCGCACCTCGAAAACGGACTTCTGACCGAAGTTGCGGATGTTCATGAGCTGCGCCTCGGAGAGCGCCACGAGCTCGCTCACCGTGTTGATGCCCTCGCGCTTCAGGCAGTTGTAGCTGCGCACCGAGAGGTCCAGGTCCTCGATGGGGATCGAGAGCTCGCCCTCGGTCACGACCTCGACCGGGGCCGGGCCGATCTCGACGCCCTCGGCCGCCGTGTTGAGCTCGCGGGCGAGGCCGAAGAGCTCCACGAGGGTCGAGCCCGCCGACGCGATGGCGTCGCGGGGGCTGATCGCGGGCTTGGTCTCGACATCGACGACGAGGCGATCGAAGTCGGTGCGCTCACCGGCGCGCGTGGCCTCCACGCGGTAGGTGACCTTGAGCACCGGCGAGTAGATCGAGTCGACCGGGATGCGGCCGACCTCGGCGTCCTCGTTGCGATTCTGCACGGCCGAGACGTAGCCGCGGCCGCGCTCGATGGTCAGCTCGAGCTCGAACTGCGCCGAGTCGCTGAGCGTCGCGATGACGAGCTCGGGGTTGTGCACCTCGACGCCGGCCGGAGCCGAGATGTCGGCGGCGGTCACCTCTCCCGCGCCGGTCTTGCGCAGGTAGGCGGTGATGGGCTCGTCGTGCTCGCTGGAGACGACGAGGTCCTTGATGTTGAGGATGATCTCGGTGACGTCCTCGGTCACGCCCTGGATGGTCGTGAACTCGTGGGCGACGCCCTCGAAGCGCACGCTCGTGACGGCGGCGCCCGGGATCGACGAGAGCAGGGTGCGACGAAGCGAGTTGCCGAGCGTGTAGCCGAAGCCGGGCTCGAGCGGCTCGATGGCGAAGCGCGAGCGGTACTCGGAGATCGATTCTTCAGTCAGAGTGGGTCGCTGTGCAATGAGCACTGTGTGTGGTCCTTTCGCTGGAGTCCGCTATATGACTCATGCGTGAACGGGGTGGGTTGAAACCGACGTGAACCAGCCGGCTTGAGTGGACCGTCGCCCGAGGGCGACAGTCGCGCCGACATCCGAGGCCGAGACGGCCTCGGCGCTGGCTCGCAGTGAGGGCGGGAAATCGCCCTCGCATCTGAGCGAGCGCGCGGCGCGACCATAGGCTCAGACGCGGCGACGCTTGGGCGGGCGGCAGCCGTTGTGCGTCTGCGGGGTGACGTCGGTGATCGAGCCGACCTCGAGGCCCGCGGCCTGCAGCGACCGGATAGCCGTCTCGCGGCCCGATCCCGGACCCTTGACGAAGACGTCGACCTTCTTCATGCCGTGCTCCTGCGCCTTGCGGGCGGCCGACTCGGCCGCGAGCTGCGCGGCGAAGGGGGTCGACTTGCGCGAGCCCTTGAACCCGACGCCGCCCGAGGACGCCCAGCTGATCACGGCGCCGGTCGTGTCCGTGATCGAGACGATCGTGTTGTTGAACGTCGACTTGATGTGGGCCTGGCCCACGACCACGTTCTTCTTGTCCTTGCGACGCGGCTTGCGAGCCGCCGTCTTTGGTGCAGCCATTGAGTGTTCTCCTGAAAAGCTCTGTGTGATGGTCGAGTGGACCGGCGGTTACTTCTTCTTGCCGGCGACGGTGCGCTTCGGACCCTTGCGGGTGCGGGCGTTCGTCTTGGTGCGCTGACCATGCACGGGCAGGCCCTTGCGGTGGCGGAGACCCTGATAGCTGCCGATCTCGACCTTGCGGCGGATGTCGGCTGCGACCTCGCGGCGGAGGTCGCCCTCAACCTTGAAGTTGCCTTCGATGTAGTCGCGGAGCGCGACGAGCTGGTCGTCGGTGAGGTCCCTCACTCGGGTGTTGCCGTCGATTCCGGTGTCGGTGAGGGTCTTCAGCGCGCTGGTGCGGCCGACCCCGTAGATGTACGTGAGTGCGATCTCGACGCGCTTGTCGCGCGGGATGTCGACTCCTGCAAGACGTGCCATGCTGGCTCTCCTTGGCGATAGTGGAGGTGTGATGCGCATCGGGGGTTCGGGCCTCCGTCCCGAGGTGTCCCCCGCTCGCGGCCGGGCCGCTGCGGGTTCTTCGACGCGCTGGATGGGATATTGAATTGTGAGTGTTCTGCGGAGCCGGCCGCGGGGCCGGGCGCTAGCCCTGACGCTGCTTGTGCCGGGGGTTGCTCTTGCAGATCACCATGACGCGGCCGTGGCGGCGGATGACCTTGCAGTGATCGCAGATCGGCTTGACGCTGGGCTTGACCTTCATGATGTTTCCTTATGCGGTTCGCTGTCCTCGTACCCGCGGGGTGCCGCGAGCCGTTACTTTCCAGCGACCTACTTGTAGCGGTAGACGATGCGGCCGCGGGTCAGGTCGTAGGGCGTCAACTCGACGATCACGCGATCCTCGGGAAGGATGCGGATGTAGTGCTGGCGCATCTTTCCGGAGATGTGGGCGAGCACCTTGTGTCCATTGGTCAGCTCGACGCGGAACATCGCGTTCGGCAGAGCCTCGACAACCTGTCCCTCGATCTCGATGACGCCGTCTTTCTTCGCCATAGCCTCACTATCGCTTGCGTAGGTGTGTGCTGGTCTTGCGAATGCCCGGTCCCCGCTTCGCGACGGCGAAACTGACAGCTCAGTTGCGAACGCAAAACAGGCACAAAGCACCAAAGATCGATAATACCCGGGCGAGTCGCGTTTGTAAAGCCCAGCCCAGCCCCGCAAGCCGCGAGAAACGGGTCAGGGGATCGGAACGGGCGTGATGCCCAGCGGGGCCAGCCCGCTCGCTCCGCCGTCCTCCGCGGTGAGCACCCAGATGCCGTCCCGGTGCACGGCCACGGAGTGCTCCCACTGCGCGCTCATCGACCCGTCGGCGATAGTCACGGTCCAGTCGTCGTCCTCGACCACCGTGTCGATGCCGCCGGCCGAGATGATGGGCTCGATCGCGACGACCAGCCCGGGCTTCACCTCGGGCCCGCGACGGTGCACGGGCACGTTGAACACGGGCGGATCCTCATGCATGCTGCGGCCGATGCCGTGCCCGATGTAGTCCTCGAGCACGCCGAAGTCGCTGTTCGCCCGCACGTACGCCGAGACGGCCTCCCCCACCTCGCCCAGGTGGGAGGCCGTCGCGAGGCGGGCGATCCCCCGCCACATGGCCTGCTCGGTGACGTCGCCGAGCTTCTCGATGGCGGTCGTGCGATCGGGCCGGGCCGGATCCGGCAGCACCGCGGTGAAGGCGGCGTCGCCGTGCCACCCGTCGACGACCGCGCCGGCGTCGAGCGCCACGATGTCGCCGGGCTCGAGCGGGCGCCCGGTGGGGATCGCGTGCACCACGTGCTCGTTGACGTTGGCGCAGATGGTGTGCCGGTAGCCGGGCTCGAGCATGAAGTTCGGAGCGCCCCCGCGGGAGCGGATCGCGTCCTCTGCGATGGCGTCGAGCTCGAGCGTGGTGATGCCCGGCCGCACCGCGTCGCGCATGGCGGCCAGAGCCGCGCCGGTCGCGAGGCCCGGCTCGACCATCAGCCGAAGCTGCGCCGGCGACTTGTAGATCGAGCGACGCAGCAGGCCTCTGCGGGCCACGGTCTAGCGCCCCGTCGGCGCCGCGAGCCGGGCGTCGAGGCCGGAGGCGATGCGCTCGGCCACCTCCTCGACGGACCCGAGCCCGTCGACGGCCACGAGGATCCCTCGCTCCGAGAAGAGTTCGACGAGGGGTGCGGTCTGCTCCGCGTACACCTCCTGGCGGTGCCGGATCACCGCCTCCGTGTCGTCGGCGCGACCCTCGAGTTCGGCGCGCTTGAGCAGCCGCGCGACGACCTCCTCCGTGTCGGCCTCGAGCAGCACGACGGCGTCGAGCGAGGCGCCGCCGATCATGCCGTCGAGCGCGTGCACCTGATCGACCGTCCGGGGGTACCCGTCGAGCAGGAAGCCGTTCGCCGCGTCGGGTTGCGCGAGGCGGTCCTCCACGATCTCGTTCGTGAGCGAGTCGGGAACCAGTTCGCCGGCCTCGATGACGGCCTGCACGCGCCTGCCGAGCTCGGTTCCGCCCCTGATGTTGGCCCGGAAGATGTCCCCCGTCGAGATCGTCGGAACGCCGTAGCGCTCCGCGATCCGGGACGCCTGCGTTCCCTTGCCCGCTCCGGGAGGACCGATGATGAGCAGCCGCGCGGTGATCGTCTCGGTCACTTGAGAAGCCCTTCGTAGTGGCGCTGCTGCAGCTGCGCGTCGATCTGCTTCACGGTCTCGAGGCCGACGCCCACGATGATGAGGATCGAGGCGCCGCCGAACGGGAAGTTCTGGTTGGCGCCGAAGAACGACAGCGCGATGAGCGGGAGCAGCGCGATGACGCCGAGGTAGAGCGAGCCCGCGCTCGTGATGCGCGTGAGCACGTAGTTGAGGTACTCGGCGGTCGGGCGACCCGCGCGGATGCCCGGGATGAAGCCGCCGTACTGCTTCATGTTGTCGGCGACCTCTTCGGGGTTGAACGTGATCTGCACGTAGAAGAAGGTGAAGCCGATGGTGAGCAGGAAGAAGACCAGCATGTACACGGGCTGATCGCCGTACACGAGGTTGCTCTGGATCCAGACCACCCACTCCTTCGGCTCCTCGCCGATCTGGGGCTGGTTGAACTGGGTGATGAGCATCGGCAGGTACAGGATCGCCGACGCGAAGATGACCGGGATCACGCCCGCCATGTTCACCTTGATCGGGATGTAGGTGCTGCTGCCGCCGTAGGTGCGGCGCCCGACCACGCGCTTGGCGTACTGCACCGGGATGCGCCGCTGCGACTGCTCGACGAACACGACCGCGGCGACCACGAGCAGGCCGACGGCCAGCACGATGAAGAAGACCTCCCAGCCCTGCGACTCCTTGATGACCCACATGGCTCCGGGGAACGTCGCGGCGATGGAGGTGAAGATGAGCAGCGACATGCCGTTGCCGATGCCGCGCTCGGTGATGAGCTCGCCGAACCACATGATGAGGCCGGTGCCGGCCGTCATCGTGACGATCATGATGAGGATCGCCCACCACTCCTGGGACACGAGGTTCTGGCAGGCCTGATTGGCCGCGGCACCGAAGAGCTGGCCGGAGCGGGCGACGGTGATGAGGGTGGTCGACTGCAGGATCGCGAGCGCGATGGTGAGGTAGCGGGTGTACTGCGTGAGCTTGGCCTGACCGGCCTGGCCCTCCTTGTGGAGCGCCTCGAAGTGCGGGATGACGACCCTCAGCAGCTGCGTGATGATCGAGGCCGTGATGTACGGCATGATGCCCAGCGCGAAGATCGAGAGCTGCAGCAGCGCACCGCCGCTGAAGAGGTTGATCATGTCGTAGAGGCCGGAAGTGCCCTGCGCCTCATTGGCGACCAGACACGCCTGCACGTTGTCGAACTGCACGAACGGTGCCGGGATGAAGGATCCGAGCCGGAAGAGCGACACGATCGCGAGTGTGAACACGATCTTTCGCCGCAGATCGGGCGTCCGGAAGATCCGTCCGATGGCGCTGAACAAAATCTGCCTCCTGGGAACGTCGTAGGGGCCTTCGCCTTACGACGAGAACCGATTGCACCAGCCTACACGGCTGACAGGTGTGCGTGCCCGGGATCGTCCGACGACGAGGATCCCGGAGAAAACGGCGGCGGGGGCGTCGGAGCGGCGTCACACCGGCTCCGGCACCCCCGTCATGCCTGCATCACGCGGATGCTACTTGATCTCTCCGCCGGCGGCGACGATCTTCTGCTCGGCCGAGCCGGAGACCTTGTCCACCTGCACGGTGAGCTTGACCTGCAGGTCGCCGTCGCCCAGCACCTTGACGGGCTGGTTCTTGCGCACGGCGCCCTTGGCCACGAGGTCCTCGACGGTCACCTCGCCGCCCTGCGGGTACAGCTCCGCGAGCTTGGCGACGTTCACCACCTGGTACTCCGTGCGGAACGGGTTCTTGAACCCGCGCAGCTTCGGGGTGCGCATGTGCAGCGGCATCTGCCCGCCCTCGAAGCCGGCCTTGACCTGGTACCTGGCCTTGGTGCCCTTGGTACCGCGACCCGCGGTCTTGCCCTTCGACGCCTCGCCGCGACCCACGCGGGTCTTGGCCTTCTTGGCGCCGGGAGCCGGACGCAGGTGGTGCGCCTTGAGCACCTGCTCGCGCTCCTCGTTCTTCTCGCTCATGCGTCGATCTCCTCAACCTCTACCAGGTGAGCGACAGCGCGAACGTAGCCCCGGTTGGCCTTGGTGTCCTCGCGAACGACCGTCTGGCCGATCTTCCTGAGGCCGAGGCTGCGCAGGGTGTCGCGCTGGTTCTGCTTCTCACTGATGACGGACTTCGTCTGCGTAATCTTCAGGCTCTTGGCCATTACGCACCTGCCTTTGCCTTCGCGGCAGCGTCGGCCGCGGCCTTCGCCTCGGCTCGCACGATGCGGGCCGGGGCGACGCGGTCGAAGTCGAGGCCGCGACGGGCAGCGACGGAGCGGGGCTCCTCGAGCTGCTGCAGCGCCTCGACGGTCGCGTGCACGATGTTCAGGGTGTTCGACGAGCCGAGCGACTTGCTCAGCACGTCGTGGATGCCGGCGCACTCGAGCACGGCGCGCACGGGGCCGCCGGCGATCACGCCGGTACCGGCGGCGGCGGGACGCAGCAGCACGACGCCCGCCGCGGCCTCGCCCTGCACCGGGTGCGGGATCGTGCTGCCGACGCGGGGCACGCGGAAGAAGTTCTTCTTGGCCTCCTCGACACCCTTCGAGATGGCGAGGGGCACCTCCTTCGCCTTGCCGTAGCCGACGCCGACGGTGCCGTTGCCGTCGCCCACCACGACGAGCGCGGTGAAGCTGAAGCGGCGACCGCCCTTGACGACCTTCGAGACGCGGTTGATGGTCACGACGCGCTCGAGGAACTGGCTCTCGCTGCGGTCGCGGCCGCCGCGCTCGCCACGGGTGCCGCGGTCGCGGCTGCCGCGACGCTGCTCGCGGGGCTCGTTGCGGTGATCCTGAGCCGGGGCCTCCGCGGCCCGGGCCTCAGTCGCCTCTGCAGACACTTGCTGCTCCTTCGTTTCGTTGCTCACAGGGTCAGCCCCCCTTCGCGAGCGCCATCGGCGATCGCGGCGACACGACCGGCGTACTTGCTGCCGCCGCGGTCGAAGACCACGGCCTCGACGCCGGCGCCCTTGGCGCGCTCGGCGACGAGCTCGCCGACCTTGCGGGCCTTGGCCGTCTTGTCGCCGTCGAAGGCGCGCAGATCGGCTTCCATGGTCGAGGCGGAAGCGACGGTGTGACCCTTCGAGTCGTCGACGACCTGGACGAACACGTGACGCGAGGAGCGGGTCACCACGAGGCGGGGACGGGCCTCCGTGCCGACGATCTTCTTCCGCAGGCGAACGTGGCGGCGGACGCGCGCCGCCGAGCGACCCTTCGCGCGGGAAACATTAGCGGCCATGCTTACTTACCAGCCTTTCCTGCCTTGCGACGGACGTTCTCGCCCGCGTAGCGAATGCCCTTGCCCTTGTAGGGCTCCGGCTTCTTCAGCTTGCGGATGTTCGCCGCGGCCTCGCCGACCGCCTGCTTCGAGATCCCGCTCACGGTGATCTTGGTGTTGCCCTCGACCGAGAGGGTGATGCCCTCGGGGGCGTTCACGTTGACCGGGTGCGAGAAGCCGAGCGCGAGCTCCAGGCCCGCGCCCTTCTGCTGCACGCGGTAGCCCGTGCCGACGACCTCGAGCTGCTTCGAGTACCCCTCGGTGACGCCGATGATGTCGTTGTTGATGAGCGTGCGGGTGAGGCCGTGCAGCGCCCGGGAATCGCGCTCGTCGTCGGGACGGGTGACCAGCACCTGGCCGTCCTCGAGAGCGACGCGGATGGGCTCGGCGACGACGAGCGAAAGCTCGCCCTTCGAACCCTTGATCGTGACCTTCTGGCCCTCGATCTTGACGTCTACACCACCGGGAACGGTGATGGGAAGCTTACCGATACGTGACATGACGGCTTACCACACGTAGGCGAGGACTTCCCCGCCGACGCCCTTCTGCTCGGCCTCGCGGTCGGTGAGGAGCCCCGAGGAGGTGGACAGGATCGCGATGCCGAGGCCGCCGAGCACGCTCGGGATCTCGGTGGAGCGCGCGTAGACCCGGAGGCCGGGCTTGGACACGCGCTTGATGCCCTCGATGGAGCGCTCGCGGCCCGAGCCGTACTTCAGCGACATGGTGAGGGTCGTGCCGACGCGCGCCTGCTCGACCTTCCAGTCCTTGATGTAGCCCTCGCGCTTGAGGATCTCAGCGATCCGCTCCTTCAGCTTCGAGCCGGGAAGCGAAACGTCGTCATGATGCGCAGCGTTGGCGTTGCGCAGCCGGGTCAGCATATCTGCGACCGGATCAGTCATCGTCATGAGTGACTCTTCTTTCTCGCCTGGTATCACACACCGTTACACGGTGAGCGACCTGGGTGACACACGGATCGGGTGCCCGGGAAACTCCCGGGCACCCTCGCCGCTTGGACTATTCAGTTATTCGGACTTGAACGGGAAGCCGAGCGCGCGAAGCAGCGCGCGGCCCTCGTCGTCGGTCTTCGCGGTGGTCACGACGGTGATGTCGAAACCACGCACCCGATCAATCTTATCCTGATCGATCTCGTGGAACACACTCTGCTCGGTCAGGCCGAAGGTGTAGTTGCCGTTTCCGTCGAACTGCTTGGCCGAGAGGCCGCGGAAATCGCGGATACGGGGCAGCGCCAGGCTGATCAGGCGATCGAGGAACTCCCAGGCGCGGTCGCCGCGGAGGGTGACGTGCGCGCCGATGGCCTGGCCCTCGCGCAGCTTGAACTGCGCGATGGACTTGCGGGCCTTGGTCACCATGGGCTTCTGACCGGTGATCTTGACGAGGTCTGCGATGGCGCCCTCGATCACCTTGCTGTCGCGGGCGGCATCTCCGACACCGGTGTTCACGACCACCTTGACGATGCCCGGAACCTGCATGATGTTGGCGTAGCCGAACTCCTCGCGAAGCTGCGGAACGATGTCGCTCCGGTACTTCTGCTTGAGACGGGGCTGAACCTTGGTCTCAGTCATTTAGAGGTCCTTCCCAGACTGCTTGGCGTAGCGCACGCGGACGGTCTTCTTCTTGCCGTCCTTCTCGACCTCCTCGACGCGGAACCCGACGCGGGTCGGCTTCTTCGTCTCGGGATCGACGATGGCGACGTTGGAGACGTGGATCGGGGCCTCGACGGTCTCGATGCCGCCCTCGCGGGTGCCTCGATCCGACTGGCCGACGCGCACGTGCTTCGTGACGAAGTTCACGCCCTCGACCACGACGCGGTCGCTGTCCTTGAGCACCTCGATGACGCGCCCCTGCTTGCCCTTGTAGCCGCCGCGCTCCTGCGACGGGCCCGAGATGACCTCGACGAGGTCACCCTTCTTGATCCTTGCGCCCATGGGACTAGATCACCTCCGGTGCGAGCGAGACGATCTTCATGAACCGCTTGTCGCGCAGCTCACGGCCGACCGGCCCGAAGATACGGGTGCCGCGGGGCTCCCCGTCTGCCTTGAGAATGACGGCGGCGTTCTCGTCGAACGCGATGTACGAGCCGTCGGAGCGACGGGTCGACTTGCGCGTGCGGACGACGACGGCCTTGACCACGTCGCCCTTCTTCACGTTGCCGCCGGGGATCGCGTCCTTGACGGTCGCGACGATCGTGTCGCCGAGACCGGCGTAACGACGCTTCGAGCCCCCGAGCACACGAATGGTGAGCAACTCCTTGGCGCCGGTGTTGTCGGCGACCTTGAGTCGGGATTCCTGCTGAATCACTTGTTACTCCTTCACTCAGTAAGCGCGAGGCTTACTTCGCCTTCTCGAGGATCTCGACCAGACGCCAGCGCTTGGTGGCGCTCAGCGGACGGGTCTCGTGGATGAGCACGAGATCGCCGATGCCTGCGGTGTTCTGCTCGTCGTGAGCCTTCACCTTCGACGAGCGGCGCATCACCTTGCCGTAGAGCGGGTGCTTCACGCGATCCTCGACCTCGACGACGATGGTCTTGTCCATCTTGTCGCTGACGACGTAGCCGCGGCGGGCCTTGCGGTAGCCGCGCTGTTCCTTCTCGACCTCAGCAGTCATCGTTAGGCCTCCTTCGTCTCGGTGCTCGCCGACTCGGCGGCGTCCGCCTGCTCGGCCTTCTTGCTGCTCTTCTTCTTCGCGGGAGCAGGCGCGGCGGCCGGGGTGACCCGGATGCCGAGCTCGCGCTCGCGCAGCACCGTGTAGATGCGAGCGATGTCGCGCTTCACCTGGCGCACGCGGCCGTGGCTCTCCAGCTGACCGGTGGCCGACTGGAAACGAAGGTTGAAGAGCTCGGCCTTGGCCTTCTTGAGCTCCTCGGCCAGACGCTCGTCCTCGAAGGAATCGAGCTCGGTGATGGCCAGTTCTTTGGTACCGATCGCCATTACGCGTCGCCCTCCTCGCGCTTGATAATGCGGGCCTTCAGGGGCAGCTTGTGGATGGCGCGGGTGAGCGCCTCACGAGCGAGCTCCTCGTTGACACCGGCGACCTCGAAGAGGACGCGGCCCGGCTTGACATTGGCCACCCACCACTCGGGCGAACCCTTACCTGAACCCATGCGGGTCTCCGCAGGCTTCTTGGTGAGGGGACGGTCCGGATAGATGTTGATCCACACCTTGCCGCCGCGCTTGATGTGACGGGTCATCGCGATACGAGCGGACTCGATCTGACGGTTCGTCACGTAAGCCGGGGTGAGTGCCTGGATACCGAACTCGCCGAAGGACACCTTGGTGCCGCCCTTCGCAGCACCGCTGCGACCGGGGTGGTGCTGCTTGCGGTACTTGACTCGACGGGGAATCAGCATGCTTACTTCTCCGCTCCTGCTGCAGCGGGTGCAGCCTCGGCCTGAGCGCCACGGGGCGCACGGCGGCGATCGCCGCGGTCGCGCGACGGCTTCTGGGCCGCCTGCTCGCGAGCGAGTTCCTTGTTGGTCAGGTCGCCCTTGTAGATCCAGACCTTCACGCCGATGCGGCCGAAGGTGGTCTTCGCCTCGTAGAAGCCGTAGTCGATGTTCGCGCGGAGGGTGTGCAGCGGCACGCGGCCCTCGCGGTAGAACTCCGAACGGCTCATCTCGGCGCCGCCGAGGCGGCCGGAGACCTGGATCCGGATGCCCTTGGCACCGGCGCGCTGCGCGCCCTGCAGCCCCTTGCGCATCGCGCGGCGGAATGCCACGCGAGCGGCGAGCTGCTCGGCGATGCCCTGCGCCACGAGCTGGGCGTCGGCCTCGGGGTTCTTCACCTCGAGGATGTTGAGCTGGATCTGCTTGCCGGTCAGCTTCTCGAGGTCGGCGCGGATGCGCTCGGCCTCGGCGCCGCGGCGGCCGATGACGATGCCCGGGCGCGCCGAGTGGATGTCCACGCGTACGCGGTCGCGGGTGCGCTCGATCTCGACGCGCGAGACGCCGGCGCGGTCGAGCTGCTTCGTCAGGTGCTGGCGGATCCTGATGTCCTCGGCCAGGTAGTCGGCGTAGCGCTGACCCTTCTTGGTCGAGTCCGAGAACCAGCGCGACACGTGATCGGTGGTGACCCCCAGGCGGAAGCCGTAGGGATGAATCTTCTGGCCCATACCGTTAGGCTCCCTTCTTCGCAGCGGCGAACTCATCGGCCGTCTGCAGAACGACGGTGATGTGGCTGGTGCGCTTGTTGATGCGGAATGCGCGGCCCTGTGCGCGGGGGCGGAAACGCTTGAGCGTCGCCCCCTCGTCGACGAAGGCGCGTGCGACGACGAGTTCGTCCTCGTTGAGGCGCAGGTTCTCGTTGTCGGCCTTGACGCGCGCGTTCGCGATGCCCGCGGCGACGAGCTTGAACACCGGCTCCGAGGCCGCCTGCGGGGCGAACTTCAGGATGGCCAGGGCCTCCTGGGCGTTCTTGCCGCGGATCAGGTCAACCACGCGACGGGCCTTCTGGGGGGTGATGCGGATATGACGCACGCGTGCGATCGACTCCACCATTTCTCTCTCCTCCTTCACGTCGCCGCTCAGCGGCGACGGCCCTTCTTGTCGTCCTTCACGTGGCCACGGAAGGTGCGCGTGGGCGCGAACTCGCCCAGCTTGTGACCGACCATGGTCTCGGTGACGAACACCGGGATGTGCTTGCGACCGTCGTGCACCGCGATCGTGTGGCCGAGCATGGCCGGGATGATCATCGAGCGGCGCGACCAGGTCTTGATCACGTTCTTGGTGCCGGCTTCGTTCTGGGCAACCACCTTGTTCAGCAGGTGGTTGTCGACGAAGGGGCCCTTCTTGAGACTACGAGGCATCTTCTACTCTCTCCTACCTGCCGATTAACGCTTCTTGCCGGTCGGGCGGCGACGCACGATGAGCTTGTCGCTTTCCTTGTTCGGATGCCGCGTGCGGCCTTCCTTCTGACCCCAGGGGCTGACCGGGTGGCGACCGCCCGAGGTGCGGCCCTCGCCACCGCCGTGCGGGTGATCCACCGGGTTCATGACGACGCCGCGCACGGTCGGGCGAACGCCCTTCCAGCGCATGCGGCCGGCCTTGCCCCAGTTGATGTTGGACTGCTCGGCGTTGCCCACCTCGCCGACGGTCGCGCGGCAGCGCGCGTCGACGTTGCGGATCTCGCCAGAGGGAAGGCGAAGCTGGGCGTAGGGGCCGTCCTTCGCCACGAGGCGCACCGACGCGCCGGCGGAACGGGCGAGCTTCGCCCCCCCGCCCGGCTTCAGCTCGATCGCGTGGATAACGGTACCGGTCGGGATGTTGCGCAGCGGCAGGTTGTTGCCGGGCTTGATGTCGGCGCCGGCACCCGACTCGACGATGTCGCCCTGCTTCAGCTTGTTCGGCGCGATGATGTAGCGCTTCGTGCCGTCCTCGAAGTGCAGCAGCGCGATGCGCGCGGTGCGGTTCGGGTCGTACTCGATGTGCGCGACGCGGGCGTTCACGCCGTCCTTGTCATTGCGACGGAAGTCGATGACCCGGTACTGGCGCTTGTGTCCACCGCCGATGTGGCGCGTGGTGATGCGGCCCTGGTTGTTGCGGCCGCCCGTCTTGGGGAGCGGGCGCAGCAGCGACTTCTCGGGCGTCGAGCGCGTGATCTCAGCGAAATCGGCGACGCTCGAGCCGCGACGACCCGGGGTCGTCGGCTTGTACTTGCGAATAGCCATGTTGTGTTCCTCTTCGCCCCTTCTACAGCGCAGCCGTGAAGATGTCGATGGAGCCCGACTTCAGGGTGACGATGGCGCGCTTGGTGTCCTTGCGCTTGCCCACCCCGAACTTCGTGCGGCGAGTCTTGCCCTTGCGGTTCAGCGTGCGGACCTTCTCGACCCTCACGTTGAAGACCTGCTCGATGGCGAGCTTGATCTCGGTCTTGTTCGCGGTCGGCCGCACCTCGAAGGTGTACTGGCCGTTCGCGTCGATGAGACCGTAGCTCTTCTCCGAGACGATGGGGCGGATGATGACGTCGTGTGCAGACTTGGGCAGGCTCACTTCGCGCCCTCCTTCACGGTGTTGGTGGCCACCTCGCGGCCGGCGACGAACGCGTCGAAGGCCGCCTTGGTGAAGACGAGATCGTCGCTGACGACCACGTCGTAGGCGTTGAGCTGATCCTGGAACAGCACGTGGACGTGCTGCAGGTTGCGCACGCTGAGCGCGGTGACCTCGTCCTCGCGGTCGACGACCACGAGGACGCGCCTGCCCGGAGCGACCGAGGCGAGGAACTCGCGAGCGGTCTTCGTGCTGGGCTTGTCGCCGACGCCGAACGACTCGACGACGTGCAGGCGGTTCGCGCGGGCGCGATCCGAGAGCAGGCCGAGGAGAGCCGCGGCGATCATCTTCTTGGGGGTGCGCTGCGAGTAGTCGCGCGGCACGGGACCGTGCACGACGCCGCCGCCGCGATGCTGCGGCATGCGCACCGAGCCCTGACGGGCGCGGCCGGTGCCCTTCTGCTTGAAGGGCTTGGCGCCGGAACCGGAGACCTCGCCGCGGTTCTTGGTCTTGTGCGTGCCCTGACGCGCAGCGGCGAGCTGAGCGGTGACCACCTGGTGGATCAGCGGGACGTTGGTCTCGACGGCGAAGATGGCCTCGGGCAGCTCGACCGAGCCGGCCTTCTTCCCCTTGGCGTCGAGCACCTCGAGCTTGGTAGCGGTAGCCATGAACTACGCTCCCTTCACTGCGTTGCGAACGAAAACGAGACGACCGCGAGCGCCGGGAACCGCACCCTTGACCAGGATGAGACCCTTCTCGGCGTCGATCGCCTGCACGGTGAGGTTCTGCACGGTGACGCGCTCGCCGCCCATGCGTCCGGCCATGCGCTGCCCCTTGAACACGCGGCCGGGGGTCGAGGCTCCGCCGATCGAACCCGGCTTGCGGTGGTTGCGGTGTGCGCCGTGCGAGGCCGAGACGCCCTTGAAGTTGTGACGCTTCATGGTGCCCGCGAAGCCCTTGCCCTTCGAGGTGCCGACGACGTCGATCTTCTGACCGGCCTCGAAGGTGCCGTCGACGGTCAGCTCCTGGCCGAGCGCGTACTCAGCGGCATCGGCGGTGCGCACCTCGGTGAGGTGGCGGCGCGGGGTCACGCCGGCCTTCTCGAAGTGGCCGGCGGTCGGCTTGTTCACCTTGCGGGGATCGATCTGGCCCGCGGCGATCTGCACGGCGCTGTAGCCGTCGACCTCGGGGGTGCGGATCTGGGTGACCACGTTGGGGGCCACCTCGATGACGGTCACGGGAACGACCTTGCCGTTCTCGTCCCACACCTGCGTCATACCGAGCTTGGTGCCCAGAAGACCCTTCACGTTGCGTGTGACTGACATGTTCCGGATCCCCCCTTAGAGCTTGATCTCGATGTTGACGTCGGCCGGCAGATCGAGGCGCATGAGCGAATCGACGGCCTTCGGGGTGGGATCGACGATGTCGATCAGGCGCTTGTGCGTGCGCTTCTCGAAGTGCTCGCGGCTGTCCTTGTACTTGTGGGGCGAACGGATCACGGCGACCACGTTCTTCTCCGTGGGGAGCGGCACGGGGCCGATCACGGTCGCACCCGCGCGGGTCACCGTGTCGACGATCTTGCGCGCGGAGCTGTCGATGACCTCGTGGTCGTACGACTTCAGTCGGATGCGGATCTTCTGTCCCGCCATGTGACTCTCTACTTTCTACTTGCGTCGTACCGCGATCCCATGGATCGCGGCATTGGACGTCTTGCGTACCAGCGCCCTGGCATCTGGAGTGCTGTGCAACACCATGTGCTGGGTCTCTGTTCACCTGTCAAAACGCGCTCTCGCGCGATCCGCACACAAGAAGACGGCCGGACTCGCGTCTGGCCGCCGTATGGCGTGCGGGCGTTGTTCGCTACCCGCGGCCTAGCCCGAACCCCGGCGAACCGGAGCGGCTATGCACAGCCTGGCAGTGATCCGCACAGAGGCGCGGAGTACTGAACCTGTCTATTCTCGCACGGCAACCGGGGTCGATGCAACCCGGGCGTGTCGCGCCCGTCTCGCGCCCGCTTCGCCCCCGTCTCGCGCCCGTCTCGCGCCCCCTTCACCCCCGCCGCCGGCGGACGGAATCGGTGTGCGCCTTTCGGGCGCTCTCGAGTCGCGTGGGCGCCCGAAAGGCGCACACCGATCCCGAAGCGGAACGCGATGCGGCAGCGGATTCGGTCCTCCAGGTCCGCCGGAGGGGATGAAAGTATCTTGACATCGAGATATATCTGGTGTGTAATTCAGAGAGGACTCAGTTTCATCCGATGATTGGAGAGACGTGACCGAATCTCAGAATCTCGCTCGTTTCGTCTCGGAAGCGAGCTGGGCGCGCCTCAGCCCGGAGGCGGTGGAGCAGCTGAAGATCCGCGTGCTCGACACGCTCGGCGTCGCCATCGGCGCCCTCGACGCCGAGCCGATCGTGGCGATCAGGGGACTGCTCGACGACCTCGGCGGAACCCCGATCTCGACGCTGATCGGGGGCGGCAGGACGAGCCCCGAACGGGCCGCCTTCTTCAACAGCGCGCTGAGCCGCTACCTCGACTTCATGGACTCCTACCTCGCCAAGGGCGAGACGAACCACCCCTCCGACAACCTCGGCGCAGTGCTCGCCTCCGCCGAGAGCGTCGGCGCGTCCGGCGCCGAGCTGCTCACCGCACTGGCCGTGGCCTACCAGGTGCACACCCGGCTGGCCGATGTCGCCCCGGTGCGGGACCGGGGGTTCGACCACACGACCCAGGGCGCCTTCGCAGCAGCGGCAGCCGCGGCGAAGGCGATGCGCCTCCCCGTCGAGCAGATCGCCAACGCCGTCGCCATCGCGGGCACCGCCAACGCTGCGCTGCGCGTCACCCGCACCGGCAACCTGAGCCACTGGAAGGGGCTCGCCGCCCCCCACGTCTCCAAGGAGGGCGCCTTCGCGGCCCTGCTCGCCAGCCGCGGCATCACGGGCCCCGAGCAGGTCTTCGAGGGCAACAAGGGCTTCAAGGACTCGATCGCGGGCCCCTTCGAGATCGATTGGTCGCGCGAGGATCTCGAGCGCGTCACGCGCACGATCGTCAAGAAGCACAACGCCGAGATCCACTCCCAGTCCGCGCTCGACGCGGCGCAGGACGTGCGCTCGCAGGACGGCTTCAACGCGAGGGCCATCGAGGAGGTGCGCCTCTCGACGTTCGACGTGGCCCACTCGATCATCGGCGGCGGCGAGGAGGGCGACAAGCGCCTCGTCCGCACGAAGGAGGAGGCCGACCACTCGCTGCCGTGGATGCTCGCGGTGGTGCTGCTCGACGGCCGTCTGACGCCGGATCAGTACGCGCCCGAGCGCATCGTCGCCGCCGACGTGCAGGGCCTGATGACCCGGATCCGGATCACGCCGAAGACCGAGTTCTCAGCGCGCTTTCCCGATCAGATGCCGGCCGACCTCGAGGTGGTGCTCGCCGACGGCACGACGTTCCGCTCATCGCAGGACAGCTACCACGGCTTCCACGACAACCCGCTCGACTGGGAGGCGGCCCGCCTCAAGTTCGACGCGCTGGCCGCTCCCTTCGCCGAGGTCGCCCTGCGCGACGAGATCGCCGACACGGTCCGCGACCTCGAGCATCGAACCGTCGCCGACCTCACCGCCGCGCTGGCGAACGTCCCCCGCACCCGCCGAGGCTGATCCCGAAACACGCGCCGAGAGAGGAACCCCCATGAGCAACGCAGTCCCGCACGACGTCTCCTTCAACTTCGTGCCCCGGGCCTACCGCCCGGCCAAGCCCCGCACCTTCGGCGTCACCGAGGTTCGCGCGCCGTACTACGACACCTTCGGCACGCGCCGCCTGCGCGACGTCTTCGACGTCGCCGGCCAGTGGGTCGACGGCATCAAGTGGGCCGGCGGATCCTTCGCGCTGCTGCCCGCCGAGCAGGTGCGCGCCTTCAGCGACATCGCCCACGAGCACGGCGCCTACGTCTCCTCGGGCGGCTGGATCGAGACCGTGCTGCGCTACGGCGACGAAGCGGTCGACCAGTACCTCAGAGAGGCGAAAGGGGTCGGCTTCGACGTCATCGAGATCTCGACCGGCTTCATCATGCTCAACACCTCCGGGCTGCTGCGCCTGGTGGAGAAGGTGGTGAAGGCAGGCCTCAAGGCCAAGCCCGAGCTGGGCCTCCAGATCGGATCCGGCGGCGACTCGACCGAGGCCGAACTGGCCGCCGAGGGAAAGAAGGACATCGGAGACCTCATCGACCGCGGCAGCAGGGCGCTCGACGCGGGCGCCTCGATCATCATGATCGAGTCGGAGGGCATCACCGAGAACGTCGCCGAGTGGGACACCGGCGCGGCGGCCTCCATCATCAACGGCCTAGGCCTCGAGAACGTGATGTTCGAGGCGGCCGACGGCCCCGTCTTCGAGTGGTACATCAAGAACTACGGCAACGAGGTCAACCTGTTCGTCGACCACAGCCAGATCCTGCAGCTGGAAGGCCTGCGTCAGAACATCTGGGGCAACAAGAGCACCTGGGGCCGGGTGATCAACCCGGCCCCGTGATCCGGATCCCGTCGCGGGGGCGTGTCAGACGCGGGAGGGCAGCAGGCGCGGCAGCAGGAGGTAGAGCACGAGCACCGCGAGTCCCCCCGCGAGCAGCAGGAGGGTGCCGAAGAAGGTCGTGTAGATCGACGCGATGCCCAGCACCGAGGCGAGCAGGGTGCAGCCGGCCGTCATCGCGGAGGCCTGCACGTGCGAGTACCCCATCTGCTGGATGCGCTGGTAGACGTGCTCCTTGTGCGGCTCGTCCCAGCGCTTTCCCTTCCTCATGCGCCGGACGAGCGTCACGCCGACGTCGCCGAAGTAGATCACCATCGGACCGATCGTCGCGAGCAGTGGAATCCCGCCGACGAACGCGGCGAAGCTGATGATGGCCGTCGCACCGCCGAGCAGGTAGCTGCCCACGTCGCCCAGGAAGGCTCCGGGCCGGGTCAGATTCCACGGGAGGAACCCCGCGAATCCGCCCGCCAGCACGGCTCCCGCCGTGACGAGCCACCCCTCGTCGAGCAGCAGGCCCGAGGTCGCGAAGGCGACACCGGCCACCACGCCGTGGAAGCCGCTGATCCCGTTCAGGCCGTCCATGAAGTTGGCGACGTTGATGTAGCTGGAGATGAAGAGCACTCCGTAGACGGCGAGCGGGATCAACGACCAGAACGACAGCACCGGCGTCTGCAGCGTCCAGTTGCGCAGGAAGCTGCCGGCGACGAACTCGAACTCGCCGACGCGCGCGATCCAGAACAGCGACACGGACGAGACGATCGCGATGCTGAGCAGGATCGCGCTGCGCACCCGCACGCTCAACCCGTTGAGGTCCTCGCTCAGACCGAGCAGGCCGGCCGAGAGGGACCCCGCGCCGACGGCGAGCAGGAAGCCCCAACCCGGCTCCGTGGGCGCGGTCACGAGCGTCAGTGCGGTCCCCAGCGAGCCGCCGCACGCCATGGCGATGAGCACGGCGAGTCCCAGCCCGCGCAGCACGGGGCGCTCGTGCGACGACCGCTCGTTGGGCACGTCCATGATCCTCAGGCGCGTGAGCAGCGGCCTCACCGCGAAGGGCAGGGCGAGGCTCAATCCGAGCGTCAGCACGCCGCCGAGCAGTCCCAGGAACAGCGCGCTCATCGCACCCGCTCCTCGGCCGCCTCCGTCAGGTCCAAACGCGCGACCCATCCCTCATGGTCCAGCACGTCCGGGGAGATCGTGTCGACGCGCGCGTGCGAGATCTTGGGGTGGAAGGGCCGGTCGTCGCCCTCACCGTGACCCACCAGCTCCTCATGCAGCTTCTCACCGTGGCGCAGGCCGGTGTAGACGATCTCGATGTCCCTGCCCGACTGCGCGATCATGCGCTTGGCGACGTCGAGGATCCGCACCGGCTCCCCCATGTCGAGGATCAGCACCTCTCCGGGCCGCCCGATACCGCCGGCCTGCACCACAAGCTGGCAGGCCTCGGGGATGGTCATGAAGTAGCGCGTCACCTCGGGATGGGTCACCGTGAGCGGCCCGCCGGCGTCGATGAGCTTGCGGAAGGTGGGCAGCATCGAGCCGCGACTGCCGATCACGTTGCCGAAGCGCACCGAGAGATAGCGCCGGCCGGTGCGCTCGGCCATCCAGGCCGTGAGCTTCTCGGCGACGCGCTTCGAGTGGCCGAGCACGCTCGTGGGGTTGGCGGCCTTGTCGGTGGAGATGTTCACGAAGGTGCTCACGCCGGCGGCCTCGGCCGCCCGCAGCACGCCCAGCGTTCCCAGCACGTTGGTCTTCCAGGCCTCGTCGGGGTACTGCTCGAGCATCGGCAGGTGCTTGAGCGCCGCCGCGTGGAACACGACCTCCGGCCCGCGCTCCGTGAAGATCTGCAGCAGCGTCGCCCGGTCGCGGATGTCGGCCAGCACCACGTCGTTCGTATCGAGCAGCCCGTGCCCGCTGATCGAGAGCTGGCTCTCCTGCAGCGCGGTCTCGTCGCGATCCAGCATGATCAGCTCGCGGGGCGCGAAGCGCGCCAGTTGCCGGCACAGCTCGGAGCCGATGGATCCGCCCGCCCCCGTCACCAGCACCCGCTTGTCCTGCAGATACTCGGCGATCGACTCGGTCTCCAGGCGCACCGGGTGGCGGCCGATGAGGTCCTCGATGGAGAGCTCGCGCACGTTGGAGATGGCCGAGGCGTTCTGCAGGATCTGCTCGAGGGGCGGCAGCACCATCGCGGTCATGCCCGAGCGATCCGCGGCCCCGTCCACGCGCCGCATCAGCGCGGTGTCGGCATCGCCGATGCACACGATGAGGCGGGTCGCCCGCGTGCTGCGCGCGATCGCCGGAAGGTCGTCGAGTGATCCGAGCACGCGCACGCCCCGCACCTCCTGGTACCGCTTGGCCGGATCGTCGTCGATGAAGCCCACCGGCAGCGCCGAGCCCTTCGCGTCGGTGAGCAGGCGCTTCGCCGTCTGCACGCCGAGGTAGCCGGCGCCGTAGAGCAGCGTGCGCTCCGCTTCGGCTCCCGGTTTGAGCTGGCGCTCCCTGGAGAGCCGCAGGAGGTACCGGGCGACCCCCATGAGGCTGAAGGCGATCGGCGCCGCGATGATCAGGGTGCTGCGCGGGATCCCGTTGCCGTACCCCACGAGGTAGGCGAAGATCCAGGCGACCACCATCACCGCGATGACGTCGAGCACGAGGGCGCGCACCTCGTCGAAGCTGCCCACCTCGTAGCGGTTGCGGTAGACCCAGAACGCCCAGCCGCCGAACATCTGCAGCAGGATCGTGACCCCGATGACCGCGAGGGTCCAGACCGGGTGGATGCGGGAGAGATTGAAGTCGAAGCGCAGCACGAGCGCGGCGAGAATCGCCGTCGCCCAGGCCAGCGAGTCGAGCAGGAAGAGCAGCCCGTACCGGCGTGCGAAGTGGGCGCCTCGCGCCCCGACGGTCTGCGGCACTCGGCCTCCCTCGCTCTGACCTCGTCGCGACCCCGTTCGGGGTCACACTCGAGGATACCGCTCCCCCGCTGCCGAAAGGCGTCGCCGCGCGCCGGTTCGCCGCAGCCCCGAACGCGAAGAACCCCCGGGATCGCTCCCGGGGGTTCTTCGGAGTATCGCTCGGCGAAGGTCGCTGAGACCTACTCGACGACCTTGGTCACCGTGCCGGCGCCGACGGTGCGGCCGCCCTCGCGGATCGCGAAGCCGAGGCCCTCCTCCATGGCGATCGGCTGGATGAGCTCGACCGTCATGTCGGTGGTGTCGCCGGGCATGACCATCGGCTTGTCCTCGGGCAGGGTGATGACACCGGTCACGTCAGTCGTACGGAAGTAGAACTGCGGACGGTAGTTCGTCTCGAACGGGTTGTGGCGGCCGCCCTCCTCCTTCTTGAGGATGTAGGCGGTGCCCTCGAACTTGGTGTGCGGGGTGATCGAACCGGGCGCGACCACGACCTGACCGCGCTCGACGTCCTCGCGCTTGGTGCCGCGGAGCAGGAGGCCGCAGTTCTCGCCGGCCCACGCCTCGTCGAGCTGCTTGTGGAACATCTCGATGCCGGTGACGGTCGTCTTCTGCGTCGGGCGCAGGCCCACGATCTCGACCTCGGAGTTGATCTTCAGCGTGCCGCGCTCGGCGCGGCCGGTGACGACGGTGCCGCGTCCGGTGATGGTGAAGACGTCCTCGACGGGCATGAGGAACGGCTTGTCCTTGTCGCGCACCGGATCGGGGATGCTGTTGTCGACGGCCTCCATGAGCTCGAGAATGGAGTTGACCCACTTCTCGTTGCCCTGCAGCGCCTCGTAGCCCGAGACGCGGATGACGGGGACGTCATCGCCCGGGTAGCCCTGCTTGGAGAGCTCCTCGCGGACCTCCATCTCGACGAGCTCGAGGATCTCCTCGTCGTCGACCATGTCGCTCTTGTTCAGCGCGACGAGCAGGTAGGGGACGCCGACCTGCTTGGCGAGCAGGATGTGCTCCTTGGTCTGGGCCATCATGCCGTCGGTCGCCGCGACCACGAGGATCGCGCCGTCCATCTGAGCAGCGCCGGTGATCATGTTCTTGATGTAGTCGGCGTGACCCGGGGCATCGACGTGCGCGTAGTGGCGCTTCTCGGTCTCGTACTCGACGTGCGAGATGTTGATGGTGATGCCGCGCTGGCGCTCCTCGGGAGCCGAGTCGATCGTGTCGAAGTCGCGCTGCACGTTGACGTCGGACGGGAACTTGTCGGCGAGGGTCTTCGAGATCGCAGCGGTAAGGGTGGTCTTACCGTGGTCCACGTGACCGATCGTTCCGATGTTTACGTGCGGCTTAGTCCGCTCGAACTTGGCCTTCGCCACTATGGTCCTCCTCAGGACATCGTTGCACCCGCTTTCGCCCTCGACGGTTTCGAGGGCGGGCGGGCACGGGGTGTGTACTTATGTTACAAGCTCCGGTCTGCGATCGCGACCTGAGCCACTGGTCCGGCGACGGAACGCGCCCGCCGCCGGACCCCGGGCGGATCTACTCGCCCTTAGCCTTCTGAACGATCTCATCGGCCACGGCCTTCGGCACCTCAGCATAGGAGTCGAAGGTCATCGAGAACACCGCGCGACCGCTGGTCTTCGACCGCAGGTCGCCGATGTACCCGAACATCTCGGAGAGCGGCACGAGGGCGCGCACGACCTTGACACCGCTCGCGTCCTCCATCGCCTGGATCTGTCCGCGACGGGAGTTCAGGTCGCCGATGACATCGCCCATGTACTCCTCGGGCGTGCGCACCTCGACTGCCATCATCGGCTCGAGCAGCACCGGCTGCGCCAGACGGGCGGCCTCCTTGAAGGCCATCGAACCGGCGATCTTGAACGCCATCTCCGAGGAGTCGACGTCGTGGTACTGGCCGTCGAGCAGCGTCGCCTTGATGTTGACGACGGGGAAGCCCGCGAGGATGCCGTACTGCATGGCGTCCTGGATGCCGGCATCGACCGAGGGGATGTACTCGCGGGGCACGCGACCGCCGGTCACCTTGTCCTCGAACTCGTACGTCTTCTCGGCCTCGGCATCGAGCGGCGCGAGCGCGATCTGCACCTTCGCGAACTGACCGGATCCACCGGTCTGCTTCTTGTGCGTGTAGTCGTACTTCGGCACCTCGCGGCGGATCGTCTCGCGGTAGGCCACCTGGGGCTTGCCCACGTTGGCCTCGACTTTGAACTCGCGCTTCATGCGGTCGACGAGGATGTCGAGGTGCAGCTCGCCCATGCCCGCGATGACGGTCTGCCCGGTCTCGGCGTTGAGGCTCACGCGGAACGTGGGATCCTCCTCGGCGAGCTTCTGGATCGCGACGCCGAGCTTCTCCTGGTCGCCCTTGGTCTTGGGCTCGATGGCCACCTCGATGACGGGTTCCGGGAAGGTCATGGATTCGAGCACCACCTGATTGTTCGGGTCGCTCAGGGTGTCACCCGTTGTGGTGTCCTTGAGACCGATCACCGCGTAGATGTTGCCCGCGGTGAGCTCGTCGACCGGGTTCTCCTTGTTCGCGTGCATCTGGAAGATCTTGCCGATGCGCTCCTTCTTGCCCTTGGTCGAGTTGACGACCTGGGCGCCCGAGGGAGCCTTGCCCGAGTAGACGCGCACGTACGTGAGACGGCCGAAGAAGGGGTGCACGGCGATCTTGAAGGCCAGCGCCGAGAAGGGCTCGGCGGCCGACGGCTTCCGCTCGATGACGATCTCCTCGTCGCGAGGATCGTGCGCCTGAATGGCGCCGATGTCGAGCGGGTTGGGCAGGAAGTCGACGACCGCGTCGAGCATCGGCTGGATGCCACGGTTCTTGAACGCCGATCCGCAGTACACGGGGTAGATCTCATTGTTCACGACGAGCCCCCGGATGCCCGCCTTGAGCTCGTCGATCGTGAGCTCCTCGCCGCCGAAGAACTTCTCGAGCAGCTCGTCGTCGGTCTCGGCGACGGTCTCGACGAGCTTCGCGCGGTACTCCTCGGCCTTGGCCTGGAGGTCGGCGGGGATCTCCCGCGTCTCGTAGTTCGCGCCCAGGGTCACGTCGCCCTTGGCGTCGCCCTCCCAGACGAACGCCTTCATCGACAGCAGATCGACGACGCCCACGAAGTCGCTCTCGGAGCCGATCGGCAGCTGCATCACGAGCGGCTTCGCGCCGAGGCGGCTGACGATGGTGTCGACCGTGAAGTAGAAGTCGGCACCCATCTTGTCCATCTTGTTGACGAAGCAGATGCGGGGCACGCCGTACTTGTCGGCCTGGCGCCACACGGTCTCGGACTGGGGCTCCACGCCCTCCTTGCCGTCGAACACGGCGACGGCGCCGTCGAGCACGCGCAGCGAGCGCTCCACCTCGACCGTGAAGTCGACGTGACCCGGGGTGTCGATAATGTTGATCTGGTTCTTGTTCCAGAAGCAGGTCACCGCGGCGCTGGTGATGGTGATGCCGCGCTCCTTCTCCTGCTCCATCCAGTCGGTCGTCGAGGCGCCGTCGTGAGTCTCGCCCAGCTTATGGTTGACACCCGTGTAGAACAGGATGCGCTCGGTGGTGGTGGTCTTGCCGGCATCGATGTGGGCCATGATGCCGATGTTGCGGACCTTGCTCAGGTCGGTGAGCACGTCTTGTGCCACAGGGGTCTCCTCCGGTGTGGGGATGAAAGTTTCGGGTCGCGGGGTTCTCGCCCCGCAGGCGGTGGGCCGGATCGCTCGGCGATCCGGCCCACCGCCCTGGGTCTACCGGCTGCTACCAGCGGTAGTGGGCGAACGCGCGGTTCGACTCAGCCATCTTGTGCGTGTCCTCGCGGCGCTTCACAGCGGCGCCGAGACCGTTGGAGGCGTCGAGGATCTCGTTGGTGAGGCGGTCGGTCATCGTGTTCTCACGACGGGCCTTCGCGTAGCTGGTCAGCCAGCGCAGCGCGAGCGTGTTCGCGCGGTGCGGCTTGACCTCGACGGGCACCTGGTAGGTGCTGCCGCCGACGCGGCGCGAGCGGACCTCGAGCGTGGGGCGCACGTTGTCGAGCGCCTTCTTGAGCACCGTCACCGCATCCTGTCCGGACTTCTCGGCCACGTTCTCGAGCGCACCGTAGACGATGCGCTCGGCGAGGCCCTTCTTGCCGTCGAGCAGGATCTTGTTGACGAGCTGACTGACCACGGGCGAGCCGTAGACGGGATCGGCGACGACGGGGCGCTTGGGGGCGGGACCTTTCCGGGGCATTACTTCACCTTCTTCGCACCGTAGCGGCTGCGGGCCTGCTGACGGTCCTTGACCGCCTGCGTGTCGAGCGCGCCGCGCACGATCTTGTAGCGGACACCGGGGAGGTCCTTGACACGACCGCCGCGCACGAGCACCAGCGAGTGCTCCTGCAGGTTGTGCCCCTCGCCCGGGATGTAGGCGGTGACCTCGGTGCCGTTGCGCAGCTTCACACGAGCGACCTTGCGCATCGCCGAGTTCGGCTTCTTGGGCGTGGTGGTGTAGACGCGGGTGCAGACCCCGGCCTGCTGCGGGTTCGACTTCAGGGCGGGCGCCTTGGTCTTGGAGACCTTCGGCGTACGTCCCTTGCGAACCAGCTGCTGAATAGTAGGCACTGATTCTCCTCTTTCGTCCTGCACGGTGACAGGAATGCTTCCATGGTCAAGCATGTGCGACCGCTTGCGCGGGCGCTGAGCTGCTGTCACCCGCACCGCGCGAACGAGATGCCGAAGACCGAGTGCAGCTATGCCGTGGGGGTGTCAGCCCTGGGGGGCGATTGACCCTGAGATGCGCTCCCCCGATCTGCGTCGTGCGGGCACGGCTCAGCACGCTGGAGCACACCAAACACCAACTTTACGCCCTGGCGCAGCAATCTGCAAGGCAACGCGGTCGTCGTGCGCGCCGACCTGCGCGCGTTCGTGCGCGCCGCCCTGCGCGCCGCCCGCTGAGAACATCCGTGTGCGTGTTTCGGCGGCTCGCTCCGGTCCCGGGCGGCCGAAACACGCACACGGATCGAGGGCGGGGCGGGAGCGGGGCGCGGGTTAGTCGTCGAGGAGCGCCGCGGCGTACATCGGGCGCGCGGCGTCAGCGCTCGGCGGATGGAAGAGACTCGCGGTGGCGTCCCGGAGAAGCCGGCTGAGCTCGTGCGCGTTGTCGAATCCGGCACCGCCCGAGCAGGCGAGCGCGGTCTCCACCGTGCGGCGGGCCGCAGTCGAGGCGTTGAGCCGGGCGCTCACGAGCCGCAGCGGCCAGCCCGCGCCGTGGTCTATGAGCTCGTCGACGTCGCGGGCGTAGGCGTCGATCTGCGCGGGGACCGCCATGAACTCCATGTGCGCGTCGGCGAGGCGGATCCGGGGCTCCGCGACCTCCGCGAGCGTCGTGCCGTGCCTCGCCGAGGTGCGGGCTCGTAGCGCCGCGGCGCCGAGCTCGAGCGCTCGCTCGGCGATGCCCGCGTACACGGAGGCGACGAGCAGCTGGAAGTGGGAGGTGATGGCGAAGGTGAGCAGGTCGGGGTGGCGCCCCGCCGGGATCCGCCTGGCCACGCGCTCGGGGCGCATCCGCGCGCGCTCGAGGATCGTGGCCCGGCTCTCGGACGCGCGCATGCCGAGCACGTCCCAGCGATCGGAACTCGTGACGCCGTCGGTCCCGCGCTCGATGAAGCCGAAGACGAGCGTCGGCTGCTCCGCGTCCGACTGCTCGAGGCCGTGCACGATGAGCCGCGTCCACACCGGGCTGAGCGAGGTGAAGACCTTCACGCCCGTGAGCAGGTAGCCGCCGTCGGGCTGCGGCTCGGCGATCGTCTTCGAGCCCTGCAGCACCCAGTCGTTCGACGGCTCGCTGATCCCGAACGCGAAGATCTCGCCCGCGGCCGCCTCCTCGAGCACGTACTCGAGCGAGCGATCGCCGCGGGCGATCATGGCGTGCACCACGCCGGTGCACAAGAGGTGCATGTTGACGCCGAGCGCCGTCGCGGGGGCGGCCGCGGCGAGGCGCCGCTGCAGGCGCGACACCTCGTGCAGCGTCAGCCCGGCACCGCCGAGCTCCTCCGGCGCGAACAGGGTGAGGTAGCCCCGCTCGCGCAGCTCGGCGAGGTCGTCGTGGAAGAATCGGTTCTGCCGGTCGCCCACGGCCGCGCGCTCGCGCAGGCGCTCGAGCAGCTCGTCGGGGAGGAACCGCTCGGCGAGCTCCGCGTGTCGTGCTTCTCGGTCGGTCATGTGTGATTCCGTCCTTCCTCCGCGCCCGGGGACGCGGTCTCGGCGGCGACCGCCGCCCCGTCACCGGCCCCCCTGATGAGCAGCGCCGCGTTGTGCCCGCCGAACCCGAACGAGGTCGAGAGCACGGAGCCGACGTTCGCCCGCCGCGCCCCCTCCCTCACGAAGTCCCAGCCCGCGAACTCCGGGTCCTCGAGGTTCAGGGTCGGCGGGATCAGCCCGCTCAGCAGCGTCATCACCGAGATCACGGCCTCGATCGCACCCGAGGCGCCGAGCAGGTGCCCGGTGCTCGACTTGGTGGCCGTGATCGGGATCCGCGCGGCTCCCTCCCGGAGCGCCGACGCGAGAGCGCGCAGCTCCGCGGCGTCGCCCGCGGGGGTACCCGTTCCGTGGGCGTTGATGTGGTCGACGGCACCGGGAGCCGCCCCGGCGTCGGCCAGGCAGAGCCGCACGGCCTCCGCTCCGCCGCGCCCCTCCGGGTGCGGCGCGGTGGGGTGGTGGGCGTCGCTCGACGCCCCGAAGCCGGCGAGCTCGGCGAGCGCGACGGCGCCCCTGGCGCGGGCGGCCTCCTCGGCCTCCAGCAGCACCGCCGCGGCGCCCTGCGACATTACGAAGCCCGACCTGGCGCGATCGAAGGGCCGGCAGGCTGCGGCGGGCGCGTCCTCGTAGCCCGCGGCGAGCGCCCGCATGTTCGCGTTCGAGGCGAGGTTCACGCGGTTCAGGCAGTCTTCCATCCCGATCACGAGCACGGCGTCGGCGTAGCCGTGCCGGATGCGCCGCAGCCCCTCCCCGAGCGCGATCGCCCCGCTGGCGCAGGTCGCGGACACGCCCTGGGCCGGTCCGTGCATCCCGTACCGCTGGGCGACGAGCGCCGCCGCCGCGTCCGGCGCGCCGTGCATCGCGAGCGCGAGGGGCACCGCCCGCGGCCCGCGCGCGTCGAGCGCGCGCGTCGCCGCCTGCATCGCGTCGACCGGCCCCGATCCCGTCGCGGCGATCACCGCCGCGCGCAGCGGATCCCACGGCAGCGCGCGCGCAGCCGCACCGGCCGCTCCAGCCGCTCCGGCCGCACCGGCCTGGGCGAGCGCCTCGTCGGCCGCCGCGACCGCCCAGTGCTGCACCGGGCTGAGCCGGCGGGCGAGCGCCGGCTCGAGGAGCGCGGGAGCCTCGAAGCCCCGCACCCGCCCGCCGATCCGCACCGGCGACCCGTCGAACTCCGCCCCGTCGAGCACCGAGATGCCGCTGCGCCCCGCGGCCACGGCCTCCCACAGCGCAGGCACTCCGACGCCGCTCGGCGCCACCGCGCCGAGCCCCGTGATGACGACGCGGCGTCCCGCGTTCACAGCCGCACCGCCGCTCCCCCGGCGACGAGCTCGGCGGTCTCGACCCTGCGGACCTTGCCGCCGACCGTGCGCGGCAGGCGGTCGACGACGTACCACCGCCGCGGCACGAACTGGGGCGCCAGCCTGGCGCGCGCCCGCGCCGCGAGCTCCCCCTTGACGGGTGCGCCCCCCTCGACGACGAGCGCCACGACGCTGCCGAGCCCGGCGTGCTCGACGCCGACGGCGCACACCGCTCCGAGGCCCGGCATGCCCTCGAACGCCCGCTCGACCTCCGGCAGCGCCACCTTGTGCCCGCCGCTCACCACGATGTCGCCGTCGCGGCCGATGAGCTCGAGGCGCCCGCCGACCATCCGCCCCTGGTCGTGCACGGTGGCCCACCCGTCCGGTCCGCGCAGCACCGCGTCGGTGGTGCCCGACAGGTAGCCGTCGGAGCAGGCCTCGGCGCGGATCCAGAGCGTTCCCGGCTCCCCCTCCGGCAGCTCGGCCCCCGCCTCGTCGCGGATGCTCGCCCCGATGCCCTCGTAGATCGTGATGAGCGTGCCGTCGCCGTCGCGGCTGTCGCCGATGAAGCCGATCTCGGCCGCGCCGTAGTAGCTGATCAACCGCGCGCGCGGCAGCGCGTTCGCGACGGCGCCCCTGATCCCCCGCGAGAGGTTGGCCCCGCCGGTGACGACGAGCTCGAGCGTCTCGAAGCGCTCGGGATGGCGCCTCGCCGCGTCGGCGAGCGCCTGCACCGCGGCGGGCACGGCGACGACGCGGGTGACGCGCTCGTCCCGGATCCGGCGCCCCGCCTCGATCGCGTCGAAGGCGTCGGCCACGTGCGCGCCGCCGCCGGTCGCGAGGCACTCGATCACGGCGTAGAGCGTGAGGCTGTAGGAGACCGGCCCGGGCGCGAGCGTCGCCGTGCCGGGCAGCGGCTCGAGGTGCGCCGCCGAGACCGCGACGTTCTCGCGGTACTGACGTCGCGTCTTCAGAAAGGCCTTCGGGTTGCTCGTGGTGCCGGAGGAGCAGAGCATGAGGAAGGTCTCGTCGCCCGCCCGCACCGACGGCGGCGGCGCGGGCTCGACGGCCTCCTCTCGCCGGCGGAAGTCGTCGAGGCCGATGAGGACGCCGCCCCATCCGCGCCTCGAGAGCTCCGCGGCGAGCTCCTCGCAGTCGCTGATCACGACGCCGATGCCGGTCGAGAGGATCAGCTCGACGCGGTGCGCCGCGGGCCATCGCGGATCGATCACCGCCGAGACGGAGCGGAAGCCGGCGAGGCCGCCCACGAGACGGGAGGCGTGGAACGCCGACTCGACGCTCACCGCGGTGATCGGGATGCCCCCGGTCTCGGGAGCGGGCCGCGGAGGCGCCGCCTGCTCCCGGTGGAGCGCGTCGACGACCGCGAAGGCCCGACGGGAGTCGGCGACCAGCTCAGCGTAGCTCAGCCGCCCGTCGAGGCCGACGACGGCCGGCCGATGCGGATCCCGCTCAGCCACCTCGAGCACCGTCTGCGTGATCGGCACCCGGCACCTCCTCTGCTCGCGGTGGACACTGCCACCAGTCTACGAACGGGTTGCGACACCGCCCTCAGAACGCCGGGGGCACGTCGAGCGACTCGATGACCTTGCGCACCTCGTCGCTGGTGATGGCCTTCGTGAGGGCGCTGATCTTGTCGCTGTCCCGGTTGTTCTCGCGTGTGACGAGCTGCATCGCGAAGCGCGCGTCGTCGTTGACGGCCAGGCCGTCCGTGTCGGGGTAGAGGCCGATCTGGCGGGCCCCGGAGGGGATGTTCATGACCGCGTCGGCCTCCTCGTAGGCGGCGTTGATGTTCGCGAACTCGACCTGGGTGAACTTGAGGCTCTTGGGATTCTCCGCAATGTCGTCGAGCGTGGCCTCGTAGCGCGCGACCCCCGGGTCGAGTCCGATCACCTTCTCGTCGGCCAGCATCTGCAGCGCGCGCCCCGTGTTCGCGGGATCGGCGGGAATCACCACGCTCCCCGCCTCGGGCAGATCGTCGAGGCTCTCGAGGTTTCTCGAGTAGTAGGCGCCCACGACCAGATACACCGGCTGCACCGCGACGAGCGACGCGTCGTTCGCCTCGTTGAAGGCCTGCATGAAGGACTCGAACTGCACCAGGTTGGCGTCGATCTCCTCGTTCTGCAGCATCACGTTGGGCTGCACGTAGTCGGCGACCTCCACCAGTTCGACCTCGTAGCCCGGCCCGATCGCCTTGCCCGCCGCCTCGATGATGTCGGTCATCGGGGTGGCGCTCGCGGCGACCCTGATGGTCTGCACCTCGCCGTCGCCGGATCCGTCGCCCGCGGACGGCGCGCACGCGGCGAGCGAGAGGGCGACTGCGGCGGCGGCTGTTGCGAGCAGGGCTCTGCGGGGGTTCATCTGGGGCTCCTTCTGGGGGTGATCATCGCTTGTCGAGCGCGCGCGACACCCGGTGACCGGTCGCCTGGATGACGAGGACGCAGAGGATGATCAGGGTGATCGTGACGTACATGAGGACGAACTGGTAGTTCTGGTAGCCGTAGCGCATCGCGAAGTCGCCGATGCCGCCGCCGCCGACCACGCCGAGCACGGTCGAGTACGAGACCAGGCTGATCGCCACCGAGGTCAGCGCGTACACGAGCCCGGATCGGGCCTCGACGAGCAGGAAGCGGAAGACGAGCTGCGGGACGGTGGCCCCCATCGACGCCGCGGCCTGGGTGAGCCCGCTCGGCAGCTCGAGCAGGATCTGCTCGACGAGACGCGCGTAGATGGCCACGGCGACGAAGCACATGGGAAAACTGGCTGCCACGGTGCCGAAGGTGGTGCCGAAGACGAGGCGCGTGAGCGGGATGAGGAACACCACGAAGAGCAGGAAGGGGAAGGATCGCACCACGGTGACGTACAGATCGGCCGCGAGCCACACCGCGCGGTTCTCGGCGGGCCCGCCCTCGCGCGTGAGGTAGATGAGCATGCCGAGCGGCAGCCCCAGCAGCACCGCGGCGAGCAGGGCGATGCCGACCATCACCCCGGTCTCGGCGATGGCCTGCACGATCTTGTCCTGGTACTCGACCAGAACGGAGACGACCTCGTTCATGATCGCAGAAACCTGCGCGCGTGCTCGGCGTAGCCGACGTCCTCGGAGGCGGTGCGTCCCACGACGTCGATGACCTCGACCAGCCGGCCCGCCTCGAACACCGCGGCCCGGCCGCAGATCGCCTTCACCACGTCGAGCTCGTGGGTGACGAGGACCACGGTGGTGCCGAGGTCGTTGCGCGTGCGCGTGAGCAGCCGCAGGATGTCTCGCGTGGTGCTCGCGTCGAGCGCGGAGGTCGGCTCGTCGCAGAGCAGGATCTCGGGGCGGGTCACGAGAGCACGGGCGATCGCGACGCGCTGCCGCTGGCCGCCCGACAGCTGCGCCGGATAGGAGCGCTCGCGGTCGCGCAGCCCGACGAAGTCGAGCAGACGGTCGACTGCCTCGGGATCCCGAGCGCGCTGGAGCTTGAGCGGCAGCTCGACGTTCTGCCGCACCGTGCGGTTCGCGAGCAGGTTGAAGCCCTGGAAGACGGTGCCGATGCGCCTCCGCGTGCGGCGGAGCGCCGCGGCCGAGAGCGTCGCGAGGTCGGTGCCCGCGATCTCCACGCTGCCCTCGCTCGGCTGCTCGAGCCCGCCGAGCAGCCGCAGCAGCGTCGACTTGCCGGCCCCGCTCTCGCCGAGGATGCCGAAGACCTCCCCGGCCTCGATGCTGAGCGTCACCCCCTCGAGGGCGGTGACGCGGCCCTCGCCGTCGGCGTAGCGCTGGCTGACGTCCGCGAGCCGCGCCGCTGGAGCGCCCGACCGCGCCGCCTCGGGTGCCGATCGCCCCGATCGGGCCGCGAGACCGTCAGCCATTTTTTGCATCGGGTATAACTATAGCGGATGCGGGTGGCCGGTGCGCGGCTACGGGCGGCAGGCGCGGGCGGGCGGCGTGACGCCTACTGCGGCGGCTCCAGATTGCGGCTGAGCTCGTCGAGCATCGCCCGGATCTGGGGCTCCACGAAGCGGCGGACGGCGCTCTCGATGCGACTCCGGTGCGCCATCAGCGCGAAGCACACCGCGCGTCCGGCCTCCTCCGCGCATCGGTCGGCGAGCTCGACCTCGCGTCGGAGCTGTCGCTTCTCGTCCGCGCTCAGCGGCGGGCGCGGCAGCAGGGGCTCGGACCGGCTCTCCTCGGCCAGGCCGGCGAGCGTGAACAGGAACGGCTGCTCGCCGTCAGCAGGATCCGGGTCGGGATCCAGCCCCTCGTACTCGGGGTCGAGCCCCGCCGCAGGATCGTAACCGCCGGCGCGCCACATCTGCTCGCCGGTGAGCTCGGCGTGCAGCATGGGCAGCTGCTGCTCGGTGAACTCGTCCACGCGCCTGTCGATGATGCGCTGCATGCGCGACACCAGGGCGTGGGTCACCTGATGGGGTACGTCGCTCGTGAGTCCCGCGGCGGCGAGCATGGGCGATCCCGTGCACCGGCGGCACAGCCGGGCTCGACCGCGGTGCGTGCCCGGGGTCCAGCCCGGCACCCAGCGCAACCAGGCATCGACCGCCGCGTCGACCCGCTGCTCGATGGCCCCCGACACGATCACCGTCCCTGCCCGCCGGGCCCGCCGGGGCTTTCGGGGCTGTCGGGATCGTCGCCGCGGGGGTCGTTCCAGGGGTTCTCATCCCCGGTCGCCCAGTCGGGCCCCGGCTCCCCCCTCCGCTCCCACGGCCACTTCGGAACGGGGCGATCCGTGTACACGCGGCGCGCGAGAACCCCCCAGAACAGCAGCGACGAGATCGCGCAGATCGGCGCGAGCGTCGCGGCGAAGGGGCTCACCCAGGTCTCGTCGATCGACAGCCCCGCCAGCATCCCCAAGCCGCACCACACCAGGTAGGCGCCGCCCGTGATGGCGATCACGTGCCCCCAGGCGGGGGCCCGCCGACCGCGCAGCAGCACGAGCCCCTGCTGCCACAGCGCCCAGGCCAGCAGCGCGAGCACGGTCACGACGATCACCGGCGCCGCCCACATCGGCACCCCGTCGCTGGTCACCGGGTTGCGCTGCAGCACCAGCGTCAGCAGACCCCAGGTTCCGATCAGCAGGGCCGCCGCCACGAAGACTGCGGCCAGGAGCAGGCCCCCGACGTACCCGCGGGTCACCCCGCGACGGGAGCCGGAGCTCATGGCTGCTTCGCCTGCGCGTCGGCGAGCGCCGCCTCGTACTCGGCCAGCGCCTCGGCGTTGCGGCGCTTCACGCGGCGGCCGCGGCCGCCGATCCACGCCCCGAACCAGACCGTGGCCTCCCGTGCGACGAGGCCGGCGGCGATGGCCGGGACCGTCAGGCCGAAGTTCTGGGCCAGCGCGGCGGGCGTCAGCTCGAACAGCGCTCCCACGCCGTCGGCCGCGGCCGCGTATCCCGCCGTCGCCGCCGCCCAGACGAGCGCGCCGACCAGGAAGCCGCCGAGCACGTAGGCCCACCATCCGGCCCGCCCGACGACCAGCACCAGCAGGACCATGCCGACCAGGAAAGCCGCGACGGCCGCGGCGAAGCCCCACGAGAGGACGTAGCCCAGCAGACCGTCGACGAACCGGGAGGGGGCCAGGCCGGGCGCCAGCCACAGCGCGAGCACACCCGCGTACACGACTGCGAAGCCGATCGAGCCGAGCAGCGAGATGAGCGCGCCCGCACCGCGGTTGCCCCGCACATCGGGGGGCATCGGGGTGTGCATGTAGAGCGCCGCCATGGGGTGGTCGGCGCTGATGCGGATCTCGCCGTCGCGAACGGGGGGCTCGCTCGGGGCCGCGGCCGCGCTCGGCAGTTCGTCGAGCCCGGCGATGCGCGCGGACTCGGCGCTGCGCGCGTCGCCCGCGGGAACGTCGAGATCGAGCTGCGTGTCGACCTCGGAGATCGCCTCCCGCCGCGCCAGCTCCGCGGCCTCCGGATCGGAGACCGCCGCGTGCTCGGCGCCGGTCCCCCCGGAGGCCTCGGCCGCCGGAGCCGGCTCCGCGGGATCCGAGACCCGTGCCCCGCGGTCGGCCTCGCCCGATCCGTTCCGCGAACGCTCGACGGCCCTGAGCACCTCGGTCAGGCTCGCCTCCGTCTCCTCGACGGGCGAACCCGGATTGGTCGGCTTCTCCGGAGTCTCCGCAGCTCTCGACGCGGGGGTCTCGCGGTCCTCGCTCATGGCTCCACCTCTCGTAGCGGCCCGATGTGCCCGCTCCCGAGCACATGCATCTGCCGGACACAGTACAAGCTCCCCGACGACTTCGGGCCGCGCCCGCCCGGCAAGGCGCAAAAAACCCTCGGCGAAGCGATCCGGGCCTCCGGTCGCCGCGGTGCGTGGCCCGGAAACGCCGGAAGGGCGCCCGCGCCGAAGCACAAACGCCCTCCCGGGACCCGGAGTCAGCTGTAGTTGCCCGGGTTGAACTCGTCAGCCGTGAAGCTGTCGAAGTCCACGAACGAGAGGTCGTTCTCGTCGAAGGTGCCCTCGGTCGCGAAGAGGCGGTTCGGGTACCGCTCCGCCTTCGCCTCCTCGGTCGCCTCGACCTCGACATCGCGGTACGTGCTCAGGCCGGTGCCCGCCGGGATGAGCTTACCGATGATCACGTTCTCCTTGAGACCGATGAGCGGATCCTTCGATCCCTCCATCGCCGCCTGCGTGAGCACGCGCGTGGTCTCCTGGAAGGAGGCCGCCGACAGCCACGACTCGGTCGCGAGCGAGGCCTTGGTGATGCCCATGACCTCGGGACGCGCGGTCGCCGCGCGCTTGCTCTCGAGCAGCGCCTCGCGGTTGATGCGCTGGTAGCGCGCGCGGTCGACGAGCTCGCCCGGGAGCAGCTCCGTCTCGCCGTGGTCCACCACCGTCACCTTGCGCAGCATCTGGCGCACGATCACCTCGATGTGCTTGTCGTGGATCGGCACGCCCTGCGAGCGGTACACGCCCTGCACGCCCTCGACGAGGTACTTCTGCACGGCGCGCTCGCCCGGGATGTGCTTGCCGTTCTCCGTCGAACCGACCTGGAGGATGTCCTTCGGATCGAGGGTGCCCTGCAGGAACGGCTGGCCGAGCTCGACGTGGTCGCCGTCCTCGACGAGCAGCGTGGCGCGCTTCAGCACGGGGTACGCCTTCTCCTCGGTGCCGTCGTCCGGCGTGAGGATGATGCGGCGGCTCTTCTCGGTGTCCTCGATCGCGACGCGACCGGCGGCCTCCGCGATCGGCGACGCGCCCTTGGGGGTGCGGGCCTCGAAGAGCTCCTGCACGCGGGGAAGACCCTGCGTGATGTCGTCGGCCGAGGCCGAACCACCGGTGTGGAAGGTGCGCATCGTGAGCTGCGTGCCGGGCTCGCCGATCGACTGGGCGGCGATGATGCCGACCGCCTCGCCGATGTCGACGCGCTGGCCGGTGGCCAGCGAGCGACCGTAGCAGGTGGCGCAGACGCCGACCGCCGACTCGCAGGTGAGCACGGAGCGCACCTTGATCTCGGTCACGCCGGCGGCCACGAGGCGGTCGATGAGCACGTCGCCCACGTCCTCGCCGGCAGAGGCGACCACGGTGCCCTCGCCGTTCACCGCGTCGACGGCGAGCGTTCGAGCGTACACCGAGTTCTCGACGTTCTCGTCGCGCACGAGCACCCCGTTCGCGTCGGTCTCGGCGATCACCAGGTCGAGGCCGCGGCGCGTGCCGCAGTCCTCCTCGCGGATGATGACGTCCTGCGAGACGTCGACCAGACGGCGGGTCAGGTAGCCCGAGTCGGCCGTGCGCAGGGCGGTGTCGGCGAGGCCCTTGCGGGCGCCGTGCGTGGCGATGAAGTACTCCGCCACCGACAGGCCCTCGCGGTACGAGTTGATGATCGGGCGCGGGATGATCTCGCCCTTCGGGTTCGACACGAGGCCGCGCATGCCCGCGATGTTGCGGATCTGCAGCCAGTTGCCTCGGGCGCCCGACGACACCATCCGGAAGATGGTGTTGTCGGCCGGGAACGACTCGCGCATGGCCTCGGCGACCTCGTCGGTGGCCTCCGTCCAGATCTCGGTGAGCGCCTTGTGGCGATCCGCGCCGCTGATCATGCCTCGGTCGTAGTCGCGCTGCACCTTGGCCGCGCGCTTCTCGTGCTCGGCGATGATCTCGCCCTTGCCCTCCGGCGTCACGATGTCCGAGAGCGCCACGGTCACGCCGGAGCGCGAGGCCCAGTAGAAGCCGGCGTCCTTGATGCGGTCGAGCGTCGCGGCGACCTCCACCTTCGGGTAGCGCTCGGCCAGGTCGTTGACCAGGCTCGAGAGGCTGCCCTTATCGGCGACCCGCTCGAAGTACGAGTAGTCCGCCGGCAGCGCCTCGTTGAAGATGGCGCGCCCGAGCGAGGTCTCGACGAGCACGGGCTTCTCGTGGGTGATCCCGTTCTCATCGGTGTAGCCGGTGAGGCGGATCTTCGCCTTCGCGCCGAGGTCGAGCGAGCCCTCGTCCATCGCGAGGATCGCCTCGGCCACCGAGCCGAACGCTCGGCCGGTGCCGGCCGCGTCGGGCTTGATGGTGGTGAGGTGGTGCAGGCCGCTGATCATGTCCTGCGAGGGCAGGGTCACCGGACGGCCGTCCGAGGGCTTCAGGATGTTGTTCGAGGCCAGCATCAGCACGCGGGCCTCGGCCTGAGCCTCGACCGACAGGGGCAGGTGCACGGCCATCTGGTCGCCGTCGAAGTCGGCGTTGAAGGCGGCGCAGACGAGCGGGTGGAGCTGGATCGCCTTGCCCTCGACGAGCTGCGGCTCGAAGGCCTGGATGCCCAGGCGGTGCAGGGTCGGTGCGCGGTTCAGCAGCACGGGGCGCTCGCGGATGATCTCCTCGAGCACGTCCCACACCTCGGAGCGCGCGCGCTCCACCATCCGCTTCGCGGCCTTCACGTTCTGCGCGTGCGAGAGATCCATGAGGCGCTTGATCACGAACGGCTTGAACAGCTCCAGGGCCATCTGCTTGGGCAGACCGCACTGGTGCAGCTTGAGCTGCGGGCCGACCACGATGACCGAACGGCCCGAGTAGTCGACGCGCTTGCCGAGCAGGTTCTGGCGGAACCGGCCCTGCTTGCCCTTGAGCATGTCGCTCAGCGACTTCAGGGCGCGGTTGCCCGTGCCCGTGACGGGCCGTCCGCGGCGGCCGTTGTCGAACAGCGCATCGACGGCCTCCTGCAGCATGCGCTTCTCGTTGTTCACGATGATCTCGGGGGCGCCGAGATCGAGCAGGCGGCGCAGGCGGTTGTTGCGGTTGATCACGCGGCGGTAGAGATCGTTGAGGTCCGAGGTGGCGAAGCGGCCGCCGTCGAGCTGCACCATCGGGCGCAGCTCCGGCGGGATCACCGGCACCACGTCGAGCACCATCGCAGCCGGGCTCGCACCCGTCTGCAGGAAGGAGTTGACGACCTTCAGGCGCTTGATGGCGCGGATCTTCTTCTGGCCCTTGCCCTCGGCGATCTGCAGGTGCAGCGTCTCGCTCTCGGCGGCGAGGTCAAAGTTCTCGAGGCGCTTCTTGATCGCCTCGGCCCCCATGTAGGCCTCGAAGTAGTCGCCGTAGCGGTCCATGAGGTCGGCGAACACCGCGTCCTCGGGCTTGAGGTCGCCCACCTTGAGACCCCGGAAGTCCTCCCACACGCGCTGCAGGCGAGCGATGTCGTCGTCGAAGCCCTTGCGGATGGCGGCCATCTCCTTCTCGGACGAGGTCTCGGCGCGGCGGCGCTGGTCCGCCTTCGCCCCCTCGGCCTCGAGCGCGGCGAGATCCGACTCGGCCTGCTGCTGGCGCTGCGCGATCGCGATGTCGCGCTGATCCTCGAGCGCCTTCAGCTCGAGGCGCAGCTCGGCCTCCAGCTCGGCGAGATCCTCGTGACGACCCTCCTCATCGATGTCGATGATCATGTAGGCCGCGAAGTAGATGACCTTCTCGAGGTCCTTCGGGGCCATGTCGAGCAGGTAGCCCAGGCGCGACGGGACGCCCTTGAAGTACCAGATGTGCGTGACGGGCGCGGCCAGCTCGATGTGGCCCATGCGCTCGCGGCGCACGCTCGACTTGGTGACCTCGACGCCGCAGCGCTCGCAGACGATGCCCTTGTAGCGCACGCGCTTGTACTTGCCGCACGCGCACTCCCAGTCGCGGCTGGGACCGAAGATCTGCTCGCCGAACAGACCGTCCTTCTCCGGCTTCAGCGTGCGGTAGTTGATGGTCTCCGGCTTCTTGACCTCGCCGAACGACCAGCTGCGGATGTCGTCGGCGGTCGCCAGACGGATCTGCAGCTCGTTGAAACTCGTACCCTCGAGCAAAATGTTCTCCTTGGGGTGAAAAAGAAATCTGAAGTGTCAGGAACCGACGCGCGCATCATCCTCGGATGATGCGGCCATCAATTCAGATCTCGTCGACGGACGAGGTCTCGAAGCGCGTGGACAGGTTGATGCCGAGCTCCTCCGCGGTGCGGTGCGCCTCGTCGTCGTTGTCGCGCAGGTTGACGACGGATCCGTCGGCCCCCAGCACCTCGACGTTCAGGCACAGCGACTGCATCTCCTTCATGAGCACGCGGAACGACTCCGGCACGCCCGGCTCGGGGATGTTCTCGCCGCGGACGATCGCCTCGTAGACCTTCACACGGCCGAGGATGTCGTCGGACTTGACCGTGAGCAGCTCCTGCAGCGCGTACGCGGCGCCGTAGGCCTCGAGCGCCCACACCTCCATCTCGCCGAAGCGCTGGCCGCCGAACTGGGCCTTTCCGCCGAGCGGCTGCTGGGTGATCATCGAGTACGGACCGGTCGAACGCGCGTGGATCTTGTCGTCGACGAGGTGGTGCAGCTTGAGGATGTACATGTAGCCGACAGAGATCGGGTACGGGTACGGCTCGCCCGAGCGGCCGTCGAAGAGACGGGTCTTGCCGCTGGAGTCGATGAGCCGCTCGCCGTCGCGGGTGGGGAGCGTCGAGTCGAGCAGACCCGCGATCTCCTCCTCCGACGCGCCGTCGAACACCGGGGTCGCGACCTTGGTGCCGGGCGCGGCCTCGAGGGACTCGGCCTTCAGCTTGGAGGCCCACCCGGGGTTGCCCTCGACCTTCCAGCCCTGCTTGGCGATCCAGCCCAGGTGGACCTCGAGCACCTGGCCGAAGTTCATGCGGCCCGGGATGCCGAGGGGGTTGAGGATCACGTCGACCGGGGTGCCGTCGGCGAGGAACGGCATGTCCTCGACGGGCAGGATCTTCGAGATGACGCCCTTGTTGCCGTGGCGGCCGGCGAGCTTGTCGCCCTCGGTGATCTTGCGCTTCTGGGCGATGTAGACGACCACCCGCTGGTTGACGCCCGAGCCCAGCTCGTCGTCGTTGTCGTTCTCGGCGTCGAACACCTTGACCGCGGTGACCGTGCCCGAGACGCCGTGGGGCACCTTCAGCGAGGTGTCGCGCACCTCTCGGCTCTTCTCGTTGAAGATGGCGCGGAGCAGGCGCTCCTCCGCCGAGAGCTCCGTCTCGCCCTTCGGCGTGACCTTGCCCACGAGGATGTCGCCCTGCTTGACCTCGGCGCCGATGCGGATGATGCCGCGCTCGTCGAGATCCTTCAGCGCCTCCATGCTGGCGTTGGGGAGATCGCGGGTGATCTCCTCCTTGCCGAGCTTCGTGTCGCGGGCATCGATGTCGTACTCCTCGATGTGGATCGAGGAGAGGGTGTCGTCCTTCACCAGGTTCTGGCTCAGGATGATCGCGTCCTCGAAGTTGTGGCCCTCCCACGACATGAAGGCGACGAGCAAGTTCTTGCCGAGCGCGAGCTCGCCGTTCTCGGTCGCGGGGCCGTCGGCGATGACCTCGCCCGCCTCGATGCGATCCCCCGCCTTGACGATGACGCGGTGGTTGTAGTTCGTGCCCTGGTTCGAGCGGTCGAACTTGCGCATGAAGTAGCTCTTCGAGCCGCCCTCGTCCTCCTGCACGGTGACGAAGTCGGCCGACACCTCGGTGATCACGCCCGACCTCTGGGCCGTGACCACGTCACCGGCGTCGATCGCTGCGTAGCCCTCCATGCCCGTGCCGACGACCGGCGACTCGCTCATCACGAGCGGCACGGCCTGGCGCTGCATGTTGGCGCCCATGAGCGCGCGGTTGGCGTCGTCGTGCTCGAGGAACGGGATGAGCGACGTCGCGACCGACACCATCTGGCGGGGCGAGACGTCCATGTACTGCACGCGCTCGGCGTCGACCAGCACCACCTCGGATCCGCGGGGGCGCGCGAGCACCTGCTGCTCGGCGAAGCGGCCGTCCTTCGTCAGCGGCGCGCCCGCCTGAGCGATGAGGAACTCGTCCTCCTCGTGCGCGGTCAGGTAGTCGACCTGGTCGGTCACCTTGCCGTCGACGACGCGGCGGTACGGGGTCTCGATGAACCCGAAGGCGTTGATGCGCGCGAAGGTCGCGAGCGCGCCGATCAGGCCGATGTTCGGGCCCTCGGGGGTCTCGATGGGGCACATGCGGCCGTAGTGCGACGGGTGCACGTCGCGCACCTCGACGCCGGCGCGGTCGCGGCTGAGGCCGCCGGGGCCGAGCGCCGAGAGGCGGCGCTTGTTGGTCAGGCCCGCGAGCGGGTTGTTCTGATCCATGAACTGCGAGAGCTGCGAGGTGCCGAAGAACTCCTTGATCGCCGCCAGCACGGGGCGGGTGTTGATCAGGGTGTTCGGGGTGATGGCCTCGATGTCCTGCGTGGTCATGCGCTCGCGCACCACGCGCTCCATGCGGCTGAGGCCGGTGCGCACCTGGTTCTGGATGAGCTCGCCCACCGCGCGGATGCGGCGGTTGCCGAAGTGGTCGATGTCGTCGGTGTCGAGACGGAGCTCGATCTCCTTGCCGTCGCGCACGCCGGGGAGCGTCTTGGTGTCCGCGTGCAGGCCCACCAGGTACTTGATCGTCGCGACGATGTCCTCGAGCGACAGCACCGATTCGGTGATGGGGGCGTCGAGGCCCAGCTTGCGGTTGATCTTGTAGCGGCCGACCTTGGCGAGGTCGTAGCGCTTCGGGTTGAAGTAGCTGTTGTCGAGCAGCGCGCGCGCGGCCTCGATGGCCACCTGCTCGCCCGGGCGCTGCTTGCGGTAGATGTCCTTGAGCGCCTCCTCCTGGGTGAGGATGCCGTCTTTCTCGAGGGTGAGCGCGATCGACTCGTAGCCGGCGAACTCCTCGAGGATCTCCTCGCTCGTCATGCCCAGCGCCTTGAGGAAGACCGTGACCGACTGCTTGCGCTTGCGGTCGATGCGCACGCCCACCTGGTCGCGCTTGTCGACCTCGAACTCGAGCCACGCGCCGCGGCTCGGGATCACGCGCGCGGTGAAGACGTCCTTGTCGCTCGTCTTCTCCTGGGCGCGCTCGAAGTACACGCCGGGGCTGCGCACGAGCTGCGACACGATGACGCGCTCGGTGCCGTTGATGATGAAGGTGCCCTTGTCGGTCATGATGGGGAAGTCGCCCATGTAGACCGTCTGGCTCTTCAGCACCTGGGTCTCGGTGTTGTAGAACGCCGCCTCGACGTAGAGCGGCGCGGCGTAGGTCTTGCCGCGCTCCTTGCACTCCTCGATCGTGAACTTCTGCTCGTCGAGGATCGGGTTCTCGAACGACAGCTGCATGGTGCCGGCGTTGTCCTCGATCGGGGAGATCTCGTCGAAGATCTCCTCGAGCCCGCTCTTCAGCGCGATGTCGTCGCGCCCCTCGGCCTGAGCCTCGGTGACGCGCTCCTTCCACGCGTCGTTGCCGACGAGCCAGTCGAAGCTCTCGAGCTGCAGTGCCAGCAGGTTGGGCACCGACAGCGTGTCGGAAATCTTGGCGAAGGAGAGTCGCGAGTGATTGCGGCCGTTCTTCGTTTGGGTGGTTGACGATGCGTTGCGCGCAGCAGCCAAGGAAACTACCTCCGTGGGCCCCGTCGGGCCGGTTGACCTGGTCTTGCGAGAATTGCATCGGATCACGCGAGCGAGGCTCATCTGCGCTTTCGCGCCAGCTCCCGGGCCTACCGCTATATGAAGGCACACTGGTGTCCGTAGTGCAACTATCAACTGTAACACCGTCGTTACCCGCTGTCCAGCTTCCAGCCGGACGGTCCACCGCTCCCAGCATATTCCCCGGATGGCGGATGCGCGAACCCGCGACCCGCCGCGTTCTCCGCTCCCGGCACCCGCGCCGCGCCGCCGCAAACCCGCCGCCCGTTTCCTCGCCTCCGTCCCACGTTCTACCTTGGAACACCGATTCGCCTTCAAGCACCTGTACTGGGACGGATCGAGGTGCTTGAAGGCGAATCGGTGCGCCAAGGCACCGGAGCAACACCGCACGATTCTTCGCTCACAATCGGGCCGAACCACGGATCGCGGCAACCTATCCGCAGATCCTCGAATCCGACATCGCCGCACCGAACCGGTCCCGCAAACTGGTCCGCATGACACTCGAACGGGAACTGCGCAGACTCGGCGGCGTCGCACCGACCGCGCAACTCCTCGCGCTCGGATACCCCACCGCATCACCAGAGCCTGCGCCAGAGAGGGTCTGCTCCGCCCGCGACCGTGGGATCAGCTCGCCTCCTCGCACGGAGGCTCGTACCCCTCAGGGCACTCGATGGGTACGGCGGCGCTGGCGGCGGCGCTGGCGCTCGTCGTGGCCGGATCCCGCGCGCTGCCGCGCGCTCCTCGGGCTCTGCGCCGCGATCCTCGCCCGCCGGCTCCGGATCCGTTCCACCGCGAGCACGGACCGTCCGAGGCGCCGCGTAGGCTGGACGACATGAACGAGACCATCATCTTCGGCGCCGACTGGTGCGGCGACTGCCGTCGCGCGAAACTCGTCTTCGATCGCGCCGGCGTGCCCTACACCTACGTCGACCTGGTGCAGGACCCCGCGTCCGCCGACGTGGCCAGGGACATCAGCGGGCGCACCAACATCCCCGTGATCCTGTATCCGGATCGCAGCCACCAGGTCGAGCCGTCGAACGCCGACATGCTGCGCAAGATCGAAGAGCTGCGGCTCGCCCCGAACGGTTCCGAACCGGAGTCGCGGGCGTGATCCTGCCCGGCCCCGTCACGCTCGGATCCGGTCTCACCGCAGAGTTCGAGGAGGATCGCTGGGTGCCCGGCTCCGTGCAGCTGATCGTCGACGGCACGCCGCAGTCCCACGTGAACCTGCGCGACCCCTCGGAGCTGTTCTTCGAGTACGTGCGGCGCATCGGGCACGTCATCGACCTCTTCCGACCACCGGGGCAGCCGATATCGGCGCTGCACCTCGGGGGCGGCGCGTTCACCCTGCCCCGCTACGTCGAGGCCACCCGTCCCGGCAGCCGGCAGCAGGTCGTGGAGCTCGAGGGAGCCCTCGTCGACCTCGTGCGGGAGGTCGCCCCGCTGCCCAAGCGGGCGAGCATCCGCGTGCGCCGCGGCGACGCTCGCGCGGTGCTGGAGAGGCTGCCCGAGGGCATGCGCGAAGCCATGGATCTCGTGGTGGTCGACATCTTCTCCGGATCGAGCACTCCGGCCCACGTGTCGAGCGCGGAGTTCTACGAGCTGATCCGCCCCCTGCTCGCGCCCTCCGGGGTCGTGGTCGTGAACGCGGCCGACGGGCGGGGACTGCCGTTCGTGCGGGGCCAGGCGGCGACGCTCGCGAGCCTGTTCCCGTCGGTCGCCGCCATCGCGGAACCGCAGGTGCTCAAGGGCCGGCGCTTCGGCAACGTGGTCTTCGTGGCCTCGGCCCGCGCGCCCGGCCCGGCGGGGCCGGCGCCAATCGCGCGAGAACGCGATGCGTTCGCGCCCGAGCGATCCGCTCCCGACTGGCTGCCCCGACTGCTCGCCGGCGGTCCGCATCCGGCGCGCATGCTCGCGGGTCGCGAGTTCGACGAGCTGCTGCGCGGTGCGAAGCCCGTGACCGACGCGACCGCCACCGCGTCCCCCGCTCCCCCGGCCGAGGTTTTCGGCCGTGGTTAAGCTCCGTCGCGCTCCGCACGACGGAGAACGCCAGAGTCCACGGGAGCTCAGCCATGGCTGAGCTCCGTCGCGCTCCGCACGACGGAGAACGCCAGTGTCCACGGGAGCTCAGCTATGGCTGAGCTCGCTCGCGTGCAGGTGTGGGCGGAGGCCCTCATCCGCATGCACCTCGACCCCGTGTTCAGCGCCGGATCGTGGACGTTCGGCTTCGACCACGCCAAGCGGCGCGCCGGGCTCTGCAACTACACCGGCCGCCGCATCACCGTCTCCCGCTACCTGGCCCAGAAGTTCGACGACGACGAGATCCACCAGGTGCTGCTGCACGAGGTCGCCCACGCCTTAGCGGGCGCCGCGGCCGGACACGGACCGGCGTGGAAGCGCATCGCCGCCGACATCGGCTACGTCGGCGGTCGAACGCACGACGGCGAGATCGCGCACGAGCGCGCGCCCTGGATCGGCGCATGCCCCGCCGGGCATGAACACTTCCGCTTCCGGCGCCCCACCCGCGTGACCTCCTGCGCGATGTGCTCCCGAGGGTTCTCCCCGGCCCACGTCATCGCGTGGCGCCGCCGCGCCTGAGTGCCCAAGCCCTCAGCAGCCGAGAGTCGACAGCGCCTGCCGCAGCAGGGCGCCTCTGCCGCCGCCGAACTCGTCGAGGGTGTCGGGGGCGAGCGCCTCCTCCGGCGACATCCAGCTGACCTCGAGCGCATCCTGGCGCGCGCTGCAGGTGCCCGTCACCGGCACCACGTAGACCAGCGACACGGCGTGCTGCCGCTCGTCGACGTAGGACGAGATGCCGGGCATCGGGAAGTACTCGGCGACCTGGGCCGGCACGAGCCCCGTCGGCATCTGCGGAAAGGCCATGGGCCCCAGATCGTTCTCGAGGTGCCGGAACAGCGCCTCGCGCAGCGTCTCCCCGTATCGCACCCGCCCCGAGACGAGGGCCCGAGTGATCACGCCCGCGGGCGTGCTCCGCAGCAGCAGCCCCACCTCGGTCACCCGGCCCAGACCGTCCAGGCGCACCGGCACGGCCTCGACGTAGACGACCGGCAGGCGCCCCCGCACGAAGCGCAGTTCGTCGTCGCTCAGCCACCCGGGATTGCCGGCCGGTGCGGGACGGTCCTCGGGCCCCTCGGGCTCGGGCAGTTCGGCCGTGTCGATGCTCATGCAGCCATTCTCGCACCCGCCGCGGGGGTGTCGAAGCGCGGCACCGGGTCAGTAGGCTGGCGGCATGCATACGAGCCCCGATCCCACCACCCGCCGTGTCGCGCTCGTGCAGCTCGCGAGCCCGCCGGACGAGTCGCGCGAGGCTCGCATCGCGCGGGTCGAGCGGTTGCTGCGCCGTTACGAGGGGGTCGACCTCTTCGTGCTGCCCGAGCTGTGGAGCGCGGGGTACTTCTCCTTCGAGCGCTACGCCGACCTGGCCGAGACCCTCGACGGGCCCACGGTGTCGATGGGTCGCCGCGTGGCCCGGGATCTCGGCGCCTCGATCCACCTGGGCAGCATCGTCGAGCGCGGCGCCGACGGGGCTCTCCACAACACGGCCGTGCTGCTCGACGAGACGGGGCGCATCGCGCAGACCTACCGCAAGATCCATGTCTTCGGCTACCGATCGCTGGAGTCCGAGCTGCTCACTCCGGGCACATCCCTGAGCGTGGTCCCCGGCCCGCTGGGAGCGACCGCCGGGACCACCTGCTACGACCTGCGCTTCCCGGGTCTCTGGCAGGAGCTCAGCGCGCGCGGGGCCGAGACTGTCGTGGTGCCGGCGGCGTGGCCGGCGATCCGGCGCGAGCACTGGTGCCTGCTCACCCAGGCACGGGCCGTCGAGCATCAGCTCTGGGTGCTCGCGTGCAACGCCTGCGGCAGCCAGGGCGGCGCGGAGGATCCCGTGCAGCTCGGCGGGTTCAGCCGCGTCGTCGATCCGTCGGGGCGCGTGGTGGCCGAGTGCGGGGACGGCGAGGAGGTGCTGGTGGTCGATCTCGACCCCGGCCGCGTCGCCGATGTGCGCGCGGAGTTTCCCGTGATCGCGGACCGGCTGAGCCTCGCCGACTATGCGGCGCTCTCCCGCGACGCCGGCGCCGAGCGATGACACTCGCGAGCGAAGCGCCGCGCACGCACGCAGAGGCCCGCTCCGCCGACGGCCACGGCCACGGCCACGGCCACGGCCACGGCCACGGGTAGAGTTTGCGACATGGCTCGACCTCTGACGCTGCGGGATGTCGCTCGTGCCGCCGGGATCTCCACCGCTCAGGCGAGCATGGCGCTGAACGGCACCGGCAGAGTAGCCGAGAGCACGGTCGAGCGCGTGCGCGCGGCGGCCCAGAGCCTCGGGTATCGCCCCGATCAGGTCGCGCGTGCGCTGCGGGTCGGTCACGGCACCGATGTGGGGCTCGTCGTCCGGAACCTCTCGAACAGCTACTTCCTCGACGTGATCCGGGGAATGGATGAGGTGTGCACCGAGGCCGACAGCTCGCTGCTCATCATCGACTCGAACTACGACCGCGACCGGGAGCAGGCCGCCGTCGAGCGGATGTCGCGGGCGAGGGTGACCGCGTTGGCGCTCGCGCCGATCAGCGGATCGACGGCGGTCGAGTGGTGGGGTGCGCACGCGCCCGACGTTCCGCTGGTGCTGCTGAACACGGCGCCGAGATCCGGGAGCATCACCGTCGGGCCCGACGGTTCGGCGTCCGTGGAGCAGGCCCTCGGCGAGTTCCGGCGCCTCGGCCACCGTCGCGTCGCCTTTGTCGGGGCCCCCCGGAAGCTCCAGGCCGACACGGACCGGATCGACCGGTTCTTCGAGCTCTGCGCGGAGTGGGCGATCCGCGGGGAGCTGATCGAGAGCCGGCTGACCTTTGCGACGGTCTCGGAGAGGGTGGGGGCCGTCCTCGACGACCCCGGAGGGCCTCGGGCGTTCCTCATGAACTCCGACTACACCGCGTCGGCGGTGTATCGAGCCGCGCGGGAGCGGGGCTTGCGCATCGGACGCGACATCAGCGTGATCGGCCACGACTCGATCCCGACGAGCGCGCTCTTCGATCCTCCCATGACCACCGTGCACGTCGACCGCCAGGAGGTGGGCCGCGCCGCGGCGCGAGCGCTGCTCGCACTCGCCGCGGGTGGAGACGCGCGCAGCCGTGCGCTGCCGACCCGGCTGGTGCGAGGTGACTCGGTCGCCCTCAACCGGGGATGAATGGAGCGTGAACCCGCGCTGACGCTGCGGCGTCCGCCCGTGAAACCCTCGGCGATCGACTTGCAATAACGATTTGGCACGCTGCAGCATGGAGCCGTGGTGACGCGCAGGGCGTCTCCGAGGGAAGGGAACAGCATGTCGTGGATGCGCAGGGTTTCGGTGTCGATCATCGCGGTCGGATTGGCAACGGCCCTCGTCGGCTGCGGCAACACAGGCGGCGGAGCGGCGGGCGAGTCCACGGGCTCCGGCGGCGCCCCGGCGTCGAATGAGGTCGTCATCACCTACAACTCCCCCGAGCAGTGGGGCAACTTCGGCGAGGTGCTATCCACCTTCACGTCGGAGACCGGGATCGCGGCGCCGAACGACCCCAAGAACTCCGGGCAGACGCTCGCCGCGCTGCAGGCCGAGAAGTCGGCGCCCGTCGCAGACGCCGCCTACGTCGGCATCGCCTTCGGCGAGCAGCTCGCCGCCGCCGGCGTGCTGCAGAAGAGCACCCCCGCGCGAGCCGATCAGATCCCCGCCGAGCTGAAGTCCCCCGACGGGCTCTGGTACACGGTGCACACCGGAACGGTCGCGTTCATCGTCAACAAGCGCGCCCTCAACGGCCTACCCACCCCTCAAAGCTGGAAGGACCTGCTCAAGCCGGAGTACTCGGGCCTGGTCGGGTACCTGGACCCGTCCCAGGCGGCCGTCGGCTACTCCGTCGCCACCGCGGTGAACGAGGCCCTCGGCGGCAGTCTCGACGACTGGGAGCCGGGACTCGGGTACCTCGAGCAGCTGCGGGCGAACGGCGCCGTCACCCTCGCCCAGACCGCGACCGCGAAGGTCGGGCAGGGCGAGATCCCGATCCTCATAGACACCGACTTCAACGGCTATCAGCTGCGGGACCAGGGCTCGGACGTCGAGGTGGTGATCCCCGCCGAGGGCAGCCTGCAGATCCCCTACGTGGTCGGCAAGGTCAACGGAGCTCCGAACTCGGAGAACGCCGATGAGCTGCTCGACTTCTACTTCTCCGAGCAGGGACAGGGCCTGTTCGCCAAGGGCTACATGCGGCCCGTGATCGGTGAGATCCCCGAGGAGATGCGGGCGAAGATGCTGCCCCAGAGCGATTACGAGCGCGCCAGGACCGTCGACTACGTCAAGCAGGGCGAGGTGCAAGCGCAGTTCGTCGCCCAGTACGTCGAACGAGTGGGCAAGTAGTTGCGTCCCTCCTCCCGCGCGGGGTGGCTCGCGGCGGCCCCCGCCTGCCTGTTCCTGCTCGCCTTCGCCGTGCTGCCGCTGGCGGTGCTCGTGCGCAACGCGCTGGGCGTGGGGGAAACCGGGCTCGCCGAGGAGAAGGGCCTCTCCCTCGACTACCTCTCGAGCGTCTTCACGACTCCGGCGCTGCTCGAGTCCACCTGGAACTCGATCCTCGTCTCCGTCGTCTCGGTCGCGGTCACCATCGCGATCGCGGTGCCGTACGTGCTCGAGGCCGCTGCGCGCCATCGGCGCGGTCGCGGCACGGAGGTCGTCGACACGATCGCGACGATGCCGATCGCGCTCCCGGGAACCGTCGTCGGCTTCTTCTTCATCGTGCTGATCGGCAACACCGGCCTCATCGCGCAACTGCTCCCGGCCGTCAAGGGCATGGCCTACCTGCTGCCCGGCCTGCTCATCGCCTACGTCTACTTCTCGCTGCCGAGGATCATCGGCCCCCTCCGCGGGGCCGCGCAGGCGCTCGACCCCGCGCTCTCGGAAACCGCCCTCTCCCTGGGGGCGCCGCGATGGCGGGTGTTCCGCACGATCACCTGGCCGTTGCTGCTGCCCGCGATCGTCGAGAGCGCCGGCACCGCGCTGGCCACGGCGCTCGGCGGATACGGGACGATCGCCACCCTGTCGCAGGGGGTGCGGCTTCTGCCGCTCGACGTCGTCGACGCGCTCAGCTCGGCCGGCTACAACGTGGCGACGGCCTCGGCCACCGCGGTCGTGCTGGGGGTGCTCTCGGTGCTGTTCCTCGTGGCGGGACAGGCCGGAGCGTCGTACCTGAATCGCCGCAGGTCGCCCGAGGGAGCGGCCTCATGAGGCGCCCGGCGCTCACGTGGACCCGGGTCATCCTGATCGCGACGCTGGTCCCGTTCCTCGCGACGCTCGTCGCCGCGACCAGCGTCGACTTCTCGCGGGGTCCGTTCGCCGGCGGCTTCACCCTCGACTGGCTGGCCGAAGGGTGGAGGCTGCTGGGACCGAGCATGCTGCGCAGCGTCACGGTCGGCCTGATCGTGCTGGTCGCGAATCTTCTGATCGGCGGAAGCCTGGCCTGGTGGGTCGCGCGCACCGACACGGTTCTCGCCCGGGCGGCGACGCTGCTCGCCACCGTGCCGCTCGCCATTCCGGGGATCGCGATCTCCATCGCACTGATCGGAACCTACGCATCTCTCCGGCCGAGCGGCGTCCTGCTCGTCGCGGGCCACATCCTCTTCACGCTGCCCTTCACCCTCGCGGCGCTCGTGCCCGTCCTGGGCTCCAGCCGGCTGCTCGAGGCGGAGCAGGTGGCCCGCAGCCTCGGCGCGGGGCCCCTGCGCACGCTGAGCACCATCACCGTTCCCTGGGCCGGCGTCGCCATCGCCCAGGCCAGCGGCATGGCGTTCGCACTGTCGCTCGGCGAGTTCAACGTCTCGTTCTTCGTGAACCCTCCGGCGACCCCGATGGCGCCGTTCGCCCTCTTCGACGCGTACCAGACGCGTCGGCTCGAGATCGCGTCCGCCGAAACCATCCTGTTCAGTGTTTCCGCGGCGATCGTGATCGCGCTCATCGCGTGGGCGCGCAACGCCACGAATCGAAAGAAGGCCCACCATGGTCGATGATGGTGTCAGCATCCAGCACGTCGACGTGCACTACGGCGAGGTGCAGGCGCTGCACGACGTGACGCTCGCCGTCGGGAAGGGCGAGGTGCTCGCGCTCGTCGGCCCCAGCGGCTGCGGCAAGTCCACGCTGCTCCGGGCGGTCTCGGGCCTCGCGGAGATCTCGAGCGGAAGCGTCGCGATCGACGGGCGGGAGGTCACCGCGCTGTCTCCGGCGCGCCGCAACATCGGTCTCGTGCCTCAGAACTACGCGATGTTCCCCCACATGAGCGTGGCCGACAACATCGCCTACGGCCTGCGCGCGAGGAGGATCCCGAAACGGGCCATCGCCGAGCGGGTCGCCGAGATGCTCGACCTCACGCAGCTCGGCCCGTTCGCGAGCCGTAGGCCCTCCGCCCTCTCGGGAGGGCAGAGGCAGCGGGTGGCGCTCGCGCGAGCCCTCGCCGTCGATCCCGACCTGGTGCTCATGGACGAACCGCTCTCCGCGCTCGATCCGCAGCTGCGCAGCGGGCTCAGGCGGGAGCTCGCGACGCTGATCTCGGAGGCCGGGTACACCACGATCATCGTCACCCACGACCAGGGGGAGGCGATGGCCCTGGGGCAGCGGATCGCGATTCTTCGGGAGGGGCGGCTCGTGCAGCACGCGACCCCCGAGGAGCTGTGGAACGAACCGGCCGACTCGTTCGTCGCCGACTTCCTGGCCGGCGCGCTCATGCTCGACGTGGCGTGGCGGGACGGCGAGGCCACGGCGCTCGACGGTCGCTGGAGCTTCGACGGGGGGAAGCGTCTCAGGCGGGGCCGGGACGAGGGGAGGCTCCTCCTGAGGCCCGACAGCCTCGTCATCGTTCCCGAGACGCAGCCGGGCGGTATCGAGGCGCGGGTCGCGAACGTCGAGTTCGCCGGGGATCGCACCCGCCTGCGGGTCCGTCTCGACGAACGGCACGCCTGCGACGTGCTCGTCTCCCCCGATCGGGTGATCGGCCGCACCGTGCACGTCGCGCTTCGGCCCGAGGAGGTGCGTCTCGTATGAGCGGGGGAGACTTCGGGCTCGAGGTGCTCGGATGCAACGCCACGGCACCGAGCGCTTCCGGTCCCGCATCGGGGTACGTGCTGCACAGCGAGCTCGGCGCGATCCTCGTCGACGCCGGCCCCGGCACCATGGCTGCCTACGCGGCGCGGTACGAGCTCGAGCGCGTCCGTGCGATCGTGGTCACGCACATGCACGCCGACCACAGCCTCGATCTCATGGCCTGGGCCTACCGTTGGACGTTTCCCGCCGCGAGGGAGCGCATCCCGCTGTACCTGCCGCGCGGCGCCGAGCAGGCGCTGCGCGGATTCGACGAGCTCTACGGCATCCCGACGCTTCCCGGGATGCACCGGCCGATCGAGCAGTCGTTCCGGGTGACCACGCTCGAGATGGACGGAGACACGCGGCACGAGCTGCCGGGCTGGACGATGATCTCGTTCGAGGCCCGGCACGCGGTGCCCTCGGCGGCTCTGCGCTTCGAACGAGCCGGGCGCGCCGTGGCGTTCTCATCCGACACCGGCGACTGCCCCGGCGTGCGGGCGGCGGCGGCCGGGTCCGATCTGTTCGTGTGCGAAGCGACATGGATCGACGAGCCCGACGCCGACTCCGCCGGGCACGGCCACCTCACCGCCGCGCAGGCGGGAAGGATCGCGCTCGAGGTCGGAACGCGCTCCCTGCTCGTGACGCACCTGGCGGACCGCTCCGCGAGCGCCGAGGCGCTGCGGCTCGCCGCCGAGCAGTTCGGCGGGCCCGTGCGCATCGCGACGGCGGGGATGAGGCTCTAGCCCGCGCGAGGCGTCGCAGAACGGGCGACGGGGCCGATGCCGGGCTCGCGGCGGAGTAGGCTCGTCGGGTGAGCAGCGTCACCGATCCCGATCCGGTCATCCGCGTCAGCGCGGTCGTGATGCGCGACGAGCACGGCCGTGTGCTCAACGTGCGCAAGCGGGGCACCGCCTCCCTCATGCTGCCCGGCGGCAAGCACGAGGCGGGAGAGGATCCGCGCGACACCGCCGTGCGGGAGTTCGAGGAGGAGCTCGGGATCGCGCTCGACCGAGGCCGGCTGAGCGCCCTGGGCGTGTTCCGCGCGGCCGCCGCCAACGAGCCCGGGCACACGGTCGAGGCGTCGGTGTTCGAGCACCCCTTCGTCGCGGCGGCGGCCTCGGCGCGGGCGCGGGCCGAGATCGAGCATCTCGAGTGGGTCGACCCGACGGTGCCGCGCCCCGACATGGCGCCGCTCAACGCCGAGATCGTCTTCCCCGCGCTTCGCGCGCGCCCCTGACGCCCGAGCCCGCGGCGGCGGGCCGCCGCCTGGGTCTCGTCAGAGCGCCGATCCCCGCGGCACCTCGAGGCCGAGCAGCGCGTTCTCGACGACCTCCATGAGCGCCGGGTGGATCCAGTACTGCCCGCGAGCCGCCGCGTGCGCGTCGATGCCGAAGCTCATGGCCATCACCGCGATCTGGATGAGGTTCGAGGCCTGGTAGCCCATCGCGTGGGCGCCGAGGATCCGCCCGTCGCGGCGATCAGCCACCACCTTGAACACGCCGGTCGAGTCCTCCATCGCCCAGCCGTAGGCGGTGTCTCCGTAGCGCTGGGTCTTGGCCGTGACGTGCTCGGCGCCGATCGCCTCGACCGCTTCGGCCTCCGTGAGCCCCGCCGCGGCGAGCTCGGGGTCGCTGAACACGGCCGCGGGGACCGGCTCCAGCCGCGACTCGCGCAGGTCGCCCGGATGCTCGAGGTTGTGTGCCACGACGCGCGCCTCGTGGTTGGCGACGTGCTTGAGCTGGTGCGGCGAGCTGACGTCGCCGAGGGCGTAGAGGCCGGGCACCGGCTCGCCGCCCGACAGCACGCGCTGAAAGGCGTCGACCGCGATGCGGCCGTCCGGGTGCAGGTCGAGGCCCGCCTCGGCGGCGCCCACCAGGTCGGAGTTCGGGATCCGGCCGACGGCGACGAGCACGATGTCCGCCGCGATCCGCTCCGTCTCCCCGGTTCCGGTCTCGGCGACGCCGCCGGCCTCCCCCGCGTGCACGAGCTCCGCGACGACGCCGGTCCCGCCGGTCTCGATGGCCCGCACGAGGCGCCCCGGGCGCACCTCCCAGCGCCGCGCGGCCTCGGCCGTGAAGCGCTCCGAGATCTCGGCGTCGAGCCCCCGCAGCAGGCGCTCACCGCGCACCACCTGCACGACCTCGGATCCGAGCCCCGAGAAGATGCCGGCGAACTCGCAGGCGATGTACCCGCCGCCGATGATGAGCACGCGCCGCGGCTGCTCGTCGAGCCGCATCACGGTGTCGGAGGTGTGCACCTGCGGCAGGTCGATGCCCGGGATGTCCGGGATCACCGGGCGCGACCCGGCCGCGATCACCAGTTGCTCGGCCTCGACGCGGGTGCCGTCGTCGGCCGTGAACGAGCGCGGCCCGGTGAGCCGCACCCCCTGCGAGATGAGGTCGACGTGGTCGAGCTCCTCGGCGCGGTAGCGCTCCCCCGCCTCGGAGATCGCGTCGATGCGTGAGAAGACGCGATCGCGGATGCCGGGCCAGTCGACCGCCTCGGTGCGCTGGGTCACGCCGAGGCGGGCGGCCTCCTCGGGGCCGCGCGCCAGCGCCGCCGGGCGCACATACATCTTGGTGGGGATGCAGCCGACGTTGAGGCAGGTGCCGCCGAAGACGCCGCGCTCGGCGATGACGACGCGCTTGTCGTCCCAGAACGGGGTGACGAGCGAGTTGCCTGATCCGGAGCCGATGATCGCGAGGTCGGGGGCGATGATGCGCGTGCGGCTCATCTCTCTCAGACCAGCCCCTTCTCGGCGAGCCAGTCGCCCGCGATGCGGTCGGCGGCCAGCTCGTCAGCCACGCTGCGGGTGTTCAGAGCGACGAGGTCCTCCGTGCTCAGGGCGGCGCTCACTCCGTCGATGATCTTCGCAGCGCCGTCATCGACGCGGTCGCTCGCGACCGGCACGACGTTGGAGGCGAGGAAGATGCCCTTCGTGTCCTCGAGCGCCACGAGGTCGTTGGCCGCGAGCGAGGGATCGGCCGAGTAGATGTTGGCGAACTGGATCGAGCCGTCCTGCAGCGCCTTCACTGTGAGCGGACCGCCGCTGTCCTCAATCGGGGTGAACTTCACGCCCTCGATGCCGTACGTCTCGGCGAGGCCCGCGGGGCCGTAGGGGCGCGACTCCGCCTCGGAGTTCGAGCCGAACGTGAGCGGCACGGTGACGTTCTTCAGGTCTTCGACCGTCTTCAGCTTCCACTCGTCGGCGAACTTCTTCGTGACCACGTAGGTGTCCTGGTCGGTCGCCGGCGCCTGGTCGAGCACGCGCAGGCCGTCGGGCATCGCCTTCTGCAGCGCCGCGTAGACGTCGTCGGAGAGCCGCTCCTTCGCGTCCGGCACGAAGTACTGCAGCAGGTTGCCGGTGTACTCGGGGAACAGGTCGATGGATCCCGCTTCGATCTCGGGCAGGTACACCTCCCGCTGCCCGATGCGGAACTGGCGGTCGACCTTGTAGTCCCCGGCCTCGAGTGCCTGGGCGTAGATCTCGGCGATGATCTCGTTCGAGTAGTAGTCCTGCGAGCCGACGACGATGGCGTCGCCGGAACCCTTCTTCGGGGTCCCGGAATCGGCGAGCGGGTCGCCGCTCGAGCAGCCGGCGAGCAGCGCCGCGGCGAGCGCGAGCGCACCGACGGCGAGCGCGCCCCTGCGGAGGGCGGGGGCGGGGGCGGGGCGGCGGAGCATGATCAGGGTTCCTCTCGGTCGGTGGTCAATAGTCTGGCGGATCGGGATCGGGCGGCATCGGGGGCGCCGGTGCGCGACGGGGCGAAGCGGGGACGCGGAGACCGGGATGCGCGCGCCCCGCCTCCCGGCCGGGCGAAGCGCGCCGTCGCCGAGCGCTGGCAGGCCGCGAGCAGCAGCTCGAGCAGCAGCGTCACCGCCACCACGAGCAGCGCGCCGCCGAGCATCTGGGCGTAGTCGCGCGATTTGAGGCCCGCGAAGAGGTACCGGCCGAGCCCGAGGTCGGCCGTGTAGGCGGCGAGCGTCGCGGTCGAGACGACCTGGAGCGTCGCGGCCCGCACGCCGCCCAGCATGACGGGCAGCGAGAGCGGCAGCTCGACGCGCAGGATGACCTGGGCGGGGGTGAAGCCGATGGCCTTCGCAGCGGCGGGCACGGACGCGTCGACGGCCTGGACGCCGGCGTAGGCGCCCGCGAGGAGCGACGGGATCGCGAGCACGATAAGCGCGAGCAGGGGCGCGGAGAGACCGATGCCGAGGGCGAGCCCGAAGAGCGTCAGCAGGCCGAGCGTGGGAAGCGCTCGCGCGGCTCCCGTGAGTCCCCCGACGAGGCCCGCGCCACGGCGGGTGTGCCCGATGAGCACGCCGGCTGGGAGCGCGAACGCGGCGGCGATCGCCAGCGCCAGAGCCGTCACGCCGAGGTGCTGCAGCGTGCGGAGGGGGATGCTGCCGGGCCCCGACCAGTTCGACTGGTCGGCGAGCCAGGCCAGCGCCTCCCCGAACAGGTTCACGAGGCCGCCTCGTCCGGGATGCGCGCGGCGTCGACGCGCATCCTCGCCGCCGCTCGGCGCCCGCCCGAGCGGCGGTTCCAGGGGACGAGTGCGCGGCCGATCCCGAGCACCACCGCGTCGAGCAGCAGCGCCAGCACGACCGTCGCGAGCACCCCCGTCCACACCTCGGCGGCGATGCCGCGCTGGAATCCATCCGTCAGCAGCGTGCCCAGGCTCGGCACGCCGATCAGCGCGCCGAGGGTGACGAGGCTGATGGTCGAGACCGTCACCACTCGCACGCCGGAGACGAGCACGGGCACCGCGAGCGGCAGGTCGACCCGCCAGAAGAGGCCCCGCGGCGAGTACCCGGTCGCGACGGCGGCGTCGCGCACCCGCGGGTCCACAGCCGCGAACGCGTCGCAGGCGGTGCGCACGAGCAGCGCGACGCCGTAGACGGCGAGCGCGGCGACCATCGTCTGCCAGGAGCGCAGCGAGGTGCCGAGAACCGCGGGGATTATGATGAGCAGCGGCAGCGCCGGGATCGCGTAGGCGAGCGTGGCGATGGAGAGCAGCGGGCCGCCGATCCGGGGCCTGCGGAACGCGAGACGCCCCACGGGTACGGCGACGAGCACGCTGACGAGGATCGCCGGCACGCTCAGCAGGAGGTGGTCGACGGCGAGGCCCGCCACCGTGTCCCAGTTCGCGAACAACCAGCGCATCAGTCCAGCACTCCCACCGGCCGGCCCTCCCCGTCGAGCGCGACCCGCCGGCCGTCCAGCTCGATCGCACGCAGCCGGCGCTCCGCGCGATCGGTCCCCACGAACTCGCGCACGAAGTCGCTCGCCGGGGCCGCGAGGATCTCGGCGGGGGCGCCCCGCTGCGCCACGCTGCCCCCGCTCTCGAGCACCACGACCTCGTCGCCCAGCAGAAACGCCTCCTCGACGTCGTGCGTGACGAACACGATGGTCTTGCCGAGGTCCGACTGCAGCTGCAGCAGCTCGCGCTGCAGCTCGCGCCGCACGATCGGATCGACGGCGCCGAAGGGCTCGTCCATGAGCAGGATGTTGGGGTCGGCGGCGAGCGCGCGGGCCACCCCCACGCGCTGCTGCTGCCCGCCCGAGAGCTGACGCGGATACCGCTCGCCGAGCGCGGGATCGAGCCCCACGCGTTCGAGCAGGCCGGCCGCCGCCGCGCGGGCCGACCGCCGAGAGGCGCCCGAGAGCACCGGCACGGTGGCGACGTTGTCGATCACGGTGCGGTGCGGGAGGAGGCCGCCGTGCTGCATGACGTACCCGATCGACCGGCGCAGCTCGACGGGGTCGCGCTCCCGCACGTCCTGCTCGTCGATGAGCACGCGGCCCGAAGTGGGGTCGACCATGCGGTTCACCATCCGCAGCAGCGTCGTCTTGCCCGATCCGGACGATCCCACCAGCACGACCGTGCGGTGGGACGGCACGACGCAGGAGAACTCCTCCACCGCGCTCACGCTCCCGGGGTACACCTTCGACACGCGGTCGAACTCGATCACGGCGGCACCTCCCCTGCGGTCGATCTGGCAGCGGCCGTCGATACCACCCTAGCCCTGCCCGCAGCCGGACCCGGAAGGGGTTGTCGCCCGCGCGCGGCATGGTGTATCGCGAACATGTGGCACCGGGATGGGCCCTGGCGTAAACTAGACATTTGAACTGGCGGAAGAGGGACGGCGATGTCCGTCCCTCTTCTTGCATGTCCGCCGCCGCGCCCGGTGGCGGAGGTCGATCGAAACGGACCCGCATGAACCTCCCCATTCCGATGCGTCCCCACCCGTCAGCGGCGGACGCCCCGGGCGACCGGCGCGTCGGCGTCGGCACGGCGCACGCGAAGGCGATCCTCTTCGGGGAGCACGCGGTCGTCTACGGCGCGCCCGCCATCGCGGTGCCCCTGCACCAGCTCGAGGTGGAGACGGCCATCCGCCCGACGCCCCGGGCCGAGCTGCGCATCGAGAGCGAGCTCTTCGCCGGCACCGCGTCGACGGCGCCGGAGCTGCTGCGCCCCGTCATCACGGCGGTGCGGGCGGCGCTCGCGAGCGTCGGATCGGCGGGCGAGCATGTGCAGCTGCGCGTCCGCAGCGCCATTCCCCACGGCCGCGGTCTCGGCTCGAGCGCGGCCGTCGCCGCCGCGGTGGCTCGGGCGGCGGCCGACCTCGCCGGCGTCGAGCTCGGCCCCGAGGAGTTCCACGAGATCGTGCAGCGCGCCGAGCGGGTCGCGCACGGCAACCCGAGCGGCATCGACGCGCGGGCCGTGGCCGCCGCGGGACCGATTCGCTTCCACCGCGGCCGAGTCTCGACGACGGGTGTGGGCGCCCCGCTCACCTTCGTGCTCGCAGACTCGGGCGCGCCCGGCTCCACGGCGGAGGCCGTCGCCCGCGTGCGCGAGCGCCGCACCGCCGATCCGGCGGGCATGGATCGCGCCATCTCCCAGCTCTCCGACCTCGCCGAGGGGTCGCTGCTCGACCTCGAACTCGGCGATCGGAGCGCGCTGGGCGCGCGCATGCTCGAGGCGCATGAGCTGCTCGGGCGCCTGGGCGTGAGCACGGTGAAGCTCGACGCGCTGGTCGACGCCGCGCACGCAGCCGGCGCCCACGGCGCCAAGCTCACGGGCGGCGGGCTCGGCGGATGCGTGCTCGCGCTGGCCGATTCGGAGGACGAGGCCGAGCACATCGCGCTCGCGCTGCGCGCCGCGGGCGCGCCCCGCACCTGGACCACCACGGTGGCCGCCGCATGACCGCGACCGGTACCGCCACCGCCCGCGCCTTTCCCAACATCGCCCTCGTCAAGTACTGGGGCAAGCGGGACGAGTCGCTGATGCTCCCGGCCGCGGGCAGCCTCTCGCTGACGCTCGACGCCTTCGCCACGACCACGGCGGTGACGCTCGACGCGCGCGCCGCCGCCGACCGCTTCGAGCTGAACGGGGAGGAGCAGGGCGGGGACCGGCTGAACCGCGTCGCCCGCTTCCTGGATCTCGTGCGCGAGCGCGCCGGTTCCGCCGCGCGGGCGATCGTGCGCTCGCGCAACGAGGCTCCGACGGGGGCGGGGCTCGCCTCGTCGGCGTCGGGTTTCGCGGCGCTCGCCACCGCCGCCTCCGCCGCCTACGGCCTCCCGTCCGACCCTGCTTCGCTCAGCCGCCTCGCGCGCCGCGGCTCGGGATCGGCCGCGCGCTCCATCGTTCCCGGCGTCGCGGTCTGGCACGCCGGGGACGGCGACGAGACCTCCTTCGCGGAGCCCGTCGAGGCACCCGACATGCGCATGGCGATCGTGACGGTCGACGAGCGCCAGAAGGCGGTCTCGAGCCGCGAGGCGATGCGCCTCACCGCGCTCACGTCCCCGTTCTACGGGGCGTGGGTGTCGAGCACCGAGCGGAGCCTCGAGGCCATGCTCGAGGCGTGCCGCGACGGCGACTTCACGCGCATCGGCCGCATCACCGAGTCGCACGCGCTGCGTCTGCACGCGGTGATCCAGTCGGCCGACCCGCCCGTGCGCTACCTGTCGCCGACGAGCATCGCCGTGTTCGACGCGGTCGTCCGGCTGCGGGATCGCGGCGTCGAGGCCTACGCGACGGCGGACGCGGGCCCCAACGTCTGCGTGATCGCGCGGCCCGCCGACGCCGACGGGGTGGCAGCGGCCCTGCGCGAGTTCGGCCGCGTGCGGGTGGTGGGGCCGGGCTCCGGCGCCGAGCTGATCCCGGACGGCGGGGCCGCCGCATGATCGAGACCCGGGCCCCCGGCAAGCTCTACGTGGCGGGCGAGTACGCGGTGGTCGAACCCGGCGAGCCGGCCGTGCTCGTGGCCGTCGACCGCTACCTCTCCGTGCGTCTGACGGAGGCGAGCGGCGAGGGTCGGGTGCGCTCGAGCGCTTACGGGCGCGCCCCCGCGATCTGGGTGCGGGATCGCGACAGCGGACGCATCGTCCACGAGCACGAGCCGCTCGACTACGTCTTCTCCGCCATCACCACCGTCGAGCGGTTGCGCGCCGAGCGCGGGCTGCCCCCGCGGTACTTCGACCTCGACATCGGCAGCGAGCTCGACGACGCCGACGGCCGCAAGTTCGGCCTCGGGTCGTCGGCCGCCGTCACCGCCGCGGTCGTGGCCGCGCTCGACGAGTTCTACGGTCTGGGTCTCGACCTCGAGCGGCGCTTCAGGCTCGCGCTGCTGGCGACGGTCGAGGTCTCCCCCCGGGCCTCGGGCGGCGACCTCGCGGCGAGCACGTTCGGCGGCTGGATCCGCTACGTCTCGCCGGATCGGGATGCGGTGCGCGCCCACCGCGCCGAGCACGGCATCGCCGCGACCCTGGAATCGGACGTGTGGTCGGGCTGCGGCGCGACCCCGCTCCCCCGGCCCGAGGCGCTGCGGCTGCTCGTGGGCTGGACGGGCTCGCCCGCCTCCACCGAGCGGCTCGTCGCGGGCGTCGGCGGCGCGGCGCGCACGGCTCCCGCCGAGCGGCCGGGCGCCACCTTCGTCGACGCCAGTCGCGACTGCGTCGACCGGCTGTCCGCGGCCCTCCTCCACCGGGACGGACCCGCGGCGCTCGCTGCGGTGCGGCGCGCCCGCCGGCTGCTGCAGGGGCTCGGCGAGTCGGCCGGGATCCGGATCGAGACCGACCGGCTGCGCACCCTCTGCGAGATCGCCGAGCAGCACGGAGCCGCGGCGAAGCCGTCGGGCGCCGGCGGCGGCGACTGCGGAATCGCGCTGGCTCCCGCCGATCTCGACGCGAACGGTATCCTGCGGGAGTGGGAGGCGCACGGCATCCTGACGCTTCCCCTCTCGGCGCACCCCGCGGCCGGGGGCGTCAGCGCACCGGAGCGCACGAGCGAAGCTGGAGGGGGCCATGAGTGAGGCACCGGAGAACGAGGCGCCCGTGAACGGCGACCGCGCCTCGCGCAAGGACGACCACGTGCGCCTCGCACGGGACCAGCGCGCCGACGCTCCCGGCTACAACGAGTTCGACGACGTCGAGTTCGTCCACCACGCCCTCGCGGGCGTGGACGCCGACCTCGTCGACGTCGCCGTGCGCGTGGACGAGTGGCGCTGGGCCACGCCCTTCTACGCCAACGGCATGACCGGAGGCACCGAGTGGACCACCCGCATCAATCGGGAACTCGCCGTCGCCGCGCGGGAGACCGGCATGCCGATGGCCTGCGGCTCCGTGTCGGTGGCGCTCGACCTCCCCGAGGCGGCGCGCGGCTTCACGGTGATCCGCGAGGAGAACCCCCGGGGCTTCGTGATGGCCAACCTGGGCGTGGGGCGCAGCGCCGACGACGCCGTGCGGGCCGTCGAGCTGCTGCAGGCGGACGCACTGCAGCTGCACCTCAACGCGGTGCAGGAGACGGCGATGCCGGAGGGCACCCGCGACTTCTCGAGCTGGGAGCGCTCGGTCGAGCGCGTCATCGCGGCCTCGCCCGTGCCTGTCGTGGTCAAGGAGGTGGGGTTCGGCCTCAGCCGCCGCACGCTGGAGCGCCTCGCCGGGCTCGGGGCGCGCGTCGCCGACGTGAGCGGCACCGGCGGCACCGACTTCCTGCGCATCGAGAACGCGCGCCACGACGAGGAGGCGCGGCGCAGCGGCGGTGACCTCTCGATGCTCTCCGGCTTCGGCCAGTCGGCGATGGCGTGCCTGCTCGACGCCCCCGAACGGGGGCCGGCGCTCCTCGCCTCCGGCGGCGTGCGCAACCCGTTCGACGTGGTGAAGGCGCTCGCCGCGGGCGCCCGCGCGGTCGGCGTAGCGGGGGTCTTCCTCGAGGCCGTGCTGCAGGGCGGGGCCGAAGCACTCGTGCCGCTGATCGAGCGCTGGATCGGGCAGACCACCGCGATCCTCGCGCTGCTCGGGGCCGCCACCCCGGCGGAGCTCGCCTCGACCGACCTGCTCGTGCGAGGCAGGCTGGGCGAGTTCTGCCGCCTGCGCAGCATCGACACCGCCGCGTTCGCCGCCCGCTCGGGCCCCTGAGACGGCGGGATCGCGCCGACCGAGCCGTGATCCGCCCCGCCCCCGCAGACCCCGCTTCCAGAGAAGAGACGCCGTGAACGACTCCGAGACCCTCGTCACCGAGATACCGACCCGCTGGGTCGGGCCGCTGCGCGTCAGCGGCGACGCCATCGCCGAGGCGAGCGCGTCGGACTCCGATCCGGCGGCGGTCCCGCACGCCGAGATCGCCGTGCCGCTCGCGACCTACGAGACCCCGCTGTGGCCCTCCGTCGGCCGCGGCGCGAGCATCTCCCGCGAGATCCCCGGCGGCATCCGCACGGTCGTCGTCGGCGAGCGCATGAGCCGCTCGGTCATCTTCGTCGCCGACGGCGCGGTCGACGCGGAGGCCGCCGCCCGCACCGTGCGGAGTCGCCTGCCGGAGCTGCAAGAGGTCGTCTCGGCGGGCAGCCGCCACGCGCAACTGCTGGAAGCGCACACCGAGGTCGTCGGCAACCTGCTCTTCGTGCGCTTCGCCTTCCTCACCGGCGACGCCTCCGGGCACAACATGGTCACGAACGCGTCCGACGCGCTCATGCAGCGCGTGCTGTCGTGGGGGCTCGGGCTCGACTACGGCTCCATCTCGGGCAACTTCTGCTCGGACAAGAAGGCCACCGCGGTCAACGGCATCCTGGGTCGCGGCCGCAACGTGGTCGCCGAGATCCTGCTCCCCCACGAGGTGGTCGAGCGCCGCCTGCGCAGCACCGCCCGCCGCGTCGCCGACCTCTCGACCCGCAAGAACCTCGTCGGCAGCACGATCGCCGGCGCGATCCGCTCGGCCAACGCCCACTACGCCAACATGCTGCTGGCCTTCTACCTCGCCACGGGCCAGGACGCGGCCAACATCGTCGAGGGCTCCCAGGGCATCACCTACGCGGAGGAGCGCGAGAAGGGCCTGTACTTCTCGTGCACGCTGCCGCACCTCATCGTCGGCACGGTCGGAAACGGCAAGCACCTCGCGCACGTGAACGCCAACCTCGAGCGGCTCGGGTGCCGCGAGGAGCGCGAGCCCGGCGCGAACGCCCGGCGCCTGGCCGCGCTCATGGCCGCCACCGTGCTCTGCGGAGAACTGTCGCTGCTCGCAGCCCAGACCAACCCCGGTGAGCTCATGAAAGCGCACCTGCTCATGGAGCGGAAGGAGACGCCGAGCGCATGACCTCGATCGGCATTCACGACCTCGAACTCGCGACCGCGCACCACGTGCTCGACCTGACCCGGCTCGCCGAGTACAACGGCACCGACCCGGCGAAGTACCATCTGGGGCTCGGGCAGGATCAGATGAGCTTCCCCGCCCCCGACGAGGACATCATCACGATGGGCGCCTCCGCGGCGCTGCCGATCCTCGAGCGCAACGGCGCCGAAGGCATCCGCACGCTGCTGTTCGCCACCGAGTCGGGCGTCGACCAGTCGAAGGCCGCGGGCGTGTCGGTGCATCGACTGCTCGGGCTGCCCAGGCACGTGCGCGTCACCGAGTTCAAGCAGGCCTGCTACGGCGGCACCGCCGCGCTGCAGGCCGCGATCGGCATCGTGAGCCGCTTCCCCGGCGAACGCGTGCTCGTCATCTCGAGCGACGTGGCGCGCTACGCGCTCGACTCGCCCGGTGAACCGACGCAGGGCGCCGGAGCCGTGGCGCTGCTGGTGAGCGCCGATCCGGCCCTCGTCGAGATCGAGCCGGCCACCGGGCTCTACACCGACGACGTCGACGACTTCTGGCGCCCCAACGACTCCTCGACCGCGGTGGTCGACGGAGCGCTGTCGGTCTCGGCCTACCTCGACGCCCTCACCGGGTCCTGGGACGACCTGCAGGCCCACGGCGGCCCTGGCATCGCCGAGATCGACCGGCTGCTGTACCACCAGCCGTTCACCAAGATGGCGAAGAAGGGGCAGCAGCGCCTCGCCCGGCACACCGGCGCCGATCTGAGCGCGGCGCTGACGGCCGCCGAGCAGGCGAACGCCGGCGACGCGCGAGACACCGGGCTCTTCACGGGCTCGATCTACAATCGGCGCCTCGGCAACAGCTACACCGCCTCGGTGTTCGCGGCGCTCGCGGCGCTGCTCGACCACGACGACGACCTCGCGGGCCGGCGCATCGGCATGTTCAGCTACGGCTCCGGCAGCGTGAGCGAGTTCCTCACCGGCACCGTGCGGCCGGGCTACGCTCGGCGCGACCGCGCCGAGCGCGTCGCCGCCGCCCTGAACGCCCGCGCGCCGCTCGAGGTGGCGGAGTACCGCGAGCTGCACGGCCGGGTCTTCCCCAGCACGCAGGATCTCGAGACGCCGCGCGTCACGAGCGCGCCCTTCCGCTTCTCGGGTCTGCTCGGTCGGGCCAGGCAGTACGAGAGGCGCTAGATGCACCTGGTCATGAGGTTGGTTTCAGGGTCGGGGCTTGCGGAATAGGAGAACCTCCGGACTGAGCGGAGATGTCTAACGTCTTCACCCGTTCCCGGAGGTTCTCGTGACCCACCGTGACGCCCGATTGACCCCAGCCGGTAGGCGGCTGATCATCGAATGCCACCAGCACGGCTGGAAACAGGCCCACATCTCTGCCGCGATGGGCATCTCGCGCCGCTGCGTGGCCCGCCGGATCAGCCGCCACGGGATCGAGGGTCCAGCTGGTCTCGGAGACCGCTCTTCCCGACCCCGCAGCTCGCCCACGAAGACCCCGCCGCGCCTCGAACAGCCGGTGATCCGGACCCGACATCGCGAACACTGCAGCCGTGACGAGATCGCCCGCCGAACCGGTCTTGCTCCGAGAACGGTCCCCCGTGTCTTGGCTCGTCACGGGATGCCGCTTCTGACCCGCTTGGACCCGATGACCGGGGAGCTGATCCGAGGGTCGAAGACCACCACTATCCGATATGAACGAGATCGGCCCGGTGAGCTTGTCCACATGGACGTGACGAAACCCGATCGTATCCCTGACGGCGGCGGGTGGAGAGCGCTCGGCAACAAGCAGTCGAACGGGAGCGGCGGCTCTCCGAACCAGTCGAGCGCGACCCCCGCCGCAGCGACCCTCGCCGCGACGGGCCGACACGCCGCCTACGAGTAAGGGCAGTCTCCCGTACCGGCATCCGTTCGGCGCTGCCACCGACGTGACCGGCCTGCCCACCACGAGGTTCTGGCTGGTTGTCGGCCGTTCGACATACACACGGAGGCATGGCACCGGACACCGCAACCCTGATTCGAGACGCGCTCGCGCTCGACGCCGATCAGCGCGCGGTCGTCGCCAACGCCCTGCTCGATAGCCTCCACGACGCAGACGACACGAGCGACGTCGATGAGGCGTGGCGGGCCGAAGCCACCCGGCGACTCTCCGACGTCCGCGCCGGTGCAGTCGAGCTGGTGGACGCTGACGAGCACTACACCCATCTGCGCGCCTCGCTCACAGCATGACCCTGGCGCAGCGGGAGCATCCCGAAGGGAGCAGCCCACAGCAATGGCCCCCACCTGCAAGCGCCGACGGCTCGTTCTCCGCGGCCGAAGCGGCGATATCTTCCTCATCGCTGAGATCACCGGTCAGCCGGTGGAGATTCTTGCGGTGAAGCGACGCACGCTATCGTGACCGGTTGCTGGGGATCGGACGAGGTCCTGGACCCGAGCCGTAGGCGCAGGCGGAACCCGGCGGAACGAAATGGTGGACAGCTGGTGGTCTGGATCGCGCCGGGCCGGTTAGTCTGGGGCCGTGATCACGCGCAAGGAAGTCAATAGGAACTGGAGCAGCTGCTTTCGGGATGCCGCCCGCCGTCGAGGGCTCAGGACTGTCAGCGGGTGGGCCTACAACGACGACGGTGCGTTCGTCGCCACGGTCTCGCTGTTGGTCGGTGTCCCCTCAGATCCACTGCGCGTGCACTGGGACTGCGGCATCAAGCCTCTCGCAGTCGACGACGTGCTGTGGGCGGCCTTCATGCCGAAGGAACAGTTCAGTGCTGCGAAGCGCCGCAGTCTGAGGGTCGACGGCGCGTTCAGTTCATCTCCGCTGGAGATCGGGGGCGGCACACATGCGGTGTCTCTCAAGGCCGATCCAGAGGGCGTGGTCGGAGCAGTGCTCGATGATTTCGAGTCGTTGCGCGCCGAGTTCGTGCGTGCGGCCCCGGGACCGTCCGAATACCTGGAGTTCGTGCGCCGAGCGACGCCGCCCGGAGCAACACCGCAGGATCTCCTACGAAAGGCGCTGGCGCTCGAGGTCGCAGGTTGTTCGGCGGAGGCCGTCGCGCTGCTGGAGGATGCGCTGGCACGCGGCGAATGCGGACCGATGGGCGGGCCTGACGGCGAGGTCTTCGAACTGCTCATCAGATGGGTGCGTGCTGAGCATCCCGAGGTGTGAACCGAACTGCGGACGTGGCGATCGTACGTGCCCTGGCGGCCTGTGCTGCAGCTGAGTCCGCGATCCTTGCGGCCTCGTGGGCGTCAGATTCGCATTTCCGATACACCGTCGAAGCGTGGTGAGGAGGATGCTCGCGGCCGCGGGGTGCGTCTGCGCGGTGCTGCTCGTGTCGGGATGCGCCGCAGACGCGGTCAGAACACAGACCGCCAGGTGCAGACGACGTCGACAGCGGATCGCGAACCAGCACGCTGAGCCGCCCGCGCGACCGGCGCCAGAAGAGTAGGCTCGACGCGTGAGCGCACCGTCCCATGCCCGCCCGGGCCCCGTCTTCTTCATCGGGCGCGCGGTGCTGCGGCCGCTGCTGCGGCTGCGCTTCAGGCCCCGGATCGCGGGCCGCGAGCACGTCCCGCCGGCCGGACCCGTGCTGCTCGTGAGCAACCACCTCTCGGGGCTCGACACGATCCTCATCCCCTCCTTCTCGCCGCGCAAGGTGCAGTTCCTGGCGAAGGCCTCGCTGTTCCACTCGCGCCTCGGCGGTTGGTTCTTCCGCCAGATCGGCGCGATCCCGGTGCACCGCGAGGCCTCCTCCGCCGCTCAGGCCGCCCTCGACGCCGGGCGCGAGGTGCTCGCGGCGGGCAACGTCTTCGCGGTGTTCCCCGAGGGCAGCCGCTCGCGCGACGGGCGCCTCTACCGAGGGCGGGCCGGTGCCGCCTGGATGGCGCTCGAGACCGGTGCGGCCGTGGTGCCGGTGGGGCTCGTGGGCACCAACCGCAAGCTGAGCGATCCCGAGACGGGGCGCCCCGATCCGGTCGCCGTGCGCTTCGGGCCGCCGGTTCCGCTCGACGACCTGGCCGGGATGCCCGCCGGCCGTGCACGGCGCGAGGCGACCGAGCGCATCATGGCCGCGATCCAGGCCCTCACGGGGCAGCAGCCCGCCGACGGGCACGCCGCGGCCAGCGGGGCCTGACCCCCGCGGCGCCCTCGCGCCCCGCTCAACTGGATCATTCTGCGCGAGCACGGCGGCGTGCGCCGGGGAGAGCCCCTCGGCTGGCCGACCGCCGACGCTCAGGGGCGTCTGCTGCGCTCGAGTCGGTCGAGGCTCCACTCGTAGCGCTCGAGCCAGACGAAGGCGTGGATCCAGGTCTCGACGACGCGCACCCCGGGGTGCGCTCGGATGGTGCGGACGATCTCGGTGTAATCCGCGAGCGAGCGGGCCGCGATCGTCGCGATGAGCCCGTAGCGGCCCAGCGTGCGCGCGGCGAACTCGATCGTGGGGATGCCGAGGAGCAGCTCCTCGGCGGAGGCGGGGTCGTGGCCGTCGCCCCGCAGGATGATCCCGATGCCCGACAGCACCGAGATCGTCGCGCTGCGGCGGCTGCGCACGGCTCCGATCCGCATGATGCCCGACTCGAGCAGCCGCAGCACGCGCTCGCGGCACGCGGAGGCCGAGCGGCCCGTGCGCCTCGCGAGCTCGCCGAAGGTGAGGCGCCCGTCTGTCTGCAGCTGCGCCATGAGCGCGATGTCGAAGTCGTCGAAGGCGAGATCCGCGGTGTCGGGGTCCGTGCCGAGCCGCAGCCGGCGCAGCACGCGATCGTAGAGCGCGAACTGCACCTCGTCCACCCCGTCGATCGCCTGGATCGCCCGCGCGGAGCGCCCCACGTCGTCGAGATCGGCGGCCCACACCTCGGCGACCGCCTGGGACTGCCCGCTGATCTCCGATAGGAACACGACGTTCGGGAGCTCGCGCAGCCGCTCGAACACCGGCGAGGTGGGCCCGCTGATGCGCAGCTGCAGGTTCGCCTGGATCGGCAACCCCACGGCGCGCGGATGCACGGCGGCGAGGATCCTGATCTCCCCCGAGCCGATCAGCTCGTGGACCCGCTGGGCGACGACCGAGCGGTGCACCCCGAGCTCGGCGGCGAGCGTCGAGAACTGAGCCCGCCCGTCGAGTTGCAGCGCCCTGATGAGGTCCTCGTCGAAATCGTCCACACCGGGATCATGCCAGAAATCCTCCGTCAGCACATGACAAAAACACTGAATGTCACGCCCGCGATCACCGGTATACGCGCAAATGCGCTGTTCTGACGACATATCTGCACTCTTCGTCTCATTGAAACATTTTCTGCTGGCGGCATCGATGCGCATGCGCGTACCCTCGTATCGATCCGACACGAAGGAGTTCACACCTTGCGCAAGCTCGCGTTCACCCAGGCGCCGCCCCTCGCCGCGCCGAAGATCGTCACGGCCGCCCGCATCCACGCGCTCGACGCGGCGGGCAGCGCCCCGGAGGCCTTCCTCGTGATCGGCGACCGGATCCGACACGTCGGCGCCGTCGAGGCCTGCCGCGCGGCGTCGGCCGAGGTGAGCGCGCTCGTGCCCGAGCTGATCGACCTCGGCGACGCCACCGTCGTCCCGGGGTTCATCGACGCGCACGCCCACCCGCTCATGCTCGGCCAGATGATGAGCTGGGTCGACTGCGGGCCCGACCGGGCCGGATCGATCCCCGAGATCGTCGACCTGCTGCGCCGGGCCGCCGAGTCGTTGCCCGAGGGCCGCCCGATCCGCGGCTACGGCTACGAGCAGCGCAACCTCGCGGAGCGGCGCCACCCCACCCGCTTCGAGCTCGACGAGGTCGCGACCGACCGCGAGGTCTACCTCATGAACGCGTCCGGCCACGGCGGTGTGGTCAACTCGTACACCTTCGAGCTGTACGGCGTCACGAGGGACACCCCCAACCCGAAGGGCGGCGAGTTCTTCCGCGACGAGCACGGCGAGCTCACGGGCGAGCTCTCCGACGCCGCGTGCAACGTGCTTACCGGGCTCGAGGGCGTGAAGATCGGGCACCACGGCCCCAACTTCCACCTCGCCGACGAGCCCGAGGAGCACAGGCGGCAGCTCGCGGCCGCGCAGGAGAACTTCCTCGCCGGCGGCGTGACCACGATCGGCGACGCCCAGGTGAGCCGCCGCGAGTTCGACATGTACCTGCGCCTCGCCGAGTCGGGCGACCTCAAGGTGCGCGTGAGCATGTACCTGCTCTCGCACCTGCTCGACGAGGCCGTCGAGATGGGCCTGCACGGCCAGTTCGGCAACGAGCACCTCAGCTTCGCCGGCATCAAGTTCTACTCGGACGGCACCCTGGGCGGCTGGACCGCCTACTTCCCCGACGGATACGTCGGCGACCCGTGCCGCACCGGGCAGCTGTACCACGAGCCGGGCGAATACACCGAGCTCATCAAGCGGGCGCACCGCGTCGGCCTGCAGACCGCCACGCACTCTCAGTCGCCGACGGCGCTGGAGATGGTCATCGGCGCCATCGAGGCCGCGCTCGCGGAGCGGCCGGATCCCGACGCCCGTCACCGCATCGAGCACTGCGGGCTGCCCACGCCCGAGCAGATCGAGCGCATGGCGAACGCCGGCATCTACCCCGTCAACCAGCCCCAGCACCACTACAACTGGGGCGAGGGCGTCGAACAGGCCATCGGCACCCCCGGCGAGCGCTTCAACCCGCTGGGCGAGTTCGAGCGCGCCGGCGTGCCTGTCACCATCTCCTCCGACGCGCCCGTCGCCGATCCGCGCCCCATGGAGGCCGTCCAGGCAGCCGTCTCGCGGGTCACCCGTCGCGGCACGCAGCTCGGACCGGACGACCTCGCGGTGTCGCTGGACACGGCGCTGCGCGCGCACACGATCTCGGCGGCCCGCGCCCTCGGCCGCGAGGACGACCTCGGCAGCATCGAGGCGGGCAAGCGCGCCGACTTCGCCGTGCTCGACCGCGACCCGTACGAGACGGAGGCGGCGAGCCTCGCGAGCATCCGCGTCACCTCGACTTGGGTGGGCGGCGAGCGCGTCTTCGCCCGCTGATCCTCCCCCCGGGGCGGGTCGACCGGTCGGCCCGCCCCACAGCGTTACCATTCACACAGCGGTGCGACGCACCCGCAGGCACCCAGCAAAGGAGCTCACATGTCCTCATCAACGGCCGCAGCGCCGAATTCCCACAAGAGAGCGCTGAGGGGCGGCATGGCCGCCCTCGTCGGCACCTCCATCGAGTGGTACGACTTCTACGTCTACGCCACCGCCGCGGCGATCATCTTCCCGCGAGTGTTCTTTCCCGAGGCCGAGCCCGCGCTCGCGACCCTGGCCTCCTTCGGCACCTACGCCGTGGCCTTCTTCATGCGGCCGATCGGCGGCATCATCTTCGGGCACGTGGGCGACAAGCTCGGCCGCAAGCCGGCGCTCACCATCACCCTGATCCTCATGGGCGTGGCCACGACCCTCGTCGGCGTGCTGCCCGGCTACGCCACCATCGGCATCTGGGGCCCGATCCTGCTCATCCTGTGCCGCATGGCCCAGGGGCTCGCCGTGGGCGGCGAGTGGGGCGGCGCGAGCCTCATGGCCGTCGAGAGCGCCCCGCCGAAGTGGAAGACGTTCTACGGCGGCTTCACGCAGGTCGGCAACCCGCTCGGCGCGATGATGGCGACGGGCGCGTTCTGGGCGCTCTCCGCGCTGGGCGAGGACGCCCTGCTCAGCTGGGGCTGGCGCGTGCCGTTCCTCTTCAGCATCGTGCTGATCGCCGTCGGCTTCTGGGTGCGCTACCGCGTCGAGGAGACCCCCGTGTTCGAGGAGAAGGTCGAGGGTCACGAGCAGTCCACGCCGCTCCTCTTCGCGCTCAAGAACAACTGGCTGCCGATCCTGCTGGGCTTCGGCATCATCGCGATGTCGTCGGGCGGCTATGTGATCGCGACCACCTTCGTGCAGAACTACGCCGACACCCCCGAGATCGGTCTCGACCCGTCGATCATCCTGGGCGCCATGACGATCGCCTCGCTCGTCGAGATGATCGTGACCCTGCCGATCGCGGCCCTGGGCGACAAGATCGGCCCGAAGATGGTGATGTACCTCGGCATCATCCCATCCTTCATCGTGATCATCCCGCTGGTGCTCTCGATCCAGGCGAAGAACGTGGGGCTCATCTGGCTGTTCGTCATCCTGATCCGTGTCACCCTGAGCGGTGCCTGGGCCCCGCTGTCGACCCTCATGGCCCAGATGTTCCGACCCCAGTCGCGCTACACCTCGATGTCGCTCTCCTACGGCATCGGCGCCGCGGTCTGGGGCGGCCTCTCGCCCGCGATCGCCTCTGCGCTGCTCATCGCGACCGACGGCAACTTCTGGTCGGTCGTCGCCTTCTTCGGCGTGCTCGCCCTTTCGGCCTTCATCGGCGTGCGGTTCGCCCCGCAGCACTCCGACGCTGCGCCCGTGACCGGCTCGCTCACGGCCCGCACCGATACGACCGCGGTCGACACCCCCGGAAAGGAATAGGTTCTCAGGCATGCAGACCACTCGCAGACGCACGACCGGCTGGGTCATCGTCGAGACCCTGCGGCGCTACGGCATCGACACGGTGTTCGGGATCCCCGGCACCCACAACCTCGAGTTCTACCGTCCGCTCGAGGAGCTGGGCATCCGCCCCGTCACCTCCCGGCACGAGCAGGGCGCCGGGTACGCCGCGGACGGCTGGTCGCTGCAGACCGGCAAGCCCGGCGTGGTGATCACGACGAGCGGGCCGGGGCTGCTGAACGCGCTCTCGGCGGCCGGCACGGCGTACTGCGAGTCGCGGCCGATGATCCTCCTCTCCCCCGGCCCGGCGCGCGGGGAGGAGTTCGCCGACGTCGGCACGCTGCACGAGACCAAGGACCAGCTCGGCGCCGCCTCCGCCATCGTCGAGTGGGGTCGCCGCGTGCAGACCGCGGAGGAGGCCGTCGAGGCCGTGCACGACGCGTTCGAGCTCTTCGCGACGACGCGGCCGCGGCCCGTCTACATCGAGCTGCCCCTCGACCTGCTCGAGGAGGAGACGGGGATCGCCGCCGAGGCCCTCGCCGCCCGGGAGTTCGCGCCGGCGCCGCTGCCCGACGCCTCCGCGATCGCGGAGGCGGCCGCGCTGCTCGCCTCGGCCGAGGATCCCGTGATCCTCGCCGGCGGCGGATCGCGCGGCGCGACCGGCGAGCTGCGCGCGATCGCCGAGCGGCTCGGCGCCCCGGTCGTCACCACCGGCAACGGGAAGGGCGTGCTCGACGAACGCCACCCGCTGTCGCTCGGCTCCAATCTCCGCCTCCCGGCGGCGCGAGGCCGGGCCCGCGACGCCGACGTGCTGCTCGTCGTCGGGTCGAAGCTCGGCGCGGCCGAGCTGTGGGTCGACCGGCTCGAGGCGCGGGGGGCGGTGATCCGCGTCGACCTGCTGGAGTCGCAGCTCGACAAGAACCAGCCCGCGACGGTCGGCCTCGCGGGCGACGCTAGGGCCGTCCTGGCCGCGATCGCCGCCGAGCTCGGCGAGGGCGAGCCGCTCGACGGAGCCCCCGGCGCCGCCGAGACACGCGCCGCCGCCCGCGACGAGTGCGCGGAGCTGTCCCCAGAGAACACCGCGCTCGCCGAGGCCATCGCCGCGGCGCTGCCGCAGAACGCCATCGTCGCCACGGACTCGTCGCAGATCGCCTACTGGGGCCTGCTGAACGTGCTGCGCGCGTCGCAGCCGAACTCGACCCCGTACATGACCACCTACGCCACGCTCGGCTACGGGCTGCCCGCCGCGCTCGGGGCCCGCATCGCGTCGCCCGGGCGGCCGTCGTTCGTCGTGACCGGCGACGGCGCGCTCATGTTCTCGATGAACGAGTTCATCACCGTCGTCGAGCAGGGCGAGGACGTCACCGTGATCGTGGTCGACAACGGCGGGTACGCCGAGATCAAGCAGAACGAGGCCGACGCCGGGATCGCCCCGGTCGGTGTCGACCTGCTGCAGCCCGACTGGGTCGCGGTCGCCGACGCGTTCGGCGGCACGGGCCGCCGCACGGGCTCCCCGGGCGAGCTGCGCACGGCCGTCGAGGCCGCCGCGCGCGAGGGCGGCCTGCAGCTCATCCACATCGATCAGGCGACCTTCGACCTCGCGGAAGAGGCCGCGGCATGACCGCCGGGCGCACGCGACCGCTCGCCGTCTACACCGACGTCGACGACACCGATCCCGCACCGGGCATCCGGCTGCTCGAGGGGCACGGCTTCGAGGTGCGGGTGCTCGGAACCCGCGACCCGGAGCGGATCATCGCCGGCGCACGGGACGCCGTTGCGCTGCTCCCCGGCTACGCCCCCGTGACGCGCGAGATCATCGAGGCGCTGCCGCAGCTGAGGATCGTCTCGCTCATGTCGATGGGCTTCGACTACGTCGACGTCGACGCGGCGACCGAACGCGGCGTGTGGGTGAGCAATGTGCCCGGCGCCGCCACCGAGGAGGTCGCGACGCACGCGCTCGCGATCCTGCTCAGCAGCGTGCGCCAGCTGCCGTTCTACACGGCGTCCGCCAACCCGGTCGACTGGAACGAGCGCGCCGCGGCCGCGCCGCCGCGCCTGAGCGAGACGACGCTCGGCATCGTCGGTCTCGGCAGGATCGGGCGCGAACTGGCGCGGATCGCCCGACCGCTCTTCGGCTCGGTGATGGGCTACGACCCGCTGCTGCCGGACACCCCGGAGGTGCGCGCCGACCTCGCGGCGCTCGACGTGAGGCGGGTCGAGCTCGAGGAGGTGCGGCGAAGCGCCGACGTGCTCTCGCTGCACCTGCCGCTCACGCCCCGGACCGAGCGCATGGTCGACGCGCGGTTCCTCGCCGAGATGCCGCGGCGCTCGGTGCTCGTCAACGTATCGCGCGGCGGCCTCATCGACGGCGCGGCGCTCGCCGACGCCCTCGACTCCGGGCACCTCTCGGGGGCGGCGCTCGACGTGCTCGACCAGGAGCCGCCGACCTCCGATCACCCGCTGCTGGGCCGCGACGACGTCGTGCTCACGCCCCACATCGCCTACTTCTCGGCGCGCACGGAGATCGAGTACGTGCGCATCCAGGCGCAGAACGCCGTGGCGCTGCTCGCGACGGGCGCTCCCGAGTCGCCGGTCAACCGCCCGGCGGGGTGAGCGCGCGGACGCGACGCGCCGAGGGCTCGCACGGTCGATTCCCCGGGAACGGTGAGAGAGTGGGGCTCCAGCACCGCGGCGGTGCCCCGCGCCCCGCCCCGAGCCCGAGGAGGCGACGATGAACGACCAGCAGAGCACGACCGTGCGGCACGACGCCGAGGCCAGGCGCTTCGTCATCGAGGTGGACGGCGAGCCCGCGGGGTTCGCGGCCTACGAGGAGCGTGACGGCGGGGCGGTCTTCGAGTTCGCGCACACCGAGATCGACCCCGCGTTCGGGGGCCGCGGCCTCGGCGGCGCACTCGTCTCGAACGCCCTCGAGGGCACGCGAGAACTCGGGCGCACCATCGTGCCGAGCTGCCCCTTCGTCGCGGCCTGGCTGCGCCGCCACCCCGACTTCGTCGCCGACGTCGAGTGGCCGGGAGGCCGGGGGCCGGTCGGCGAGTCGGCGCAGGCGCAGCCCGGGTGATCGGGACGGCTACGCTCGCAGCGCCTCCGCCACGGGCACCTCGCCGTCGTTGAAGCGGATGGTGCGCCGGATCGTGCCGTCGTCGGCGAGGGCCGCCGCGATCGCCGCGGCTACGTTGCCCCGGGACACGCTGTCGGAGGTCTCGGCTCGCGTGTCGATCCGGCCGCTCGGTTCGTCGAAGGTGAGCGCGCTCGGACCGAGCACCGTCCAGTCGAGCGAGGATGCGCGGAGGTGCTCGTCGGCCGCCGCCTTCGCCTCCGCGTAGTGGAAGAACGGATGCTCGGGATCGACCCCGTGTTCGGGCGAGGAGCCGAAGTACGAGACCATCACGTAGCGCGACACCCCCGCGTGGGCGGCGGCGTCCGCACTGCGGATCGCCGCGTCCCGGTCCACGGCGAGGGTGCGCGCCGGATCGCCGCCGCCCGCACCGGCCGACCACACCACGGCGTCGTACCCGACGATGAGTTCCGCGAGCGCGTCGGCGTCGAGCTGCTCCACGTCCGCGACGAGCGGGTGGGCGCCCGCGGCCCGGACGTCGTGCTCGTGCGCGGGGTTGCGGATCACCGCCGTCACCGAGTCGCCGCGCTCCGCGAGCAGGGACTCCGCGAGGAGCGCCACCCGGCCGTGTCCACCGAAGAGAATGATGCGTGCCATGCCTCCACCCTACGGTGTGGCCCGGCGGGATTCCAGCGATCCGGCCCCGCCGCCCGCCGCGCCGCCAATACACTCGTGAGCATGACTCTCAGATGGCGCGCCGCCGCGGAGGCGGCCGGACTCGTCTCGCCGGACGGCTCGACCCGCCCCACCATCTTCGCCGAGATGACGGCGCTCGCCCTGCGCACGGGCGCCGCGAACCTCGGCCAGGGCTTCCCAGACGCAGACGGGCCGCAGTGGATCCGCGAGGCCGCCGTGCGGGCGATCCGGGAGGGCGCCAACCAGTACGCGCCGGGCCGCGGCATCCCCGAGCTGCGCTCGGCGGTCGCCGAGCATCAGCGGCGGCACTACGGCCTCGACCCCGACCCCGAGCGCGAGGTCCTCGTGACGGCGGGCGCGACGGAGGGGATCGCCGCGGCTGTGCTCGCGCTCACGGGGCCCGGCGACGAGGTGGTCACGCTCGAGCCGTTCTACGACTCCTACGCCGCCGTGATCGCGATGGCCGGAGCGACCCACGTGACCGTGCCGCTGGTGGCCGACGCCGGCGGCTTCCGCGTCGACGCCGCCGCGCTGGAGTCGGCCGTCGGGCCGCGAACGCGCCTGATCCTCGTCAACTCGCCCCACAACCCGACCGGGACCGTGCTCTCCCCGGAGGAGCTCGGCGCCATCGCGTCGGCAGCCCGGCGCGTCGACGCGGTCGTGGTCACCGACGAGGTCTACGAGCACCTGACCTTCGACGGGCTCTCCCACACACCGCTCGCGACGCTGCCCGGCATGGCCGAGCGCACTCTCTCCGTCTCGTCGGCGGGCAAGACCTTCTCGCTGACCGGCTGGAAGATCGGCTGGGTCACCGGCCCCGCCGATCTCATCGAGGCCGTGCTGGCCGTCAAGCAGTTTCTCACCTACACGGGCGGGGCGCCGTTCCAGCCGGCGATCGCGCGGGCGCTCCTGGAGGGCGGCCGCGACATCGCCGAGCTGCGCGACTCGCTCGCCGAGCGCCGCGACCTGCTGCTCGACGGCCTGCGCGCGGCCGGCTTCGACGCGGTCTCCCCCGGCGGCACGTACTTCGTGTGCGCCGACGCGAGCCCGTTCCTGACGCCCGAGGCGCCGCACGGGGCCGCGTTCGCCCGCGCCCTGCCCGAGCGCTCCGGCGTCGCGTGCGTGCCGGTCTCCGCCTTCTGCCGCGAGGGGTCGCGGGCCGCGACCGCCCTCTCGTCCTGGGTGCGCTTCACCTTCGTGAAGGACGAGCAGACTCTGCGCACCGCGATCGAGCGGCTCGCCGCACCCGGCCGGAGATGATCCCGGCCGCTCGATCCCCACGGCGAGCGCGTGCCCATAGCGACTCCCGCCGGTTCCCGCAACGGGGTGCCGGCGCACCGCGCGAGCCGCTTGGCTGGGAACGTCCGAACGACCGGCAGACGACCATCAGGAGAGCACCATGTCCCATTTGACAGGCAAGCGCGTGGCGATCCTCGCGACGAACGGCTTCGAGGATTCCGAGCTGACCGGGCCCATCTCCGCGGTGCGCGAGCACGGCGCCGAGGTCGAGATCGTCTCCACGAACACCGGCACCATCCGCGGCAAGAACGGGTACGAGACGCACGTGGCCCGGGCGAGCGCCGATGCCCGCGCCGACGACTACGACGCGCTCGTGCTGCCGGGCGGCGTCGAGAACGGCGACCGGATCCGCCTCGACCAGAGCGCCGTCGCGCTCACCCGGGCGTTCTTCGAGCAGCACAAGCCCGTAGCGGCCATCTGCCACGGCGGCTGGATCCTCGCCGACGCCGACGTGCTGCGCGGCCGCACCGTGACCTCGTTCGCGAGCCTGCGCACCGACCTGCGCAACGCGGGAGCGACCTGGGTCGACGAGGAGGTCGTGGTCGATCAGGGTCTCGTGACCAGCCGCACGCCAGACGACCTGCCCGCGTTCAACGCCAAGCTGATCGAGGAGATCGCCGAGGGCGACCACCCCGGGCAGACGGCCTAGCGTTGCGCCCCCGGGGCCGTTCAGGTGCCGCAGTAGGTGACGTGGCGGCTGGATCCGGGCGGAGCGGGCCGCTCATAGCGCTCGAGGCCGGGACGTCGCTCGCAGGGGCGGGCCACCGCCTCGAGGACGCGCTCGAAGGGCCCGAGGTCTCCCTCGGTGGCGGCGACGAGCGCCTCGTCCACCAGGTGGTTGCGGGGGATGTACACGGGGTTCGAATCGTCCATCGCGGCGTCGTCAGGATCGAGCGCGAGCCACTCGTCGAACCACTCGCCCGGCGCACCGCCGACGAGCGCCCGGTACGGCGCGTCGTCTCCCCGGGCCGCCTCCCCGAGAGCACGGAACGCGCTCGTGTAGTCGACGCCGTGACCCTGCAGCTCCTGCAGCAGGCCGGAGGTCAGCCCCCGCAGTGCGCCCGCGTCGACCCCGTCGGCCGCCGCGATCCCGAGCTTCTCGCTCACGCCAGCCGACCAGGCCTCGCCGTAGCGCGACGCGAAGCCGTCGAGCGCCCGCAGGGCGAGCTGCTTCGCGGCCTCGGGCTCGTCGGGCTCGCCGAGCAGCGGCAGCAGCGTCTCGGCGAAGCGCGTGAGGTTCCACAGCGCGATGCCGGGCTGGTTGCCGTAGGCGTAGCGCCCGCGGTGGTCGATCGAGCTGAACACGGTCGCCGGGTCGTAGGCGTCCATGAACGCGCACGGGCCGTAGTCGATGGTCTCGCCCGAGAGCGTCATATTGTCGGTGTTCATGACGCCGTGCACGAAGCCCACGAGCATCCACGAGGCGACGAGGCGCGCCTGCGCGGCGATCACGGCCTCGAGCAGCCCGAGGTACGGCGCGTCCGTGTCGGCGAGCGAGGGGAAGTGCCGCTCGATCGAGAAATCGGCGAGGCGGCGCAGCAGTCCGGAATCCCCCAGGGATCGCGCGTACTGGAACGTGCCCACGCGCAGGTGGCTCGCCGCCACCCGCACGAGCACGGCCCCCGGCAGCGCGTCGAGCGACTCCTCGCGCACCACGCGCCGCCCCGTCGCGACCACGGCGAGGGCGCGCGTCGTGGGAATGCCGAGGGCGTGCATCGCCTCTCCCATCAGGTATTCCCGCAGCATGGGCCCGACCGCCGCGAACCCGTCGGCGCCGCGGGCGAACGGCGTGCGGCCGGAGCCCTTGAGGTGCAGCTCGCGCGGCCGCCCGGCCGCGTCCGCGACCTCTCCGAGCAGCAGCGCCCGCCCGTCGCCGAGCCGGGGCACGTAGACCCCGAACTGGTGCCCCGCGTAGGCCTGGGCGACGGGCGACGCGCTATCGGGCAGCTCGTTGCCCAGCAGGAAGCGGACGCCGGCGTCCTCGCGCAGCGCGTCCGGATCGAGACCGAGCTCGCGCGCGAGCGGCTCGTTCAGCGCGAGAAGGGCGGGATCCTCCGGCCGCATCGCCCGCCACGGCACCGCGAGTTCGGGAAGGGCGGTGGCGAACGCGTCGCCGAGCGTCGCACCGGTTTCGATCGCGTCGGGGAACATGTCCCGAGGCTACGCCGCCCGCCTCGGTGCGCGTTCAGCTTGACGGGCATTCCGCGACGAAGCCGACGGGATAGGCTGGGCCGCAAGGGCGGGAGGGGGCGATGGGCGTGAGCGGCGAGCATCCCCCGGCCGGGCGCTCCCCGCGTCGCATCGCCCGGCACCGCCGCGGCCGCCGCTGGCTCCGAGTGCTGCTTCCCGCCGTCCTCGTGCTCGTCTGGCTCACCGCCGCGGGCATGGGCGGTCCCCTCTTCGGCAAGGTCGACGAGGTCTCCTCCAACGACCAGACGTCGTACCTGCCCGAGTCTGCGGAGGCGACCGAGGTGCGCCAGGCCCTCGGCGGGTTTCTCAGCGATGACCGCATCCCCGCGGTCGTCGTCTTCTCGTCGGCGGACGCGCTCGGCGACGACCGGCTGGCGCGGCTCGGCGAGGCGGTCGAAGCGGCGACGGCGGTCGCGGGCGTCACCGGGCAGGTCTCACCGGTCATCCCGTCGGAGGACGGCCTGGCCGCCCAGGCGTTCGTGCCGATCGACGCCGAGGCCGACGTCTCCGACGCGGTCGCGGCGCTCGGCGATAAGCTCCGCGCGGACGCTCCCGAGGGCGTCGCGGTGCAGGTCACGGGGCCGGCGGGGTTCACCGCCGATCTGGTGGCCGGGTTCGCCGGGATCGACGGCATCCTCCTGCTCGTCGCGCTGCTCGCGGTGCTGGTGATCCTGGTCATCGTCTACCGCTCCCTGCTGCTGCCGGTGGTCGTACTCGGCACCAGCCTGTTCGCGCTCTGCGCCGCCCTGCTCGTGGTCTGGCACCTCGCCAACGCGGGGGTGCTGCTGCTCAGCGGCCAGACCCAGGGCATCCTGTTCATCCTCGTGATCGGCGCGGCCACCGACTACTCGCTGCTGCTCGTCGCCCGATTCCGGGAGGAGCTGCGCGTGGCGCAGGATCGCGGGGCCGCGATCCTCGCCGCCGTCAGGGGCTCGTTCGAGCCGATCGTCGCCTCGGGCGGCACCGTGATCGTCGGCCTGCTGTGCCTGCTGCTCAGCGACCTGAAATCGAACAGCACCCTCGGCCCGGTCGCGTCGATCGGCATCGTCTTCGCGATGCTGTCGGCGCTCACGCTGCTCCCCGCGCTGCTGTTCGTGTTCGGGCGCGCCGCCTACTGGCCGCGACGGCCGGCGTACGAGCCGGAGGCGGTGCGAGCGGAGCGCGGCATGCCGAGCCGCGGCGCGTGGCCGCGCGTGGCGCGCTTCGTGCGTCGGCGCGCGCGCCCGGTCTGGATCGTCACCGCGCTCGCGCTCGCGCTCGGGGCGGCCGCGGTGCCCCAGCTGCAGGCCCAGGGGGTGCCGCAGTCGGACCTCGTGCTCGGGGCGTCGGAGGCGCGCGATGGGCAGGCCGTCCTCGGCGAGCACTTCCCGGGCGGGTCGGGCAGCCCCGCCTACGTGCTGGTCGACGAGACGGAGTTCCAGGCGGCCTCCGGCACGCTGCTCGCCCAAGCGGGCGTCGAGAGCGTCGCGGTGACGAGCGCCGGCTCGCCGAGCGGCTCGGCGCGGGTCACGGAGAACGGCATCGAGGCCCTCGGCCCTCCCGGTACGCCGGCCCCAGCGCCGACCGTCAGAGACGGGCGGGTACTGCTGCAGGCCACCCTGACCGACGCCGCCGACTCCGCCGCCGCGGCCGGCACCGTGGTGAGTCTGCGCGACGAACTGCGCCGCGACGCGCCGAGCGCGCTCGTCGGCGGGGTGACCGCCACGGCCGTCGACACCGATCGGGCGTCGATCCGCGACCGCACGCTCATCATCCCCATCGTGCTCGCCGTGATCCTCGTGATCCTGATGCTGCTGCTCCGCGCGATCCTCGCGCCGATCCTGCTCGTGCTCACCACCGTGCTCTCCTTCGGCACGGCGCTCGGCGTCGCGGCCCTCGTCTTCAACGGCGTCCTCCGCCTCCCCGGCGCGGACCCCGCGGTGCCGCTGTACGGCTTCGTCTTCCTCGTCGCGCTCGGCATCGACTACAACATCTTCCTCATGACGCGGGTGCGCGAGGAGACGAGGGCGCACGGCACGCGGGAGGGCATCCAGCGCGGGCTCGCCATCACCGGCGGGGTGATCACCTCGGCCGGCCTGGTGCTGGCCGCGACCTTCGCGGCGCTGTCGGTGATCCCGATCCTCTTCCTCGTGCAGATCGCGTTCATCGTCGCGTTCGGCGTGCTGCTCGACACCTTCGTGGTGCGCTCGCTGCTCGTGCCGGCGCTCGCGACCGATATCGGCCGGGCGATCTGGTGGCCCTCGCGGCTGTGGCGCGAGGAGGCCGGTGCGCACGGCCGCCGCGCGGCCGAACCGCCGGAGCGGGGGCGGCTCCCGTGAGGATCCGGCCGCCGCACCCGTCCCGTCTCGATCGCACGGGCCTCGTCGCCTGCTGGCGCGAGACGCTGCTCGCGCAGTCCGGCCCGCTCGCCGCGGTGGGCGCATACGTGAGCGGTGTCCCCCACGAGGCGCGGAACCGGAAGAGGTCGAACCCCGGGAGCGACCGTCGATGAGCGGTTCGCAGGCGAAGGAGGCATGATGATCGAGAGACGAGTGGTGATGGCGGGCGGATCCGGCCTCATCGGCGGAGCGCTCACCTGGTCGCTCCAGGCTGACGGGATCGGGATCACGCACCTCGTGCGCCGAGCCACTCGCGCCGCGAACGAGGTGGAGTGGCTCACCGGCGACCGCCCCCTCGACCCCGAGGTGCTCGAGGGGGCCGCGGCCGTGGTCTGCCTCAACGGGGCGAGCATCGGCAGGCTGCCGTGGACGTCCGCGTACCGCGAGACCCTGCGGGAGTCGCGACTGGTCCCGACCCGCACGATCGCGACCGCGCTCCGCGAGCTCGGCCGCGACGCGCCACCGCTCCTCAACGCCTCCGCCGTCGGCTTCTACGGCGACCGTCCGGGCGAGGAGCTCGACGAGGCGAGCGGCCCGGGCCGCACCTTCCTCGCCGAGCTCTGCCGGGAGTGGGAGCGCGAGGCGCTGACCGCAGAGTCGGCGGCGCGCGTCGTGCTGCTCCGCACCGCTCCCCTGCTGCACCGGCGGGGCGTGCTGAAGCCGCTGCTCGCGCTCACGCGCCTGGGGCTGAGCGGCCCACTGGGACGCGGCTCGCAGATCTGGCCCTGGATCTCGCTCGACGACGAGGTGCGGGCGATCCGGCACCTCATCGACGCCGATGTCGAGGGCCCCGTCAATCTCGTCGGCCCGACACCCGCCTCGGCCTCGGAGACCGGTCGCGAGCTGGCGCGCGCGATGCGCCGCCCGTACCTGCTGCCCGCGCCGGCCTGGGCACTGCGGTCCGGGCTCGGACGCGACGCGGCCGATTCGCTGCTGCTCGCCGACGCCCGGGTGCGGCCCGCCGTGCTGCACCGCACGGGGTTCGAGTTCGAGCATCGCACGGTGCGGCAGGCGATCTCATCGGCGCTCGCGGAGTAGTCCGTCCGTATCCCGAACACGCTGCCCGCGGATCGGCGCCGACCCTCATCGGCGTCGCCGCCGAAACTGACGAAGCCGCGCGACACGCTCCCGCTGATCCCGAGCTGCACCGGGCGCTCGGGTACCCGCTCGCCGTGGGAGGGATGAGCCGGAACGAAGAGAGGTGCGCCGCAACGGGCTATGCGTATACGGCGCCTGAGACAATCGCCGCAGTCCCCACATCCCCCAGGCACAGCCCGTTGCGTGGCATCGGTCGGCGAATATCCTGGAGGTGCGCCGATCCGAACGTGAGCGGGAGTGGCCCACGGTTCGACTGTACGACTCCACCGGTTCGAGCGGCAGGTGCGAACGTCCAGATCGCCCTCAACATTCGGTCAGTCTTTCCGCTCGCAACGCACAACGGCGGGCGGCTCGCGGCTCAGGCCACAGGCAGGCGCACCGAGACGAGCCACGCTTCGTCGGCGGGGCCGGCGTTGAACTCTCCGCTCACGCCCAGCACGCGCTCGGCCATGCGGTTCAAGCCGGTGCCGGTCGACGGCAGGTCGCGTCGCGGCGTCGTCGGCAGAGGACTGCGAATCGTCAGCGCGATCGATCCGGGGCCGATGTCGAGTTCGAATCGCACCTCTCCCGGCCCCGCGTACTTGAGGATGTTCGTCGCCGACTCGCGCACGATCCTCGCCAGGATGATCTCGGCACCCCTCGGAATGCGCTCGTCCGCCGGATCCCCGACGCACACGACGGCGTGCCCGGTCGCCTCGAACTCCTCGCCGGCCTCGTCTACGGCGGCCGCGAGATCCCCCGACGGCACCCCCGTCCCGCGCGGCGCGTCCTCCGCCAGCTCGATGACGAAGCGGAGGTCACTCAGGGATTTTCGCGCCGCGATGCGGATCGCCTCCTGCGATGCGGGGCGCGCCGTGTCGTCATCGAGCATCTGCACGTGCATGGCGATGACGGTGAGGTGATGAGCGATGCTGTCGTGCAGCTCGCCGGCGATCCAACGGCGCTCGGCGAGGATCGCCTCCCGCTCGCGTTCGGCGCGTTCGGCGAGCTCGTGCTCCAGGCGGTGGCCGCGGGCGTAAGCCATTCTGAGCGCCAGCCCCACGCCTCCAGCCACGGTCGCGACGATGAGAGCCATCGCGACGTTGGTCGGGGTAGTGTCGCTGTTTCCGTACCTGTAAGTGAAGAGAGCTGTGGAGACGAGAAGGCCTCCGGTGTAGCCGACGATAACGGGTGTCGTCGCCAGCCGCATGACGGGCAGCGCCGCGATCGCTCCGGCGACGAGACCCCCCGTCGGGGCGCCTACGAAGAGCGACAGCATCACGGCTACGCCGAGCATTGAGGTGGCCACCAGCGGCGACCAGATGTACAGGGCGAATGTAAGAGTAGTGGCGATACTCAGCGTGGTATAAAGCAGATTGGCATCGGGCGTTGTGACGAGCCCCAGAAAATCGAGGATCGCGCCACCGCCCACGATGACGATGAATGCGATGCGCTCAGGGCGATTCAGCTGCTCGCCCTGGCCTAATTGGAAACGACGGGGTTTCACCTCAGCCGCCGCGCGCCTCGACATTCCTCCAGTATCCCTTATTCGCGGTGCAGATCAACGGAAGCCCAGGAATCGGGCAAGGCTGCTCCAGAAAGTCATGCTCAAAACACCTCCCTAACTGGCTAAAAGTCTGAACAACATCAATCCTTTCGGCTGTGACTTTTACGCACATCGGACGAAGCGGCAGATTATCACTGGCCAAAGGTCTAGTTCGCGCGGCACTAGGATCTTTTCCATGGACGAGATCCGGGTGCTGATTACCGATGACGACCCTCTGGTGCGGGTGGCACTCACGCATTTCGTGTCGCGCGCGCCCGAGATCAAGGTGATCGCCGAAGCCGAGAACGGGATCGAGGCTATCGCAGCCGTCGAGCGCTACCGCCCGGATATCGTCATGATGGACGTGCAGATGCCCGGGATGGGGGGTATCGAGGCCACCGGAGAGATCACCTCGCGGTGGCCCGAGGTCTGCGTGCTCGCGGTCACCACCCTCGATACCCGGGAGACTGTGCTCCCGATGCTGGGGGCCGGCGCCTCGGGCTACATGCTCAAGGACTCGAGCGCGGAGGAGATCGTGAGCGCGCTGCGGCAAGCGCATCAGGGCACGAGCTCGCTCTCACCTCGGATCGCCGCGATGCTCGTGAAGCACGTGCGCGAGGCGAAGCCCACGAGCGCGGGTGAGCTCGAGGCCCTGACCGACCGAGAGTCGGAGGTGCTCCAGCATCTCGCGCAGGGCATGTCGAACGCGGAGATCGCGGGCGCTCTGCACGTGTCGGAGGGCACCGTCAAGGCGCACCTCGGGGGCATCATGTCGAAGTGGCATGTGCGCGATCGGGTGCAGGTTCTCGTGGCGGCCGCCCGAGCGGGCCTCGTGGACTTCACCTAGCGCGGACCGGAGCCGCCAGAACCGCTGTTGCGACTCCGACGAGGCCGAGGCCGGCGAGCACGAGCGAGACGGCGGGAAGCCCGATGGCCGCCCCGAGCGAACCGGCGAGAGGGTAGGCGATCAAGAAGCAGGCGTGCGAGAGGGAGAACTGGGCGGCGAACACGGCCGGGCGGTTCTGCTCGGTGCTGTTGCGGCGAAGCAGTCGCGCCGACGGGGTGAGAATCGTCGAGGCTGCGGCGCCGAGCAGCCCCCAGACGATCATGAGCGCGACCCACTGCGGGGCGCCCCGAAGCCAGATCATGACGCCGGCGCCGATGAGGAGCAGGACCGGGAGTGCGGCGCTTCCGACGAGCATGACCCGTCGATCCTGCAGCCGCTCGAGGAGCTTCGGCATTCCGAGCGCGACGAGCATGGAGCCGCCGCCGTAGGCGCCGAGCAGGAGGGCGACATCGAGCTGCGGACGGTTGAGCTCCCCCTGGACGAGCACGACGGTGTTGACGATCACCATCGCCATCGCGGCCGCGACGGCGAGATTGAACCCCATGAGGCTGCGCAGCTCGCCTGCGCGCCAGAACACCCGTACGCCGCGGGTGAGGCGCTCCCGGAATCGCGTCGGCGACGGCGCGTCGATGAGGGGAAGCCGGCATGCGATCACGAGGACCGCGGAGGCGAGAAAACCTGCGGCGGTGCCGACGAACAGGTTGTGGAAGCTGATCACCGTCAGGAGCGCCGCCGCGAGGATCGGGCTGACCAGGGACTCGAGGTCGTACGCGAGGCGGGACAGCGACAGAGCGCGGATGTAGTCGCCCTCATCGGGGAGCACCGAGGGGATGACGGCCTGGAACGCCGGGGTGAACGTCGCGGAAGCGGATTGCAGCAGGAAGATCAGTGCGTAGATCTGCCAGGTCTCGGTCACGAACGGCAGCGAGGCGGCGACCCCGGCCCGGATGAGGTCGGCACCGACGAGCACGGGCTTGCGCGGCAGGCGCGCGACCAGCGCCGCGGTGACGGGCGAGACGGCGACGTAGGCGACCATCTTGATCGTCATCGCCACTCCCAGCACCGCACCCGCATCGCCGCCGGCGATGTCGAAGGCGAGCAGGCCGAGCGCGATCGTGAGCAGGCCCGTGCCGAGCAGAGCGATGACCTGCGCGCTGAACAGCTTCGCGTAGCTCGGATTGCGGAGAACGGCGATCATGCGTGGAACCTGGTCTCTCGGAAGCGGCGGGACAGGACTATCGTCGGGGTGCGTGGTGATGCGGCGGGATCTGTCCGTTCGAGACCGCGTGCTCGGCCTGCTTGATCGCCTCGAGGACGAGGGCGAGAGCGTGCTCGTCGATGAGGCTGTAGAGCACGCTCGTGCCCTCCTGACGGGTGGTGACCATGCGCGCCATCCGCATCCGCGCCAGATGCTGCGACACCCCGGAGGGCTTCTTCCCGACGAGTTCCGCGAGGGCGTTCACCGACAGTTCATCCGCCTGCCGCAGGGCCAGGATGATCCTGATCCGGGTCGGATCGGAGAGCACCCCCAGCACCTCGGCCGCCAGATCGATGAACTCGGGGGGCGGCTTCACGACACTCACATCATTATCCGCATTCATACGCAGATAGTAACATATCCCGGATCACCGGTCGCACGGTCGCGGCCCCGTCGGCGCGGTTTGGCGGAGGGAGCGCCGACAGGATCGTCCTCTCCCCACTCCTGATCGCGATTGCCGGTATCGCCGCGGTGGCGTGGGCCGGGGGCATCCTGCGGATGCTCACCCGGCTGCCGCTGCGACTCGCGCTCAGGCTGGTAATGGTCGCCAATGCGCTCGCGGCTATCGTCGTGGGGGTCATCTCCGTTGCCGCAGCGACGGTGCTGGTCGTTGTCTCTGTGGCCGCAGTGGCAATCGACATCGCCCTCTTCGCCATCAGTCGAGCCATCGCGCTGCGCGCCCTCCCCGCGCGCACAGGCCGCCGCGTCGTTCCCCATCCTCTAAAAAGTCGGGCTCTCCTCTGCCAGCCGCCTGCGCTCGGCTCCGTCGAGAGCGTGCAGGGCAGGCAGCGGTGCGTCCGCCGGCGCGAGCACCGAGATCCAGTAACGGCCCGACCGCACGTAGGCGGCGGTCACGCCATCCGACGAGATCTGCGATGCGGGCAGCTCCTCCCCGTCGATAGTGAGCGTGGTTGCGACCCATTCCGGTTCATCGTTCCCGATCCTCGCGCGCTCCAAGAGCGCCGTGCGCTCCTGGAGCGATTGGACCTCGGTGAGCAGCCGGCTCATGCGGTGGTTCTCGAGTAGAGCACGAGCGTTGGTCTGCCCCGCATCGTCCCATGCTTGGAAAGCATCGGTCACCCGCGTCTGGCGCTCCTCGGAGTAGCGGACGGTTACCCGCTGCACGCCGTCGCTGCTCCAGGACATACCGCCGATCATCGGATCGTCTTCAATCCCGTCGAACCCGAGCATGGGGATGCCCGAAGACATCAGGCGATCGATGTGCTCCTGTCGCCGACGCGCTCGGCCTCGTCGCGGGTCGATGGCGCACAGGAGCTCGGTGCTCAGCTTGCCCGTGTGGAGACGGCGTTTCCACCAGATCGACGAGAAGAAGAACGCCCACGCAGCACCGATGAATGCGAGCGGCGCGATCCACCATCGCAGCCCGATGAACCGGCGCAGGATGAGCCCGATGAGCGCACCAACCGCACCGACCACGAGGTAAAGGATCGGCACCGGCTGTGCGGATCGGCGCCTGGCAAGCGCCTGCCAGACGCGATACGGTGCACCGCGTAGGCGCTGGGCTTTCAGAGGCGCGTAGGAGGAGCCCCTACCGCCCACCGCTCGCCCGGTCAGCAGCCAGAACCAGGCCTTCTGATAGGCAGGCGCGTCGCCTCTCACTTCAGCCATGATCCCAGCGTATGAGCCGGACAACAGCCGAGTCAACGGAGCGGATTCGCCTCATCCGGCTCTTGGCACTCGGGTGTGTAGCGGTGTTGCCCGTAGCGCCGCCGGGGAGACGCGTCGAGGCCTCTCGATGACGGAAGTTCTCAAGCCGTCGATTCGAAAGACCGCGACGTGTGCGACGCTCCTCTCTCGCCCGCTGATCTGACCACGTGCTGGGTCCTCCGCCGTAGCGCAACACCTGCAGTGCGAGTTGTCTGGGCCGCCGCAGAAAGGCCTTGCCCTTCGCCGAGCACCCAGGGAGTAACGGCGGAAGCGCGCAACCGAGTAGGGTTGATCCATGGCGGACAGCGACGGCGGAGTGACGCTCTGTTGTCTGCTTTGGGCGAACGAGGGAGAAGCAGGCGGACTGACCGCCTACGAGGACAGCGCGCTCGCACTGATCGCCTCGCACGGCGGTTGCGTCCGCCAGAGTGGTGTATGGATCGCGG